>NZ_JBIAFV010000022.1:0-90444 GCF_042869435.1 Nocardia sp. NPDC006982 | reverse complement strand
GTTCGCGGCCCCCTGGTGTCTCGCGTCCGAGCCGTCGAGACTCGCGCCTGCGGCGCATGCGCTTCGACGACTCGGACGCGAGACGGGCCGCGAACTCCTCGCTCGTAAGACTCGCTCCGTAGTCGTTGCGTCGGCGATGGAAATGTCACCCCAAATGGAGCATCACCCCAAGAGGACGGCTTCCATCAGGGCGCAGACGCGGGCCAGTTGTTCGGGCCGGGGATCGAATTTGGTCAACCGGCCCACGTCGATCACCTGAGCGATGGCGGCGTGCACGCGGAAGCGCGCCTCCACCGGATCGCCGTCGAGCAGGTTGGCCCACTCCAGCACGTTCTGGCGCTGGATGGCGCGCAGCTTGTGCTGTTCGGCCTGCGGCAGATTACTGAATTCGGCGTAGTAGACCGGCATGATCTCCGGCATCGAGAAGGTGAGCCGGGCTTGGCGATAGGCGATACGCCGGACCGCGTCCGGACGGCTGGTGGCCTCGGCCAGCGCCTCGGTGATCGCGATGGCCACCCGGTCGCCGGTGCGGTGGAAGGCGGCGGCGAGCAGGTCGGCCTTGCTGGTGAAGTACCGGTAGACGCTGGAGGCGTTGATGCCGACGGCCGCGCCGATTTCCTCGATGCTGGCCTCGTGATAGCCCTGCCTGCCGAAGATCCGGATCGCCTCGGTGAGCAGCTGTTCGCGTTTCGAGGTGACCGGTAGGCCGCGGGTGGCCGGTCCGGGCTGGGGCTCGGTCGGTGCGGGTGGCAGTTCGGCGCGCAGGATCGACCAGCTCATCTCGCGCAGCAGCGGCATCAGCCGGGCGGTGGCGAGCGTGGTGCGATGCGAGGAGATGCTGGCGATGGCGCTGAGCACCCCGGCGGCGAGCATTGCCACATCGGCGGGCGGCGCGGTGGGGCGCAGCTGTCCGATCGGTTCGGCCAACGTGGCGTTGAGTGCGTCGTAGACCTTCCTGATCCGGGCGCGGTCCTCGGCCTCCAGGTAGCGCCGCTCCCAGCGATACAGTCCGGCCTCGCGGCGGATATCGATGGTGTGTTCGCTGATCGCCTTGATCAGGGCATCGAGCCTGGCTTCGGGCTCCAGATCCGGGTTGTCGGCGGTGCGCGCGACCTGCAGCAGGTGCAGTGCGCCTTCTTCGGCGGCCGCGACCAGCAGTGCGTACTTGTTCGCGAAGTGGCGATACAGCGCGGGGCCCGAGATGCCGACCTCCGCGGCGATCTCGTCGACGCCGACCGGGTAATACCCGCGCTCGCTGAACGCGCGCGCGGCGGCCCGGATGATCTGGACCTTGCGATCCTTCGGGCGACGCCGCACCGGCTCCGCGCCGGTCCTGCTCGCACCCGCGTCAGGCCGCGCGGAAGCGAGACCGACCTCGCTGCGATCCGCGACCATGTAGCTCTCCGTTCCGGTACGGCGCTGCTGGTTGACAGCGCCGGACAAATCATCCTAAGTTAACCACAATTCGCAAAGTTAACCACCATTCATGGTTCCCACTAGCGATTGCTTGCAGATCGCTCGAAAGAACCATCCCCGCTGAATTCCAGACCAGGAGCACCAGATGAGCCAACCGGATTCCGCGACCACACCCGCCGGTTTCAGCGCCGTCCACGACGGCAAGGTGCTCCGGGTCACCATCACCAAGCCCAAGCGCAAAAACGCCATCGACTACGACACCATGGTCGCCCTCGGTGACACCTTCCTCGCGGCCGCCGAGGACCGCTCGGTGCGGGTGATCGTACTGACCGGCGAGGGCGGCGACTTCTGCACCGGCGCCGATCTTGCCGCATCGGCCGCCGAGGCGCAGCGCGGCATCACCTCGAACATGGTGATGGATGTGGCCAACCGGCTCGTGAAAGCCATTGTGGACGCACCGATTCCGGTCATCGCCCGGATCAAGGGCGCGGCCGCGGGAGTCGGCGTCGGCATCGCGCTGGCCGCCGATCTGGTCTACGCCGCCGAGGATTCCTACCTGCTGCTCGCCTTCATCAATATCGGCCTGATGCCCGACGGCGGCGCGGCAGCCATGGTCGCCGCCGCGGCCGGACGCCCGCTGGCCGCCGAAATGGCCCTGCTCGGCGAACGACTCCCCGCGCCTGCGGCCAAGGCGGCCGGGCTGTTCACCGCCGTGGTTCCCGAGGACGAACTCGACGCAAAGGTCGAGGCGGCGGCAGCCAAGATCGCCACGGGCCCGCGCCGTGCCCTCGAACTCACCAAGAAGGCGCTCAACGCCGCAACCCTCTCGGCATTGGACACCGCCCTCGCCGCCGAAAAAACCGGCCAGAGCGAACTGCTCCAATCCCCCGACTTCTTCGAGGGCGCGACCGCCATGCTCACCAAGCGCAAGCCGGTCTTCGCCGACTGATCGCACGAATCGGGCGCGCCGTGATCCCGGACACAGGTGCGCCCGCACAAGCGACTATGTTGATCGGCTATGGCTTACCTGGTTACCGGAGCAACTGGGTTCATCGGTCGATTTCTTATTCCCGAGCTGCTGAAACGGGAGGGGGATATTCATGTATTGGTCCGGCCGGGGGTCGATTCAGCGGACCGGTATACCTGTTGTGCTCGGGAGTGGATGGGTGGCGAGCGGGTGCGGCCGGTGCGCGGGGATATGGGCGCACCCGGGCTCGGTATCGATCCGGCGTGGATCGCCGAGCACCGAGGGTCGATCGACCACGTCTTCCATCTGGCGTCGAGCTACGACCTCGCTGAACGCGACGGCGGCACCAGACATGTCGTCGATGTCGCGGAGCAGCTGAAAGCCACTCTGCTGCACCATGTCTCGACGGTTGATGTGGCGGGCGGGTTCGACGGTCTGTTCACCGAGGACATGTTCGACGAGGGGCAGGTGCTGCGTTCGCCGATGCAGCGGGCGAAATTCGAGGCCGAGAAGATCGTGCGCGAATCCGAGTTGGGCTGGCGGATCTATCGGCCCTCGATCGTGATCGGGCATTCGCGCACCGGTGAGATCGATCGAATCGATGGGCCGTACTACTTCTTCCGGCTGCTGCGCATGGCCGCGCAGCTGCCCAGGATTCTGCCCGTGCTGGTGCCGAAGCTGGGTGAAACCAATATGGTCCCGGTCGATTTCGTGGCTCGCGCGCTGGCCCATATCGCACACCGGCCCGACTCGATCCGCACCACCTACCACCTGGCCGATCCGCGCCGACAGAGCGCCGCCGAGGCGCTGAATCTGTTCGCCGACGAGGCCGGTGCACCGCATCTGGTGGAGGTGATGCCCAAGCGCACCCTCGAGATGATGCTGCGCGTCCCCGGCACGAGCTGGCTGCTCCCGCGCGTCGGCGTCCCCCAGGATGTGTTGGAGCACAGTGAATTCAGCTGCTGGTTCGACTGCCGCAATGCCACCGCCGCACTCGCGGGCACCGATATCAAGGTGCAGCCGCTGGCCGCCTATGCCCCGATGATCTGGAAATACTGGATCGAGAACTGGGTCTGATCACCCTGCCTGCTCGTATTCGGCTCTGGCCGCATCGATTTCATCGATGTGTTCGATGGCCCAGGCCCGCAGAATGTCTACGGCGGCACTGAGGCTGTGCCCGAGCGGTGTCAGCGTGTATTCGACGGTGACCGGCACGGTCGGATACACCGTGCGCGACACCATGCCGTCGCGCTCCAGGCCGCGCAGCGTCTGGGTGAGCATCTTCTGCGTGATGCCCTGCACCTGCCTGCGCAACTCCGAGAAGCGCAGCGTGCCCGGCTTCAGGGCCAGCAGCACGAGCCCGGTCCAGCGTTCACCGAGCCGGTCGAAAACCGCGCGGGACGGACAGTTCGGATTGAAGATGTCGTATGCCATGGGATTGTTGGTATCCACCAGGTACCTATACCACTAATTACTGCCTTCTTTCATCTGGAAACCAACCCTCTTAATGTCGGTTTTCGTCGCAACGACCAGGAGGAAGTCAGATGAAAGCCCTTGCAGCAACCGGTGATCGGGCCTTGGTGCGGTTCGCCGACACCCCCGAACCAACGGCCGCCGCCGATGCCGTGATCGTCCAGGTCGAGGCATTCTCGGTGAACCGCGGCGAGATTCTCGCCATGACCGGCGCCTACGGCACGCCGACCGCACCGGGCACCGTGATGGGACAGGATGTTGTCGGCCGGGTCGTCACGGCCGCCGCCGACGGCTCGGGGCCGGCCGTCGGCACCCGCGTGGTCGGTCATGCCGAAGGCGGCGGCTGGGCAGAACGGGTGGCCATCCCGACCGCCGCACTGGCCCAGTTGCCCGACACCATCACCGCCACCACCGCGGCAGCTTTGCCACTCGCGGGTTTGACCGCATTGCGTCTACTCCGGCACGTCGAGGCCCCTGCGGGCAAGAAGGCACTGATCACCGGAGCATCCGGCGGAGTCGGTCACTACCTGGTGGAATTGGCAACGGCGGCAGGCATTTCGGTGACCGCGGTGGCGGCCTCGCCCGAACGCGGCGCCCGGCTGGCCGAACTCGGCGCGGCCGCCGTCGTCCATGATGTCGCGGACGCCGACGGTCCCTTCGATGTCATCTTCGAATCGGTCGGCGGCGATGTCTTCGCGGCGGCGCTCGCCCGGATCGCGCCCGGCGGCACCGTGCTGTGGTTCGGTCAGGCGAGCCTGCAACCGATCCGGCTCAGCTTCTTCGAATACCTGACGGCCTCGCCGTTCACGCTGCGGCATTTCCCGCACTGGGTCGCCGACACCACCGATGCCGAGGATCTGCGCGTCCTGGTCGACCTGACGGCCACCAGCCGCCTGCATCCGGAGCTCGGTAGGGTCGCCGACTGGGCCGAAACGGCAAGCGTACTCACCGATCTGAACAACCGCCGGATCCGCGGCAACGCCATCCTCACCATCGACGTCTGAAGGAGCATCATGTCGACCACAGAGCAGACCCGCGCCACCATCCTTGCCTATATCGAGGCACTCGGATCCGGTGACGCCGAACGCGCCGCAGGCTTCTTCACCCCGGATTCGACCTGGACCCTGTTCGGCGACCTGCCGACCGCGCGCACCTGGACCGGACCGGAGGAGATCTTCGGGCAATTCGTCGCGCAGATGATCGAGCGGATGGATGTGTCACAGCCGATCGGCCAGGAGGTGCGGACCGTGCTGGCCGACGGTGCGCAGGCGGTCGCCGAATGGACCACCCGCGCGACCACCAAGGCGGGCGAACCGTACGTCAACAATGTGGCGATCGTCTTCCGGGTCGAGAACGGCAAGATCGCCGAGGCCCGTGAGTATTTCGATACGGGCTATGCGCAGCGCATGCTGTTCGCCTAGTCGCCGGTGACGGTCAGGTAGATCAGTGCCACGTTCAGCAGGCTGATGATGATGGCGACCAGCCAGGCCAGGCCGGTGGTCACCCGGTGGTTGACGTCGGTGCCCATCAGTATGCGGTCGCTGGTGAAGCGGACCAGCGGGATCAGGGCGAACGGGATGCCGAACGACAGCACCACCTGCGAAATGATCAGTGCGCGAGTGGGATCGATGCCGATCGCGAGGATGATGATGGCCGGAATCAGGGTGACCAGCCGCCGGACCAGGAGCGGAATCTTGCGGCGCAGCAACCCTTCCATGATCATCGCCCCGGCATACGCGCCGACCGAGGTCGATGCCAGACCGGAGGCCAGCAGGCCGATCGCGAGCAGCAGCGCGGCGACCGGGCCGAGCGCATCGCCGACGGCGGCGTGCGCACCCTCCAGGGTGTCGACATTCTCGCGGCCGCGCAGGGTGTTCGCGGCCATCAGCAGCATGGCTAGATTGACCGTGCCCGCGAGCACCATGGCGAGTCCGACGTCGTATCGGGTGATCCGCAGCAGCCGGGTCCGCAGCGGACCGATCTCGGGCTGACCGTGGCGGTCCCGGGCCAGCCCGGAATGCAGGTACACCGCGTGCGGCATGACGGTCGCGCCGATCATGGCCGCCGCGAGCAGCACGCTCTCGGTGCCCTGGAACCGCGGCAGCAGACCACCGACGGTGCCGGAGGCCGACGGCGGCGAAATCACCACGCTGGCCAGGAAGCCGATGGCGATGACGGCGAGCATCCCGGTGATGACCCGCTCGAACGGCTTCTGCCCGCGATGGTTCTGCACCAGCAGCAGCGCCATCGAGACCACGCCGGTGATCACGCCGCCGACCAGCAGCGGCAGATCGAACAGCAGCTTCAGCGCGATCGCGCCGCCGACCAGCTCGGCCAGGTCGGTGGCCATCGCGACGGTCTCCGCCTGCACCCAATAGGCAAGGCGCACCGGACGACTCGACTTGTACCGCACCGCCTCCGGTAGCGACATACCGGTGACCAACCCCAGCTTCGCCGACAGGAACTGCACCAGCCCGGCCATCACATTGGCCATCACGATGACCCACACGAGTAGGTAGCCGAACTGGGCGCCCGCGCTGATATTCGAGGCCACATTGCCGGGATCGACATAGGCGATGGCCGCTACGAAGGCCGGACCGAGCAAGACGCTGACGGATCTCGCCCGGGTCGTCGCGTTCCGCGCCGACTCGACCAGGGTTGTACTCATAGAACAGAATTTTACGGGTTCCCAAACTTTTTGTTTAGCACTATCTATAAAAAACAGACCGCCCCGATTGTGCAATAGCGCACAATCGGGGCGGTCGGCTGGAAGTCGCGGGGATCAGCTCAGATGCCGAGGCCCTTGGCCAGGGTAGGCCAGGAGGCGTGCAGCTCGTCGTTCCAGTAGCCCCAGGAGTGGGTGCCGTTGGGACGGAAGTCGTAGGTGGCGGGGATGCCCAGCGAATCCAGCTTCGCCTGCATGTTGTGGGTGCAGTAATTGGTGCCCGCCTCGATGACACCACCAATCAGGATCTGGTTGGCCAGGCCGCCCGGACCGGGCAGTGTGTACGGACCGTCGAGGGTGTCGTACGGGCCGGGCAGACCACTGCCGGTCGAGATGTAGAGATCGGTGCCGCGCAGCCCCTCGGCATTGACGTACGGATCGTTCGCCACCCACTCCGGCCCACCGACCGGGCCCCACATGTTGTCGACATTGCCGCCGCCCCAGGTCTCGACGGTCAGCTTGACGAACTCCGAGCCGACCGGATCACTGGTCTGGGCGCAGCCGCTGTAGGCCGCGGCGGCCTTGTACAGACCCGGCTTGGCGATCGGCAGCGCGAGCACGGTGGTGCCCGAGGTGGACAGGCCCGCGATGGCATTGGTGCCGTTGGTGCCGAGCGCGCCGTCGATCAGCGGCGGCAGCTCCTCGGTGAAGAAGGCCTTCCACTTGTTGCGGCCGAGTACCGGATCATCCTTGATCCAGTCGGTGTAGTAGCTCCACTTGCCGCCGATGGGCTGGACCACATTGACGTTCTTGTCGCCGAGGAACTTCAGCGCATCGGTCTTGGCCACCCAGGACGCGCTGTCCTCACCGCCGCCCGCACCGTTGAGCAAGTAGAGCACCGGACGCGGCACCGAGGCGTCGGCGGGGCGCTGCACGTCGATCGGGAAGGTCCGGTCCATGGCCGCGGACCAGACGTACAGGCGGATGCTGCGGTCGTCCTTGTACTCGGCCTTGGTGATCTTCGAGCCGTCCGGCGCAACCGGGTTCGCCAGCAGCGTCTTCGAATCGATGATCGGATCAGCCGTCGCGGTAGATGCGCCGAAGCCGGACATGACTCCCGCGAATACCGCGGTTGCCGCGATCACCGCCGCCGCACGTGTGCCGCGACGCCGGATCAGACTACGCATCAATTTCACACCTTCACTTCGTATCGTGATTACGGGAGGGCTTCCCCTGGCCGCGGGCATGCACCGCGGCCGACCATACGGCCTATTTAGTCGTGACGATAGTGGACATCGTTACCGCAATGTTGCTCCATCATGCCTCAGCGGCCGGAATGTGATCATGGTCGCCCCGGATATCGCTGACCGTATTCGGCCAGTCCACCGAGGGCCCGTATCCAGTGTTCGGCGAAAGTCTTGACCTCGTCACCACCGAATACCTCGGCCGCGTAGTCGAAGCGCACGAGCAGGCCTTCGGCAGTCGCGTCGGCGGTGATATCGAGCAGCAGATCAGCGGCCGGTGCGTCGGTGTGCACGCGCGCCGGGCGCAGATCTCTGTAGCGCAACGCACACCGGCCGGCGGGGAGTGCGCTCAGGGCGGCGGCGGTATCGGGATTGAGATAGCGCAGCAGGCCGTAACCGACGCCAAAGGACGGCACGGCTCCGATGAGCCGTTTGACCTGCTCGATCGCGATACCCGCCGCCCGACCACCGACCAGCGCCTCCTGGATGTTCACACCATCCAGTTGCAGCGGGAGCGGGTAATCGGTGGTGAAGGCGCCGACGAGGGCATCGGTCTCGGCCATCGACCGGCTGTCGGCGTGCAGCCGGACCACCGGGCCCATCGCCTCGGTGACGGTTTCGCCCGCGGAGGTGATCTGTGCGATCGCCAGTGCGGTGAGCAGGACTTCGTCGATGCCTGCACCATGCGCGGCGGCCGCGGCGACGACGGCGGCGGTGCCCTCGGTAGTGATCGTCAGCGAGACCCGGCGCCGCGCTCGCAGGTTCTTGTTCGTGGCACCGGCCTTGGCGGCGGGGACCGCGCTCAAGGTGTGGTGCCACCACGCCACTTCCTCGATTGCTGCCGGGCCGCTCGCCCCCTCGGACAGCACCCGGAGCAGGGCGGACAGTCCGGCCTCGGGAACGGCGGGCGAGCGGTGCCTGCCACGCGACCAGGCCAGCGACAGCTTGTCGATGATGGTGCGCCAGGAGGTGTCGTCCACGACGAGACCGTTGGCGACGATGACCATGGTCGATGGCACCTCGCGGCCGCCGACCAGTACGAAACGGATATTGCGGCCATTGACCGGATCGAGTTCCGTAGCGACCGCACGCACCACATCGTCGACCGGCGGCGGCGTCTGCTCGATGCCGTATTCCAGGCTGAGGAACGCCTCGTCGAGACGCTGCGCCTCGGCCGGGATCTCGAAGACCGGATCGGCGCCCGCACGGTCACGATGCAGCCGGACCCACAGCATCGGGTGCTGTTCGAGCACCGTATCGACGGCGAATTGCACCGCTTCCGGTGAGTAGTTGGGCGGGATCTCGAGGGTGACGACGCGCAGTTCGACACCGGAGTCCAAGAGCCGCACGGCATTCGGAGTCAGCGACAGCGGGATGGGCGCGTCGTCGGGTTCGTCGCGACGGTGCGGGACGGCGTACTCGATCGGATCGTCGTCGTGGATGACCGCGAACGGGACACGCTCGGGCTGGACCGCGATCTCGGGTTCGTCGGCAATCTCGGGTTCGTCGTCGTCGAGGTCCAGGACCGGTGCCTCGACCGTCGGGGGCAGCTCCTCGATCGGTGCCGGGACATCGATTTGTACCGGGACCAGGACCGATGTCGGATAGTCGTGGTCGAACCCGGCCGGATCGGCGAGCGGTGCCGCGTACTCGTATCCCTCCGGTGCGGCGGCGTATTCGACCGGTGCCTCGGCTTCGGTTGGCTCCGCGGCATTCTCGACCGGGGGCTCGGGCTCGGTGAGCAAGGCGGCCAGGACGGGTCCGATTTCGGCGAGGGCCGCCGGTGACGTCATCAGCTCATGGGTCGCCTCGACCGGATGCTCGTTGATCGTGCCGTCGACATACGGCCGCCAGGCCCGGGATTCGGCGGTGTGGCCGGTGGCGCTGAAGAAGTCGAGTGTGCCGTGGAAAACCTTGTGCTGATGGTTGATTCCGAGCTCGACCGAGCGCACCGCGCCACGGTAGCTCTGGCGCAGGCGTTCCGGGGTCAGCAGTGCCAGTTCGGGCGGAATGTTGGCGTACAGCACCGCGAGCGCCTCTTCGGTGAGGTTGCGGATATTGCTGTCACCCAGCATGTCCGGGCCGATGCCGAGTTCGGCGAAGGCCGAGCGCAGTTCCGCCCAGAAGTCGGCGATATTGCCGCCGGTGCGGCTGTCCAGCATGGCGAGCAGTGCGACTTCCGCACCCGCGGACTGTAATTCGACGGCGACCGCATGGGCCAGCGCACCACCGAGCGACCACCCGAGCAGCCGGTACGGCCCCTCTGGCTGCACCGCGCGGATCTCCTCGACATAGCGCCGAGCCATGGCATCCAGCGAATCCGGCCGGAAGTCGGATTCGGACAGTGCGGGCGACTGCACACCGAAGATCGGGCGCTCGGCGGGCAGATACTGCGCGAGACCGGTATAGCACCAGGACAATCCGGCCATCGGATGGATGCAGAACAGCGCTTCGCCGGTGCCGTGGCGAATCGGCAGCAGCACGTCGAGTGCGGCCTCGGCGTTCAATCCGTATTCGTAGACCTCGGTTTCGTCGGCGGCCATGATGCGCTGGGTGAGCGCCGCGACGGTCGGATCGGTGAAGAACCACTGCACCTGGACCGCGATTCCGGTCAGCTCGCGCAGCTTGTTCACCGCGCGCATGGCGGCCAGCGAACTGCCGCCGAGTGCGAAGAAATCGTCATCGGAGCCGACCAGGTCGAGGCCGAGTACCTCGGCGTATACGTCGGCGACGGCCTGTTCCTGCGGGGTCGCGGGCGCGAAATAGGGACGCGGGGCGAGTTCGGGTGCGGGCAGCGCCGCGCGGTCGAGCTTGCCGACCGGGGTCAGCGGCACATGGTCGAGGACCACCACCGCCGAGGGCACCATGTGCCGAGGCAGACTGCGCGCGGCGTATTCGGTGAGCGCACCGGTATCGATGGTCCGCCCCACCACCGGAAGCACGTAGGCGACGAGAATCTTTTCCCCCGTCGGGTTTTCCCGACCGATCGTGACGGCGAACTCGACATCGTCGTGCCCCCGCAACACCGCATCGATCTCACCGAGTTCGATGCGCAGACCGCGGATCTTGAGCTGGAAGTCCGTGCGACCGACGTATTCGAGCTCCCACTCCCCCGGTTCGCCGACCCACCGCACCAGATCACCGGTGCGATACATCCGGGCACCGGGCGGGCCCCACGGGTCGGCGACGAAACGTTCCGCGGTCAGCGTCGGGCGGTCATGATAGCCGCGTGCCAGCGCGTTGCCACCGAGATAGAGCTCGCCGACCGCACCCGGCGGCACCGGGCGCAGCCGCGAATCCAGCACCACCATCGGCGTTCCCGGCACCGGGCCGCCGATCGTAATGCGCTGTCCGGCGATCATCTCGCTCCAGGACGCGGCCACCGTGGCCTCGGTCGGACCGTAGCCGTTGATGAAATGCCGTCCCGGTTGCCATTTGGCGACCAACTCGGGCGAACTGGAATCGCCACCGCAGCACAGGAATCGGAATTCGTCCAGACCGGCCGGATCGACGGTGCCGAGCACAGCGGGGGTGAAGATCGCGTGCGTGACCCGCTCGGTGCGCAGCAGCGCGGTCAGATCCGGGCCGCCGAGGATGGTGGACGGCACGATGACCAGCGTCGCGCCGTTGTGGAAGGTGCACAGCCACTCCAGAATCGACGGATCGAAGCTCGGCGAGCACAGATGTAGGAACCGATGCTGCGGACCGAGCTGGAACACTGCGGTGGCGTTCTCCACGGCACCGCCGAGGCCGACCTGGGTGACGGTGACGCCCTTGGGTGTGCCCGTCGACCCGGACGTGTAGATCACGTACGCCGGATGCTGCGGCAGCAGCGTGCGCAGCCGCTCGGCATCGGTGATCGGCGATGGCGACTTACCGGCCACGGCCGCGTGGATCGCGGGATCGTCGAGCTGTAGCCAGCTGGTTTCGGTCGACTCCTCGGGCAGCCGCTCGGTGTAGGTGGAGGTGGTGATGCCGAGGACGGCACCGGAATCGGTCACCATGTGCCGGATCCGGTCCGTCGGATAGGTCGGGTCGATCGGCACGTGCGCGCCACCGGCCTTGGCGATGGCCCAGAAGGCCGCGACCATCTCCAGCGAACGCGGGAAGGCAAGGGCGACAAGGCTCTCCGGGCCGACACCCCGATCGATCAGCACCCGGGCCAGCCGCGACGAGTATTCGTCCAGTTCGCGGTAGGAGATCGAGCGACCGGCGGTGCGCACCGCGACATGTTCGGGATCGACGCTGACCGCGCTGGTCAGCAGGTCCGGCAGCAGCCGGACGGCGGGTGTCTCGCCGCGCCGCACCGGTGTCAGCGCCTGCTCTTCGGCGGCGCCGAGCAGCCGCAGGTCACCGATCGGGGCATCGGGCCGCGCGACGATCTCGGTGAGCAGCCGGGTGAACCGGGCGGCGAACATCTCGATCGTCTTGTCGTCGAACAGGTCTCGCGCGAAGTTGAACTCACCGCGCAGGCTCTCCTCGGCGGTACCCGGCGCCCACATGGTCAGCGAGAGATCGAATTTCGCGGTGTCGACGGCGAAATCGAAGGTCTCCGCGCGTAGTCCGGGGAGTTCGAAGGTGCTGGTCGGCAGGTTCAGATACGACATCGACACCTGGAACAGCGGGTGCCGAGCCGTGGAACGCGGCGGGTTCAGCAGTTCGACCAGTCGCTCGAACGGAAGGTCGGCTTGCGAAAAGGCTTGCAGGTCGGTGTCTTTGGCATGGGCGAGCAAATCACCGAAGGTGCGGTCGTCGGGCACCGGTAGGCGCAGCACCAGCGTATTGACGAACATGCCGATCATGTCGTCGAGTTCGGCCGCGCCGCGACCGGCGACCGGGGTGCCGATGGCGATATCGTCGGTGCCGGACATGCGCGCGAGGAATACCGACAGCGCGGCGTGCACCACCATGAACATGGTGGCGTTGTGCCGGCGGGCCAGGCGCACCAGTCCGGCGTGCACCAGCGGGTCGATCTCGAATTCGGTGCGACCGCCCGCGAAGGTCCGCAGCGCCGGGCGCGGCCGGTCCGCGGGCAGGTTCAGTTCGTCGGGCAGATCGGCCAGCGCTGTCCGCCAATATGCGGCCTGTGCCGAGATCAGGCTCTCCGGATCGTCCTCGGAGCCGAGCACATTGCGTTGCCAGACACTGAAATCCGCATACTGCACCGGCAGCGGTGACCACGAGGGCAGCTCACCCGCGCTGCGGGCCGAGTAGGCCAGCATGACGTCGCGGACCAGCGGCGACATCGACCATCCGTCGGCGCCGATGTGATGGGCGACGAACACCAGGATGTGATCGGCGTTGTTTCGAGCGACCTGCGAGTAGTCGCTAGCGGCGGTATCGAGCCGGAACAGGGTGGCGCGGAAGGGCACCTCGACGGTGACGTCGAAGCCAGCCGCGACGATCTGCTGCACCTGCTGCACCGCATCCGATTCCGCGATCGGAATCGGGACCAGATCGATCGGCACTTCGCTGGGTGCGAGCACCTCCTGCACCGGACCGTCCGCGGTCTGCGGGTAGACGGTGCGCAGCACCTCGTGCCGCGCCACCATGTCCTCGACCGCCGAACCCAGTGCGGCGATATCGAGTTCGCCGGAGAGCCGGATCGCCACCGGGATGTGGTAGGCCGCCGAGCTGGGATCGAACTGGTTGATGAACCACATCCGCAACTGCGCCAGCGACAGCGGGATCTGCTCCGGCCGCAGCCCGGCCAGCAGCGGCTGCCGCCGACCGGAACCGGCATGGGTTTCGACCTTGGTGGCGAGGCCGGCCACGGTCGGCGTCTCGAAGATCGAGCGCACCAGCACCTTGGTATCCAGCGCGTCGCCGACCCGGGCCGCCACCTGTGTGGCAAGCAGCGAATTGCCGCCCATGGCAAAGAAGTCGTCATCGCGTCCGACGCGCTCCACGCCGAGCACATCGCCGAAGACTCCGGCCACGATCTCCTCGACCGGTGTCGCAGGCGCGCGGAAGACCTGGGTCTCGAACTCCGGATCGGGCAGCGCGGCGCGATCGAGCTTGCCATTCGCATTGCGCGGCAAGGCCATCAGTGTGACGAACGCATTGGGCATCATGTACGACGGCAGCACCGCGGCCAGCGCGGCCTTCAGTTCGGCGACCACGATCGGCGTAGCGTCGTCAGCCGGCACGACATAGGCCACCAGCCAATCACCGATCCGCGCATCGGATTTGACGAGCACCGCGGCCTGCGCGATCTCGGGCCGGGCGAGCAGTGCCGTCTCGATCTCGCCGAGTTCGATCCGGAAGCCGCGGATCTTCACCTGGAAGTCGGTGCGGCCGTGGTATTCCAGCTCACCGTGCTCGTTCCAGGACACCAGGTCGCCGGTGCGGTACATGCGGGCACCGGATTCGAATGGGTTGGCCACGAACCGTTCCGCGGTGAGGTCGGTCCGCCCGAAGTAGCCACGCGCCAATTGTGCACCGGCCAGGTACAACTCGCCGGATACGCCGACCGGCACCGGCCGCAAGCGCGAATCCAGTACGTAGACATGGCTGTTCCACTCCGGCCCACCGATCGGCACCGAAACGGAGTCGGCGTCGGTCACCCGATGGTTGGTGATCGAGACCGCGGCTTCGGTGGGGCCGTACAGGTTGAACAGGTCCGCGCCGTTGCCCTGGCGGAATCGCTGCGCGGTGGCGGCCGGTAGCGTCTCACCGATGGCCAGCACCCGGCGCAGCGATCGGGACAGCTGACCCGTCGACAGCGCGTCCAGCATCGACGGCACCACATGCAGGGTCGTCACCGACTCGCGCGCCATCAATTCGTTCAGATAGGCCGGATCCCGATGACCATCCGGCGCCGCAACGACCACCGTGCCACCGCATATCGCCGCCGTCCAGAACTCCCATACCGACAGGTCGAAGGTGGCGACCGTCTTGAGCAGCAGCACATCATCGGCTCCGAGCCCGAATTCGGCCGTCTCCCATAGCAACTGGTTGACGATCGCGCCGTGCGGAACCGCGACGCCCTTCGGCTGCCCGGTCGAACCCGACGTGTAGATCACGTACGCGGTATTGCCTGGCAGCAGTGCGCCACGGCGTTCGTGCGCCGCGAGCGGAGCGTCCGAGTAGCGCGACAGGTCGAGCTCATCGATCGTCACGGAATCGACGGCGTCGGTGTGGAAGCCGTCGTGCACGGAGCTCAGCAGGCAGACCGGTTGTGCGGTTTGCAGGATGTACTCGACGCGTTCGACGGGTTGATCCGGATCGATGGGCACATACGCCGCACCGGATTTCGCCACCGCGTACATGGCGACGATCAGATCGATGGACCGGCGGATGCCCAATGCCACCCGGTCCTCCGGGCGCACACCGCGCTCGATCAGGTACCGCGCCAACCGGTTCACCCGGGCGTCGAGCTCTGCATAGCTGAGCTTGCGCCCCGGCTGATCGGATACCACCGCCACCGCATCCGGCGTGGCGGCCACCGTCGCATCCAGGAGCGACACCAGCGTCGCGGTCGCATCGATCGGATGCGCGGTGTCGTTCCAACCCGCCAGAATCCGCGAACTCTCGTCAACGGCGAGCAGTTCGATCTCGCCGACCCGCACCGACACATCGTTGAGCACGGCGTCGAGCACCCGGACGAACCGGTCGGCGAAACCTTGCACCGTCGACTCGTCGAACAGGTCGGTGGCATAGCCGAAGTTCGCCACGATCCCGGCGGGCGCGCCGTCGTCGGTGTAGCGGTCGGCCAGCGAGATGTGCAGATCCGTCTTGGCCAGCTGCAGATCGAAATCGACCGTGGCGACAGAGAGTCCGGGTAGCTCCAAGGTGGTCTCGGCCAGGTTCTGGAAGGAAAGACCCACCTGGAACAGCGGATTGCGGGCGATCGAGCGAACCGGATTCAGCGCCTCGACGATTCGCTCGAAGGGCACATCGGCATTGGCGAAGGCCTCGAGATCGCGCTCGCGCACGTCAGCGAGCAGGGCCGCGAAGCTGTCACCGGGACGCACCCGCGTCCGGAACACCAAAGTGTTGACGAACATGCCGATCAGATCATCGAGTTCGCGCTCGCCACGACCCGCGATGGGCGTACCGACCGCGATGTCGTCGGTGCCCGACAACCGGGCCAGCAGTACTGCGAGCGCCGCATGCACGACCATGAACAGCGAGGCGTGATTGGCCCGCGCCAGCGCATGTAGTTCCGCGTGCCGATCCGCCGAGATCTCGAACCGCACCGACTTGCCCTGGAACGACTGCACCGGCGGGCGCGGACGATCGGTCGGTAGTTCCAGCTGGTCCGGCAACTGCGCCAACGTCCGTCGCCAGTAGGCGATCTGCTGTGCGGCCGGCGATTCCGGATCGTCCTCGTCGCCGAGTGCCTCGCGCTCCCACAGCGCGTAGTCGGCGTACTGCACCGGCAGCGGCTGCCACAGCGGCGCCTGCCCCTGCACCCGCGCGGCGTAGGCGACCATGAGATCGCGGGCGAGCGGTCCCATCGATGCGCCGTCGGCCGCGACATGGTGCACGGTCAGCGCTATCACATGCTCGCGCGGCGCCAGGCGGAACAGCTCGACCGCGACCGGAACCTCGACGGCCACATCGAAGGTCAGCACCGCGAAGTCGATGAGCCGACGTACCAGTTCGTCCTCGGCCACATCGACCGGCACCATGGCGAACCGTGTGTCCGGCACCGGATGGATGACCTGATGCGGCCGCCCGCCGATGCTCGGATAGGTGGTTCGCAGCACCTCGTGCCGGGACAGCACATCGCCGATGGCCAGCCCGAGCGCCGCCGCATCCAGCTCACCCGTGAGCCGCACGGCGAGCGGAATATTGTCCACAGCCGAAGTTTCGGTATCGAACTGGTTGAGGAACCAGTACCGCTGCTGCGCCAGCGACAGCGGAATCAGTTCGGGCCGCTCCCCCGCGACCAGCCGCGGCCGACTCCGGCCGGATCCGGCGGTGCGTTCGACCACGGCGGTGAAGGCGGCGACCGTAGACGCGTGGAACAGATCGCGGACCGCCAACTGCGTATCCAGCGCGGCATCCAGCCGTGCGGTCACCTGGGTGGCCAGCAGCGAATTGCCGCCTAGCTCGAAGAAGTCGTCGTCCAGGCCGACGCGCGCGACACCGAGCACATCACCGAAGGTGCCCGCGACGATCTCCTCGACCGGTGTCGAAGGTGCGCGGAACACCTTGGCCTCGAATACCGGTGCGGGCAGCGCCTTGCGGTCCAGTTTGCCCATCGGCGTCAGCGGCACCTTGTCGAGCACCGTGATGCACGCGGGCACCATATGCGCCGGCAATTTCCGCTCTACCAGTGCCTTCAGCTCCGCCATATCGACGGTCAGCCCGTCGATGGGGTGCACATAGGAGGCCAATACGGTGGTACCGCTGTCGAGTTCGTGCCCGACGGTTACCGCGAAATCCACATGGTCGTATGAGCCGAGTACCGCGTCGATTTCGGTGAGTTCGATGCGGAAGCCGCGGATCTTGACCTGGGAGTCGTTGCGGCCGAGGTACTCCAGTTCACCGGTCGCGGTCCAGCGCACCAGATCGCCGGTGCGGTAGAGCCGGGTACCCGGTTCGAACGGGTTGGCCACGAATCGGGCCGCGGTGAGCGTCGGTTGGCCCAGGTAACCGCGCGCGAGTTGCGCACCGGCCACATACAGTTCGCCGACCACCCGGTTCGGCACCGGCACCAGCCGATCATTGAGCACATAGGCGGCGATGCCGTGGATCGGCGAGCCCAGGGTCACCGGCTCCCACGGCACCATCGGCGCGGTGATATTGGTGGCGATGGTGGCCTCGGTCGGACCGTAGGCATCGAAGAATTCGCGCAGCAGCCCGCCCGCGATCGGTAATACCCAGCGCCGCACCAACTGCGGCGGGCAGGCCTCACCACCGGTCACCACGACCCGCAGTTCGTCGAGTCCGGCGGGCTCCACCGAGGCCAGGGCCGCGGGTGTCACGAAGGCGTGGGTCACCCGCTCACGCCGCAGCACCGCGGCCAGTTCCGCGCCACCGTAGACGGTCGGCGATACGACCACCATGGTTGCCGCGCCGCCCAATGCCAACAACAGTTCCAGCACCGATGCGTCGAAGGACGGCGAGGCGAAATGCAGTGTCCGGGCGGTGCTGATAACCCGGTATCGGGTCCGCTGTTCATCGCAGAAGCCGGATAATCCCTGATGGGTGACCACCACGCCCTTGGGGACGCCGGTCGAGCCCGAGGTGTAGATGACGTAGGCCGGATGTGCGCCGTGCAGTGGTCGCACCCGATCTTGATTGGTCACCCGGTCCACCGGATACCGCTGCAGCTGTTGCGCGGTGATCGGGTCGTCGAGGATCAGCCATTCGGCGTGATCGGGCAGGCCGCGGCGGACCGCGGCGACGGTCAGGCCGAAGCTCACACCGGAGTCGGTCAGCATGTGTGTGACCCGATCCGCCGGATAATGCGGGTCCACCGGCACGAATCCGGCGCCGGTCTTGGCCACCGCCCACACCGCGAGCACCGAATCCACCGATCGCGGCACGGCCACCGCGACCAGATCCTCCGGTCCGACACCACGATCGATGAGCAGCCGGGCCAGCCGGGTCGAACGCTCATCCAACTCGGCATAGGTCAACCCGCCGGAGGTGGCGGCGGCATCGGCGAATACGACGGCGAGGCCGCCGGGATTCGCCTCGACGGCGGCCGCCATCAGCTGCGGCAGGGTGATGACGCGCGTCCGCTGTGTCCGTGTCCGAGCCGGCCGCACCCGAGCCTGGCGCGTCACCTGGTCACCGCTTCCTCATGCCGACGTTGTCCAACCACCCGAAACATGAAGGAGCTCACCTACCCTGTAATCCCTAAAAAGTGCTCCCCTCCCAGTGCTTGCTCAGAAGCATCGCATGGTCAGACGCCGATCGTAACCGCATTGGCAGCTTGTTCCCGTCGACGATCCACCTGCGTTCCCCGGCCGGTTGCTACCGCTCAGGGGTTTCGAGCAGCTCAGCGAGCCGGGGACCGATCTCGGCCAACGCTTCGGCAGAGGTCATCAACTCGTGCGTCGACCCGATCGGGCGATCGATGATCTCATCGGAGACGAAAGGCTGCCAGTCGGTGGGGGCGCGATCTGCTCGAGCCTCGGCATCGACCGTGGCGCGGAAGAACTCGAGCGTCCCCTCGAATACCCCCGGCCGGTACTGCGACTCCAGCTCGACTGTGCGCATGGCCGTGCGGTAGATCAGCCGTATACGTTCGGGGGTGAGCACGTCCACGCCCTGGCCGATGGCCATGGTGTGCAGCGCCGCCACGGCCTCATCACCGATTTCCTGCAGATTTTCCGCCGCGGGCAGAGCCGCCGCGCCCAGTCCCAATTCGGTGAAGGCCTCGCGGATCTGGTTCCGGAAATCGGTGAAATCGCCGCCCGGGTAGGCGTCCAGAATCGCGAGCAGTTCGACCTGCGCGCCGTCGGCCTGCAGTTCGGTCGCCACCGCGTGGGCCAGCTTGCCGCCGAGCGACCAACCGAGGATCCGATACGGCCCCTCGGGCTGCACCGCCCGCATCTCGGCGACATAGCGACGCACGATCTCGACCATCGAGCCCGGGTCATAGTCGTCTTCGGTGAGCGCGGGTGTCTGGATGCCGTAGATCGGTTGGTCGGCCGGGAGGACCCCGGCCAGTCCGGCATAGGACCACGACAGTCCGGCCAGCGGGTGCACGCAGAACAGCGGCGCCCTGGTGCCCGCGGCGCGGATCGGGAGGATCACGCCGAGTGCGGCCGCGGAGCCGGAGTCGAAATCGCGCCCGTGCTCGAGCACCGCGCTGATCTGCTTCGAAATGCCGAGCACCGTCGGCTCGGTGAAGAACCAGGCGACCTTGATCTGCGCGCCGGTCACCTTGCGCAGTCGGCTGACGACCTGGGCGGCCAGCAGCGAATTACCGCCGAGGCCGAAGAAGTCGTCATCGATGCCGACCCGGTCGATGCCGATGACCTCGGCAAAGACAGCGGCGACTGTCGATTCCAGCGGGGTCGTCGGTGCGCGGAACTCCCGTGCCGCGAAGACAGGATCGGGCAGGGCGCGGCGATCGAGCTTGCCGTTGGGGTTCAACGGCATGGCGTCGAGGACCATGATGGCGGCCGGAACCATATAGGACGGCAGATGTTCGGCGACATGGGTCCGCAGTGCCTCGGCATCGACCGCGGTGGTGGCTACGACATAGGCGACGAGCTGATCTGAACGCACCAATGCCACCGCCTGGGCCACCGAATCGTGTGCGGTGAGCGCGGTTTCGACCTCGCCGAGTTCGATGCGCAGACCGCGCAGTTTGACCTGGAAGTCGGTGCGGCCGAGGTAGACGATCGAACCGTCGGCCTTGCGGGTGACCAGGTCGCCGGTGCGGTACATCCGGGAACCGGGGCCGCCGAACGGGTTGGCGACGAAGCGATCCGATGTCAGGTCGGTGCGACCGGCGTAGCCGCGGGCCAATTGCGCACCGGCCAGGTACAACTCGCCCGCGATGCCTGACGGCACCGGATGCAGCCGGGAATCCAGTACGTACGCTTGGGCATTCCAGACCGGCAGGCCGATCGGCACCGCGCCCTCGATATCGGCGGCCACCGGACTGTGCGTCGCGTGGACGGCGAATTCGGTCGGTCCGTACAGGTTGCAGAGCTCGGCTGAGCTGACCTTGCGGATGGCCTGCACCGCGTCGGCAGTGAAAGCCTCACCAGCGATCAACAGGGTGCGCAGGGATGCCAGTGTGGAGCCGTCGACCGCGCCCGCGAAGACGGTCAGCATCGAGGGCACGAACGAGGTCATGGTGACCCGCTCGGCCGCAATGACCTCCGCGAGGTACTGCGGGTCACGATGGCCGTCCGGGGCGGCCACGACGATTCGGCCGCCGGTGGACAACGGGCCGAAAAGCTCCCACACGGACACGTCGAAGGTGGCGGGGGTCTTGAACAGCACGATGTCGTCGGCACCGATGCCGTATTCGCCGGTGATCCAACGGATCTGGTTCACCACTGCGGAATGCGGCACCGCCACACCCTTCGGGCGACCGGTCGAACCGGAGGTGAAGATGACGTACGCGGGGTTGCTCGGCCGCAGCGGCGCAATCCGCTCGGTGTCGGTGACCGGCTGCTCCGAATAGCCGGACAGGTCCAGCTCATCGATCGTGATCGTAGGCAGTTCAGTCTCGAAGTCGTCGCGCGAACTGGTCAGAACGCACACCGGTGCGGCCGACTCGAGTACATACCCGATCCGCTCCGCGGGCTGCTCGAGGTCGAGCGGCACGTAACCGCCACCGGCCTCCTGCACGGCGTATGCGGCGACCACGAAATCGACCGAACGCCGCAGGGCAAGGGCGACAAGCTTTTCTGGTCCGACATCAGCCTCGATCAACCGCCGCGCCAGCCGGTGCACACGCACACCGAATTCGGAGTAGGTAGACGAAGTGCCGGTCGCCGGATCGATGATCGCGACCGCATCCGGCGTCACCGCGGCCTGCCTGGCGAATTCATCCACAAGCGTCCCCACCGCGGCGAGCTCACGGTTGGTGTCGTTCCACCGCCACAGCACCGCGGCCCGTTCGGTATCGCTGAGCAGATCGATATCGCCGACCGGTGCGTTCGGCCGGGCAATGATCTGTTCGAGCAGCCCGACGAACCGATCCGCGAACCCTTGGACGGTGGCGTCATCGAAAAGATCCCTGGCGAAGGACAATTCGGCGACCATACCGGCACTCCGAGCCGCCTCCTGAATGGTCAGCGACAGATCGAATTTCGCGGCATCGATCTCCAGGTCGACCGCGCCGATGCGCAATCCGGGCAGTTCGAACGAGGTGTCCGGCAGATTCTGGAACGACAGCATGACCTGGAACAGCGGATGCCGCGCGGTCGAGCGCACCGGGTTCAACAGGTCGACCAGCCGCTCGAACGGAATGTCGGCGTGTGCGAAGGCCCGCAGATCCGCATCCTTCGTATGTGCCAGCAGCGCATCGAAACTCAGTTCACCCGACACCGCGCTGCGCAGCACGAGGGTATTGACGAACATGCCGATCACATCATCGAGTTCGGCCTCGCCGCGACCGGCGACCGGGGTCCCGATGACGATGTCATCGGTGCCGGACAGCCGCGCCAGCAAGACCGCGAGCGCGGTGTGCACGACCATGAACATGGTCGCATTCTCGGCCCGCGCGAGTTCCTGCAGGCCACGGTGCAATTCGGTGCCGACCGCGAAGGCCACCCGGCCACCGCGGAACGACTGCGTCGTCGGACGCGGCCTATCCGTAGGCAGATTCAGCTCGTCCGGAATACCGGCTAGCGCGTTGCGCCAGTAGTTCGCCTGGGCCGTAACGACGCTGTCCGGATCGGCTTCCGAACCCAGCACCGCACGCTGCCAGATGCTGAAATCGGCGTACTGCACCGGAAGTGGCGACCAATCCGGTGGCGAACCGGCCGAGCGAGATGCGTAGGCGATCATCAGATCCCGGGTCAGCGGGCCCATCGACCAGCCGTCCGCGCTGATGTGATGCGCCACCAGCACAAGCACATGCTCGTCCGACTCGACCTGGAAGAGCTTGGCCCGCACCGGAACCTCGACCGTCACATCGAAACCCGCCGAGGCCGTGGCGACGACCTGCATGGGCAGATCGGCCGCGCTCACCCGCACCGGCGTCAGATCCGGCACCGCCTGCTCGGCGGGCACGATCAATTGCACAGGACCGTCATCGGTCTGTGGATAAACAGTGCGCAGTACCTCGTGCCGCTCGATCAGATCCACGACGGCCAGCTCCAGCGCAACCAGATCCAGCGCACCGGTCAGGCGGACTGCGGCCGGAATATTGTTGACCGCCGAGGACGGATCGAGCTGGTTGAGGAACCACATCCGCTGCTGTGCCATCGACAGCGGAATCCGTTCCGGGCGCGGACCGGCGGTCAGCGCGCGGCGACCACCGGATCCGGCATGCTGCTCGATCTTGACCGCGAGCCCGCCGACCGTCGACGCCTCGAACAGGGTGCGCACCGGCACCCGGCCGCCGATGGCCGCACCGAGCCGGGCCACCACCTGGGTGGCGATCAGCGAGTTGCCGCCGAGTGCGAAGAAATCGTCGTCGGCGCCGACTCGATCCAAGCCGAGCACATCGCCGAAGACGCCCGCCACGATTTCCTCGACCGGTGTTGCCGGGGCACGGAATTCGCGGCTGGCGAAGGTGGGTTCCGGCAGCGCCTTGCGGTCCAGCTTGCCGCTGGTATTCAGCGGGAGTGAATCGAGCGCCACGACGGTGGCCGGAACCATATATGCCGGAAGAGTTCCCGCGATCACGGTCAGCAGTTCGGTCTGATCGATCTGGTGACTGGGGGCAGGCACGGCATACGCGACCAACTGGTCGCCCAACGTCGACGGCAGCACAACGGCCACCGCCTGGCTCACCGAAGCCTCGGCCAGCAGCGCGGTTTCGATCTCGCCGAGTTCGATGCGCTGACCGCGGAATTTGACCTGGAAGTCCGTGCGGCCGATGTATTCGAGCACACCGCCGGACTCGGTCGCGCGCCAGACGACGAGGTCACCGGTGCGGTACATGCGTGTGCCATCGCCGAAGGGGTTGGCCACGAACCGATCCGAGGTCAGATCGGGTCGGCGCACATAGCCGCGGGCCAGCTGGTCACCGGCCAGGTACAGCTCACCGGCCACGCCGGCAGGCACCGGATGCAGTCGCGAATCCAGTACGTATACCTGGGTGTTCCACTGTGGCAGGCCGATCGGGACGCCGGGGCGGTCGTCGCCGCGCGCCTCCCAGTAGGTCACCGAGACCGCCGCCTCGGTCGGACCGTAGAGGTTGTGCACGCGGGCATTCGACATGGCCCGCACGGCGGCGACGGTTTCCGGCGGCAGCGCCTCGCCGATCACGAAGATGTCCCGCAGCGTCGGGCAGGAGCCCGCCGGTGTGTGCGCGGCGAAAACGGTGAGCATCGACGGAACGAAGTCAGTGACGGTGACGCTCTGTGCAGCAATGGTTTGCGCGACATAGGCCGGGTCGCGGTGGCCGTCGTGCGTGGCGACCACCAGTTTCGCGCCCGCGCGCAGTGGCATGAAATAGCCCCACAGCGAGACGTCGAAGGTGGTCGCGGTCTTCTGCAGGTACACATCGCCGACGCCGAGCGGATACTCCGCTAGCATCCACGTGGTCTGGTTGTGGATGGCCGCTTGCGAGATCGCCACGCCCTTGGGACGTCCGGTCGAGCCCGAGGTGAAGATGACGTAGGCCGGGTTCTCCGGACGCACCGGACGCAATAGTTCGTCGGCGCGCACCGGATTCGCGTCGAATCCGTCCAGTGCCAACGTATCCAGGTGCAGTACCGGCGTATCACCTGGCACCGCAACCGCATCCGCGGTGGTGGTCAGCACCGCCACGGGCTGGGCGGTATCCAGAATGTGCGCGATCCGCTCCGCCGGATGATCCGGATCCAACGGCACA
The DNA here is from genome assembly GCF_042869435.1 of Nocardia sp. NPDC006982. NCBI lineage: Bacteria > Bacillati > Actinomycetota > Actinomycetes > Mycobacteriales > Nocardiaceae > Nocardia > Nocardia sp. NPDC006982. The sequence goes on along the minus strand of NZ_JBIAFV010000022.1, from coordinate 66,244 downwards.
TACGCGCCACCGGCCGTCACGATCGCGTACATCCCGACGACCAGCTCCACCGAACGCCGAATCGCCAGGCCGACCAGGGATTCCGTGCCGACACCGCGCTCGATCAGCAACCGCGCCAAACGGTTGACCCGCTGATCGAATTCCCGATATGTCAGGGTCGCGGAGCGACTCGATGAGCGGTGGTGGCCGGGCGACGGGTGGGCCAGGGTCGCGGAGCGACTCGATGAGGGGTGGTGGCCGGGCGACGGGTGAGCCGGCTCGGTGCCCTCGTAGACCACCGCGATCGCGTCGGGGTGGTCCGCGACCGCTCGGCGATAACCGTCGAGCAATAGTTCCGGGGCCACCGGATTGGCGGTCTGGTTCCATTCGAGCAGGATTTGCTCCTGCTCGGCGGTGGCCAGCAGGTCGAGTTCGCCGACCGGGATGCGCGGTGCGGCGATGATCCGGTCGAGCAGGCGTGCGAAGCGCTCGGCGAACCCCTCGACAGTCGCCTGATCGAAAAGGTCCCTGGCATAGACGAATTGACCGGCGATACCGGCGGGCACGCCGTTCGCATCGTAGGCGTCGCTCACGATGAGGTTCAGATCGAACTGCGCAACCTGGGTGTCGATGCCGACTCCGGTGACGGTGAGGCCGGGCAGTTCGAGGCTGGACTGCCCCAGATTCTGGAACGACAGTCCGACCTGGAACAGCGGATGCCGCGCGGTCGAGCGGACCGGGTTGAGCACCTCGACCAGCCGCTCGAACGGTATATCCGCATGGGCAAAGGCCCGGATATCGGCCTCCCGCTGGCGCGCGGTCAGCTCGGCGAACGTGGCACCGGCATCCACCCGGGTGCGGAACACCAGGGTGTTGACGAACATGCCGATCAGATCGTCCAGCGCGGCCTCACCGCGACCGGACAACGGGGTACCGATGGCAATGTCATCGGTACCCGAGAGCCGCGCCAGCAGTACGGCCAGCGCGGTGTGCACGACCATGAACAGCGTCGCGCCCTCGGCACGCGCCAATTCGATGAGGGCACGGTGGGTTTCGGGATCGATGCGCACCTCGGCCGTGCCGCCCGCGAAGGACTGCACCGCAGGACGCGGCCGGTCCGACGGCAGATCCAGCTGTTCGGGCAGATCGGCCAGTGCGTCACGCCAGTAGGCGACCTGCTCGGCCGCCAGTGATTCCGGATCGTCCTCGCTGCCGAGCAGTTCGCGCTGCCAGATGCTGTAGTCCGCGTACTGCACGGGCAGTGGTGCCCAGCCCGGCGCGGCATTCGCGGAGCGGGCTGCATACGCGAGCATCAGGTCGCGGGTCAGCGGTGCGACCGACGAACCGTCACCGGAGATATGGTGCACCACCATGGCGAGCACATATTCGTGTTCGATGACGCCGTCCGCGGATCCCTGTGCACCCACGCCAGCCACCACCTCCGACCCCGCCGCACCAACACCGCCGATAGCGAACAGCACGACCCGGACCGGCACCTCGCGGGTGACGTCGAAGGTCGTCGAAGTCAGCTCGACGACTGCGGATTCGAGTTCATCCGACGCGACCTCGCGGACCTCGAGTTTCGGCACGACACCATCCGAGGGCAGAATCAGCTGGACCGCACCCGCATCGGTCTGCGGGTAGATGGTGCGCAGGATTTCGTGCCGCTCCACTACATCCGCGACCGCTTGGCGCAGCGCCGCCACATCGAGGGTGCCGGTGAGCCGCACGGCAATCGGGATGTTGTAAGCCGTGGACTCGGTGTCGAATCGGTTGAGGAACCACATCCGCTGCTGTGCCAGCGACAGCGGAATATGTTGCGGCCGATCGCCTGCCACCAATGCCTTGCGAGCGCCGGTACCGGCGAGCTGTTCGAGCTTGACCGCGAGTTCGGCGACCGTGGATGCCTCGAAGAGCACCCGAACGGGTACCCGGGTGTCCAGTGCCGCGCCGAGACGCGCGACCAATTGCGTTGCCAGCAGCGAATTTCCGCCGAGGGCGAAGAAATCGTCGTCCAGGCCGAGGTAGCGGCCGTCGTCGGTACCGGTGCCGATGCGCAGCACGGCCGCGAACGTGCTTGCCACGATCTGCTCGGTATGGCTCTTCGGCGCACGGAAGGCAGCCTGCTCGAAGACCGGTTCCGGCAGCGCCTTTCGATCCAACTTGCCGACCGGGGTCAATGGGATCTCGTCGAGCACGACGACCGCGGACGGCACCATATGCGGCGGTAGACGCCGCGCGGCGTGTTCGACGAGCACTCTGGGCTCGATGACCCGACCGGGCACCGGCAGCACATAGGACACCAGGATCGTGACACCCGCGTCGCTCCGCCTGCCCATGGTGATCGCGAATTCGACATCGGCGTGCCCGCCGAGCACGGCATCGATCTCACCGAGTTCGATGCGGTAGCCGCGAATCTTCACCTGGAAGTCCGAGCGGCCGACGTATTCCAGCGCCCACGGGATCGACGGCAGCGCCGCATTGCCCATCCGTAGGTCGGGTTCGGCGAACCAGCGCACCACGTCACCGGTGCGGTACATCCGCGCTCCCGGCTCGCCCCACGGATTGGCCACGAAACGCTCCGCGGAAAGCCCCCGACGGTTGTGGTACCCACGCGCCAACGCGCCGCCGGACAGATACAGCTCCCCCGCCACGCCCGGCGGGACCGGGTGTAGCCGAGCATCCAGCACCAGCGCCGACATGCCGTGTACCGGTGTGCCGATAGTGATCGGCGAACCCGCCCGCAGCGTCGCGTAGGAGGCGATCACGGTCGCCTCGGTCGGGCCGTAGCCGTTGTAGTATCTGCGGCCCGGCTGCCACTTACCGAGCAACTCCGGTGTCGTGGCATCGCCGCAGACCATGAGCATTTCGAGCTGCTCGAGCCCGACCGGATCCACCGAGCTCAGCACCGCCGGGGTGATGATCGAATGCGTGACCCGCTCGCTGCGCAGCAGATCACCTAGTTCCGGACCGCCGATGATCGCCGCAGGGACAATCACCACAGTCGCGCCGACCGAAAGCGCGACAAGCCATTCCAGCACCGACACGTCGAAGCTCGGCGAACAGATATGCAGCAGCCGGTGCCCCGGCTCCAGCCGGTACAGGCCGACCGAATGGTCGACCAGGCCGCCGAGACCGGTGTGGGTCACGGCGACGCCCTTGGGCATACCGGTAGAGCCGGAGGTGTAGATCACGTAGGCCACATGGTGCGGCCGCAACGGCATGATCCGGTCGGCGTCGGTGACCGCTGCGGCGGATCGGTCGGCGCACAGCGCGTCCGTCGCTGCATCGTCGAGCGCAAGCCATTGCACGTCGTCCGGCAACTCACTCAGGTACTGCGAACCTGTCAGGCCGACGAGCGCACCCGAATCGGTCAGCATGTGCCGCACTCGATCCACCGGGTAATTCGGGTCGACCGGGACATGTGCGCCACCGGCCTTCGACACCGCCAACACGGCGGCCACCATCTGATACGAGCGCGGCAGAGCCAGCGCCACCAGGCTTTCCGGTCCAACGCCGCGATCGATCAGCACCCTGGCCAACCGCGACGAGTACTCGTCGAGTTCGCGATAACTGATCGACCGGCCCTGATAGCGGATCGCGGTACGCTCGGCACCACGACGCAGCCCGCGCACCAGCAGATCGGGCAGCAGCCCACCGGCCGTCACATGATCCGGATGCACCCGGGTCAGGAGTTTCGCCTCGGCTTCGGCCAGCAGCGGCAGATCACCCACCGGCAGCTCCGGCCGGGTGGTGATCGACTCGAGCAGCCGAACGAACCGATCCGCGAAAACCCGAACGGTGGACTCGTCGAACAGGTCACGCGCGAATGAAAACACCGCGTACATGCCCTCGGATGTGCCCGGCAGCTCGGTAATCGCCAGCGACAGATCGAATTTCGCAGTATCGATATCGAGAGCGACGGCGCCGACCCGCAATTCGGGCAGCTCGAATGAATTATCCGGCAGATTCTGGAACGACAGCGCCACCTGGAACAGCGGATGCCGTGCTGTGGACCGCTCCGGATTCAGCAGATCGACCAGGCGCTCGAACGGAATATCGGCATGGGCGAAGGCCTGCAGGTCGGCGTCCTTCACCGCCGAAAGCAATTCCGGGAAGGTCGCGCCGCCGCGTACCGGGGTCCGCAGCACCAGCGTATTGACGAACATGCCGATGACGTCGTCCAATTCGGCCGCACCCCGACCGGCTGTCGGCGTGCCCACGGCGATGTCCTCGGTGCCCGACAGACGTGCCAGGAAGATCGCGAGCGCGGTATGCACGACCATGAAGATCGTCGCGTTCTGTTCGCGGCCGATCTCCCGCAGCCTGCGGTGCACCCGCGGGTCGACCGTGAAACCGACTGTGCCACCGGCGAACGACTGCGTCGTCGGGCGCGGCCGGTCGGCGGGCAGGTTCAGCTCGTCGGGCAGTCCGGCCAGTGTCGTGCGCCAGAATTCGGCCTGCGCGGTGATCAGGCTTTCCGGATCGTCCTCGGAACCGAGCACTTCCCGTTGCCAAAGACTGAAATCCGCGTATTGCACCGGCAGCGGCTGCCAGGCAGGCGGTGTACCTGCCGCGCGCGATGCGTAGGCGAGCATGAGGTCGCGGGTCATCGGTCCCATCGACCAGCCGTCCGCGCTGATGTGGTGGGCCACGAAAACGAGCACGTACTCGTTCTCAGGTGCGACCTGGAACAGTGCGCCTCGCAATGGCACCTGATCGGTGACATCGAATCCGGGGGCGATGATCTCGACGATCTTCGCGTGCACCGCATCCGGCGTGACCTGCTGCGGAGTCAGATCCGGAACCGCCTGTGCCGCAGGCACGATCACCTGATGCGCGATACCGTCGCGGTCGGCAGGATAGACGGTGCGCAGGGTTTCGTGCCGCTCGACCAGATCGGCGACCGCCTGCTGCAATGCGGCGATATCGAGCGCACCCGTCAGCCGGACCGCGACCGGCAGATTGTTCACCGCCGATTCGGTATCGAACTGGTTGAGGAACCACATCCGCTGCTGTGCCAGCGACAGCGGAATCTGTGCCGGCCGTGCACCGGCCACCAGCGGCACCTCGCGACGCTGACCCGCGCCGGGTGCGACCGCGGCGGCCAAGGCGGCAACCGTCGGCGCTTCGAAGACGGCGCGCACCGGGACGCGGTTGCCGATCGCGGCACCGAGCCGGGCCACCACACGGGTGGCGACCAGCGAATTACCGCCGAGGTCGAAGAAGTCGTCGTCCGCACCCACGCGCTCGATGCCCAGCACATCGGCGAATACCTCGGCAACGGAGCGTTCCAGCGGCGTCGACGGTTCCCGGTAGGGCTGTCCGATGAACTCCGGTGTGGGCAGGGCCTTGCGGTCGAGTTTGCCGCTCGCATTGAGCGGCAAAGCGTCCAGATGCACGATCGCGGACGGGACCATATATGACGGCAGCGCCGCGCGTGCCTGGTCGAGCAGGGCATCGTCATCGATCTGCGCGCCGGGCGCGGCCACCACATACGCGACCAGCCGATCGCCGGCGCTCCCCTTGACCAGCGCCACCGCGGCGCGCTGTACGGCATCCAGACCGAGCAGCACCGTCTCGATCTCACCGAATTCGACGCGCTGGCCGCGCAACTTGACCTGGAAGTCGCTGCGGCCCAGGTATTCCAGGGCGTGTCCGCCATCGCGAGGCAGCCAGCGCACCACATCGCCGGTGCGATACAGCCGCGCACCTTCGACATGCGCGACGAACCGTTCGGCCGTCAGCGCTGGTGCATTCACATAGCCACGCGCCAATTGCACACCGGCGACATACAACTCGCCGACCGCACCGACCGGTACCGGCCGCAACTGCCGGTCGAGCACATGCACCCGAGTGTTGGCGACCGGGGTACCGATCGCAATCGCCACGCGCCCATCGGCTTCGGCGGGATAGGCGGTGACGACCGTCGCCTCAGCCGGGCCATACCAGTTGAACAGGTCCGCATCGGGTACGAAGGTGTTGAAGCGCACGGCGGTCTCCCCCGACAGCGCCTCACCGGCGGCGAACACCCGGCGCAACGACGGGTACGCCGCCGGCGCGCCGTCGAGAAATGCGTCGAGCATCGACGGCACGAAATGCACAGTGCTGACCGAGTATTCGTCGATCACCCGGGCCAGGTACGCGGGATCGCGGTGCCCATCCGGTTCGGCGATGACCACCGCCGCCCCGGTCTGCAAGGTCCAGAACAGCTCCCACGTGGAGATATCGAAGGTGATCGGCGTCTTGTGCAGCACCACATCACCAGGACCGTGCGGATAGGTCCGCTGCGCCCAACGGAATTGGTTCGCCATCTGCCGATGCGTGATCGCCACGCCCTTGGGCCGACCGGTCGAGCCGGAGGTGTAGATGACGTAAGCGGTGTTGCCGGGAAGCGGCGCCGTGACGGTCGGCAGGTCACCGAAGATCGAGGCGTCGGCCGCAGAGCGAACAGGTCGCTCGAAAATGTCCACATAGACCAGCGGTGTGTCGGTCTCGGTTTCGAAGCCGGTCCCGGTCGTGGTCAACACACACACCGGCGCCGCACTGGACAGCACATATTCACTGCGCTCGGCCGGATGGTCTGGATCGATCGGCACATACGCCCCACCGGCCCGCAGCACACCGTAGATCGCGACGACCATCTCGATACTGCGCCGCATCGCCACCGCCACCAGCGATTCCGAGCCGACGCCGCGACCGACCAGGTCCCCCGCCAGCTCCCGCGAACGCGCATCGAGTTCGCGGTAGTTCAGCGTGGTATCGCCGTAAATCACCGCGGGTGCGTCGGGGGTGCGGGCGACCTGCGCGTCGAACAGCGTCAGCAGTGTCGAATCATCCAGCAGCTCGGCCACTTCGGTGGCATTGACGGCGTCGAGCACGGCCCGATCGGCATCGGTCAGCGCGTCGACCTCAGCGACCTTTGCGAACGGATCGGTAAGGAAGCGCCCGATCAGTGTCGAGAAGCGTTGAGCCAGCGCTCGCGCCGCCGCCTCGTCGAAGACATCGCGCAGGTATTTGAGGGTGAAGTGCATGCGCGCGCCGGGGACGATCACTACGGTGACCGGATAGTGCGTGCCGTTCACCGCGACCGCGCCCTCGATGCTCATGCCATCGAGTGCACCCGCCGCCGCAGTAAGCGCCTGCTCGTCGACCGGGAACGATTCGAACACCACCAGGGTGTCGAAAAGCCCTTCCACGCCGACGATTTCCTGAATTTCGCTCAGGCCGACGTAGTGGTGGTCCAGCAGCGCCGCCTGTTCGGACTGCAACTGCCGCAGCAATCCGGCGAGGGTGTCGTTCGCATCCAGGCGCACCCGGACCGGAATCGCATTGAGGAACAACCCGACCATGGTCTCGATGCCGTCGAGCTGCGGCGGCCGCCCGGAAACGGTGGCACCGAAGACGACATCGTCGCGATCCACACTCCGGCCGATCAACAAACCCCAGGCCGCCTGGATGACGGTATTGACGGTGACCCCGGCATCGGCGGCCAACCGGCTCAGCGCCTTCGTGTCCGCCTCGGTCAGTTCGAAACCGACTTCGCCTACGCCCGCGGCGATTTCGCGGGCCGGATCGACCGAAGCCAACGGTGTCGGCTCGGTGATGCCGTCCAGCACCTCGCGCCAGGCCTTGCGCGCGGCCCCGTGGTCCTGCGCACCGAGCCAGGCCAGATAGTCACGGTAGGAGCGGGCCCGCGGCAACTGGCTCGCATCACCACCGAGCACATAGAGCGTCAGCAGGTCCTGGGTCAGCAGCGGCATCGACCAGCCGTCGATGAGGATGTGATGACTGGTCACCAGCAGGTGATAGGCATCATCCGTCGAACGGATCAGCGTGAACCGCAGCAGCGGCGCGGTCCGCATATCGAAGTGGTCGGCCAGCTCGGCGGCCATGATCCGCTGCAACTCGGCAGTGGCGTCCGCGCGATCGGTGAGATCGACTGCACGCCAGGGCACTTCGACCTCGTCGAGCACGACCTGCACCGGATTACCCGCGGCATCCTCGGTGAATGCCACCCGCAGATTCACATGCCGACCCACCACGGCGACCGCCGCCGCGCGTAGTCGCTCGGCATCGACATCGCCGCCGAGATCGACCATGAACTGGGTCATATACGCATCGACCGAGGACTCGGCCAATTGCGCGTGGAACAGCATGCCCGACTGCAGCGGGGTCAGCGGCCACACCTCGGCGAGCTTCGGGTATTCCCTTGCCAGCCGGTCATTATCGGCCTGGGACAGCTCGACAAGCGGACCCTGCGTGTCGGTCTCGACCAGTGCCCCCTGCGTGGCGAGCGGCGCGAGTACGGCGACCGTACGCGATTCGAAAACGTCGCGCGGCGTGAAGATCACCCCGCGCGCCCTGGCCCGCGACACCACCTGGATCGAGGTGATGCTATCGCCGCCGAGTGCGAAGAAGTCGTCGTCGAGACCGATGCGCTCGATACCCAGCACCTCGCCGAGCACCTCGGCGATGATCTGTTCGATTTCGGTCTTCGGCGCCCGGTACTCCTTGGTCTCCAGCACCGGTGCGGGCAACGCCCGGCGATCCAGCTTGCCGACCGGGGTCAGCGGAATCGTATCGAGCACCGTAATGGTCGTCGGAACCATATGTGCCGGTAGTGAGCGTTCGGCGAAGGCGGTCAGCTCGCCGGTATCGACAACCGCGTCGCCCGCCGGGTGCACATAGGACGCGAGAATCGTTGCACCGGTGTCGAGTTTGTGCCCGATGGTGACCACAAAGTCGACACTCTCGTGCGCGCCGAGCACCGCATCGATCTCACCGAGTTCGATGCGGAATCCGCGGATCTTGACCTGGAAGTCGTTGCGGCCCAGGTATTCGATCTCACCGGCCGATGTCCAGCGCACCACATCGCCGGTGGCGTAGAGCCGAGAACCGCTGGGATCGAACGGATTCGCCACGAAACGCGATGCGGTCAGCGCGGGCCGATCGTGATAACCACGCGCCACCTGCGAACCCGAGATGTACAGTTCGCCGACCACGCCGCTGGGCACCTGATTCAGTCGGTCGTCGAGCACGTATTCGGTAATGGCCCGGATCGGGCCGCCGATGGTCACCACCGCACCGGGTGTCATCGGCGAGCTGATATTGGTCATGATCGTGGTCTCGGTCGGCCCATAGCCGTTGAAGAACTCACGTGTTCGGCCGTCGGCGATCGGTAATACCCAGCGCCGCACCAGATCCGGCGGACAAGCCTCGCCACCGGCGACGACGACCCGGAAATCGTCGAGCCCCGCCGGATCGACCGAGGCGAGCGCGGCCGGGGTGATGAATGCGTGCGTCACCCGTTCCCGGCGCAGCAGCGTCGCCAGTTCGTCGCCGCCGTAGATATTCGGCGCGACCACCACCATGGTCGCCGCACCGCCGAGTGCGAGCAGCAGCTCGAGCACCGACGCGTCGAAGGACGGCGACGCGAAATGCAGTGTGCGCGACTGGTTCGTGACGCGATACCGCTCGCGCTGTTCATCGCAGAAGCTGGACAATCCGGCCTGCGTGACGACAACACCCTTCGGCCTGCCGGTGGAGCCGGAGGTGTAGATGACATAGGCCGGGTGCTCCGCCCGCACCGCGCGAACCCGGTCCGCATTGGTGATGGCCTCGCCCGAGTATTCCGCCAGGCGCCGTGCGAATTCGGGCGCATCGATCACCAGCCACTCGACCCGATCCGGCAGCTCCGCCGCCACCTCGGCGACCGCGAGCCCGAGCACCGCACCGGAATCGGTCACCATGTGCGCGACGCGCTCGGCCGGGTAATTGGGGTCGACCGGCACGAATCCGGCACCGGTCTTGGCCACCGCCCACACCGCGACCACCGACTCCAGCGACCGCGGAATACCAACGGCGACAAGATCTTCCGGACCGACGCCGCGTTCGATCAGCAACCGGGCCAACCGGGTGGACCGATCGTCGAGTTCGGCGTAGCTGAGCTGTCCCAGGGTCGCGCCGGCATCGGCGAAAACGACCGCGATGCCGTCCGGATTCGCCTCGACCGCGGCACCCATCAACTGTGGCAGCGTGGTGACCCGCGACTGACGGGTCCGGACCGGACGGCTTCGGGCTGGCCGGGTCACGCGAACGACCCCCCTCCGATACCGAGCGGCCGCGCCCGATCCTGTCCCACCGACCGGTATCCCGGCATAGGAACTTCCTCCCCTCGCTCATCGTCACTACCCGGATCTCCCGGGTGGAAGATCAGCTCGGGTGCTGGACGCCCAATAGCGCACCGAGGTCGACCACAACCGGGACGGCCCCGAATTCCGGCGCGGGCGCGCCGTCATCGAGCACCACCGCGTGCAGATCCTCCAGCCCCGTCACCTCGACCGGCCCGAGTCCGGCCCGATCGATGAACAGGTGTGTAACCCATTCGTCGGCCAACAGTGCCGAAAGCGTTACGTTATCCAGGTCGCCGGCGGTCACCACCACCGACGCGCCGTTCTCTCCGGCCGCGACCACTTCCAATAGCGCCGCCGCCGAATCCGCGCGGCCGTGCCGGAACACCCGGGACTCGAAGGTGAGCTCGGTGCGCGCCCGCAGCCGCTTGGTCGCGACGGAAATATCGTTGTAGGACAACGTAACCGCGGCCACGAAGGCCGGATCCTCACCGCGCAGCGCCTGCGTCCGGTTGGCATAGGTCACCGGGCGCGGCGATTCGGCGGCGATCTCGGCGAGCACATCCGGATCGTCGAGTGCCAGCCAGTCGACGCTGCTGTCGGCGGGCCATGCGCCGGTGGTAATTCCGACCTTGACCTGCAGGCCGACGGGCAGTGCTCCGTCGAGGGCGGTCACCGGGGTCAATGCGGCACCGGCTTTGAGCACGGCCCAGGTGGCAACCACCGCGTCCACCCCGCGATCCAGCCGGATCGCGACACCGGTGCGCGGACCGCAGCCGCGGGCGATCAGCACCCGAGCAAGTCGCGAGGACCGCGCGTCGAGATCCTGGAAGGACACCGCGTCCTCGCCGAAGACCACCGCGGGTCCGTCCGGATCGTCCTCCACCGCGGCGGCCAGCGCCTGGGTCAGGGCAGCACCGCTGATGACCGGTACGCCATCGGCGGCAGGCTCGAGCACCGTTTCCGGCGCGGCCAGTGCGCGATCGCGTTCGGCGGCATCGAGGATATCGATATCGCCCACGCTGACCTGCGGGTCCGCGACCACCGCAGTGCAGATCCGAGTCAGCCTGCGGCCGAATGCCTGCACCGTCGGCGCATCGAAAAGGTCTGTGGCGTAATTGAATACCGCGACGAGCTCGCCGGGTGCGCCGTCCGCACCGTGCCGTGGCTCGACGGTCAGCTGCAGATCGAACTTCGCCGCGACCGCACCGGTATCCAGTGCCGCGACCGTCAGCCCCGGCAGTTCCAGTTTCGGCTGCTCGAGATTGTCGAAGGACAGCACCACCTGGAACAGCGGATTGTGCGAGGTCGCGCGGTTCGGCAGCACCACCTCGACCACCCGCTCGAACGGGATATCGGCATTGCCGAAGGCCGAAAGGTCGGTCTCGCGAACAAGTTCGACCAGCGCGTCGAAGGTGGTCCCCGATTCGGTCCTGGTGCGCAGCGCCAAGGTATTGACGAACATGCCGACCAGATCGTCGAGCGCGCGCTCGCCGCGGCCCGCGATGGGGGTGCCGATGGTGATATCGGAACTGCCCGACAGCCGCGCAAGCAGCACCGCGAGCACCGCGTGCACGACCATGAACAGCGACGAATTATGTTCCCGGGCAATGCGAATCAGTCCGGCGTGCACCTCGGGCGAGAGCGTGAAGGCCATCGAAGCACCGCGCATGGACGGCACCGCGGGGCGCGGCCGGTCCAGCGGCAGCTCGATCGCGCCGGATAGTCCGGCCAGTTGGTCGCGCCAGTAGGCCAATTGCTGTGCGGCGACGGAGTCCTCGTCGTCATCGGTGCCGATGACCTCGCGCTGCCAGATCGCGAAGTCGGCGTACTGCACCTCGAGCGGCGTCCAGGTCGGGACATCGCCCGCACAGCGCGCGGCGTAGGCGAGCATGAGGTCACGGGCCAGCGGGGCCATCGAGGCACCATCGGCCGAAATGTGGTGCACCACCATGGCGAGCAGGTGACGGTCCGGGGTATCACCGCGCAGCAGTACGCCGCGCACCGGAACCTCTCGGGTCACATCGAATCCGGTCGACATCAGCTCGGTGATGCGGACTATCGGGTCGGCGTTCGACTCGACGGCGAGCCCGCCCGGCCAGGCCTCGGCGACCGGCAGGATCTCCTGGTACGGCAGCCCGCCGGGACCCGTCGACGGGTAGCGGGTGCGCAGCGCCTCGTGCCGCTCGAGCACATCGGCGACCGCATCGCGCAGCGCCTGCACATCGAGCGCACCGGTCAGGCCGATGCCGAGCGGAATGTTGTAGGCCGCCGAGCGGGTATCGAACTGATTGAGCACCCACATGCGCTGCTGCGCCAGCGACAGCGGCACCCGCTCCGAGCGCACCGCCGCGACCAGCGGGGCACGAGTTCCGGTCGAGGATCCGGGCACGATCCGCGCGGCCAGCGCCGAAACGGTCGATGCCTCGAACAGTTCGCGCACCGAGACATTCGCGTCCAACGCCTCGTTGATCCGGCTGACCGCCCTGGTGGCCAGCAACGAGTTACCGCCGAGGCCGAAGAAATCGTCGTCCAGGCCGACATCGCGCATGCCGAGCAGTCCGGCGAATACCTCCGCGACGGCCTGCTCGATGGGGGTCTGCGGAGCGCGGTAGGTGGCGCTGCTGACGAATTCCGGTGCGGGCAGCGCCTTTCGGTCCAGCTTGCCGTTGGGAGTCAACGGCAGCGCGTCCAGTACGACGATCGCGTCCGGAACCATATAGCTGGTGAGGAAATCGGCGACCGCAGTGCGCAGCTCCGCACCCACTACCCGCGAATCCGGCTCGGCTACAACGTATCCGACCAGGCGATCACCAGCGTGCTCGTCGGAGCGCACCAGCACAACTGCCTGGCTGACCGAAGGCTGGGCAAGCAGCGCCGATTCGATCTCACCGAGTTCGATGCGGAAGCCGCGCAGCTGCACCTGCTGGTCACTGCGCCCGGCGTATTCGAGATTCGCGTGGCCCGCGAAACCAGCCCAGCGACCGAGGTCGCCACTGCGGTACATGCGAGATCCCGGGGCACCGAACGGATTCGCCACGAAACGGGCCGCGGCCAACCCGGGCCGACCGAGGTAGCCGCGGGACAACTGCCCACCGCTGACATAGATTTCGCCCGCCACTCCGACCGGAGCCGGATGCAGCCGGTCGTCGAGCACATAGCTCTCCAAGCCTGGCAATGCGCGACCGATCGCGCTGGCCGGATTCTCGGCGAGCTGCTCATCCAGCGCCAGGAACGACACGTGCACCGTAGTCTCGGTGATGCCGTACATATTGACCAGCCACGGCGCATCGAAGGCGTGCCGCTCGTACCAGCGGCGCAGCTGACGCAGGTCCAGTGCCTCACCGCCGAATACGACATAGCGCAGCGCGAATTTGCCCTGGTCGCCGGCATGCGAGGCGCGATCGGCCTCGGCCAGCTGATAGAACGCCGACGGCGTCTGGTTCAGCACCGTGACCTGTTCGCGAATCAGCAAGTCGCGGAACTGTTCCGGCGAACGCGAGGTCAGATAGTCGACGACGACCACGGTGCCGCCATTGGCCAGCGCGCACCACAGTTCCCACACCGAGAAGTCGAAGGCGAAGGAGTGGAACAGCGTCCACACATCGGTATCGTCGAATTCGAACATCAACTGGGTGTTGGCGAACAGCTCCACCACATTGCGATGCGCGACGCCGACGCCCTTCGGGACGCCCGTGGAGCCCGAGGTGTAGATGACGTAGGCCAGGTTGTCCGGACGCAGCCGGGACGTGCGCTCGATATCGGTGATCGGCGATTCGCCGAAGCCCGCTGTCTCATCCAGCAGCACCAGCGGAATATCCGTCGCCGGAATTTCGCCCAGCAGATCGAATGTGGTCAGCACACAGGTCGGCTGCGCGTCGGTGAGCATGAACTCGAGCCGCTGCGCCGGGTAGGTGGTGTCGATCGGCAGATACGCCGCACCCGCGGTGAGCACGCCGAGCAGCGCGACGGGCAACTGCTCGGACCGCCCGATGGCAACGGCGACCAGTGCTTCCGGCCCCGCACCGCGCGCCATCAGCGCCCGTGCCACCTGGTTCGCGCGCCGCTGCAGTTCACCGAAACTCAGTGCGGTATCACCGAATCGGACCGCGATCGCATCCGGACGGCGGCGTGCCTGCGCCTGGATGAGATCGAGCAGCGTCACATCGGGCACCGTCGCCCCGGCCGAATTCCATTCGTGCAGTACCAGATCGCGCTCGCCGGGGGCGAGTAGATCGATATCGCCCAGCACCGCATCGGAATCGGCGGCCACCGCGGACAGCACCCGCAGGAAGCGGTCGGCGAAGTCCTGCACGGTGGCGGCGTCGAACAAGTCGGTGGCGTAGGTGAACGTCGCCGACATGCCCCTGGCGGCTGTGTCCGATTCGCGCCGCTCCCGGTGCCCTACGTGGTTATGCTCCGCTACCGCCTCCGGGCCCGTCGCTCGCGCCGCAAGGTTTTCCGCGATCTCGAGCTGCAGATCGAACTTGGCCAGCGACACCCCGTGATCCACACCCGCGACCGCCAGGCCCGGTAGCTCCAGTTCGGTGCGCGCCAGATTCTGGAAGACCAGCATCACCTGGAACAGCGGATGCCGCGCGGCCGAGCGCACCGGATCGAGCAGCTCGACCAGCCGCTCGAACGGCACGTCGGCGTGTCCGAAGGCCTCGATGTCGACCTTGCGCACCGCACGCAGCAGATCGTCGAAGGTCATGCCGGGATCGATCTCGGTCCGCAGCACCAGGGTGTTGACGAACATGCCGATCAGATCGTCCAGCGCCGCCTCACCGCGACCGGCGACCGGGGTGCCGATCGCGATATCGCGGGTGCCCGACAGCCGCGCGAGCAGTACCGCGAGCGCGGCGTGCACAACCATGAACAGCGTCGAATTGTGCTCGTGCGCAAGATCATTGAGTCGCGTGTGAATCGCGGCGTCGATGTCGAACGCGACGACGGCGCCGTTGTGCGATGACGTGGCAGGCCGCGGCCGATCCGCGGGCAGATCCAATTGGTCCGGCAGCGCGGCCAATTCGTTGCGCCAGAATTCGATCTGCTGCGCGAAGACCGATTCCGGATCGTCCTCGCTGCCGAGGATCGCGCGCTGCCAGATGGTGTAGTCGGCGTATTGCACCGTCAGCGGCGGCCATTCGGGCCGTCCACCGCGCAGGCGATCGGAGTACGCCGCCACCAGATCGCGGGCCAGCGGACCGAGCGAGAAACCGTCGCCCGCGATGTGGTGCACCACGCACACCAGCACGTACTCGGATTCGCCGAGCCGGAACAGCCGCAGCCGCACCGGCGGCGCGACCGTCACATCGAATCCGGCCAGCACCTCGGCACTGATCAGCTCCGGAAGTTCTTGTGCCGCAGCGTCGGTGAGTGGAAGGTCCGGCACCGCGCGCACATCGGTTACCGGCAGGACGACCTGGAATCCCTCACCATCGATGTCCGGATAAATGGTGCGCAGCACCTCGTGCCGCTCGGTCAGATCGCGCGCCGCCGCACGCAGTGCCTCGACATCCAGGCGCCCGGACAGCCGCACCGTCAGCGGAATGTTATTGACCGCGCCTGCCGTATCGAAACGGTTCAGGAACCACATCCGCTGCTGCGCGTACGACAGCGGAATCCGATCGGGACGGGTCTGCGCGGTGAGCGCCCGGCCGTCGGCCGAACCCGCGTGCTGCTCGACTCGTTCGGCCAGTACCGACACTGTCGAGGCCTCGAAGATCAGCTGCACCGGCACCCGGACACCGAGTGCGAAACCGATGCGCGCGGCGGCCTGGGTGGCCAGCAGCGAATTGCCGCCGAGTTCGAAGAAGTCGTCGTCGACACCGACGCGTGCGTCCGTGCCGCCACCGTGCAGCACCGCCGCGAAGACATCGGCGATGATCTCCTCGACCGGTGTCGCCGGGGCACGGAACTGACGTGCCGCGAAGACCGGTTCGGGCAGTGCCGCCCGGTCCAGCTTGCCGACCGGGGTCAGCGGGATCTCGTCCAACACCATGATCGCGGCCGGAATCATGTAGTCCGGCAACGATTCTCCGATACGCGCCGCCAGCTCTCCGGTATCGAGGGTGGCACCGTCACGCGGCAGCACATACGCGACCAGCGCGGTGGTACCCGAGGGCAGCGTCTTGCCGAGGGTGGCCGCGAAGTCGACATCCGGATGTGCGGTGAGCGCGTTATCGATCTCGCCGAGTTCGATCCGCAGACCGCGGATCTTGACCTGGAAATCGGATCGTCCGAAGTACTCCAGTGCACCGGTTTCGTTGCGCCGCACCAGATCTCCGGTGCGGTACAGACGCGTCCCTGGACTATCGAACTCCGCGCCGAACGGGCTGGCCACGAAGCGCTCCGAGGTCAGCTCCGGTCGACCGAGATAGCCCTGTGCGAGCACCGCACCCGAGACGTAGAGCTCACCGACGACGCCGGCGGGCACCGGCCGCAAACGCGCGTCGAGAATGAACGCGCCGACGCCCGCGATGGCGGAACCGATGGTGATGGGCTCACCGGACTGAAGTGCCTCGGTGCTGGTGACCATGACGGTCGCCTCGCTAGGCCCGTAAGCATTGAATACCGAGCGGCCGCTATCCGCCCACCGGGCCACCAATTCCGCGGGGAGCCGATCACCACCGGCCACCACGACCTGCAGGTCATCGAGATCAGCGGTATCCAGCGATTCCAGCGCACCCGGGGTGATCAGCAGATGGGTGACCTGCTCGCGGCGCAGCAGATCCGCGAGTTCGACACCGCCGAATACCGTCGGCGGCGCGATGACCAGCGTCGCGCCCACCGAGAAGGTGAACAGCGTCTCCATCATCGAGAAATCGAAACTGGGCGAGCTGAGATGTGAGACGCAGGAATCCGCATCGATCAGATAGTGCTCGCCGATCGCCGCGAGCCCGGCCAGACCGGTGTGGGTGACCGCGACGCCCTTCGGCTTACCGGTGGAACCCGAGGTGTAGATGACATAGGCCGGATGGTTTTCATTGACCGTCCGCACCCGATCGGCATAGGAGACCGGGTGATCGGGCCGGGCGGCGATGCGCTCCGACAGCACCGGATCGTCCAATTCGATCCAATACGCCGAGGTCCCGAGCTTCGCGCGATGCGCCGAGGTGGTCAGACCGTGTGCGGCACCCGAATCGGTCACGATGTGCTGGATCCGGTCCGCCGGATAGTTCGGATCGACCGGCACATAGGCCGCACCGGTCTTCGCGATCGCCCACAGCGCGACGATCGATTCGACCGAGCGGGTAATACCCATCGCCACGTAATCGCCCGCGCCGATCCCGCGAGCGATCAGCTCGCGCGCGACCCGCGAGGAGGCGGCATCCAATTCACGGTAAGTGAGTTCACGCTGGTCAGCCGGATTACCGGTCGGGTTGAAGCGGAGTGCGACAGAGGTGGCGGCGGACTCCACTGCGGCAGTGAGCAGCTGGGCCAAAAGTGGGCTTCCCGACCTGCGGCGGCGACTACCTCGGGCGGAACGACGAGCAGTTTCCATTCGGGTGTAATCACCTCTCGGGTCGAGCTAAGACCTGCCCCCGACCCCGTAAAAGGGCATCGTTGCGCCGGGGGCCAAACCAGTCCGAGTCATCATATAAGCGTTGAACATGCACTGATACGCCTCAGCCTCAGACGGCGCAGACGCGACAGCTATGTATCGGTCTCAGACGGTAGATGTTGCGACGCGCCCCGCCGCAGTGAACTACGTCACATAGCAGATGTGCATCTCCAGCCCGGATTCTCCATTGAAGCTGACCTCATTCGTCGAGCCACCGCTCGATCTGATCGAGGTCCGCGGCCGAATAGGTAGTCGCGCCGTCTTCGGCATCGAGCAGCATCCAGTCGTAGGGCACCCCGGAAGCACGTTCGAGCCGATAGCCCGCCCGTCCGGCTCGTGCCGTGAGCTGCCGAATCCGCACCGCCGTGGGCTCGGCCGGTACCAGCCTAAGCCGCCTGTCGTCGTCCACTAGACGAACCGCCCTCGTGAATTTCTCCGGCGCGGAGTGAATTCCGCCCAGTACTCATGCCGAATCGCATCCCACAGCCGCGAAAGCTCCGGAAATCGCTCTCGCATCTGCGCCAGATCCGGGGCCGAAGCCGCAGTGCACAAAAGCAAGGGTTTCTCGGAACCATTGCGCACCAACATCATCCGAATCTGATGGTGGTCAATCCGCCACTCGGCCAGCCAGCCGTCTACTTCGGTGCGATGCTCGCCCATGCCCTACCCATTCGGATCGAATGCCAGGGACTCGAGCCTGTCCAGCACCTCACGTAGCGTCCCCGGCGAATGCCCGCTCGGCAGTAGCGCGTCGCTCTCGGACGCTCTCGGGTAATAGATCCCCCTGGCGGCGGCGCGTTCACGCGGACTCATCGATTGCGGGACCAACCGTCCGGCGAGCACGAGCGTCTGGTACGCCGCCGATTTCCACACGCACCGGTTGATACGGCACGCGCGATGCCGTTGCCACAGCCCGTGCGCCAACGTCACGTCCACGGCATCGCACAGCCGCGGCACGGTGACGAGTACGGTGTGCGATTGCTTCGCACCGTTCCGAATCCGAATGTCTTCGTAGCCAGGGCGTTTCGCGACGTTGCGGCTTCCGTGTTGCTCGACCATGTGGTTATGTTGCTCCCGCCACACGGCGTCAGCAGGGCCGAAACGGATAGTCCGATCAAAGTTGGCCATCCCCCCAGAATCTCGACCGGCCAACAGATCGAATAAGTCCGAACCGGACTGCGACCTGGGCCGTTTCGGACCAAGCAGGGGAAGGGGAGTCATGGCAAGGGAGGATCAACCGGACTCGACGCTGCCGCGTCGACAACTCGGCCGCGCACTTCGAGAGGCCCGCGAGGGAGCCGGGTTCACACTCGAGCAGGCGGCGCGCGAGATGGAGATAGGCAAGACCTCGGTCATACGGGTTGAAAAGGGGCACAACGACAAGATCAAACTGCGCGATGTCGAGGGGTACGGCCGCATCTATGGTCTCGATGAGCGAAGGATCGAGGAACTGAAATCCCTTGCGCAGGAGACGGCTACGAAGTCTTGGTGGCAGGCATTGCGCTATTTGATGCCGCCTGGATATGGCACATATCTGGGGCTCGAATCCGGCGCATCACGGCTGTCGGTGTATCAACCCATAGTCGTTCCCGGACTGTTTCAGATAGCCGACTACGCCAGAGTCATCGAACAACCGGTCCTGCCGGGTGACACACCGGAGGATCTCGAACGCCGAGTTGAAATGCGATTGCGTCGAGCCGCGATTCTGACTCGGCAGCACAGACCGGTGACAGCTGATTTCATCCTGCATGAGTGCGTTCTGCACACGATTATCGGCTCGCGCGAGATCATGGCCGCGCAATTGAGGCATATCGCCGATATGAGCACGCGACCGAATATCACCATCCGAATATTGCCGTTCGCGGTCGGGTTTCAGGGCAGTGCGACTCCGGTTCTGCCGTACATCATTCTCGATTTCCCAGAGGACAGCCGCAGTTTCGGGACGGAGCCTCCGGTCGTCTACGCAGAACACACTCTCGGAGCAATGTTCCTCGAGGACAGGGCTGATGTGCAACGCTGCCGCGAGATTCATGACGACCTGCGGCGTGGCACACTGGACGAGCAAGCATCGAGGGACCTGCTCAGGCAGGTGGCAAGGAGATACGACTCGTGACCATCGATGTGACGGGCGCGAAGTGGTTCAAGTCATCGCGCAGCACTTCGGGCAGGGAGTGTGTCGAAGTCGCCTGGCTCGAAGCCGGTCACGTCGGAGTCCGCGACTCCAAAAACCCAACCGGCCCCGCACTGATCTTCACCCCCAACGAATGGGCCACCTTCACCACCGGCGTGCACGACGGCGAGTTCAACCACCCCACCGCATAGTCGCTCCTGCCCAGCTGACGCAAGGAGATACGACCCGTGACCATCAACCTGACCGGCGCGCAGTGGTTCAAGTCGTCGCGCAGTGGTCCGGCCAACGACTGCGTCGAAGTCGCCTGACTCGAGGCCGGTCACGTCGGTGTCCGCGACTCCAAAAACCCAACCGGCCCCGCACTGATCTTCACCTCCAGCGAATGGGCCACCTTCACCACCGACATGCACGACGGCGAGTTCAACCACCCCACCACATAGCACTCCAAAACCGGGCATCCGCCGAACGCAGTCAAATGGTGGTTCAACGCTGACTGACCAGCCACCATTTGACTACCTTCGACAACTCTCGACAACGCAACCACAGCCAGTCGACCACGCCGGAAGCCGCAGGCCTGCCCGCCTGACCGCGGAAGGTAAGCCGGGTACGGCACACGACGCACCCAGCACTACACCGGCAAAACCACAGAACGCCAAGCCCTACTGGACGGCCAAACTCCGGAAGTCAGTGCAGAACAACAGGACCCACCGCCGCCCAACCAACCCGACCCCCACACCCCTTTGTTCCGGCCCACACCCCATGTCCCAGCCACATCCCGACCTGGACAACCGCTCACCATGCAACCCTGCAGGCAAACATCGAGAACACCCCTCCACCAACACATTCTCAAGCCCTCGTCTCTCGCTTTCCCTCCACAAAGACGCCCGAGAACGCAACCATAGTCCCGGCCACACCCCTTGCCCGGCCACGCGCCCACCTGGACAACCGCTCACCATGCATCCATGCAGGCAAACGCCGAGAGCGCCACTCCACCAACACATTCTCGACCGCTCGCCTCCTGCATCCCTGCACAAAGACTCCCGAGAACGCAACCACAGCCAGTCGACCACGCCGGAAGCCGCAGGCCTACCCACCTGACCGCGGAAGGTAAGCCGGGTACGGCACACGACGCACCCAGCACTGCACCGGCAAAACCACGGGACGCCAAACCATCCCGGACTCGGCAAACCCCGAAAGTCAGTGCAGAACAACAAGACCCACCACAGCCCCACCAACCGAACGCAACCCCCACACCCCTTGCCCCGGCCACGTACCGACCCGGACAACCGCTCACCATGCATCCATGCAGGCAAACATCGAGAACACCCCTCCACCAACACATTGTCGAGCCCTCTCGCATCGCCACAGGCCAAACCATTGCGAACGCAGACATCAGCGATGAGGCTTCGAAACTGCTTGCTGGACATTGTGATCCGGGTGACGAGGTGTGTGCCGTCGCCCTGAACTGGTGCCGTTCGGACCACCCTGGCACCGGGCGAGCAGCTGCTAGCGCGGGCCTAAGAATCCGGTCAGCTCGGTCGCGACAGTGGCGGGATCGTCTTCGTGGGCATTGTGTCCGGCGTCGGGGATGATTCGCAGCCGCGCGTGGGGGATCAGATGGGCGAGCGGCCGAGCCTGTGACAGGTCGACGACATGGTCGTTTTCGCCCCAGAGGATCAGCGTATCGGCTTCGATCGTGCTCGCTTCCCGCTGCACTGCGGCCAGATCGAGGTTACGCGGCTGCTTCCACATCGCGGTCCGGTTCTCGGCGCTGCTGAGCGGAGTCCAATACGTGTCCGCCAGCTCGTGGGTCAGTATCTCGGGATGCGCGTAGGCGCCGCGCAGTCCCGCCGCATAGATCTCCTCGGTCATCACCGAGGTGGCGAGTTCGCCCGCGATCGGCCGACGCATCAATTGCATGTTCACGTTGAGTTCGGTGTCGAGGACGAGTGGCGCGATGAGCGCCAAGCGATCCACCTGCTCCGGGTGTCGTGCCGCGAAATCCACTGCGACAGAACCGTTCAGGGAGTGCGCAAGGATGGACGCGTGCGTCAGTCCGACCGCGGACATGAACTGGCGCAAGGCATCCGTCATGGCCTCCACGTCGTATCCGAAGCCGCGATCGTGCAGCGTGGTGTACCCGGTGCCGGGCAGATCGACGGCGTAGACGGTGTGCTCGGCGGCGAGGGCTGGGATGATGCCGCGATAGGTGTAGGACCACATCGTGCCGCCGGGCAGAAGGATGAGGGGTGGTCCTTCGCCCGCTTTCCGGTAATGGAAACGCGCCAGCGGAGTTTCGACGCACCACCCCTCGCCGGGAAACGTCGATTCGACCACTCGGTCTCCGCTCGGTTCGGCTCGGGCCGGTGCCGCCACGCTCATCATCAGCAGGGCGGGCACTGCAACGAGCACCCGCCACCGCCGGAGCCGCCGATGCTGCGACCTGTCGACCGACATTCACTTCCTCCTTATCGTTGCCGGTCGTCGGATCAGCCTGCGGTGGTGTGGCCTTGAGCCGCCATCGCGAGGTCCTTCCACTCGGCCCAGGTCTCGAGCCGGTCGGCGTAAACCTGCGGCACGATCTGATTGCCCCCGGACCCGAAGAACACCCGCAGGGGCGGGTTGGCGGAGTCGACGACCTCGAGCAGCGCCCGGCCCGCGGCGGACGGGTCGCCGAGATCGAGCGTCTGTGCGTACGCGGCGAAGGCCTCGCGCAGACCCGTGTAGAGCGGGTCGGCCTGAGCGTGCACGGCGCCGGCGGCGCCATCGGTGGCGTAGGAGGCGGGTTCGACCAGGGTCACCTTGATGCCGAAGCCGGCGACCTCTTGGGCGAGGGATTCACTCAGACCTTCGAGGGCCCATTTGGAGGCGTGGTATGCGCCGCCGAGCGGCCATGCGGCGAGACCACCGACCGAGGAGATCTGGATGACGTGCCCCCCGCCCTGGGCGCGCAGGTACGGCAGCGCGGCTCGAGTGACCCACACCGCGCCGAACAGGTTGGTCTCCAACTGATCTCGCAATTGCTGCTCGGTCAGCTCCTCGACCGCGCCGAGCAGGCCGTAGCCCGCGTTGTTCACGATGACGTCGAGACGGCCGAAACGCTCGTCGGCGCGCTTCACTGCGTCGAAGACTCCGGCCCTGTCGGTCACATCCAGCTCCAGCGGAAGCACCGCATCGCCGTACTCGGTGACCAACTCGGCAAGGCGTTCGATATTCCGGGCGGTCGCGGCCACCATATCGCCCCGGGACAGCGCGGCCTCGACGAAGTTTCGGCCCAGGCCGCGGGAGGAACCGGTGACAAACCAGACCTTGCTCATGATGTACGTCCGTTCTTTCTGCAGTGGCGATCTCGACGGTGCGGGGCGTCCGCACCGCCGGTGTTCCGTGCTGCGCACCGAACTAACACAAGACGGCGACGACCCGATTTTCGTAACGGCACGATGGCGTGACGTGCGTCACCACCGAACGCCGGTGCTCGTGTCGGCGCGGAGGTGATCTGCATCACGAGTTGTTATGTATTGGCGGTGGTAAGCGTCTCGAGGGCATGACTGAGCACAACAGCACCACCGTGGCGAACCCGTGAGCACCACCGACGCACATGCCGAGCGATTCACCCTGTTGCGGCCGCTGCTGTTCACGATCGTCTACGAAATCCTCGGCTCCGCACTCGAATCCGACGACGTGCTGCAGGACAGCTACCTGCGGTGGGCGCAGGTGGACCTCGCGACGGTACGGGACACCAAGTCCTTTCTGGCGCAACTGGTGACCCGCCAGGCACTGGATGCCTTGCGGGCCAATGCTCGCCGCCGCGAGGATTATGTCGGCCCGTGGCTGCCCGAGCCCTTGCTGCTCACCGAGCACGATGCCGCCGCCGATATGGTGCTCGCCGAGTCGGTGTCGATGGGGATGCTCGTGCTGCTCGAATCGCTCAACCCCGATGAACGCGCGGTGTTCGTCCTGCACGAGGTATTCGGGTTCGGCTACGACGACATCGCCGCAGCGGTAAGCAAATCCGTGGCGGCGGTGCGTCAGATGGCGTACCGCGCCCGTGAATACGTTCACGCGCGGCGCAACCGGTTCGGGCCGGTCGACGCCGCTCGCACCGCCGAACTCACAGCACAGTTCATGACGGCGGCGACCACCGGCGACTTGGCGGGTCTGCTGGCGATGCTCGCACCGAATGTCACCTGGACCACCGACAGCGGCGGCAAAACCATCGCGATACGCCAGCTGGTCATGACGGGCGCAAAGCAGGTCGCCACGATTCTGATGAATCTGCTCCAGGCGGCGCAACGCAGGCCCGGCATGCGGATCGAGCCGGTGAACTGCAACAGCGAGCCTGCGGTGGCCATCTATACCGGCCACTACCTCGAAGCCGTCCTGCTACTCGAAATCGTCGATGGCTTGATAACCAACGGCTACGGCATCCGCAACCCCGACAAACTCGCCGCCCTGGCGATCGCGCGCACCATCACCCGCAATACCGGCCAGGCGTAAATGCGGTTCGAGCGCGACCAACTCGAACCTAAAGCCCCAACCCAATATTTCTCCAGGAGTGACCGACCATGATCGAACTCAGCGACCTGACCGGCGACTACGTCGTCGATACCGCCCACACCCGGATCGAATTCATCGCCCGGCACACACTGGCCACCAAGGTGCGCGGGAACTTCCGGGAGTTCGAGGGCAGCGCGCACCTGGACGCCGACGAACCGTCGAACTCGAGCGCCCACCTCACGATCCAGGCGACGAGCATCGACACCCGCAACCAGCAACGCGACGATCTGCTTGGCAGAAAGTTCCTCGGCGTCGAAGTCCATCCGACGATTACCTTCGTCTTGACCGAGGTGGAGCAGTTCGACGAGATCAACGTCAAAGTCACCGGTGACCTGACCATCCGCGGCGTCACCAGGCCGGTCACCGTGGACTTCGAACTGACCCGCACAGAGAACGACCCGCACGGCGCCCTCCGGATCGGTTTCACCGGCCGCACAACGATCAACCGCAAGGACTGGAAAGTGCACTGGAAGGCGGCCGCGGGCATGGTCAGCCCGAAGGTGAGGCTGGAGTTCGATGTCACGATCCGGAAGCTCTGAGCGGCCACCCACCGACCACACTTCGCACCGAATCCCTTGGCACCGAGTGGAAATGGAGTCACTGTGACCGACTACACGCTACGACCCATCGGATACGTCGAATCCGGGCTCACCGACCCGACCACAGCCGCGCGCCAACCCGATGAAGGCGCCCCGGAAGCCTGGCTGATCCTCGACGAGCGGTACACCCGCGCACTGGACGGCGTCACCGCCGGCACGGACCTCCTACTGCTCACCTGGCTGGACCGCGCCGACCGCGACACCCTCACCATCCACCCGCGCGGCGACGCCACTCGGGCCGTCACCGGAGTTTTCGCCACCCGCGCACCGCACCGCCCCAACCCGATCGGCCTGCACCACATCCACATCCTCACCGTCGGCGGCACCCGCATCCATGTGCGCAACCTCGAAGCCCTGCACGGCACACCGATCCTCGACCTCAAACCCCTCCTCACCCCCAACCGATGACGTGCATCCGAGTTTCAGTCATGAGTCTGCGCTGCGGGTTCCTGCCAAACGTCGGTCAGCACCTTGCCGATTTCCGCGAGTCCGTCGGCGGCGGTCATGCGCCAGTGGGTGGTCGGCACCGCGCGATTGTCCACGGCACCGTCGACGACCTCCGCCCAGATCGACGCGCCGATCGAACCGGTGGGATCGTCGAGCGCCGCGGTGAAATAGATGACGTCGCCGTGGAATCGAACGGGCTGATACGCATTGCGCAGCACGACCGAATGCACGGCCGTATCCAGCACCCGGGTGAACCGGTCGGAGCCGAAGGAGGCGAACGGTTCCGGCAGTTCGACCAGTCGCTCGGCGAGCTGTCCCCAGTCCACGTCGATGTCGAAGCCCAGGTCACCCGCCTTTTCACCGAGTAAGCCGCCGATCAACTCGGCCACCGGCACGGGTGAGCCCGCGCCTTGTGCGCGTTCGTCGGGCGGATCGGCCATATAGCTGTCCATCACCGCGAGCGTCGCCACTCGTTGTCCGGCTCGCTGTAGTTGCACCGCGATCTCGTGGGCGAAAACACCGCCCATCGACCAGCCGATGAGGTGATACGGCCCCTTCGGCTGGACCGAGCGGATCGCATCGACATAGATCGCGGCCCACTCCTCGATCGTGTCCGGCAGCACCGCCGGTGCGGCGAGTGTCGGCGCTTGGATGCCGTAGATCGGCCGGTCGGAATCGAGGTAGGCGGCCAGACCAGCGAACGACCACGCGATACCGGATACCGGATGGATGCAGAACAGCGGGTCGGCGGTACCCGTCGCACGCAGCGGCAGCACCACATCGAAGGCCACCTCACCCTCGACCTGCCCACCCGCCCGGCGGGCGAGCTCAGCCAGGAAGTCCGCCGGGGTCGGCGCGGTGAATACTCGCATCACCGGAATCTTCTCGCCGAGAAGCGAACTCAGCCGCGCGGTCAGCTTGGTGGCGATCAGTGAATTGCCGCCGCGCTCGAAGAAGTTGTCGTCCATACCGAATCGGTCGAGGTCGAGCACCTCGCCGAACGCGGCGGCGACGGTTTCCTCGATCGGTGTGGCCGGTGCGCGGTACTGCCGTGCCTCGAATGCGGGTTCGGGTAGCGCGCGCCGGTCCAGCTTGCCGTTCGGCGTCAGTGGCATGACGTCGAGCACCACGATGGCGGCGGGAACCATGTAGCCGGTGAGGAATTCGGCAACCTGAACGCGCAGCTCATCGGGATCGATGCCGGCACCGGCGGCGGGCACCACATACCCGACGAGCTGATCACCGAGACGTTCGGTCGAGCGGACCAGCACCACCGCTTGGCTCACGCCCGGGCAACGCAGCAGCGCGGATTCGATCTCACCGAGCTCGATTCGGAAGCCGCGCAATTGAACCTGTTGATCGCTGCGCCCGGCATAGGCGAGTCCGGAGTGACCCCAGCGACCGAGGTCGCCGGTGCGGTACATGCGAGATCCAGGTGCTCCGAAGGGATTCGCCACGAAACGCACCGCGGCCAGCCCCGGCCTGCCGAGGTATCCCCGGGACAGCTGGGCTCCGGCCACATAGATCTCACCCGGTGTTCCAACCGGCACCGGGTGCAGGCGCTCGTCGAGCACATATCCGTCCAAGCCGGGCAGCGCGCGTCCGATCAGACTGTCCGGACTGTCCGCGATCTGTTTGTCCAGCGCCAGGAACGATACGTGCACGGTGGTTTCGGTAATGCCGTACATATTGACCAGGCGCGGTGCATCCGCGTCATGCCGCTCGTACCAGCGCCGCAACTGACGCAGATCCAGCGCCTCACCACCGAATACGACATGTCGCAGCGCGAATTCGCGGTCGGACTCGGCCCGATCGGCCTCGATGAGCTGGTAGAACGCCGACGGCGTCTGGTTCAGCACCGTCACCCGTTCGCGAATCAGCAACTCGCGGAACAACTCCGGTGCCCGCGAGGTCGCATAGTCGACCACGACCACCGCGCCGCCGGTGGCCAGCGCACACCACAGCTCCCACACCGAGAAGTCGAACGCGAAGGAGTGGAACAGCGTCCACACATCGGTCTCGTCGAAGCCGAACAGCGGCTGGGTGTTCGCGCACAGCTCGATCACATTGCGATGCGCGACACCAACGCCCTTCGGCACGCCCGTCGAACCCGAGGTGTAGATGACGTAGGCGAGATGGTCCGGAAGCAGCGGTGTGATTCGGTCGGCATCGCTGACCGGACGGTCATCGAATTCCGTTGTCTCTTCGAGCAATATCACCGGCAGCTCACCAACCGGCACATCGGCCCGCTGCTCCGCAGTCGTGAGCACACAGACCGGAACCGCATCCGAGAGCACGAAGGCCAGCCGCTGCGCCGGATAGGTGATATCGATCGGCAGATACGCCGCACCCGCGATGAGCACACCGAGCAATGCGACCGGCAACTCTTCGGTGCGCGGAACCGCAACGGCCACCAGCGATTCCGGTCCGGCACCGGCGGCAATGAGCGCCCTGGCCACCCGGTTGGCCCGCTGCCGCAGTTCAGCGAAACTCAGTGCCGCATCGCCGAAACGGACCGCCACCGCATCGGGCCTGCGCCGGGCCTGATCGGCGATCAGTTCGGGCAGTGTCGCGGCGGGCACCCACGCACCGCGCGAGTTCCATTCGTGCAGAACTCTGGTGCGTTCGCTCGGTCCGAGCAGCTCGATATCGCCGACGGTCACGGCGGCATCGGCGACGACCGCGGTGAGGATTCGAGCGAACCGATCGGCGAAGCCCTGTACGGTCACGGCGTCGAACAGGTCTGTCGCATAGCTGAATTCGGCCAGCACGCCCTGGGTTTCACCGCGCGGTCCGATCCGCTCGTTCAGCGAAAGCCGCAGGTCAACGGTGAGCGGATCCGTCGCCACGGTGTTGCCCATCGCGACTTGGAACAGCGGATGTCTGCCGGTCACCTGGACCGGGTCGAGCACCTCGACGAGTTGCGCGAACGGCACATCGGCGTACGCGAATGCGGCGGCGTCGACCGAACCGACTTCGGCCAGCAGTTCATCGAAGGTCGCGCTCGGGTCGTATTCGGTACGCAGCACCACAGTGTTGTCGAAGGTTGTCCCCGAGGCTGGAGTACCGGCGGCGGCCGGACCGACCGCGACGCCCATTTCATCGAAGGTTGTCCCCGACGCCTGTACACCGATTGCGATATCGCTCATGCCGGCCAACCGCGCCAACAACACCGCGAAAGCCGCATGCGCCACCACGAATACCGAGGTATTCCTGGATTCGGCAAGCCGACGCAGTTCGTGGTGCAGGTGCACGCCGATTTGCAGCGCGACCTGCCCACCGATATATGAGGGCACGGTCGAACGCGGACGATCCATCGGCAGCGTCAACTCATCCGGCAGCCCTGCCAGCGTGGTGCGCCAGTATCGAACCTGACTGAGTACATCGGGGCCAACACCGTCACGCACCGCTGCTACCGAATCCGCAGTGACGAGTTCACCGAGCACAGTGCGCAACCGCTGGGTCAGCGCCAGCGCCGCCGAATCCGCGACGGCATCGCCGCGATACAGCACCTCCACTCGCAGCTCAGCACCCAGTTCCGCCCGGACGGTAACCGGATAGTGGGTGTTGTCGACCGAACTGACACCACTGACCACCAGCCCATCGACGGCATTGCCCGCCTGCCGCAGGCCGTCGGCGTCGATCGGATACGACTCGTAGGCCACCAGCGTGTCGAACAACTCGCTGCCGCCCGCGATCGCTTGGACGTCGGCCAGCCCGAGATAGTGATGCTCCAGCAGCGCCGCCTGCTCGCCTTGCAACTCGGTGAGCAGCTGCGAAACCGTTGTCGCCGAATCGAATCGAACGCGCACCGGAATGGTGTTCACGAACAGGCCGACCATCGCGTCGACGCCGTCGAGCTGCGGGGGACGTCCCGAAACGGTGACGCCGAAGACGACATCGTCACGGTCGGTGATACCGGCGACGACCACGCCCCACGCCGCCTGCAACACGGTATTGACGGTGACCTCGGTCGCCGCGGCGAAGGCCGTCAGCGCGGCCGTCTCGGACGCCGACAGTTCGAATGCCGACCTGCCGAATCCATTGTCCGGCACCGCAGGTCGCACCAGCGCGGGCGCAAGCAGCGTCGGCGCGACCGTGGTCAGCGCGGTTTCCCACGCGCGCAGTGTGGCTTCGCGATCCTGCCGCGACAGCCACGTCAGATAGTCGCGGTACGGCCGCAACCCGGGCAGCAGCGCGGTATCGCTCCTGGTCGCGTAGAGGATCAGCAGATCCTTCATCAGCAGCGGCATCGACCAGCCGTCGAGCAGGATGTGATGCGCTGTCAATACGAGGTGGGTGTGCCCGGATACGGTGCGGTACACCGTGAATCGCAGCAGCGGTGCCAGCGCGGAATCGAATCCGGTGCGCTGGTCGGCGACGAGCAGATCGGGCAGTTCGGCATCGGCCACCTCGGTGACCACGCGCCACGGCACCCGGACACCGTCGGCAATGAGCTGCACCGGTTTGCCGTTCGCACCGAAAGTGAAGGCGCTGCGGAGATTCGCGTGCCGGTCCAGCACCGCCTGTGCGGCGCGGCGCAGACGCTCGAGTTCGAATTCGCCCGAGAGTTCGACCGCCACCTGAATGACATAGGGATCCACCGACTCCGCCAGCATTTCCATCAGGAACAGCAGGCCGGTTTGCAGCGGCGAAAGCGGCAGAACGTCGACCAGACCCGGGTAGTTCGCCCGCCAGGTGTCGAGTTCGTGCTGGGTGGTCGATACGAGCGGCACATCCGACGGAGTGAGACCACCGGCGGCCGGGTCGGCTACGTGTCCGGCTACTGCCGTGAGCGCGGTCAGCCAGTCATCCGCCAGTTCCTGTACTGCCGCCGCGTCGAGGATTTCACCGGCGTACTTGAACACCACATCCATCCGCGGTCCGGTATCGGTATCGACGACGATCGCATTGATATCGACCACCGCCGACGCGGGCAGCGCCGGATCCTGGCCGTCGTCGAGGTCACCCAGATCGCCGGACGGCAGCCATCCCGGATCGGTCAGCCCCGCCGATTCGCCGGTGGACACCCGGCCCAGGTAGTTGAAGCCGATCTGCCCGATATCACCGGCCAGCGCAGCGGCCGTGCCCGAATTCAGTTGGCGCAGCAGGCCGAAGCCGATGCCCCGATCCGGAACCGCGAGCAATTGCTCCTTCACCGACCGCAGCACCGCCGCGGTCTCCTCGGCAACGTCGCTCAGATCGAGCGCCACCGGGTACACACTGGTGAACCAGCCGATCGTGCGCGTCAGATCGGCACCAGGCACGGTCGCTTCTTCACGGCCGTGACCCTCGAGTCGAATCCTGGTGACCGTGGCGTCGATCCCGCGGCGCGCCCGCCAGGCCCGCACCGCCATGGCCAGCGCGGCGAGCAGACCGTCGTTGACACCGCCCCGGTACAGCGCGGGCACGGTGGTCAGTACCGCATCGGCGACTTCGACCGGCACCTCGACCGTCAACTGACGCACCGTCGCATGGGTATCGACCGCGGGATCGAGCGCACGCGAACCGAGCAAGGGATCCGGTGTCGCCAGCACAGTGCGCCAGTAGTCGAGCTCGGCCATTCGCGACGGCGAGCCCGCCGCCTCCACCAGACCGTGTGCCCAACGCCGGAACGATGTTCCGACCGGCGGCAACGCAATGGCCATCCCGGCGGAACGCTGTGCCCATGCGGTGATGAGGTCCGGGATCAGAATCCGCCACGACACACCATCGATCACATAGTGATGCGCCGCGACGACCAGCAGATCGCGAGCATTCGACCTGCGCAACCAACTGAACGCGACCATCCGGCCCGCAGCCGGATCCAGTGCGGCCAGCGCGGAAACCATGGCGGCGTTGCCGATTCGGTTGAGCTCGGCCTCGTCGGGAACGTCCCTCTCGGACACCAGGGCCTCGAGGGTGCCCGGCGCGGCGACCTGCTGCCACCACCGGCCGTCGACCTGCCATACCCGCGCGCGCAACATGTCGTGGTGGTCGAGTACAGCCGTGAGCGTAGCGGCCAGTCCGGTGCGATCGATCCCCTCCGGCAGCGCGAGCACGAGGGTCTGCGCGAATCGGCCGAACGAACCGTTGTCGAGGAAGCCCGCGAGCACCGGCGTGAGCGGGATATCGCCGACACCGCCACCGGGCAGCTCGGCCAGCGCCACCGGCGCGGGATCCGTGCCGAGCACCGCGACCCTGGCCAATCCGGCGACGGTCTTCTGCTCGAAGACATCGCGCGGGGTGAAGCCGATTCCGACCGCCTTGGCCCGCGAAACCAACTGGATCGAGACGATGCTGTCGCCGCCGATGGCGAAGAACGAGTCATCGGCTCCCACCAGCCGCACGCCGAGAACCTGCGCGAACAGTTCGGCGATCCGCGATTCCAGCGGGCCGGACGGCGCCCGCGACACCGTGGCGGTGAACTGCGGCTCGGGCAGCGCGTTGCGGTCGAGCTTGCCATTGGTGGTCAGCGGCACCTCGTCGAGAACGACGATGGCCGAAGGCACCATATGCGAAGGCAGTACCCGCGCCGCGAATTCCGTGAGTCGGTCCGCGTCGACAACACGATCCGCCACGCGACGCACATACGACACCAGTACCGTTGCGCCAGCGGCGGTTTCGTGGCCGAGGGTGACCGCGAATTCGACATCCTCGTGACCGCCGAGCACCGCATCGATCTCACCGAGTTCGACACGGAAGCCGCGAACCTTCACCTGGAAGTCGCTACGCCCCACATAATCCAGCTCCCATGCCCCGGCCGGAGTCGCATACCAGCGGACCAGGTCGCCGGTGCGGTACATCCGGGCACCCGGCTCGCCCCACGGGTTGGCGATGAAACGTTCCGCGGACAGCCCGGCTCGGTTGCGGTAACCGCGGGCCAGCGCGCCGCCCGCCAGATACAGCTCACCCGTCACCCCGGGCGGTACCGGATTCAGCCGCCCGTCCAGCACCAGTGCGGACATGCCGCGCACGGGCGTGCCGATCGTAATGTGCTGTTCCGCAATCAATTCCGCATAGGACGAGATAATCGTGGTCTCGGTCGGGCCGTAGCCGTTGTAGTACCTGCGACCGGGCTGCCACTTGGCCAGCAGTTCCGGTGTGGTGACATCGCCACCGACGGAAAGCATCTCGAGGTCGTCGAGGCCGGTGGGGTCCACTGTGCCGAGGACCGCCGGTGTGATGATCGCGTGCGTCACCCGTTCCGCGCGCAGCAGCTCACCGAGTTCGGGCCCGCCCGGCACGCTGGACGGCACGATCACCAATGTCGCGCCGACCGAGAAGGCGCACAGCCATTCCAGTACCGACGGGTCGAAGCTCGGCGCGCAGATATGCAGGAAGCGGCGGGTCGGCTCCAGCCGGTACAGCTCGATCGCATGCGCGAGCAGGCCGCCGAGTCCGGCGTGGGTCACCGTGACGCCCTTGGGCACACCGGTCGAGCCCGAGGTGTAGATGACGTAGGCCGGGTGGTGCAGACGCAGCGGAACGATCCGGTCGGCATCGGTGATCGGCGCGGCGGACCGGTTGGCGCACAACGCTTCCGTCGTGGAATCGTCGAGCGCGAGCCACGGCACGTCATCGGGGAGGTCGCCGAGGTACTCGGTGGCGGTCAGTCCGACGACCGGGGCCGAGTCGGTCAGCAGGTACCGGATCCGTTCCAGCGGATGGTTCGGATCGATCGGCACATGTGCGCCACCGGCCTTAGCGACGGCCAAGACCGCGGCGACCATCACGTAGGAGCGCGGCAAGGCCAGCGCGACAAGGCTTTCCGGGCCGACACCACGCTCGATCAGGACCCTGGCCAACCGCGACGAGTACCGGTCGAGTTCGCGGTAGCTGATCGACCGGCCCGCATACCGGACAGCGACACGGTCCGCACCGTGGCGCAGTCCGCGCAACAGCAGATCGGGCAGCAGCCCACCCGCCATCACATGATCCGGCTGCACCCGGGTCAGGGATTCGACCTCGGAGTCGGCCAACAGCGGCAGATCACCCACCGGTGTTTCCGTGTTCGCGACAATCGCGGTGAGCAACCGCACGAATCGATCCGCGAAGACGCGCACCGTCACGTCATCGAAAAGGTCGCGCGCATAGGTGAACGCGGCGAACATGCCCGAAGCCGACTCGCGGATCGCCAGCGACAGATCGAATTTCTCGGTGATGAGATCGAAATCCACCGGGGCGACCTGCAATCCGGGCAGCTCGAACGAGTTGTCGGGCAGGTTCTCGAACGAGAGCGCCACCTGGAACAGCGGATGCCGTGCCGTCGACCGTTCCGGTTCGAGCAGATCCACCAAACGCTCGAACGGTATGTCCGCATGTGCGAAGGCCTGTAGGTCCACATCCTTGGCGTGTGCCAGTAGCTCGGCGAAGGTGCTGTCACCCGATACCTCGGTGCGCAGCACAAGCGTATTGACGAACATGCCGATGACATCGTCGAGTTCGGCCTCGCCACGTCCGGCGACCGGCGTTCCGATGGCGATATCGTCGGTGCCCGACAGGCGCGCCAGCAGTACCGCCAGCGCGGCGTGAACCACCATGAACAGGGTCGCATTGTGCTCGCGGGCCAATCGCAGCAGCGCGGCTTGCAACTGCGCGTCGATCGGGATATCGCACCTGCCGCCGACGAACGACGGGACGGCGGGCCGAATCCGATCCGACGGCAGGTTCAGCTCATCCGGCAGCTCGGCCAGTGCCTGTCGCCAATACGACACCTGCTGTCCGGCAAGCGAATCCGGATCTGATTCCGAGCCGAGTACGGCCCGCTGCCACAGCGCGAAGTCCGCGTATTGCACCGGCAATGGCGTCCACGTGGGCGCGGATCCGCCGGTGCGCGCGATATAGGCCAGCATCAGGTCGCGGGTCAGCGGCCCCATGGACCAGCCATCGGCACTGATGTGATGAGCCACGAGCACCAGCACATAGTCACCGTCGCAACGCAATAATTCGGCACGCACCGGCACTTCGGCGGTCACATCGAACCCGGCACCGACCAGCTCGACGATTCGATCCCGCAGCTCATCAACACTGATATCGACGACTGCCAGGTCCGGAATCGCCTGCCCCACAGGCAGAATCACCTGATACGCGATACCGTCGCGAGACGGATACACGGTGCGCAGCACCTCGTGCCTGGCCACCACATCTGCGACCGCCAATCGCAGTGCATCGATATCCAGTGCACCGGACAGTCGCACCGCGACCGGCACGTTGTACGCGGCCGATGCGGTATCGAATTGGTTCAGGAACCACATTCGCTGCTGTGCCAGCGACAATGGCACCCGATCCGGTCGTGTACCCGCAGCCAATGCCAGTCGCCGACCGGAGCCGACCCCATGCTCCACCCGGACCGCCAGTGCTGCGACGGTGGTCGCCTCGAACAACACCCGCACCGGTACCTGTGTATCCAGCGCAGCGCCCAGGCGCGCCGCCACCTGGGTTGCGATCAGCGAATTGCCGCCGAGCGCGAAGAAGTCGTCATCGATACCGACCCGATCAACCCCGAGCACATCCGCGAACACCCCGGCGACGATCTCCTCGATCGGCGTCGACGGCGCACGGAAGACCTGGGTCTCGAACTCGGGCGCGGGCAATGCCTTTCGATCCAGCTTGCCGTTGACGGTGCGCGGCAGCGCGGCCAGGACCACATAGGCGGCAGGCACCATATAGGAGGGCAGCACACGCGCGATCGCCGACTTCACCTGTGCCACATCGATATCGACGCCCACCAGATACGCGACGAGCCGATCACCGGTCCGCTGATCGGCATCCGCGATAACCGCGGCCTGCGCGATCTCAGGCAACGCGGCCAACGCTGCCTCGATCTCACCCAACTCGATCCGGAAACCACGGATCTTCACCTGGAAGTCGGTGCGACCGCGATACTCCAACTCACCGGCTACATTCCAAGCCACGAGGTCACCGGTGCGGTACATCCGTGCACCGGACTCGAACGGATTCGCCACGAACCGCTCCGCGGTCAGATCGACCCGGCCGAAGTAGCCGCGCGCCAATTGCGCACCGGCCAGGTACAACTCACCCGAAACGCCAACCGGCACCGGACGCAACCGCGAATCCAGCACGTAGACACGACTGTTCCACTCCGGCGCACCGATCGACACCGACGCCGCATCCACATCGGTCACCCGATGGCTGGTGACCGACACCGCCGCCTCGGTCGGGCCGTACAGGTTGAACAGTTCCTTCTGTGGATAGGTGTCCCGGAATCGCTGTGCCAGCCCCGCGGGCAATGCCTCACCGATGACCAGCACTCGCCGCAAGGTGAACGGCAGCCGACCGGTCAACAGCGCGTCCAGCATCGACGGCACCACATGCAGGGTGGTCACCGACTCCCGCGCCATCAGATCGTTCAGATAATCCGGGTCGCGATGCCCGTCCGGGTGGGCCAGCACCAATCGCCCACCGAATACGGCCGCCGACCAGAACTCCCACACCGACAGATCGAAGGTGGCTGCCGTCTTCAGCAGCACCGCATCGCCAGGTCCGAGCACGAATTCGCCGGTCTTCCACAGCAATTGGTTGACGATCGCGGCATGCGACACCGCGACCCCCTTCGGCCGCCCCGTCGAACCCGACGTGAAGATCACATACGCGGTATTCGCCGCGCGCAGCGGCCTTACCCGCTCACCATCGATGATCGGTGTCTCGGCGAGCCAACCGAGGTCGAGCCGGTCCAGTCGCACGACCGGCGCCAGCGCGGTGTCGAAACCCGCTGCCGCGTTGGTCAATACGCAGACCGGTGCCGCGGCACCCAGAATGTAGTCGGTCCGCGCGGCGGCCTGGTCCGGATCCACCGGCACATATGCGGCACCGGCCTTGGCCACCGCGTACATCGCGACAACCAGGTCCACCGAGCGGCGGAAGGCGAGCACCACCCGCGACTCCGGCCCGACGCCCCGCGAAATCAGATGCCGCGCAAGACGATTCACCCGTGCATCTAGCTCGGCATAGGTTACCGGTTCGCCGTCCGCGCCCATAAGTGCCACCCCGCCCGGTGTGGCGGCCACAGTCGCATCCAGAAGCGACACCAGCGTCGCCGACGCATCCACCGCATGGTCGGTCGCATTGCGACCGGAGACCAGCTCGGTCCGTTCCGCAGCGTCGAGCAGTTCCAGCTCACCGACGACGGTGCGCGGTGCGGCGGCGATCTCGCCGAGCAAGCGCGCGAACCGGGCTACGAAGCTTTGAACCGTCCGCTCGTCGAACAGATCGTGCGCGTACGTGACGGCACCGGTGATACCCGCGGGCTGCCCCGTCTCGTCGTAGTGATCGCCGATGATCCAGTGCAGATCGAACTGCGATACCGCGGCATCGAAGTCCACCGCCGCGACGGTCAGTCCGGGCAGCTCCAAACTCGTCGCGGCAAGATTCTGGAACGACAATCCCACCTGGAACAGCGGATGCCGCGCGGTCGAGCGAACCGGATTGAGCACCTCCACTAGCCGTTCGAACGGCACATCGGCATTGGCGAAGGCCCCGAGATCCGTCTCGCGCTGCCTCGCGAGCAGTTCGATGAAGGGTGCGGATTCATCGACCCGGGTCCGGAACACCAGGGTATTGACGAACATGCCGATCAGCTCGTCGAGCGCCGCCTCACCGCGACCGGCCATGGGCGTACCGACGGCAATGTCATCGGTACCCGACAACCGGGCCAGCAGAACCGCCAATGCCGCGTGCACGACCATGAACAGCGTCGCGCCCTCGGCGCGCGCCATTTCGGCCAGCGCACGGTGGGTTTCGGCATCGATGCGCACCGGAACCTTGCCACCGGCGAAGGACTGCACCGGTGGCCGCGGCCGATCCGTCGGCAGATCGAGCTGATCGGGCAGTTCCGCGAGTGCGTCCCGCCAGTAGGCAATCTGTCCGGCCGACAGCGACTCCGGATCGTCCTCACTGCCCAGCAGTTCGCGCTGCCAGATGCTGTAATCCGCGTATTGCACCGGCAGCGGTGTCCAGCCGGGCACGGAACCGGCCGAGCGTGCGGCGTAGGCGGTCATCAGGTCGCGCGTCAGCGGTCCCATCGAGGTGCCGTCACCGGCGATATGGTGCACCACCAGCGCCAATACGAATTCGGCAGGCGCGTCCTCGACCTCGAACAAGCCGACCCGCAGCGGCACCTCGGCGGTCACATCGAAGGTCGTCGAAAGCAACTCGCGCACGGCGGACTCGAGCTGCTCGGCGGCAACTGTCTGGACCGTCAGCTCGGGAAGCGATTGGTCCGTGGGCAAAATCAGCTGCACCGGCCCGGCATCGGTGTTCGGATAAATCGTCCGCAGGACCTCATGTCGCGCAACCAGATCCGCGACCGCCGCCCGCAGCGCGGTCACATCCAGCGCACCGCTCAATCGCACCGCGATCGGGATGTTGTATGCCGCCGATCCGGTATCGAACCGATTCAGGAACCACATCCGCTGCTGGGCGAGCGACAGCGGAATCGCCTCCGGACGCGGACCGGCAACCAATGCCTTGCGGTCACCCGACCCCGCGTGTTCCGCCACCGCGGCGGCCAGTCCGGCCACGGTCGGCGTCTCGAAAAGCAGACGCACCGGAATCCTGGCATCCAGCGCGGCACCGAGGCGCGCCATCAGCTGGGTGCCGATCAGCGAGTTGCCGCCGAGTTCGAAGAAGTCGTCATCGGCGCCGACCGGCACGTCGAGCGCAAGAACGTCGGCGACCAGTTCGGCGACTACCGGCTCGATCGCACCCGACGGCGCTCGGAAAGTCTTGGTGCGCAACTGCGGTGCCGGCAGCGCCCGCCGATCCAGCTTGCCGACCGGAGTCAGCGGGATCTCATCGATCTCCATAATGGCGCTCGGCACCATATGGGCGGGCAGTTTGCTTGCGGCCCACTGGGTCAGTTCCGTCGTATCGATGGCAACACCATCGACCGCGTGCACATACGACACCAGAATCGTCGCACCGCTGTCCTGTTCGTGACCGATGGTGACCACGAAATCGACGCCGTCGTGCGCGGCGAGCACCGCATCGATCTCACCTAGTTCGATGCGGAAACCACGGATCTTCACCTGGAAATCATTGCGCCCCAGATACTCCAGCTCCCGCTCCGCCGTCCAGCGCACCAGATCACCGGTGCGGTAGAGCCGCGCACCCGGCTCACCGAACGGATCGGCCACGAACCGAGCGGCGGTCAGACCCGGTCGTTCGTGATAGCCGCGAGCCACCTGCGCACCGGAAATATAGAGTTCGCCGACGACCCGGCCCGGCACCGGCGCGAGTTCCTCGTCCAGCACATATTCGGTGATCCCGCGGATCGGCCCACCGATGGTCACCGGTTCGCCCGGCACCAGCGGTGCGCTGATATTCGTCATGATCGTGGTCTCGGTCGGACCGTATCCATTGAAGAATTCCCGGGTGCGTCCATCCGCGATCGGTAATACCCAGCGCTGCACCAACTCCGGTGGGCAGGCCTCACCACCCGCGACCACGACGCGCAACTCGTCCAGTCCCTCGGCAGGCAGCGACGCGAGCGCGGCGGGGGTGATGAAGGCGTGCGTCACCCGCTCCCGGCGCAGCAGTGCGGCCAGTTCCGCGCCGCCGTACACCGTCGGTGCGGCGACAACCATGGTCGCGCCCCGGCTCAACGCAAGCAGCAACTCCAGGACCGATGCGTCGAAGGAGGGCGAGGCGAAATGCAGTGTGCGCGAATCGGAAGTCAGCGTATAGCGTTCGCGCTGCTCATCACAGAAATTCGACAGGCCGGCCTGAGTGAGGACCACTCCCTTGGGCTTTCCGGTCGATCCGGAGGTGTAGATGACATAGGCCGGATGCTCGGCACGCAATTGCCGGATCCGATCCGTGTAGGTGATCGGTTCCGCCGAATATGCCGCGATGTCCGCGGTATCGATGGCGAGCCATTCCGGCCCGTCGGGCAGGTCCACCGCCGCGACGGTGAGGCCGAATGCCGCACCGGAATCCGACAGCATGTGCGCAACGCGATCGGCGGGATAGTTCGGGTCGACGGGCACGAATCCGGCACCGGCCTTGGCGATCGCCCACACTGCGACAATCGATTCCACCGACCGCGGAATACCGACCGCGACCAAATCCTCCGGGCCGATGCCGCGCTCGATCAGCAAGCGCGCCAAGCGGTTCGACCGATCATCGAGTTCGGCATAACTCAACTGCGCCAATATCGCTGTGGCATCGGCGAAGATGACCGCGGCTCCGGCCGGATCGGCCTCGACGGCAGTGGTCAGCAATT
Source organism: Nocardia sp. NPDC006982 (assembly GCF_042869435.1). Taxonomy (NCBI): domain Bacteria; kingdom Bacillati; phylum Actinomycetota; class Actinomycetes; order Mycobacteriales; family Nocardiaceae; genus Nocardia; species Nocardia sp. NPDC006982. The sequence goes on along the minus strand of NZ_JBIAFV010000022.1, from coordinate 26,607 downwards.
GCGGCAGTGTCTTGATCCGCGGGCGTCGAGTCCGGTTGGGCCGCTCGCGATTCGGCCGCGTCATGCGCCGAACCCCTGTCGCGCACCGCGCGCGAATGCCAACACACCTTCGAACAAGCCGAGCATTTCCGGGACTACTTCCTAGCGTTGTCGTTACATCTCAACCTCCCCCCATGCACCGTCATCTACTCAGCTCGACACCACCGGCAGCAGCTCATCCAACGGCACGATCTCGGCCGATTCGGGCACCACGACCTCGGCGGATGTGCCCTGCTCGAGCACCACCACCCGCAGATCCGCCAGCTGGGCGGTATCGATGGCGGCCAGCGCGGCCCGATCGGCGATCAGATGCGTCACCCACTCCTCGGCGAGCGACGCACCCAGGTCTTCGGCACCCGGCACCACGATCAGGCCGGCCCCGGTCGCACCGGCACTCACCACCTCGAGCAGCGTCGCCGCCGAATCGGACCGGCCGTGCTGGAAGGTGCGCGATTCGAAGGTCAGGTCGGTGCGGACACGCAGGCGATCGGCCGCGGTGGCCAGCTCGTCGTAGCTCATCCGCACCCCGGTCGCGGCAATGACGAGGGCCGGATCGGACCCGCTGAGCACCCCGGTCCGATTCGCGTGGTTCACCGGTCGCAGTGATTGCGCGGAGATTTCGGCGCTGGTCGCGGCATCGTCGAGGCGCAGCCATTCGATGCCGTCACCGATCGGACTCGCATCGGTGGTCAACCCGATCCGCACGGAGAGCTCATCGGGTATCGAAGACTCGTCCGCGGGCAGCAGTACCAGCGCCGCCCCCGCCTTGAGCACCGCCCACGCGGCCACCGCCCAGTCGGGACCGCGCTCCAACCGGATCGCTACACCCGTCCCCGGACCGCAACCACGCCCGATCAGCACCCTGGCCAGCTGAGACGACTTGGCATCGAGTTTCCGATAGGGCATTTCCTCCTCGCCCCACACCAGTGCGGGCGCGTCCGGATCGTCCTCCACCGCGGCGGTCAGCAGGTGGGTCAGCTCGGTGCCGTCGGTGGCGGTCGTGGCATCGGTCGCGGTGCGAACCGGATCCTGCTCATCGACAATATCGATGCCGCCGATGCGCACGCCCGGATCGGCGACCACCGCGGTCAGAATGCGCTCCAGTATGCGCCCCAGGCCACGCACCGTCGATTCCTCGAAAAGGTCTGTGGCGTAGGTGAATACCGCTACCAGCTCATCCGGCGTCCCATCCGCCTGCAGGCGCGGTTCGACGACCACCTGCAGATCGAACTTCGCGACGACATCGCCTGCGTCCAATGCCGCGACGGTGAGTCCCGGCAGCTCCAGGCTCGGCTGCTCCAGATTCTGGAAGACCAGCATCACCTGGAACAACGGACGCCCCGGGGAGACCACCTCGACCACCCGCTCGAACGGCAGATCCGCATGCGCGAACGCCGCCAGATCCGTCGCACGCGTCTGCTCGACCAACTCGTCGAATGCCATGCCGCGCTCGACCGATGTGCGCAGCGTCAGCGTATTGACGAACATGCCGACCAACTCGTCCAACGCCCGCTCACCGCGCCCGGCGATCGGTGTGCCGATGGCGATATCCGAACCACCCGACAGCCGGGCGAGCAGGACGGCCAGTGCCGCGTGCACCACCATGAACACTGAGGATCGATGCTCGCGCGCGATCCGGACGAGACCCTCGTGCACCTCGGCGGGCACGGACCAGCCGACCGATGCGCCGCGCCCCGACGCCGCCACCGGACGTCGACGATCCAGCGGCAACACCGGTGCGCTCGAAAGTCCGGCGAGCTGCTCGCGCCAGTACGCCAATTGCCCTGCCGCCACCGAGTTCTCGTCGTCATCGGTGCCGATGACCTTGCGCTGCCAGAGTGCGAAATCCGCGTACTGCACCGGAAGCGGCGACCAGCCGGGGGCCGCACCGCCCACGCGGGCGAGATACGCGGTCACCAGATCCCGAGCCAATGGCGCAAGCGAAGCGCCGTCGGCCGAAATATGGTGCACCACGACAACGAGCACAAATTCGTCCCCGTCGGCCAATAGTCGAGCCCGCACCGGAACAGCTTCGGTCACATCGAAGCCGGCCGACGCCAGCTCGACGACCCGACCGAGCACATCGGTGGTGGTCTCGACCTCGAGCCCATCGGGCAGCACCTCGGCGGCAGGCAGAATCTCCTGATACGCCTGCCCACCGGTACCCGCCGTGGGGAACCGGGTGCGCAGCGCCTCGTGCCGCACCAGCACGTCCTCGACGGCCAGGCGCAACGCCGCGACATCGAGCTCGCCGGTCAGCCGGATCGCGAACGGCAGGTTATATGCCGGAGATTCAGGATCGATCCGATTGAGCACCCACATCCGTTGCTGGGCAAGGGAAAGCGGCACCTGCTCCGGGCGCTCGGCCTTGGTCAGCGGTATGCGCGCGGCGGCGGCACGGCCCGCTCCGGGGGTGATTCCGGCGGCGAGTGCGGCGACGGTCGAAGTCTCGAACAGATCGCGCACGGCGACATTCGTATCAAGCGCATCGTTGATTCGCGCAATGACCCTGGTAGCCAGCAGCGAATTACCGCCGAGTGCGAAGTAGTCGTCATCGAGGCCGACCCGCTCGATGCCGAGCACCTCGGCGAAGACGGCAGCGACGATCTCCTGCGTCGGAGTGATCGGAGCGCGGAATTCGCGTGCGGTGAAGGTCGGCGCGGGCAGTGCCTTGCGATCCAGTTTGCCGCTGGTATTCAGCGGGAAGGCATCCAGCACCACAATGGCGGCCGGAATCATATATGCCGGAAGCACTTCGGCCACCGCGGTCCGCAATTCCTGCGGCTCGACCTGCTGCCCCGGCCGCGGCACCACATACCCGACCAGCTGATCACCCGACTGCACAACCGATGCCGCGGCTTGGCTGACCGAAGGCTGGGCGAGTAGCGCGGTCTCGATCTCGCCGAGTTCGATGCGCTGACCACGGAACTTCACCTGGAAGTCGCTGCGGCCCAGGTACTCCAACCGGCGCGGGTCCTCGCGCCACACAACGAGATCACCGGTGCGGTACATCCGCGCCCCGGCGGTGAACGGGTCGGCGACGAAGCGATCCGCCGTGAGATCCGGTCGGGCGACGTACCCGCGCGCCAACTGCGTCCCAGCCAGGTACAGCTCACCGACAACCCCGGCGGGCACCGGCCGCAATCGCGAATCCAGCACGTAGACCTGCGAATTCCACTGCGGCAGGCCGATCGGCACGGTGGTCTGCTCGATCGCGTCCGCGCGCCACGCGGTGATCGACACCGCCGCCTCGGTCGGTCCGTACAGGTTGTGCACAGCCGCATCCGACACCGCACGCAGCGCGGTCACCGTCTCCGGTGGCAATGCCTCGCCGATCACGAAGATATCGCGCAGGGCCGGGCAGGACCCGGGCGTCAGATGTGCGGCAAACACCGTCAACATCGAGGGCACGAAGTCGGTGACGGTAACCCGTTGCGTGGCAATCGTTTCCGCGAGGTACACCGGATCGCGATGACCGTCGGGCGTGGCGACCACCAGCTTCGCACCCGCGCGCAACGGCATGAAGTACCCCCAGAGGGATACGTCGAATGCGGTGGCGGTCTTCTGCAAATACACATCATCGGGACCGAGCGGGTAGTGCGCGAGCATCCACTCGATCTGGTTGTTGATGGCCGCGTGGGTGACCGCAACACCTTTCGGGCGACCGGTGGAGCCCGAGGTGAAGATGACGTAGGCGGGATTGTCCAGCGAAACCGGTCGCAGCAGTTCCGTCGGCAGCACCGGATCTCCCGAGAATGCCGACAGCTCAGCGGTATCCAGGTACACCACCGGCGTATCGCCTGTTGAAACGGCATCGGCCGTCGTGGTCAGCACACAGACGGGCGCGGCGGTATCGAGAATATGCGCGATCCGCTCCCTCGGATGATCCGGATCCAACGGCACATACGCACCACCGGCCGTCACGATCGCATACATGCCGACGACCAGGTCGATCGAACGCCGAACCGCCAGTCCCACCAGGGCTTCCGCGCCGACGCCCCGCTGGATCAACAGCCGCGCGAGCCGGTTGACCCGCTCGTCGAATTCGCGATAAGTGAGTTCAGCCCCCTCGTAGGCCACCGCGACCGCATCCGGATGCGCCGCTACGGCACGGCGATATCCATCGAGCAGCAGTTCCGGGACCACAGGGTGCGCGGTGTCGTTCCAGTCCCGCAGCATCCGCTGCCGCTCGGCGGGCGCGAGCAGTTCGAGCTCCCCGACCACCAGGTGCGGATCCGCGGCCACCGCGCCGAGCACCCGATTCAGGCGCTGCGCGAAACCGGCCACCGTCGCCTCGTCGAAAAGGTCGGTGGCATAGGTGAACGATGCCGCGAGACCGTTCGCCGCACCATGGTCCTCGCGCGGCACGACGGTCAGCTCGAGATCGAACTTCGCCTGCACGACACCCAGATCGATGCCGGAAACAGTGAGGCCGGGCAGCTCCAGTTCGGGCCGGTCCATGTTCTGGAAGGTCAGCATCACCTGGAAAAGCGGATGCCGCGCCATCGAACGCACCGGATCGAGCAACTCGACCAGTCGCTCGAACGGCACATCCGCATGTCCGAAGGCCGCCACATCGGCCCGCCGGAAGTTGCGCAGCAAATCGTCGAACGATAGTTCGGGGTCGACCTCGCCACGCAGCACCAGCGTATTGACGAACATTCCGATCACATTGTCGAGTGCGGCATCCCCACGACCGGCAACAGGGGTTCCGACGGCGATATCGGTGGTCCCGGCCAGCCGGGACAGCAGCACCGCGAGTGCCGCGTGCACCACCATGAACAGCGTCGAATGATGATCGCGAGCAATCCGTTCCAGCGCCGTATGCACCTCGGCATCGATCTCGAAGGCGAACACGGCGCCGCGGCTGGACAGCACCGCTGGACGCGGCCGATCGGTGGGCAGCGCCAATTGCTCGGGCAATCCGGCCAATTCGGTGCGCCAGAAGGCGATCTGCTGAGTCAGCAGCGAATCCACGTCGTCTTCCGCACCGAGCACCGCCCGCTGCCAGATCGCGTAATCGGCGTACTGCACGTCGAGCGGCTGCAGCTGCGTACCCGCACCGACCGACCGAATCGAGTAGGCGGACATCAGATCCCGCGCCAGCGGCCCCATGGAGAAACCGTCGGCCGCGATGTGGTGCACCACGCACACCAGCACCTGCTCGGTTTCGCCGAGCCGCACCAGACGTAGTCGAATCGGCGGCGCGACGGCGACATCGAAACCGGCGACGGCCGCGGCGATGACCAGCTCGGGCAACTCGGCCGCACTCGCGGACACGATCTCGAGCTCCGGCACCGCACGGGCATCATCGATCGGCAATACGACCTGGATGCCCTCGCCATCGAACTCCGGATACACCGTCCGCAGCACCTCGTGCCGCGCCACCAGATCACGCGCCGCCGCACGCAGCGCCTCGACGTCGAGCGGCCCGGACAACCGCACCGCCAGCGGAATGTTGTTGACACCGCTGGTCGGATCGAAGCGGTTCAGGAACCACATGCGCTGCTGCGCGTAGGAGAGCGGAATCCGATCCGGACGCGGCTGCGCGGTCAAAGCATGTCCGGCCGCCGCGAGTACCGTCACCCGCTGAGCGAGTTCGGCGACTCCGGGGGCCTCGAATACCAGCTGCACCGGCACCCGCGTGCCCAGCGCGGTACCGATGCGCGCGGCGGCCTGCGCGGCCAGCAGCGAGTTGCCGCCGAGTTCGAAGAAGTCGTCATCGACACCGACATCCACACCGTCGGCGAGCAACAGCGCAGCGTACACCTCGGCGACGACCTGCTCTTCCCGCGTGGACGGCGCACGGAACTCCCGCGCCTCGAAAACCGGATCGGGCAGCGCGGCGCGATCCAGCTTGCCCACCGGCGTCAGCGGAAGTTCGTCGAGCACCACAATGGCCGTGGGCACCATGTACTTGGGTAGCGAACGCTCCAGTGCGGCAACGAGTTCGGCGGTATCCACGACGGCATCGGTGCGTGGCAGCACATACGAGACGAGCGCGGTCGTACCCGAAGGCAATGTCTTGCCGAGCGTGGCCGCGAAATCCACATCCGGATGCGCGGTGAGCGCGTTATCGATCTCGCCGAGTTCGATGCGCAGACCGCGAATCTTCACCTGGAAGTCGGACCGGCCCAGATACTCCAGCACGCCGGTTTCATTGCGCCGCACCAGATCTCCGGTCCGGTACAGCCGCGCGCCGGGCGCACCGGCTTCCGCACCGAACGGACTCGCCACGAACCTTTCCGCGGTCAGTCCGGGTCGTCCGAGATAGCCCTGCGCCAGCGCGGGTCCGCCAAGGTACAACTCGCCGACAGCACCCGAAGGCACCGGCCGCAAGCGCGAATCGAGCACAAAGGCTCCGACTCCGGCGACGGTGCCGCCGAGGGTGACCGATGCGCCGGGTTCCATCTGCCCGGTCGTGACCATGACCGTGACCTCGGTCGGGCCATAGGCATTGAAAACGGCCCGCCCGTCCCGCGCCCAGCGATCGACGAGTTCGGCACCGAGCCTGTCGCCACCGGCCACCACGGCCCGCAGTTCGTCCAGCCCGGCCGGATCGACCGATTCCAGCGCACCCGGGGTGATCAGCAGATGGGTAACCCGTTCCCGGCGCAGCAAATCCGCTAGCTCGACACCTCCGAACACCGTCGGCGGCGCGATCACCAGCGTCGCCCCGGCAGAGAACGTGAAAAGCATCTCCATCAGCGAGAAGTCGAAGCTCGGAGAACTCAGGTGCGTCACCCGCGAATCGCCGGTCAGCGCATACCGCTGACCGATCGCGGCCAAGCCGGCCAAACCGGAGTGCGTGACCACGACGCCTTTGGGCCGTCCGGTGGAACCGGAGGTGTAGATGACGTAGGCCGGATGCCGCTCGTCGAGCCGGCGCACCCGATCGGCATAGGAGACCGGCCGCTCTGGCTGCGCGGCGATCCGCGCGGCCACCACTGGATCATCGAGTTCGATCCAGTCGACCGATGTACCGAGCGCCGCGCGATGCGCCGCAGTGGTCAGGCCGAGCGCAGCGCCGGAGTCCGACACCATATGCGCGATCCGCTCCGCTGGGTAGGCCGGATCCACCGGGACATAGGCCGCGCCCGTCTTCGCGATCGCCCACACCGCGAGGACGGACTCGACCGATCGGGCCAGCGCGGTAGCGACAATGTCGCCCGGGCCGATGCCGCGTGCTATGAGTTCCCAGGCCAGCCGCGAGGATGCCTCGTCGAATTCGCGATAGGTCAACTCGCGCTGGTCGGCCGGATCACCGGTCGGATTGAAGCGCACCGCAACCGCATCGGCGGCGGATTCGACGGCAGCGGTGAGCAGTTGACCGAAGAGTGGGGTGCTTGCTCGGCGCCGACGGTTGGTCCGAACAGATCGACTCGCCCTATCCATTCCCAACCATTCGCCTTTCACATCGAGCACATGGCAGGGTCGAACAACCGCACACGGAATTCCGCCGCCGCATTCGCTCCTGCGCAACGCAATCGGGTAGCCGTCTTAGCGAGAGCTAACTCTCCGCGAATACGGAGTGCGTGGTGCTATCTCCGAATCCGTTGTGACGCAAGCCCTCAAACATCCCGGGACACTGATCGTTCAGCATTCGTCCCATGTTGTCCACTCGAGCGTTCACTTGCTCGAGCTAAAGCCATCCTCGCCTCGTCGCCTGCACGCCCGCCTGGAACCGGGTGCTCGCGCCGAGCCGCTCCAGCAGCCGCGCCGTGCGCCGGACCACGGTTCGACGGGACATGCCGAGTCGGCGAGCAATGGTGTCATCGGTCGCACCCAGGCCCATCAGGGTCAGAATCGCCTTATCCCGCTCGTCGAGTTCGTCGGCTGCCGGGTTCACCGAAATCGGCGCCGCAAGCGACCACAGCACATCGAAAGTCTTCACCAGCAACCGCAATCCGGGCGATCCGGTAATGCGCAGACCCATCGGATCCGGGCGGCGCTCGTCGGCGTGCAGGACCAGGCTCGCGCGCTCATCATCACTGATGATCAGCTTGAACGGCGGCTCCGGCAGAGTGCGCGCCTGTGCCCCACTGGCATTGGTGGACAGCGCGTGCCGCAACCTTTCCGCATCCTGATAAATAGTGTCCTGATATAGCGTCTGGTAGCGGATGCCGTCACCGATCCGAGAGCGCTTGAGCAGGAACAGCTGTCGCTCGCGTTCCGGATCGCTGAGATAGGGACCGCGTTCGATCACCTTGACCGTGTTGCGGGCCGAAGTCTGGACCTCCTCGAAATCCGCGAGCATTTCGAGGCGTTCGAAGACCGGCACAATCGCGCCATTGGTGCGCGGCGAGCGGCGCACCGATCGGAACGTCTCGCTCAGTCGCGCAGCCGCGGCGTGCATCTGGTTGATCTCGTGCTGCCTGCGCCGCGCCTCGGCCTCGGACAGCGATTCGGGGGCGTGCGCATCCCAGATGGCCTCACCGTCGGCGGATAGTTGACTCACCGCAGCCTGCAGGTCGGTCAATACCTCCAGCGATGCGGCGGCGGTTTCCTTCGAGACGCCCAGATATTCGGCGACCTCGCCCAGGCTGGATCGCGGATGATGCACCAGCACGGCGTAGGTCCGCCCATGCGGTGATCCAGGCTCGAAGATATCGCCCAGCGCAGTCATCGCCTGAGCCTAACGACCGTACGGTCCCCACGGGGACCCCGTCGGAATATCAAGCCGGGCAAGAAAATCAGTGCGCCGACGGGCCCCACTGCAGCGGGACACCCTTGGCTGCCAGGTACGGCATCGGGTCGACCTTGTTGCCGCCCTGATCCCAGATCTCCAGGTGCAGATGCGGTCCGGTCGAATTGCCGCGGTTGCCGACGGTGGCGATGACATCGCCCGCGTTCACATGCTGCCCGGCGTGCACGAACATCTCGTTGACGTGGCCGTAGACCGCAATGGTGCCGTCGTCCTGCTGGACCCGCACCCACAGGCCGAAGCCGGAGGCCGGGCCCGCCTCGATGACGGTGCCGCTGCTCACCGAGTGGATCGGCGCGCCGAGTTGATCGGCGAAGTCGAGACCGTAGTGGAATTCACCCCAGCGGGAACCGAATCCGGAGCTGATCTCACCGGCGACCGGACGCACCGCGGGGGCCGGGGCGAACTGCTGCTGCGCACCTTTGAGGACCTGTTCGACCTGGGCCAGCGGGCCCGCGATCTCCGGCGGCAGATTGCTGATGCCGAACGGATTGGCCACCGCGTCCGCGATCGGCGCGGCTACCGGAGTAGCTGTGACGGCCTGCGCGGCTTCGGCGACCGGAGCCGCGGCCTTGGCCTCTTCAACAGGTAATTCCGCCGTGCCCTTGAATGTGATGGGCGCGGCGGCTTCCTCGTCCCCGTCGTGCGCACCCGGCAGGAGCGGTGCGGCAATGGCAGGCGCGACCTGGGCTGCGGTGCCGATGAGGGCGCCGGTCGCGACGGCGACACCGGCCGCGACCTTCACCCGGTCGGTGGTCGACGGCTCGGCGCGATGCCGCGTCGGCCGACCCGCAATGCCGTCGCCGATGAGGCTCATGACGGTGATGGAACTGGGGCCTACCCGATGCTGCGACAAAGCTGGTCCTTGCGCTCGACCTACAGTGACTCAATGGCTTCCGAAGTTTTGTAACGTTTCGGCATCCGTTGTGACGGGAACTCTACCCCGTCGTGACCATTCCGCAACCTTCTCGACCAAAGTCCTTGTTTAAGGCCTGGTCAGACGCGCGGGTCGGCATCACGAAGCTGACCCTTTCGAGCGACCTGCAAGCAGTCGCCAGCGGCGACCGATGCGCCACACTAGGACCGTGATCCTCAACGAGTTGAGCGTTCCGATCGTGCTTGCGCCGATGGCGGGCGGGCCGTCCACACCGGAGTTGACGGCGGCGGTCTCCGCGGCGGGCGGCCTCGGCCTGCTGGCCGCCGGATACCTGACCGCGACCGATACCGCGGCACGACTCGCGGCCACCCGCGAACTGACCACCGCGCCATTCGGCGTCAACCTCTTCACCCCGGGCCCCGCCGCCGCGCCCGAGGATTTCGCCGACTACCTCGCCGAGTTGGGGCGCACCCACGAGGTCGGCGTCCCGAAGTACGACACAGATGAATGGGACGCCAAGCTCGAGTTGCTCATCGATGCGCCGGTAGCGGTAGTCACCTTCACCTTCGGCTGCCCGAGCGCCGCCGAGGTCGCCCGGTTGCACGAGGCCGGTTCGGAAGTCTGGGTGACGGTCACCTCGGCCGCCGAGGGTCGCATCGCGGTCGAGGCGGGTGCCGATGTTTTGATCGCCCAGGGCGCGGAGGCGGGTGGGCATCGCGCCACCTTCATCGATCGCGTCGCGGATGACGCCACCGATCCGCTCACATTGCTCGCACTGCTGCAGATCCTCAATGCGACCGTCGACCGGCCGATCGTGGCCACCGGCGGCATCACCACGGGGGCCGGCATCGCGGCAGCACTCGCGGCCGGCGCGGCGGCCGTGCAACTCGGGACCGTCTTCCTGCGCTCCCCGGAGGCGGGCACCAATCCGGTGCACCGCGCCGCGCTCGGCGCCGACACCCCGACCATGCTGACCCGCGCCTTCACCGGCCGCCGGGCGCGCGGCCTGCGCAATCGGTTCATGGACGAACATTCCGCGACAGCACCGGCCGCCTATCCGGAAATCCATTACGCCACAGGGCCGTTGCGGGCCGCGGCCCGAGCGGCGGGCAATCCGGACGATGTGAATATGTGGGCTGGCCAGACCCACACGCTGGCACCCGAGCTACCGGCTGGTGAACTGGTCCGCACCTTGGCCGCTGATGCGAAAACCGCGCTGACCACAGCACTTTCGGGACGAATCCAGTCTTGTTGACAACAGTTTCCGTTTAGAATCGAGGGGCATCGCAACAGCCATCCAGGTCAGGAGAGCGCTATGTCCCTCGATGTTCCCACCGCCTTACTCGAACGCGCCGAACGCGGCGAGGTCGACGACGCCGACTTCGTCGAGGTCGTGCGGGTCTCGCTCCCGTATGCCTGGGAGGTCGTCAGCCGGGTGGCCGGTGAGCTGCATTCCGGCACAGCCGAATTCGCCGACAATGTCGTCGCGCCGCCCGATGAGGTGGCCCGTGGACAACTGCTGCGCGCCATGGCCTCCGACGCCATCCGCGGCGGCCTGGAACGCCATTTCAACGTGAAGCTGGCCTTCCAGAACTGCCACCGCGTCGCAGCCTTCCCGATCGCCGCAGTCGGCGGCGAGACCTACACCACCTTCATCGGGACTCGCGCCCAACTGCTGAACCAGAGCCCCGAACTCCGCAACTGCTGATCGGCATCGCAAAACCCCGGCGCGGCACGGATTTTCCGGCCGCGCCGGTGTCGCGCGTAGTGTGAGCAGGCATGAGCGGCAACGATCTTCGCGACGAGATCGATCGGCGGCTGCAGCCCTGGCTGCCGCAACTCGGCTCGGATCGCGGCGCGTATACCAACCATGTGCTGCGCGTGCTGGAGCTATGCGATCTGCTCGACAGTGGCTCGGGCAGCTTGCCGAGCACCCGCGAGGAGTTCCGGACCGCCGCGGCCTTTCACGATCTAGGAATCTGGACCGCGGGCACCTTCGACTACCTGGCGCCCTCCGCCGACCTCGCACTGCAATGGCTCGACCAGATCGACCGCGCCGACTTGGCCGACCTGGTCGTCGCGATGATCGACGAGCACCACAAAATCCGATCCGCGGGTCCGGCCGCCGACCCGATCGAGATCTTCCGCCGAGCCGATGCGATCGATGTCGAATACGGCCTGCTCGGACGCTTCGGGATACCGCGCTCCACCTACCGCGAACTGGCGAAGCGATACCCCGACAAAGGCTTCCACCGCCGGTTGATCCAACTGGCCGCCAAGCGAATCCGGACGCACCCCACGTCACCACTGCCGATGCTGAAGTGGTGACGCAGGGTTTGTCGTTCTAGGACAACGTGGTGACCGTGAGGTCGCCGTCGGCGTACTGCGCGCGCAGGCGCTTCTTATCGAATTTGCCGACGCTGGTCTTGGGAACCTCCGCGATAAAGGTCCACCGTTCCGGCAGTTGCCATTTGGCGAACTTGTCGGCGAGGAAGTCGCGCAGCTCTTCGGGTTTGGCCTCGGTGCCCTCGGCGAGCACGATCGCGACCAACGGGCGCTCGTCCCACTTCTCGTCCGGCACACCGATGACCGCGGCCTCGGCGACGGCCGGGTGGCCCATGACCGCATTCTCCAGATCGACCGAGGAGATCCATTCGCCGCCGGACTTGATGACGTCCTTGGAGCGGTCGACCAGGGTGAGGTAGCCGTCCGGGCTGATCTTGCCGACATCACCGGTACGCAGCCAGCCATTGTCGAACTTGTCGGGATCGATCACCGCGCCGTCCGGGGAGTAGTACGACCCGGTGATCCAGGGACCGCGAACTTCCAACTCGCCCAGCGACTCTCCGTCATTGGGGACCACGGTGCCGTTATCGCCGACCAGGCGGGCCTGCACACTCGCCGGGAAGCGGCCCTGGGTGAAGCGGTACTCCCATTCGTCCTCACCTTCTACCCCGGCGGGCGGATGCGCGACGCTGCCGAGCGGGGAGGTCTCGGTCATACCCCAGGCGTGCAGGATGCGCACGCCGTGCTTCTCCTGGAAGGCGCGCATCATCGACGGCGGCACCGCCGAACCGCCGACGACCACCGACCGCAGATGCGAGATGTCCTGCGGCTTCGCGGCCAGCCCGGCGAGTACGCCACCCCAGATGGTCGGGACGGCCGCGGCGAAGGTCGGCTGCTCGGTGGCCATCATTTCCAGCAGCGGACCCGGCTGCAGGAAGCGGTCGGGCATGAGGACATTCGCGCCCGACATCAGCGCCGCATACGGCAGGCCCCAGGCATTGGCATGAAACAGCGGGACGATGGCGAGCACATAGTCGCGGTTGGAGAAGCCCATGCTGGTCGGCTGGCACACCTGCATGGCGTGCAACCAGTTGGAGCGGTGTGAATACACCACACCCTTGGGGTCACCGGTGGTGCCCGAGGTGTAACACATTGCGGCGGCGGAGCGTTCGTCGATCACCGGGTAGTCGAAGGTATCCGGCTGCGCGGCGAGCAGTTCGGTGTAGGAGTGCACCTGGACGCCCTCGGGGGCCTGCAGCGCGGCGGCATCGCCATTGGCCACGATGACGTGGCGGACGGTCTTCAGATTGGGCAGGTACTGGGCGAACATCGGCACCAGCGTGCCGTCGACGATCACGACCTGGTCCTCGGCGTGATTGGCCACGAAGACCAGTTGCTCCGGGAAGAGCCGGATATTGAGCGCGTGCAGCACCGCACCCATCGCGGGTACCGCGATGTAGGCGACCATATGCTCGTTGTTGTTCCACATGAAGGTGCCGACCCGATCGCCGTCACCAATTCCCAAGGCGCGCAAGGCATTTGCCAAGCGTGCCGATTCGGCGCCGAGCTCACGGTAGGTCATGGTGCGTACGCCGGTGCCGGTCCAGGTCGAGACGGTGGAATCGCCCATGAACGTCGATGCGTAGCGCAGCAACGTCGCCAGCGACAACGGCTCGTCCTGCATGGTGCTCAACATGGGTACTCCTTATTTATACGGTGGCTACGGCAGCCTGCCGACCATGAGCCACATCACACCGGGGATGCTACCCAAGGGTAGGGCGCGCAGAAGACCCCATAGCCAATTCCATCAGCAGGCGGGTGCCATCAGTTTGGCCAGCTGGGCCGCGTTTGCGAGGCGAGTCGAATGGCGGCCCCAGGTGCCGGGGAACCGCCATCCGACGACGCTCGACGGCAAGTCAGACCGCGGAGTGAGCGGGGTAGGCGTGGACGAGGGCGCTGTCGAGTTTGGGCACGGCATGGGTGAGGGTGTGCTCGGCGCCGTGGGCCAGGCGGTGGGCGTCGGCCAGCGTGATGCTCGGGGCCACATCCAGCTCGACATCCGCATGCAAGCGGTGGCCGATCCAGCGCATTCGAAGGCTGCGCACGCCGAGCACACCGGGTTCGGCGACCAGCGCCTGCTCGGCGGTACTCACCAGGGTGGGCTCGACGCCATCCATCAAGCGGCGGAACACATCTCGCGCGGCCGTGCGCAATACCGCGAGAATCGCGATCGTAATCAGCAGTCCGACAATGGGATCGGCGAGCGGGAATCCGAGCGCAACCCCGCCCGCACCGATCAGCACCGCCAGTGAGGTGAATCCGTCCGTCCGCGCATGCAATCCGTCGGCCACCAGTGCCGCCGAGCCGATTCGCCGCCCGACCCTGATCCGATACAGCGCGACGGTCTCATTGCCGAGAAATCCGATGAGTCCCGCTGCCGCAACCCAACTCAGATGCTGGATCTGCACCGGATCGATCAGTCTGCGCACCGCCTCGTATCCGGCGATGATCGCGGACAACGTGATCATCCCGACCACGAACAACCCGGCCAGATCCTCAGCCCGGCCGAACCCATAGGTATAGCGCCGCGTCGCCGCCCGCCGACCGAGCGCGAAGGCGATCCACAGCGGCACCGCGGTCAGCGCATCGGAAAAGTTGTGAATGGTGTCCGCCGCCAACGCGACCGAACCGGAAGCCAGCACGATAGATACCTGGAGCACGGCGGTCAGCCCGAGCACCACCAGACTGATCTTCACCGCGCGGATCCCGACAGCGCTGGACTCCAGCGCACCGTCGATACTGTCGGCGGCGTCGTGGCTGTGCGGTACGAAGATCTCGCGCAGCGCACCACGCAATCCCCCCGGATGGTCGTGGTCATGGTGCGCACCGTGGTCGTGGTCGTGCCCATGATCGTGGTCGTGCTCGTGGTGCGGACCGCGCGAATGTCCGTGCTCATGATCGTGGTCCGCACCATACGAATGCCCGTGGTGGTGATCACGCGAAATGTTCTGCCAGCGTTCAGGATTGCGCTCGTGACTCATTCCGCCACCGCCTGATCGCGAGCAGGCAGTTCGCGTACCGACCCCTCGCCGCGGTGATGCGGAGGTACACCGGGGCCCGCATGTTCGGCGTTGTACACGGCATCCACGACCAACCGGCGGACGTGTTCGTTCTCCAGGCTGTAGAAGATGGTGGTTCCGGCGCGGCGGGTCCGGACCAGACGAGCCATGCGCAGTTTGGACAGGTGTTGCGATACCGAGGGGCCGGGCTTGCCGATGTGACCGGCCAGATCATTGACCGAGAGTTCCCTGTCGACCAGCGCCCACAGGATCTGTACGCGGGTCGAGTCGGCCAGCATGCGGAAGACTTCGACGACCAGTCCGACCTGGTCCTCCGCAATCGGTAGCCGCAGTGGCTCGTTATCTGCATTCATACGCAGATAATAAACCTATGCTGCGTCGGATGGAACGGTCCCTTCGGACCGGCCCGACGGCGACATCCCTGCACTGCCGTCGGCAGACCGGTCCGCTCCAGCTCATCGGTTCAGTCGGCGTGACTCGTTCGCGGTCAGTACCGACGGGCGCCCGCGTAGGGCATCGAGGACATCGGCGACATGATCACGCCGGTCCCATAGGTCGAAGCGTGGATGACCTTGCCGTCACCGGCATAGAGGGCCGAGTGGCTGCCGTTGTAGAAGGACACCACGTCACCGGGTTCGAGCTCGTCCTGGGCGACCGGGGTGCCCGCGGACAGTTGCTCATAGCTGGTCCGCGGCACCTTCACCCCGGCCTGCTTATACGACCACTGCACCAGCCCGGAGCAGTCGAAGGCATCCGGCCCCGTCGCGCCCATGCTGTATCCGGTGCCGACCTTGCCGCGTGCCGCGTCGACCGCGATCTCACCGTGCGTGCGTTGGGGCGCCACCACGGGCGGCGACGCGGGCGGCTTGATGCCGAGAACACTGCTGAGGTACGCGATTTCACTGCGGAACATATCCGCGGGCACCGTAATCCCGGTCCCCGGAATCGTCGCGAGCGCCGGCGGCTCGGCACCGGGGGCTCCGCCGGGTGCCGATCGCCCGGCCTCCGGAGCCGAACGTTCACCCCACGGAATCACCACGGGCAGTGAGCGCCCTGTCTGCGGCGCGGACCGTTCCGCGCCGGGGATCGCGAGCGGAGCAGACCGCTCCAACCCGAACACCCCGACAGGTATCGAGATTTGTGCACCCGGGACCCCCAGCGGAATCGAAAGTTCCTTCCCGCGGACTTCGACCGGCGCGAATTCCGGGACAGCGACCGGATACTCGACCGCGGGAATCAGCGGGAGTTCCGAACGCCCGATACCCAGAGTCCGCAGGGGCACCGCGAGTGCGGAACCCGGCGCAGTCAGCGGCGCCGAAAGTTCCTTCCCCGGTATCGCGACGGGCGCGGCACCCAAGGGAGCAATGTAATTCTCAACCGCAGGAATCAGCGGAAGCACAGAACGCTCGACACCCATGGCCCGCAAGGGCACCGCGAGTGCGAGACCCGGCGCAGTCAGCGGCGCCGAAAGTTCCTTCCCCGGTATCGCGACAGGCGCGGCACCCAAGGGAGCAATGTAATTCTCAACCGCAGGAATCAGCGGAAGCACAGAACGCTCGACACCCATAGCCCGCAAGGGCACCGCGAGTGCGAGACCCGGCGCAGTCAGCGGCGCCGAAAGTTCCTTGCCCTGCACCGCGACAGGCGCGGCACACGAAGGAGCCACCTCAATAGTGGAAATCAATGGAAGTGCCGAACGCTCGATATTCAAAAACGCGAGGGGCGCGGAGAACTTCGCGCCCGGAATCGTCGGCGGAATCGAAAGCTCATTACTCGGGACCCCGAGGGGCACCTCGAGTTCCGCACCGGGAACCGCGCGTGGTGCCGAAAATTCCTTCCCCGGAACTTCAGCTGGCGCGATTTCCGAAGGTGCGACGGAATCCGCTACCGCGGGAATCGGAGTGGGCAATGTCGGCCCATCCGCCGGACCCTCGATACCGGGAATCGAAATCTGATCCGGGACTTCGAATGTCCCGATACCCGGAATGGTCAGCGGTTGCGCTGACGCGTGACCTCCTGCGAGCAGTGTCGCGGCGATGGCCGCGCCTGCGATGACTCCCGCGCCGACGGCCCATGGGAGCGCGCGCCGCAGGAAACGAGAATATCGACCCTCCGTAGTTGATGCCATGATCCGGTCCTCCGATGCTCGTATCGAAGTTCCTGGCCGGCCGTCGACGCCGAACTGCATTGGCGTTCCGGACTTCACCAAGACCTCGAATGAATTCGAAAACCATCACGGTGATCTTTAGTCCAGCGGATCCGAGCGCCATGTTTCGCTCAATCCGCGCCAATTATGCGACACGACACGCGCATTGACGATAACAAAAGCGTAACTAAACTGAAATGCCCCGCAACAGAATCTCTTCCGCAGCGGGGCATTCCGGCACAAAAATGGCTCAGGCGATGATCTGTTCTTCGATCTGTTCGGCGAGAGTTCGCAGTTTCGCGGCGAATTCGCGCGCCGCCGCCGGATCATTATTCGAGCCCTTGACAACTCGTCGCGTCAGCGCGGCGAACCGCGATTCCACCGCGGCGAACAGATCGACGGCTCGCTCACTCGATCGGTCCCGCAACTCGCCGCGCAGCCAGGCCTGCAGCAATTCGACCACCTCGGCCTTGTCGAACCGCTCGGGCAGCAGCGCGACGGCCTCGCGGAGCTTGCCCGCGGTGACCTTCACGTCGTCGACACCGGCGATCGTGGTGTATACGGTGACCGCCGCATCTTCGCCGTGCTGGGCGGCCACGGGCAGCAGTTCGCGAACCTGTCCCTCATTGATCGCAGGGGCGATCGGATGCAATTTGGCGGCGAGCGGCCAGGCCCGAATCAACTTGTGCGCGTATGACCGCTGCATATCCCAGCGCTGCTCCACATAATCGTCGAAGCTCGCGTGCCGATCCCGGTAGAGCCGACCGTCGCGCACGATTTGCAGCGCGCGTCCGGCCGACCAGAAGGCGACCCGCAGGCCGTCGATCGACGTTTCACAGGCCGTCAACTGGGCCTGTTCGCGATCGTCGAGCGGCCCGTCCAGCCCGGTTTCGTTCGGCGCGGGCAGCGGCATCGTCAGTACATTCGCCTCGACCGCCGGCGCGATCACCTCCAGCGACGCCGCGCTCAGCGGACCCGTTCGCCACTCGGCATCCCGCAGCGGGGATACCGGCGGCGTGTGCTCGGCACTATCCGCCAACGGATTCGCGCCGCCGATCGAGCCTTTACCGATGGAACCCTTTCTACGCTGCGGAGGCATCAGGCGGGCACCTCCACCGCGACCCGGTACGGACTCACCAGTTCCTCGCCGACCTGCCGGTATTCACCGAGATCCATGATCGGATTCTCGGCACCCTCCCCGACCTCCCCGTCGGCCGCCTCCCGGTACCACTTCCACGCGCTCAAATAGGATGCGAATACGTCGTAGCCCGCATCCTCCAGATTTCCGCGCTGCGTGCGGTATTCGGTCGAGACGTTCACGCCGTTCTTCATCGTCACCGGCACCTTGGTCATCAGTACCCGCACCCGGATTTCGCGGCCGCTATCCGCCGCGGCCTCCTCGGCGGCCTTATAGGTGCTCGGCACCCGCTTGACCTCCGATGGGCTGACGCTGGTCAACAGAATCAGCTCATCGCTCTGCGGTATGGCGGCCTTGAATATCTCGGCCGACTCGCCACCGGCATCGACGATGATCACATCGAATTTCCCGGCATTGTCGGTAATGCAGTCGTCGACATGCCGGGACGGGAAGGCGATCAGCTTGAACGGCACCTCGATCCCGCCCCTGAGCAGCCGGCGATACCAGGAATATCCGGTCTGACTGAGCGGGTCGGCGTCTATGACGAGCACACGCAATTCGTGGACCTGCGCGAAATACGAAGCCAAGAAAAACGCTGATGTCGTCTTGCCGACGCCGCCTTTGAGATTTCCGAGCGTTATGACCAGCGGTTCGGGTATTTCCAGTGGCGCAACAGAATTCTTCATGGACAGTCCTCCGAGGGTGAGGATGGTCAGCTGTGGCTGGGGCCAAGTTTCGCACAGCGGAGTTCAATTTCCACTGATTGCGGACCTGCCATTTCCTCGCGCGCGAGCGCTGTGCCCGATTTCGGCGGCAAAGCTGTGTCCAATTGGACACACCCGACCGCCCTGTCGCCAACCTGGCGCACAGGTGAAATGTCGACCCGATGCTCCCGACGCCGAGGCCCGAGACCTGAGCGGGCTCACTCGCGATATCGCTGACAAGATGCTCGAGCCACGTGTGGTCGAAATCCGAGAAGACCGAAACCTTTCCAGACGGCGCGGATCGGGCGAAACCATCGGCGCCTACAACATTTCCGAAGCGCATGCCGGATCCGATGCGGCAGCGCGGCGTGTCGGGCCACCTCGGTTTACAGGAAACATGATAGGCGTTGCAGGACAAGGACTTTCGATCGCATTCAGCGCTCCGGACTCGCCAGGCCAGTATCGCGAAACTGATCGCCCCCGATGCCGCGATGAAGGTCACCACCGATGCGGTGCAGGTGTTCGGCGGCTGCGGCTACACCCAGGATTTCCCGGTGCAGCGCTATCTGCGCGAGGCCGAGGTCGTGCAAATTTTCGAGGACCGGATCCAACGTCTGGTCATCGCCCGGCAGTCGCCGGACAATGGACACGGCGGGTCACCGCCCGCCGCGAAGCTCAGCCGAGTCTCAGCTAGCCCCCAGTAAACTCGGGGCGACCTGGAACGATGACGAGAGGGGCGCGAGCGATGCTGTGGGTACTGATCGGCGTTGTCATCCTGCTCGCTGCGGCCTACGTCATCTATCAGACGCAACAGAGCAAACAGCGCGCGGCACGGCAGTTCGACGATGCGGCCGCCGACGCCAGGCAGATGATCGAGCGACTCGCGGGTCAGGTCTACAACCTCACCGGCAGCAACGAGGCGGCTAAGCAGGCACTCGCCGACGCCTCGGAGCGGCATATCGCGGCCGGCTCACAGATCGAGCAAGCCCGCACGCCCGCCCAGGCGCGGCTGGCGAAGCAGACCGCGGTCGAGGGCATGTACTACATCCGCGCGGCGCGCACTGCGATGTTGATGGATCCGGGCCCGGTGATTCCGACGCTGGACGGTCAGGAGACCGCCGGGCGGGTCACCGAGAATCGGGTCGTCGAATACGAGGGCCGCGACGTCGCCGCTTCGCCGAATCCCTCCGCGGAAACGCCGAATTACTATCCGGGTGGACGCGTCGCCGGGCGGCCGGTACCCGCGGGCTGGTACTCCGAGCCGTGGTGGCGGCCCGCATTGATCGGCGGCGCTTGGGGTTTGGGTTCGGCGCTGCTGTTCTCCTCGCTGTTCTCCGGAATGTCCGGCGTCGGGTATGACGTGCAGGGGTTCGAAAGTGGTTACGGCGAGGGGTATCAGGACGCGCTCGACGCGGCAGGTGGGGATCAGGGGTACGACTCGGGTGATCAGGGCGGGTACTCCGACGATCAAGGTGGGTACGACTCGGGTGGCGGGTTCGCCGATGGGGGTTTCGACGGCGGCGGGTTCGATGGAGGCGGGTTCGATGGGGGCGGCTTCGACGGCGGGTTCTGACCGCCGCAGGGCGCTGGTCGATACCAGCGGCCACTCCGAGCACCCCAACAGTCTCAGACAGTACTGCGGCATGGTCGACCCTCAACCGATCCAGACCTGATGACACCCTCTTCGCGCTTCGACTAAATCGATTCAACCCACCCGCCCCCGACCCGGTAGACTCCCCGTCGTCCCACCGGTGCCCCCGGCACCACCAGTTCAGCCCTCGTAGCTCAGGGGATAGAGCACCGCTCTCCTAAAGCGGGTGTCGCAGGTTCGAATCCTGCCGAGGGCACAAACCTCCGACAGTGTTTCCGCAGGTCAACAGGATTTTCCGGACAATCCCGGAATAGCCGCATCGAGAAACCCCAGGTCAGACGCGGCTCTTGTAGGGCACATCGAATATGGGAACGCACACCGAGCAAATGCGACCATCCGCGCCAGACGACCGACATGAGCGCGTCACACCCCGCCCCTTTCGATCAAGGATGCCCCGCTTCACCGAACTTGTTACAAAACAACAACATTGAGCCGCGCCGGGCTTCTACTCACCTGCGCTCTCGACCGCCACCGATCACGCGCCCAGCGGCAATAGCGGATGTTAGGCCTGCGGTGACGTGGACGAATTGTCCGTCAGCACAGGCATCGGAACACTCGGAGCGGATTCCGCACTAGGTGGACGTGGCGTCGGCGCTTTTGTCGTATTCGGCGCGGGCGGCGTCGATGTGCGCCAGGTGCGTAATGCTCCACTCCAGCAGGGGTAGGGCCGCTGCGCGCAGACTCGTGCCCATCGGGGTGAGTTCGTAGCTGACGTGGGGTGGCATGACGTTGCGCACGGTCCGGGTCAGGATGCCGTCGCGTTCCAGCGCGCGCAGGGTGACGGTGAGCATGCGCTGGCTTATGCCATCGATGCCGCGCTTGAGTTCGCTGAACCGGCGTGGCCCCTGGCTGAGGTGTCGCACGACCAGCAGTGACCACTTGTCCCCGACGATGTCGAGCACTTCTCGTGTCCGGCACGCGTCGCCGTGGCTCTGCGGCGGCCTGCCCTCTGTGGCGGTCATGGTTATCTCCAGGGAACCGGGGCACCGAAATGTGCCTTATTGCCCGATCCATGTCGAGCGCACCACACTGATCGTGGTTCTCAAAGTGTACCGAGGTATGAAAAGTAACCAACAGCGTCGGTGCACTACCGCACGTCGAAAAGGAACGATCGTGTCAATTTTTCTGCTGGTCCACGGCGCCTGGCACAGTGGCCGCTGCTGGCAGCGAGTGGTACCGCTGCTGGAATCGGCCGGGCATCAGGTGCACGCGCCATCGCTGACCGGCTACGGCGACAAGGCGCATCTTCTCGGCCCCGACGTGGGGCTCGACACCCACGTCGCCGACGTCATCGAGCTGATCAAAGACAAGGACCTCACGAACGTGGTCCTCGTGGGGCACAGCTACGCGGGATTGGTCATCTCCTCGGCGGCCAACGAGATTCCGGACCGCATCGCGCACCTGGTGTACCTCGACGCGATGGTCCCGGAGGACGGCGAGACCGCGGTCGACGTCCAGCCCATCAGCCAGCGCCTGATCGACTTCGCCGCACAGTCGGGAAGCGGCTGGCGCATTCCCCCGATGCCCGAGCAGCCGGCGCCTTTCGGCCTGTTCGGAGTCACCGACCCGGCGGACATCGCCTGGCTGCGCACGATGCTCTCGGATCAACCGGTGCGTTGCCTGCAGCAACCGGTCCGCTTGGACAATCCGGCCGTGAACGCGATCCCTCGCACGCACATCCACTGCGTCGGTGCCACTCCGGCGGGCATCACCCGGCGAGCCATTCCCGCGATACAGCCCAACGGTTCCGCTGCGCAGGTGTGGGAGTTGCCGACCGGCCACGACTGCATGATCACCATGCCAGCCGAACTCAGCGAACTGCTGCTGAAGCTCGGCCTTTAGCAACCGGCCGTCAGCGATCTGGCCGGAAGACGGAGCTGGCATCCGGTCACCGGCAGTGCAGTGCGATGCCGTGACCGAGATGATCTCGGCGCGTTTATTTCAGGATTTTCCGGCGGGGCCGCTTTAAACCGCGCGGGTCGCGGCATTTCAGGATGTGGCTTTGCCGCCCGGTCTGGGCGTTGCACGCCGAGAAGCAGCATGCGAATCCTCTACCGTGAGCGGGACACCGAACCGCAGGAGCAGGCGGAGGACACCATGACCGAGGATCGGCCCGGAGACGCCGTCGTATCCGTTCACGGTGGGGCGTTTCAGGTCTACGACAAGGCCCTTGAGGACAGCATGTCCTCGCTGATCGCGAGCATCCTGGGCGGACCCGGGATCTACTGCTTCGCGGGCGACTGGCGAGGAGTGCAGTACCTGCTGCCCGATCGTGAATCCAGCAGCGCTGCCGACGCTTTGGTCGAAATGTTCGACGCCTCCAGCATGCGATGCGAACCGTTAACCGCCTTCGGAAAACTAATGGCCGCGGTCCCTACCGGGCAGATCTTGTCCTTAAGCACCTGCGCGAACGTCAGCATGTCTTCGTCGATGACCTTGGGGCGTCCGCCGTGGTTGCCTTTCGCCGCGGCGGTGGCTTGGCCTTCGAGAGTCTTCTCGCGGATGTAGTTGCGTTCGATCTGGGCTGCGGCGGCCAGGACGGCGAAGCCCACCACGAGAAGGCCGCTGGCTCGTGGCGCCCCTTGTCCTCGCTGCCACCACAGGCTCGGCGGGTGGATCACTCAACGTCACCACTAGAACTCCTGATCTCGCCCCGACTCGCCCCTTAAAACCGACCGGTCACCCGGTTAATAACGAGCCGACGGCACAGGGACCGCGCCACTTTCGCCCGATCACCCACCCATGGCTGCTACGGCAGCCTAATAAATGCATCACATTTAGTTTCGATACCGACCATCCAAACCTAAAGTTTATTTAGGAGCTACCGCCTAGAAGCGTAATATCGTAGTAACACGCGTCGAGTGCCGTAAGTACTTCACTGGTTGCCGAGGCAATAGAACTGATCCGCTCGCATTCACGATTGCCTGTGAAGCTCAGGGATAAATTCTATCTGTCGAGGAGTTCCTATGAGCTCGTCATTTCGTGCTGTATCGGTCATTCCAGGGTTGCCCGGCGGTCCCAGCCCACCGATTCCGGAACTACCACCGCAAGGCCCCGGCGGTCCAGGTGGACCCGGAGGTGAAGGTGGTCAGATCGGCCCCGAGACAGCACCGACTGCGACGTCAGGGACCCACCGCGGCCCGGCTGGAACCGGAATGACTGAAGCGCGACCGTGCACTCCGCGCAGCACCGGTCGCAGTTCGCCGGTGTCGTCGCGGCACCTGCGGATAGCGGCGAGCATTCTGCTACTTCTCGCGGCACTGAGTCCGATCGCTCGATTGTGCCCAGGTGGGAATCTCGTCCCGGCCCCCCATGCCGCCGTGACCGCATTCGGTCCCGTTGCCCCGGCCGGGCTCCCGGAATCGCTCCCTGTGGAACTACACATCCCGGCTATCGCCGTGGATGGACCGCTCTCCGAACTCGGCCTCAATCCTGATCGCACCGTGGAACTTCCGACAGACTTTCAGGTAGCGGGCTGGTACCGATACGGTCCCCCACCGGGAGACATGGGCTCCGCGGTAATCCTGGGACACGTAGACTCCTACACCGGGCCCGCGGTCTTCTACCGGCTATCGTCACTGCGCCCCGGGGACGAGGTCCACGTGACAAGAGCCGACCGATCGGTTGCTCACTTCCTCGTCCAGACAGTAGCCACCTATCTGAAGTCACAGTTCCCAAGCCATGAGGTCTACGACTCGCGCGGATACAGCGCGCTGCAACTGGTGACGTGTGGCGGCGAATTCGACCACACCATCAGAAGCTATCAGTCCAACGTGGTGGTTTACACCGCGCTCGTGGGCATCACCCCGCCGACCGCTGGCCCACCATGAGAGACCCGGCCCCAGCAACAATCTTGGTCGATGAGGGCGGCTTGACCGCGAATACTGCGAGCCAGGCTGTTGCGGGAGCGGGAGACGGTGCTGATCTTCCTGTGGTGGGTCCACCCTTGCGCCACGGCCGACCCACCACCACTGCAAAATGGCGATTTGTCGAAATCCCCTACAGGAGCTCGCGTACCGACACCGCGATAATCGACATGGCTCCGACTGCTGCGGCTATCGGCGGCGCGCTCCAATACCAGCTGGTGATGTTCGAGGCTGAGTTCGCGGACCCTGCAAGAAAATTGGATGCGACACCGGCGTCATCGCCAGCAGTGAGCCGATGTCGAAGCAGTCGCCACGAAACCAGGAACATCAGGAGCATCCACGCGCAATCCCACATAGCGGTGTCGGCTTGGTCAGCGGTAACGGATGCTGACATGCCTTTTCGCGGTGCGCGATGCAGGAGCTGGGATTTGGCCGTAGCTGGTTCGGCGGCCTGGTTCGACGGTGGAGATGCATCATCTGGCGCTACGGCCTGATGCGGATCCATAGGCCGACTGGGAACACTCGGTGCACCGGAAGCCTTGGCATTGGCGGCGGAGCCTGTCCGGGTGGCGAGACTGCGTGCCAGCGCTGAAAACCAGTCCGCGACGAATTGGGTGGGCGTCTGGCCGGTTTCGGTGACGGATTCCCATACATAGGCGCCGTGGCGTGCGACAACATCCTGATATCTCGCCCACGTTGCGGGTTCGAGCAGCGAAGCGTTGTCTGCGACGGCAAAGGCGACCGCGTCGAACGCTTGCGTCACCAGGTTCCCGGCGGATTCGATCGGCTCCGATGGGAATCGCGGGCCAGTAATCTTTTCCGTAAGAAGGGCGATGCCGTCCAACGGTTGATTTTCGCCCACGCTGAGAATTTCGGCGACTTCGCTCGGTTCGAGTGTCACACCTACTACGGCGAGCAAAATATTGAGCGTGACTGTCGACACTTTGAGCAACGCTGCCTGCGCGTCGGGACCATAAACCGGCACTCGCGGGTCCGAGGCTTCTGCAAGGCGCTGACTGAGCGTCCTTTCGGACGTCAGCGTCAGTGTTTCGACCGTGTTGCCATCCACGTCATGGCTGACCACGGCGGCGGCGGTCTTCACGGTTGTCGCGACAACGGCTTGAATGATCGAGGACAGTACGGTGAGTGGGTCGAGCGGGGATAGCAGTGCCTGGCCGATGATGTTCGTCAACGCGTGCAGTATCGGTGTGCCGGCGGGTGCGTCGCAGGCGAGGTCTTCTGCAACGCATAACGAGGCCACCCGTCCGGTGAGTGCGCCGAAGTCTGCGGCAATGTCTTGTTGCGGTCCGATGCCACCGCCCGCTGGCATCGTCTGCGCAACTGGTGGCAGGCCCGCTAATGCTGTTCGGTCGGTGCCGGGCGCGGGGGCGGGTGTGCGCTGTCCCGGCGCGCCGGGGAACACCGGTGCCCCCAGGTCACGGGTCGGGTCGGCGAAGAGTGCGGCGCCAGCTATCTTGTCCGGTGCCACCACACCGTATCCGAGCCCAACCTCTCGCAGGAACAACGAAACAACGTGCGCCCCTTGTGAATATCCCAGCAAAGCCAGGCTGGTGTTCTCGCATTTATCGCTGATCGCGCGGGCCATGCTGCGCAACTCGTCGAGTCCGGCGAAGACGGATTGTGCGTACGGCGGCGTGGCAGCGCCGGGCACGATCCCGCCGAACGCCGCAGGATAGGGCACGTATGCGCGATCGACCGCTCCGGGCTTCGAAACGCCGGCCAGCAATGGCGCGAAAACGCCCGACAGCATGCCTGTGTCGACGGTGGGCGATGCGCTGAGAGAGGACTGCCCTGTGCCCTGAACCCCGAGGGTGTACAGGGCCGGGCAGTCGGTCGGATCGAATTCTGGAGCAGCGGTAGAGAGTTGGGCGTCGACGGCACCGGTCGCTGCGATGACGGCACACACGCCGGTTACGGCGAGTGCTCGAGCTATCTTCCTCGACACAACGATCTGACCTCTCACAGACTCGAGCTTTTACTTGGACTTGCCACACTTCACGTTCATCCCACTGGGTTGTGATAGCCCCTAGAGCAGGCCGCCGGTCAGAAAGTGGACTGTGTCTCCCACGACGGCGAGAAGTCCTGTGACGAGGTT
>NZ_JBIAFV010000021.1:0-120462 GCF_042869435.1 Nocardia sp. NPDC006982 | reverse complement strand
TCTTACGAGCGACGTTCGCGGCCCGTCTCGCGTCCGAGCCGTCGAAGCGCATGCGACGAAGTCGCGAGTCTCGACGGCTCGGACGCGAGACACCACGGGGCCGCGAACACGCGGCGCCGCAGGCGCCGCAAATCAAACACAGCCCAGCCCGTGTGTCCGGTGACGCGATGGGCGAAGATGGACGGGTGAGCTTCTGGCCAGCGCCCCATGTCGATGTCCCCGTGCACGCGACCGTGACCCTGCCCGGATCGAAATCGATCACGAATCGGGCCCTGATCCTGGCCGCACTCGCCGAGGGTCCCTCAACCATTTCCGGCGCGCTGCGCAGCCGCGACACCGAACTCATGATCGGCGCCCTGTGCGCATTGGGCGCACGGATCGAGGGCGACGCCGACACGCTGACCGTGACACCCGCGCCGCTGCACGGCGGCACCGTCGACTGCGGCCTGGCCGGCACCGTCATGCGGTTCCTGCCCCCGGTCGCGGCCCTGGCCACGGGCGATGTCGCCTTCGACGGTGACGAGCAGGCCCGGGTTCGTCCACTCGGCACCATCCTGGAAGCACTGCGCCGGATCGGCGCGGAAATCGAGGGCGACGCACTGCCGTTCACAGTGCACGGCAAGGGTGCGGTGCGCGGCGGCGCGGTCACCATCGATGCCTCCGGATCGTCCCAGTTCGTCTCCGGACTGCTGCTGTCGGCAGCCCGGTTCGACGAGGGCCTCGTGGTGCACCACAACGGCAAGGCACTCCCCTCGATGCCGCATATCGAGATGACAGTGGAGATGCTGCGGCGCGCCGAGGTCGCCGTCGATGCCCCGGCCGACAGCCGCAAGGCCCAGACCTGGACCGTCGCACCCGGCCCGATCCGCGCGGTGAATTGGGATGTGGAGCCGGATCTGTCCAATGCCACGCCCTTCCTCGCCGCGGCCGCCGTCACCGGTGGCGAGGTCCGCATCCCGCACTGGCCGCGCCTGACCACCCAGCCCGGTGATGTGATCCGGGAGATCCTGGTTCGGATGGGCGCCGAGGTCACCCGGTTCGACGGTGTGCTGACCGTGCGCGGCCCGGAGCGCCTGGCCGGTATCGATATCGATCTGCACGATGTCGGCGAGTTGACCCCGACCGTGGCCGCCCTTGCGGCACTTGCGGATTCACCGTCCTGGCTGCGCGGCATCGCCCATCTGCGCGGCCACGAGACCGATCGGCTCGCGGCCCTGTCCACCGAGATCAACCGGCTCGGCGGCAATGTCACCGAGACCGAGGACGGACTCGAGATCACCCCGGCCCCGCTGCACGGCGGCAACTGGCATTCCTATGCCGACCACCGAATGGCAACGGCCGGTGCGATTCTCGGACTCCGGGTGCCCGGCGTGGCGATCGAGGATATCGGCACCACGGCCAAGACGCTGCCCGGATTCGTCGGCCTGTGGGAGCAGATGCTCGATCCCACGCTCACCGATCAGGGAGCGGCCCGCTGAGACGACGCGATTATGACGAGTCGGATGTCCGGGTGCGCCCGGGCAAGTCCTCTCGTCCACGCACGAAAACCCGTCCGCAGCACAATGATGCGGAAGCGGCCATGGTCGTTTCGGTGGACCGCGGTCGCTGGGGTTGCGTGCTCGGCGGCGATCCGGACAAGCTGATCGTCGCCATGCGGGCCAGGGAACTGGGCCGCACCCCGATCGTCGTCGGCGATCAGGTCGACGTGGTCGGCGATCTGTCCGGCAGACCCGATACCCTGGCCCGCATCGTCCGCGTCGGGGAACGCCGAACCGTCCTGCGCCGCACCGCCGATGACACCGATCCGTTCGAACGGATCGTCGTCGGCAATGCCGAACAACTGTTCATCGTGGTCGCCCTCGCCGATCCGCCGCCGCGCACGGGTTTCGTCGAACGCGCCATGGTCGCCGCGTATGCCGGTGGACTGCAACCGATTCTGTGCCTGACCAAACACGATCTGGCCGCCGAATCCGAATTCGCCGCCGCCTTCGACGATCTCGACCTCATCATCATCTACGGCGGCATCGATGACCCCAGCGAACCGGTCCTCGATCTGCTCACCGACCGACTCACCGCCTTCATCGGCCACTCCGGTGTCGGCAAATCAACGCTGGTGAATCGCCTTGTGCCCGACGCGGATCGTGCGGTCGGTGAGGTCTCCGGCGCGGGCAAGGGCAAACACACCTCAACCCAATCCGTCGCCCTACCGCTCCCGCAGGGCGGCTGGGTCATCGACACACCCGGTGTCCGTTCCTTCGGACTGGCACACATCACGCCCGACGATGTCATCGCCGCCTTCACCGATCTGGCCGCCGCCATCGAGGATTGCCCCCGCGGCTGCACCCATCTCGGTCCCCCAGCGGACCCTGAATGCGCGCTGGATACCTTGCCCGGCAAGGAGCGCCGCGTCGCCGCGATCCGCCTCCTGCTGACCGCGTTGAACTCCAACGAATCCTGGTAGTCAGTGCCCGTCGGCCTGTTCAGGCGCGAAGGGCCATTCCTCGAATCGGTCACACAGACCGTCGGAGTCGAACCGCAATACCCACAGATCCCGCCAGCGCGACAACGTATCCCACCGATACTCCACGCCCACCCGCACCACGGCGGCCGAATCCTCTACCGCGACAACCTCGGCTGCCATCGTGAACGCCTCGTCCGGCCCACTGCGCTCGGCCTCCCAGAACACCTCGAGCGGTTCGAGGCCGACAATGGGTTCCGCCCACGGCGACACCAGATACTCGACATCGCGGGTGAACAGCTCCCCCAGCATCGCGGTTCCCGGCGCACGCCAGGCCCGTTCATAACCACCGACCCATTTCTCGACAGCGTCCCGGTCCACGCCTCGTAAGCTACTCCGCCGCACCACCCCTCGTGGCCGGTTCACCGACGACGAAGGCGCCCATGGACGCGAGTCCATGGGCGCCTTCGCGATCGATCAGTGCCGACGACGGGTCTTCGGTGCGCGCTTCGGTTTGGCCTGCGCGCGGGCCGCCTCGCGGCGCTCACGGCGAGTGCTGCCGTCGCCGTACTCCTCGGTGTCACTGTGGACCGCGGCGTGGCCGCCCTCGTCCGGCCCCGAATAGTGGAAGCCGTTGTTGGCCCGGGAATCGCCGATCCCCTTGGCGCGCAATGCCGCCGGTGCGCCATTGCCGACCGGCGCCTCCTGGGTGGGCAGTGGACGCGGCGCGGTGGCGCCGACCGGCGAGCGCAGGCCGGTATCGACCGCGACGCCCTCGGGCTGCGGTTGCTGCACCTCGACCTGCAGGTTGAACAGGAAGCCGACCGACTCCTCCTTCAGGCCCTCGAGCATCGCGGCGAACATGTCGAAGCCCTCGCGCTGGTATTCGACCAACGGATCGCGCTGCGCCATGGCACGCAGGCCGATGCCCTCCTTGAGGTAATCCATCTCGTAGAGGTGCTCGCGCCACTTGCGGTCCAGCACCGAAAGCAGCACCTGGCGTTCGAGATTGCGCATCGAACCCTCGCCCGCCAGACCGTCGATCTGCTGTTCGCGCTTCTCGTAGGCGTCGTGCGCGTCATCGAGCAGCGATTCGACCAGTTCGTCCTTGGTCAGATCGCCCGCCTCGCCGACACCGGTCTCACCGGTCAGCTCCTTGTAGTCCAGGCTCACCGGGTACAGCGTCTTCAGCGCGGTCCACAGCTTGTCCAGATCCCAGTCCTCGACATAACCCTCGGCGGTCGCGCCGTCGACATAGGCGGTGACCACGTCGGTGATCATCTCCTGGACCTGACCCTCCATATCCTCACCACGCAGGATCCGGTTGCGTTCGCCGTAGATGACGGTGCGCTGCTGGTTCATCACCTCGTCGTACTTGAGCACGTTCTTGCGGATCTCGAAGTTCTGCTGCTCGACCTGGGTCTGCGCGCTCTTGATGGCCTTGGAGACCATCTTCGCCTCGATCGGCACATCGTCGGGCAGGTTGAGCCTGGTCATGATGGCCTCGAGCGCGGCGCCGTTGAAGCGCCGCATCAACTCGTCACCCAGCGACAGGTAGAACCGGGACTCACCCGGGTCACCCTGACGGCCGGAACGACCGCGCAGCTGGTTATCGATACGCCGCGATTCGTGGCGCTCGGTGCCGAGCACGTACAGACCACCGGCATCGCGCACTGCGTCGGCATCCTCGGCGGTCTGCTCCTTGACCCGCTCCAGCGTCGGCAACCACGCGGCCTGGTACTCCTCCGGCGTCTCCACCGGATCCAGACCCTCCTTGCGCAGGATGATGTCGGTGATGATGTCCGGGTTACCGCCGAGCACGACGTCGGTACCACGACCGGCCATATTCGTCGCGACCGTGACCGCGCCCGGGCGACCGGCCTCGGCGATGATCTCGGCTTCCTTCTCGTGGAACTTCGCGTTCAGGACGTTGTGCGCGATGCCGCGCTTGGTGAACTGCTTGGACAGGTACTCCGAGCGCTCGACGCTGGTGGTACCGATCAGCACCGGCTGGCCCTTCTCGTGCCGTTCGGTGACATCGTCGACCACGGCCGAGAACTTCGCCTCTTCGGTCTTGTAGATCAGATCCGACTGGTCGGCGCGCACCATCGGCCGGTTGGTCGGAATCGGGACCACGCCGAGGTTGTAGATCTGGTGCAGCTCGGCGGCCTCGGTTTCGGCGGTACCGGTCATACCGGAAAGCTTGTCGTAGAGGCGGAAGTAGTTCTGCAGCGTGATGGTGGCCAGGGTCTGGTTCTCCGGCTGGATCTCGACGCCTTCCTTGGCCTCGATCGCCTGGTGCATGCCCTCGTTGTAGCGGCGCCCGACCAGGATGCGGCCGGTGAACTCGTCGACGATGATGACCTCGCCGTCGCGGACGATGTAGTCCTTGTCGCGGTGGTAGAGCTCCTTGGCCTTGATGGCGTTGTTCAGGTAGCTCACCAGCGGCGAATTGGCCGCCTCATAGAGGTTGTCGATGCCGAGCTGATCCTCGACGAACTCCACGCCCGCCTCGTGCACACCGATGGTGCGCTTCTTGATATCGACCTCGTAGTGCAGGTCCTTCTTCAACAGCGGTGCGATGCGGGCGAATTCGGCGTACCACTTCGAGGAGGCGTCGGCGGGGCCCGAGATGATCAGCGGGGTGCGGGCCTCGTCGATGAGGATGGAGTCGACCTCGTCGACCACGGCGAAGTTGTGCCCGCGCTGGACCAGATCGTCCAGCGAGTGGGTCATATTGTCGCGCAGGTAATCGAAGCCGAATTCGTTGTTGGTGCCGTAGGTGATGTCGGAGTTGTAGGACTCGCGACGCTCGGCCGGGGTCATACCGGACAGGATCACGCCGACGCTCAGCCCGAGGAAGCGGTGCACGCGGCCCATCCACTCGGCATCGCGCTTGGCCAGGTAGTCGTTGACCGTGACGACATGCACGCCGTCGCCGGAGATGGCGTTGAGGTAGGCGGGCAGCACACAGGTCAGGGTCTTGCCCTCACCGGTCTTCATCTCGGCGATATTGCCGAGGTGCAGCGCCGCGCCACCCATGATCTGCACCTTGTAGTGCTTCTGGTTCAGCACCCGCCAGGACGCCTCACGGGCCACCGCGAACGCCTCCAGGAGCAGATCGTCCAGCGTTTCGCCGTCGGCGTAGCGGTCCCTGAATTCGTCGGTCTTGGCACGCAGCTCGTGGTCGGTGAGCTCCTCGATCTCGGGCCCGAGCGCGAGGACCTCTTCCGCGAGGTGGGCGAGCCGCTTGACCGTGCGTCCCTCACCAATCCGTAGCAACCTCGTCAGTGTCAGCGCAGGCACGGGTCTCGTCAGTCCTCTGGTCGGTGTGTCAAATGTTCGGCCGTCATCCGGGGCGGGCAGTGTGCACATGGCCCCGCCGAGCACGGCGGAGTCCGCAGCACGCTTCATGGTAATGCGGCATCCATGTTAGCCGTAGCGACTACTTGCAGGTCGCTCGAAAGGGCCGGTGACGATGACCAGCGACATAGCGCCGCAGCCGCCGCTACCACCCAGGCGGCAGCCGTTTCTTTTCACCGTACCCGTGTGTCGGCGCTCGGATCGGCTGGGAATCCGACGGACCGGAACCTGTTTCAGCGCGGGTGTCATACGATGTAAGTCGTTCGTCGTGCCGGACGCCGCGAGCCCTGCCTACCAGGGACGACCCGTTATCCGACCGCACGTGACGACACCAAGGGGCAGCGCAGCTCAAAAGGCATCCGTTATGCGGCACCCCGATTAGTGTGTGCGAATCGAGTTCCTCCGGTCTCGAACCAATGCAGCCTTCCACGGAACCAGGCGTGGGTAAAGGGTTGCGCGAATATCGCTGGATATGCCACAGGGGGCAGGACGAACCGTTGTGGGCGACCACAATGGGCGATGAGACGGCTCGGGTGGGAGCCACATCGGAAGGAGCACCGGGCAGCGTGATCACGAGATTGACGCCGCAGGACGCGTCGTTCTATCAGCTCGAGTCGAGCAGCAATCCGATCCATATCGGCTCTCTCGCGATCGTCCGAGGTAGCGACTCTGCACAGGGGGAAACGGCACTCGACTACGACGGACTCGTCGATCTGGTGGAGAGCAGGCTTTCCCTGGTTCCCCGCTATCGCAGGAAGGTCCGCGAAGTCCCGTTCGCGCTCGGCCGCCCGGTCTGGGTCGAGGACAGCCATTTCGATATCACTTATCACATCCGCCGCTCCGCACTGCCCGAGCCGGGCAACGATTGCCAGCTGCACGATCTGGTTGCGCGGCTGGCTTCGCGACCGCTCGATCAGAGCCGCCCGCTGTGGGAGATGTATTTGATCGAGGGCCTGGCCGAGGGCCGGTCCGCGATCTTCACCAAAACCCATTCGGCGCTCGTCGACGGGGATACCGCACTCGAGATCGGGCACGTCATCCTCGATACCAGCGCATCACCGCGCGGTATCGCCGATGACGCCTGGGTGGCGCCGCGCGAACCCAACGAGATGGAACTGCTGATCGGCGCGCTCACCCACCTGGCCGCGCAGCCGCGCGAGGCGCTCGAGGTGGCGCGCGACGCGAGCGCGCACGCGTTCTCGGTGGTCGAGGCCGCGGGCAAGGCGGTGGATTCGATGGTTTCGGCCGTGCGTGCGGCCACCGTCGGCGCACCCGACAGCCCGCTCAATGCCAAGACCTCGCGCAACCGCCGCTTCGATGTGGTGCGCACGGATCTGGAGGACTACCGCAAGATCCGCAAGCGCTTCGAATGCTCGATCAATGATGCGATCCTGGCCGTCGTCACCGGGGCGCTGCGCAATTGGCTGCTCTCGCGCGGTGAGGCGCTCACCGAATCGACCGTGCTGCGCGCGGTGGTGCCCATGTCGGTCTATGTCGAAGGCATCGACGACCAGCTGAAACCGACCAGCGAGGTCTCCTCGTTCCTCATCGACCTGCCGGTGGGCGAACCGAATCCGGTGATGCGCCTATCGCATATCTCCCATGCCACCGAGGCCAACAGCAAGCACCGGCGCGGCGTGCGGGCGCGCACCCTGGTACACCTGGCCGGCTTCGCTCCGGCGAGCCTGCATGCGATGAGTGTGCGGGCGGCGAGTACGTTCGCAGAGCACACGTTCAATCTGGTGATCACCAACGCACCGGGTCCGCAGACCCCGATGTACATCGGCGGCGCGCGGATGCTGGAGATGTATCCGGTGTCGCCGCTGCTGCGCAACCAGGCCTCGAGCATCGGGATCACGTCCTATGACGGACGCGTCTTCTACGGACTCAACGCCGACCGCGACGCGATGGCCGATATCGGCGTGCTGGCCGCGTCGGTGCACGAGTCCATGGAGGAGATGCTCGGTGCCTGCGTCTGAGAACACCATGCGGGTCTATATCCCCGCCACCGTGCCGATGCTGCGCGAGCTCGTCGCGAACCGGGAACTGCGCCCGGCCGGCGGCACCGCCTTCGCGGTCACGCCGACACTGCGCGAGGCCTATGCCTCCGGGGACGACGAAGAATTGGCCGAGGTCGCGATGGCCGAGGCCGCGCGGGCCTCGCTGCGCCTGCTCGCCGCCGAGCGCGAGGAGGCCACCGAGGCGTCCGACGACGAGGACGGCGACGCCGACGACCCAGCCACCACCTACCACAGCCCGGTCTATCGCCGCGCGGTCATCGCCGCCGATGTGACCGGTGCGAAGCTGCGCCCGGACCTCGACGACGCGGTGGTGCGATTGGCCGGAACGATCGGCTACGACCGGATCGCCTCGGTGCACGTCGACCTGGCCGAGGCCGAACCCGAGGTGGCCAAGGCGGTCGATGTCGTCGATGCCGCCGACCTCGGCGACGCCGACGCCGAATTCGTGCTGGGTGATGCCGAGGACCATCAGCTGGCCTGGTATGCCGCCCAGGAGCTGCCGTTCCTGCTCGAATTACTGTGACCGACAGCCTGCACATCCCGCACTAACCTACGATGCCGTAACCTGGCTGCGAGGCGGCTTCACCGGTCGCTACGACAGGGAGACGAACGGCGG
Organism: Nocardia sp. NPDC006982; assembly: GCF_042869435.1. Taxonomy (NCBI): domain Bacteria; kingdom Bacillati; phylum Actinomycetota; class Actinomycetes; order Mycobacteriales; family Nocardiaceae; genus Nocardia; species Nocardia sp. NPDC006982. The sequence continues at coordinate 112,004 of NZ_JBIAFV010000021.1, read as the reverse complement.
CAATGGTCTTGAAAAAAGCGGCAGTCTCGGTGCGCACGGTCCGGGAGTGGCTGGAGGCTCCGGCGGCGGAAGTCGCCGAACGCGGTGGACGGCTGAACGTACTGCGCGGCGCCGTCGCGCGCGTCACCACGCCACTGCTGCCCGACGACTATCTGCACCTGGCGAATCCATTGTGGTCAGCGCGTGAGCTGCGCGGCCGAATTGTCGAGGTGCGCAAGGAAACCGCCGATTCGGCCACCCTGGTCATCAAGCCGGGCTGGGGCTTCGACTGGAAATACGAGCCGGGTCAATACATCGGCATCGGCATTCTGGTCGACGGCCGCTGGCATTGGCGCTCGTACTCGCTGACCTGCCCGCCGAACTGGACCGATCCGGAACACCGCGGCAAGCGGCTGATCTCCATCGCGGTCAAGGCGATGCCCGAGGGTTTCCTGTCCAGCCACCTTGTCAGCGGTGTCGCTGCGGGCACCATCGTCCGGTTGGCCGCACCGCAGGGCGGTTTCGTGCTGCCGTCGCCGCCGCCGGAAAAGGTGCTGTTCCTCACCGCGGGCAGCGGTATCACCCCGGTCATGTCCATGCTGCGCGCGCTGGATCGCCGCGACATGGTCACCGATGTCGTACATGTGCACTCCGCGCGCACCCGCGACGATGTGATGTTCGGGGCCGAACTGCGCGATCTGCACGATCGCCGCCCCAGTTTCTCCTCGCAGCTGCACCTCACCGACGAGCAGGGCCGGTTCTCCCTCACCACACTCGACGAACACTTCCCGGATTGGCGCGAGCGCCAGACCTGGGCCTGTGGTCCGGCCGCGATGCTCGACGAGATCGAACAGCACTGGCGTGCGGCCGACATCAGCGACCGGCTGCATGTCGAGCGCTTCGAGATCGAGCGCTCCGCCGTCGGCGAGGGCGGCACGGTCACATTCGACAAGACCGGGCGCACCGTGGAGATCGACGGCGCTACCAGTCTGTTGGAAGCGGGCGAATCCGTCGGTGTGCAGATGCCGTTCGGCTGCCGGATGGGCATCTGCCAAACCTGTGTCGTCACACTGACTTCCGGACATGCCCGCGATCTGCGCAATGGTGACGAGCGCCGCGAGGGCGACAAGGTGCAGACCTGTATCTCGGCCGCGGCGGGCGACTGCGCACTCGACGTCTGAGACAGCGACACAGAACCGCCCTCGGGGGATCCGACAGGTACCCTCGAGGTACATCCAGTCAGGGAAAGGACCCCGGTGGCCATCACCGATATCAAGGCGTTCGCCCATCTCACGGCGGCCGACATCGAAACACTGGGGCAGGAACTCGATTCCATCCGGCGCTCCGTCGAGTTGTCCCGCGGCGAACGTGACGCCAAGTACATCCGGCGCACGATCGCGGCGCAGCGCGGGCTCGAAGTGCTCGCGCGCGGTGTGCTGTTCGGCAGCCGCAACCGGTGGGCCTGGCTGACGGGCACGGCTCTGCTGTCGGTCGCCAAGATCATCGAGAATATGGAGCTCGGGCACAACATCAGCCACGGGCAATGGGACTGGATGAACGATCCGGAAATCCACTCCAGCACCTGGGAGTGGGATATGACCGGGCCGTCGGTGCAGTGGCGGCGGGCGCACAACTATTCGCACCACACCTACACCAATGTGCTCGGCAAGGATGAGGACCTCGGCTTCGGCATCCTGCGGATGACCCGCGACGAGCAGTGGCGGCCGATCCATCTGATCCAGCCGCTGGCCAATATCCTGCTCGCGGCCACCTTTGAATGGGGTATCGCGCTACACGACTGGAGCATCGAGAAGGAGCTCGCCGGCACGCCGCGCAAGCAGCTGATGTCGGAGCCCAACAAGGACTTCGGTCGCAAGATCGGCCGCCAGGTGGCCAAGGACTTCCTGATCTACCCGGCGCTCACCGGACCGGCATTCAAGTCCACGCTGAAGGCGAATGCGACCGCCAACCTGGTGCGCAACCTGTGGGCCTACGCGGTGATCTTCTGCGGCCACTTCCCCGACGGCGCCGAGAAATTCACCATCGAACAGCTCGAGGGCGAGACCAGCGGCGAATGGTATCTGCGCCAGATGCTCGGCAGCGCCAACTTCAAGGCCGGACCCGCCATGGCCTTCATGAGCGGCAATCTCTGCTACCAGATCGAACATCACCTGTTCCCCGACCTGCCCAGCAACCGGTATCCGGAAATCGCCGAGCGGGTCCGCGAACTGTGCGACAAGTACGACCTGCCGTACACCACCGGCTCGCTCGGCAAGCAGTATCTGCTGGCCTTCCGGACCATCCACAAGCTCGCACTGCCGGACCGCTTCCTCAAGCGCACCGCCGACGACGCACCGGAGACCTCCTCGGAGCGCAAATTCGCCGGCGTCTCGCTGCCCGCCATGCCGTCGATGCCGAATGCCGAGCGCTGGGCCGACAAGTGGAACGAGACGCACTGGCTGCCCGTCGACCCCGAGACCGGTAAGCGTCGCGGCCTGCGTTCTGCACTGAACGAGGCCAAGGTGGTGTTGCGGGAAAAAGCTCGGCACGAGAAGGAAGTGCTGCGCGAGGCCAAGCTGGCGCTGCAGGAAAAGGCACGTCAGGAGAAGGCGACCCTGCAGCGAAAGGCCATGCGCGAGCGGGCGATCCGTCGCAGCCGACGCCAGCCATGACATAGCATCCCCCAGCCACGTTTGCAATGGGGGATTTGCCACACCCCGGAGACAGACCTCGCAACCTACGGTCTCGTAACTTACGGTACTGTAACCGCCATGGCGATCTCGGATGTCAAGGAATACGCGCACCTCACCGAAGCCGATGTGGAGGCACTCGATGCGGAGTTCGACGCGATCCGGCGCGATATCGAGTCCTCGCGCGGTGCTCGCGACGCGCGGTATATCCGCAATGTCATCCGCCTGCAGCGTGCGCTCGAGATCAGCGGCCGCACGGTGCTGTTCGCCAGTTTCCTGCCGCCCGCCTGGCTCGCCGGTGTTGCCCTGCTCAGCACGGCCAAGATCATCGAGAATATGGAGATCGGGCACAACGTCATGCACGGGCAGTGGGACTGGATGAACGATCCGGAAGTCCACTCCAGCACCTGGGAATGGGATAACACCGGCCCGTCCAAGCACTGGAAGCAGACGCACAACTACCTGCACCACAAGTACACCAATGTGCTCGGCATGGACGATGACATCGGCTACGGCCTGCTGCGCGTCACCCGGGATCAGCGGTGGAAGCCGTTCAATATCGGCAATCCGGTCTACAACCTGGTGCTGCAGCTGTTCTTCGAATACGGCGTCGCGATCCAGCATCTGGAGTTGGGCAAGGTGCACCGGCTGAAGGAGGGCTCGCCGGAGCGGGCCGCATTCGAGGTCAAGCGCCGCGAGGTGCTGGTCAAGATCGGCAAGCAGGCCGGTAAGGATTACCTGCTTTTCCCGCTGCTGACCGGGCCCGCGTTCTTCTCGACGCTCACCGCGAACCTGACCGCCAATGTCATCCGCAATATCTGGACCAATGCGGTGATCTTCTGCGGCCACTTCCCGGACGGCGCGGAGAAATTCACCAAGGCCGATATCGACGGCGAATCCAAGGGCCAGTGGTACCTGCGCCAGATGCTGGGCAGCGCCAATATCTCCGGCGGTCCGGTCATGCATTTCATGACCGGGAACCTGAGCCACCAGATCGAACACCACCTGTTCCCGGATCTGCCGAGCAACCGCTACGCCGATATCGCGGTCCGGGTGCGCGCCTTGGCCGAGAAGTACGACCTGCCCTACACCACCGGCTCGCTTCCGGTGCAGTACTTCAAGTCCTGGCGCACCATCCTGAAGCTGGCGCTGCCGAACAAGTACCTGCGCGCGTCCGCCGACGATGCCCCCGAGACCGCCTCGGAGCGCAAATTCGACGGCGCCACCATGCCGAGCTTCGACCCGGTCACCGGTAAGCGTCGCGGGCTGCGTACGGCGCTGAAGGATGGGCGCCGCCGGTTCGCACGCCGGGCCGTTTCCATCGCCTGACGCCCAGTCACACCGAAGGCGCCCACGGAAAGTCCGTGGGCGCCTTCGTCTTTCGATGGGCCGGCCATACAGGGCGCGGCGGGCTCATGGTATCCGCCCAGGCCTCGGCGGGAGCGCCGGTTGCGGCTGGTTGACTGAGGGTGTGTGTGCTGAAGATCTGAGCGTTTACGAGGCCATCCGGATGCGGCGGGATGTACGGGCCGAGTTCACCGGTGACCTCGTCGATGATGCGACGCTGTGGCGGATACTCGATGCCGCACATCGCGCGCCCAGTGTCGGCAACTCGCAGCCGTGGGACTTCGTCGTGGTGCGCGAGCATGCGACGCTGCGGAAGTTCGCCGACCACGTCGCACAGAAGCGGATCGAATTCCGGGACGCACTGCCGCCGGATCGGGCGGCGACCTTCGACCCGATCAAGATCGAGGGCATTACCGAGAGCGGCACCGGCATCGTCGTCACCTACGACCACGACCGCGGCGGCCCGCAGGTCCTCGGCCGCGCCACCGTCCCCGAAACCGGCATCTACTCGGCGGTTCTCGCCATCCAGAACCTCTGGCTGGCCGCCACCGCCGAGCAGATCGGCGTCGGCTGGGTCTCGTTCTACGACGCCGAATTCCTCACCGACCTCGTCGGCCTACCCGACGGCATCCGCCCCGTCGCCTGGCTGTGCGTCGGCCCGGTAGACGAATTCCAACGCGTCCCCGACCTCGAACGCTTCGGCTGGCGCACCGGCCGCCCCCTCACCGACGCCGTCCACCAGGAGACATTCCGCGCCTGAGCTGGTCGAGCGCAGTCAAATGGCGCTTCGGACTCATCCAGGGTAGTCAAACGGCGGCCCAAAACCCCACCACCAACCACCATTTGACTACGCTCGGCGAACTCTCGAGAACGCGACCACAGCCGGTCGGGCCTGGGCACCCGAGTGGGTGCAGGACGACAGGACCCACCGCCGCGAGCTTAGCGAAACCCACCCCCTCGCCCCGATGGTCGAATCCGGCGGAACAGGGGTGGAGGCGGCAATCAGACGCCTTCCAGCACGGCCGACGCGCCGATTCCGCCTGCAGCGCAGATGCCGAGCAGGGCGGCGTTCTTGCCGGAGCGGGCCAGCTCGTTTGCCATGGTGGTGACGATGCGTGCGCCGGTCGCGCCGAACGGATGTCCGAGCGACACCGAACCGCCGTGCACGTTGAGCCTGTCGATCTCGATCTCGCCGACCGCGGTATCGCGATCGAGGCGAGTCTTGGCCCACTCGTCGCTGTTCAGTGCGGCTAGCACGGACAGTGTCTGGGCCGCGAATGCCTCATGGATATCGACGAAATCGATATCGCCCAGCGACATTCCGGCCTTGTCCAGGGCGCGCGGCATGGAGATGGCCGGGCCGATCAGCACCTGATCGGTCGGGTCGACACTGACGTAGCTCCAGGAGCGGAAGGCGGCCAGCGGACGGTAGCCGAGGGCGTGCGCCCGGTCCTCGCTCATCAGCAGTACCGCGGACGCGCCGTCGGTGAGCGGGCTGGCATTGCCCGCGGTCACGCTGCCGTCGCGGGCGAAGACCGGCTTCAGCTTCGCCAACTTCTCGACACTGGTGTTCGCGCGCGCCAGTCCGTCGCGCGTGACATCCGTGCCTTCGGGGGTGCGCACCCGCAGCACCTCGTCGTCGAAGCGGCCCGAGTCGATGGCCGCGGCGGCCCGGTGGTGTGAGCGCGCCGCGAATTCGTCCTGATCCGCGCGGCTGATCCCGTGGATGCGGGCCATCTTCTCGGCCGATTCCCCCATCACCTCGCCGGTGGTGCGTTCGGCGATCTTCGGTCGGCTCGGCAGCAGATCGGTGAAGGGCGCGAGCTGACGCGCCGCCGCCAGATAGTCCTTCGGCTTCGGCTTGCCCAATGCGAGCGGCGCACCGGCGTGCACCAGCTTCTGCGGCAACTTCACCTCGGCATTACTGGTCGAATCGCTGCCGCCGGCGATCATGATGTCGTATTCGCCGCGCTCGATGGCCGCCACCGCCGAGGTGATCGCCTGGAGTCCGGAGGCGCACGCCCGCGTCACCGTGTACCCCTCGCACCCGGGGTCGAGACCGAGATCCAGTGCGATCTCCCGCGCGATATTCGGTGCGGCACTCGGCAGAATCACACCGCCCCACACGATTGCCTGCACCTGCGCGCCGGGCAGACCGGTTCGCTCCAACAGCCCACGCACCGCGGCATCGGCCAGCGCGATCGAATCCATCTGCGTGTAATCACCGAACGCCTTGACGAATGGCGTGCGTGCACCGGAAACGATGACGGCACGGCGAGCAGCACTGGTAGCCATGGGATGCTCATCCGCCTCTCCGAATATTCAGGCCATACAAGTCGTGAGCCGCGACATCAGCGTTCAGGTCCTGCGTTGGATGCCTGGCCGGGTTCTGGACGTACCCGGCGAGTTACCCATTTACTCACGAAATCAATTGTCGCCTATGGATCCACTGACAGCACCCGCGAGCGCCCGGCTCAGCGATCCCCTCCATCGCCGCTGAGCCGGGCATTCTCAACCGTCCCGCTGCGCCCGATTTCGCAAGCACATGGGTAACTCTCGGGTACGCCCGTAAGCGGACCCGGCACTCAACCGCCGGCCCGCGACGACACTGTCGGGGCACCCCGCGCCGAACAAAGGCACGGGAGGCGGATGAGCGGCGCCCTGTCCCGGCGAACGCCCCTGCTCGTCCCGGAACCCGCAAGGTCGACGTCGACACCACTCGGCGCGAGGAAACAGTAGCAATCTTTCTATTGGTTTTTCAAACCCTTTCTATAAAGTTGTCATTGCTACCAAAGGACCTCTAGCATGGGGCTCACTATGCAAAGCCCTTCGGAGCTGTCGCGGCATAAGCGCTTCGGCCGAATCATCAAGGAACGCCGGGACGAACTCGGCCTCACCCAGATGCAAATCGGCGATCTGGGAGGGCCTTCTGCGCCGACGATCCGCAAGATCGAAGACGGCGATGCGACCATCAGCACGCACACGCTGAACAAACTCGACGCGCCGCTGCGCTGGCTGCCCGGCAGCGCGGCGCGCACCTATGCGGGCGGCGATCCGACCACGCACGAGGTCACGACGCACACCCCTGGTACCGACGAGTCGATCGTCTCCGGACCCGATTCGATCCGCTTCGAACTCTCCGACCTGACCGGACTGCTCGCGGCGGCGGGTCGGCTCAACGATGCGGTCGAGCGCGGCCGGACCACCGAACCCCATGTGGTGGCGGCTATTTCGGATCTCAACGGAGTGGTCTCCCGGCTCTCCGCGCGCTATGCCACCGCAATGCTGGAACGCAATGGCGGACCGGGCAAAACCTTGCATCCACTGGTCGCAATGGCGTTCTCGCATCTGCTCGACGTGCCCGCCGAGTCCAGCGACCCCGCCGACCTGGAGGAACGCCGCTATCGCCGCTGGCTGGCCGGACGCGCGGAAGATGTGGACGCCGGCACCGAGGGCCGCTTCCGCGCACGTTGGCTGGCAGCCAATCCCCGAGCGGCATCTATTCGAAACGGCAAGCAGTAGAGGGCAGTACAGATGACCGACGATGCGACGAGCCGAGCGCGACTGACACTCAGCCACAAGGTGAATCGACTATTCGCGACCGTGCACCCGCGGTCGGAGCCCGAACGCACGACGGCGGCGGTGGCCGAACAGGTCGGTGCGCAATTGGGCCGCACTGTCCCGGAGGATCAGCTCGACCGGTTGCGGCGCGGCGAATTCGACTCGGCGCCGGTCGGATCCGATCTGCTCAGCGCTATCGCACAGTGCTTCGGCGTGAGCGCGGATTATCTGATCACCACGGGCGCGGCGGCGGCCGCGATCGATCGGGAACTCGAATTGCTCGCCACCATGCGCGATGCCAATGTCGCCAGCATCGCGCTGCGCGGATCCGATGTCGATCTCACCACGCTGACCGCGCTCATCCACCGCGCGGATCAACCGGTCGAGCGACCGTAGACCGGGCAGTTTCCGAACAGTCGGTAGCATCGTCGGTTGCATGGGACGGGACCGCAGCGCTGTAGGAGATTGCCGACGAATGCCGGGTATGGAGAACCGGTTCCGGGAAGTATCCCGGGACGTACCGATACCGTCCCCGTGGAATCTGACCGCATACCTCGATGCCGTCGCCGACCACCGCGGTCGCACCATCACCCTGCAACCGGTCGACACCGCATTGCTCGCGGACACGGGCTGTGGCACCGGTAGCGGTTTGTGGATTGCCAAGCGCGACAGCGACATCATCGTCTACGGCGCCGACACCACCGAATGGCATGCCGAGCACATCATCGTCCACGAACTGGGTCATATGCTGCTCGGCCACGGACCGGAATCGGGGACCGAAACCCCCGCGCCACAACCGATGTCGGCGCTCGCGGACCTTCTACCCTCGATTTCCCCAGAGTCCATTGCCTACGTTCTCGGGCGCAGCGATTACGCATCCGCCCGCGAACGCGATGCCGAAACCTTCGCCGACCTGGTCATGTTGCAGGCCATGCGCCCGCAGCGCCGAGATTCCGTGCTGCACAGAACCTTTTTCCGCGAACGCAGGCACTGACGCCGGATACGCAAATTCTCCGGGCATTCAGCTCATGTGCTGAAATACCCGGAGAACGAGGGTCAGCGCTGTACTACGCGAGCCGGATCAGGCCGTAGTCGAATGCGTGGCGACGGTAGACGACAGACGGTCGGTCGGTCTCTTTGTCCTGGAAGAGGAAGAAGTCGTGCCCGACGAGCTCCATCTGATAGAGGGCGTCGTCGACCGACATCGGGGTCGCGGAATGGACCTTGGTTCGTACGATATGGCCGGGGCCTGCCGCGTAATCCGGGGACTCGGTTTCGTGCCGACTACGTTCGGCCTCGGGATGCTCATGTGCGGTGGCGCCCTCCGCCTGAGCGAACAGTGAGTCATCGATCAGATCGGCGGTCGCCTCGGCCACCGAGACCGGGGTCTTGTCCCCGTAGTGGACGCGGCGGCGATCCTTGGTCCGACGCAGCCGGCTCTCCAGCTTCGCGGTCACCGATTCGAGGGCAGCATAGAAGCTGTCCGCACATGCCTCCGCCCTGACGACCGGGCCCTTGCCTCGCGCGGTGATCTCGACGCGCTGGCAGGCCTTACGCTGACGACGATTGCGCTCGTGGAACAACTCCACATCGAAGATGAATATCGACGGATCGAAGCGTTCGACACGGGAGAGTTTCTCCGCGACGTAAATTCGGAAATGGTCAGGAACCTCCACATTGCGGCCCTTCACCACGACATCGCCGCGCGGCGCGCGAGGTCGGTCCGCTGTGGATTGCTCTGTCGCATCCAGGGTGCTGTCATCGAGCACCGAGGCCTGTGTTTCTTTCACAGCGAGGGCGTCTTTCACTGAAGGTCGTGAAGAAGTCGTCACGCGTACCTCCCGGATATGGCCGCACAGACCAGCGTGCGTGCGGCGGGATGAGCCGTGCCGATAGACAATCTCTCGGCACATGATGTCCGAGGCGCCACCTCCAAACTCCCGGTTCGGGTGTGTGATCGCGACGCTAGTACGTCAACGGGCGGTCCGCCACTGTTCACGCAAATTTCCCGGAGTCAAGCCGAACACGTCACCAGCACGGCACGTACCGGTACCCCGATCCGGTCGAGTGCGCGCACCGATTCGCGGGCCGTAGCGCCGGTCGTGAGCACATCGTCGACCAGTACCACCTCGGCATTCGCCGCGATTTCGGACCCGGCTCCGTTGGCTGGTCGGGCCAAGATCCGACCGCGCAGATTGTGTTGTCGCTCACCGATTGTCAAGCCCACCGAATCGCGCACACCCCACCACACCTGCAACATCGGTATCACCCGGCTATCCGGCAGCCACCGCACCGCCGCCCGCGTCGTGCGCACTACCGGATCTCCGCCGCGGCGGCGCGCGGACACCCGCCGACTCGGTGCCGGGATCAATACCAGCGACCGCTCGTCATCGCGCAGTCGCGCCAGAGCATCGGCAAGTGCCAGCCCCACCGGCTCGGCCAGATCGCGACGCCCGTGCTCCTTCGCCGCGAGCACCACCCGCCGCGCTGGGCCCGCATACGGCGCCAGCGCCCAGCACGGCACACCCGGATCGGCGCGCGGCCGCACCCGCATCGGCGGCCCGGCCAGGGTGGCCGCACAGTCCACGCACCAGCCCACACCCGCCACACCGCATCCGGCACAGGCCGTCGCCAGGATCAGATCCAACAGGGTTCGCATCGCCCGAGTCTGCGCCCACCCACCGACAGATTCGCGAATATCGGTGGCGCAGCATTCGTTTCGGTGCCGACGATCAGCCGGGTAGCACCGGGACCGAGTTGTCGCCGTTGAGGCCGGGCACCTCGCGCCAGAACCGGTCCGAGGTCTGCTCGCTGTACTGCAGTTGGAGCACCGCACGCGAGTCGCCGACGTACTCGGTCTCCGGCGAGGCACTGACCACCCGGACCGGTGCGGTCAGATTCTGACTGGTCTGCGGAGCAAATTGGGATCCGTCGATGGAGACGGTCGAGAGTGGATCTACATTGCCCTCCCTGGCAATGACGATGGTGTCCGCGGTGAGCCAGCTCAACGAAACCGCGCGGGTGCTGAGTGAGAGCGCGAGCGGCACCGGCGAGGTGAGCGCGTATTTGCCGTCCGGGCGGCGTTCCACCACAGCCACATAGACCTTGCCGTCGGCGACGAGGGCCGCACGCACACCGGTGCGGGAGACCCGTAACTCGGTGATAGGCAGCCGCAGCGGGGATCCCTGTGCCGAGGCCATCAGGGCCGAGATGTCTACGTCCTGTACCGAGACGTTTCCGGTGGCGCGATCGTTGACGGCGCGGATGACCCGTTCGCCGTCGATCACGGCCCAGGCGGCGGTGCCGTCGGCATTCCAGGACGGTCGGCTGATGGTGGAGCCCTCGGCGACCGGGAAGGCGTTGCCGCCGTAGCTGCCGACCATCAGTGTGCGCGGCGGCTCCGGCGGCGGACGTCCGGCGTCGGCGACCGCGGCGACCAATTGACCGTCCGGAGAGAGGGCGACCGACTGCAGATTGTTCACCGCACCGAAGTAGCCGGGCGGTGTGATCATCCCGCCGTCGGTGACCTGCACCAGCGAGCCGTTGCGCAGCGCGTGCAACCCGATCTGGTTGCGCGCGTAGCCAGCTGGGCTCAGCTGTTCGACATCGGCGACCGACCAGCCGTTGGCGGCGAAGCGATCGTCGAAAGGTTTGCCGTCGGCGAGCAGCATGTACGGTCCGAGGATTTCCGCACCCGCCAGCGTGAGTACCACCTGTCCGGCGAGGAGTTCTTTATCGCGCGGGGACAACCCGGAGGCGCCGGCGAAATCGATGCGCACGCCGCCGAGCCCGACACCGACGTCGTTGTTGTCGTTGTTCGGCCTGGTGATCGGGCCGCGCAGGGTCACAGGTGGTGCGAGTTGATTGCGCACGACCGAGGTGAGCGCGGGCTGGGGGCCCTCGGCCAGCAGGCTGAGCAGGCGCTGGGCCAGCTGGTTCTTGGCCACCGAGATCCAGCGCAGATCGGGGACGGCGGTGGTGCCGGTCGGGTCGATGAAGTACAGGACGTAGCGGCGGTAGGACTTGGCGAAGGCGGTCTGCTCCATCACCACGCCGTCGGGCAACTCATCGATGCGCCATTCGCCGTCGACCTTGGACATTTCGATCTTGTTTTCCAAGGGCGCGTCGATCGCCCGATAGGCGCCGTCGGCGGCCAGTTCGCCCACCTTGTGCGCCCGGATCACATAGGTCGCCTTATCGCCCGAGCGCGATTCGCGCAGGGTATCGGCCCTGTCCACGATCAGCGTGCCCGCCGTGTCGTCCCACTGCGCCGACGCCGACGGTGTCATGTACTGCCGTGCGGCCAGGTGCCGGTTGGCCGGATCTGCGGTGGCCTGCAGGAAATCGCGGAGCAACAGGTCCGGATCGCGACCGCCGATGGGCGGTGGCGGACCGTCGGAGGTGGGCTGGCGATTGATGGTGCCGAGCGCCTGCGGTGCGGAGGATTCCGGCAGGCTCGCGCATCCGGTGAGTACCAACAGCGCGGCTACGGCCGCCGCACCCAGCGCGGACAGCCGGAGCGAGGTGCGCCTCGGATACCAGCTACGCATCCTCATGACTGTACGTCCCCGCCGTCACCCGGCACGCTGTGCCCGGCCTGCTTCGGTTCGGTGGATTCGGTTTGCTCGGTCTCCGGTCCCGTGCCATTGGTGGGTCCGATCGAACCGACACCGTTCGAGTCCTTCGCGTCCGCCGCATCGGTGTCCGTCGCTTCCGCGGTTCCACTCGGGAGCGCTTCGCCACCATTGGTCTCGACCCGGATCACCGGCAACTCGGTAACCGTGGCTTCGGCTTCCGACTCGTCGGCGGCCGGATCCTCGACCGGTTCCGGATCCACCCGCGGCGCGGGCAATGCCTTGCGCAGCACCGGTTCCAGCGGCAGCGGGCTCGCGCCCATCTTCTTGCCGCGCACCAGCGGCAGGGTGAGCCGGAAGCTCGCGCCGATACCGATCTCGCCCCACGCCTCGAGCTTGCCCTCGTGCAGATTGGCGTCCTCGACGCTGATCGACAGACCGAGTCCGGTGCCGCCGGAACGCCGCATCCGGGACGGGTCCGAACGCCAGAACCGGTTGAAGACCAACTTCTCCTCACCAGGCCGCAGGCCGACACCCTGATCGCGCACGATCACCGCGACCGCATTGGCCTCCAGATCGCCGCGCATCCGGATCAACACCGGTTTGCCCTCGCTGTGGTCGATCGCATTGGCCAGCAGATTGCGCAGCACCCGCTCCACCCGTCGCGGATCGACCTCGGCGACCAGCGGCTCCTCCGGCATATCGATGACCACCTCGACACCGGATTCCTTGGCCAGATGCCGCACGGTGGAGATCGCCGCCCGCGCGCACATCCGCACGTCGAGCGATTCGACCTGTAGTTCGGCCACACCGGCGTCGTGACGGCTGATCTCGAGCAGATCGTTGAGCAGACCCTCGAAGCGGTCGAGTTCGGTCACCAGCAATTCCGAGCTGCGGGCCAGCGCCGGATCGAGATCGTCACTGCTGCCGTGAATCAGGTCGGCGGCCATGCGGACGGTGGTCAGCGGGGTGCGCAACTCGTGGCTGACATCGGAGGTGAAGCGGCGCTGCAGATTTCCGAATTCCGCCAACTCGTTGATCTGGTTGGACAGACTCTCGGCCATCTCGTTGAAGGCCTGAGCCAGCCGCGCCATATCGTCCTCGCCGCGCACCAGCATGCGTTCCTTGAGCCTGCCGTCGGCGAAGCGGCCCGCGATCCGCGCGGCCGAGCGGATCGGCAGCACCACCTGCCGGGTGACCAGAGCGGTGATCGCGGCCAACAGCACCAGCAGTACGACGCCGCCGATCAACATGGTGCCGCGCATCAGTGACAGGCTGCGCTCCTCATTGGTCAGCGGGAAGATCAGGTAGATCTGCAGTGTCGGAATCTCCGCGCTCGGACTGCCGATGATCAGCGCCCGGCCGTGGTAGCCGTCCGAATCCGCGACCGTGGCGAACTGGTAGCTGACCTGGTTGCGCGCGACGAAGCGGCGCAGTTCCTCGGGCACCTCTTGGATCGGCCCGGTCGAGATCTGCTGCTGCGGGGTACCACCGACGATGCTGAGCGCGGAATCGAAACTGCCTGCGACACCGGTTGATTGGCCGGTCCCGCCGCGGTTGGACAGCGCGTTGCGGGCATCGATGAGCCGCTGCTGCTGAGTGCCGATATCGTGCACACCCGCGAGCTGGCTCTCCACCGTATTGCGGGCGCGATCCATCTCCTCGACCGCACCGTTGATCTTCGCGTCGATCAGCCGATCGGTGATCTGGCTGGTCAGCACCACGCCGAGGATCGTGATGACGATCAACGACAGGGTGAGTGTGGACACGATGACGCGCAATTGCAGCGAACGCCGCCAAACATGGCCGAGTGCACTGCCGACTTCCTTGAGCCACGCGACCACCGGCGCGAGGGACCGTTCGAGGCGCTGCACCACACCGGGCGAGGCGGTCGAACGATCCGCGTCGCCACCGATCACGGCTTCGCCTCGCTGGCGCTCGGCTGCGCCGTTCTCGCGAACGCTGTGTCTTCGGTTCGCTCGCTGCGCTCGCTCATGGCTGCGCCTCGCTGACGCTCGGCTCCGCCACGAGCGAGTGCTCGGCTGTGTCCTCTTGTTCGCTCGCTGCGCTCACTCACGGCGGTCCGGCCTTGTAACCCACACCGCGGACGGTCAGCACGATCTCCGGATTCTCGGGATCCTTCTCGACCTTCGCCCGCAACCGCTGCACGTGCACATTCACCAGGCGGGTGTCGGCCGCGTGCCGGTAGCCCCAGACCTGCTCGAGCAGGACCTCACGGGTGAAGACCTGACGCGGTTTGCGGGCCAGCGCGACGAGCAGATCGAACTCCAGCGGTGTCAGCGAGATCTGCGCACCGCCGCGGGTCACCTTGTGCGCGGGCACATCAATGACGATATCGGCGATCGAGAGCAGCTCGGCCGGCTCCTCCTCGGTGCGCCGCAGGCGCGCACGCACGCGGGCGACGAGTTCCTTCGGCTTGAAGGGTTTGACGATGTAATCGTCGGCACCGGACTCCAGACCGAGCACGACGTCGACCGTATCGGTCTTCGCTGTGAGCATCACGATCGGAACTCCGGAGTCGGCCCGCAGCACGCGGCACACATCGATACCGTTCATGCCCGGCAGCATCAGGTCGAGCAGCACCAGATCGGGACGAATCTCCCGAACCGCCGCCAGCGCCTGCGTGCCGTCGCCGACCACATGCGGGTCGAACCCTTCCCCGCGCAAGACGATCGTCAGCATCTCAGCGAGTGCCATATCGTCGTCGACGACCAGAATCTTCGGCTTCATAAGTACTATGTTGTCATCTCTCGCGCTCGGAACGGGCCGCCACGCCAACACTGGTGCAATCCCGCCGCACATCCAACCTTATCCGGCAACAATTTCGACCAAACGAGTAGTCAGCGTCGCCGGATCGTCATCGGATCGGTATCTCGACCACGGCCCGTACCAGTCCCGTTCGGCCAGCTCACGGTACACCTCGCCGGTGCGTCGCTGTAGTCCGCCGTCGCGCTCGTAGGCATCGAGTGCGCGACTGTCGTCGAGTTCGCCACGCAGCCGGGCACGCTCGGCCGCGACCTCGGTCGGCACGTCCAGCAACAACTGCAGCGTCGGCACCGGCAACTCGAACCGGCCGAACTCCAATTCGCCCACCCAGCACACGATTTCGCCGTCGGCCGACTGATGCAGGCGCGCAGCCGAATACGCGGCGTTGGAGGCCACGTAGCGGTCCAGGATAACGATGTCGTTGTCGGCCAACAGCTTCGACAGGTCCTCGCGCGCCGCGGCCCGATCGAGTGCGAACATCAGCGCCATGCCGTGCACCGAATCGGCGAGATCGCCATGGGCGCCACGCAATGCCTCGGCGGCGAGATCCGCGTGGATGGACCGGTCATAGCGCGGAAACGCGAGTGTTTGCACGCGCAGGCCCCGCGCGCGCAGGTTCGCGACGATACTGTCGATCAGCGTCCGCTTCCCGGCGCCGTCGAGGCCCTCGACCGCAATCAACACGCCCATGGCGAGCAGGCTACCGCCAGGCCACGGCACCGAACGACAGCGCCCCGCCGACCGGGCTCGGTCGGCGGGGCGCAGGTCTTTTCGGCGCTACCTGCGGCGGCTCAGTAGCGGTAGTGATCGGGCTTGTACGGGCCCTCGACATCGACGCCGATGTACTCGGCCTGATCCTTGGTGAGCTTGGTCAGCGTGCCGCCGAGCGCCTCGACGTGGATGCGCGCGACCTTCTCGTCCAGATGCTTGGGCAGGCGGTAGACCTCGTTGTCGTACTCGTCCGGCTTGGTCCACAGTTCGATCTGCGCGATCACCTGATTGGAGAAGCTGTTCGACATCACGAACGACGGATGTCCGGTCGCATTGCCGAGATTCAGCAGCCGACCCTCGGACAGCACGATGATGGACTTGCCGGACTCCTTGAACGTCCACAGGTCCACCTGCGGCTTGATGTTCAATTTCGTTGCGCCGGAACGCTCCAGGGCCGCCATATCGATCTCGTTGTCGAAGTGACCGATATTGCCGAGGATGGCCTGGTCCTTCATCGCCTTCATGTGGTCGAGGGTGATGATGTCCTTGTTGCCGGTCGAGGTGATGACGATATCGGCCTGGCCGATCGCCTGCTCGACGGTCACGACGTCGTAGCCGTCCATCAGCGCCTGCAGCGCGTTGATCGGATCGATCTCGGTGACCTGCACCCGGGCGCCCTGTCCCGCAAGCGATTCCGCGCAGCCCTTGCCGACGTCGCCGTAGCCGCAGATCAGCACCTTCTTGCCACCGATCAAAACGTCGGTGCCCCGGTTGATTCCGTCGATGAGCGAGTGGCGGGTGCCGTATTTGTTGTCGAACTTTGATTTGGTGACCGAGTCGTTGACGTTGATCGCCGGGAACACCAACTCACCCGCAGCCGCGAACTGGTAGAGCCGCAGCACGCCGGTGGTGGTTTCCTCGGTGACGCCCTGCACCGATGCGGCGATCTTGCCCCACTTGGTCTTATCGGTTTCGAAGCGCTCGCGCAGCAGGTTCAGGAAGACCTTGTACTCGGTCGAGTGGTCCTCGTCCTCCGGCGGCACCAGGCCCGCCTTCTCGAACTGCGCGCCGCGCAGCACGAGCATGGTGGCGTCACCGCCGTCGTCGAGGATCATATTGGCCGGCTCGCCCGGCCAGGTCAGCATCTGCTCGGCGGCCCACCAGTACTCCTCCAGGGTCTCGCCCTTCCAGGCGAAGACCGGGGTGCCCTTGGGCTCGTCCACGGTGCCGTGCGGTCCGACGACGACCGCGGCGGCGGCATGGTCCTGGGTGGAGAAGATATTGCAGGAGGCCCAGCGGACCTCGGCGCCAAGCGCGGTCAGCGTCTCGATCAGCACGGCGGTCTGGATGGTCATGTGCAGCGAACCCGAGATGCGCGCACCCCGCAGCGGCAGCACCTCCGCGTACTCGCGGCGCAGCGCCATCAGACCGGGCATCTCGTGCTCGGCGAGGCGGATCTCCTTGCGACCGAATTCGGCCAGCGACAGGTCCGCCACCTTGTAATCGATGCCGTTGCGGACATCAGCGGTCAGGGACGTGCGTGCGGGAAGTTCTGAGGTCGTCATCTGCCTCTATCAGCCTCTCCTGGTTCGTCAGTACCGGGTTAAGGCTAACCGCTCAGTACACCCGCCGAACTACGCGGTCACGCCATAGGACATCAGGATCCGACGGCGCTTACGCGGCTGGATGTTCGCGAGGGTGATGTCGCCGCCGTAATGGGCCAGTACGCGGTGATCCATGATGTGTCGCCACAGCGGCGGGATGGCCGCGAACACGATCATGGACAGGTATCCGGCGGGCAGCTGCGGCGCCTGCATCGAACTGCGCAGGGTCTGGTACCGGCGCCCCGGATTCGCGTGGTGATCGCTGTGCCGCTGCAGATGGAACAGGAAGATGTTGGTGACGAGGTGGTCGCTGTTCCAGCTATCGCGCGGCGAGCAGCGCACGTAGAGGCCATTGGGTCGGCGGGCCCGCAGCAGTCCGTAGTGCTCGATGTAGTTCACCGTCTCCAGCAGCATGACGCCGACCACCGCCTGCAGCGCCAGATACGGAAGCACGCGCCAGCCGAAGATCGCGATCAGCGTGCCGAACAGCACCACACTCATTGCCCATGCCTGCAGAATGTGGTTGTCCAGGGTGAACCAGCCTTTGCCCTTGCGGGTAAGGCGCTCGCGTTCGAGCCGGATGGCCGAGCGGTATCCGCCGGAAATGCTGCGCGGCAAAAACTCCCAGAGTGACTCGCCCAGCCTGGCGCTGGCGGGATCCTCCAGTGTCGCCACGCGCGCGTGATGGCCCCGGTTGTGCTCGACGAAGAAGTGTCCGTATCCGGATTGCGCCAGCGAAATCTTGGCCAGCCAGCGCTCCAGATGTTCGACCCGATGCCCGAGCTCATGCGCCGCGTTGATGCCGATACCGCTGACGAACCCGAGAGTCATTGCCAGCCCGAGCTTGTCGACCACGGCCAGCTCGTCGCCCGACCACATGACGGCGGCGATGACCAGGCCGACCAACTGGACCGGCAGGAACAGATAGGTGCACCACCGGTAGTACCGATCGTTGGACAGCAACTCGTAATCCTCGTCGCGTGGATTGGTACCGTCCACACCGACCACCCAGTCCAGCACCGGGATGACGATCAACACGATGATCGGCCCGATCCACCAGCAGACCGGGGCGCCGGTACGCAAGACCAGCTGCGATGGCAACAGCGCGATCGCAGGAGCGATCAGGCCGAGAACCCACAGATGGCGTTTGGGGTCGGGCGACCCCGCCGGTTTGCCAACCGTTTGCACGTTTGCCCCGCTAAATAATTACCCTAACTCCGACGCATGACAATACATACAGACCTTACGTCCGTTACACAGCAGCTTGGCGCCGAAAGATGTCAACCGTTACATGCGTGGCGGTCGGTTTTTAAGCACCTTCACATGTGGTCATGATCAGGGCATACTCACCGCAAACAGTCAATTTCCCAGTGGTGGAATCAGTGCAGCTCACGCGCGGCCAGAATCGCCTCGACATACGGGCTGAAGACGGCACTCAATTCCGCGGGCGCATTGCGGCCTTGCGCGGGCGGCGTCGGGATGTAACTCAGCGCGATACGCACCAGAGCCTGTGCCAGCACATCGGATTCGGCGACCGTCGCCTGTACCCAGCTGTGCTGGAACGCGATGGACAGCCGTGCGGTCGCATGTTCGACCAACGGCTCGGCATCAAGAGTGATGAGCCGCAACAGATCCAGCTTCACCTCACCGGCGACCAGCGACTGGACCAGCGGGTCGGCGGCGGCCGCCTGGAAGAAGTCGCGCAGCCCCTCTTCGAATGCGGCGCGCGCGTCGCCGATATTGCCGTCGATCGCGGAGCCGACATGATCGACCAGATCGTCGGCCAGGCGTAGCGCATAGGACTGCGCAAGCCCGGCGCGCGAACCGAATTCGTTGTAGAGGGTCTGCCTGCTGACACCGGCGCGGGTGGCCACATCACCGAGGGTGATCTTGGACCAGTCCCGCTCGGTGAGCAGTTCGCGCATCGAATCCAGGACGGAGGTGCGCAGAAGTTCCCGCGCCGCCTCCTGATAGGAAACTCTGGGTCCGTTGCGCGGCATACCCGCGAGGTTGTCACGGGTGGTTGCCACAGTCAAAATTCACGACCGTTCGATCTCGACCATGTAGAAGTCGGCCTTGGCGGCGCCGCAGTCCGGGCAGGTCCAATCGTCGGGAATGTCGTCCCAACGGGTGCCCGGCTCGATCCCGTCCTCCGGCCAGCCCTTTGCCTCGTCGTACTCGAAGCCGCACTGGATGCACTGAAACAGTTTGTATTCCGTCATTTGGGAACCTCCATCGGTTCGAAGTCGATCTTCTCGCGCACGCCGCAGTCCGGACAGCACCAGTCGTCGGGTATCTTTTCCCACGCCGTGCCTGCCGGAAACCCTTCGTGCGGTGCGCCTTTCAGCTCGTCGTAGACGTAATCGCAGACGGGACAACGAAATCTGCTCATGCCTGCGCCTCGCTGGCGCTCGGCTCCGGCATGCGCAATGCGCGCTGGCACATGATTCGCTCGCTCATGATGACGCCTCCGATGCGGCCGTGCCGTAGCGCGCGATCACCTTGTCCCGCTTGGCCGGATGGATATTGGCGCGGGTGATATCGCCGCCGTAATGCGCGAGCACCCGCTTGTCCATCACGCGCCGCCACAGCGGCGGGAAGTAGGCGAGCAGGATCATGCTGGCATAGCCGCTCGGCAGATTCGGCGCACCGTCCCAACTGCGCAGCGTCTGATAGCGGCGGGTCGGGTATGCGTGGTGATCACTGTGCCGCTGCAGGTGGTACAGGAAGATATTGGTGACGATATGGTCGCTGTTCCAGCTGTGCACGGGGGCGGGCCGCTCGTACCGGCCGGATGCGGTGCGCTGGCGGACCAGCCCGTAGTGCTCGAGATAGTTGACCGCCTCCAGCAGGCTGAAGCCGACGACCGCCTGCAGGATCAGATATGGCAGCAGGCCGATCCCGAACACCGCGAGCAGGACCGCGAACAACGCCACCGACATCAGCCAGGCGCTGAGCACCTCGTTGCGCAGACTCCACGACTTCTTGCCCAGCCGATCCAGCCGGGTCTTCTCCAACCGCCACGAGGAGATGAAGCTGCCCCGCACTGTGCGCGGCCAGAAGGCCCAGAATGATTCGCCGACACGGGAACTCGCGGGATCCTCGGGCGTCGCGACACGCACGTGATGGCCGCGGTTGTGCTCGATATAGAAGTGGCCGTAGCAGGACTGGGCCAGGGCGATGCGCGACAGCCAGCGCTCCAGATCGACCTTCTTGTGGCCGAGTTCGTGCGCGGTATTGATGCCGATGCCGCCGATCATGCCGATGGTGATAGCCAGGCCGATCTTGTCGACGATGTGCAGCCCGCCGTCGATGCCGAGCCAGCTCAGGTTGTCCGCAGTGATCAGGTAGCACCCCAAGATCAGCGTCGCGTACTGGAACGGCAGGTACAGGTAAGTGAGATAGCGGTAGTACTTGTCGTTCTCCAGGTACTCCATCACCTCGTCGGGCGGATTGTCGCCGTCCGGGCCGAAGAAGATATCGGCCAGCGGGATCACCACGTAGACCAGCACCGGGCCCAGCCAGAACGGCACTTGGGCCAGTCCGTGCCAGCCGAATTCGTTGAATGCCCAGACCAGCGGAAGGCCGATGGTGAAAAGGCCGGTCGGCGCGAACAACCCCCACAGCCACATGTATCGCTTGCGGTCGCGCCAATCGGTCGCTGCGGCCGGGCGGCCAGGCGCATGGGTTTCCGTGGACATCGTTGTCTCCTCATCCAAGCGGCACATCACATGTGATGTGCGGTACCACTTACTTGGACATTAGATATCAACTTGTCTTCTGTCTAGACAAATTTATGAATTTGTAAACTCTGGCGGAAACGGCAAATCGGACAGCACGGCACGCCCGATACGACGATCGCCGCGTCATCCCGTCGAGAGCGGGATGACGCGGCGATCGAGCTGTCGAGTTTCAGCGAAGCAGAACGTCGGCGTTGTCGGGCAGTGCGTCGACCGGCCACCAGCGCAGATCGGTGGATTCATGGCTGCGGATCGGGACCGCACCGGGCGGCGCAACGATGCGGAACAGCAGGTCGAGGTGGCGGGTCGGGACGCCGAGCGAACAGGTGATCGGATGGGCCTGCGCGCCGTAGAGTTCGGCATCCATGCGCAGGCCGGTCATGCCGGACTCCTCGGTCGCCTCGCGCAGCGCGGCATCGGCCACCGTCTCGTCACCCTCCTCGCAGTGCCCGCCGAGTTGGATCCAACGGCCGACCCGCGGGTGCAGCGTCAACAGCACCTCGCGCTCGTCGTGCGAGAAGACGACGGCAGAGGCCGTGATGTGACCGGGTGCGTGCTCGCGCAGACACCCGCGCGGGGCGGATCCGAGGAAGGCCAGCATCGCCTCGCGCAGCGAGGCATCGACCCCCGTCGGCTTCCACGCCTCCAGTAACTGCGTTGCCGAGGCGTGCAGCGAACTCGCACTCACGACTGCGCCTCGCCGGCGCTCGGCTCCGGCGTGTGCGATTGCACGCTGTGTCGATGATTCACTCGCTGACGCTCGCTCACAGTTCGACCAGGCCGGGGCCCGGCCCGAAGACCGGACGGGGGGTGAGTTCTTCGAGGGGGTGGCCGATCGCAATGGCGCCCAAGGGGTTCCAGTCGTCGGCAAGGCCGAGAACCTCGCGGGTGGTCTCCGGAGCGAAGATGGTCGAGCCGATCCAGCAGCTGCCGATGCCCTCGGTGGCCAGTGCGACGAGCAGGCCCTGTACCGCCGCGCCCACCGCGACGGTGAACATGGTGCGTTCGTTGCCGCGCCGCCGCTCATCCGGATAGTCGTGTGCGCCGTCTGGCACGCAGAACGGGATGATCACCTCGGGTGCGTCGTGCAGGATGCGGCCGCGGGCGATGCGACGTTCCACCCGCTCCGGATCGAGACCGTCCGCGGTGAGGTCGGCCCGCCACCGCTCGGCCATGGCCTCCAACAGTTGCGCGCGCAGACCGGGCTTGCGGACCCAGACGAAGCGCACCGGACGGGTGTGATGCGGCGCGGGAGCGGTGAGCGCCTTCGTGACCGCGGCGCGGATGCGTTCGGGATCGACTGGGGTATCGGCGAATTGACGGATCGAGCGACGCAGCAGCAACGCCTCGGAGCGACCCTGCTCGATCGCCTCGGCCGTGCCGAGCCAGAACAGGTCATCGGTGCCGCCGCGCAGCAGATCCGCGGCGCAGGAGCCGTCATCGGTGATCGGCAGCCCGCGCACCACCGCGACCGGGACACCACCGAGTTTGCCCTTCACCAGATCTGCGGCGGCGGCCAATTCGTCGGCCACCGCCACCTGGGTGACTTGCAGTTCATTGCCCTGCCCGTCGACCGCGCCCGCATAGTCGTGCAGCACCCGCAATCCGGCGGAGCCGATGGCCGTATCGGTCTGACCGTTGCGCCAGGCCCGGCCCATGGTGTCGGTGACGACCACCGCGACGTCCACCCCGAGCCGCTCGGACAGCGCGGTGCGCAACGCCTTCGCACTCCCATCGGGATCCGATGGCAGCAGCACGAGCTCACCCTGCTCGACATTGGATCCGTCCACCCCGGAGGCGGCCTGCACGATGCCGAGCTTGTTCTCGGTGATGAGCGTGCGACCCTTGCGCGCGAGTACGCGCACCGCTTCCTGCTCCACCAGCGCGCGGCGCGCGGTGTCGCGCTCCTCCGGATCCAGCGGCGCCTCGACGATGCGACCCTCGACCTTGGCGACGATCTTGCTCGTGACGACCAGGATGTCGCCGTCGACCAACCAGGGCGCGGCGGCGGCGATATGTTCGGCGAGATCGTCGCCGGGCCGGAATTCCGGCAGCCCGGTGATCGGCAGGATCCGCAACTCCCCCGCCGCGTGATCGGCCGGTTCCGTCAACGGCTCTTGCGTAGTCATAGCTTCACCCCAGCCAGGTCGAGCGCCTCCCGCACCATTTCGGCGGTGGTCGGCGGATCGGTCATCAATAGCGGCACGCTGCGCACTTCGACACCGGGCACATCCGCGGTGTCGGTGCTGTGGATCAGCCATCCGTCCAGGATGCCGGTGGCCGAGCGCGCGCCGTAGTGGCGCCCGATCGCCTCGGCGGTGGTTTCCACCCCGATCACCGAGAGACATTCATCGGCCATACCGCGCAGCGGTTTCCCGTCGATCACGCCGGAGATGCCGATCACCTTGGCCTCGGTGGTGCGCAGTGCGCCGCGAATGCCGGGCACCGCGAGGATGGCGCCGATGCTCACCACGGGGTTGGACGGGGCCAATAGCACCGCATCGGCCTCGGATATGATCTGTGTCACATTTGGCGCCGGTTTGGCGTCATCGGCCCCAATTGTGGCGAATCCGTGCGTCTGGATGTCCGCGCGATAGCGAACCCACCACTCTTGGAAATGGATCGCGCGGCGTTCGCCAGGGTCGTCGGGGTCACTGACAACGACATGTGTTTCGCAGCGATCGTCGGTAGCCGGGATGAGTTTTACGCCCGGCTGCCACCGGTTGCACAACGCCTCGGTGACCGCGGAGAGCGGGTACCCGGCACGCAGCATTTCGGTCCGAACCAAGTGCGTCGCGATATCGCGATCCCCCAAACCGAACCAATCGGGTTGGGCATGATATTTGGCCAGTTCTTCCTTGGCGTGCCAGGTTTCGGCGACCCGGCCCCAACCGCGTTCGGTATCGATTCCACCGCCGAGGGTGTACATGCAGGTATCGAGGTCGGGGCAGATCCGGAGGCCGTGCATCCAGACGTCGTCACCGACATTGACGATGGCGGAAACATCCGCATCGGGCAGTAGTTCCCGGACGCCCTGAAGGAAGCGCGCGCCGCCGACCCCGCCAACCAGGACGGCGATCTTGGGCCCACTTGCGGGTGCGGTGTCCGCTTGTTGTGGAGTCACATCGACACAGCCTATGCGCTGCCGGAGCGGCCGCGGTTCGCACTGTATTTGCCGGTCATTTGCTATTCCGCGTTCAAGATCAGCAACGGAAAGCGGTAGCGGATAGTAACGGAATTGCGACGGCGGCTTGACCATCGACACGTTCGGCGTGTCTAATCACAGTCATGTCATTTCGGGTTCGCGCGAGAGTTCAAGGCGTGGACAGCTTTTCGAACAAGTGTTCGCACCGGAGTGACAAGCTCGGGGATGTCCGCGGGACAACGTCGCGGGGTACGGCCGTCGGTGTGCGTGTTGGTCCGACGGAAAGAATCAATCTGCGCTAACACACAGTGAGGAGGCGGAGCGATGGCCAATGAGCTGGCCCCTTCGGGCATGCCGGGCGGCGTATCGCAAACCGATTCCACAGCAGGCGCAGCACGTGGCGTCTGCGCAGAGATCGGTCGGATCGAACCGGACCGGATCGGGCCTGAGATGACCGACGGAGTGACAGCACCCCGGCTCAGCTTGGTCGTGACGGGCTTCGACGAGATGTTCGAATCGATCGAAGAGCAGTGGCAGGAACGTGCCCTGTGCGCACAGACCGATCCGGAGGCGTTCTTCCC
Organism: Nocardia sp. NPDC006982; assembly: GCF_042869435.1. Taxonomy (NCBI): domain Bacteria; kingdom Bacillati; phylum Actinomycetota; class Actinomycetes; order Mycobacteriales; family Nocardiaceae; genus Nocardia; species Nocardia sp. NPDC006982. Next base: position 87,285 of record NZ_JBIAFV010000021.1, on the reverse strand, counting down.
CGAGAAGGGCGGCTCGACCCGTGAGGCCAAACGGATCTGCATGGGCTGCGAAGTACGCGACGAGTGCCTGGAATACGCGCTCGCACACGATGAACGCTTCGGCATCTGGGGCGGCCTCTCCGAACGAGAGCGGCGCCGCCTGAAGCGCGGCATCGGGTAGAACTTCGCGTCGGCCCGCCTCGGGTGCACATAGCAGAGGCGGGCTGACTAAGTTTTAGTCATGGCCCGTTCACGTAATCGTCGTCCACCGACCGCACGATCGGTGATCCGTCGTGGACGCGGGGTGCGCGGGCCGATGCTCCCACCGACGGTGCCGGCCTGGCGCACCAGGGGGCAACAGTTCGACCGGCTGGTCCTCGAGGCCTTCGCGCCCTTGGACACCCGGTGGCACGATCGACTCACCAAGCTCGATATCGCTGTCGACGATGTGCCGAAAATCCGTCCGCTGCACCCGGATTCGGTCACCTGGCCGGACGAGGTGGTGGCCGACGGACCGGTGCCGCTCTCGCGACTCATTCCGGCCGGTGTGGACCGGCACGGGGTGGCCACCCGCGCCCGAGTTGTGTTGTTCCGCAAGCCACTCGAACTGCGCGCGGGCGATCCCGACGATCTGGTCGATCTACTGCGCGAGGTCCTCGTCCAGCAGATCGCCACCTATCTCGGCGTCGATCCGGACCTCATCGATCCCGAAGGCGCGTGACGAACACACCGCCGAGCGGGGATGAACTCGCCCGAAAACGCCGAATCCTTAGCGTGTCTGAGCACATCGCAACGTCGAGCGCGTTACTCTCATCGGCGTGATCCCCATGCGTCGTTGCTGCCGACCAGGTTGCAAGAATCCCGCTGTTGCGACGCTCACCTACGTGTACTCCGACTCGACCGCGGTGGTCGGGCCACTGGCGACGGTGGCCGAACCGCATTCCTGGGATCTGTGTGAAACACATGCTTCCCGCATCACCGCACCAAAGGGTTGGGAGATGGTTCGCCACGAAGGCGGATTCTCTTCCAGCACACCGGATGACGATGATCTGACGGCATTGGCCGAAGCGGTCCGCGAGGCCGGGCTGCGCCGCCGTCCGCCGGAGCACGACCAGCGTGGCTACTCCGATTACGCCCCGCCCGCACCGCGCGCCACGCGCACCGGCCGGCGTGGACACCTCCGAGTACTCCCGGACCCGCCCAGCTAGCAGTCGGGACGGGACCGTGTCAGGGGCGTCGGCGCGAGCCACTAGGGTGGTCACCATGACTGTGGCCCGCTCTGCCGAATTCGTGAACGCGGTGATCAAGGCTTATGACGTTCGCGGGGTCGTCGGTGAACAGATCGACGGAGAATTCGTCAAGGATGTGGGGGCCGCGTTCGCGCGGTTGATGCGCGCCGAGGGCGCGACCCGCGTGGTCATCGGACACGATATGCGCGAGTCCTCCCCGGAACTGGCCGCCGCCTTCGCCGACGGCGTACTCGGCCAGGGCCTCGACGTGGTGCACATCGGGCTCGCCTCGACCGATCAGCTCTACTTCGCCTCCGGTGACCTCGACTGTCCCGGCGCGATGTTCACCGCAAGCCACAATCCGGCCCGCTACAACGGCATCAAGCTGTGCCGAGCGAAGGCGCTTCCGGTCGGTCAGGACACCGGTCTGGCGACGATCAAGGACGAGGTGATCAATGGGGTTCCCGGCTACGACGGAACGCCGGGCAGCGCCACGAGAGTCGATCTGCTGGCCGATTACGCGAAGTTCCTGCGCGGGCTGGTCGATCTCGACGATGTCCGCCCGCTCACCATCGCGGTGGACGCGGGTAACGGCATGGGCGGGCACACCGTGCCCGAGGTGCTGGGCACCGTGGCGCAGCTGACCCTGGTGCCGCTCTACTTCGAGCTGGACGGCTCGTTCCCCAATCACGAGGCCAATCCGCTCGATCCGAAGAATCTGGTCGATCTGCAGGAACTGGTCCGCAAGTCCGGCGCCGATATCGGCCTCGCCTTCGACGGCGACGCCGACCGCTGCTTCGTGGTGGACGAGAACGGCAATCCGATTTCGCCGTCGGCGATCACCGCCCTGGTCGCCGAGCGTGAGCTGGCCAAGGAACCGGGCGCGGTCATCATCCACAACCTGATCACCTCGCACTCGGTGCCCGAACTCGTGCACGAACTCGGCGGCACCCCGGTGCGCACCCGGGTCGGGCATTCGTTCATCAAGCAGGAGATGGCGGCCACCGGCGCGGTATTCGGCGGTGAGCATTCCGCGCACTACTACTTCCGCGATTTCTGGGGCGCCGATTCCGGCATGCTCGCTGCCCTGCACGTGCTCGCGGCGCTCGGTGAGAAGGATCGGCCGATTTCGGAGCTCATGTCGTCGTACGAAACATATGCGGCGTCCGGAGAGATCAACTCGACAGTGGCGGACGCGAAGGAGCGGACGATGGCTGTAGTGGACGCATTCGGGGATCGGGCCATATCGGTGGACCGGTTGGACGGGGTCACCGTCCAGCTCGCCGACGACGCCTGGTTCAATCTTCGCGCGTCGAATACCGAACCGTTGCTGCGGCTGAATGTCGAAGCCCGAACGACGGAGGAAGTAGACGCGCTCGTGACCGAGATCCTGAGCATCGTCCGGTCCTGACTGGAATAGTGGAATCAGGGCGGATGAAATCGCACATCCACGCGGTGACAGTCAGTTGCGCTGGGTTCGGCGAGCGGGGGAATAGACGGCTCGGCCCGATACCGAGATTCCGAGCATCGTCCGGTTCTGACTGGGATAGTGGAATCACAGCCGGAATGGACGCGCAGGCTCACGATTCGACGCCCGAGGAAGGGGACGGCTCAGCCCGATACCGTGATTCTGAGCATCGTTCGCTCCTGACTGGAATAGTGGAATTACAGACGTTGGATTCGCCCGACCCGGGCGCACGTGTCGATCCCTCCGAGTCGACAGCCCGGGTGGGAGCAGGGCGGGACCGCACACAGCGCGATGAGGGGAGGTGGGACGCCCGATGATCGCTGGAACACCGGTGCTCGACCTCGACGATGCCGCTTCGCTCGAGGCCGCCGATGTCGGCGGCGCCCTGCGCTCTGCGGCATCCGGCGGCGCGCAGGTACGCGCGACCGCGGCAGCAGTCGGCGAGGACGCGCTCGCGCGCCTCGCGGATCTGCGACCACGCAGCGTGGTGCTGGTCTCCGGCTCGGGCCGGGCCGCACGCGCCGCAAGTCTGATCGTCGCCGCACTCGGCGACCGTGCCGGCCTACCCGTGGTCCCGGTCGCTGCCCTTCCACCATGGGTCGGCCCGCTGGACGTGGTGCTCGTCGCGGGTGACGACGCGGGCGATCCCCGGCTGATCGATGCGGTCGACCGGGCACAGCGCCGGGGCGCCGAGGTTGTGGTCGCCGCGCCGCACGAAGGTCCGCTGCGGGCCGCGGCGGCCGGGCGTACCTCACTGCTGGAGCCGCGGATTCCGGTACTGGACCACAATCGTCTACTGCGCTTCCTCGCGGCCTGTATCGCGGTGCTGCGCATCGTCGATCCGACCCGCTCCGGCGCCGCGGTACCCGATCTGACCGAGCTGGCCGATGTGCTCGATGCCGAGGCATTGCGCGATGGGCCGCACAACGAGGTCTTCCACAATCCGGCCAAGACGCTGGCCGCGCGCATGCAGCAGCGCGCGGTCGTGCTGGCCGGGGACTCCCCGGCCGCCAGCCAACTCGCCGAGCACGGCGCCGAGGTGCTGCTGCAGTCGGCGGGCAAGGTCGCCACCGCGGTGGATCTGGCCGAGGCCGTGGCCGCCAACCCCCGAATGGTCGAGGGCGCAGGCGAATCCGCGCCGAACTTCGATCCGCTGTTCCACGACGAGGAACTCGACGGACCGGCGCCGGTGGAGCGCATCCGGGTGTTCGTGCTCAGCTCGGATCTGGATCAGGCCGCGGCGCGCCGCCGGCTTGCCGTCTTCGGCGGCACCAGATCAGGTCTGGTCGACGCCGATCTGGTGAGCGCGGATATCGAACCGCTGCACACCTCGCTCACCGATCCCGCCACACCAATGCCTGCCAGAGTGGATGATTCGGGCGCGCCGCTGCCCGGCACCATCGCCCATGCCAGCGAACTCGAACAACTCGCGGTGCTCGCACTGCGCTTGGAGATGGCCGCCGCCTACCTGCGGTTGATCGGCTCGCGCAGTGGTGCGACACAGTCCACGGAACAGCTCGACGGGGGACACTACTAGTGCACGAACTCGTTGGTGCGCTGCGTTCCTATGCCTGGGGTTCACGCACCGCACTCGCTCAGTTGTGCGGCCGACCGGTCCCTTCCGCGCATCCGGAGGCGGAGCTGTGGTTCGGCGCGCATCCCGCCGATCCGGCGCATGTCCGCTTGGAGAACAGCACCCGCTCCCTGCTGGAATTGGTCGCGGACGATCCGGAGCGTGAACTCGGGCCCGCCGCACCGGAATTCGGCGGGCGACTGCCGTTCCTGTTGAAGATCCTGGCCGCCGAGGAACCGCTATCGCTGCAGGCGCATCCGAGTTCGGCGCAGGCGCGGGCCGGATTCGAGCGCGAGAACCACGCGCGGGTGCCACTGGATTCGCCGATGCGCAACTATCGCGACGAGAACCACAAGCCGGAATTGGTTGTCGCGCTGGACCGGTTCGAGGCGCTGGCGGGATTCCGGGATCCACATCGCACGGTCGAGCTGCTGCGCGCACTGGATGTGCCGGGACTGCGCTCATATGCGGATCTGCTCGCCGCCCAACCCGATTCGGCCGGACTGCGGACGCTGTTCACGACCTGGATCACGCTGCCGCAGAATGTCCTCGGCACACTGCTCCCCCAGGTGCTCGACGGATGCGTGCGCTATCTCTCGGTGAAGGGCGCCCGGGAGTTCACCGCCGAGGCGCGCACCACACTCGAACTCGCCGAGGCATATCCGGGCGACACCGGCGTGCTGGCCGCGCTGCTGCTCAATCGGCTGACGCTGGAACCGGGACAGGGACTGTTCCTCGCGGCGGGCAATCTGCACGCGTATCTGCGCGGACTGGGTGTGGAGATCATGGCCAACTCCGACAATGTGCTGCGCGGCGGTCTCACGCCCAAGCATGTCGATGTGCCGGAGTTGCTGCGGGTGCTGGACTTCGAGCCGATCGATCTGCCGGTGGTGCTGCCGGAACCGGCGGGTGACGGGTCGGTGCACTACCGGACGCCCGCGCCGGAGTTCGCGCTGCGGCGGTTCGATCTGACCACCGGATCAGGGCAGGTACCGTTGACATCCGCCGGACCTGGAATCGTGCTGTGCACGGTAGGGACTGTGCGGCTGTTGCAAGGGGTGAGCGAGCTGGTGCTGGAACGCGGTGCGGCGGCGTGGATATCGGCGGCCGACACCGAGATTCGCGCCCAGGCCGTCGACGGCGACGCCCAGTTGTTCTGCGCCTGCGTCGGCGGCACGAACTGACCTGTCGCCCAGTTTGTTCATCTGCTGCCTTAGGCTGTTCGTTCGACGGGCCTCCTAACCGGACAACAACGGAGCGAGTGTTACGAGCGACGTTCGCGGCCCGTCTCGCGTCCGAGTGGCCGAACGCATGCGACGAAGTCGCGAGTCTCGGCTGCGCCGCTAGCGACTGCTTGCAGGTCGCTCGAAAGGGTCGGACGCGAGACACCCAGGGGGCCGCGAACACACAGCGCCACAGGCGCTGCAAATCGGACACAGGAGGACCTGACCCAGATGTCGGCTGGTGGTGGCAAAAAGGCGATTCTCGCCGCGTTGTCGGCGAACGCGGGGATCGCGGCGGCGAAGTTCGTCGGCGCGTTCATCACCGGTTCCGGGTCGATGCTGGCCGAGGCGGTGCACTCGGTCGCGGACACCGCCAACCAGGGACTGCTGCTGCTCGGTCAGCGCCGCGCCGCACAGGATGCCGATGAACTGCACCCGTTCGGATACGGGCGCAATCGCTACTTCTATTCGTTCATCGTGGCGCTGGTGCTGTTCACCCTCGGCTCGATCTATGCCATCTACGAGGGCATCCACAAGGTTCAGCATCCGGAGGAGCTGAGCAATCCGATCGTCGCGATCGTCATCCTGTTCATCGCGATCTGCCTCGAGGGCTTCAGCTTCATGACGGCGATGCGGGAATCCATCCCGCTCAAGGGCAATTCGAGCTGGTGGCGGTTCATCCGCAATTCGCGCAGTCCGGAACTGCCGGTGGTGCTGCTGGAGGACACCGGCGCGCTGGTCGGTCTGGTCTTCGCATTCGCGGCGGTCGGGCTGACCATGCTCACCGATGACCCGATCTGGGACGGCATCGGCACTCTCGCCATCGGTGCACTGCTCGGCGTCATCGCGCTGATCCTGATCGTGGAGATGCAGAGTCTGCTCATCGGTGAGGGCGCGACGCCGGAGGAGGACAGGGCGATCCGGGCCAACCTGGTCGACGGCAAGCGCATCGACCGGGTGATCCACCTCAAGACGCAGTACCTCGGGCCGGAGGAGATCCTGGTGGCAGCCAAGATCTCGATCGTGCCCGATCTGGATATCGAGGATATCGCCGCGGCCATCGATGACGCGGAGGCCAGGGTGCGGGCGGCCGTGCCCGCCGCGCGGGTGATGTATCTGGAACCCGACCTGTACCGGACGCGGGCCTGATTCGGTGATCGCACGCGCGTCCTGCCGCGCGATCCGGCCCACGAAAAGTGCATGCTCAGGCGGGATTCGGTGTGCGCAGCAGATCCAGTGGGTCGGTGTGAATGCCGAACTCCGTGCGCAGCACGTGCCGCGCGGCATGCAAACCGGACATGCCGTGGACACCCGGGCCGGGCGGGGTCGAGGCGGAGCAGAGGTAGACGCCGGGTAGTGGTGTGGCGTATGGGTTCCAGCGGGGGACCGGGCGGAAGGCGAACTGGCGCAGGGTCATCGCGCCCGCGGAGATATCGCCGCCGATGTAGTTGGCATTGTGCGTCGGCATCTCGGCGCCGGTGACGACATTCTTGGCCAGGATCAGGTCGGTGAAACCCGGGGCGAATCGTTCAACTTGGGCGATGACGGCGGCGCTGATATCGCGGGCGGAGCCGTTCGGGACGTGAGCGTAGGTGTAGAGCGTGTGGCCGCCCGCCGGTGCCCGCGTCGGGTCGACCACACCCGGCTGAATGGCGAGGACATACGGACGATCCGCGTGTTGTCCTGCGGCGATGGTCTTTTCGGCGGCCATTGCCTCCGCGCGGGTACCCACCAGATGCAGTGTCCCGGCCAGTTCACAGCCCGGTGCCCGCCATGGCACCGGCCCGGACAGCGCGAAGTCGACCTTGCAGGCCGCGCCGCCATAACGGAAGCGGCGCAACCCCTTTGCGTAATGATCCGGTAGCCGGTCCCCCGCCATGCGCAGCAGTTCGGCGGGCGCGGTATCCAGCACAATCGCACGCGCGCCGCCGAATTCGTCGAGCGATTCGACGCGGTGCCCGGTGACGAGCTTGCCGCCGAGGCGTTCGAGTTCGGCGATCAACGCATCCGGAATGGCCTGGCTGCCGCCGCGTGGCAGCACCCAGCCTCCGGCGTGCGCGAGTGTCGCCAGCAGCATGCCCGCTCCGGCCGCGGGGATGGCGCGCGGCGGCGTGATCGCATGCGTGGCAACGCCGGTCAGCAGTGCCGGTGCCGTCTGCTCGCGAAATCGTAGGTTCCACAGGGGCGAACCCTGCTCGAGCACCCGCAGTCCGAAGCGCAGTCCGGTCAGCAGGTCGGCCGGCGGACGGCGCAGATCCGACATCGCCAAATCCACGACCTGCTGCCAATGTCGGACCATCGGCTCGAAGAGCGCACGCCATGCGGCCCCGTCACGGCCGAGATCAGCGGCGGTACGGTCGAGATCGCGCCAGGCCACACCGGCAGTTCCGCCGTCGAGCGGATGCGCGTAGGACACCTCGGGCGCGAGCAGTTCGACACCATGCGCGGCCAGATCGAAGGCGCGAAAGAACGGCGACGCCAATGCCATCGGATGTGCACCGGCGCAGACATCGTGCCGATATCCGGGCAGCGTCAGCTCGGCGGTGCGGCTCCCGCCGCCCGCGGTGGCCTGCGCCTCGTACACCTCGACGGTGAGACCGGCACGGGCCAGGATCACCGCCGCCGCGAGACCGTTGGGACCGGAACCGACCACGACGACATCAGGCATACCTCGATTCTGCCGGGCCGACCGAGGCTGTGCCGTTACCCGCGCGAGGTATCGCGCACGCCCTGACCCGTCCACTGGCCGAGCAGCACCCGGATGCGCTCTTCGCGCAGGTCGTCGACCAGGCGACCGCTGCGATCCAGGGTGGCGATGCCGTGCACCGTGCTCCAGACCACCTCGGTGCCCGCCTGTAGATCGAACTCGCCGGCGAACGGCGCGTATGCGCTCTGGATCTCATCGAACGCATCACGCAGCGCCTGTGGTGCGTCGTTGCCGAAGTTGAGTTCGGTATCGAGGACGAACATCGCGTCATAGCGGGCCGGATTCTCGGTGGCGAAGTCCAGGTAACCGCGCACCACGGCCTCGAGTACCGCGACCGGATCCTGCGCGGCCGCTCGCCTTTCCCGCAGATGGGCGGTGAGTTCGACGATTCCCTGCTCGGCGACGGCCGACACGATCGCCGCCTTACCCGCGAAATGGCTGTAGAGCACCGGCTGGCTGTATTCGATTCGTTCGGCCAGGCGGCGCACGGTCACCGCCTCCCAGCCCGAGGTTTCGGCGAGTTCACGTGCGGTGTCGATGATGCGCTGGTGTCGTTCGGCTCGTTCGCGTTCTTTGCGGCTCTGCGTGGTCATAGTCGAAATTCTAGCAGCGCTAGACAAACTATCGAGGCTCCATTAATGTAGCTCGAAGACCTAGCGTCGCTAGATTTTGGAGCACTAGTTCGAGGAGCACCCGTGACCATCTCGCGCATCGCCACCGTCCTTTCCCTCATCGGCGCGGCCTTCATCCTCTACATCGGCATCAGCTACCTGGTCACGCCGGAAACCACTGCCACCGGATTCGGCCTGCCGGAATGGCCGAAGGGCGACGCGGTCGCCTTCATGAATCTCAAGGGCGTCCGCGATATCGTCTCCGGGCTGATCATCCTGGTGCTGCTCGCCACCAAGCAGCGCTACGCCCTCGGCATCGTCACCCTCGTCATCGCGCTGGTTCCGATCGGCGACATGCTCACCGTGCTCAGCTGGGGCGGATCCACCGCGGCCGCCTTCGGCATCCATGGGCTTACCGCCGCACTGGTCGCCGTGACCGGTGTGCTGCTGATCCGCGAGCGGACTGTCGCGAATCGACAGGAACGCGCCGAGGTCAAAGCCTGATCACCGGTTCCGAAACCGCCGCCGACCTCGCAAATCGCTTGGTCGGCGGCGGTATTCGCGATCCGGCACACAATCCGGATCGCGCCGATGAGTTTCGGCGATCAGCACCGTCCATACCGCTGAACGCAAGAACAGAGGAGACGAACATGGCAACGACCAAGCCCAAGGGGCCCGCGTCCTACTTCCCATCGATCGAGGCCGAATACGGCCGCACCATCGACGAGTGGAAGTCCGCCGTGCGCGCGTCGAATCTGGCCTCGCACAAGGAAATCGTCGAATGGCTGAAGTCCGAGCACAGCTTCGGCCACGGCCACGCCACTGCGATCGCCCAGCACTACCTGAATCCGGAGAAGTGGGCCGACTGATCCCACCGACACCACGAAGGGGCCCGCAGATCCTGCGGGCCCCTTCGTTATACGGGTACAGCTAGGCCGAAACCAGATCCTTGGCGTCGTCCTGCTGCGGCCGCGGGCCGTGGTCATCGTCGACCATGGTCCGCTCGTCGAAGGGCAGTTTGCGATCGAGGACCGTGTGCACTCGGTCCACATCGACGGTCTTGGTCCAGGTGCCGACCAGCACCGTGGCGATGGCGTTGCCCGAGAAGTTGGTCAGCGCACGGGCTTCCGACATGAACCGGTCGATTCCGACGATGAGGCCGACGCCGTCGAGCAGTTCGGGACGATGGCTCTGCAATCCGCCGGCCAGCGTGGCCAGACCCGCGCCGGTGACACCCGCCGCGCCCTTGGAGGCGACGATCATGAACAACAGCAGGCCGACCTGTTCCCCGATGCCGAGCGGCTTGCCCATCGCATCGGCGATGAACAGCGACGCCATGGTCAGGTAGATGGCGGTGCCGTCCAGGTTGAACGAGTATCCGGTCGGCACAACGACACCGACCGTGGTCCGTTCGACGCCGAGGTGCTCCATCTTGGCGATCAACCGCGGCAGCGCCGACTCCGAAGAAGAGGTGCCGAGGATCAGCAGGTACTCCCGCGCCAGATAGCGGACCAGTTTGAAGACCGAAACCCGCGACACGCTCCACAGCAGCACGCCGAGCACGCCGAAGATGAACACCAGACAGGTCAGGTAGAACGCGACCATCAGCAGCGCGAGTTGCTTGACCGCATCGAGTCCGGTCTTGCCGACCACATTCGCGATCGCGCCGAACGCACCGATCGGGGCCAGCCACAGGATCATCGACAGAATCCGGAACACCAGCTTCTGCAGCGATGCGACACCGCGCAGGATCGGCTCGCCCGTCTTCCCCATCGCCTGCAGCGCAAACCCGACGAGAAGCGCGATGAACAGCGCCTGCAGCACACTGCCGGTGGTCAGCGAGGACAGCAGCGTGGTCGGAATGATGCTCTGGATGAACTCCCAGGTACCACCCGCGGCATGCGCCTGATCGGCCAGCTTCGCGCCCTGGTTGGCGGTCTTGGCGATATTCATGCCGGAGCCCGGCTCCAGCAGGTTGCCGACGACCATGCCGATGCCGAGCGCAACTGTCGACATCACCAGGAAGTACCCGAGCGCGAGTCCGCCGACCTTGCCGACATTGGCGGCCGAGCGCACCGAGCCGATGCCGAGCACGATCGTGCAGAAGATGACCGGCGCGATCATCATCTTGATCAGATTGACGAACATCGTGCCCAGCGGGCCGACGTCCTGACCGAATTCGGGGGCCTTCCAGCCGACCAGAATTCCCGCGATGACGGCGACGATGACGGCCAGATAAAGCCAATGGGTGCGGTCGCGTGGCACCGGCCGCAGTGGTGTTGCGGCGGTGTCCGTTGTTCGGTCGGTGCTATCGCTCATGCGGGGGAAGTCCTCTTCAAGTGGTACCGGCGTGAGGTGGCTCACGCCCTCACGTGCACAATGTTGGCTGCTAGAGGTGATGGCGGTCACGCTTTGGTGCATTACGTTCAAAATGGCACGAGGGAAAGAAAGTGTTGCGCGGTGAGAAACACGGGGGACGCGGTCGGCTATCGCTGGCCGGACAGGCCTTCGTGCTCCAGCTCGTGGTGCTCGGGTTGGTCATCGGAATCGGGGCGGTGCTAGCCGTCCTGGACACCAGGCATCACAGCGATGTCACCACCTCGCGCGAGGTCACCGATGTCGCGGTGACCGTCGCACAGGCGCCCTCCACCCTCGAAGCGCTACGCACCTCCAACCCCACCGCCCTGCTGCAACCGGTGACCGAACGGACCCGCATGGCGACCGGGATGGACTTCATCGTGGTGATGGCCCCGGATCGGACCCGGTACACCCACACCACACCCGAACGCATCGGGCAGCCGTTCAGCGGCAATATCGATCGGGCACTGGCCGGCGAGACGTTCACCGAGACGTTTTCCGGAACGCTCGGGCCCTCCATTCGAGCGGTCACACCGGTCTACGACGACGGTCGCATCGTCGCATTGGTGTCGGCGGGCGTAACGCGGGCGCGGATCGGCGCTCAGGTCGGCACGCAATTGCCGTTGATTCTCGGCGTGGCCGCGGCGGGTCTGGTGGTCGCGGCGGCGGGTTCGTTCCTGCTGAGTCGCCGGATTCGCCGACAGACGCACGGTCTCGCGCCGGATGAGCTGCGCACGATGTACGAACAGCACGATGCGGTACTGCATTCGATCCACGAGGGCCTGGTGGTGTTCGGTCCGAACAGTGATGGTGCCGAAGTCGTCAACGACGAGGCGCGCAGGCTGCTCGATCTGCCCGATGGGCCCGTCGCGCGCGCGGATCTGCCGATCTCGATGCAGCGGATGAGTTGGGGGGTGGTCCGCGACGAGATGCATGTGACCACGGATCGGATTCTGCTGGTCAATCAGGATGTCGTCACCTGGGACCGGCGGCCGATCGGCACCGTGATCACCATTCGCGACCACACCGAATTGCGCACCGTGATGGGTGAACTCGATTCGGTGCGGGGTTTCGCGGAATCGCTGCGCGCGCAGGCGCACGAATCGGCCAACCGGCTGCACACCGTGATCACCATGGTCGAGTTGGGCCGCTATCGAGAAGCAGTGGAATTCGCGACCGCGGAACTTCAACTGTCCCAAGCCCTAATCGATCGGCTGCTCGCCTCGGTCGGCGATCCCGCACTTGCCGCATTGCTGCTCGGCAAGGTGAACCAGGCCGCCGAGCGCGGCATCGAGCTGACGATCACCGAGGATACGGCGCTCGACTCGACCGCGCCGCTGTCCGCGCAGGAGACGGTGACGCTGGTGGGTAATCTGATCGACAATGCCATCGACGCAGCCGCTGACGGCTCGGTTGGCTGGGTGGAAGTGACTGTGCGTCAACAGTATTCGTCAGACGTGGTCGATCCGGCGCTGGCACCGGATCCGGCGCTTGCCATCGAGTCGGCGACGGCGTTGGAGTCGGTGCGATCGGCGAACGATTCGGCACTGTACGTGCGCGTCGCGGACAGCGGGCCCGGAATGTCGGCGGAAACCTTCGCCCGCGCCGCCGAACGCGGCTACTCCACCAAGGCCGACCATCAGGGCCTCGGGCTGGCACTGGTCCATCGCCTTGTCGACCGGCACGGCGGCGTGATCGGCACCGAACGCGATCCGGAAAGTGCCGTGACCGTGACGATCCCACGAAAGGATGCGCGATGATCCGAGTGTTGATCGTCGAGGACGAGCCATTGATCGCCGAGGCGCACCGCGCCTACGTCGAACGGATTCCGGGCTTCAACGCGGTCGCGGTCGCGCACACCGGTCGCGAGGCCATGCGCGCCGCCGCCGATGCCGCCGCCGAGAATGCGCCGATCGACCTGGTGCTCATGGATATCGGACTTCCCGATGCCAGTGGCCTCGATGTGGCCGCCGCCCTGACCGGCCTCGCACCCCGCCCCGACGTCATTGCCATCACCTCGGCCCGCGACCTGGCCATGGTGCGCACCGCAGTCTCCTACGGCGTGGTCCTCTACCTGCTCAAACCGTTCACCTTCGCCGCCTTTCGCGACAAACTCGAACGCTACCGCGAATTTCGCACCGCTCTGCCCGCAGGCGAAACCGCCATCTCCCAACACGACATCGACCGAGCCCTCGGCGCGCTACGCACCTCCGACCAACGCGCCACCGCCCCCAAAGGCGTTGCCCCCCAAACCCTGGACGAAATCTCCCGCACCGTCCGCGACGCCCCCGGCGGCGTCACCGCCGCCGACACAGCCAGCACGGTCGGCGTTTCGCGCATTACAGCCTGGCGCTACTTGGAAAAGCTGGCCGACGACGGCCTCGTCGACCGCAAATCCGACTACGGCCGAGCCGGCCGCCCCAAAACCCGCTACATCTGGAAAATCCGCCCGGAATAAATCGCTATTCCGGATGGGCAGTGCGATTTGTCAGTTCGGGCGGGGTTTGGGGGTGGTGCGGAGGTGGGCGCGTTCGCCTTGTTTGCCGAAAAGGCTCAGGAATTCGACGGGGTCGGGGCCGGCGGTGCCGAACCAGTGCGGGACGCGGGTGTCGAATTCGGCGGCTTCGCCGGGGGTGAGGACTACATCGTGTTCGCCGAGGATCAGGCGGAGGCGGCCGTTGAGCACGTAGAGCCATTCGTAGCCCTCATGGGTTCGTGGGTCGGGGTCGCGGCGGATATTCGGGGGGATCACCAGTTTGTAGGCCTGGATGCCGCCCGCTCGGCGGGTCAGGGGCAGATAGGTCATGCCGTGGCGGGTGGTCGGGCGCAGGTGGATGCGCGGGTCGCCGGTGGGTGGGGCGTCGACGAGTTCGTCGAGGGTGACGCCGTGCGCCTTGGCCAGCGGCAACAGTAATTCGAGGGTTGGGCGGCGGGCACTGGATTCCAGGCGCGACAGGGTGCTCACCGAGATGCCGGTTTCCGTCGAGAGGTCGGCCAATGTGGTTTCGCGTTGGCGGCGCAGCGCGCGTAACCGAGGCCCGACCGCGTCGAGGGCTTGGCCGAGGTCGTTGTCCATGCCAACCAGATTGCCATATCGGCAAGTTTGTTTGCCAAAATCGGCGACCGGGCCGCATGGTCGTTTCGAGGAGGTGGTCATGTGACCGAGCAAAGCGAGGGAACCATCAGCACAGCATCAACGGTCGCAGCGGAGCCGAGCGCCAGCGAGGTGGAGCTGTGACCGATCATTTGAATGACGGCTATGACGTGGTGGTGATAGGCGGTGGCGCGGCCGGATTGAGCGGCGCGCTGATGCTTGCCAGAATGCGACGGTCAGTGGTTGTGATCGATGCGGGGCAACCACGCAATGCCCCGGCCGAGGGCGTGCACGGACTGCTCGCCAGGGACGGAACGCCACCGGGCGAATTGCTCGAACGCGGTCGGGCCGAGGTCCGCGGCTATGGCGGACATGTGGTGAACGGCGAGGTCATCACGGTCGCGCGGGATGGCGACGGATTCGCGGTGTGCCTCGGTGACCGGTCCGTGCGGGCACGTCGGCTCTTGGTGACCACCGGTCTGGTCGATGAGCTACCCGAGATCGCGGGACTGCGGGAGCGTTGGGGCCGCGATGTGATCCACTGCCCGTACTGCCACGGCTGGGAGGTCCGCGACCAGGCCATCGGTGTGCTCGGCACCGGCCCGATGGGGGTGCACCAGGCACTGCTGTTCCGTCAGCTCACCACCGATGTCACGTACTTCTCGCACACCATGCCACCGACCGCCGAACAGTCGGAGGAGTTGAACGCCCGCGGCATCCGCGTGGTGCACGGCGAAGTGACGGCGCTGGAGATCGTCGACGACCGCCTCGCGGGAGTGCGGTTGAGCGACGGCACCGTAATCGCCCGCGAGGTCGTGGTGGTCGGCTCACGGATGGTCGCCCGAGCGAACTTCCTCGAAACACTCGGACTGCAACCGACCGAACACCCGGCAGGCGTCGGCGAATACATCACCACCGACGCCACCGGCCGAACCGATGTGCCCGGCGTCTGGGCCGCAGGCAATGTCACCGACCTGACGGCCCAGGTCGGCGCGGCCGCAGCAGCAGGCGCGGCCGCAGCAGCTCAGATCAACGCCGATCTGGTCGCCGAGGAAACCCGCCGAGCCGTTGCCGCCTACCGCGAACCGTTCTCCGCCGAAACCGAAGCGCAACTGTGCGAGGCCGTTACGGGCGACCGTCGGCACGGCATATAGTCCTCAGACCGTCGTCGGCTCGCGAGCCGGGGTGCCGGCCCGGCGACCGAGCCGAACCGGCATCCGCTCATATCCGTGCAGCGTGAACAACTTTCGACGCTGCGGCGCCCCATCGAGTTGCAGGTCCGGGAAGCGCTCGAACAAGGATTGCAGCGCGTAGGTGCTTCCATGCGGGCCAGGCTCGCACCGAGGCAGACGTGGATGCCGCTACTGAATGTCAAGTGCTCCTTGGCATTCGAGCGGCCTACATCGAAGACATCTGGATCGGCGAAGACGGCGGGATCGCGGTTCGCACCTGCCAGCGACAGCACCACGGTATTGCCCTTGTGCAGCGGCACACCCTCGAGTTCCAAGTCGGTCGATGCGATTCGCGCCGTCGTCTGCACCGGCGCATCGATGCGCAGCACCTCTTCGACCGCATTCGGCCAGAGATCCGGTTCGGCGCGCAATCGATCCAACTGTTCGGGATGCGTGACCAATTGGGCGACGCCGTTGCCGATCAGGTTGACCGTGGTCTCGAAGCCCGCGCCCATCAACAGGCTCGCGGTCGCCTTCAAGGCGAAATCGTCGAGTTCACCCGAGGTGACCAGACTGCTGAGGATATCGTCGCCCGGTTCGCGACGCAGTCGCGCGATATGGCCGTCGAGGTAATCGTTCATCACCTCCATCGAGCCGAGCGCACGCCGGAATGCCCGCCAGGAAATCCCGATATCGAGCAGCGGCGTCATCCGATCGCCCCAGTCCAGGAATAGCTTTCGGTCCTTTTCCGGGAAGCCGAGCATTTCCGAGATGATGGCGATCGGCACCTGCGCGGCATACGACGCGATCAGATCGGCCGAACCACCCGAGGGCAGCGCACCGAGCAGTTCCTCGGTGACGGTCTCGACCCGTTCCCGCAATCGGCGGATCGCACGCGGGGTGAAGGCCGACGCGACCGGCTTACGCATCTGCGTATGCTGCGGCGGGTCGATGACCAGCATGGACGGCGGCTCGACCGGATTGGGCGGCAAGGGAAGTCGCTCGGCGAGCAATTGCAGCGGCTTCGGAATATTGAAGCTGTCGGTGGTGCGCACACCGAATCGGTTGTCCCGCAGTACGGCTCGGCACAGCTCATGGTCGAAGCTCGCCCACGCGATCGCGGTGCGCTGCAGCCGCCCCTGTCCGCGCAGCCGCTCGATCAGTGGATAGGGATCGGCGAGACCATCCGGTCCGCCCATCAGTTGGGCGAACGGATCGCCGCGCCGCGCCTGGGTGCGCAGGGCCAACCGCGGCGCACCCTGCACCGATAACCACCGGAACCAGTACTGCGGCTTCATCACTTCACCAACCCCATCGTTGCGCGACAATTCCACCGTACGCACTCCCCGGCCAGGGTGGAACGTCCCATGGTCGGACGCCGACCTATACCAGGGTAGGAGCTCAGCCGCGCTGCGCGGTGACCCGCTCGGATTCGATGCGCCGCTCGCGCAGCGCCGGATCCGGATTGACCACCTGCACCAGTGAGGCCCCCGCCACCAGCACCGAGACGAACCCGTCGATCAGTTCGGCCGGGGTATCCCAGGAAGTGTTCGACAGCACCCGGTCGCCCTCGGAAAACCCTTGCAGCACAGCGGATTTTCTGGCCTCGGCGAGCACCTCGGAGACCGGCATCCCGCCCAGCGCCACCCCGGCGCCGCGCGGCATGAACTGGTCGCCGTGCACCCGCACGGAGGTGGCGAAATCGGTGATGCCGATCGGCAGATCCCGCACCGGCATGCCGAAGGCATCCAACGAGAGCGCGGCGACCTCCGGAATACCGTCGGTCTCGTCCAATCGCTCGGCGGTCGCCAGCGCCAGATCGGCATCCGGATCGGGCCCGAGCACTACCTCGGTCCCGGCCCACCAGCAGCCGAGCAGCACCGCGGCGGTCTGCCAGTGCGCGGGCAGCAGCACCGCGACACGCGCACCCGGGCTCAGCCCGAATTCGTCGCGGATCAGATTGGCGGTCTTGGCCGCCCAGTTCGCCAGGGTCAGCCCGGAGAGTTCGATCCGGGCGCCGGTGGCATCGTCGTAGTAGGTGACGCGCGGACCGGCCGGGTCGCGCTCGAGGATCGGATCGAGTACTGCCTCGGCGAGTGTCAGCACGTGGTCGTGGTCACGCATCGGTCAATTCACGCATGGTCAATTCACGCATTTCGGTCCGTTCTGGCCTGCGTCGATCGGTGGAGCCGGCGGTACGGGCGTTGCGGTGCTCGACGTTTTGGAGAAGTCGAACATGCTGCCCGCGGTCGAGCCCGGACCAGAATAGTCGCTTGCCAGCACGACGCTGACCGAATCCGGGGACAACGTGCTGTCCGCGATGACTGTCAGGCCGCCGAGCGCCTTCGCGACCGCCTTGGCCTTCGGATTCGAGGTATCCATCGCTAGTACTCGACTGCTGGTGACGCTGGGCCCGGTGTAGTTGCCGACTATTCCCTCTTGGAATCCCTTGGCCGTCAACGCCTGTGCCACCTGTCCCGCGAGCCCGCCGATCCCACTCGCATTGAACACACTGACGCTCACCGATGCCGGATCGATCGTCGGCTCGGCATGATCCTCCGACTTGCCGTCGACCAGCGAAGCCACATACGACTTCACCGCTTTCGGATCCACCCGTACGACCGATTCACCATCGCTGGTCGTGTCGTTGAGATCGGCGACCGGAATCGTCTCGAAACTGACCTGACCGCCCGAAAGATCCTTCAACTGTTGCAGAAACGCCAGCACGTCCCAATCGTCGTCCAGCACGACGGTGCGACCGACCGCATCACTGAGATTTCGCAACTTGCCCGGATTGCTCAGTGTCTTGGTGCTGAGGACCTGGCCGACCAACCGCGCCATGAAGACCTGCTGGCGCACGATCCGGTCCAGATCGCCGCGCGGCAGATCATGGCGCTGGCGCACGAAGCTCAAAGCCTGTGGGCCGTCGAGCTTCTGACGACCCGCCCGGAAGTCGGCGCCGGACATCCATTCGTCCACGGGATTGTTCAGGCAGACATCGACCCCGCCGACCGCATCGGTCAGCAGCACGAACCCGAGCAAACTGACCTCGGCGTAGTGGTCGACCGTGATGCCGGTGAGATTGGCCACTGTCTTGATCAGCGCTTGGCGACCGGCCTGGGTGGACTGCTTTTCCGCGTCGGCCTCCGAGACGCCCTGGTTGATCAGCTTGCGGCGCTGAGCCTCTTTGGTCGCGCCGTAGGCCGAGTTGATCTTGCTCGTGCCGACGCCTGGAATGTCGACATAGGAGTCGCGCGGAATGGAGATGGCGGTGGCGGAGCGGCCGTCGTTCGGGACGCGAACCAGCACGATGGTGTCGGTATTGGTGCCGACCTCATCGCCCGCATGCAACATGGCGCGCTCATTGCTGCTGAGCGGATTGCCGTGCGCGTCGGTGCGGCTGTCCACGCCGACCAGCAGGATGTCGACGGCGCCGTCGCTCCCGCCGCCGAGGCCGAGGCCGCCGATGCGTTCGATATTCGAAATCAGCGAGTCGACACTGTGCCAGGCGAATCCGGTGATGAGCAGGACCAGCACCGCCCCGGCCGCGACGAACGCGCGCAGCGGACCCAGGCCGCTCCCGGCTGCGGGTAGTCGCGACGACGCTGTCGCCCTCATCTTCTGCGGCACCACTGCATCCTCTCGCCAAAAACCGAGCATCCGGCTGCGCTTGCCCGCGCGCTCCCAGCTGATGTACCGACTGCGCGGCGCCGGTTCGTAGAAGCCGACACGTCGCTGACTCGACCGCCCCGCCTCCGGTAGCCCCCGTCTTGCTTGCCCCGAGGCTAACCGACGGCTACCGCGGCGGACCACAACCGCAGGTGCCACGGCGTGCCAGACTCGTGCCCGTGACCGCGATATCGCCCTCATCGACCGTAGCCGCGCGCCTCGTCGTGACCGGTGCCGGTGGGCAGTTGGGACGCGAACTGTTGCACCGCGCACCCGATGCCCACGCCTTCGGTCGCGACGAATTGGACATCACGGACGCGGACGCTGTGCGCGCCGCACTCGAACCGGGTGATGTCGTGCTGAACTGCGCCGCTTACACCGCCGTCGACCAGGCCGAGTCCGATCCCGAGGCCGCCTTCGCGGTCAATGCGACCGGACCGGCGGTACTCGCTGCCGCCTGTGCGGAGGTGGATGCCCGATTGATCCATGTTTCGACCGACTACGTGTTCGCGGGAACCCACGACAAGCCGTATGACACCGACGACCCGACCGAACCCGCCACCGTCTACGGCAGATCCAAATTGGCAGGCGAACAGGCCGTGCTGGCAACCGCGCCGCACGCGCATGTGGTGCGCACCGCGTGGGTATATACCGGGCGCGGAAGCGATTTCGTCGCGACCATGCTGCGGCTGGAACGCGAACGCGACACCCTCGACGTGGTCGACGACCAGCTCGGCTCCCCGACCTACGCCGCCGATCTGGCCGCCGGACTCCTGGAATTGGCGGGTCGGCCGGATGCGCCGCGAGTGCTGCACGCCACCAACTCCGGCCAGGTCAGCTGGTTCGAATTCGCGCGGGCGATATTCGCCGGAATCGGCGCGGATCCGACTCGGGTGCGCCCGTGTGACTCGACCGCATTTCCGAGACCCGCACGGCGCCCGGCATATTCGGTGTTGTCCAACCGTTCCTGGGCCGATGCCGGACTGACTCCGCTGCGCCGGTGGGAGGTCGCACTCGGGGACGCGCTGTCGGGGTTGTCACAGTAGGCTGCATGCCCGTGAGGGAGCGACAGCGAGTGAACCAACAACACAGCGCGCAATCGCGCACGACGGAGCCGAGCGTCAGCGAGGAGCAGTCGTGAGCGAGCGTCAGCGAGTGAACCAAAGACACAGCGCGCTTTCGCGAACGACGGAGCCGAGCGTCAGCGAGGCGCAGTCGTGAGCGATTCCGGATCTGCTGCCCCCGGCGGCCTTGTCGTCGTCACGGTGACTTATTCACCCGGCGAGCACCTCGAGCACTTCATCACCACCCTGGCCGCTGCCACCAGCGAAAAACCGCAGGTGATCCTCGCCGACAACGGTTCGGTGGACGGTGCGCCTGAGCTGGCGGCGGAGGCCAACGCACACGTGCGGCTGCTGCGGACCGGCGGAAATATCGGTTACGGCGGTGCGATCAACCGGGCGGTCGCGGAGATCGATCCGAGCGTCGAATTCATCGTCATCGCCAATCCGGATATTCGCTGGGGCAGCGACTCCATCGACAAACTGCTCGCCGCCGCCAAGCGCTGGCCGCGGGCGGGCGCGCTCGGACCGATGGTGCGCGAGCCCGACGGCAGCGTCTACCCGTCCGCACGCTCGGTGCCCGGACTGCTCGACGGCGCCGGACACGCCATTCTCGGCACCGTGTGGCCGTCGAATCCGTGGACCCTGCGCTACCGCCAGGACAACGAGCAGATCTCCGAGCGGGCCGTCGGCTGGCTGTCCGGTTCGTGTCTGCTGGTGCGGCGCGCGGCCTTCGATTCGATCGACGGCTTCGACTCGCGCTACTTCATGTACATGGAGGACGTGGACTTCGGCGACCGGATGGGCAAGGCCGGTTGGCACAACGTCTTCGTGCCCGATGCCGAGGTCACCCATGCCAAGGGCCACGCGGCCGGACGCCATCCCGAGGTGATGCTGCCCGCCCACCACGCGAGCGCGTACCGATTCCAGGCCGATCGGCATCCGCACTGGTGGCAGGCGCCGCTGCGGTTGGCGTTGCGGGCCGGACTTGCGATCCGTTCCCGAATTGCGGTTCGATCTGCGCTGCGTCAACAGGCGCGGGAAGCCCAGAGCTAACGTCACAAGTTCGGCACACAACAGTGCCGAACCCGTGTCGCTGGGTACTGAAACTGGTGTCTGTCCGGTGACGCGCACCACCGAGCACACGATCCACTGTGAACAGGGAGCATGATGGCAGGAAATGCAGGCACCGACGCCGTGATTCTGGTCGGCGGCCAGGGCACGCGGTTACGTCCGCTCACCCTGTCGGCGCCCAAGCCGATGCTGCCGACGGCCGGACTGCCGTTCCTGACCCACCTGCTCGCCCGCATCGCGGACGCCGGAATCACCCACGTCGTGCTCGGCACCTCGTTCAAGGCGGAGGTCTTCGAGGAACACTTCGGTGACGGCGCCGACCTCGGCCTCGACCTCGAGTACGTCACCGAGACCGAACCGCTCGGCACGGGTGGCGGCATCCGCAATGTGCTGCCCAAGCTGCGCGCCGACAACATCATGGTGTTCAACGGCGACGTGCTCGGCGGCACCGATCTCGGTGCGATCCTGGACACCCACGAGTCCACGAATGCGGATGTGACCCTGCATCTGGTTCGGGTGAGCGATCCGCGCGCATTCGGCTGTGTGCCGACCGACGAGGATGGGCGGGTCACCGCCTTCCTGGAGAAGACGCAGGATCCGCCGACCGATCAGATCAACGCCGGTTGTTATGTCTTCCGGCGCGAATACATCGAGAAGATCCCGGCGGGGCGACCGGTGTCGGTGGAGCGCGAGGTGTTTCCCGCGCTGCTCGCCGAAGGTGCCCGCGTGCAGGGACACGTCGACTCCTCCTACTGGCGCGATATGGGTACGCCGGAGGACTTCGTCCGCGGCTCGGCCGACCTGGTCCGCGGCATCGCACCCTCCCCGGCCCTGCCCGGACAGCGTGGTGAATCTCTCGTCCACGAGGGTGCGGGCGTCGCCCCAGGCGCGCTGCTCATCGGCGGCACCGTCGTCGGGCGCGGCGCCGAAGTCGGCGCAGGCGCGCGCCTCGACGGAGCGGTGCTCTTCGACGGCGCCCGCATCGAAGCAGGCGCCACCGTGGAACGCTCCATCATCGGCTTCGGCGCCCGCATCGGCCCCCGCGCCCTCGTCCGCGACGCCGTCATCGGCGACGGCGCCAACGTCGGCGCCCGCTGCGAACTACTACGCGGCGCCCGCATCTGGCCCGGCGTCGATATCCCGGACGGCGGCATCCGCTTCTCCACAGACGTGTAATAGAAAGGCGCACCAGGCTATTCGGCGTGC
The DNA here is from genome assembly GCF_042869435.1 of Nocardia sp. NPDC006982. Taxonomy (NCBI): domain Bacteria; kingdom Bacillati; phylum Actinomycetota; class Actinomycetes; order Mycobacteriales; family Nocardiaceae; genus Nocardia; species Nocardia sp. NPDC006982. Next base: position 64,861 of record NZ_JBIAFV010000021.1, on the reverse strand, counting down.
GCGAGGTTGGCGCACGGTGAACCGTGTGGGAGCTCGACCGCCGCGCGCGGCCAACCCGGTTGACCCTCAGCGGCCTCGGAGAAGGTGGCGCAGGGACTCAGCTGAAGCCGACGGCCTGTTCGCCCCAGGCGGTGTGCAGGTCGCGGTCCGGGTCGTCGATTACCCGGTCGATGTTGTCGATCAGGAGTGTGGTGCGGGTGCTCGGGCGGTAGGGGGGCCAGTGTTTGGAGCCGTCGATGGCGGCGGGAACACCGTGGGTGGCGAAGGCGAGCCAGCGGCGTTGCATGCGACCGGAGACTTCCATTGCCACCTTGCGGCCGCCGAGCCAGAAGGTGGGATCATGGTTCAACGTGCCGAAATTGCCGAAGACATAAGGCAATTCGGTAGCGTGACCGGCGCCGACGCGGGCGGCCTTCAGCATGGGGGTGGCGTGGTCGAAGCGGTACATCCATGTTGGTGAATGCTGGGCGTGGCCGTCGGCGACCCAGTGGGCCGGCATGCGGAAGGCCGCGTCGGTGGACATGGCAAGCGCGCCACGGGTTTTCGCGAGATCCGGATAGGCAGAGGTGATTTCGGCGATGCGCTCTGGCGACATCTCCGGATGATTGGCGGCCACATCGCGCAGCATGGCATTCACCGCATCCGGGGTCACCGGCATGATCGGCGAGCGGAGGACGCGGAACAGCGAGGCCTCGTCCTTATTGGTGCCGATGATCAGCGGCACGCGATGCGAACGGCCCTGTTGGAAGCGGTCGATGGGATAGGTCGGGACCAGATAACCGTCGACGACCGGCGCGGCGGCCAGTCGGCCCGGCTCCTTCAACGGAATCTCGTCCAGTAGTACGCCCGCGGCCGTCACGATCCGGTCGATCGGGCATTCCAGCAATTCGCTTGCGCGCGAATACGGCAATTCGATCAGTTCCAGAAAGCGCTGGGCCACAGCGGCAGCCCGCTCCTGGCCGAAAACCGTTGTCGCGGGCGGACTTTGCGCGATCGCCTGATGGAACAGACCGGCCGCAGGCGGTGCGGTCAGCAGTGCGGTCACGCATCCGGCGCCGGACGATTCGCCGAAAAGCGTCACGTTGCCCGGATCGCCGCCGAATGCGGCGATATTGTCGCGAACCCACTCGAGTGCGGCGATCTGGTCGTGCAGACCGAGGTTCGGCGTGAAATCGTCGGAGAGCGAGGACAAGTCGAGGAAGCCGAGGGCGCCGATGCGGTAATTGACCGTCACCACGACCACGTCACCGGCTTCGGCCAACTTGCGACCGTCGTAGATCTCCTGGGCCGCGGTGCCGAGGCAGTACGCGCCGCCGTGCAGCCACACCAGGACCGGGCGGGGCGTACCGGTATCAGCGGAACAGCGCGGCGACCACACATTGAGCCACAGGCAGTCCTCCCCGGTCCGCAGGTCGGAGTCGACCGGGACCATATTGCCCATTGTCTGCGGGGCGATCTCGCCGAAGGTCGTGCACTCGCGGATGCCATCCCACGGCCGCGGCGGCAGTGGCGGCCGGAACCGGTTCGGACCGGACGGCGCGGATGCGTACGGAATGCTGCGCCACACCGCGACCGGTCCGTCCCAGCGTCCACTCACGCGGCCCCAGGTCGTCTGGGCGACCGGCTCGGTGTCGCCGACCTCGGAGCCAGGTTCGATATCGAACTGCGTGGTCATCTTCCGCACCTCCTGCCTACGCCCCGGGCAGGTGCGCTGCGAGTTTGCTCCGGCCGGGTCCAAGCACCTAGCGATCTCTTATCGAGAGTACGTCCAGTTCGACAGTGGGATAGGTGGGACGCACCTCATCACCCTTGGCGCTACGCTGGGCCGATGCCGAGTTATAGCTTCCGGTGCCGCAGCTGTGGCGACACTTTCGAGGTCAACCGTCCGATGGCGGAGGCCTCGAATCCGGCGGCCTGCCCGAACGGCCACGATGACACGGTCAAGCTGCTGACCACATTCGCCACGGTCAGCAGGGGTGGCGGCGGCGCCGCATCACCCCCGCCCGCGCCGCGGCCCGCAGGTGGCGGGTGCTGCGGTGGCGGGTGCTGCTCCTGATTCCGGGGCGGTGATCGGCGTGGTCGATATCACGCTGGGTCGGGTCGGTCTCGCTTGTCGACGTGGCCGAGGTCACGCTCCGGTGCGACGCGGTCACGCACGCGCTGCTTGAGTACGGCGATATCCGGGAATCCGCCGTCCGCCTTGCGCTCCCAGATCTGGTCGCCGTCGATGGTGATGCGGAACACGCCGCCGGTGCCGGGGATCAGCGCCACTTCACCGAGTTCGGTGGCGAAGGTGCTCAGCAATTCCTGTGCCATCCAGCTCGCGCGCAGCAACCAGCGGCATTGCGTGCAGTATTCGATCGCGACACGTGGCATGGGTGGCACGCTACCGGTCACGGTTCGATGATGCCGTCGAGGTAGACCCAGGCGCCGTCCACCCGGGCGAATGTGCTGACCTCGTGCAGAGATCCACGTCGGCCTTCGGCCTTGTAGTGGGCGATGAATTCCACGGTGCCGGCGTCGTCGAACGGTCCGCCGCGTTCGGTGCGCACGATCTCCAGGAACAGCCAGCGCTGGGCCGGATCCAGGTCTAGCGACTTCGGTCGCGTGCGCGGATGCCAGGACCGCAGCAGGTATTCGGTATCGCCGAGCGCGAATGCGGTGTAGCGCGAACGCATCAGCGCCTCGGCCGTCGCCGCGGGCCGCTCCCCCGCCAGCACCGGTCCACAGCAGGCGCCAAACGGCTCCCCACGCTTACACGGGCACGGCTGTGAATCGTCCATGACTCCGAATCTTGCCGCCGTGCGGATCACTGCGCGCTCCGGGGCCCCTGATCAAGATCAGGTGGCACTGGTGGAGGAGGCTACTCGGGCGATGCCCGCGCAGATTCCACCTGATCTTGATCCATGCGTTCGAGGGAGCTCGGGGCACGAATGGGTTTGGTTCAAGTTGGCGTGTCGGGCGGAGTGTCGCGTAAAGGCGCACTGACATAGGCGATCCAGCAACTCGGGGGCGACGAATCACCGTGTGGATAAGCGGAAGTGTCGACACCGATCAAGGAGCCCGCCATGGGACTGCTGAATGTGTTGAACATGTTGGGAACCGGTTCCGCCATTGCCTCGGAGGGCCTTTCGCTGCTGGCCGGCGTCATCGGACTGTTCAGTCAGTCCTGACTTCTCGATCGATCCAGCCGGTGGCGGCTGTAGCGAGTGAGGTGGCGATGGCTGCGGTCTGCTCGCGCCAGCGGCGTAGTTCGGTGACGCTCGGGGCGAGTTCGTAATCGTGGTGGTGAGCGGCGCGGGACAGGGCTGCCCATACCGTCGCGACCTGCGCGGCGGTGGCGTCGCCCGCGAATACGCGCAGGGCGAGCAGTTGGGCGCGCATCGGGCAGCGGGCCAATTCCGGTGCCACCTGCAACCACAACTCGTCGACGGATTGCTCGAGCGCGAGCCGCAGAATCCACACCGTCGCCCGCGACCACAGCCCATCGGCATCGGTCACCGACCCGTCGAGCAGTCGATCCACCGCATCGAACCGCTCGGCCACCGTCGGCCGCGGCGGATGCGGTTTCCCCGCCACCCCCTGCTTGCGCGCGCCCCCTCGCCGCCCCGCCCCCACCTTCCGCTGCCGAGCCCCCTCACCCCGCCGAGTCGTACGGCCCTGCCGAGCCGCGCCGCTCTTCCCAGCCGATTCGTCCGGTACCCCGACTTGCCTTCCTGCCCAACGCTTTCCGCCGTGCCCGACCGACCTCCCCTGCGAACCGCCAACCCCCTCCCGACCAGCACCGTCTTCTCGACCCTCGATACCTGGCAACTCCGCGCCACCCAAGGGATCACTATCACGCGCCCGACCATCGTCCGCGTCGCCCGACGGGCCCGCGCCATCACGCGCCGCACTCACCGCCACCCCCGAGCTATCGATGCGTAGCGCCCGTTCATCGGCGTAGCCAGCCGACGAACTTCTCGGTGTCCGCGATCAGGTCGCGCATGCTGCGGCCGATGGGTACGTGGGCTCCTGCGGTGGCGTCGCGTAAGGCGTCGACGACCCATTTGCCTTCGCGGGCGAGGTGTTTGTTCAGGTCGTCTACTCGGCCGCCGATACCCATGACCGCGAGCGCGACCATTGCGCGAGTTGTTTGTGCGCCTTCGATGTGGCGTTCGACGTCGCGGTGGTCCATGCCGTCGGCGAGCAGATTGCGCCTGGCTCTGGCCAGGCTGGCCGCTTCCACGGCGGAACGGCAACAGGTGGCCACCAGTTCGTCGGCGATCGCCGGGGGTAGTTGGGGGGTACGGACCAGGGAGCGGGCGTCGTCGAGGTAGCGGCGGATCGGGTCGCTCGAGACCCGCACTTCCACCACCGAGCGTTCGCGGCGCTGCACTTCGAGCACGCTGGCGTCCAGTTGCATGCGCCGCACCGCCTCGGCCAGCCGCTCGTCGTGGGTGAAAACGATCACCTGCCGCGTCCACGCCATCACCTCGAGCACCCTGGCCAATCCGTCCACCTTGGCCGGATCCATGGCCTGCACCGGGTCATCGATCATGACGAAGCGAAAAGGGCTGTCCTCCACCGTCGCTCGCGGCAGGAACAGCGAAAGCCCGAGGGCGTGCAACTCCCCCTGACTCATCACCCCGAGCGCGGCGCCGTCCACCTCGTCGACGGTGACATCGAGCAGCACCCGCCGCGCGGTTCCGGCGTTGCCCTGCAATCGAATCGCACCGAGTTCGACATTGCTCTGCTGACGCAGTGTGCGCCAGACCCAGCGCGCCGTGGTCTCCAGCGGCGCCATCCGCTCACCGCGCAATCCGGCCGTCGCGGATTTGAGCCAATCCTCGGCGCGCTTGAGTGTGCGCAGTTCGCTGCCGTTCGCGACGACCGCACGGGCCCCCTCCAGCCAGCCACTGATGCGTGGCACCAGCGGCGCCCACACCTCGTCGAGGCGGTTCAGTTCCTTCCGAGTGCCCTGTTGCAGCAACTCGAGTTCGTCGACCAGGCGAGTGTGCGCACCGCGCAGTCGATCGGGCAGGTCAGGCGAGTAATCGGCGCCGGTCAGCGCCGCCCAGTCCGTCCAGGCGCGACGCACCGCGGTGGTGTCGACGGTGGGCGGATTGCGCGGATCGAAATCGAGTTCCGGGGGGATATGTTCCGGGAGCGCGCGGGCGTCGCGGACGGCCTGTCGCAATGCGGCCCGCGCGCTCGCGAGTGCGTCGACTCGGGAGGTCAGCTCGGCAATCGAGGCGTCCGCACCGCGCAACCACGTCGCGTCCAATTCCCCACGCCCACAGACCGGACACGCACATTCCCCGCTGGCACCGACATGATCGCGCGCACGCCGCAGCAAATCCAGCACCCGCAGATCGGACTCGGCATCGGCGGTCGAATCGCGCGCGAGCACCGTGCGGCACTCTTCGAGGCGAGCGGCGATCGCTTCGACTTCGGCACCCGAGGGCAAGACAAGCCGCACGATTGCCCGCAGCCCATCCGGCCCGACCGGATTCTCGGCCGTGCCGAGTACCTCGCGACCGATGGCCCTGAGATCGGGGCGGTCCGGGCGCAGTAGCGCCGCCATCCGCACCGCACGGTCGTCGGCCACCGTGCCGAGCGCGGTCACCAGTTCGATGCGTTCCTGGCGCGAATCCCGTACGGCGCGTTCGAGTTCCAGTCGGCGGGTGCGGATCCGCTCCTGTGCCACGGTCAATTCGTCGAGGCCGAGCAGCCGGTGCAGCGCATCGAACAGATCGCTCGGTTTGCCGTCGACGAGTGCGCCGAGTTCGCTGTAGGACAGGAAGGGGCGATACAACTCCAGCAGACCGGCCCAGCGGTTGCCGTCGAAATCCGTTGACGCGGTGCCGGATCGCTGTTCGGTCCAGCGTGCCTGGCCCAGATCCGCTTGCGGTGACCACTCTTTGGCAATGGTCAGCTCGGGATTGGCTCCGGCGGTCAGCAATTCGAGTTCGATACGCGCCGAGCCGCCGTCGTGCAGATTCCGCCAGCCCTCGCGCCATGCCGCCGACCGGCCGTCCCAGCGACGATTACTGCCGGTGAGCACCAGCTCGGCGGCCTCGGCGAAGCTCGACTTACCACTTCCGTTGCGGCCCACCACCAATGTGAGACCCGGCCCCGGGGGCAACTGCAGTGTCGCTTCGGGTCCGATACCGCGGAAGCCGCGTACCCGGATCGCACGCAGGAAGATGCCGGAGCCATCGAATTCGGTTGTCAGATCATCGGACTCGCCGCCGCCGAGGGCGCGGAGCACGGTGTGCGCGACGTCGGGGGTGACCGCAGGATCGGCCGCGAGCCGTCGGGACACCACTTCGGTCAGGCGCGGCACCGCCGCAGTATCGGCTCCGGGATCTGTACGCATGCGTAAACCCCCTAGACCACGAACCGCGGCACGTCCTCCAACCCCGCACGGGTATCACTGTTGAAAGCTGAACGAGACGCTACCCGATGGCGTCGAATTCGCCCACAGCGGTACCGTTTCGCGCGGCCGGAAGGGGAAATGCGAATCTGCCCGCGGGGATGGTATGGCCATCGAACAGGCTGGGCCCCGCTCGATGTCCACCCCTCGCCAACCCCGGCGGGCAGCTCGATGGTGTGTCACCCGATCTGGGTGGCTCGGTCGGAGCCGAACAGGACAGAATGCCAGAATCGGACAACCAGCGCAAGATACGTTTCTTGCCGAATCCGTCGTCCCCGCAGCGTATTCCAGAAAAATAGCCGCTCACCACCCAACTTGTCGGTGGGCTGCGGTAGAAATCCGGCAACCGAGCAATGGGGGAAGACATGACATACAGTCGATCCGGGGCCGCCGGATGAACCAGGCGGGAGCCATACATATGACCGCGCCGTGGACCGAGGAACAGGTCAGCGCGCTCGCGCCCGATGCGAGCTCGCTATCGGCCGCACGCAAGCTCGCCGGGCGCTGGCGCGGCACCGGGCAGTCGGACACCGCGCTGTGGGGCCTGTGTCAGGGTAGCGGCGCCAAGCCGTATCAGACAGTTGTGGCGCTGGCGGGTCCGGCGTACAAGTGCTCGTGTCCGAGCCGCAAGTTCCCCTGCAAGCACGCATTGTCGCTCTTGCTCGCCTGGTCGGGCGGCGCGGTCGCCGAAGCACCGATCGCGGACTTCGCGGCGGAATGGATCGACGCCCGGGCGGTTCGCGCGGCCGAGCCCGCCACCGACTCGCGGGCCCGCACGGCCAATCCGGCGACCGCCGAACAGCGGCGGGTCCGGGTGACGGCGGGGCTGGAGGAACTCGATATCTGGCTCGGCGATCAGGTGCGCACCGGACTGGCCCAGACCGATCGCTCGTTTCGCGCCTTCGAGGCGATCGCGGCCCGAATGGTCGACGCGCAGGCCCCCGGCGTCGCCGCCACGCTGCGCCAGCTGCCGACCACCGTGGTGACCAGGGCGGACTGGCCAGAGGTCGTACTCGCCGAATACGCGAGGCTGCATCTGCTGATCGCCGCGCACCGCCGGCTCGACGAATTGTCGCCGGAGCTGCGGGCCTGCGTCCGCACCCATATCGGCTATCCGACATCCGCCGAATCCGTGCGCACCGAACCCGCGGTCCGGGATCAGTGGCAGGTACTCGGCATCCGGACCAGCGAGGAGGAGCGGCTCTACACGCGCCGAACATGGTTGTACGGCAGGCAGACTCGACGCTGGGCGCTGCTACTCGAGCATTCCTTCGGCACGCCGAGCTTCTCGGCGGAGGTGCCGTTGCCCGGCATGATGGCCGAAGCCGATCTGCACTATTACCCGGGTGGCGCGCCGCTGCGGGCGCTCTGGGGCGAGCGGCACGGTGCGGCCGAACCGTTTACCACGCTGCCGGTTGCCGACGGGACGATCGCCACCGCATTGACCGAGCATGCCGAGGCGCTCGCGGGCGATCCATGGTTGCGATTGCGACCGCTGCTGCTCACCGATGTCGTGCCGGTGTGGACCGAAAATGGCTGGTACATAGCCGAATCCGACGGTACCGCGCTGCCGGTTGCGGCTACCGAGCAACCGTGGCGACTGCTCGCGGTGTCCGGTGGGCACCCGGTGACGCTGGCCGCCGAATGGGGCGTGGCCGGATTGGTGCCGATCTCGGTATTCACCGCGGGTGAGGTCGTCGATGTCGACAGTGCGGAGTTCGGCACGCGTGCGATGTCGAATGCGCCTGCCGCGCCGGTGTCGGAGGAGCTGACCTCGGTGGCGCTGCTCGGCACTGCCCGCAGGGCAGCGGATCCCGCGCGGCTCGAGGCTCCGGTGGCCGCCGCAGCAACCCGGTTGCGCACCGATCCGGCACTTGTGCTTCTCGAATCTGCTGCACTGCGTGGCGCTTTCGCGCGCGGTGGCGTATCCGTCAGTACGGCGACCAAGCCCGAACCCGCCGCGGACGACGCGCGGCGACTCCTGCCCCGCGCCGCGGCATCCCGACTCGCCCGCATGTTGCGGGACCGGTCCCCCTTTCTGCCCGAATGGTTCGCGGCCGCAGCACCGTTCGACTATCGCGCCCCGGATGCACTGTGCGCGCTACTGCTCGCGCAGGCGAAGGCGAATACCGAACTGCGCGAACCGCTTTTGCGTCTGGCCGGAACCCGCGGCCGCTGGCTGTCCGACCAGCATCCGGATTGGCGCGACCTGGTGCGGCAAGGGCCTTCCGATGCGCCGACGGCGCAGAGCTGGCAGTTCGGCCAACCGCCTGAGCGCCGCGAATGGCTCGCCGAACTGCGCCGGCGAGATGCCGAAGCCGCACGTGCAGCGCTGACCGCGTCGTGGCCGAAGGAATCCGGCCCACTGAAGGCCGAACTCTTGGCCATACTCGCCGATGGGATTTCGGCTGATGACGAACCGCTGCTCGAGACCGCGTTGGACGATCGACGATCGGATGTCCGGCGAGTCGCGGCCGGACTGCTTCCGCTGCTATCGGATTCGGCATTCACGCAGCGCATGACCCGGCGTGCGAGCGCATGGGTCACGGTCGAACATCTGCTGCTGCATCCGAATCTGGTTGTCCGCATTCCGGAGGAGCTCGACGATGCCGATCGCAGGGACGGCATCAACGACCGCGCGGTGGAGTTCACCTATCGCTGGGACGGCGCACCGGATTTGCGCGCGGGTCGGCTGCGCCAACTCGTGGCGGCGACACCGCTGACGCACTGGGAGTCCGAACTCGGCGCACCCGATAAGGCCACGCGGGCCAGGATCAGTGACCGATTCCGGCAGCCGCTGTTCGACGGTTGGGTGGATGCCGCACTGGCACAACATGATTCAGCCTGGGCGCGGGCGCTGTTCGACGCCGGTGTGCCGACCGATCTGGCCATGCTTCGACGCCGCGAATTGTTCGCGCTGCTGCCACTCACCGACCGCACCCGGCATCTGCTGCAATTGGACGGCGCGTGGCTCTCAGAGCTCGAGGCGCTGCTGCCCGCCATGGGCCATCCGTGGCCGGAACCCCTTGCCCAACACCTGATGCTGTTGTTGTTCGAACGCGCACGTGCCGCGGCCAAACGCCCCGAAGCGCACGGCACCGGTCCGAGCGCGCATCGCTCGCTGCTGTCCGCGGCGGCCGTGCACCTGCCCGTAGGCGCGGCGCGGACCGCCACCGCGGTGGCGCGCCGATGCACCGATCCCAATTGGGAGCGAGCCTTCGATCAGCTCGCCCATGACCTCAACCACCGCTCGATGATGCTCGAGGAGTTGCAGTGACCACTACCGATTCGAAGCCGGAGCTGTTGCGTCCGCACGCCGAACAGGCTTATGCCGAGGAACTGCGGGCACTGGCCGCGATCGATGATCGGCCGCGGCCGCCGTCGTGGCAACTGTCGCCGTGGGCGGTCGTCACCTATCTGCTCGGTGGCACGCTCGACGACGGCACCGTGATCAGCCCCAAGTACGTCGGGCCGCGACGGCTGATGGAGGTGGCGGTCGCGACGCTGGCGACCGATCGGGCGCTGCTGTTGCTCGGCGTGCCCGGCACCGCGAAAACCTGGGTATCGGAACATCTTTCGGCCGCGATCAGCGGTGCGTCGACCCTGCTCGTACAGGGCACATCGGGTACCGCCGAAGAAGCGATCCGCTACGGCTGGAACTATGCGCGGCTGCTCGCGGAGGGGCCGAGCGAGGGTGCGCTGGTGCCGTCGCCGGTCATGACCGCGATGCGTCGCGGCGCCATCGCCCGGATCGAGGAACTCACCCGCATTCCGTCCGATGTGCAGGACGCGCTGATCACCGTGCTGTCCGAAAAGACCCTGCCGGTACCGGAACTCGGGATGGAGGTGCAAGCCGCCAAGGGCTTCAATGTCATTGCCACCGCCAATGACCGCGACCGCGGCGTCAACGATCTGTCCTCTGCTCTGCGTCGCCGCTTCAATACCGTTGTGCTGCCGCTGCCCGCCAGTGAGGACGAGGAGGTCGCCATCGTGACCCGCCGCGTCGAACAACTCGGCCCCGCGCTCGAACTTCCGGCGGTTCCCGCCGCGGCCGAGGAAGTCCGCCGGGTCGTGCGCGTCTTTCGGGAGCTGCGTTCCGGCATGACCGCCGACGGCCGCACCAAACTGAAGACGCCCTCCGGCACCCTGTCCACCGCCGAAGCGATCTCGGTGATCACCAATGGCATCGCCCTGTCGGCACACTTCGGCGACGGCACCCTGCGCGCGTCCGATATCGCGGGCGCGGTCCTCGGCTCGGTCATCAAGGATCCGGTGGCCGACGCCGTCATCTGGACCGAGTATCTGGAAGCCGTTGTCCGCGAACGCCCCGAATGGTCCGACTTCTACCGCGCTTGCCGCGAGGTGCACGGATGAGGCAGCACCGCCGACTGATCCGGCCACACCGCATGTTCAACCGGGAGTGACACGGTGAGAAAGACAAACACGGCCGACGACCGCAGGGACGACCAGCAGAACGCCGCCCAGAGCGGTCCGGTGACCCGCGTATTCGGCATCCGTCACCACGGCCCGGGTTCGGCCAGATCTTTGCGCACCGCGCTCGCGCAGTTCCGCCCCGACGCGATCCTGATCGAGGGCCCGGCCGATGCCGACCCCTTGGTCGGATACGTTGCGGCCGAGGGAATGTCACCGCCCGTCGCTCTGCTGGCCTATGTGCCGGACCAGCCCGCCAAGGCCGCATTCTGGCCGTACGCGGTGTTCTCCCCCGAATGGCAGGCGCTGCGACATGCGGCGGAACACGCAGTGCCGGTGAAGTTCTGCGACCTTCCCGCGACCACCGTCCTCGCCACCGAAGACGAACCGGGCGACCGCATCGACCCACTAGCCGAATTGGCCGCCGCGGCCGGCTACGACGATGCCGAACGCTGGTGGGACGCAGTGGTCGAATCCGTTGCCGACGCCGACGCTTTCGAAGCGATCACCGAGGCAATGGGTGCACTGCGAGAAGCCGCTGAACGAGGCATGTTCGCAATCGGACCTGCCACGAACACAGCCGAATCGCCTTCGCCCGGCCAACAGCCGCACGAGATACCCGGCATTCCGGCGGGTGGTGACCCAAGCAGCGAGACACTCCAGCCCGACGACCAACCCCGGCCCGCCGCACATGCCGAGTCGGCCAACTCGCCGACCGGTGACACTGTCGACGAGGCGATCGCGTTCGAAGACGTTGAGCGCCAACCCATCGGGATCGACGCGCACACCTTGCGGCGTGAGGCGTATATGCGGCAGACGATGCGGAAGGCGTTGAAGGAAGGGGCACAGCGGCTCGCGGTGGTGTGTGGGGCGTGGCATGCACCGGCGTTGGCGGGGAAGTTGGGGCCTGCGACGGCGGATACCAAGTTGCTCAGGGGGCTTCCCAAGGTGAAGGCAACCGTGACTTGGGTGCCGTGGACGCATTCCCGGCTGGCGACGACGTCCGGATACGGCGCCGGAATCACCTCGCCCGGCTGGTATCACCACCTGTTCACCGAGACCGAACAGCCGATCGCGCGCTGGCTGACCAAGGTGGCGGGGGTGTTGCGCGCACACGATCTGCCGGTCTCCAGTGCGCACATCATCGAATCCGTCCGGCTCGCCGACACGCTCGCGGTGCTGCGGGCTCGGCCGCTGGCGGGGCTGTCGGAGGTCACCGAGGCGGTGCGGTCGGTGATGTGCGCGGGCGATGAGACGATGGTGCGGCTCGTCGCGTCCGAACTGGTGGTCGGCGAGGCACTCGGTGCAGTTCCCGATGGCACGCCGACCGTCCCGCTGGATGCCGATCTGCGTGCCCGGATCCGCACGCTGCGGCTCAAGCAGGAAGCCCTGTCCCGCAACCTCGATCTCGACCTGCGCAAGGAGCGCGAGGTCGAACGCTCCCGACTGCTGCACCGGCTGCGGGTACTCGGAATCGACTGGGGCACACCGACAACCGGCGAGGTGCGCAGCACCGGCACCTTCCGCGAATCCTGGACGCTGCGGTGGCGACCGGAATTCGCCGTCTCGATCATCGAGGCCTCCCGCTGGGGCACCACCATCCGCACCGCGGCGGAAGCCAAAATCCTCGACACCGTGGGCCGAGAGGGCAGCACCGTCGGCGACCTCACCGCCGCACTCGAGGTCGCGCTGCTCGCCGATCTCGGCGACGCCACCAACGGTCTGATCAGCCGCCTGGAATCGGCCGCGGCACTCGACCACGACGTAACCCACCTGCTCGCCGCCCTCCCCGGCCTGACCCGCACGCTGCGCTACGGCGACGTCCGCGGCACCGACACCAAAGCCCTCGCCCACGTCGCGGACGGCCTGCTCGTGCGGATCTGCGCGGGGCTGCCCGGCGCGGTCACCGGCCTCGATACCGATGCCGCCGAACAACTCCGCACCCAACTCGATGCCGCGCACACCGCCATTCACACGCGCGACAACGACTGGGCCACCGGCGAATGGCTGGCCGCCCTGCACCGCCTCGCCGACCGTGACGATGTGCACGGCGCCCTGGTCGGTCGTGCCGTCCGACTGCTCGCCGATGCCGGGCGCATCGACGAATCCGATTCCGCACGTAGGCTTTCCGCCGCGCTCTCGATCGGCAATACCGCCGCCGCCAAGGCCGCCTGGATCGACGGCTTCCTCGGAGGTCGCGGGCTGCTGCTGGTCCACGACCGAGAGTTGTTGCGGCTCATCGACGATTGGCTCCGCAGTCTCGGCGACGATATGTTCGTCGAAATCCTGCCGCTGCTGCGCCGCACCTTCGGCGCATTCGAATCCGGAGAGCGCCGCGCCATCGGCCAGGCGGTGCGCGACGGTGGCTCCGGCAAATCGCGGCCCGGCGCGGACACGACCTTCGATGTGGAACGAGGGCTGGTCGCCATGCGCACGGTCGCGGACATCCTCGGAGTGCCGGTATGAACCCGACGCGCCTAGCCCGGATCAACTCGCAGCGTGCACCGACGACCGCAAGGCCTTCCATACCGAACCGAAGATCGTCGCCATGCGCATCGCGAGCGATTCTGCCCACTCGTTGGGCATTACGACGCGATCAGATCGCCGCACCGCATTGTGCAATGCGGCTGCCACAAACAGCCCAGCAGCCGCCCGACGCGCTCCTTCAGCACCGCGCTCGGGCCCCTCGATCAACCCGAACGACGATGTGGTGGCATTCCGCCGTCACCTACCTCCCGGAGTGACCGGATGAATGCGATCGATGAAACCCAGTCCAGGCGTTGGCGTCTGGTGCTCGGCACCGCCGCCGAACAACCCCTCGGCGGCCTGGGTTCAGCGGATGACGAGGCCATGGATCGAGCCTTGGGCGCGGTCTACAACACCGACGATCAGACCTCCGGTAAGCGCTCGGCCGGACTCGACGGCTCGGCACCGAAGGTGGCCCGCTGGCTCGGCGATATCCGCACCTACTTCCCGTCCGCCGTCGTCGAGGTCATGCAGCGCGACGCGGTCGATCGCCTCAATCTGACCCAGCTCCTGCTGGAACCGGAACTCCTCGAAGCGGTCGAACCGGACGTGCACCTGGTCGGCACCCTGCTGAGCCTGAATCGGGTGATGCCCGAAACCACCAAGGCGACAGCGCGAATGGTGGTCGAGCAGGTGGTCCGCGAAATCGAACAGCGCGTTGCCGCACACACCGTCGCGGCGGTATCCGGCGCACTGAACCGCGCCGCCCGCGTGACCCGACCTCGGCTGCGGGATATCGACTGGGACCGCACTATCCGCAAGAATCTCGCCAACTACCTTCCCGAACACCGGACCGTCGTGCCCGAACGCCTGGTCGGCTACGGCCGCAAGGCGCAGGCGGTGCGCCGGGATGTCGTCCTCGCCATCGATCAATCCGGTTCCATGGCATCCAGCGTGGTCTACGCCTCGGTCTTCGGGGCGGTCCTGGCCTCGATGCGGTCGCTGAAAACGTCCCTGGTCGTTTTCGATACCGAAGTCGTCGACCTGACCGAACAACTCACCGATCCGGTCGAGGTCCTCTTCGGCACCCAACTCGGCGGCGGCACGGACATCAATCGCGCCATCGCCTATTCTCAATCGCTCATCACCCGCCCCGCAGACACCCTGTTCGTCCTCATCTCCGACCTCTATGAGGGCGGTATCCGCGAAGAGATGCTGCGCCGCGTCAATGCCATGCGGGACTCCGGCATCCAGGTGGTCGTCCTGCTCGCCCTCTCCGACGACGGCGCTCCCGCCTTCGACCACGACAATGCCGCCGCTCTCGCCGCCCTCGGCATACCGGCCTTCGCCTGCACCCCCGACAGGTTCCCCGACTTGCTCGCCCTAGCCCTCGATCGGGGCGATATCCAAGCCTGGGCCAACCGAAATGCCGGAATCAGCTGACTCAGCGCGTCGGCACCGGCTGCGGGCCCACCGGCCCCATCGCACCCCACGCTGTCGCCGTGGCGGGCACCACCAGCGGATGCAGCAGCGCTGACAATCCGAGCAGCACCACCGCGACGATCGCGTCGAGCCAGTAGTGATTGCCGGTCCCGACCACGACCACCGTGGTGAGCACCGGATGTGCCAACGCCAGCCACCGCCAGGAACTTCGGGTCGCCGCGACCACGGCGAAGGCCAGCAGCAGGGCCCACCCCACATGCAAGGAGGGCATGGCCGCGAACTGGTTCGACAGCCCGCCGGAATCCGGTGAGCCATAGACCGATTGGCCGTGTATGGCGGCGAGGTCGACAAAGCCGTACTCGGGCAGCATGCGCGGCGGCGCGAGCGGCATCAACACATGCACCGCGAGCGCGGCTCCGGTCAATGCCACCATCAGATTCCGGGTCCACCGGTAGTGCTCCGGCCGGAAAACCCACAGCCACAACAGCACCCCGACCGCCACCGTGAAATGTGCGGTGGCGTAGTAGAAATTGGCCGGTACCGCGAGAAAATCCCGATGCAGGAATACCGCCTGCACCGTGGTCTCCTCCGGCAGCCCGAGCTTGTCCTCGAGCCCGAGCATTTCTCGCGCATTGCCGAGTGCGTGCACGGTGTCGTCGGCGGTGAACATCCGCCCGACCCGGTAGGCCAGATAGAGCACGGTGATCAATGCGAGTTGCCTGACCGCCTCGCCGCCACGGCCGTGCACCGCCGCCCTCATCTTCTCGGCGATGCCGCCGACCGCGGGCGAAAAACCCACGTTCGGACCACCGAGACCCACTGCCACCATTGCCAGCGGCCTCCTTACCCATCCAACCCCACATGTTAAACGGAGTAGTAACCTCCGTTTACCGTAGCATCACTCGTTAGCCAGACTCAGCACACTGTGACCGGACAGACACAAGTGATCGACCGGGAATTGGGCCGCCGTCGTCCGCGCCGCACCCGGCGGACTCAACCGCCGCGGGACAATCGGGCAGATCTTCGAATTCGGCTGTGATGCCGCGGCACTCACCCACGGCAATCCGAGCGAGTGGCTGCCCGCGGGCACCACGGCCGCGATCATCGCGGGTGTGACGAGAGGCGCCGATCTCCGAGCCGCACTCGATGTGGCTCGCCCCGAACTCTCCCGCGCCGCCGCCATCGAACTGGCTGTCCGCGGGGCGGCCGGATTGCCCGCACCAGGGGATATGGAGGGCCTCCGCCGGATCGGCCCGGAGGCCCTGGCTATCGGGGTCTTCGCTGCACTCGCCGCCGAAAAGGTCGGTGGCACACCGGAACCCATCTTCGGCAACCGAAACTTGTTCGCGGTCGATCACTTCGGCGACAGCTACTCCACCGGAGCGATCTGCGGCAGCATCCTCGGAGCTCGCTACGGCCGCCGTGCCAACCTGGACAAGTGGCGCACCATGCTCGATGCCGGTCCGGTCATCGAGCGTTCGACCGCGCACTTCTGCGTCGAATTCGGGCCCACCCCGCCGAGCGACGCCTACGGTGCGCCGACGGCGGAGTGGTATGCCCGTTATTCGCTGAGTAGACCTACAGGTCAGCGATGGCGGCCAGCGGTGGGGTGCGGGCGGCGCGAATGCCCGGCCACAGCGCGGCGAGAACACCGACCACGGCCGAGCTGATGAGCACCAGCACCAGTTGATTCCACGGGATGGCGATCTCATCGATGCCCAGGTCACGCAGGGTCCGCAGGAAGCCGACACCGAGACCGAGGCCGAGCAGCATCCCGACGATCGCGCCGAATACCGCTATCAGCATGGATTCCAGATAGATGGTTCGGCGTACCTGAGCCCGCTGCATGCCGACCGCGCGCAACATGCCGATCTCGCGACGCCGCTCCACCACCGACAGCGCCAGGGTATTGACGATGCCGAGAATCGCGATCACCACCGCCAGCGCGAGCAGTCCGTACAGGATGGCGAGCAGCGTATTGATCTGCTTGCCCTGTGCGCCCTTGAACTCCTCCCGATCCTGCACCTGGACCACGACGAACTGCTCGGTCGCATTCTCAAGATCGGTGCGCATCTGAGCGAGATCGGCACCGGGCTGGGCCTTGACGAACATGAACAGGTTGGTCCGGAAGTTGACCGGCATCACCTCGTCGTACATGACCGGCGACACCACCAGCGGTCCGAGCAGCGGCGTCTTCTTGTAGATGCCGACCACCTGGACCGAAATCTTCTTGAACCCCAGGCTCGTCACACTGACCTGATCGCCGACCTTCCAGCCGCGCTTATCGGCCTCGTCCTGCGACACCATGACATCGTGATCGCCCAGCGTGTTGGTGCCCTTGATCATGTCGTAGTTGATGACACGGTCGGGCGAGCCGTCGAATTCGGTGCCGGCCAGCTGCTCATCGCCGACCTTGAACGTGACACCGCGCAGGCCGACCACATCGGCCACCCCGGGCACCGATTTGCGCACGGCGTCACCCGCACCGAGCGGCACCCCGATCATCTGCGGTCCGGCCAGCACATAGTCTGCCTTCACGCCCTTGTCGACGAGCACGCTCACGCTGGCCTTGGCCGATGCGCCGAGCATGCCGATCGCGGTCACCAGCATCAAACCGAGGGTGAGCGCGAAAGCCGTTGCGGCAGTGCGCCGTGGGTTGCGCGCGGCATTATTGCGCGACATCCGGCCGATCGGGCCGAACGGCCGCAGCAGCACCCCGAGACCGCCCACCACCGGCCGCGACAATGCGGGCGCGGCGAGCAGTACCGCGAAGATCAGGCCGAGCGCGCCGATCCCGACCGTCAGTGCGGCATGGCCGCCGGTCTTCTGCGCACCGAGCACCACTAGCACCACACCCGCGACGGCCAGCGCACTGCCGAAACCGGTCCGCAGCCGCAGCGATTCACCGGCCGAGGCGAACTCCTCGCGCATGGCCTCCACCGGCGGAATCTTGGCGGCGCGACGCGCGGGCGCATAAGCGCTGACCACGGTCACCAGCAGCCCGACGAGCAGTCCGACGATCACCGTGCGCGGCAGCACCGTCAACGATCCGGTCGGCAGGCCGAGATCGAATGCATTGAGCAGTGCCGAAAGCCCGAAGGCCAGACCGATGCCGCCCACCAAACCGATTGCGCTGCCGACCAATCCGATGACCAGTGCCTCTGCCACCACGGATCGGCCGACCTGTTGTCGACTCGCACCGACCGCACGCAGCAGCGCCAGCTCACGCAACCGCTGGGCCACGATCATCGAGAAGGTGTTGTAGATGATGAAGGTGCCGACGATCAGTGCGATCGCACCGAAGGCGAGCAGGAAGTAATTGATGAAGTTGAGCGCGTTGGAGACTTCCTTCTTCAGATCGGCGCGCACCTGATCGCCGTTCTGCACCTTGTAGTCCACCAGCACGTTCGCGATCTTGTCGCGCAGGTCGTCACCCGGTATACCGACGGCCGCGATATCGATATAGGCGACATGCGAGCCGTCGGTGAACAGCTGGCGGGCCTGCGCGTCGTCGAACAGCACGCCGATGAAACCGCCGGTGTCCGAAGGGACTTCGTAGATTCCGGTGAGGGTGACGTCGATCGGGGTGCCGTGCGAGGGAACCAGCACCTTGGTCTTGTCACCGACATGCAGGCCCGCGCGTTCGGCGCCGCCGGTATTGAGTGCGATTTCGCCCTCGTGCGCGGGCGGGACACCCTGCACGAACTTATCCGGTTCGGCGACCGCCTTATCCGGCGGGATGTAGGACTGACCGAAAGTCGGTGCGCCACCGGTCTGTACGGCCTTCTTACCGTCCGGATACAGCAGCACCAGCGGTCCGTTGACGCTCGGCGCGACCGCCCGCACCCCGTCCATCTTCGAAATCTGGTCGACCACGCTGAGCGGAATGCCCTGTGCCTGTTGCTTTTGCGGACTCACCCGCACATCGACGCCCTTGGCCTGATTGGCGAAGATCCCGTCGAAGGTCCGCTGGAGGGTATCGGTGAAGACGAACGAGCCCGCGATGAATGCGGTTCCGAGCACCACCGAGAGCAGGGTCAGTGCCAGTCGCACCTTGTGCGCGGCGAGATTGCGCAAGACCACCTTGCGCATCGGTTTGCCGCTCACGACTGCGCCTCGCTGACGCTCGGCTCCGTCGTGCGCGAAGGCGCGCTGTGTCTTTGGTTCACTCGCTGACGCTCGCTCACGACTGCGCCTCGCTGACGCTCGGCTCCGTCGTGCGCGAAGGCGCGCTGTGTCTTTGGTTCACTCGCTGACGCTCGCTCACTAAACCTGCTCCAGCGACTTCATCTTGTCGAGCACCGATTCGGCGGTGGGATCGCGCAACTCGTCGACAATGCGACCGTCCGCGAGGAACACCACCCGGTCGGCATATCCCGCCGCGTGCGGCTCATGGGTGACGATGACGACCGTCTGCCCGAATTCGTCCACCGCCGCGCGCAGGATCGAGAGCACCTCCTCCGAGGCGCGCGAATCGAGATTGCCGGTCGGCTCGTCACCGAAGATGATCTCCGGTTTACCGGCCAGCGCCCGCGCGCACGCCACCCGCTGCTGCTGCCCGCCGGACAGTTCGCTCGGCCGGTGGGTGAGTCGATCGGTGATCCCGAGCCGTTTGATGACCGTATCCAGCCAATCCTGGTCGGGCTTGCGGCCCGCGATATCCAGCGGCAGGGTGATGTTCTCCTGCGCGGTCAGCGTCGGCACCAGGTTGAATGCCTGGAAGACGAAGCCGATGCGGTCGCGGCGCAGCCGGGTCATCTGCTTATCGGAGAGCCCGGCGAGATCGGTGTCGCCGATCCGCACGGTTCCGGTGCTGGCACTGTCCAGGCCGGCCAGGCAGTGCATCAGGGTCGATTTGCCCGATCCAGAGGGCCCCATGATCGCGGTGAACTCCCCCTTCACGAATTCGGCTGATACCCCATCCAGCGCCCTGACCTGTGTATCTCCGTGGCCGTAGACCTTCACCAGGTCGATGGCCCGTGCCGCGACAGTGGCGGCGGCCGATTTCTCGAGGTCGGCACCTAGGGCTTGCGAAGTCATGGAACCCAGTCTGTCGGGTATCGCGCGCCCGCGCCATCAGGGACCTCCCCCAAGTCTCGAGGTCTCAATGAACCCTTAGAACTACGCCGACCGGCCCAGACCGAAGACCGTCGGATCCTGCGCAAGGTCGCGGAAGTAGCGCGCGGCGTCCGGCACCAAGCGCCGTTCGGTGAGATCGAGCAGACCGCCGACGCCGACGATCTCGGCGGAGACCGTGCCATCCGCCTTGCGGATCTCCTGGATGGTCCGGTGGGTCTTGCCATCCCAGGCGAAATCGCAAGTGACAGTGACCTCGTCGCCCACGAAGAGTTCCTGTTTGAATTCGAGCGTCACCTGCAGCGAGATCGGCCCGACCCCGGCGTCCTGCAACTTCTCCTGGGATAGACCGCCCTCCCGCAGGCAGGCCCAGCGCGCCCGCTCCGCGTATTGCAGATAGACGGCCTGGTTCATATGTCCGTTGCCATCGATGTCCTCGGGCGACACGGTGATCGAGAGCGCGAATCCCATTGGCACACGGTAGCGGCGGGGTACGACAAGTATCCGCCGCTACCGTCCGGCCCTCACGCCTTGATGAAGTCGAGGATGTCGGCATTGAGCTGCGCGGCGTGCGAGATCATGATGCCGTGTCCGGTGGCCGGGTATTCCTTGTAGGTATTGCTCGGGATCAGGTCCTTGATCACGCGTCCGCAGAGGTCGATCGGCGCCGAGGCGTCGGCGTCACCGTGGATGACCAGCGTGGGCAGTGTGAGTGCGCGCAACTCGTCGCGGAAGTCGGCGTTGTAGATCGTATTCATGATCTCGTCCGCCGCGAGAAGTGAGCAGTCCATGCACTTCTGGACCATCCACGTGATGCGCGCCGAGGAAACCTGGTTGCCCAGATGCGTCGCGAAGAATGCCTGGGCGTTCTGCTCCATCCAGAGCGGTCGGTCCGCGGCGCGGGCCGCGCCCACCGCATCGAAGACGGCCTTCGGCACACCGTTCGGATTGTCCTCGGCCTGTGCGAGATACGGCATCGTCACCGAGACCAGCGCGACCCGACTGATCCGATCGCTGCCGTACCGCGTCAGGTACCGGACGATCTCACCGCCGGCCATCGAATGCGCAACCACCGTGACCTCGCGCAGATCGAGATGTTCCAGGAATGCGGCCAGATCCGCGGCCAACGTGTCGTAGTCGTATCCGTGCCCGACCCAATCCGACTTGCCGTGCCCACGCCGGTCGTAGGACAGGCACCGCAACCCCTGCTTGGACAGCGGCAACATCTGCAGCTCCCACGAAGTGCTGCTCAACCAGCCACCGGCCAGGAACAGCGCCGGCTGCCCCGAACCCCAGTCCTGGTAGTGCAGCGTGGTGCCGTCGTGCGATTCGAAGTAGGGCATCGATTTCTCCAATCATCTGGTGCCCCACCATCATTGCGGGTCCCGATAATGAAGTCGATTACCTCTCGGGTAAGTGCCCTACCTCAGAATCAGCAGCGCCGACTTCTCGATGCGGTCGGCTATTTCGGAGTAGGAGGCGTAGCCCATGCCCGCGCGGACGAGTGCGCCCGCGTAGACGAGTTCGAGGGATTCGACTACTTCCTGGTCGGCGTCGGGGCCGAGGGCGCGGACCAGTCGTTTGCGGATTTCCATGCCGATCCGCGCACGGAGGTGGGCGACGTCGGGATCGCGGCCGAGCAGGGCGCTGGTGACGGCGCCCGAGAGTTCTTGTTCGTCGGCGACGAGCATGGCGATATTGCGGAGTTCGGCGACGACCCGGACAGTGGGGTCCGGGTCATCGCTGACCGGAGCCGAACTGGCGAACAGGCGACGCCAGAAGATCTCGGCGACGAGATGTTCCTTTGAGGAGAAGTAGGTATACGCCGTGGCGGTGCCGACGCCGGCCGCCGCGGCGACCATGCGGATGGTCATCCCCGCGAAGCCTTCGCGCGCAAGCACTTCCACCGCGGCCTTGGTCAGCTTGTCGACGGTGTCGGCCTGCTTCTCGGTGAGGCGACGCCGGGTCGCCTCCAGGATGATGGACTCGCCTTCGGACATGTGTCTAGATCCTACTTTGCGGCGGCGCGACCGGCGCGCCGACCATAGAAGCTGCCGTCACCGAGGGAAGCACCGCTGACATAGCCGCCGGCACAGAGCCCGGAGGTGCAGCGGCCCGCGGCGAACAGGCCGGGAATCGGTTCACCGGAGACGTGCAGCACTCGCGAGTCCAGATCGGTGCGCAGCCCGCCGAGGGTGAAACCCGCGGTGAAGCCCCGCATGTCGAAGGCGGCGAGCGGGGTGCCGATCGGTTTGACCCACTCCGGCTTCTTCCCGAGCAATGGATCCTTGCCGTCGACGGCGTGCAGGTTGTAGCACTCGACGGTGCCCTGCAACGCGCGCTCCGGCAGCCCCATATCGGACTCCAGCTCCGCGACGGTCTCGGCCGCCCAGGTCGGCGGCTGCCGGAAGAACGGCGTGGATGTCACGGTGGCAAGCGCCGCTTCGAGCGACTCCTCGTCGATGACCAGAAACGCCTGATTTTCCTGCTGGATCAGCGTCGCCTGTCCGATCCGCCCCGGATAGGTGTCCTCCGGGATATAACGCTGACCACGCCCGTTGACCAGGATGCCGCGCGCCAACAGCTGCGGATCTCCGAAGAACGCCACCTCGGTGGCATCCATATGCGCCAGCTCAGCACCGAGCGCCTGCGCGACCAGAATGCCGATGCCGTCGTGCTCTTCGATGGCGGCGGCGGGCCGCCCGATCAACCGCGGCGCATAGCCTTCGATCATCTGCTGGTGGTAAGCGAAACTACCGGTGGCGAGCACCACCCCGCGTTCGGCGCGGATCGCGACCTCCTTGCCGAAGCGCGTCGCGAGGACGCCGACCACCCGATCGGTCTCGTCGATCACCAGCCGCCGGATCCTGATGTCGTATTCGACACCGACACCTAGACTTTCGGCGGTATCGGCCAGCGGCTTCATCAGCATGTAGCCGCCGCTCTTGGCCCCGATCTTCTTATCCGCCATTTGCGGAACATGGCCGCGCGGAGCGGGTTTCGCGATCGCATTGAACGGCGCGGCATTCTCGCCGCCGGAGTACATCAGCCCTTCGTCGTGCGGCGGCTCCCAGCCGGGCTCACCCCAGAACTCCTCTTTGAACGGCACCCCGTTGGAGACCAGCCAGTTGTAGTGCTCGACGCTGTTCTGGCAGTAGTCCGCGATCTTCGCCCGATCCTGTCCGGGACCCAGCGCGGCCTGCAGGAATGTCTCCATATTCTCCGGCGTGTCCTCGAAGCCGAGAGCCTGCTGCAAGGGCGTGCCGCCACCGAGGTAGATGAATCCGCCCGCCATGGCCGCCGCACCGCCCCAGCCACCGGTGCGTTCCAGGATCAGCACGTCGGCCCCCGCACGCGCGGCCTCGATGGCGGCGCAGACACCGGCGATGCCGTATCCGGCGACGACGACATCCGCCTCGAAATCCCATGCGGCGATCGCGTCGGCGCGCAGCGGCCGGATCTTTGCGGCATCAGACATGTTTCGCGTTCCTTACTTACTCGCGTCTTCGGACGACACAGACGATTCGGACTGCCCCACCTGTTCGGACTGCTTGCGTGCCGCCTTTTTCTGTTGGGCGACAATCGTTCCCACCAGCAGGTCGAGTTTGGTGCCGGTCGGCCAGCCGACGTAATAGCAGAGGAACAGTGCGATCTCGTGCAGCTGCGCCTCGGTCAACTCCTCGTTGCGCAGCGCCGCGCCGATCTGGATACCCGCCGTATCCATCGCGCCCTGGGCGGCGAGCGCCCCGAGCAGGATCAGTCGGCGGTCCCGAATGGTGAGTCCGGGACGCGACCAGATTTCGGCGAAGAGATGATCGGCCGTCACGGCGAAATGGTCGCTGGGGTAGTCCTGGAATTCGGTGCCGTAGACCTCGGCCATCTTGGCCAGCCCGCGCTGACGTACCGAATCAGCAGATCCGTTGTCACGCCCACCCGTCACTCGACCGCCACCCCTCATCGAATCGCTACGCGATGCTTCACTCATTGATTTCCCCTTTCCTTCGGCACGCCGAGCCCGGGCCCGAGGCGGTCGAGAGACAGTTCCGCAAGCGGCAGCTCGACGCCGAGTCGCGCGCCGAGATCCAGGGCCAGGCTCAGATCCTTTTCGCCGAGATCGCGCACGTGGCTCAGGATCGGCAGCCAGAAATCCTTCGGTTCGATCGGTGCGGTGCGGTCACGCAGCATGATCGCGCCGGGACCGCCGGTGACCGCGTCGGAATGCCGGACGACATTGCCCAGCACGGTGATATCCAGATCCGCGGCCTCGGCGAGCCGCTGTGCCTCGGTGGCGGCGGTGAACGCGATGAAGTGCAAGAGGTTGCGCGCCAACTTCATTCGGGTGCCCGCACCGACCGGTCCGGCGTGCACGACCAGATCGGCGAAGCAACCGAAGGGTCCGCGCACCCGCTCGAATGCCGTATCACTGCCGCCGACCATCACCGCGAGCTTGCCGCGCGTGGCCCCGGCGGCACCGCCACTGATCGGCGCGTCCACCAATTCGACGCCGTACTCGGCACATTCACCCGCCAACTCTTCGGCGGTCCGGTCGCTGATGGTGGAGTGCACGGCGATAACCGTGCCCGGGGCGGCCGTCCGCAACACCCCTTCCGGTCCGGTGACCACGGCCCGCACCTGTGCGTCGTCCAGCACGGTCACTGAAATCACGGCCGCCTTCTCGGCGATTTCCGCAGCCGAAACAGCCGATGCCGCACCGGCTTCGGTGAGCGGTTGCACCGCATCTGGGCGCATATCGCAGACGGTGAGTCCGCCGGGCCAGGACAGCAGGCTCTTGGCCATCGGTGCGCCCATATTGCCCAAACCGATGAACCCGACCGGCAATTCGCTACTCATGATCGGAACACTTGTCCGCCGTCGACATTGAAGATCTGCCCGGTGACCCAGCTGGCCTCGTCCGAGAGCAGATACAGGCAGGCGCCGACCAGATCATCCGGTGTTCCCATTCGCTTGAGCGGCAACCGTTTCACCATATCGTCGACGATGACGCTCGGTGTCACGGTTTTGGTGGCTTCGGTATCGATGGGACCGGGCGCGATAGCATTGATGCGAATCTTGGAACCGCCGAGTTCGAAGGCGAGCTGCTGGGTCAGGCCGTTGATGCCGACCTTGGCCAAGCCGTAGAAGCTGGAGTAGGTCCATGCGGCGGTGGAGGATTGGTTGACGATCGATCCGCCGCCCGCCTTGACCATGTGCTGCCACACCGCGCGGGTCATATTCAGCGCACCGTCCATATTCACGCTCATGAACTTCTTGTAGTAGTCCCATGGCACGCTGAGCAGCAGGTTGAGCTTCATATCGCCGTAGATGGCGGCATTGTTCACCAGATGGTCGATCGCCCCGAATTCGCGGACGGTCAATTCGGCGAGGGCGATGGCCGATTCCGGATCGGCCACATCGACCTCGCCGAAGATGGCGCTGCCACCACCGGCGGTGATCTCGGCCGCTACGGCCTTACCGCGCTCGGCATTCAGGTCGGCGACAACGACATTGGCGCCTTCGTTCGCCAGCGCCTTGGCGTATGTCGCGCCGATACCTTGGGCGGCGCCGGTGACGATGGCGGTCTTTCCCGGGAATCGAGTCATGAAATCAGCTCCTTGCAGCTGTTGTGGTCTATCCGGCGGTGGCGACGAGCTTGGTTTCCAGGTATTCCTCGAATCCGGCGATGCCCATTTCCCGGCCGATGCCGGATTGTTTGTAGCCGCCGAACGGTGCGTCGGCCGAGTACCAGATGCCGCCGTTGACACCGATCGTGCCGGTGCGAACACCATTGGTGACGTGCCGAATTCGGTCCGGGTCGGTGCCCCATACCGAGCCGGAGAGTCCGTACGGGGAGTCGTTGGCGATCCGGATCGCATCGTCGTCGCCGTCGTGCGGGATCACCACGAGCACGGGTCCGAAGATCTCCTCGCGGGCGACCGTAGCGGTATTCGGCACATCCGCGATCAATGTCGGTTCGATGAAATATCCGCGCTCGCGGCCCGCCGGTCGGCCGCCGCCGATCACGATCCGGCCGCCCTCGGCACGCGCGATCTCCAGATACCGCTCGACTCTTGCCCGCTGGCGCTCGGAGATCAGCGGTCCACAGACAGTGCGCGCATCGGCCGGATCACCAGGAACGATGCCCGACAGGGTGGCCGCCGCGGCCTGGATCGCTTCGTCGTATGCCGCGCGCGGTACCAGCAGCCGGGTGGTGAGGGCACACCCCTGTCCCGCGTGCACGGCCACCGAAAACGCCGCCACCGAACAGGCTCCCGCGATATTCGCGTCGTCGAGCACGATGAATGCCGATTTGCCGCCGAGTTCGAGGAAGGTCTTCTTCAAAGTCGTTGCCGCGCCGGTCATTACCGATCTACCGGTCTGCGTCGAGCCGGTGAAGCTGATCATGTCGACGCGCGGATCGGTGGTGAGCTGCGCGCCGAGACCGTGATCGGTGGAGGTCACGATATTGACGACGCCGGGCGGGATATCGGTCTGCTCGGCAATGATCGCGCCGACGGCCGCCGCACACCACGGGGTATCCGGTGCGGGCTTGAGCACCACGGTATTTCCGGCCGCGAGCGCGGGACCCAGTTTGGCGAAATTGATCTGGTGCGGGAAGTTCCACGGCGTAATGGCACCTACCACGCCGACCGCCTCGCGACGCAACACCCGATGGCTCTTGATACCCATCGGTGTCGCAGTGCCGAGATCGGTTTCCCAGCTGTAGGTTTTGGCCAGCGATGCGGAAAATGACAGATCTGCGACCGGGCCTTCGAGTTGTGGCCCTCTGGTCAGCATGGTCGGCGCGCCCGCCTCGGCGACGGTGATCTCACGCAACTCGTCGACATCGGCCTGCAATGCGGTGCGCAACTGTTCGAGGCAGCGGGCGCGGAAGGCGTGATCGCGCGACCAGTCGGTGTCGTCGAATGCGGTGCGCGCGGCCGCGATGGCCGCGTCCATATCCGCGCCGTTCGCATTCGCGGCCTGACCGATGACCGCTTCGGTCGCCGGGTTCACCGTGGCGAAGACGCCGTCCCCGCCGGTGACCAGCTTGCCGCCGATCAGCAGGCGCGAACCGTCGGCGGGCAGGAGGCTGCTCATAAAGGCTCCGATACTGTCTGGACAGGTGTACGGAATATAGTCTCGGTCCGCTCCCATACGCAAGAACCCGTTTCAGAACTGCGGTCCAGAACCAGCCTGCCCTCCCCCGGCGAGAACTACCAGCCGTCATTCGGGCCCACCCGGGACCTCACCCAGATTGTTCAGGGAAACCTCTGTCGATTCCGGCATGCCGGTGGTACCGTCCAGACACATGTCCAGCTATGTGTCTCCCATCGATGACGCGACACCGATCATCGATGAGAACTGGTTCTCGAATTCCGGGTTATCGCGATGACGGCCGCCTCACTGGAACCCCTGACCTTCGACCCCTACGACTACGCGTTCCACGAGGACCCGTACCCCACCTATGAGCGGCTGCGCACCGAGGCGCCGCTCTACTACAACGCCGACCTGGATTTCTGGGCGCTGTCCCGGCACGCGGATGTGACCGCGGCCTTCCGCGACAGCGTCCGCCTGTCCAGCGCCAACGGGGTCTCGCTGGATCCGGCGGCGTGGGGTCCGCACGCGAGCCGGGTGATGTCGTTCCTGGCCATGGACGATCCGCGGCATATGCGCATGCGCCGCCTGGTCTACAAGGGCTTCACCCCCAAGCGGGTGGCCGAGATGGAAGACCGGATCAGGGACCTGACGCTGTCCTACCTGGAACCGGCACTCGCGACCGGCGAGTTCGACTGGATCGATGAGGTCGCGGGCAAACTCCCGATGGATGTCATCTCCGAACTGATGGGCGTGCCCGAGGCCGACCGCGCGGAGGTCCGCAGGCTGGCCGATCTGGTGGTGCACCGCGAGGACGGCGTCCTGGATGTTCCGATGGCCGCCGCGCAGGCATCGATCACACTGCTCACCTATTACGCGGAAATGGTCGCCGCGCGAAGGCGTACTCCAACAACGGATCTCACCTCGGCGCTACTGGATGCCGAAATCGACGGCGACACCCTGTCCGACGAGGAGATCATCGGCTTCATGTTCCTGATGGTGGTGGCCGGTAACGAGACCACCACCAAACTGCTCGGCAATGCGCTCTATTGGAGCGCACGCAATCCGAGCGAATACGCGAAGGTCGTCGCGGAACCCGAGCTGGTCACCGACTGGGTCGAGGAGACGCTGCGCTACGACACCTCCAGCCAGATGGTCGCGCGCTGCGCCGCGGTTGATATCGACCAGCACGGCCGCACCATCCCGAAGGGTGCGAAGGTGCTGTTGCTGATCGGTTCGGCCAATCGGGATCCGGAGGTCTTCGCCGACGGCGACAGCTACCGCATCGGGCGCGCCGACAAGTCCGGACTCGCGAGTTTCGGTGCGGGCGTGCACTTCTGCCTCGGTGCACACCTCGCCCGGCTGGAGGCCAACGTAGCGCTGCGCGAATTCGCTTCGCGTGTGCGGTCTTACGACGTCGTCGACGCCGGGATCAAACGCGTGCACTCGACCAATGTCCGCGGGTTCGCCAACCTGCCCGTCATCGTGGAGGCCAAATAATGCCACGGTTCGAACCGAATCCGGTGCGCCGACCGGCGATTGTGGCCGGAGCATCCTCCGGTATCGGCGCGGCGACGGCCGAAGCGCTCGCCGAACTCGGACACCCCGTCGCGCTCGGCGCGCGCCGGGTGGATCAATGCGAGGCGCTGGCGGCCAAAATCCGCGCCAATGGCGGCGAAGCCTTCGCCCACCAGCTCGATGTCACCGACGCGGCATCCGTCGACGATTTCGTCGCCGCGGCCGAAGATACCCTCGGGCCCACCGAAATCCTGGTCTCCGGCGCGGGCGATATCGAATTCTCGCTGGTGCACGAGATGGAGCCGGATCGGTTCCTGCAGCAGGTGCAGGTGCATCTGGTCGGCGCGCACCGGCTGGTGCACCGGGTACTACCGGGGATGATGGAAAGGCAGCGCGGCGATTTCGTGTTGATCAGCTCCGACTGCGCCGAGGAGCCACGCCCGCGCACCGGCGCCTACAGCGCTGCCAAGGCCGGGCTCGAGGCAATGGTCCAGCAGATGCGAATGGAGCTGGAGGGCAGCGGAGTTCGCGCATCACTGGTGCGCCCGGGTCCGACACTGACCGGCATGGGCATGAATTCCACTCCCGATGTGGTCGGGCCGATGCTGGAGGACTGGAAAGCCTGGGGTTTCGCCCGTCACCCGTACATGCTGCGCGCCGGCGATCTGGCCGCCGCGGTCATCGCCGTGGTCTCCGCACCGCGCGGGGCACATCTCGTGCTGGTCGAGGTCCAGCCCGAGGCCCCGCTGCGTCCATTACCGACCGCCGAGGACAGGAGCCGACCGTGAGGATCGTCGCCGATCTGGATCTGTGTCAGGGGCACGCCGTCTGCCAGGACGAAGCGCCCGCGGCCTTCAGCGTGCCCAAGCGCGGCAAGGTCGAAATCCTCGACCCGACACCGGGTCCCGAAGCCCGCGCGGATATCGAGCGCGCGGTGCGCTACTGCCCCACCCAAGCGCTGTCGATCCGCGAGGACCCCGGGGGACGGCAGCCGACGGAGCCTGCGGAGTCGGCGGGGCGGGTAAATACAGCTGCGAAAGGAACACGGTAATGCCAGATTTCGACCGCGCCGAACTCGACGAGATGGTCCGGCGCTGGGTGCTGGAGAATCAGCGCTGCGAGGAAAAGGGCGATTGGAAGCCGCTCGCCGAGATGTACACCGAGGACGCCACCTACGGCTGGAATTACGGTCCGACCCAGGAATTCATGGCAGTGGGACGGGCCGAGATCCGAGAACTCGCACTCGGTCAGGAGATGGATGGGCTGGAGGGCTGGTCCTATCCGTACCAACAGTTCGTCATCGATGAGCGCAGCGGTGATGTCATCGGCTTCTGGAAGCAGATCAGCGATAACAAGCGATCCGACGGTCGCAACTACAGTCCGGAGGGCATCGGCGGCAGCTGGTTCCGCTACGGCGGCAACTACCAGTGGTCCTGGCAGCGCGACTTCTTCGACTTCGGCAATGTCTCGCAGTTGTTCGTGGAGATGATCCAGAACAACGCACTGACGGCCGGAATGCAGAAACGCATCCAGCGGTCGGTCTCTGGAAAGACGCTGCCGGGCTGGTATCGGATCGGCGAAGCACCGGTTCCACTGTGGTGATTTCGAGCTTCGACCGGTTGTCGCGGGCCCAGCTGGCGAGGCTGGTGCCCGAACTGCTGCTGTGCGGTCATCTGATCGACCGGTCCGGAATGGCGCATTCCATCGGCGCATTCGGGCGCGAGGGCATGGCGGCGGTCGCCATCGAGGAATGGCAGCTCGCCAGTCCGGTCTATACCCGCCGCATGCGCCGCGCGCTCGATTTCGAGGGCGATGACGTGCCGACGATCTTCAAGGGCCTGCAACTCGATATCGGTGCGCCGCCGCAGTTCATGGACTTCCGTTTCCGCGTCGAGGATCGCGATCACGGCGAATTCTGGCTGGACCACTGTGGCGCGCTGGCGGATGTGGAGCCGCTCGGCGAGGAGTTCGTGGTGTCCATGTGCCACGACATCGAGGATCCGACCTTCGACGCGACCGCCCTCGCGACAAATCCGCATGCCCAGGTCCGCCCGATCCACCGGCCGCCGCGTCATCCGGCGGATCGAAAGCCGGTGTGCGCGTGGACCGTCGTCATCGACCAGGCACATATCCCACCGCCCACACCGCCGAATGCCGAGGTGGTGGCCAACTCCCGAGCCGCACTGCTGGAACTGTCCCCCATCGATAAGGACGATCCCGGCCAAAGCGATTACGCGGGTCCGCTGCTCAGTGATCTGCGGTTCGCCGACTTCTCCAAATCTGCGCTGGTGCGCATGGCCGACGAGGTCTGCCTGCAACACCATCTGCTCACCATCGGCTTCATGACCGCCGTGCGCGCTCGGTCCGCCGACACCGCAACGGATATCGGCCGCAAACAATTCACCGGCATCGCCGGACTCACCTCCGAGCGGATTCGCAACGCGCTCGGGCTCGGCGACGATCCGGCTGCACTGGCCGAGGTATTGCTCCTGCACCCGGCATGGAATCCCTTGCCGTACACCGGCATCGACGTATCCGTCACCGACGATGCGGTGCGACTGCGCGTGCCGTGGCACAGCGATGCCAACACCGACCGCACCTGGCCATCGATGGTCGATCCCGACCATCCAGCACCGTTGGCAGCCATGGTGCGCGGCGTGAATCCACGGTTCGACGTGCACTCGACCACTTCCGACGAGCACGGCTGGACCGCTGAGATAGCCCTCGCCGCAGCGCCGTTCAAGGAGGCGACCGAGGTGGCCATCACCCGGATCAGCACCGGCGCCGCCTTCACCTTCACCGACCGCGGCATTCCGCTGCCGCTCACCGTCATTCGCTGAGAGTGAATTGCCATGTCCCACAATTTCGCCGACCTCTTCGAGCATGCGGTCGACGCGATGCCGGAGCGCACCGCGCTCATCGAGGGCGATCTCGCACTCACCCTCGCCGAACTCGACGCCCGCGCGAATCGCCTCGCCGACCATCTCGGCTCGATCGGCGTCGGCCCCGGTACGCACGTGGGTTTCCAGATGCACAACGGCATCGAAACCATGACCACCCTCATTGCCTGCTTCAAGCTGCGGGCAGTCCCGATCAATATCAACTATCGGTACGGCGTCGAAGAACTGCGCTACCTCTACGACAATGCCGACCTCGAAGTGCTCGTGTGCCATGAGAAATACGCGGATGCGGCACTGGAAGCGCTCGCCGACACGCCGTCGATCCGCGTGCTGATCGTCGACGCCCGGCCACCTGCCGGCACCATCCCCCGGGCCGCGTCCGCCTCGTATGAGCAGGCCCTACTCTCGGGCTCCCCCGCCCGCCGTCCGATCGACCGCAGCCCCGACGACCTGTTCATGATGTACACCGGCGGCACCACCGGCCGGCCCAAGGGCGTCATGTGGCGGCAAGAGGATATGTGGCGGGTACTCGGCGGCGGTATCGACTTCTACACGAACGAACCGGTTTCCGACGAATATCAACAGTCCCGTGTCGGCGCACAGGGCGAGCCGAGCACCTGGTTCGTCCTCCCGCCGCTCATCCACGCCGCCGCGATGATGCCGTCCTTCACCGCCCTGTGGTCCGGCAATACCGTGATCTTCGAGCCCAAATTCGATGCGCAGCGGGTGTGGCAGGTGGTCGAACAACATCGCCCGCAAATCATGGTGATCACCGGCGATGCGATGGCCCGTCCGCTCATCGATGCCTACCGCGCCGCCCCAGTGGACGCATCCTCGCTCGTCGCCATCGGCTCGGGTGCCGCGCTGCTGTCCCAACCGGTGAAAAACGCACTGCTGGAACTGTTTCCGTCGACGGTGGTCTCCGATTCCATCGGGTCCTCCGAAACCGGTTTCGGCGGTATCGGTTTCGCGCAGAAGGACGACAATCCCGGCCGCGGTCCGCGCGTGCAGAGCGGGCGCGGCGCGATCGTGGTCGATGATGCGGGACGGCAGGTCGAACCCGGTGCCGAGGGCTGGCTGGCCAAGACCGGTGCGGTGCCGATCGGCTACTACAAGGATCCGGAGAAGACCGCGCGGCTGTTCAAGACGGTCGACGGCGCCCGAATCGTGGTGACCGACGATCGCGCCAGGGTCGAGCCGGACGGCTCGGTGACCCTGATCGGCCGCGGCAATATGGTCGTCAATACCGGCGGCGAGAAGGTCTTCGTCGAAGAGGTCGAGAGCGTGGTGAAGGCGCACGAAGCCGTCTACGACGCGGTGGTGATCGGGCTCCCGCATGAGCGCTGGGGCCAGCAGGTGGCGGCGGTCGTATCGGTCGCGGGCGCCGGATCGGTGGATTTCGCGGCGCTCGAGCGCCATGTGCGCAAGCATCTCGCGGGGTACAAGGTGCCCAAGCAGATCTGGCTGGCCGAGGTCGTCACGCGCGCCCCGAGCGGGAAGCCCGATTACCGCTGGGCGCGGGAGTACGCGGCGAGCCGCGCACCGGATCATCAGGCGGATTGAACCATGTCTCGGCATGCATTCGACCAGGTCATCCCCCTCGAGCCCCTGACAGCCAGGATGGGAACGTGTTCTAATTCGAGGGCATCTGCCGTCAGCACGGAGAAGGTCCGATGAATACAACCGAAGCCAAGAAGGATTCCGCACCGGCGCTGCCCGCCCGGATCACCGAAGCGCTGATCGGCAGGCTGACCGCAATGGTCGCGGCCTCCGGCACCGCCGATCCGTATTCGATGGTCGAGGTCTACACCGGCGCCGCGGTCGGTGAACTACCGCAGTCGACCCCCGAGGACGTCGCCGCCGCCTACGCGACCGCCCGCGGGGCCCAGCAGGAATGGGCCGCCTGGCCGCTGCAGCGCCGGCTCGAGGTCTTCGCACGCGCACACGACTTGATACTCGCCGAATACGAAACCATCGCCGACCTGATCCAGATCGGCTGCGGTAAGACCCGCCGCATGGCCTTCGAGGAATCCTGCGATGTGCCGATGGTCATCAGCCACTACCTCAAGACCGCACGCCGGGTGCTGAAGCCCAAGCGGCGCGGCGGCCCGGTGCCGCTGATCACCACCTCGACCGAGCAGCACCGCCCCAAGGGCGTCGTCGCGGTCATCGCGCCGTGGAATTTCCCATTCGCCATCGCGCTCTCGGATTCGATGCCCGCGCTGATGGCGGGCAATGGCGTGGTACTCAAGCCCGATAACAAGACCGCGCTCTGTGCGCTGTTCGGGGTGGAGCTGCTGTACAAGGCCGGTCTGCCGAAGGGGCTGTTCCAGGTCGTCTGCGGTGAGGGTCCCGATGTGGGTCCGGCCTTGATCGACAATGCCGACTTCGTCATGTTCACCGGCTCGACCGCGACCGGGCGGGTGGTCGGCGAAGGCGCAGGCCGCAATCTGATCGGCTGCAGCCTCGAACTCGGCGGCAAGAACCCGATGATCGTGCTGGACGATGCGAATCTCGACGAAGTGATTCCCGGTGCGTCATTCGCGGTCTTCGCGAATTCGGGCCAGGCCTGTATGCACATCGAGCGGATCTATGTGCAGGACAGGTTGTACGACGAGTTCGTGCGCCGATTGGTCACGGCGGCAGACGAATTGAACGCCAAGATCGGCGCGGCCTACGACTTCACACCGGAATTCGGCTCGCTGGTCTCGGTGCAGCATATGGAGCGGGTCGCGGCGCATGTCGAGGACGCGCGCGCGAAGGGCGCGACCGTGCTGACCGGCGGCAAGGCGCGACCGGATATCGGCCCGGCCTTCTATGAACCCACCGTGCTCACCGATGTCACCCCCGAGATGACGCACGCGACCGCGGAGACCTTCGGTCCGGTGGTGAGCGTCTACCGGTTCACCGACGAGCAGGAGGCCATCCGGCTCGCCAACGACACCACCTACGGCCTGAACGCCAGCGTGTGGAGCCGAGATCTGGCCCGCGCCAACCGAATCGGCGCGCAGCTCGAGGCCGGGAATATCAATATCAACGACGGCTTCGTGACCACCTACGCCGCCAAGGGCACCCCGTCCGGCGGCGTCAAACAATCCGGCGTCGGCACCCGGCACGGCGATCAGGGCCTGCTCAAATACACCGACACCGTGAATATCGGCGTGCAAAAGCGCCAGGTGATGGCCGCCCGCGCGGGCCTGCCCTACGAGAAGCAGCTGAAGACCACGCTGACGACCCTACGACTCATGCGCCGGCTCAGGCTGCGCTGAAACACTTTTCACTCCAGGAGGTAGCTATGGCAGCGCCCGCGTTCCCGGCAGGCTTCGATTTCACCGATCCCCGGCTGTGGGAAAACCGCATGCCGGTCGAGGAATTCGCGACCCTGCGCCGCACCGCACCGGTGTGGTGGTGCGCGCAGCCCGATGCGACCTCCGGCGGATTCCGCGACGGTGGGTACTGGGTGGTCAGCAAACACGAAGACGTGAAGGAGATTTCGCGCAACCCGGAAATCTATTCCTCCGCGCAGAAGGGCGCGATCATCCGGCTGCCCGACGATGTCACGCCGGAGCAGATCGAACTCACCGGTGCGCTGCTGGTGAATATGGATGCGCCCAAGCATGCCAAGACCCGCCGGATCGTCTCCAAGGGATTCACCCCGCGTGCGGTGGAGGGCCTGCGCGCCGCACTCACCGAACGCGCGGCGCGAATCGTGCACGAGGCCAAGCGAACCGGGGGTGGCGATTTCGTACAGCAGGTCGCCTGCGAACTGCCGCTGCAGGCCATCGCGGAACTGCTCGGCGTGCCGAACGACGACCGCCACAAGTTGTTCGAATGGTCCAACCAGACGCTGAACTACGACGATCCGGAGTACGGCGACGCAACCACCGCGTTCACCGAAATCCTCGGCTACGCCTGGAATATGGCCGAAGAGCGCCGCGCCTGCCCGGTCGACGACATCGTCAGCCAATTGGTGCACGCCGATGTCGACGGCGAAGCGCTCGGTTCGGACGAATTCGGATTCTTCGTCATCCTGCTCGCCATCGCGGGCAATGAGACCACCCGCAATGCCATCACCCACGGCATGAAGGCCTTCGTGGACCATCCGGAGCAGTGGGAGCTGTATCGGGAGCAGCGGCCGCGCACCGCACCCGACGAGATCGTTCGGTGGGCGACCCCGGTGAATGCCTTCCAGCGCACCGCCGCCCAGGACACCGAACTCGGTGGACAGCAGATCAAGCAGGGTCAGCGACTGGGAATCTTCTACAGTTCGGCCAACTTCGACGAGGACGCCCTCGAGAATCCGTTCACCTTCGACGTATTACGCGATCCCAATCCGCACGTCGCATTCGGCGGCACCGGTGCGCATTATTGCGTCGGGGCGAATCTGGCGCGACTGGAGATCGACCTGATGTTCAACGCGATCGCCGATGTCATGCCCCAGATCAGCCAAGTCGCCGATCCGGTACGGTTGCGATCGGGGTGGATCAACGGAATCAAGAACTGGCAGGTGCGATACGAATGAATATCCGCAACATTCCCCTACGTACCCTCTCCGGCGACCCGGCAACACTGGGCGAATTGGTCGGAGATAAGGCGGTACTGCTGGTCAATGTGGCCTCCAAGTGTGGGCTGACGCCGCAGTACACCGGACTCGTCGAACTTCAGAAAACTTATGGCGACCGCGGATTCAGTGTGGTCGGCGTGCCGTGTAACCAGTTCATGGGCCAGGAGCCGGGTACCGCCGAGGAGATCGCGGAATTCTGCTCGACCACCTACGGCGTCGACTTTCCGCTGCTGGAGAAGACCGACGTCAACGGCGACGAGCGGCATCCGCTCTACCAGGCCCTGGTGGAGGCCGCGGATGCCGAGGGCACGGCCGGTGATATCCAGTGGAACTTCGAGAAGTTCCTGATCGATCGCGAGGGTGCGGTAGTCGGCCGGTTCCGGCCGCGCACCACCCCCGACGACGCCGCGGTCGTCTCCGCCGTCGAATCGGTTCTGTAGCAATAGCGGCCGGAGCTCGGCGGCCGAGCTCCGGCCCGCTTGCTCACGCCATGGCGAAGCGCAGCAGGGCCTGCTTATCGCCCTGCTTGATCTTGCCCTTGCGATTGAGCACCTCGAGCTGCCAGCTTCCGCCGTTGCGGAACGCCTTGGCCACGGCATTGGCGTTATCCGTGCCGAGCAGCGACGGCCAGATGTCGGCCACCTGCTGGGCGCTGCCGCCGGTCGCGTCGTAGACCTTGAAACTGATGTTGTTGGCCTTCTCGAACGAGGAGCCTTTCTTGAAGGCCGCGGCCACGAAAATGATCGCGTCGATGGCCTCGGGCACATTCGCGAAGGTGACGTGCACCGATTCGTCGTCGCCGGAGGCCGCGCCGGTCTGTTCGTCGCCGGTGTGCTGGACCGAACCGTTGCCGAGCGGGTCGAGGGAGTCGAGTCCGGCGAAACGCACCGGCTCCGCGCCTTGCATGAGGATGGCGATCAGATCCAGGTCCACACCGCGCTTGCGGCGCAATAATCCGACCGCGCCACCGCTGGTGCCTCCCGACGGGTCCCAGCTCACCCCGACCGTCAGCTTGGTGATGCCGTTGAGATCAGCGGCGCCATCTTCCTTTTTGAGCGTGATCATGTCTTCACCCTACAAGCGAATTCGAAAGTCCATGGGGCCCAGAATCTTACCGCTCACACTCTCGTAACTGGGCGTTTGCCTAGACCTTTCGCCGCCTGCGGTAGCGCACCGCACAGGGCTGTTGCAACTGCACCACCATCTTGCTGTGGTCGTTGCGGTAGCTGTCGGATGGTTGTGCCATTTCGAATTCCCAGTCCCGCAGCAGTATCGAGAAAATCGCCTTGAGCTGCATGAGCGCGAAGGCCGCACCGACACAGCGATGTCTACCGGCCCCGAAAGGGATCCAGGTCCAGCGGTTGACGATATCCGCCTGATTCGGATCGATATAGCGGTTCGGGTCGAACAGATCCGGATTCGGGAAGTCCTCCGGAATTCGGTTGGAGATGGCCGGAGTCGCCGCGACCAGATCGCCCGGTGCGATGCGATGTCCGCACACCTCGAATTCGCCCTGCGCCACCCGCATCAGAATGATCAGCGGCGGATGCAGCCGCAGTGTCTCCTTGACCACCGCCTCCAGATTCGGAATCTGGCGCAGCGCCCCGAAACTGATATCGGAACCGTCGGCGTAGAGCTCGTCGAGTTCGTCGACGACGCGACGCAATTCCGCCGGATGCCTCAGCAATTCGATGACCGACCACGCCGCGGTACCCGAAGTCGTGTGATGGCCCGCGAACATCATCGAGATGAACATCCCGGTGATTTCGCTCGCGCTGAATCTCGGCTGCCCGTGCTCGTCCTCGATCGAGATCAAGATGTCGAGCATGTCCCGATCTTCCTTGTTCGCGGGCGGATTCGCGGCGCGGCCGTCCATGATGCCCTGCACCAATTCGACCAGTTCGGCACGGGCGGCGTCACGGCGCTGGAAACTTTCGATCGGCGCATACGGATCCACATAGGCCAGCGCGTCGGTGCCGCGCTCCAGATCGTGGTAGAGGCGGGCGAAGCGTTCGTCGAGTTCATCGCGGAAGCGCTTGCCGATCAGGCAGGCCGATGAGGTGTAGATGGTCAGCTCGGCGAAGAAATCGAGCAGGTCGATCTGACCCTCGTCACCCCAATTCGCCAGCATGCGCTCGACCTCGCGCCCGATGGTCGCCGCATGTCCGCGCATTTGTTCCGCACGCAAAGCCTGGTTGTGCAGCATCTCCTTGCGCCGCTCCGGACTGGCGTCGAACACCACGCCCTCACCGAAAATCGGCTTCATGAACGGATAGGCGGCGGCCTGATCGAGATCCTCGTCGCCGGATCGGAAGAAGAACTCATTGGCCTCGGCGCCGGACAGCAGAATCACATGCCGCCCGGCGAGATCGAACGCGCCGACATCCCCGCATTCCGCCCGCACCCGGCGCATCAAAGCCAATGGATCGACGCGGAATTCCTCGAGATGCCCATGCTCGTGATCGCCTCCGGAAACCCGCAGCGGCTTGACCAGGGTCATGAAGTCCTCCTGGGATATCTGTCCACACACGTGATGGACATGTGTCTGGACAGTACTACGATAAACGTGGGGCAGGCAAGGGTCAGCGCCGACTTCGCCCCTGTGCCTGGGAGAAAGCGTGCTGCCGTGACAAAAGGCCCGGCACTCGCAGTGCCGGGCCTCTTGTTCGCCTGACGGCGATCGACCTCGCCGTAATTCGCGCCTGCGGCGCCCCAACCCAGTTCCGGTCAAGGAACGCGCCCTCGACACGATCCTTGCCGCCCGATGCGCGAGAACTGCGCGAACGCCGCTACCTGGAGCCCGGATCAGCGGCGGAAGAGGTTGTTGAGATCGTTCTGGGTGAGTTGCTCGGCTGCGTAGGTGAAAGTGCCGCGGTCGGCCAATTCGTGTGCGGTATCGAGCAATTGGCGGTACATGGCGCGGAAGATGCTGCCGCCGACCGTGACTCGGCGTACGCCGAGTTCGCGCAGGTCGTCGAGGGACAGTGCGTTGCCGGTCAAGCCCATGACCACATTTAGTGGGCCGTCGAGTTCGCGCACGAGTGTGCCGATAGTGGTGGCGTCGCCGGCACCCGGAACGAAAGCGCAGTCCGCGCCCGCTGCCAGATAGGCGTTGGCCCGGCGGATGCAT
Source organism: Nocardia sp. NPDC006982 (assembly GCF_042869435.1). NCBI lineage: Bacteria > Bacillati > Actinomycetota > Actinomycetes > Mycobacteriales > Nocardiaceae > Nocardia > Nocardia sp. NPDC006982. The sequence continues at coordinate 25,820 of NZ_JBIAFV010000021.1, read as the reverse complement.
TCATCGAGCGAGAAATCGACCAGGAGACCATCGGTGCGGCCGACCAGAACGAACGGCTCCCCGCCGGCATCTACGGCAGCGCGGGCCGCGCGAATGCGGTCCGCGCACAACTCCAGGTCATAGAGCGGTCGGGTGCTGTCACCGGTGAAGTCCTCGATATTGCCGCCCGACGCACCGGCATCGAGCGCCGACGAGATCGTGGTCGCCACCGTCTCGGGCTTCTCGCCGTATCCCTCTTCGAGATCGGCGCTGACCGGCACCCCTACCGCGTCGACGATCTCGCGAACCCGCCCCAGCATGGTCTCGCGATCGACCCGCCCGTCCTCGTGTTCAGCGAAGAAGTCGTGATCCGGACGTCCGAGGGAGAACGCGATACCGGCGCTGGTGGTGGCCACTGCGGGAAACCCGGCCGATTCCAGAATCCGGGCGCTGCCCGCATCCCACGCATTCGGGAGCAGGAAGCAACCTTCCCGGTGCAACTCGACGAACCGTTGTGCGCGTTGCCGCCGATCGCTGATCACGTCGTGTTGCTCCCTCTTCCCGGTGTTCATTCGTCCACTGCGAAGGCCGTCAAGGCAGCCGATCAATGTCAGACCCCTTCGATAAAATCACATAACACAGAAGGGGGTTGGTAATCATGGGTATTCGACGAATTCTGAATATGCTGCTCCGGCGGCGCAGGGTTTCGGCATCCTGGTCCGCGGCCGAGGAAACCGCAGTTCGGCGCGCGGCGGTGGTTCGCGACCTCCAGCGGATTCGTCGCGATGACGAACGCAATCGGCCTCGGGAGCGCAACCCCTACGACCACAGCGACAACTCGATCGCGGGTGGATGCGCCGGCGGTTGACGGCACGAATTCCCCAAGCGCCGCACAAGAATCGACGCACACATTCAGGGCGTAGCTGCGCGTCATGCGGTCTGCCGATGCGGCAGCTCCCGGCCAGGTGTTGGGCATGCGTGATGCTCGCGCATGCCCAACCCGGGCAGGGGCTAGCCGACGGTCAGGACGGTGCCCGCGCCGACGGTGCGGCCGCCCTCGCGGATGGCGAAGCCGAGGCCCGGCTCCAGCGGGACCGGGCGGCCCAATTCGACTGTCAGGTCGATGGTTTCACCAGGGCGGGCGACGGCGACGGGCAGCGTGACGTTGCCGACGACGTCACCGGTGCGCACGTAGAACTGCGGGCGGTAGCCGGTGGCGATCGGGGTGCGCCGACCGCCCTCCGCCGTACCCAGCAGGTACACGCGCGCCGTGAACCTGGTGTGCACCGCGATGCTGCCCGGTTCCGCCGCGACCTGACCGCGACGCACCTGACCGCGCTGCACGCCGCGCAGCAGCAGCGCGACATTGTCGCCTGCTTCCGCGAACTCCATTGTGCGGCCGAAGGTTTCCACCCCGGTGACAACGGAGGTCAGCTCCTCGCCGCCGTAGAGCTGCACCCGATCGCCGAGGCGAATCCGGCCGCGCTCCACCGCACCGGTGATGACAGTGCCCCGACCGGTAATGGTCAGGACGTTCTCCACCGGGAGCAGGAACGGCGCGTCGGTGTAGCGCACGGGCGTGGGCACATGCGTGTCCACGGCATCCAACAGGTCGAGCAGCGCGGCCGTCCACCGCGAATCCCCGTCCAGCGCACGCAAACCCGAAACCCGTACGACCGGCAGTTCCACACCCGGGTAACCCTGGGCGCTGAGCAGCTCGCGCACCTCAAGCTCGATCAGGTCGAGCAGTTCCGGATCGCCCGCGTCGGCCTTGTTGAGCGCGACCACGATGTGCTCCACCCCGACCTGACGCGCGAGCAGCACATGTTCGGCCGTCTGCGGCATGACGCCGTCCTGCGCCGAAACCACCAGGATCGCCCCGTCGAGCTGGGACGCGCCGGTGATCATGTTCTTCACGAAGTCGGCGTGCCCGGGCATATCGATATGCGCGTAATGCCGTGTGGCGGTTTCGTATTCGACGTGCGCGATATTGATGGTTATTCCGCGCAACGCCTCCTCCGGCGCCCGGTCGATCCGGTCGAACGGCACGAAGCTACCGCCGCCGCGCTCGGCGAGCACCTTGGTGATGGCGGCGGTCAACGTGGTCTTGCCGTGATCGACGTGACCCATGGTGCCGATGTTCAGATGCGGCTTGGTCCGCACATACGTCTTCTTGGACATGACTTTCCCCGGCTAGGAAATGATTTCCGGCGATCTCGCCGTGGGACCTCTCTGCGACGGGCCACCTTCCCCGTCAGAGGTCCCGGGACATCCCGGGGAAGGTCAGCTTCGGGCGCCGTCGAAGTGCGCCGCAGCCACTGCTGCGGACGCTGCCAGGGCAGCCGCCATCGCGTCCGCGACCGCGGACTCCAGAGCGATGGCGTGGCCGAACATGCGCAGAACTGTACGGGCCGAACGGAACCGGGCGCGAGCCATTTTTCGCGCCCGGTTCGGCTGTCAGTTCAGTGGGGCCGAGCGCCACCAGCGCAGGACCTTGTCCTGAGCACCCGCCAAACCGTCGGCGTACATGAGGAATTGGGCGCGCTTGCTGTCGCCGGTGAACGCGGTGACGATCTTGGGCCCGTCGTTGACGAACTTGTAGTTCGTGTAGGTCTTGCCACCGTTGGCATCGGTCGACTTGGTGGCGTCGGACGGCAGGTTGCTCAGCGCCCTCTGCACATCGGAGGCGTTCTTGTAGACGTAGATCGTGTAGAACGGGTCGTCGTTGTCACCGCCGCCGTAGCAATCCCACTGCGCGGCCCAGGCGCCGAAGTCCGGCGTGCCCGGCGTGGGCAGCGTCAGGTCGCCGGTCTTGTGGGCATTGCATTTCGCGCCGTTGTAGCCGACCGAATCGGACTCGCTGGCGGGCACCATGCGCGGGAACTCTTTGCTGATCGCGGCCGCGGTCGCATCCACCGAGCCGCTGCCGCCGTTGGAGTAACTCGACGAGGTCGTCGTGCTGCCGCCACTGGAGCTGGACGAACCACCGTTCGATACCACGCCGATGATCGCGAGCACGATCACCAACAGGATCACCAGACCGACGCACAGCGCGACGATCAGCCCTACGTTCGATTTGCGCTGCGGCGGTGCGGGCGGGCGCGGCCCGCTCATCGGCGGCCGGGGCGCGAATCCGAGCGGCTGCTGGTTGTAGGGATTGCTCGGATGCGGTTGCTGTTGGGTCGGCGCGGTCTGCATCGGCTGCGGACGCGGGGGGCCCTGCGAAGCGGGATTGACGGTCGTCGGCGCCAACGGCTGCGGCTGCACGGTGGGCGGAGCGCTCGTCTGCGGGTACGGGCCGCTGGTCTGCGGATACGGTCCGGCGGTCTGCGGGTACGGACCGTTCGTCACCGGATGTGGCGTACCGGTCACGGGCATCGGCTGCCCGGTGACCGGGCGGGGCGCGCCCGTCACCGGAATCGCCGGTCCGGTACCCGGACGCGGGCCGACCACCGGCATCGCCGGGATGCTCGGATTGGTGAATGCCTGCTTGGCGGCTTGCGCGAACTCCGAGCACGAGGCGAACCGCTCATCGGGTCGCTTGGCCATGGCCTTCGCCAGCACCCCGTCCAGTTGGAGCGGCAGTCCGGGACGGACGCTGCTCAATGCCGGGGGCGTGCCCTGCAGATGCCCCTGGATTACCGCCGCCGGATTGGTCGCGGCGAACGGACCCGACCCGGTGAACAGCCAGAACAGCGAGCAGGCCAGCGAATACTGGTCCGAGCGGTGATCGAGCGACGCGCCGGTCAGCTGTTCGGGGGAGGCGTAGGCCAGAGTCGCGGTGAAGGTGCCGGTCTGGGTGAGATGGCCGGTGTCGTCGCGCAGTCGCGCGATACCGAAGTCGGTCAGGTAGACCCGCTCACCGCGCCCGCCGCCGGAGCGGGCGAGCAGGATATTCGCGGGCTTCACATCGCGGTGCAGTACGCCCATGCCGTGCGCGTAGTCGAGCGCGTCGGCGGTCTCCTTGATGATCTGGACCGCGCGCTCCGGCGGCAGCGACTTGGGATCGACCGACGCGGCGTCGATGCCATCGATGTACTGCATCGAGATCCACAGCTGCTCGTCCTCGAGGCCGCGGTCGTAGACGGTGACGATATTCGGGTGATCGAGCTGTGCAACCAGATCCGCCTCCCGCTCGAACCGCGCCCGCACCTCCTTATCGAAGAACATCTCTCGATTCAGCAGCTTCAGCGCCGTCATCCGCGGCAGTCGCGGATGTTTTGCCAGGTACACCGAACCCATGCCACCGCGACCCAATTGCCGATCGATGACATAACCGGCGAAAACGTCACCGCTGGCCAGCATGTCTGCTCCACTTCCCGCCGCCCACCGGGACCCACCGATGAACGGGCGTACAGCATAAGAATGCGCGATCAGGACCTCCTGACCACGGAAAACATCGAAACCTTAGCAGGATTCGCTTAAGCCCTGGTTATCGTCGACTTATCGGTATCGACGTTGTTTCCGGCTATGGCGGAGGGCGCGGCGTGGGTCCAGGCGGCGTTCTGCCGGGGCGACGTGGGATATCGGGCAGGGCGATGGTGCCGGGTCGCGGCGAACGGCGTGGCGGCAGCGGCAGGCGCGGCTGGGACATTCTCGAGGACTCGGGGGCACTGCGGCTGGTCGGCTCGGTCGGCCGGGCGGTTCTGCTGCCGACCCGCTCGGAACTGTTGGGGGGCACCGCGTTTCCAGACGGCAGCGGGTTCCGGGCCGGACCGGTATCGCGAGGAGGTTCGGTGCCGGGACGCGATTCGGGACCCGTGCCCATCGGCGGGCGATACGGACCGTTCGCTCGAGCCGGGTGCGGCGCGGACGACACCAGCGCCCGCCGAGCCGCCACTGCGAATTCGGTACAGCTGCCGAACCGGTCCGCGGGCCGTTTGGCCATGGCCCGCGCCAGCACCGCGTCCAGCGCGGGCGGCACGTCGGGGCGATACCGGCGCAGCGACGGTATCGCCCCATACAGATGCCCGTTGATGACGGCCATGGGATTCGCCCCTTGGAACGGCCCGACACCGGTCAGCATCCAGAACAGCGAGCAGGCCAGTGAATACTGGTCGGCCAGGTAGTCCGGCGTACCGGTCAGTTGTTCCGGCGCGGCGTATGCCAGTGTGGCGGTGATGGTTCCGGCCGAACTCAGCGTGGACTCGCCATCGCGCATGGCCGCGATGCCGAAGTCGGTGAGCAGCACCCGTTCCGGCTGTCCGATCGGCGCCTTGGCCAGCAGGATATTGGCCGGTTTCACATCGCGGTGCAGCACGCCGTTGCCGTGTGCGAAATCCAGCGCGGCCGCGGTATCGGCGACGATCTGCACCGCGCGACCCGGCGCGAGCACATTGACATCCGCACAGGACGCATCCGCGCCAGGCACGAATTGCATCGAGATCCACAGCTGCTGATCCTCGGCGCCGCGGTCGTAGACGGTGACGATATTCGGATGGTCCAGCTGAGCGACCAGATCGGCCTCCCGCTCGAAGCGGCGCCGGATCTCGGCATCGGTATACAGTTCGCGCTTCAGCAATTTCAGCGCGGTAAGGCGTGGCAGGCGCGGATGCTGGGCCAGGTAGACGGTGCCCATACCGCCCTGGCCGAGCACACGTTTGATCATGTATCCAGCGAAAACATCGCCAGTTCGCAGCACAGTGGATTCACCCCCCATATCGGGTCGAGCACCTGGATCCTACCGATGTATCTGTTCGCACGGCCCGGACGCAACATGTTCGTTGCGGTGGGCGAAGACGTTGTCGGTGGCACTCGTTAGGCTCGGCCCCATGCGCATTGGAGCACACGTCCGGCTCGACAGCGATCCGATCGGCTTCGGTGAAAAACTCGGCGCCGATGTCATCCAGCTGTTCGTCGTCGACCCGCAGAGTTGGGACAAACCGACCCCGCATCCGCGGACCGAGGAAATCCTCGCCAGTCCGATCGATGTGGTGGTGCACTCGTCCTATCAGATCAATGTGGCCAGCCTGAACAATCGCCTGCGCATGCCGTCGCGCAACGCGGTCGCACAGCAGGCGAAGGCCGCCGCCGATATCGGCGCGTTCGGCCTGGTGGTGCACGGCGGACATGTCCGCTCCGACGGCGAACTCGAGACCGGAATCGACAACTGGCGCAAGCTGTTCGAACGTCAGCAGGACAAGGGCGGCTTCGCGGTGCCGATCCTGATCGAGAACACCGCGGGCGGCAACCACGCCATGGCCCGGCATTTCGATTCGATCGCCCGGCTCTGGGACGCTGTCGGCGATTTCGGCGCGGGCTTCTGCCTGGACACCTGCCACGCCTGGGCGGGCGGTGAGGATCTCGTCGGCGTCGTCGAGCGGATCAAGGCCATCACCGGCCGCATCGACCTGGTGCACCTGAACTCCTCCCGCGACGAATTCAATTCGGGCGCGGACCGTCATGCCAACTTCGCGGACGGGACGATCGATCCGGAGTTGCTCGCCGAGGTGTGCCGGACGGCGGATGCCCCGGTGGTTCTGGAGACACCCGGCGAGGGTGTTGCCGAGGATCTGGCATACCTGCGCGAGCACGTCGGCTGACCCTCCCCCGCCGTCCAGGTGTCAGCAGACCCAACCGGACAGCTCACCAAAGGTAGTCAAATGGTGGCCCGAAACGCCACCGACAACCGCCATTTGACTACTCTAGGCAAACGCTGCGGGGCGTGGGGTTGGGATCAGGGCGACGAAAACACTGGTTGGGGTGGGTGTTTCGGTGATGTGCTCGATGGGGCATCAACCGATTCAACCCAGCGAAGGTGATCCCATGACGGTCGACTACGCCCAGACAACCGCCACCGTGACCAAAATCGGCGCCCGCATCGGCGCCCAGGTCGACAATGTCCGGCTCGGCGGCGATGTGGACGCGGCAACCGTCGCGGTGATCCGGCGCGCGCTGCTCGAGCACAAGGTCATCTTCTTCCGCGGCCAGGACCATTTGACCGAGGACGGGCAGTACGAGTTCGCGCAACTGCTCGGCACCCCCACCACCCCGCATCCGACGGTCACCTCGCACGGCGTCAAGAGCCTGGCCATCGACTCGGAGTACGGCCGCGCCAATAGCTGGCACACCGACGTCACCTTCGTCGACCGGATCCCGAAGGCCTCCATCCTGCGCGCGGTCACCCTGCCGACCTACGGCGGCTCCACCACCTGGGCCTCCACTGTCGCCGCCTACGATTCGCTGCCGGAGCCGCTCAAGCGCCTGGCCGAGAGCCTGCGGGCGGTGCACACCAACCTCTACGACTACGCCGCCACCGACGTCGACCGGAGCAACCCGAACACCGACGCCTACCGCGCCGAGTTCCAGTCCGACTACTACGAGACCGAGCACCCGGTGGTGCGGGTGCATCCGGAGACCGGTGAGCGCGCCCTGCTGGTCGGGCACTTCGTCAAGCGCTTCCTCGGGGTCTCCACCAGCGAGTCCCAGGCGCTGTTCCGCCTGTTCCAGGACCGGGTGACCCGGCTGGAGAACACCACCCGCTGGAACTGGCAGCCCGGTGACGTCGCCATTTGGGATAACCGCGCCACCCAGCACTACGCCGTCGACGACTACGACAACCAGCCGCGCAAGCTGACCCGGATCACCCTCGCCGGCGATATCCCGGTCGGTGTCGACGGCCTCGCGAGCACCTCGCACCACGGCAATGCCGAGCACTACTCGATCATCGAGGAAGCTTCCCCGCTCGAAGTGTGACGACGATCGCACGGCTGCCGCAGTACGCCGATTGCGCTGCGGCAGTTGAGGGGCCGCGCGGTTGCGGTACCGGCATTCGCCGAGGTATGAGGTCGGGCCGTTGCCGGGCGGCACGATAGTACAGACTGATGCCATGAGTATCAGCCCGCTGGACGGGGTTCGCGTCCTGGAACTCGGCAATTACATCGCCGCGCCGACCGCTGGTCGCATCCTCGGCGATTTCGGTGCCGAGGTGATCAAAGTGGAGCGCCCGAAGGCCGGCGACGAGCTACGCAACTGGCGACTCTACGGCGGCGATACCTCGATGCTGTACCGCACCATCAACCGGAACAAGAAGTCGATCACGCTGGATCTGCGCACCGAGGCAGGTCGGGGCATCGTCCTGGATCTGCTCCGGCACTGCGATGTGCTGCTGGAGAATTTCCGGCCGGGCATGCTCGAGAAGTGGGGCCTCGGTCCGGAGGTGCTGAACGAAGTCAATCCGGGTCTGGTGATCACCCGGATTTCGGCTTATGGGCAGACCGGGCCGCTGGCCGCGCGGCCCGGTTTCGCCGCGGTCGCCGAGGCGGTCGGCGGGCTGCGCGAACTCGTCGGTGATCCGGATCGGCCGCCGGTGCGGGTCGGCGTGTCCATCGGTGATTCGATCGCGGGGATCTACGCGGCGTTCGGCACGGTGATGGCGCTGTTCCAGCGGCAACGCACCAACGAGTCGATCCCGCTGGGGGAACGCGTCATCGATGTGGCGCTGAACGAGGCGATCCTGTCGGTGATGGAATCGCTGGTGCCCGACTATCTTGCCTACGGCATCAATCGCGAGCGGGTCGGCGGGCGGATGGAAGGCATCGCGCCGAGTAATGCCTACCCGACCAGCGACGGTGCGAGCGTCATCATCGGTGGCAACGGGGACGCCATCTTCCAGCGCTATATGGAGGTGATCGGCCGTCCCGATCTGGCCGCCGATCCGGAACTGCAGGACAATGCCGGACGCTGGCGCAATCGCGAACGGCTCGACGCGTCCATTGCCGAATGGACCGTGCGGCACACCCGCGACGAGGCGCTGAAACTGTTGGAGGCGGCGGCCATTCCGTGCGGCCCCATCTACACCGCCGCCGATATCGTCGACGACGAGCAATACAAGGCGCGCAATATGATTCAGCCGTTCCCGGTGGATGTGGGTGCGCCGCAACCGAAGACGGTCGGCTTTCCCGGCATCGTGCCGGTGATCGGTGAAAAGTCCCTGCCGATCCGCAATGTCGGACCGGACCTGGGTGAGCACACGCGAGAGGTGCTGTCGGAACTGCTCGGAATGAGCGATGCCGATATCGCCGGATTGGAGGCGTGATGCGCGCCGGTATCGATGGAGTGGAGGCGGTATGACGCGACGGGTATATGGCAGGCGTCGACCGCCGGGGCGTGGTGCGCGCGAAATGAGTGCGCCCGGACACGCGCGTCCGACAGTGCATCCGACCCCCGCTTCGAATGAAAAGCCGTGCGGTGGCGTGATGTGCGTACCGCCGCATGTGCGTCAGGCGCCGCCGGTCCGGGATGCGCTAGAGGAGGAGTGATGCACACGGCATCGGAAAGCGATTCGACGAGTGGGCGTGCAGGTAGCTCCGAAGCCATCCTTCGCGATGTGACGCTCCGGGACGGATTGCAGTTGACGGGGAAGGTGCTGCCGGTCGAGCGCAAGGTGGATATCGTGCGCGAACTGCTCGCGGTCGGCGTGCCGGCACTGGAGATCGGGTCGATGGCACGTCCCGATCTGGTGCCGCCGATGGCCAACACCATGGAACTCATTGCCGCCCTGAGTCCCGAAGAGCTGCAACGCTGTTGGGTCTGGGTGGCCACGCCGCGCCATGTGGAGAAGGCCGCCGCCGCGGGCGTGCGCAACTTCCAGTACTGCTTCTCCGCATCGGACGCGCACAACAAGGCCAATATCGGCCGCAGCACCGAGGACAGTGTCGCCGCGATGCCGGATGCCGTTCGGTTGGCGCGGGAGGCGGGCGGCGAAATCCAGCTCTGCCTCGCTACCAGCTTCACCTGCCCCTTCGACGGTCCCGTCGATCCCGAGCGAGTTCTGGCCATTGCCAACGACCCGCGCACCGAGGGCGCTTGCGACATCGTCATCGCCGACACCCTGGGCCAGGCGCACCCGACCCAGGTGTCGGAGCTGATCTCGGCGGTGCGCGACCGAACCCCGCACCGCCGCATCGTCTTCCACGGTCACGACACCTGGGGCATGGGCGTCGCCAACACCCTCGCCGCCCTGCAGGCCGGAGCAACGATGGTCGACGGCTCCCTCGGCGGCCTCGGCGGCTGCCCCTTCGCCCCCGGCGCCAGCGGCAACACCTCCACCGAAGACATCCTCTTCGCCACCCGCCCCACCTGGTTCACCCCGCCGGTCCTGGCCACCCTGGTAACCCTCACCGAAGCCCTGCTCACCGACCTCGACGAACCCAACCGCTCCCGCACCGCCGAAGGCACCCGCTCCAAAGCCTCCGCCTTCGAATGGGTCACCCCCGCCCCCTGACCGCCGCACAAGCCGTGCGTACCTCGCAAAAGCTATGGCCCCTGCGAGGTCACCAATGCCTATGCGACACCGGCTACTTGCGCAGTGCGGTTGTGGCCGAGGTGAATTGGTAGTGCACGAAATCGCGGACGGGTTCGAAGCCGATGGTGCGGTAGATGTGGTTCGCGGTGAGGTTGGCGATGTCGGCGAAGAGGCAGACGTTCAGGTTGTTCCAGCGCAGGGTGCGGGATAGGTGGGCGGTGAGGATGCCGGCGTAGCCGTTGCCGCGGTGGGCCGGAGGTGTGTAGACGGGACCGATTCGGGACCAGCCGAAGACCGGGACCTGGTGTGCGGCAAGGGAGACGGGCTCGCCGTCGCGTTCCCACAGCCACCAGCGACCGGTCGCGATGCGATTCCGGATGGCGATGGCGGTCAGGCTCGGCGGCGGCATACCGGATTCGAGGCGCATGGCTTCGGCCCATTGGGCGCACAGCCCGGCATCGGAATCGGTTGCGCGACGGGCTGATCCGGCGGTCTTCGGGAAGTTCAGATCCCCGAGCCGGTAGAGGCGCGTCGAGTACACCTCCCGATAGCCGACACCGTGCCGTTTGCCCCAGCGCTCGGCAAATTCGGTCGCATCGTCGGTCGCGCCCTCGACCCCGCCCGCATCCGCAGCGACCTCGGCCATCGCATCGGCAACGGGCACAACACTTCCCGCGGGCAGCTCACCGAGATACACGCCGCGTCCGGCCACGCGCATGGCAACGCCGATCACCGTCGCGTCGTCGTCGTGGACGGACAGGAACCGCGAGCAGTCGGCATCGACCTGCATGCCGGTCAGGTGGTTGGCGATCCCGGTGGTGATCACCGTGTGCCGCAGCGGATCACGTCGCAGAAACGGCTCGGTCAGCGACCGGAACCGTGCGGCATCGGCGGTGATCTCGATCCTCATACCGGATTACGCTAGAGCGCGAAAGCCCTGCGCGCTCGCAATTTTCCGCGTCGCCGCGGCACGGTTCAGCTGGTTCGATCCGCGCGTAGCTTCAGCAGCACCAGACCAGCTGTGCACGCCAGAATCAGTCCGGCGACAGTGATTTCGACGTGCAGTCCGGCGATGCCGAGCACGGCTCCGACGATGCCGCCGATGAAAATCAGCCAGGCCGTTATCCGCGACAAAATCGTGGACAGGGTGGGCACCGGCGGGTTCGACACGACTTGCTGCGAAGTTTCCGGGGCGGCCGATTCGTCGGCCGTGGCGGAGGCTCGCAACGGAGTTGTCGAGTAAGCTCCCATCATCAACTCCTCGATGACGCCGATCAGAGTGTTGCCGTCGCACGATTTCCACCGCGCGTCTCTCATCTAGGTACTGGCGTCTCACGCGTAACTTTGATCACACACGCTACGGCCCGGAGACGTGGTTCGACCACGACACGTGCCCGCGACACGCCGAAGAGACCAATTCGATATCTGAGTCACCACTGTTTAATTCATGCTGGCACCGCGCGTGCCCAGCGTGTGCTCGTCTGGCCGGGTCGACCGGCCTCGATTATTGTGAGCTCCACTCGAACGGACGAGGAGTGTTACCGATGGAGAGCAGCAGGGCCAAGATCGCCGGTCCGGTAATCGCCGCGGGCGCAGTCTCTCTCGGACTCGTTCTCATCGGCGCCTGCGGAATCGGCAAGCACGACACCTACGTCGCACCCCCGCCGATCAAATCCGCCAATGACGACGCCGTCCCGGCAGTGCGCTACGGCACCAGCACCTCGGCGGCGCCGAAGGTATTCATCCCGCCGTCGCCGAGCTGGCAGGTCGCGCGCCCGGGACCGCCGCGCAAGTCGGTCGATTTCACCGTTCCACCGTCGGCCCGGCCGGAATCCACGACCCGAGGGACAGAGACCTCCCCGTCGTACGCTGTGCCGCCGCCCGCTTTCACCACCGAGATCGAGCTGCCGCCGACCACCCAGTCGCGTCCTGCCGTCGACCCGACCATCGAAGAGCCGCCGACGACGCGCCGCGTGCCGACGGCCACCTCGCCGGGCCTCAGCGACGACGAATAGCAAAACGGCGGCGCGTACCTCGTACGCGCCGCCGTTCGGAACTACCGGACCCTACAGCTGCGGCAGGTCGTAATCACCGACCTGCGCACTGAGCACCCGCAGATGCTCCAGCCCGCCGCCGAGCGTGCGCTCGATCGCGGTGAGCCGAGCGACGTAATGGCTCACCGGGTACTCCGCGGTGACGCCGATGCCGCCGTGCATCTGGATCGCCTCCTGGCCGATATGCCGAGCCGACCGGCCGACCTGCAGCCGCGCCCGCGACGCGACGACCGCGTCCACGGAGCTTGCGGAGTGGCCATCGGACTCAGCGTCGGCACTATCGGCCAGCGACGCATTCACGTAGAGGCTCATGCTGCGCGCCAGTTCCAGCGAGACGTACATATTCGCTGCCCGCTGGGTCAGCGTCTGGAACTTCGACAGCGTGACGCCGAACTGCTTGCGCGTCTTCAGATAATCCGTCGTCAGCCGCAGCGCCTCTTCCATCGCACCGATGGACTCCGCGCACAGCGCGGCCTGGGCGTGCCCGATCGTGATCTGCACCGCCTCGGCGGCGTCGATATTGTCACCGAGCAATTCGCCTGGGACCTTGTCGAATTCGATCTGCGCGCCGCGCTGACCGTCGAGCGTCCGGTACGCCTTGCGCTGCACTCCGGCCGCATCGACCAGGAACAGTCCGATGCCGCCGGTCGGCAGCACCGCGCTGACCACCAGCTCATCGGCGCTGTCACCGTGCGGAACCGGATTCTTCAGGCCCGTCAGCACCCACGAATCCCCCTGCTGCACAGCGGTGGTCGCGAGTTCGGTGGACGGCCAGCGCACACCGGGCTCGGCATGCGCGAACGCCAGCAGTTTGGTGCCGCCGGTCACCTCGGGCAGAATCCGCTGCCGCTGTTCGGCACTGCCGACCCGCGCGACCAGACCGCCCGGCACCAGCACCGCATCCAGCAGCGGTTCGGGTGCGAGCCTGCGCCCGATCTCCTCGAGTACGACCATGGTCTCCACCGGACCGGCGCCGACGCCGCCGTCCTCCTCGGTGAAGCTCAGGCCGAGCACGCCGAGTTCGGCCAGCTGGTTCCAGACATCGCGGCTCCAGCCGAGTTCGGTGTCGGTGACCTTCAGGCGGGTCTCGGGATCGTAGTTGCGGGCGAGCAGGTCGCGAACCGTGTCGCGCAGCATGACCTGTTCATCGGTGAGTTCGAAATCCATGGCGGCGCCTCACAATCCGAGGATCGTGGAGGCGATGATGGTGCGCTGCACCTCGCTGGAGCCTCCGTAGATGGTGGTCTTGCGGTAGTTCAGATAGCCGGGGCCGCTGCGCTGCGCCCAACCGGGCGAGGCGATATCGGCGGCGTCGACCGGGAGTGCGTCCTGGCCCGCGATATCGAGCAGCAGCTCGGTCGTGGCCTGCTGCAGTTCGGAACCGCGCAGCTTGAGCACCGACGAGGCCGGATTCGGCTTACCGTCCGAGGAGTTCGAGACCACGCGCAGCTGGGTCAGTTCCAGTGCGAGCAGTTCGTTCTCCAGTTCGGCGATTCGCGCGGCGAAGACCGGATCCTCGAGCAGGGTGCCCGAACCCGACTTGGTCTGGCGCGCGTAATCCTTCGCGACACCGAGCTTGACCTTGGTACGACCGACACCGGTGATGCCGGTGCGCTCGTTGCCGAGCAGGAATTTCGCGTAGCTCCAGCCCTGGTTCTCCTCGCCGACCAGCTGATCGGCGGGCACCCGCACATTCTCGAAGAAGACCTCGTTGACCTCGTAGCCACCGTCGATCAACTTGATCGGGCGGATGGTGACGCCGGGAGACTTCACATCGAACAGCAGGAAGGAGATGCCCGCCTGCTTCTTCGGCGCATTCGGATCGGTGCGGACCAGGCAGAAGATCCAGTCCGCGTACTGGCCGAGCGTGGTCCAGATCTTCTGGCCGTTGACGATGTAGGAGTCACCGTCGCGCACCGCGGTGGTGCGCAGCGAGGCCAGGTCGGATCCGGCGTCGGGCTCGGAGAAGCCCTGGCACCACCAGATATCCAGCGCGGCCGTCGGCGGCAGGAAGCGCTCCTTGATCTCCTGCGAGCCGAATTGCGCGATCACCGGGCCGACCATCTGGGCATTGAACGTCAGCGGCTCGGGCACCGATGCCAGCTGCATTTCGTCCTGCCAGATGTGGCGCTGAATCGGCGTCCAGTCCTTGCCGCCCCACGCGACCGGCCAGTTCGGCACGGCCAGACCGTGGTCGTTGAGGATTTTGTGCGAAGTGACGATGTCCTCGCGGGACAGCTCGTGGCCGTATTTGACGCGGTCACGGATGTCTGCGGGGATCTCGGTCCGGTAGAAGTTCCGCAGCTCGTCGCGGAAGCCCACCTCGTCGGGCGTCAGACTTAGTTTCATACACATCTCCCGGTGTGTCTCGTACGTCCGCGTCAAACCTACCCCCCGGTAATCTCGCACTGTCGAGTGGGTCACAAGGGCAGATCGGGGATGTGTCGCGCGCCGGCCCTCAGCGGCCGGTGCGGTTGGTTGTGAGTCCCTGGGCGGCGTAAGCGACGAACTGGTACGTTGCTGCTCGTGGGGCGGGGCTATCCCGGTGTTCGGTATCGAGGAGAACGAGTGAACGGCAGATCCATCGCACGCGCCGCCGCGGCAGTGACCTCTCTCGGCATCGGTGCGGTCCTCGCCCTCACCGGTACGGCGGTCGCCGAGCCATCCACCGTCGATACCGGACTCGAACAGCTCACCACCGATGCCGGATCCGATCCGGCCGCGCAGGCGGGCGTCGGCGCGCTCAGCCAGTTCACGAAGCTGGTGGATATCGCCGAGCTGCGCAATGTCTCGGCCGCCTTCACCCCGTTCGCCTATGCCGCGCCGACCTTCGGCTGCGGCAGCGTCGGCCCGGTCACCACGATCATCGCGGCGGCCTCCACCGACGGCTCCAACCCCAATGGCGCCGCGGACCCGCTGCCCGGCACCCTGCGGTTCAGCGCGACGCCCGCGCATTCGGGCGCACCGCTGTCCTCCGGGCTCGTCGTGGCCTGGCTGAACGTCAATACCGGCGCGAGCGGCCTCACCACGCTCGACGACCGGACCGAATACAACATGCCGACGCTGTCGAAGACCGTGACCAGCGGTCCTGGCACGATCATCGCCTCGATGTGGGGCATGATCGACTACCCGTTCGCGCACTGCGTGATGACGCCGACCGTCGGAATGTTCTACGTTCCGGATCGTCCAGTGCTGCCGCCGGCGCCGGCACCCGAGGGCGCCGCACCGGCACCGGCAGCCTCGACTCAGGAACCCGTGGCGCCGGCCACCCCGAACCATGCGGACTCCGTATCGCGGGACGAAATCGCGCACCAGAACAACTGAGCGCTCAAGCCACCTTGCCGAAGAACGCCCGGATATCGGCGACGTGCATATCCGGCAGTTCCATCGGCACGAAGTGGTTTCCGGTATTGCCCTCGGGCCAGTGCGCAATGGTGTTGTCGCGCTCCGCGAGTCGCAGCATGAGTGCGGAACCACCCGCGTAGACGCCCGTCGGTACCGCCTTCTGGCCGGTAGGCCAGACGAATCCGCCGTCGCCGAGTCCGTTGTACATCGGCCAGGACGACGTCCCCGCCGTGTGGGTGAACCAGTACAGGCTGATATTGGTCAGCAGATGATCGCGGTCCATGACATCCTCGGCCAGTTCGGCCAACGGAGTGAACTCGTTGAATTTCTGCATCAGCCAGGCGAGCAGGCCCACCGGCGAATCGGTCCAGGCGTGCGCGAAAGTCTGTGGCGCGGCACGCAATAGCACGTGGTGGTTCACGCCGCCGGACATCCAGCCCTGCATCTGATCCCATTCCGCGCGTTCCTCCGGCGTCATGGTCGGCACATCGGCCTCGGTCGGCATGCCGATACCGCCATCGATATGCACACCGACCACGCGATCCGGTGCGATGAGGGCGATTTCAGGTGCCACGTAGGCCCCGAGATCACCGCCCTGGGTGCCATAGCGTTGGTAGCCGAGCCGGTCCATCAACTCGACCCACATCTGCGCCACCCGACGCACCGTCATCCCGGTCTCGTTCGGCCCCTCGGAGAATGCGAAACCGGGCACCGACGGGACCACCACATGGAACGCCTGCGCCGGATCGAGTCCGTGGGCGCGCGGATCGGTCAGCAGACCAATGGTTTTGGTGAATTCGACGAACGAATTCGGCCAGCCGTGGGTCAGGATCAGCGGCAGCGCATCGGGCTCGGGCGAACGCACATGCAGGAAATGCACGTCCAGGCCGTCGATTTCGGTGACGAACTGCGGGAACTCGTTCAACGCCGTCTCCTGTGCCCGCCAGTCGAATCCGGTGCGCCAGTACTCGGCCAGCTCCTGCAGATAGTCGACCGGGACACCGCGCTCCCAGCCCTTGCCCGGCAGTTGCGCCGACCAGCGGGTGCGGGCCAACCGGTCGATCAGATCGTCGATATCGGCCTGCGGAATGTCGATACGGAAGGGGTGGATCTCGTTCATCGGGTGACTCCTAGCTCTCGGGTACGGAAACTACGTTAGGAACCAACTAGGACAACCCAAGTCCTAGTTATCTGGAATCCTGAAATCATGAACGACACCCCCGCCCGCCTGCTGCGCCTGCTCTCCCTGTTGCAGACACCACGGGAATGGCCGGGCAGCGAACTCGCCGATCGACTCGGCGTCACCGACCGCACCGTGCGCCGCGATATCGACCGGCTGCGCGAACTCGGCTATCCGGTCGAGGCGACGATGGGCGCGACGGGCGGTTACCGGCTCGTCGCCGGTACCGCGATGCCGCCGCTCCTGGTCGATGACGAAGAGGCGGTCGCCATCGCGGTGGGACTGCGTGCCGCCGCCGGATCGGCCATCGTCGGTATCGAGGAGGCCTCGGTCCGCGCGCTCGCCAAGCTGGAACAGGTGTTGCCCGCCAAATTGCGCCGCAGGGTGCGGGTGCTCGGCACCGCCCTGGTGCCGCACACCGACGACGCCCCGGCGGTCGATCCCGAGGTGCTGAGCGCGCTGGCCGCGGCCGTAACCAACAGGGAGCGGGTACGTTTCGCGTATCGGGGCGAATCCGATGCCGAAACCCGTCGCCATATCGAACCGGTCGGGCTGGTGCCGTCACGGCGTCGCTGGTACCTCGTCGGCCACGATGTGGACCGCGACGACTGGCGCATCTTCCGAGTCGATCGCATCGACCGACCGCAACCCACCGGAGCCCGCTACAGCCCGCGAGCGCTGCCCGCCGCGGATCCGGCCGCCTATGTGGCGGGTCGCCGAACCGATTGGGGCACGCCGTCCTTCCGCGTCCGCGTGACGATCCAGGCACCGATCGGCCGGGTCGCGGGCCGTCTCGGCGACTCCCCCGGCGATATCGCACCCATCGACGACGACTCCTGCCGACTGGAGGCCACCCGCGACGACGACCCGGCCTGGTTGGCACACCGCCTGATCGAACTCGGCGCGGACTTCCGAGTCCACGAGCCGCCCGTCCTGGTGGAACGGTTGCGCACGATCGCGTCCCGCATAACCGACGCCGTCACTTGATGGCCGACGAAGCGATGTGCACGATAGGAGTCCGATTTCCGAACCGGAGGCTGAACCGTGCTCGACGCCGACGACGTGCGCCGCATCGCGTTGTCCTTTCCCAAAACCGTGGAAAAGGAACGCTGGAACCATCCCACCTTCGATGTGGCGGGCAAAATGTTCGTCACCATCCCCGACGATCAGACCTCGGTCGCCATCCGCTGCCCCAGACACGATCGCGCGGAACTCATCGCCGCCGAACCGGGCAAGTTCTGGGTTCCGCCGCACGAGGCGTCCTCGTCCTGGGTCCGGGCCCGGCTCCGCGCCGTGGAAGATATCGACGAACTCTACGACATCCTGCTGGATTCCTGGCGTCAGGCCGCACCCGCCGATCTCATCGAGGACTGACCGATTCGCTCAGCGCGACAGCCGAATCCTCAGGATCGCGCCGCTCTCGGTGCCGGCGATGAGTTCGTCGGGGCGGCCGGGCACGGCGACCACTGATGTCATCGGTTCGCCGGTCAGCACCGCGCATGCGGTATTCGCGCTCGGATCGACCCGAACCAGCTGGCCGGTCAAGGTGGTCACGTAGAGCACACCCGCGTCATCGATGACGAAGTCGTCTGCGAAATCCGGAATTCCGGGTGACACCGTCAAGTCGGCGATCACGGCGACACGGTCCGGGTCCTCGATCGGGAAGCGCACGATCCGACCGAGCGGATTGCCGTTCATGCTGAGGTAGATCGAACTATCCCGCACCACAATCCCATTGGCGCCGGTGTACTTCGCCCGCGCGGTCCAGTCCGCATCGACGCCGCCGTCCGGACGGATCCGGATCACGCCGAGACTGGAGGCGACGTACAGATTGCCCTGCGTATCGAAGGCGGCACCGTTGGGCATGGTGAATCCGGAGGCGAATACGGAGGGCCTGGGATCGTTGGGATCGAAGCGCACCACACCACCTGGACGCACCACACTCGTCGGCGAATCGCCGAAGACGACATAGAGCAGTCCGTCCGGGCCGAGCCGAATCGCGCCCGGGAATTCGACCGGCACCGTCGCGGTCAACCGCCCCGCGCTGTCGTAGCGCTGCACCTCATTGCGGTACAGCCGCGATACCCATAGGTTGCCCTGCGCGTCGTACCCCACATTCTCCGACCAGTCGAGCACCGGCAGACCGGCGGGCACGGCCGTCGCCGCCTGGCCCTGCGCGCATGCGGCGACCGCACCGAGCGGCTGGGGCTCGGCCATGGCGACCGAGACATCCACACCGGCACAACTCAGCGCAAATGCGATGACCCACACTCGCACGTTCCGACGATAGGGCTTCCTCAAAGCGAACCTCGACTCTCTTGCCCGACCCTCGGCCGGGAGTCTAGCCACTTTGTCAGTTATGAACTCACCAGTAGTTATGTCAGGAACTCGACTGCGTCTCAGCGAGTTGCCAGTATTTACGGATGTCATTCTTCGACGGCGCGCGAGGCCGGATGCATTACCGGCGGTGGCCGGTCGACAACCCGGCCGCAGCTGCAGTGCTCTTGCCCGGAATGGGCCAGCACAGCGGCCATTACCACCGCTTCGCCCGCACCCCGAAATCCGTCGGGATCGAGGTGTGGGCACTGGACACCGCGGGGCACGGGTTGAGCGAGGGCGATCCGAATAATCCCGGCACGCTGATGGAACTGGTGGCCGATGCGATGCAGCTGATCGAGCTGGTCCGCGCGGAACTACCGGGTACGCCGCTGATCCTGATGGGCCACTCACTCGGGGCCGTCACCGCCCTGGGCATCCTCGGCGCGGCGGTGCCGGATCAGACGAGTGCGGCCGACGACTTGCACGGACTCGAGGCCAAGTACCCGCTGCAGCCGAGCCTGCCGCCGAGCGAGCTGATCGGGTTGGTGCTGTCCGGAGTGCCGAAGCGAGCACTCGGTGGCGGCGCACCCGGTGCACCCGGCACGCCGTTGCCGAGCACCCTGCCCATCCTCGCGGTGCACGGCATCGAGGACCGACGGGCGCCGATCGATGCGATGAAGGTCTGGACTCGCCGCCACGATTGGGTAAGTTTGCGTGAGTACGCCGACGCCGGGCACGACCTGTTGCACGAGCCGGTGCACGCGCGGGTCGCTGCCGACATCGCGGACTGGATGCAGGGTGTCGTCGTGGGGTTGGCGCACCGGTGAGTTGATCACGGCTGCGCGGGCAGCACGACGAGGAAGGGGGCGGCGAGATGTCGGACGTGACAACTCTGAATCAAGCGATCGACGATGGCCAGCTCTGGATCGATGGGGTACTGGTCGCCGAGGGTGCGCACGAACAGTGCGCCAAGCGCTATGAACAACTCGCCGATGAGGTCGATGCGCAGATCGCCGTATTGGGCGGGGCCACTTCACTTCCCGGCTTCGGCGGCTTCGATTCCGGTGCGGCGCTGCGGCGCGGCTTCGAGGACAAGGCCGACGGCGCGATCACCCGATTGCGCGCATACGCCGACGCCGCGCGGGCGCTCGCGCAGACCTTCCGCGCGGCCGGAGCGGCGTACACCCGGGCCGATACGGATCTGGCAGCCGCGGTCGGTCGGGTCGAGGTGGCGGGAGCCGCGCATGCGTAAAATGCCGCACTCCGGTGAGAAGACGCCCATTCGGTATGCCGACCCCAGTTATACGGACCCCAACTACGCGCAGACCGTCGAAATCTTCGACAACCTGTCGCATCGGGAAATTCACGACGGTGTCCAGCTGATGAATCCGGTTGTCCTCGCGGCCGGACAGCAAGCGTGGCAAGGCAGTTCGACCGGACTCGCCACCGCAGTCGAGCAGGCGCACAGTGAGATTCGGGCCGCGATGGCCGATGGCTGGCGCGGTGCCGCGGCGGATGCTGCCGCCGATGCGGTACGCGAATTCGAGCGGCAGGGACAGCAACTCGCGGATGTCATGGCGGCGGTCGGTCAGCGGCTCGGCCAAGCGGGCGATGCCGCCGAGGCACTGCGCGCGGCCGTTGTCGAACCATCCAGCCAGACAACGGATCTGGCCGGTGCACTGTTGGATCCGGCCAAGGCGACCGAGAACACCGCCACCCAGAAATCCGCCGATGGCACCCGTCAGGATGTGGTGCAGGCGATGGACAGCATCTACACGAATGTGTTCGTCTCGACCGGTTCCGGTGTGCCCGCCTTCCCGGATGCGGTCACCGCCGACGTGCCGCAGTCTTCCGACACAACATCAGCCGCGCAGGTGGCCACAACGCCCGTATTCGACACCGGTACGCAAACCCTCACCACCCCAACGGTTTCGACGACCGCGCCGGTGCCGACCACATCGCACACCACCGTCGAGCCGGCCGCGACGACTCAACCGGCTGGTGCGCCGACCACCGTCACTTCGGTGAGCCCCGCCGCCGACACCGCACCTGCCGCCGCCAAACCCGTTGTGCCGATAGCAGATTCCCCCGCATCGACCGCACCCGCCGCAGCCACCACACCGACGACCACACCGGATCGCCCGGTGCGACCAGGTACCAACGCACCGGTGACCACCGCCGCGTCCACCTCGGTGGTCGCCCCGACCGTTCCCGGCACCTCGAACACCGACGACGAACGCAAACGCGATGAGCGCAAACGCGATGCGAGTGGCGATGCCATCAACGGCGTCGGCGCGGGCGCGGTCGGCGGACTCATGGGCGGCGCCATGGTCGCGGGTGACAGCCCGCGCTCCGGCATGAGCACCAGCGCTGCCGCCGCCCGCGCCCAGGCCCGCGAAGAGGACGAGTACGACGACGACTACCACTTCTTCGACGACGATCTGACCTTTTTGGAACCGGCCGATGACGGCGGTGAGCTGATCGGCGATATGGATCCGACGACGCCCCCGGTCGTCGGCGAATGGACCGAACTGGAGTGAACTGGACGCTGACCCCGGACCAGTTCGCCATGGCCTGGGCCCGCACCGATGGCGACCGCATCCCCTACCCGCTCGCCGTCCGCCTCTCGGCTCGCGATACCACCGAGCGCGCCGCGCAACTCCCCGCCCTGAACCGTTGGTGCGACGAGACTCTCGACGCCGATCTGGAGGGGGCACTGCGGGTGCTCGCACGCCCCACCGTGCGCATCGAGGTCTTCGGTGAACGTGGTACGGCAGAGCCGTCGGCGGTCGATGGCGGGCCGAACGGAACGGTCGAGGCGACGGGTTTGGTCGAACAGACCGGTCCCGTAGTCGCCCAGCCCGGCATCGCGGCCGAATCGCGTCCGGTGCGTGTACTCGGTGCGATCGCGGGAGATATCGCGGTGGTCGCGGCGCAACGTGCGGGTGCGACCACCGACCGCGGCGGCGATATCCGGCTGTTCGTCGACCGCGTGAAAAACCTTTCCGCACGGATTACTTCGGTGCTACCGGAGAATTCGCCAGGCGCCACACCGCAACTGACCGCACCGCTGGCCCGAGTCACCGAGGACAGCCGGGATCTGGTGACCGTGCCGGTGGCCGGACCCACCACGCCGACCCGGATCCGCAAGCTGCTCAGGCAATCTCGCGACGGCATCGGCCAGATCGTGGTGTCGGTGCGCCGAGCCGACGGCGAGCTGCATCCGTTCGGCGTGCTGTGCTGGATCGACGTGGTCGGCGACGGCAGATACTCGGTGCGCACCGGGGCCGATGTCGATATCGTGCCGGTCACCGCGCAGCGGTTCACCGCACAGCTGCGGCCGATGGTCACCGCGGCCGAACGCACCCTCGCCTTGGCCGAACGCTGGTGAAGTTCGCCTACGTGACAACTGATTTCGCAAGCACATGGGTAACTCCATGTACTCGCATCGAACCAGCGTGCGATGGGTGTCGTTGTCAAGAGTTGGCAGCGTTGGGTGTCGTTGGTTCCGTGAGCCTCTGAGCTGCGGATACATTGCAATTCGGCCCAGTGCTGGCTGTGATATCGATTACTGGCGTTGGCGTGCGCTGGTGTCGTTGGTTGACGTCGGCCATTAAATGGCGGGTTTGATGGCAAGCCGCGACGGCTGGCCAGCAACCATGCCGGACATGAGCGCACGGACAAGAGTGCAGTTTTGCCATCGGATGGGGGTCGACCCCTTGCAGTTGGTCCTGTCGTAGGTTCGCGCCCCGGGCAGGGCGTGTCGAACATGGGAACGGGGACGACCTGCGGGTTTCGGGTGGGCGGCTGGTTATCGAAGCGGATTACCAGCTGTAGTGACGGGTGGTGTCTCTTGTTCTGTTGGGTCTCGCCCGGTACGACCAATAGCACGGGTAGTTGCGTCAGCGGCTCCCGCGCCGCCGGGCGCGACAGTCGACCCGGGATTTGCGTCAAGATTTGCCGACACTCGCGGTCCGGATCTGCGCCGGGTCGGCGCGGAGTCCCGCGCCGACCTGCGTTCGATCACCGTCGTTCTGCGAGCGATCCAGTCTTACATCATGCCGTTTGGCTCGGATATGGATTAGTCGTCGAGACGAAAGACTCGAGGCCGAAATCCGGCGGGTGCATGCGGACAAATTCGGTGTCTACAGGGCACGGAAAGTGTGGCTGCAACTGAACAGAGAGGGAATTGCGGTGGCCCGCTGCACGATTGAACGACTGATGCGGCGGATGGGTCTACGTGATGCCGTGCGCGGGAATACCAAACGACCACGATCCCAAACCCGACAGCGCCGCGCGGGATCGGCCATAACGCCGCTCTACGCCAGCTCGGCAACCGGCTTGTCGGAATCCTGCACGGCTGCCTGAAAACCAAGACCCTCTACAGCCACACAGCGTCCCTGGTCAACCGCTACCAACACCTCGCGGCCTGACTCCCTTGACATCAAAGCTCCTGAGATGCCCTGACACGCAGGGGATCGTTCTACGTTGACTTCGTTGATGACATAGATATGCTGGCGCGGCACTGTAGGCGGATCTTCCGCGAGATCTGCTCGACTGTGGCGCGCAAGCTTGCCTGCTGTAACGGGCAACGATTGTTGATCGGTCACTCCCAGCGGTGCGGGGCTTTGCCCCCGTGCCGAAACGTGCGCGCATTGCCCACCCCGACGGGTGAGAGTTTCTCGCTGTCCCCAACATTGGGTCGCTGTGTGACCCGTTCCGTAGTCGATGACTCAGCGTGTCGGAGCACCAGAGTGACAGCTGCGCCTCTGAACCGTTTCCAGGACAACAGAACTGAGGTAGATAGAGTTGAACCTGCATTTCCGTCAAGCCCTGGGTGGGCGACGTCTCGCTGCCGCAGTGAGGTCAGCGAGCAGGATGTTGGCTGCGGCTGCGACGACTCCGTTGGTGCTCATCACAGCGATCGCGGTTACCGCCAGCGGCCCCGCCGCCGCGGCGCCCGCAACGAATATGCTTTTCATCGCGCAGAATGGCAACGGCACGGCGGTTTCGCTGCCGGTGACCGGCGGCACGCCCACCACTCTGACCCAGGGCCTGGACCATCCCTATGGGGTGGCGCTCTCCGGCAATACCCTCTATATCGCCGTGCCAGGCAACGACACGATCGTTTCGGTGCCGACCTCCGGCGGCACCCCCACCACCATTGCCACGCTGCCCGGCGTCAGCCCATTCGATATTGCCGTGTCCGGCAACACCCTCTACGTCACCGAGAGCATCGGTAACGTGGTTTCGTTGCCGGTGACCGGCGGCACGCCGACCATTCTGGCTACCGGCTTGCCGAATCCACAGGGTATCGCCGTGTCCGGCAACACCCTCTTCATCGCCGAAAACACCGCCGCTGGGGCTGTGGTGTCGTTGCCGGTGACCGGTGGCACGCCCACGACCGTGGTCTCCCTGCCCAACCCCTCCGCAGTCGCCGTGTCCGGCAACACCCTCTTTGTCACCGAAAGCGCCGGACCTGTGGTTTCGGTGCCGATGACCGGCGGAATACCCACCACCCTGACCACCCTGAACCTCGGCCAAGATATCGCGGTGACGGACACCACGCTGTACATCACGGTAAGTACCGGCGAGGTGGTCTCGCTGCCGACGACCGGCGGCACGCCCACTGTCGTCGCCAGCGGTTTGAGCAACCCTGCCGGTATCGCGGTGGGACCACGGTCCAGCGGATGCTTGGGTTCGATCTGCCTGCCCACCGGTTCCAGCGGCTAGCTCTACTGCCCACGGACGTTGGTGACGGCGTAGCGAGCTGACGTGACGAAGACCTCCGAGTGAAGTGCGAGCTGTCTGGGCACGCATTCACCTATCGGAGGTCTTCGTGTCTCGCGATAGTGCCCCGTTGTTGAAATGGATTGTGGTCGAATCAGATTCGTTGATATCGCGTATCGGGTCCCGGTTGAGCCTCGGGCTCATGGGCGGGAGTACGTGTCGGGGTTGCCGGTTGCACCGACCAAGCGTGCGAGGTGGACGGAATCTTCTGCACGCTGTTGCGGTAGGTGTCCAGATGAAACGGCAACGTGTAGCCGTCTGGGTTCTGCTCGTCGGGGTTGCCGGAACACCGGTGAACCGTCGGGAAAAAAACCAACGCGTCCGGATCACCGAAACCGCGCACACCGGCCATCGTGCCGAAATAATGATCGAACGAGCGATTCTCCTGCATCAGCAACACGGTTCTGCGAGCACCCGCCGCGCATTCACCGGCATCGCCGCGACCGCAGCGGCCAATGCCGTCGTGTTCGGACAGTAGCCGGATCCCTCCCGGTCCCAGGCATCGCAGCCGTGGGCCGGAATTGCCGACACTGTCGCTGGCCGACCTCGCGTCCAGTCCGGTTGCATCCGTTGCACTTTCAACAGCCCAGCCCCGCGATACGTCTCGGCAATCAGCGGTACCCAGATCATTTCGGCAGCACGCCGGAGTTCTCGTTTGTGATGGCCAACCAGGTCGAATGACGATCATGGTGACTGCGGCGACCTGGACTTGTCGGTGCGAGTGCGTTCGAGGTCCTACCCGAAATTCTTTCTCCGACTGGGCGATCGGGAACCCGGCACCGTGAACGCTCGATGATGGCCACCATGTGTGACGGGACACTGCCACATACGGTGGCCGGGAGGTGAAACCCTCCCGGCCACTCGTTAGAGCACCTTTCGCTGTCTACCGGTACACAATGCCGGAAAA
>NZ_JBIAFV010000020.1:0-155102 GCF_042869435.1 Nocardia sp. NPDC006982 | reverse complement strand
TAGCGTCGACGCATCTCCCGGTAGAAACGATGCGGATTCGCCGCGAATTCCGCACTGAACAACGCAACCCGCCGATCATCGGGATCGACCGGCGATTGGTGGTGCGGAATCGGACTGGTCACCATACGAGCTGCCACCCCTTTCCTTGGCCGTCAGAATGTGCTTGGTCTATTTCTGGATGTCGAGCGTGCGCGCGAATTCGGTAGCCGTGGGGCGTCGGCGGGTGAGTGGCGAGCAAGGGCAGCACCCATCGTCCGAACAAAATCCTCGGGCAAAGTTCCGGATTCGGAAATAATGCCATATAGAGGGGCTCTGACAGGCCCTTCATATTGCGCCGATCGTGAGCATGCGCTATCGGTAATATTAACGCTCGGCCGGGCGCGGCCCTTTGAACCATCGACCTGCCGAGCCCTGGCACAGTAGAACAATGATGGCAAGCGCGGCCAACAATCCGAAAGGCCCCGGTGAATAATGCACGATATGCCAGCCAGGGCTGTCGTCGACAGTGGCATTGGAATTTTCCCCCATGGATCCCAGTGCCACCAACGCTTGCAGGAACGCCAGAATAATTGCAGTGACACGAACACCATTGCCACCGCGCCGGAAAAAGGAAGCGACGATGGCCAAGACCCAGAAGAAGAAGTAGCCCGTCGTGTTGACGCCTGCAATCTCAGCA
Source organism: Nocardia sp. NPDC006982 (assembly GCF_042869435.1). Lineage (NCBI taxonomy): Bacteria > Bacillati > Actinomycetota > Actinomycetes > Mycobacteriales > Nocardiaceae > Nocardia > Nocardia sp. NPDC006982. The sequence continues at coordinate 154,426 of NZ_JBIAFV010000020.1, read as the reverse complement.
TCTACGAAGGCGACAAGGCCAACGGTCCCCGCCACCCCGATAACGGCAAAGATATTGATGATCCACAACGCCGCGCGGACGCTTCCAGGCATTGCCAGGGCCAGGGCCACTGCCACGGCCCGACTCGATTCTGATTGCTGATGCATATGTTGCGCACATTTCACTAGGTCGTACCGATTCATAGGGATTCTGTCGCGGCTGCTGTCGACAGAACTACTGCCCGCTACCGGAAGTGGCAGGCAGTGATTTCCCCTCACTGAGTTGGCTCCACCCACTATCGCTGACTAGGTAGGTGACGAACATCGGTAGTTTCACGAAGAAGGCTGCTGACTCCGGGGATTATCCGTCCTCTCCCTCCTGCGCGACGCACCACCGGGGCACCTGCCTGCCGATCGACCTTGTGCTGATCAGCACAAGGATCACCGAGTACGTATGTCGCAAAAATCACGCTTCCCGTCCGGCGGTGCCGCCAATACGAGGCGAGCACACCATTTGCTCTCCTCAGCAGTAGTCGAACGGCTGCACCGCAGATCGATTCGGCACCAGTCTTCCGGAACCGCATCGACCAAGGCGTGGCCGACATCTGGTCGATGACATCGGTTACTCGGGTAGCTGGATGTAATCATCGAAATTTCCGCAAAGGGTTACCGATGCGCCGCAGCTACCTATGACGAGATGATCTTCGGACCGTAACGATTAGGAAGAAGATCCATGACCAATCCAAGCAAACGCAAGGTGACCGCGAACATCAGCCTCACCCTCGACGGGCGATACCGAGGCCCCGGCGGGCCAGCCGATATGGGCGCGATCGTCCCCTATGCGACCACCGAAGTCGCGCGAAACCACATGGACCGCATTTGGGAGAACGCCACAACAGCCTTACTCGGCCGACTCAATGCTGAAGGCTTCCTTGGCTTCTGGCCGTCGGTCGCGCAAGACGAGAACGCTGATCCACGTGATCGCGGATACGCGAAATGGCTGGTCGATACCCAAAAGGTGGTTTTCTCGACCACCCTGACCGAAGTGCCGTGGGAACGCACCCGCATCGTGAACGCCACCGCCACGGACATCGTCACCGAACTGAAATCCACCGGCGAAGGCGACATACTCGTCAATAGCAGCGCAAGCATTATCAAACCGCTCCTCGCCGCGGACCTGCTCGACCGGCTCTATCTCATCATCTGCCCCGAGATCGCCGGAGGCGGACCGCGATTGTTCGACGACGGCCTGCCTGCATCGAAATGGACTCTCGCACAGCAGGAAACCGGCGAGCTCGGCGAGATCGCCCTGGTCTACGACCGCGCACGCTGACGGCCACAGCGTCGTACCTGTATTCGATGCGGACCAGGTTGTCCTCTAAAGCGCATGGAAAATCAGCAGTTCTGGGAATTATCGGATAAATCCGAGCTGTCCGCGCGGCCATCAACGACACCCGGGCGGCGATCTGCAGCCCCTGTTCGAAAGGACACAAACTCGCATGACCACACGCAGCACAATTCGAGGGATTGTCATCGCATCATCGGCCACAGCGGCCGCCATCGCGGCCCCAGCCCTGGCCGAGGCCGCCATCATTCCTCCTAGCAGCGCAACTCTAACCATCGCCGGCGACACGGTCACTGCGACGTTGCGCCAGATCAGCACCGATCTCCCCGGTGGCACCGTGCAATGCACTCTGATGATCGACGGGGACCCACAGCAGAATTCACTGTCCACGCGCGAGCCGGCCCCGGCTGACTTCACGCTCAACCGAACAGTGACCGCCGGCGACCATCTCGCCATCAGCTATTGCGCCGACTTCCCCGCCGGCTCCGATACGCCCAGCTCGTACCCAACGCTGGCCTGCGCCAAAGTCACTGTGCCAGCCGGAACCGTCCAGTTCCTCCCGAACGACCGCTGCTTCCTGCCCAACTGACAAGCACCGGCCATCGACGCGGACCCCTTCCACGGGAGGGGTTCGCCAAGCGCAGAACCGACTCTCGCACGTGACGCCCGCATTGCGCGATGCCTGGTGCAGCTGCGCGGTGGGCAGGCGGAAGCGTTGGGCGAGTTCGGCTTCGATGCACCACAATAGAAGGTGCGAAGGCAAGCACGGCGGTGAGCGCCGTTGTCGACGTGCGAGGACTGACGGCAGGTAGAGAGCGTAAGTACATCGGGTGGGAGGATCTTGGGTATGGAGGATTCTTTCGGGGGGCGGCGTCCGACGAGTCATGAGCGGATGACGGGGGTGCCTTGGGATGCGTCCTATCAGGATGGGCCCGCGCCATGGGATGTGGGCGGGCCGCTGCAGGCAATAGTGCGGTTGGGGGCCGGCGGCGGGTTCGCGGGGGCGGTGCTCGACGCGGGGTGTGGGAGTGGGGAGAATGCGCTGTACGTTGCGGCGCTGGGGTTTTCGGTACTCGGCGTCGATGTGGCCGAGACGGCATTGGCGACGGCACGGGCGCAGGCCGTCGAGCGCGGGCTGGACGTCGAGTTCGTCGCGGCCGACGCGTTGCAACTGGAGCGGTTGGGGCGCAAGTTCGAGACGGTGCTGGATTGCGGACTGTTCCACACCTTCGACGGTGACGAGCGGCGGGGATATGTGGCGAGTCTGGCCGCGGTGACCGAGCACGGTGGCACGCTGTATGTGTTGTGCTTCAGTGACGAGGGTCCCGATACCGGCCCGCACCCCGTCAGCCGGGAAGACCTCGAGACGGCATTCGATTCCGGCAGTGGATGGAATATCACGGCCCTCGAACCGGACCGGATCGAGACGAGATATCACGACGACGGCGCACCTGCCTGGCTCGCCACGATCAAACGGATCTAATGCCTCGCAGGCAGTTTGCGCGCCGCATGCCTTTGCTCGCAGCGCGCATGAATAAGCGTGCGCGGCACGCGATCTAGTGCGCGGCACGCGATCTAGTGCGCGGCACGCGATCTAGTGCGCGGCACGCGATCTAGTGCGCGGCACGCGATCTAGTGCGCGGGAGCGAGCTGAGTGCGGCTCCAGGTGTCGGCGTTACTGCCCTGACAGGGCCACCGCGATTTCGCGGCGCGATCCGATGCCGAGCTTCGCCAGGATATTGGACACATGCGACTGAATTGTCCTGCGCGACAGGAACATCTGCGCGGCGATATCGGAGTTCGAAGAACCCTCGGCTACCAAGGCGGCAACCTTGCGTTCGGTGTCGGTCAAGGCGGCCCGTCCAGACTTGGGGCGGTTGCGGGGTCCGCGGACGCCACGGCGAATTCCGTACGGGCGCATGCGCGCAACCGCGCGAGCGGTATCCCAGGAAGCACCGAGTCCGTTGTAGAGCTCGACCGCGGCATCCAGAGCGCCGCGCGCATTGGAGGCAAGCCCATCCGCCGCGAAGAGTAAGGCGGCGTTCTCATACGCCTGCGCCTCGTAGAACGGTCGCCCTGCCTTCCGGAAGTCGGCGGCGGCGCTGCGCACGGTCGCGGGGTCGCGTTCGGCGATACCGCGGCAGAGCAGCGCGGTACCGGTTCGGGAAGCCGTGGGTTGACGCCGTGCCAACTCAGCCGACGCCGCAACCATCGAACGCGCCGCCTTCTCGTCACCGACATCGGCGGCCAGGCGGGCGATATCCGGGAAGATGTAGTACAGCGTGGCCGAGCTCAGACCGCCCGCGAGCCGCTGATACGCGTCGACGAGGAGCTCCAGTGCGCTGCGCGGGTCACCGCGGGTCTCGAGCATGAGGGCGTTGATCCACGGATAGAACTGGCCGTAACTACTGCTGCCCAGTTGGTCGTCGGGTGCGGCAATGGTGTCCGGATCCGGCAGGAAGGTGCCGCGGTGGATGCCGATCAGCGCGGACAGGCTCTGCAGGATCGCGGTGTAGCCGAGGGCGTCGGGCGCCGATTGGCCCGAAGTGCACTCGATGAGCGCATCGTCCCAGCGTCCATCCAATAGGTAGAGCCGCGCCTTGGCGACCACATTAGCCCCCAGATAGACACCGTGGATCCGGCGACTGTGTCCGATTGCCTTGCGTAGCACCGCTTCCGCGTCGGCGAGCCGATCGAGCTCGATCAAGCAGTGGGCGTTGAGAATGTAGGGATCGAACTGGTCGGAGCCGAATCCGCTGTCGAAAACGGCCAGGATGCGGCTGCTCAGTTCCAGCGCCTCGTCTTGATAGCCCTGGGTGTGGCGCACAGCCCCAACGGTCAACAGTCCGTATCCGGTCACGAGCGGATTCTCGGTGGCATCCCCGATCGCCAGCGCCCGCGCACCCGCCGCCTCAGCGGCGTCGAACCGGCCGAGGAAGACATTGTTCAACCCGCTCATCCCGTAGAACCGGCCCGCGTCCGCAGCCGCGAGATTCGGGGTGGCCAGTGCCTTCTCGGCGATCGCAACCACTTCGCGTAGATCGCCGCGCGCGTGGCAGGCCTGCATCAGCAACCAGCGCAGTTCGATATCGTCCTCCGGCTGGCTCAGCAGCGCGGTGCGCACGAGGGCTTCTGCCTCGGCCGCGCGACCGTTCCACAGCAGCGCCTGGATGTGCAGTCGCAGCAGTACCGGACGCCTGCCGAGGTCCGCGGTATCGGCCGCGCGCCGCAACAACTGCACCGCGATCTCGGGCGCGCGCACGATCAACTTCTCGGCCACCGCGGCCAGCCACTCCAGTGTCGGGGTGTCGAGCTCGTTCTCCCCCGCCAACAGGTAGTAGGCGATCCGCTCGATCGGCGCGTCGGTGGCCAGCAGGATCTGACCGGCCCGGCGCAGCAATCCCGCGCGCAGCGAATCGGGCAGCTGATCGGCGAGCACCTGACGGATCAGGTCGTGGCGGAAGATCAGTTCGGAGTCGGCGCGGGTGAGCAGTCCACCGTCGGTCGCCTCGGTGACCACATTCCAAATTTCCAGAATCGGACTGCCCAGCACCGCAGCAAGTTCGGCCACGTACACCGTCGGCCCCAGTGCCGCGGCCATCGGAAGCACCTGCCGCGCCGACCGGGACAGGAACTTCAGCCGCTGCGTAATGGCTCCCGCCAGGGATGCTGAGGGACGTTCATCATCGGCGGACTCGATCGGATCGGCGGTATCGGCGACCACCGTGATCGCCTCGTCACGCAACAGCGAGGCCACCAATTCCGTGATGTAGAGCGGATTTCCGCCCGCACCGACCACCTGCCGCATCAAGCCCGGCCCCGGAACCGCACCGACCATATGACCAACCAGCTCCGTCGCCGCCGGCTCGGACAGCGCGCCGAGCCGCAGCATCAACGCACCATGCTCGGCGAGTGCGGCCATCAACGCGACGAACCCGGTGTCGCGCGGCAGTGGACGCGCCGCCAGCATCAGCAACAACGGCAGATCATCCATAACACCGCACAGCGCGTGCAGTACCGCCAGGCTCTGCCGGTCCGCCCAATGCACATCGTCGATAATCAACGCGACCGGACCGCGAGCACACCAGCCATCGACAAGATCGAGGATCGCCTCGGTAATCGCGAACTCGTGCGTCGCCGCCCCGTCACCGGCCCGATCCCCACTGCGCAGCAGCGCACGCACCGGATCCGATCCCCGATCACTGTCCAGCCACGAACACACCGCCGCGAACGGCACCTGCCGCTGCAACTCCTGTGCCGCGCCCCGACGCACGATCAGACCATCGGCCGCGTATCGAGCAACAGCCGCATCCAGTAGCGCGGTCTTGCCGATACCCGGCTCACCCTCGACCAGCACCACCGTCCCCTCCCCCTCGGCGGCGCGTCGACCTGACGAGACCACACGTTCGACCTCGACATCGCGACCAACGAACACAGAAGTAAGGGGACCCTGCATGCACCGAATCCTATGCTCCCGCATAGACCTGTGCAGCAGGCAGACCCCCAGGCCAGCGCAATATCTCACCACCCGATGCGGATATTCCTCCCCGCTATGACGGATGTTCCCGCTTCCCAGCTGCCATAGGGTCCGTCTACGGCAGCTAGCGACCGGCGAACCGGCCGGGAACAGCAGATCTTCGGCTGCCGAGCAGAGGAGAACCGTTGCAGTCCGAGGCACCTACCCGGCACCCCGCACTAGCTGTGGTGCGCGGAATCACTCGCATCGGTGGTCATATCGCGCGGGAAGCGGTCACCCGTCCACAGGCCCTGCGCGCGGCCGATGTGCCGGTGACCGGTCGAGAATTGACCACCGATTGGTTAACCGCCGTGCTGTGCTACAACCATCCGGGTGCCGTCGTCGAGGCGTTCGATATGGGCGATGGGAGCAGCGGTACCTCGACACGGTGGAAACTCACCGTTGGCTACAACGAGATCGGCCAGGTCGCGGGTCTACCGGAAAACCTATTCGCAAAGACGACCGCAGGTTTCAAACAACGGCTCAGCCTCGACCTGGCCGACATCCTGCACGGCGAACCCGGATTCTTCAAACATCTGCGGCCCAACCTCGACATCGAGGCACCGCGCGGCTATCACAGTGCGGTCGACAGCCACTCGGGGCGCTCGATCTCACTGCTCGAGGACCTCGTCACCACCAAGGGCGCCAGCTTCTGCACGCCGGGCACCCCGATCGGACGCGCACAGATCGAGGATCTGCTGCGCACGATGGCGACCTGGCATGCCCGCTACTGGGATGACGAAGGTCTGCGACTACACAGTTGGCTCAAGGCGCCACGGGGCCATTTCGCCAATCTCGACCGGTTGATCGGCATGAACAAGCGGGCGCAGATCGGGGCCCGTCGCGCGGCCTCGGTAATTCCCGACGTACTACCGGCGCAACATGATCGGCTGTATCGCGCCCTGGAACGTTCGCTAGAGATCGCCAGCACCGGACCGCAGACCTTCCTGCACGGCGACAGTCACATCGGCAATACCTATGTCACCGCCGCGGGTCGGATGGGTTTCACCGATTGGCAGGTTGTGCTGCGCGGCAGCTGGGCCTACGACTTCGCATATGTGGTCGCCTCCGGTCTGGATGTGGCCGACCGGCGCGCCTGGGAACACGAGCTGTTAACCGGGTACCTGGAACGACTGGCGGCTTGCGGAGCACCGGCCCCCGACTTCGACACCGCCTGGCTGGCTTACCGCCAGCAGGCGCTGTATCCGTATTTCATTTGGCTCTCGACCATCGGCCACAGCGCCATTCAGCCCAAGTATCAGCCCGATGAGGTCTGCCTCGGCATCATCGAGCGAACCGCCACCGCCGTACTCGACCTCGATGCCGCAGGAGCCGTCGAGGCGGCCGGATGAAAGGACCAGAGGTAAGCCGATGCGCATCGTCAGTAGTCGTTGCCGCACGGTCGAATACACCGTGACGACAGCGAGCCCGTGCGCCATTGATATCGAACCGTCGCTGATCGGAGCACGCAGATCCTTCCACGACTGTCTGCTGCTGACGATCGGGGTCGATCGCGGCGACCGGGCACTTGCGGGCACCGTCGTGCAGCTGGTCCGGCACATCGTCACCGAATCCGACGCCGGACCGATCGTCGTCGAGGGCTTCGCATGCCTGCCCGGCCCCGACGAAAGAGCCAGCACTCCAGCAGGATTCGATGTGCTCGCCGAATTCGCCGAGGCGCTCGACGTACTGACCGAGGTCACCGAACGGCTCGAAAAACGCGGTGAGCAGGTGCATCTGATGCCGTTCGGCTGGTACAAGAGTTGCCGTGTCGACCCGCTCGACGGCGCCGAGACACAACAGGTTATCCATATGTCGGCCGACGACAATCGGCAGTGCGAACCGGTGCCGCGCTGGCCCGGTCCGCGTTCACAGTTCCTGGCGCAGACCGCGCCGGCCGTACGGGTAAGGAAGGTCTGCGTCACCCCTGAGCGTGGGCGACGCTGAACACCGAGCATGAAGATCTTCAGTAGTCGTTGCCGCACCTTCGAATACACCGTCACCACCGCAAGTCCGGCCGCCGTCGATCTCGAATCGACGGCGATCGGCGTGCCCAATGCCTTCTCCGACTGCCTGCTGCTCATGGTCGGCGTGGAGCGCGGCGATTCGCCCTCATCGACGGCGGCCGCGAAGATCGTGCGGCGCATCGCGTCCAAAACCGACGCGTCGCATATCGTCATCAACGGGTTCTCCCATCTGGCAACCCCCGGTGAACGATCCGATATCCCAACGGCTTTGCACGTACTGGCGAATCTCGCCGAATCCCTCGAGGCCCGCGGCGCCCGCGTCCATCTCATGCCGTTCGGCTGGAACAAGCGCTGGCAGGCCGACGTCCTCGACGGCGAATGGGAACAGCGCGTCGTCCACCTGTCCTGACGCGGCTGTCCCCGCTCCTGAGAAGCATCCCGGTACCGGGCCCACTACTGTCCGTGCGTGACCGAATCCACCTGTCGCACTTGACCGCGGGTGCGTCCGAAGCACCGTGCGCGAAATCTCCAGCCCTGCCCGCGGAAGCGGGAAAACTTACCGAAAGTACCGAGATTTTCCCAACGGTTCACTATTGATTGTGCCGTCAAATAGCGGCACAATAGATCTCAGACAACCTGCATCCCCGGCACACCCACTACCGACCAAGTCCGGGCTCGGCGGGACGAAGGAGATATCGGTAACCATGAACCTCAAGTCGAAGAAGGTCGTCATAGCCGGCGCGGTCGCCGGTGCACTGGTGATCACACCGGCCGCCATGGCGATTCAGTCGACCATCGCGGCGCCCGGTAACCACAGCAACAGCAATGGCGGCGGCGCCCGGGGTGGATACAGCAACAGCAACTCCGGCGGCAGCCGCCGCGTCGCCGATCAGGATCACGCCGCATCCGGCGACAACTCGAGCCGGGGCTCGTACGAGAGCGGCGGCGACAGCGGCCGCTGGGTCTGGGTGCCCTCCGGGGGCAGCCGCTGACCCACTCCCCTTGCGGCTCTTCATATTACGAATACGACCGCCGCTCCTTTCGGAGCGGCGGTCGTATTTGTATGTGCACTGCACCCGATGCGTCGTACCGCCTACCCCTCGAAAGGCAGACTCACACCGGCAGTCAATTGCACTCCACCAGTGGCCAATCGACCGTTGACAAAGACCGATGCCCTCCCGGGCGGCGTGCGCGAAATTGCGCGGCCGCCCGAAAGGGCATCAGCGGTAGAAAGATTCGCGGTTGGCGACTCAGGTCAAACTGCCGTCGACGCACAGGCTCGACGACCGCCAGGACGGTCCCGGCCGGTTGGCGGCCATATCGAAGGTCCAGTCCGAAATCGGTCCGGCCGCACGCCAATACAGCCCGCCGCGGCCGTCCGCAACGGCCTCGTACATGTCTTCGCGACCCTCGATCAGCTGACTGCCGACGCAGTAGTCCATGTAGTCGGTGCCCGGCTGCTGCGCCCCCGGGCTGAACTTGCCGGCCGGATTGCCATTGGTACCCGGGTTGTACACGGAGCTGCGACCGCGGGCGTAGCCCTCACGGGACCAGCGCGCGAAGCCGAAGAAATCGGACTCGCACCGGTATGTCCAGCCGCCCGCGGAGATGGCCACGCCCTGCGGCACGGCTTCGCCGGCCCACAGGCAGCGCACGCCGATATCGGCGTTGGCCGACGGCGCCTCGGCGCCGATGCCGAATCCGCCGACTCCCGCCGCGATCGCCGCAAGCAATGACAGTGCTCGGATCTTATTGCGTCCCTTGGCATTACGTGCCTGGTCGGGACATTCCGTAGGTCTGGGTGCGCCGCGCAGTTCGCTGACGTTGATCATCGACGTCTCCTTCATCATTGTCTCGCCCGCCGGCCGACGTCGATACGGACCAACGGGAGGTGCTGTTCCCGCTGTCTAATGTAACGCTATTTAACGGCACGTTGAGCTAAGTATCACCAACTGTGGGAACGATGAAAAAGGAAAAGCCTGGCCAGGGACGTGCGTAACCGGAAGATCGGCCGCAAGCCAGGCAAGAAATTGCACGCGTCGATGCGAGCCGAAAGCGCGTCAGGACTTGGGCAGCGCCTCGGTGAGTTCGCTGTCCTGTTCGAGATACTTTGCTACAAAGCGGTTCACGAGCTCGGCGGTCGCCTGCCCCGGGCGGATCCGTGTCTCGGCCACCCGGTCGGCGAGTACCGCCTTATCCGCGGGGGTTCGCTCAGAGCGCTGATACGGCTCCCACGCCGACCGATGGAACAGATCGACGAAGCGGCGGGCGATCCGGTCGCAGTCCGCGCGCAGCCGCTCCAATTCGCCGAGCAGCGCATCGACCGGCATGCCCGCGCCCTCCAACTGATCGAAGATGCGGATCAGCTGCGGATCGGCAATGCGGTAGGTCGCGGCGTCGACCGGTTCGTACAGGCCGACCGAGACCACCCGGGCCAAACCATGGGGCACGTCGCGATAGCGCTGCTCGAGTTCGGTCGCCGCGATCGTGTCACCGGTCGGCGGTGCGGTGGACTGCGTCGCACCGGGCTCCGCGACGCCGAGGATGTCGCCGAGATCGTCACCGCGATCCCACGCCTCCAGCAGTTCCCTGATCCCGTTGAGCTTGATTCCCCGGTCCAGCAGACGGCTGATCGTCTGTACCCGATTGAGGTGATCCGGTCCGTAAAAACCGGTGCGGCCCTTCACCTGTGGCGGGGGCAGGATGCCGCGCTCGGCGTAAACCCGCAGGCTGCGGACGGTCGTACCAGCCTCGCGCGCCAGCTCATCGATCGTGTACTCCACGTCCCCTGCCATATGTCTAGGAAACCACACAGAAACATTACTCGTAGGTAAGCATACGTCAGTGATGTCGGGTACCTATCGTTCGCGACCCGCCGTCAACCCCCAAAGACACCCCCTAACTATTCCCGCCGTTGGCAATTCGATCCGCCGAACCGGCGACGGCGGGCTTATCCTTCGGATATGACCGAAGCGCAGGCTTCTCGAATTACCGTGACGGAACGGGAACGGGCGCTGGAACAGCTGTCGCACCATCTCGGCACTGGGCGATTGAGCCTCACCGAGTTCGACGAACGCAGCGCCGTTGCCGCGGCGGCAACTACCAAAGGACAATTGGCGGAATTATTCGCCGACCTGCCCGGCGCTACACCGGCCGCACCGCCCCCGCCCACCGGCAGTAGTGCGCTGCAGCGACTGCGGACGATCGCCGCGGTTGTATCGATCGTCGCGGTCGTGCTCGCGGTCGCCACCGGCAACTGGCTGTGGCTGCTGGCGGGCACCGGAACCATCGTCGCCTTCGTGGTGCAGCAACTGCGTTGAGCCGCCCGATCTACCAGCGGGTGCGTGGCCGAATGGAATTCGCCAGATCGACCAGCCGATAGCGGTGCCAGCGATCCGGCGCCGTTCTCGCCAGGGCGCGCAGGCTGGTTTCGAGCCCCTGCCGCAGCCCCGCCGAGGTGACCGGGAAGCCGAGGATCGTCCGGTTCGGATTCCGCGGCCGCCCGCCGACCCGCAGCCACTCCAAGGCCGCACCGACCACGATGACCTGCAATTGCAGCGTTCGCGCATCGTCGGGCAGCGCCTCCAACCGACCCGCCGCCGTGCAGATATCGTCCTCGGTGATATCGGCGATCGGCCGCGAGACCAGCAGCAGACAACCTGTCGTATGCGCCACGCCGTGATGCCTGGAGGCGGCGGGCACCTGGTCGAGCACCGTGACGGCCTCGAGTAATTCGCCGTCGGCGGCGAGCCGGCGGGCCAGGCCGAATGCCGCGCTCACTACGCCGTGGTTGGTCCGCCAGACCGCACGGTAGTGCTCGGCCGCGGCGCGGTGCCAGCGATCCGATTCGGCCGGGTGGTCCAGATGTTGCAGCACCAGTTCCGCTGTGGCGGCCAGGGCCAGTTCCGGGCCGATCTCGCCGGGCAGCATCGAGTTCACGGACTCGAAATGCTGCCAGGCCCGCTCGTAATGGCCGTCGAGCAGCGCGGCGACGCCGACATACCACTCGATGCGCCAGTCCGCGCTGTAGTCGGCACGCAGATCGGCCAGCAGTTGACAGGCTGGAACGGTCTCCCCGAGATCCAGATAGGCGCGGACCGCGGTCAGCGGCCCCTCCAGGTCGAAGGATTCCGGGGCCACGATCGTGCCGGCCCGGATGCGTTCGTGCGCCCGGCGCAGCGCGTCCAGCGCGTGCCGCGGTTCACCGTGCAGCAGGGAGGACAGCAGTTCGGCACTGGGGTCCTCGCTATCGATCAACGGCGTCGGCAGGGCCGCGACGACATCGCGCGCCTCGAGCACCGGCATGCGGGCCATGCCGTCGACGATTCCGTCGGTCTGGCCGATGAGGGTGTCGGTGCCGAAATCGTCTCGCATGGAGCTCAATTCGACCGAAGGCTGCGGATGTTCCAGGCCGGTATCGATCGCGAGGACCATACGCAGCGCACCGGCGAGCTGACAGTACATCGAATACGCGGACGGGAACCGGCGCTCCGGCTCTGGATCGGTGGCGCGCAGCAGCAGGCGGTACAGACACGGATAGCGCGCCAGCAGCGGATCCTCATCCGGTTCGGGTATGCCGCCGAGAAAGTTCCCGCTGCGGTCGCGCGGCAGATCCAGGGCCAGCGCCGCCAGGGTCCGGCCGACGGTGTAGATATCCGAAACCACGGTCGGTCCGGTCTCGGTGATCTCCGGGGCCTGATAGCCGGGCGTGCCGTAGATGCTGCCGTAGGAGTCCATCGCGGCGACCGCACCCAAATCGATCAGTTTGACCTCGTGCTCGCTGACCATGATGTTGTCGGGTTTCAGATCGTTGTATGCCAATCCGAAGGAATGCAGATAGTCCAGTGCGGGCAGGATTTCCATGATGTAGGCGATGGCCTCGACGACGGGAATGCGCTCCTTGCCGCGCAGATCGAGCATCTTCTTCAGCGATTGTCCACCAACGTATTCCATGACGATGTAGCCGTCCGGAATATCGCGGGCAGACCGATGTTTGACGAAGTTGTAAATCTTGACCACGCCGGGGTGGGCCACCTCGGAAAGAAATTGCCGTTCGGCGAGTGCGACCACATGCGCCTCGAAGTCCAGCGGGTTCTGCAAACCCTTCAGCACGACCCAGCGATCGCTGACATTGCGGTCGACCGCGAGATAAATCCAACCGAGTCCGCCGTGCGCCAGCGATCCCTGCACCTCGTATTGATCGGCGACGAGTTCGCCGCGCTGCAGGGTGGGACGGAAGTTGAACGGTGAGCCACAGCGGCCGCATTCGCCGGCCACCGCACCCGGCTCGGTGGCGGAGCGACGGCCGACCGGTTCCTGGCATTTCCAACAGAACCGTTTGAGCTCGGGCACTTCCGGATCGTCGAGAATGGCGGTGCGCGGGTCGACCGGCGCCACCCGCGGCATCGGCACCAGGCCCGCGCCGAGCCTGCGCACACTCGGCCGGGAGCGACTGCTGCGACCGGAGACCGGCTCGTCGAGTTCGAGAGTTTCCTCGACGCCCGTCACCGGATCGCTCACCGGCATGGTGTCACCGGGTGCCGCAGGTGCGGAGATTCGTTGCGCCGGAGCCCGTTCCACGGTACTCGAACCGGACCATGGATGCTGGCGGCGTTGCGACGGTTCGAGTTTCGACATGCCGCGGGTAGCCCAGGGATGTGGCGTCCGTCGCGGAACCTCGGTACCGCGCATCCGCCGATTCGCCCATGGATGCGGCAGCGGATTCTCGGAGGCGCTGGGTTGTTCCGGCATGGGAACCTTTCGAGCCCGGTGAATAGGGGACCCATTCTCTTCCGCCGTCCGCCGCCGCGCGCATGCCTTATTCCCCCTTATGGGAATAGCTCCGCCCCGGACATGTTGTCCAGGGCGGAGATCCCGTAGCGACTGCTTGCAGGTCGCTCGAAATGATCTGCTTACTCCTCGTCGTCGGGCTTATCCAGGACGACGACTGCCTCACCGTCGCGCTTGCGCGGCGGCCGCTCGGCCAGCACCGGGAACTGCCCGGTGATGCCCTCGCGTTCCTGAGCCACTTGCAGCACCCGCTTGCGGGCCAGGAACCAACCGCCGACGAATGCCGGAACCACGACCACCGCCATGGCGATCACAGCACCGCGCTGCTCGATTTCATGGCTGCATGCCATCAGCACGATCACCGCGACCAGGAACGCCAGCGTGGCGTAGCTGGTGTATGGCGCACCGATCAGCCGGAACGACGGCCGTTCGGCCAGACCCTTCTTCGACCAACGGAACAGCTGCAGCTGGCAGACGACGATCGCGCCCCAGGCCGCGATGGTTCCCAGCGCGGACATGTTCAGCACGATCTCGAAGGCCTTGTCCGGCACCAGCGCATTGAGCCCGACACCGACCAGCGCGATCGCGCCGGTGGCGAGGATGCCGACGTAAGGCACACCGCCACTGGACATCCGCGAGGCGATCTTGGGCGCACTGCCGTTCATCGACATCGAGCGCAGGATGCGGCCGGTCGAGTACAGACCCGCGTTGAGGCTGGAGAAGGCCGCGGTCAGCACCACCAGGTTCATGATCGAGCCGGCACCGCCGACACCGAGCTTGGAGAAGAAGGTGACGAACGGGCTCTCACCGGACTTGAAGACGACGTAGGGCAGCAGCAGTCCGAGCAGCACCAGCGAACCGACGTAGAACAGCGCGATCCGGGCGATGACCGAATTGATGGCCCGCGGCATGATCTTTTCCGGGTTCTCCGCCTCACCGGCCGCCGTACCGATCAATTCCACTGCGGCATAGGCGAATACGACACCGGTGGTGACGGTGACCAGGGGCAGCAGACCGGTCGGGAACAGGCCGCCGTTGTCGGAGAGCACGGTGAAACCGGTGGTCTCGCCGTCGACCTTGAATCGGCCCGCCAGGAAGATGGTGCCGACGATCAGGAAGGCGACGAGTGCGACGACCTTGATCAGCGCGGCCCAGAACTCCAGCTCACCGAACCATTTCACCGAGATCAGGTTGATGCTGACCACGATGGCCAGCGCCACCAGCGCGATCAACCACTGCGGTATCGCCTCGGTGGCTCCCCAGAAATGGACATAGGTGGCGATCGCGGTGATGTCTACGATGCCCGTCATGCACCAGTGGAAGAAGTACATCCACCCGACCGCGAAAGCCAGCTTCTCGCCGTAGAACTCACGCGCGTAGGAGACGAACGAGCCCGAGGACGGACGATGCAGCACCAGCTCGCCCAGCGCCCGCAGGATGAAGAATACGAAGATGCCGCAGACCGCGTACACGATGAACAGTCCGGGACCGGCAGTGTGCAACCGACCACCGGCACCAAGGAACAGTCCGGTTCCGATCGCGCCCCCGATCGCGATCATCTGCAGCTGGCGCGGGCGCAACGCCTTGTGATAGCCCGCATCCTCAGCATGCAGAGCATCCGCGGGCGCCGGCACTTCCGCGGAGTGTTGAACGGTTGTCATGGTGGTGCCTTTCACGTGACGGCGATCATATCGCTGCTTAATGTAACGCTATTCAACGGCACGTTCAATAGTGAGTCAAGAGTTGTAACTTCACGGAAACGAGGCGTGCCCTCGCCACCCGCCGCGACCTGGGTGTTAGTTGATCGTGCCGCTGAACATCGGTACGCTGGATACGTATACGGCTGATGGAGCGCGAGCATGGCATGGTTCGAACGGGAGTTCATCGCGGTCCCTGAGGACCGCAAGAATCAACTGGTCTACAAGTGGCCGGATGTCAACATCCGTCGCTACAGCCGTGCCAACGTCAATGCCGACGAGATCGCCCTGTTCGTCAAGTCCGGGCAGGTCGTGGCCGCTATGGGGCCGGGCAGGCATCGGATCGATGCCGATGAACTGCCGGTGCTCGGCGCGCTAGTGGACACCCTGACCGGCAACAACTTCTACCGCGCCGAACTGTATTTCGTCTCCACCCGCGAGTTTCCCGGCATCAAGTTCGGCGGCCGCCTGGCCGATATCGCCGACCCGGTCAGCGAACAGGTCGTGACGCTGCGGGTCTTCGGGGAGTTCGCGATGTCGGTGCGGGATCCGGCCGAACTGGTCACCTCACTGGCGGGCACCACCGACCTGAGCGTCCCGGCGACGGTGGAGTCCTGGTGCTCGGACCTGCTGCTCAAGTCCATGAAAGTCGCTGTCACACAGGGTATTTCCCGAGGCGACTGGCCAGTTCTCGGCCTGTCCGGACAATTGGAGCCGATCGAGGCCGCCGTGGTGCGCCAGACCAACCTGACGCTCTACGAGTACGGGCTGCGCATTCCGCGCCTTGGCAATTTCGATATCACCCTGGCGCCCGAGGATGCCGACCGCATCAAGCGACTTGCCAAGGACGTTACCTATATTCGCCTGGCTGGAGACTTCCAGCGCTACGCGGCGGGCGAAATGGCGCTCGGCGCGGGCCAAGGCTTCGCCAACGGCCATGGCCATGGCGGCGACGGATTCCTCGGCGCCGCACTGGGTTTGAATGCCATCCAACAGCAGGCGCCCACCAATCCATGGCAGCGGCAGGCGATTCCGGCTGCCGCACAACCAGTTCCGTCTGGCACGCAGCCGGTGTGCGCCAGCTGCGGAACCGACAATCCCGCGAACGCGCGATTCTGTATGAACTGCGGTGACCCATTGGCGGCCCGCCCGCGCCACTGCACCGAATGCGGCGCGGACCTGACCGCCACGGCGAAGTTCTGCGGCAATTGCGGCACCGCCGCCGCTACCTGATCGCGCTTACGCCGACCGGCGAACCCCGACGCCACGCACATCCTCCGGAGCTCACGCATACCTTCGACGCGGTCGCACATCGACTCTCCGCACGACACACCGCCCCGAAAACCAGAAGCTATGCGGGAACCTCGATTTGCGGCGGAGGCGGCCGCGCGGCCAACGCGGAGCACATCCGGGGGAAACGCGACGCCGGGTTCTGCCCATGTCTTTACCAGCTTTGAATAGCAGCTCGAGGTACTGGCTCTGGGGCGTGACCGTGCAGCTTGGTCGCGAGGGCGAGGCGCAACAGAGACGCAGTCTGGGTGAATAACGGTTCCGAGGAATTCACGATGTCGAAGCCTGCACGGTGGTCTTCGAGGTTGACCGAGAGCTCGCTCATGGCAAATCCAAACTCGAGGTGTTGAGCGTGGATGCGTTGCTCTCATCGAGGGTTTGATACGTCTCGGCGGTGACGCCGAGCTTCTCTGCCATCGCGGCGAGCGCCGTGATGATCTGACCGCCACCGTCGCGGACATCGCTCCAGCCGTCGGCGAACTCCGCCGCCAAACCGCCGGTCCAACTGCCGTTGGCCACGGCATCCACGTCCGTAGTCGCGGAATCCAATGCCGTGCACAGTTTTTCGGCCAATTCGTAGACATACTTTCCGACGTCACGAACTTGCTCGGGCACCACCGAGAGCCGGTTGCTCGAGGCCGGCGGTTCCCCCATCGCTCACGCCAACGGATGCCACTGACCTCGAATGCCGGTGTCGAACACGAGACAGCCGCGGCTTGTAGGCGGATCAGTCGGCCGGTACGGTCGAACCAACTGAACAGGGGCGGGAGCCGTTCCGGGCATGATCGATGCCGTCGACACCGCCGGCGACCAGGAGGAACGCATGATCAGCAGGGGGAGCACACTGCTCGGCACTGTGTTGACGGTTGGTGCTGTTGTCCTGCTGTCGGGGTGTGGGTCGTCGACTGGTGGAGATGCGAAACCGGTCTCCACCTCCGCGAGCGCGGAACCGTCGCTGGCAGCGGATGTTCCGCGCACGTATGACCCCTGTAAGGACGTTCCTCAAGACGTACTGGATTCGGAGAAGCTACACGGCAAGGACCCCGCCAATGGCGATGCAGGTGCCGGGGTCAAATGGCGCGGCTGCGCCTGGGTTCGGTCCAACGGCTATGCGGTAAGCATCCGGACCACGAATCTCACCATCGACGTCATCCGCAGCCGAAATTTTCCCGAAGCCACCGAGTTCACCATCAACGGCAGACGCGCGATCTCGACCCGCCAATTCGACGGCCCCTACATCAAAGAGGCATGCACCTTGGATGTGGAGATGAAGGGCGGCAGTCTCGAGTTCAACCTGAACAACCCGGCGTCGAACCGCGACACTGGCAGCACCGACTCGTGCGTACTCGCTCGTGGATTGGCGGAGAAGGTTGTGCCGAGCCTGCCCGCCACCGCCTAACTGAACCAAGGAACGACTGGGAGGGATTTATGGCGGACGACGACAAGACTCCAGCGACCCCATTGGCGAATCTGATCACCGAGGCCCGTGAGGGCCGGCTGACAGTGCGGATGGATCTCGAGAAGTTCGTCTATATCGACCGCGACTGCGAGTACTTCAAGGACCAGATCCGGAAGATTCAGCGCACAATGACCGAGGTCTCGCAGCAAGATAAGTGGGGTCTGGGTGAGGGCTTCTCTGCACAGGGCGACCGAGACCTGGTCTCCGCCAAAACGATGGTCACGCGCTGGCGGGGAAAGTCCCGAGCCTTGGACAACTCCACGAGCTCCGACAACAGCGTCTATGCGGTGATGGAATCGCACTACAAGGTCATCGAAGACTTCCAAACCCTCTTCCGCACCGTCCGCGAACGCATCACCGGCGTCGACACCGAGCAGGCGTCGAAATACCAAGACCTGGAAGCGAATCTGCCGCAGCAGGCACCCGCCCAAGCCAAAATCTTCTCCTGGCCGGGACTATAGGATTCCGACCTCGCACACCCTCGGTGCTGTCGCAAAACCCTCGGTGCTGTCGCACATCGACTCTCCATGCAACACGCCGGTGTGAAAACCAGAAGCTTTGCGCGAGCTCGGATTTGTCCAAGGTTAAGACAGCAGACGGCCCCATC
The DNA here is from genome assembly GCF_042869435.1 of Nocardia sp. NPDC006982. NCBI lineage: Bacteria > Bacillati > Actinomycetota > Actinomycetes > Mycobacteriales > Nocardiaceae > Nocardia > Nocardia sp. NPDC006982. Next base: position 135,777 of record NZ_JBIAFV010000020.1, on the reverse strand, counting down.
GCGACGTCAGACTGTCTTGATGGGGCCGCTGCGGTACTCGGTATTGCGCCAGGCTCAGAGGCGATCGAACTCTCCGTCCGTGACGCCCGCGGTGAAGGCATCCCATTCGCCGGGCGTGAAGACCAACGCCGGGCCGTTCGGGTTCTTGCTGTCGCGCATTCCGACCATTCCATGGTCAAGGAAGGCGACCTCGACGCATTCCCCGGTCTGGGTGCTGTAGCTGCTCTTGAACCACTCGGTGTTCACCGAGGTAACTCCTTCACGATCTTGGACAAGTAAGCGCGGGTCTTGGCCGCGCTCAACGTGGACCGCTCTATGTCGGCCCAAGAGTGACGATACCGGGCGACCTGTTCGGGCTTCTCGAAGTACACGGCGCTCCCGACGCCGGCTTCGATGTACACGACCGGGGGTTCCGGTTCGAGGTCAGCCGTCCCGACAAATTCGAGGATTATGAAGGGGCCTGCCTCAGTGCCGCGATAGATGCCTACATCGAAGGGCACAAGCCGAACGCTGACATTGGACAACGCAGAGACTTCGATGATGCGTCGCACCTGACTGGCAGCGAGTTCCGGTGCACCGAGCGGTCGACGGATCACACTCTCATCGAGGATCACATCCAGCTTCGGCTGAGCTTCGGTGAGAACGGCCTGCCGGTGCATCCGGACCTGGACATGGCGTTCGATCTCGTCGGGCGTCAGGTCAGGGCTGGTGCGGAGCAGGGCGCGGGCGTAGTCCTCGGTTTGCAGCAGACCGGGGATGCGGGCGCTCTGGTACATCATGAGGGCACTGGCAGTTCCCTCGAGGGCGATGTATGTGCTCAGCTTGTCCGTCGAATCCGTGTCACTGAAGGCATGCCACCAGCCCCGAGCCGATTCCGCCTCTGCGGCAAGAGTTTTCACGTTCGCCCTGGTCTCGGGTGTCGCATGGTAGATATCGCAGAGTTTGTCGACGTAGATCGGCTTGAGCTTGCACGGCTGCCCCTTGAGCATCTTCGTCACCGTGACGTGATGCAGGTTGACCTGTTCCGCCACATCTTTGATGTAAAGCCCGGACTCTCGATGCAGCTTGGACAGGATGCGCGCCACCTGCCGACGAGGGACCGACGGGGCAGCGGGCTGTGCGGGCATGCGATGACCTCCTTGGCTTGACCAGGTAAAACTCTCGTCCGCTACTAGGCTACTACGTTTTTTCGAAGTGAATAATTTTGCCGATTGTGATTGTTAACTTCCCTCGATGGGTGTGAGCTGAACATGCGCTTCGAGAGTGCACCAGCGCCTCGCGGCAAGGCTCCGAACGCCCAACGAACACAACATCAACCAGGTTCTGGGGGAACCATGACATCCACGCACACCACCGAGTCGCCACAGACGAACACTGCCGGCGATAAGCCGAAAGCTATTGGCTTCGTTCGCAATGACGTATCCGGCATGCATGCCCCACGCCACGCCTTGGACGTGCAACGGCACGCGAACACGCTCGGCTATCAATATGTGTACACGGTTCGGCCACCTGCCGATATCGACGACCCGATCGCTTATGCGCTCGGTATAGCGGCCGGGCTCGACGTGCGGGTGATCGTTGTCTTCGACCTTGGCCATGTCAACTGCCGACCGGCGCTGGTTTGTGACGAAGGGTTCGACCTGGAAACCGTTTGTCCGCAAGGCACTTGGGCGCGCTCGGCGCAGCGCGTGCCTGGCGACGACAAGGGTGGCCGCGTGATGAATGCAGATGCTCTGCTCAGCCCACCGACCATCTGCGGCTTCGCCGAGGTCGAGTTGGCGCACGCGCAGATGCGCCGACACCGTGCGTGCCGGATCTCGCGGTGCGCGTGGAAGCGGGTCGCGTACTACACGCTCGTGCGGCACGGCCGGATCGTGCCGCCGAAGCTGAGCCCGCGCGAACGCGCCCGGCTGCGCGGTATCGAGTTCCCCATCGATAACGACCGCCCCCTCCCCGAGGGCATACCCGAACTGCGGACACTGCACCAAGTGCTCGACGGGCTCGCTCAACTGGCACTACCGCCGACCTCCCCCGGCTGCGGCGGCGAGAGGTGAACGACTGTGGGCGCGTGGCAAATCGTGCACAGCATCCTCGTAGTCGTCGTTGGCTGTGTATTCGTGATGGTCGGGGTGGCGTGTGTATGGCCGATGAACCAGTCGCGCCGCGACCGGCCCGCCGTACGTCGCTGCCGATTACACCCGGTCGAATGGCCGAAGGCGTGGACGTGCGGACCACCCGAGCAGCCGTTCACCCTCACCGATGCCCATGTCGCGATGCAATTGCACCGCGAGCACGACTGCGACCGCAAGCACGCGGCATTCGAAGCGCTGGTCGCGGCCGGGCGCATTCACCCCGATTCGGCACGGCGACATCGGCTCTGGGGAAAACCCTGGTGAACCAGCGCGAAAGGCGTCATAACACGCGAACGGAAATGGATTCGATCGCCGCAGCACAACGACATCCAACCCTGCACCCTGCACCCAGCACCCAGCACCCAGCACCCAGCACCCAGCACCCAGCACCCAGCACCCAGCACCCAGCACCCAGCACCGATTGGATCTGCCAAATGGCCGAATGGACTTGGGAACCCGACGATTTCGCGGCACTGTGGTTCAGCCCCGCGAATGACCGCTTCCCCAATCCGCTCCGCTTCACCAGCCGCTTCGCATACCGGGACGACTTCGACGCTCACCGGGCCACCATGCGCGAGCGCTACTCCTCAGACGAACTCGAGGAAATCCAACTCGCCCTGCACACCCTCACCGCCGCAATCATCCGCATCCAAATCTTCGGCGGCACAACCCAACACAAGCACGCCAACGGAGACGTCTGCGTCTACCGCGCTGTCGGCGCACGCACCGACCGGCACGCGATGTCGCTGGCCCAAGCCACCTTCGGTAACACCGACGGCCCGATCCGCTGCCGCCTGTTCCCCACCGATCACCTCCCCGCACAACTCACCGATTGCCTTCCACCCTGCAAGCCCGGCACCCAACCGCAGACCATCTGCCACCCCGACAGCGGTACCCCGCACGAACACATTCGGCGCCTTCTGCACCGGCCCGCCGACGGTGGCGGGTCCGCCCTGCTCTACACGGGTCCCGTCGACAAACCGAGCACACCCCTCGCCGCCGTCCAATGGCACGACATAACCGATGACGGCCGCTACACCGAACTCCACGACCAACACAACACCGTCCACCCGACCACCCCCGACGACCTCGCCGCCCACTTCAGCACCTGGATCGCCCGCGCCGCCCAACCTCAACCCGAAGTCGAACGGGATCGCACATAGCCGCGAGACGCTCCCCGCACACGGCATATCCCCACGACTCCGTATGCGGCGCAACGGACGCCATTCGGCTACTTCAGGAGCTCGCCCAATTAGGTGATGATCCGTACGCCCCGAACAATGCGGTCAGACCGATGGCAGGCGAATACGCCGGCTTCTATCGGCTCCGCTGCGGTGACTATCGTGCCGTCTATCGGATAGAGAACAATCGGCTGGTGATCCTGGTTATCGCTGGCGGCGGCAGGGACATCATCTACCGATAGCGGGCATTCGCTCGGATATCCCCTCGCGCAGTCGATCTCGAGCTATCGCACGGTCGTCCGTCATCCCGGCGAACACCGGGACCCACTGCGGAGGTATGGGTCCCGATGTTCGCGGGGATGACGGGAACATTCGCCAACTCTTTGCGCACCCCCGCGGTATCGGCGGACCGTTCGCCGAGACCGCGGGGCGTGCGGCCAGTTAGCTCGAAACAGGCGCTGCCGCAGCGGATTCCCCGCTGCTGACCATGCTGCGCACCTGTCGTGCGGCCACCGAGAGCGTCGCCAGGTCGTGGGTGCCTGCGGCGAAGATTTCGCCGAGGGATGCACCGGCGCGGGCCAGGCGGGGGCGGTTGACCGATTCCCATTCGGCGATCTTATCGGCGGTGCTCTCGTTCGGTTCGGATGCGGTGATCACGTCCAGGGTGAGCGAGCGCAGCGAATCGTAGAGGTCGTCGCGGACCGCGAGCCGGGCCAGGGTGCGCCACCGGTCGTCGCGGGCGAGGTTGCTCACCGCGGTCAGCAGCCGCTCGATCTGGAAGTGATCGTCGAGTGCGTAGTAGAGCTCGGCGACCTCCTCCGCATCCCGTTCGGCGATATCGGCCACGTCGAGGATGTCCAACAGCGGGAACAGGTGGATGAGCCGGTACACCTCCTCGGCCAATTCCGCAGGCGCACCCCGCTCGACGGCAGCGCGCGCATTCGTCGCCAGATCCTCCGCGTGCGCTGCGGGGAGCCGAGCAGGCAGCATTTGGGCTGCCAGCTTGCGGACACCGTCGCGGTAGCGGGCGATATCGGCGCCGATGGCGATCGGTTGCGGGCGACTGGTCAAAAGCCAGCGGGATACGCGATCGAGGGTGCGCCTCGTCTCCCGCTCGAGTTCGTCGCGGGCGGCCGTCGGCATCGGCGTGGTCCGAATGCGTTGCCAGAGCGTGTGCAGATCGAAGATCTCCACCGCGACGGTGAAGGCGCGCACCGCATCGTCGGTGCTCGCACCCGCCTCCTCCGCCAGCCGGAACGCATAGGTGATGCCGCCGTGGTCCACCATGTCGTTGACCACCATGGTGGCCACGATCTGACGGCGCAGCGGATGCCTGCCGATCGCGTCGGCGAACCGTGCGCGCAACGGCGCGGGGAAGTACGCCAGCAGCGCGGAGCTGAATGCCGCGTTATCCGGCAAATCCCCGGCCAGCAGGTCATCCTTGAGCGAAAGCTTCACGTGCGCGAGCAGATTCGCCAGCTCGGGCGAGGTGAGCCCGGATCCGGCGGCGGCGCGCCTTTTCAGCTCGGCATCCGAGGGCAGCGCCTCGAGCCGCCGATCGACACCGCGCCGGAACTCGAGGTCGGCGATCAAACGCCGGTGCACGCCCGACATCGGCACCGCCTGAGCGCGGGAGAGCCCCATCCGGAAGTTCTGCGAAATATTGTCGCGCAGCACGAGTTCGGAGACCTCGTCGGTCATCGCGGCAAGCAGTTCGGTGCGGTCGGCGGCATCGAGTTCGCCGCCGGAGATGACCGCATCCAGCAGCACCTTGATATTGACCTCGTGGTCCGAGCAGTCGACACCCGCCGAATTGTCGAGGGCGTCGGTGTTCATCCGGCCACCGTTGGCGCAGTATTCGACGCGACCCAGCGCGGTCGCACCGAGGTTGCCGCCCTCACCGATCACCTTGGCGCGCAACTGGTTCGCATCGACACGCACCGCATCGTTGGATTTGTCACCGGCATCGGCATTCGTCTCGGTGGATGCCTTGATGTAGGTGCCGATACCGCCGTTCCAGAACAGATCGACCGGCGCGAGCAGAATCGCCCGGATCATCTCCGGCGGGGACAGAGTGGTCACACTCGGATCCAAGTCCAGTGCCGCGCGCACCTCGGGGCTGACGGGCACCGCCTTGGCGGACCGGTCGTAGACACCGCCCCCAGCGCTGATAAGCGACTTGTCGTAGTCGGCCCAGGACGAGCGCGGCAAAGCGAACATCCGCTGCCGCTCTCGGAACGACGTCGCCGCAACGGGATTCGGATCCAGGAAGATATGCCGGTGGTCGAACGCGGCCACCAGGCGGATGTGCTCGGACAGCAGCATGCCGTTGCCGAAGACATCGCCACTCATATCGCCGACCCCGGCGACAGTGAAATCGGTTGTCTGCGTGTCGATATCCATCTCGGCGAAATGCCGTTTGACGCTCTCCCACGCACCCTTGGCGGTAATGCCCATCGCCTTGTGGTCGTAACCGACCGAACCACCCGAGGCGAAGGCGTCACCCAGCCAGAAACCATATTGGCGCGCAACATCATTGGCGATGTCGGAGAAGGTTGCGGTGCCCTTGTCCGCGGCGACGACCAGGTAGGTGTCGTCACTGTCGCGGCGCACCACCCGCTCCGGTGGCAGCACCGCACCGGAGGCGTGGTCGACGTTGTCGGTCACATCCAGCAGACCGGAGATGAAGGTGCGGTAGCAGGCGATGCCCTCGTTCAACTGCGCTTGCCGATCCGCGGTCGGATCACCGGTCGCCGTCGGCGGCTGCTTCACCACGAAACCGCCCTTGGCGCCGACCGGCACAATCACCGCGTTCTTCACCGCCTGCGCCTTCACCAGACCCAGGATCTCGGTGCGGAAGTCCTCCAGACGATCCGACCAGCGCAATCCACCACGCGCCACCGCACCGAAGCGCAGATGCACGCCCTCCACCCGCGGCGAGTACACGAAGATCTCGAATTGCGGCCTCGGCCTGGGCAATTCGGAGACGGCATGCGGATCGAATTTGAACGACAGGTACTTCGGCGCGTTGCCGTCGCTGTCGCGGCGATAGTAGTTGGTGCGCAGCGTCGCGGTGATCAGCCCGAGTACCGCGCGCAGGATACGGTCGGCGTCGAGGCTGACGACCGCGTCGATCTCGGCCTGCAGCCGTTCGGCGATGCCCGCGGCCCGCGCCGATGCCACCGCGCCGACACCCTCGGGATCGAAGTAAGCGTCGAACAATTCGGTGAACAGCCGGGCCATGGTCGGCTGCGCCAGCAGCACACGGGAGATATTGCCCAGCGTGTAGGCGAAGCCGGCCTGCTGCAGATATTTCCCGTAGGCACGCAGTATCGAGATCTGCCGCCACTGCAGACCGGCACGCAAAACCAGTTCGTTCAGTGCGTCGACCTCGGCGCTGCCGTTCCACATGGCCGCGAAGGCCTCCGGGAAGTATTGCCGCACACCGCCTTCGACCGATGATTCGTCGGCCGAGCGGGTGAGATCGGCTTCGAGGTCGGCATCGATCGCGGTGCGCAGCAGTGTCGCCGGGACGCGCAGCCCGAAATCGTAGATCCACTTCTGCGTGTCGTCCGGGAGGGTGATGCGGTGCGGCCGTTCGTCGACCACCTCCACTCCGAGACTTTGCAGTACCGGAAGCACGCGGCTCAGCGAGACGCCTTCGCCCGCGACATAGAGCGTGAAACGCCACTCCCCCGACGGTGATTCGGCGTTGCGATACAGATTCGTATCGATGGCGCCATCGGCAAGGCGGTCCAGCCGCTGCAGATCGACGAGCGCCTGCTCCGGCTCGTACTCCTGCTGGTAACCGACCGGGAAGGCGCTCGCGTAGGCGTTGGCGGCCTTCGGCGAGATCGCTGGTACGCCGGTCGCGGCCGCGACCAACCGGTCGGACCAACTCCGGGTGCTCGCGAACAGCAGCTCCTGGATGCGCTCGCGATTGGATTCGGAGATATCGGCAGGCTCCGCGTCGGGACCGCGATGCACCGTGAAATACACCACGGCCAACTCGGATTCGCTCGCCCTTGCCGAGTACGCGACCTGCTCGCCGTCGAATTCCGCGCGCAGGATCTCCTCCATGCGCAGCCGGACCTCGGTCGAGTACCGATCGCGGGGCAGGTAGACCAGGCAGTAGACCGCACCGCTGCGACCATCGCGCCGGATGAACAGGCGCACCTGCCTGCGCAGGCCCAAATTCATGACCGCGGAGACGGTTTCGAACAGCCGCCGGGCATCAGTGGAGAACAGCTCGACCCGCGGGAAGGACTGCATCATCTCCAGCATCGCCTGCCCGGAGAACGAATTCAGTTCGAAGCCGGCCCATTCGATGACCTGGTGCACGCGGCGTGTGATGACCGGGATGTCGAGGATGTTCTCGTGCAGACCGGTCACCGTGAAGGTGCCGACGAATACGTGCTCACCCTGCACCTGGCCGGCGCCGGTACCGCCACTGCCATAATCGGCGACGCTGACGAAGTACAGCTCACCCGATCCTGGGATCAGCGAATCCACCGATCCGTTGGACAGCCGCAGGACCGGTCGGGTGTTGCCCATTACCGGGACATCGAGATCGACATTCGAACCGTTCCAGAGCACGCCGAGGCCGGTGCCTGGCACCTGCTGCGGTTCGTTTCCGGCATCGGTCCGGCTGCCGCGGTAGTACCCGTAGCCGAGCACCGTGAAGTGGCCATCGGCCAACCAGCGCAATAACTTCGCGCATTCGGGCACCTCCGGATCGTCGGAGCGCTGCGCGATATGGTCGAGCCGACCCGCCAGCGCGACCATCGCGTTCGCCATGCCCGGCGTATCGTCGACGACCTTGCGCAGCACACGCAGCAGCGCGGGCAACTCGCGATCGATCCGGTCCAGCAGTGCGGCTCCAACGCCCGGACTCAGTTGCACATGGATCCACGATTCGGTGACCGTGTGGCTGCCGCTCGCCGGTACGGTGTCGGGCTCCTTGGGTGCGATCGCCCGCAGCCGCCCGCGCCGGTCCCGCACGATATCGAAGACCGGGTGGACGACCTCGGTCACCGCGGCGCCGAGGCGGCGCAGCGCGGTGGTCACCGAGTCGACCAGCAGCGGCATATCGTCATTGACGATCTGGATGGCCGCGCCGAGTCCGCTGCCGTCATCGGGGCGGTACACGCGGGTGATCGCCGCGCCCGGCAGCCGGATCGCGGCCAGTTCCAAGTGGTTTCGGAAGATCTGTTCGGCCCGATCGGTGATCGTCGGCGCGGTGGCGCCGGGCTGGATCCAGCGGAAGTAGGCCGCCTCCAGATCGGTCGGATCGTCGCGGAACCGTTTGAATGAAATCGTCTGCTGGGTGGTTGCCACCATCGACTCGTGCCTTCCCGAGATCTGAGCCCGTAACCGTACGGTTCCCATACATTACATGGTTTGATGTGCCGTTGTATAGCGGCACGTTAAATGCGTAGCACAATCTTGAAAGTGATCAGCACTGCTAGAGCACGCCGACCGACCGAATTTCGGTCGGTCACGGGGTTAGACCGGCACGCGCCATGAACGTCTGCGCCGCCGCACGCCCGATGAAGGCGCCCGTCTCGACCCGAAGTCCGACAAGGGTATTCGCGTACCGCAGGGTTGCCGACGGTCCGATCGCCACGAAGACGACACCGTCGGCCAGCACGGTTCCGCCCGCAGTCCGCCAGTTGCGCACGGTATCGGCCCGGCGCTCGGGCGGATCCAATGCCACCGTGAGGGTCAAATCCTTGCCGCCGGTGATCCCGCCCGTGAGCATCGGGTCGTTCGCCCGGATGACACAGTTCTCGGACGTGGAATCGACCCGCTGACAGGAGGCGGCCGCACGCAATTGACTGGGCAACGCCTGATCGACACCTGTATCGGGCAGCGCGGTCAGCGGCGTCGAACACGAACTGAAGACCGCGAAACCGAGACCGAGGACCGTGGTCACGACGCCGGCGATCGCGGCACCCCACTGCCAGCGCGGATACTGTTTGGCGGCAAGCTCTTCCGCCCCCGTCACCGCATGCTCAGCACCCGCCACCATATGCTCGGCACCCGCCACCGCGCTGCCGGTGGCCGCAACGGCCCGCTCTGCGCCCGCGACAACCCGCTCCGTCTGCCCGGCCAGACTCGATAGTCGTTGGACGGCAGGCAGCGGCGCTCCGCAATGCCCGCATTGCGCCGGATTACCGCTATTGCGGTGTGAGCAGTACTGGCAGACCAACTCGGCTACTGACATGGCAGCGGCCTCAATGCCCAGTGATCACGATGGAGGAAATCGCGGTGGTATTGATCGTCGGATCGCCCTTCGATTCCTGAATTGTCAGTACAACCTTGGACGCCTGCACGGGGACCTCGAATTTGGTGACAACCAGGGTGCGCTGATCCAGGGTCGTTTGGGTGTAGCTCGTCTTGTTCGGATCGTCGAACGTATACCGAACCCGGCTGGCGGTCCGGTATTTCGTCCACTGGTCCACGCCGTCGCTGCCGGTGTTGTCCCAGCCGGGCACGATGCCGATCGAATCGATCTGATAGGTCTTGCCGAGATCGATGGTCAGCACCTGCCCGTCGACTTTGTATGCGCGCACGCATGACCAAGCCTTGCCCTGGCCACCGAAGGCATCCATACCCGGTGTACTGCCCGGCGGGCAATTGGCCGTGGCGGATTTCGGGGTGATCGCTCCGGAAGGGGCAGTCGAGGATTCCGGTTTCGACGTCGGGGCCGCCGCGGTCGGCGACGGGGTGATGACCGCGATGCGATCCGGCGCCTGCGAATCATCCTTCCCACCGGTGGAAACCAACGCGATGATGAGCAACAGGGCCAAGACGCCGCAGACCGCCAGCGCGACCTTGGGATTCTTGAGCTTCTTCGCCAGCACGACGATCCGCTCCGCGGGCTCCGGCCCGCGTGCCTTGGACGCCCCGGATGCGGTGCTTGCCGGTTCCTCCGGCGGCGGTTGCTTCGCCGAGACATCGGAGTAGTCCGATGAAAAGTCCAGTGCCGGTGCGGCATTCGGCGGCTGACCGTTCAGCAGCGCGATGATCCGCTCACTGGCCTTCGGCCCGTCGGAGGCTCGCCGCGGCGGCAGATCCGTTTCGGGCAGAGCGCCCTGGGCCGAACCGGCTGCCACCGCGGGACCGGAGTACGGATCATCGCCGAAACCCGGCTCGCCGAATTCCGGCTCGCCGACCAGGGGTCCACTCAGCACCGATCCGGTGGCCGGATCGTTTTCTCCGAACGACGGATCCGAGAGCAGCGCATCCAGGACCGCGCCTCGATGGCGGAGAAATACATCTCCCGGGTCCTCGGCAGCCATGGTCGGGATCGTATCCAGACCGGCCTGCGCTGCGGTCCCGCGTTATTCCCGCTGACGGGAATAACGCAATCAGCGACTCTTCTGCTCGGTGACGAAATGTTCCGGCGGCACGTCGAATACCCGCGCCAAGGCGATGATCAAATCGAGCCTCGGTACCGCGTCACCATGAATGAGCCGGTACAGCCCCGACTGGGAAACCGGAACATCCGGGTACGCCTGTTCCAGATGCTGGGCAAGCGAATAGAGGGTCAACGACCGCGTCGACCCGTCCTCGGTCGATACCACCGATTCCGCGATCAATTCCGAGAGCCGACTCGAGAAGATCGCGACCGCGGCCTGTCTCGGGGTCAGTGCCTCCCCGTTATCCTCCTGCACAAATTCGCCGTCATTCGGCTGGGAGTCCACAACCACGCTGATAGACACTACCTGTCTCCCATCAGCTCATGCGCCGAACGTCGGGCCCTGGCGTGGCACCATTGCCACCCGCGGTGATCGCGGGTTGTTCGGCGGCGGAATCGAAATAGCGGGTTTCACCGCGCGGCTCGATCAAATCGACGCGCACCGTCCGCATCGGAATACTGACATCCACCGCGGTCGCGCTGACCTGATTGATCGCCAGATCGACCGACCGCCGGCGCGGCCCACCGGGGTCACTGATGGTCACGGTGGTATGCGCGGTCGATACCTGCGGCGGCAGATTGTCGAAGACGGTGATCGTCGCCGAGGACGGGGGCGGACCCGAACCGGCTTGCCCCGCAGCGGCATTCGCGGCCCCTGCCTCCGGCGCCAGACGCAGCGACTCCGGATCACCCACCGCGGCGACCAGCTGCCACCAGCGGTGCGGGCGCCCCGAATGGACCTCGACGTCCGCGCCGACCACCATGGCACGCAAAACGATCTGCTGCGCCACCGGCAGGTCGGCATGCACATCGATGGTGCGCCGGCGTGGGTTGTACCGGGCCGGGTCGAACAGCGGCAGCGCCAAAGTATGTCGTGGCTGACCGCTGATGGAACCGAGAATCTGACCATTGGGACCGATCGCGATCGTGAGCTCGGGCAGGAGCTCATCGGGGGCGATATCGCGACCCAATTCATCGGCGGGCACCGCGCGGATCGACGTTCCGGTCGGCATGGTGGCCAGCAATGCGATGGCCTGCCTACCGGTCAACCGGCGCAGATAGTCCGGCGGCTCGGTCGTGACCGGCGGGCCGATATACCGTGCGAGCGCGCGTGGCCCGGCCGTGGCATCGGTGAGGCTGATCACCAGCGTGGTCCGGCCGCGGTTCCACGACCAGCAATCGTCCAGGCCGGCACCGTCCATCCGCGTCCAGTCGATCAGGAAGCTGGTCACACAGCGACCCGGTACCGAGGACTCCATACAGGTCCAGGTCTCACGCAGATCGCCGAGTTCGACACCGGCGTGCAGCACCCTGGTGGCCTCCTGCATCGCTGCCGCGGGCAGTGCGTGCGCGGCGATGCCCCGTTCCCGCAATCGGCCCGCGATGCGATGCGCCGCGGTGGCCAATGCACGCGGCCCGACCATCGCGACCAATCCGCGTCGCTGCAGCAGATCCAGGTTCCGCTCCATGTCCAGCCGGACGACCAACCAGGTGAGGCGGTGGCCGACGACCGGGTGGGAGCCGATCAGCTGGTCGTAGAGCATGCTGTAGTTGCCGGTCGGACGAACCCGCTGCCCGGTGGTCACGATATCGATATCGACCGCCAGACCGAATTGATCGAGCAGACCGACCAGCGCATCGACGGGGACGGTGTCCTCGGTGTAGATGGATTTCTCCGCGATGACCGTCGGCAGGTCGAGATTGGGGGCGAGTTGAATCATCGCCGTCAGCACGGTGCCTTCGGCCCGAATGCCGCAGACCCCGGCGGCAACCTCGATATCCGCCACATTCGCCGGACCGGCCAGCGCCTCAGCTCTGGTGGCCCTGCCGAATCGGTAATCGGCCCAGTCGAGCAACCATCTACTGGTCGTGCGGCCGTTCACCTCGACCGCAACGGTCACCAGCAGCACGGTGATCACCGCCGCGCTCGCCCAGATCGGGGTATGCGACCACAGCCCGGTAACCACCAGGCTGCCGCCGATCACGGCGACGGCGAACGGACCACGTTCGACACCGCCCACCCGAACACTCGGTAGGCTCACCGCCGCCTCCGGACCGCGGAGTTCGCGTAGGTCGCGCCGAGCCCGAGCAGCAGCGCGGCCACGATGACGACGGCGGCCGCGAACGGCGGACGACGATCCTTGGCGCGCGGCGGATCCGGAAGCACCAGCACCGACGACCGGTACAACCCGATCGGCGGTTTGGGCGCGGTGCGATAGCTGAGCGCGGTGAGCGGATCGATGACACCGGCGCCGATGAAGTTATCGATGCCACGAGCGGGGGCGTGCGCGCTGGCGGTCATGCGCGCCATGATCTCGGCCGGAGTTTCGTTGGGGAATCGGGAACGCAGCAAGGCAGCGACCCCGCTGACATAAGCAGCCGCGAAGGACGCGCCGGCGACCGGCACCAGTTTGCCGGGTTCACCGACACCATTGATCAGGCCGGTGCCACCAGGACCGAGCGATTCGATCGCGGTACCCGGCGCGCCGACCGAAACCCACGGCCCCGACAGCGAGTCGAGCATGGTGGCGCCAGTGGCGGTGGTGAAGCCTACCGTCAATACGTCCGTACCGAACCAGCCCGGCGCGGCCACGTTCTTGACATCGCGCCAGTTCCTCGGGTCACTCGGCCGGGTCGGATCGATATCCGGATTCTGATCACAGCCGGCGCCGACATTGCCGGCACCCGCGACGATCAGCGCGCCCCGTACATGTACGGCATATCCGATCGCCACCGACAATATCGACTGGTCCACCGCAAGCCCCACCGGAACACAGACCGGCAGCGACACCGTGATCACTCCCGCGCCCAGATTCGCCGCATGCACGATCGCCCGGGACAGCGTCCGTATATCCCCCGAAAGTTGTTGCGCCATATCACTATTCGGGCGATCGATACTGAAGGCACCGGAGCGGTACCGAATGGATATGATCCGCGCGTCCGGAGCGACGCCGGTGAATCCATCCGTGGGATCGGATGCCGCGCCGATGATTCCGGCGATCAGGGTGCCGTGCGCATCGCAGTCCGACAGACCGTCCCCACCGGTTGTGACATAGTCACCGCCGCCGACCAGACTGGGCAGGCGGCTATTGGGCGTGACACCGGTATCGAGCACCGCGACGGTCACCCCGGCCCCCCGGCTCAATGCACGAGCGTTCGGTAGATCCAGTGCCAACTCCGATGGCGGCGTACGCGCCAGATCGCTGTCCCTCAGTACACCGGTCGCCAAGCAGCCCTTGTCCTGTTTCGTCGGTAACTCCGGGCCGGGCGGGTCATCCGCGGGCGAGCCGATGACCACCTGCGGCGGTTCCACCGCCAATGCCGGTGCGGCGGAGGCGATCAGCGCGAATCCGGCCAGCACCGCGGTCGCGGTTGCGCCGATTCGCATCAGATCGCCCGCATCGCGGTGTAGATGCCCATGATCCAGCAGGCGATGATCGGGATCACCAGAATGAGCGCATACTCGACCAGATCGATGATCCGCCGGGTGACCGGCGAAAGCCGACGACCCGGCAACTGCACCGCCGCGACACACGCCGCGGCGGCCGCCACGCCGACCACGAAGACGACAACCAGCCGCGCCGGTGCCGTTTCGTACGCACTGACCAGCACAAACCCGACGCCGACCACAGTGACCGCCGACGCTATGACGAGTGCAATGGCCTGTACCCGGTCCGGGAACCAGCGCGCGCGCAGGGCCAACAGACCCGCCACGGCCGCGGCCAACACGATCTCTCGGATACCACTGGGGCTCACCGCGGCCGACAGCACGGCCGCACCCGCCAAAAGAGCCGAGGTTGCGGCGATGAGCCCGCGCAGACTTGTCACCGCCAGTCGGGCCCGGCCTTCGATGCCGGCCCCGGCCTGTTCCCGTTGCCGTTCGGTGTCCTCGGCCGAATCGAGTTCGGCGTCATCGCGCGCGGATTCAGCGTCGAAGATATCGGTCAGCGTGGCCGGGTTGACCTCGTTGCCGGGGTCCGGCAGATCCGGTGGCCGAATGCGGGCAACTACGACGGCAAGGCGCGGTGCGGCAGTCAGCAGCACCAGTCCGACAAGCGCCGCGCCACCTGATATCTGGCGCACCGACAGATCCAGATAGGTCAACGGTATCGCCGCGGCCGCCACGGTCGCACCGAGCACGGTGACCGCCATCAACGTCGCGATTCCGAGCTTGGTCACTCGCATCATGGCCGCGGCCGCGACGGCCGCGACAACCGATCCGGCCGCCAGATTGGCCGCGGCGAACGGTCCCGGCTCACCGTAGGCGGGTGGCACCAGCATCGCGCCACCCGCGAACAACAGTGGAATCGAGGACAGGGCCAACCCGAGGCAGATCCGCGGCGCGAAGTTCCGCTGCCGCGCCTGCACCGCGCCGCCCCAGCACACCGCGCCGAGCAGCAGCGCAGGCAGCGAATACCACCAGATCGACCCGGATTCCGTCCACGACACCGACAACATCGCCGCGATGGCGATCGCGCCCACACCCAGTGTGGTCAGGCCGACGACCGCGGCGGTACCCGCGTCGAACTCGGCGAATTCCCGCTCGTTGATCAGGGCGAGCGCATCGGTGATGTCCTCCACGACCGGCGTGAAGACCTCCGCGGATTCGACCGCGGCCAACATCAGCACGGTGCCGTCGACGACATCGTGGTCGGCGAGGCTGCGCCAGCGGGGCATCGGCGCTTCGCCCGGTCGAGCCAGGCTCCACTGCCCGGTCGGCGGGGTGAAATCGACGGTCTCGTCGTCGATGGCCTTGGCCAGCACGACGAGCAGATCATCGATGAAGGTTTCGATGGTGAACTTGGTCGGCACCACGACGTCGACCTGGTAGCTGGACACCAGGACCGCCATCCGGGCGCGTGCCACCTCGGCGGATGCCGCGGGTGCCGCTCCCGGCGGCGAAGCAACGGCAGTACTCATCGCCACCCTCCGGCGGACCGGCCGCTGCCGGCGCCACCAAGATAATTCGGGAATCCATCGGCAAGCCCGGCCGCGAGCTCTTCGAAGGCGAGCAGGGTTTCCTTCTCCACCAGGCGCAAATCGATCTCGCCACCCTCGGCCAGATGGTCGTCATAGGGCAGGATGCAGGTCGGCCGCTGCCCGGTGGCGAACAGCTTCTCGATCGCCGCGACATCGACGACCGGCTTGGTCGGTTGCTGGTGCACGATCGTGACGATCGATTTGGCGATCAGATGCTGCATACCGTGCGAACTCAGCCAATTCAACGTGGCCACCGCGCCTTTCACCCCGCCGACGGTGGGGGGAGTGACCACCACGACGGCGTCGCTGGTCTGCAGCACGCTCATTGTCACCGAATCCAGCACGCCCGTACCGCAATCGACGAGCAGCAGATTGAAGTGCCTGCGCAAAACCTCGACGGCCGTTGCATATTCGCGACCCGAGAGGGCCTCGTTGGCCTCGATGGTCCACGGCGAGGCGATGACGGCGAGATCCGCCGAATTGATCGACATGAACGACTGCACCGTCGAGAAGGCCTCCAGATTCGACGCCTGCGCCAGATCGCGCAGGGTCAGGCCATACGGGTGCGGGGCGGTACGGGTGGGCAGATCACCGAAGTCCGGATTCCCGTCGACGGCGACGACTCGGTCCGGGCGCAACGCCGCGAAGGTCGAGCCGAGCGTAGCGGCGGTCGTGGTGCGGCCGACGCCGCCCTTCACGCTTATCACGGCGATCTGATAAGGGGTGTTCAGCTGGGTTCGGATTCGGGCGCGCCGGTCCTCGGCACGCTGCTCGGCGGGTGAGAGGCCGAGCCGGAACCCGACCTTGTTCAGCGCGCCGCGTACCCCGGTGCTGGACTGCAGCCTGGCCCGATTGGCCGCTGAGATATCGGCCAACAGATCCATCGAGGTCAATGCCGCGGGCAGCACCTCGACCTGCGGCGCCGCCGTGCGGTCGATGCGATCGGGCACCCAGCTCGCCGCCTGCGCGGGTTGCCATGGCGTGTCCACGGATTCGGCGCCGGGTCTTTCGGCGCTGGGTCCGGTATTGCCGCTCGATGCGTTCGCCGAACCGGATGCGGTCTGTGTAATCCGCGCAGTGGCGGGCTCGGCTCCGCCGTGGGCCGCCCACATCTCGGGCGAGGAAGGCGTTGCCGCCGCATAGTTCTCACGCGCCGAATCCGCGGTCGGCACAGCCACATTCGGCGCGGAGGGCTCCGGCGCGGTCGCGCTCTGTGGTGGCATGGGAGCAGGGGTAGTCGCCGCACGCTGCGGTATCGACTGATCGGGCGCACCGATCACCGGTTCGTTATAGCCGGACTGCGGGCGTGCGGGAACGCTGCTGGTCGCTGGGCCGCTTTCCGGCTCCTGCGCCGCCTGCATGAAAAAGGCGTCGTAGCCGCCCTTGTGTCGGACGGACTCGGCCGGATGACCATTAGTACTCGGCGCTCGGCTCATATCTGTCGTCCTCTCGAAAAACCCACTACCACCGGAAGCCGATGCGCCGCGACAAGTCCGACGTACCGATCACCCGACCCGGCTGGTGTCGAACCAACTTCGGCCCGGTAATAGCTCGACCAGTGCTCCGATGGCGGCATGCAAGGCAGCGTCGTCACCCGGAGCGTAGGTCGATCGGACTTCCCCGTCCATCGCCACACTCGGAGTCACGATCACCCGTCCCGAAAGTGTATCCAGCACACCGACACCGACGCGCGGCCGATGCTCGCCACCGTCCCGGTGCTCGATCATCACCACCTCCGCACGCCGCACAACCTCATCGAGAATGCGACTGAGCACACCCGCAGTATGCGGCTGCGCGCCCAACTCGAGCAAAGCCTGCCGACATTCCTCCCGATCATCGGGTACTTCGTCGAATTCCGCCTGCGAAGCGGTCATCGGCTCGAAACGCAATGCCGGACAGGGGCCCAACGCCGCAGCGAGTGCGGCGGAGACGGCGTCCAGCTGACGTCCCTCCTGGAATACCTGCTGAATGATGACTTCGTCGTCATGGCGCACCGCAAGGACATGCGTATCGCCCTGCCGGACCAGCGACAGCCGCAGCATGCCCTGCCGTTTACCGTCCGGGCCGAAATCCAGCACCCGCGCAACCAGTTCCACATCCGGTCGGTACAGACACTGCAGCCAGTTCTCGACTACCGGGTGCACCCGATCGCCGTCGATGATGCCCGCTTCTGCGAGATCACGCGCGACTACCGAGCGCACCCGGTCCAGATCATCGAGCTTGTAGACATTCGGCAGCAATGCCAATACCGGAGGATAGGAGTCGATGCCCGCCATGTCTTGTAACAGCAGCGCGGCATCGACATTCAGGTCGACCGCGATCGGATCGGTCTCCACTGCCTACCGTTACGCCTTGATCGCGCCGAACCGGTTTCCTTGGACGATATCGACCTGATTCATGGTTCCACCGCTGTTCATGTGCTGGGACATGACGGAGTTCAGCTGCTTCACCTGGCCGTCGTAGGCGGTGATCTTTTGGTCGAAGGTACTCATGATGCCTTGGTATCCCTCTGCGGCTGAACCCTGGAATTCCTGCATGAGCAAGTTGTACAGAGCGCGCAGATTCTCCGAGTTGGTCTGCATCGCGGCAACAAGGGAGCCGATGTTGCCGGTGGCCGCCTCCGCAGCGCTGTAATTGAAGTGAATAGGTCCGCTCATCGTAATTGCCTTTCTAGAACCTAGTTTATTTACTCAGTGCCACGTGTTGAAGTCGACCTTCGATGCTCCGGCGTTATAAGCCGCCTGCCCCTGCGCGCCCAGGAAGCTGTGGTCGCCACCCGTACCCACGAAGCCGTCGGCGTTGCCGCTGTGGCTGACCTGCGACGCCGCGTCCAAGTCATGAGCGTCGATCTTGACATGGGCATCGTTCAATGCGTCGATGATCTCCTGCAGCGTGCCACCGAGAGATTTGCCCGCGTTATACGCGCTGGACAACGCTGTCTGGGCCGCCCGGCCGGTCTGACTGCTGGGCGGTACCGCTGCCGCCAGCTCGTCCTGGGCGCTCCACAGACCGTTCAAATGGCCCTCGAGTTCACCGAGGCAAGCGGCCGAGTTAGCGGCACCCGTCTTCAATTTCTCGGGGTCGACATGAGTGAAAGTAGCCATTGTTGTTCCTCTCCATCAACTGGAATTCGACCTCGGCGATTTACCTCGGAAGAACTGGGGTATTCGAATCCACATCGTCGTCGGATCGCTCGATAACTCCGACCAGAACGTCCTGATCAGCATCCGATTCCTCCGGACGATCGGTGTATTCGATGACACCGATCACCGGAGGCTTCTCCAGTACCGGGACTTCGAACTGCTCGCCCGGCACGAAAACCTTGCCCGGCTTGCGGTCCTCGTCGCGGCGACGCCGCCGCATCCGAGCATTCGCCGCGACTACCCGGCGCGGTGGGCCGCCGCGGGTCGCGGGTCCGGCCGACACCGGATTCGAGGTGGGGCCGAAGCTCGCACCGGGTGCACGCAGCCAGCTCGACGGCATGCGGAATCCGGTCGAGGCGCCCGGCATCGAACCGAGCCCACCACGCATCATGTTGATGGCCACGAAACTGCCCACCCCACCGTTCAGGCCAGCCAGTGTCGTCGAGTTCTGCGATGCGCCGTACAACCACTGCTGATCCGATGCTCCCGAGTCGAAGCCGTTCGCGCCCGAATCAGCGGGCATCGAACTGGGATCCGCGTTAGGTGCGAATTGCTCGGGGTCGGTGGGGTTGGCCGAGTTCGTCGGATCGGTAGGCTGCGTGGGAGAATCATCACCACCGGACCCGTTGTCACCACTGTCATTCGAACCATTGTCTCCGTTGCTATCCGACATGGGTCGCTCCGTCGACGAGACGGTTTGCGTATCGGTAGTCCCGGTCCGAGTGTCGGTCGGGCCGTTGGATGTCGGATCGTCATAGGTCGAATAATCCATGGTCGGGCCCGGATCACCGCCAGTCACGATTGGTGGCGCCTCGGCCGGCGGCGGCAGCGAGGACAGCACCGGCAACAGTTCGGCGGCATAGGCCGCCATCACACCGATCGCGGCCGCTCTGACCGCCAGCAATTCGCCCTCGGTCTCGAGCAACGCGAGCCCGGTTGGCGCACCTAGGACAGTCGCACCGGCCAGCGCCATTTCCCGCGCCCGAACTTCGGCGCACCATGCGGCGACAGCCCCCATAGCCGTTTCAGCCTGGGAGTAGATACCGACCACGGCGTTCGCGATCTTTGCGGTCTGGTCCGCCACTTCGGCCTGCTCACGCAGCCAGTTCGCGTGGTTGCGGAACGCCGCCTGCGCCTGATCGGAGGACAACCCTGCCCATGCTCCGCCCATTTGGCTCATCGAGCCATCGGTATTGGCCGCAGCCGCATGCAATTGCGCGGCCATCAGTTCATAAGCCTGTGCCGTCAACTTCGTCGATGCGGCTCCGTCACCCATGAGCAACGGGTAAATTATTCCTTCCGGCGCCAACGCACCGAATACGACACCAAGCGGCATGTCATCAGCCTTCGCTCGGGCTATCCGCGACTACTTGTCGAATACCGTTCCGTTGCTGAGAACGTGCGCTCCGTAGTGCACATCGTTGACGGTGTAGGAAATATCTATCTCTGGCAAGGTGACCGCGCCATCGAGTCCCTGCAAAGCGCCATGTACCGTACTGGGAAAGAACGATATCGCGTGAGCACCGAAGGCAAGAGGGATGAACGCGCTGACGTCGTCCTGACCAGGCTGCACCGGCACGGAAGCCGGGGCGGCCGAGTGGAGCATCAGCATCAGATCGTCAGCGCTGATACCAAGTCGTGCGGCAATGACCGGGAGTTCCCCCGGAACAAGATCGAGGTTCATGGCAGTCTCCTAACGACTGGTGCCAGTTGCCGACAAATGGCACATCAAGAACGTTCCGTCATAGAGAACGCTATGCCATTCCCAACTATGGGAATCGCAGTCGACCGAGCATGTCTACCCCTTGCTGAGCTCGGACAAACCGCCACGGATCTACTCCTCCGGTGGTACCCAAGCGGACTGAACAAGATCCTTGCGTGAGTGCAGAGGCTCGACAAAGATGCCGCGACCGACCGGCTGCTTCATCGGCTTCACATCCCCGATGAGAATTCCGTCCAGCTTGGAGCCGTCCATGATGAGGCCCGACGAGTTGAGGTTCTTCATCTGACCGAGCACGTTGTCATACATCGCGGTATCGGCCTGAGCGATGTTGCGCGCGACGATCACGTGCAAGCCAGTGTCGCGACCATCGATGATGATGTCCTTCAACGGTTCCAGCGGATTGCGCAGACCACGCTGGGCAACCATGTGATAGTCGTCGATCACCACGAAGATCTCCGGACCGCTCCACCATGAGCGTTCCTTGAGCTGCTGGGAAGTAACCCCGTCCGGCGGACGGCGGCCACGCATCTTTTCCGCGAACGGCGGCAGCCCCTCGAGCAGGTCGCGCTCGCTGGTCAGGAAGCCGATCGACTGCTCCTCCGGGATGGCATCCATATGCTGACGGCGGTAGTCGATGAGCAGTACCCGGGCTTGATCCTTGGTGAACTGCCTGCGGATCGACTCGAGCAGTGCGGCCAACACCGTCGACTTGCCCGAGCCGGATGCCCCCAGGACGATGAAGTGCGTTGAAACGCCGAAATCGACTGCGGCGGGCTGCAAATCGGATTCGCGAATACCGAACGGCACTACAAGTCGCTGGGCCGGGCTCGCCGGACCCGGACGGCCGGCCATGATCTCGTCCAAGGTGATCTGCGGAGGCAGCA
Source organism: Nocardia sp. NPDC006982 (assembly GCF_042869435.1). Taxonomy (NCBI): domain Bacteria; kingdom Bacillati; phylum Actinomycetota; class Actinomycetes; order Mycobacteriales; family Nocardiaceae; genus Nocardia; species Nocardia sp. NPDC006982. Next base: position 114,311 of record NZ_JBIAFV010000020.1, on the reverse strand, counting down.
GCTTCACTCCTGGCGCCCGGCGGCCTTGGTAGGTCTGGTGCAGCTGCTCGATCGCGGCGGCCAGACCCGCACCCGCCGAGTCCGCCGCACCATTGCCATCGATGCGCGGCAGTGCGGTCAGCATGTGCAGCGCGTCGTTGGATATACAGCGGCCGGGGCGATCCGGCGGGATCGCGGCGACGACATTGCGCTGCCCTAGGAATACCGTGTCGGTCAAGTCACCCAGGCGCATCTCCAGCCGGGTCTGCAACAGATCCTTGATGGCCGGACGAATCGCCGCCCACCTGGAGCTGCTGACCACCAAATGGATTCCATAGTTCAAACCCTGCAGCGCGATCGACTCCATGACCGGTAGGTACTCGTCGAAATACGGTCCGGTGACGGCGAACCCGACATCCCAGCCATCGACGACCAGGAAGACATCACCGTGCTCGTCACCCCGCGCGGTGAGTTCCGCCGACTCCCGAGGTAGGCCGCGGCGCCGACGGAACTCACGCATGGAGTCGATGCCGAGTTCGGCGAACAGCGCCTGCCGACTCGCGATGAGATTGGTGACCAAAGCGAAGGTTCGGCGGATCCGGTCACCGTCTCGGCCCGAGGCCACCGAGCCGACATGCGGCACATTGCGCACACCCGACAGGCCACCGGAGAAGTCGAGGCAGTAGAACTGCACCTGTTCCGGGGTGTGGGTCAGTGCGGCGGCCATGATCAGGGTCTGCAACGCGGTCGACTTACCGGACTGGGGACCACCGACGACGGCAACATGCCCCCCGGCCGCGGACAGATCGACAGACCACACGTCCTGGCGTTGCAGGCGCGGCTTGTCCACGATCGCCAGCGGCAGCTGCAGTGCGCCCGCTGTGACAGCGGGAAGCAGCTTGTCCAGGGTCGGCGGCACCGTCAGCGGCGGCAGCCACATCTTGTGCGCCGGTGTGCCGAAACCGCCCAGCTGTTGCAGCACCGTCTCCATCACGGTCACCGGCTCACTGTCCGTTGTCTGCGACTGCTGCACAACAGGTTCGGGCTCGATGGCCGCAGGGCGCACATCGATGATATGGGCCGTGGTGAATTGCTGTGGCGGCCGATAGCCACCGCCGGGTCGCCTGGCACGTTGGGCACTGGATGCCGATACCTGCGCTGGGGCGACATACGGTGCGCCGACATATGCGGCTTGGAATCGCTGCAAATCACCCGAGCCGACTCGCAGATAACCCGAACCCGGCTTCTTCGGCAGGTGATAGGCGTCCGCGGTACCGATGGCGTCGCGGGAATCAGCGGTCTGGTTGGTGCGCAACGCGATTCGGTAGGACAAGTGCGCCTCCAGCTCACCCATCCGGTTGGCGGGCACCTTCTGTGAGGCCAGCAACAGGTGGATGCGCAACGAACGACCCAACCGGCCGATCGCGACAAACAGTTTGGAGAAGTTCGGATGCTGTTCGAGCAGTTCGGCGAACTCGTCGAGAATGATCAACAGCGTGGGCAGCGGTGCGAGCTGCGCGCCCTGTTCACGGGCCCGCTCGTAATCGGCGACGCTGGCGAAGTTGCCCGCATCGCGCAAAATCCTTTGCCGCCGGCCCATTTCGCCGTTGATCACGTCTTCCATACGAGTGACGAGATCCGCCTCTTCTTCCATGTTGGTGACCACGGCCGTTACATGGTGCAGCCGGTCGAACCCGAGGAAGGTCGCACCACCCTTGAAGTCGACCAGCAGCAGGTTCAGCTGATCCGGGGTGTGCGTCGCCACTGCCGAAAGCACCAGGGTGCGAAGGAATTCCGACTTTCCGGAACCGGTGGCACCGATGCACATACCGTGCGGGCCCATGCCCTCCTCGGCCGATTCCTTGATATCGAGATAGACCGCGCCACCGGCCGGATCGTGGCCGAAGGGAATATTCAGTCGGGATCGGTCCGAGTCACGGCGGTGCGGCCACTGCTGCTCGACCCGGATGGCACCCGGATCGGTTACGCCGACCAGTTCCTCCCATGACGTGCCGCCGCTGGCCTGATCCGCGACCACGGCCTCGACGACGGTGGACAGCCGATAGGGGGAGATATTGCGGGCCAACGCCTTCGCCGTCGCCACCGACATCGCGTCGGCGACCCCGACCCGCCGCAGGCCGCGCGGGGTCACCTCGTGCAGCGCCCGATCGGGCCCCACCGAGAACTTCAGGGCTCGCGGCAAGGTCTGCTCGGTCCTACCCAGCCGCAGCCAGGTGCAACCATCGATACCGGAGATGTCCCGATCGGTGGCAGGAGCGCTGTCATCGACGATCAGCAGATAATGCTTTCGATCCAGCGTCGGCTCGGAATTCGCGGAGAACGGGCCACGATTGAGTCCAGCCAGCGCCTTGGCACGCAACTCCGAAACGCTCCGATACACCATCCGACTCGGCCCGATCGCATCTGTATCGCTGGGATGTTGGGTGTGCGGCAGCCATTTCAGCCACGACCATTCCGGTGCGTCCGGATTCGACAGCACCGCGGCGACCGCGACCTGATCCGGGCCGTGCAGTACGACGACCTCGGCAACCATAGCCCGCACCAGCGCGGCCACCGCGTCGTGATCGCCATCGACACTGATCTGCGGGGCCGAGAGCAGATTGATCGCGACCGGCATACCCCCGACCGTCGAATAGGCCTTCGCGAATCGGGTCACCTCGACGACACCGACCGGATCCAGATCGGAGGTGGGCGCGGCTTCCGGCACTATGACCCGCACCTGGTTGGCGATCCGGCCCCGCCCAACGCGTACCCGCAGGAACTGCGGACTGGCAACTTGGACTTCCCACATCCGCTTGCCACCGATCAACGCGGCGATTTCGGCCGGGCCGGGATGGGTGTAGCGCAAATAGTTATGTAGTTCGGTCTCCGCGGCGTGCACGGTCTTGCGGTTATCGGTGACGCTGCGCAGATAATCCTTGCGTTCCTCGTTCAGACTCGCCGCACCTCCGGCGCCGCCGCCGGAGAACGCACCGCCCATCATCCCGCCCATGGAAACCAGCATCATGATGGGGAACATCAACATCATCGGCGACATCTGCCCGCCGCTGCGGAACATCATCACCATCATCCCGGCCATGGCCGACACCATGACCACCGGCATGATCATCTTCATCCGCGACGGCGGCACCGGCTTGGGCAGTTCGGTCGGCGGCTGCAACCGCAATTCGGTTACCGCGGGGGCTTTCGGTCCACGCACCATCCGAGCGGGCCGAACGAATCGGCGGGTAGCTGTCACGAGGTGCCGCCCGGAAGACCGATGACGGCCTTATTCGTCGGGATGCCGTCGTGCTGGAGCCGGGCATCATTCTTCGACAAGGTGGGACCGACCGCGAACAGCGACACAATGGACCACGGTGCGGGCACCGGGGTCCGCAGTCCCAGTGACGTCAAGGTCGAATCCGGGGCAGAGTTGGACTCCACAACGGCAGCGATGCCGTAGCGAACGCCGCTGTCGGAGATCCAGAACAACGACTCCCGCCGAGGCGATCCCGGATCCGCGCCGGTCACCTGGACGAAGCGTCCGGTGGTCCGCGGCAGATACGCGGCGTCGGCGGTGGTGCCGCGTGAACCGGTCGCCGTCACCAGGCCCACGGTTCGGGTCTGCTCGTCGACCTGCAATGGCAGTTGCCGTCCCACCAGCAACTCGGTCGAGGCATTCTGATCGGTGCCCGCGCGCCACCAGTGATAGCAGGTCACCCCCAGCCGCATCGGATCGATGACATGCACCGGCCGAATCGGATAGGCAGCCGTCCCCGGCCACGCACCCGGACGCAGATTCGCCGCGATGACATCCGGTCCGACCGTCCTTGTCGATACCGAACCGTGCGAGTCGGCATTGCGGATGATCGACGCCAACACCGAATTGATCTGCACCACACCGGATTCCGAAACAAGATAGTAGAATGCGCCGCGATCCGGCGCCGACACCGTGAGCACCGAACCGACCGGCACGCTCAGACCCGAGGACAATGTCACGGCATTCCCCGCACCGGGCACATCGGGCACACGCAGCGGCGGGACCTCGGGTATGGCGGAGATGAACCCCTTGGATGCTGAGACGACAGTCGAGGTCGAGTCGATGCCAAGGGCCAGGATCACGGCCGAATTACTCAGATCTATCGACGCGCGAACAATGCCCTGCTGTGGATCGGCGTACACCAACCAGGTGGTGGTGTCATCGCGCAATAGCCGCGCCTCGTCAGCGCCCAAACCGCGGATCGCATCGCCATCGACGGTCAGCGGACCGCCGATCGCGGTCGTCAACACCGGCGACAAAGCGACGGTCGGCAATCCGGTCTGCGGATTGACCGGCGCCGCCGCACCGACCCTCGCGGTATCGCATACCGTCCACGACGAATTCCGGTCCCCATTGTCCGCGATCACCCCGGGCGCGCCGGGAATACCGACCCACGGCCCGCGCGGATACTTGGCCAACTCATCGCGCGAGACCGGGACCGGATTGTCCGGCGAACCGGCGATGAGTCGCGCCGAGGTCAGATTCAGCGCCGGATACAGTCGACCGCCGACCTTCACATACAGCGCCCCGCTGTCCTTCTCCGCGATAATCTTCGAGTCCCCCACCTTCTTGGCGGGTTTGAAGAACCCCAGGACGGCCGCGCCGGCGATCACCAGGCAGGCCAACGCGATCCCGATCGACAGCGCGGTGGATCTACCACGCTGCGGATCATCGATCATCGAGGCGTCCCGGCGAACCAGTGCATGCTCGATCCGGCGCAGCAGAAACCGCCAACCCGATATCTGGTGCTTGGTCACCACCCGGAAGCGCGCCATGCGGATCAGCCCGTCGCGGCGGGCGCCAAGCCCGTGAGCGCGGCGTGGATATCGAAGGCGTTGATAGTCATCAACTCCTCGTTGGTCATCGCAGCGACATCGGCGTTATCCCGGGTGAATCGGTAGTCTCGCTCGGCTTCGGCGGCCTCGACCACATTGCGGACGAAACGACCGTTACCCGCCAGGTCGATCAATCGCCGACCATTGCGGCTCTGCCCTGCCAGCTGCTCGCACCGTTCCCGCAGCACTTCTTTGGCCTCCGAGGAGAGGATCGAATCCTTGTTGCGGGCAATATGATCGGCGATCCGCACCAGTTCCTCGGCATCATAGCTGGAGAAGCGAATGCGTTTGGTGAAGCGTGAGGCGAGACCGTCGTTGGAGGCCAGGAATCGATCGATCTGGTCCTCGTACCCCGCGATGATCACGACTAATTTGTCGCGGTCGTTCTCCATGCGAGCCAGCAGGGTGTCGACGGCTTCCTTACCGAATGCGTCACCGCCGGACAGCCCTTCCTGGATCAGGGTGTATGCCTCATCGATGAACAGCACGCCACCGAGCGCGGAATCGATCAGCGCGTTGGTCTTCGGCGCGGTGTGGCCGAGGTGGGTGCCGACCATATCGTTGCGCGATACCTCGATGACGTCGGCGTTCTCTACGACGCCGAGCCCGGCGAAGATCTTGGCGATAACACGGGCGATGGTCGTCTTACCGGTACCGGGCGGACCGGAGAAGATCAGATGCTGCGATCGGGAATCCACGGCAAGACCTCGCTTGGCCCGCACCTGATCCATCAGCACACCCGACTTGAGCCGGTCGACCTGCTCCTTGACCGAGTCCATGCCGATCTGCGCCCGCAACAGATCGGAGGCCTCCTCCAGCAGCGACTCGCGTGCGAGTCGCGCGGCGGATGCGGCAACCTCGGACGGGTCGTCACCGGACTTCGGATCCCACTGATTCGTGCGCGAGGCGATGACCTCGGCCGTGGTGACCTCGAGTCGATAAGACTTGTCCCGCACCGCACGCTGCCATTCGGGACGGTCCGACCACAATGCGGACCCCTGCAGGCCCTTGAGGATCTTGTCGGCGGCATCGTGTTCGCCGTCGTGGCGCAGCAGCATGCCGAGCAGGAAATGCGCATCCGCCCAGATGTAGGACAGGTTGCCGGACTGACTGTCCTCGACGATGCGCTGCGCGCGCGGCAGGGCCTCGCCGAATCGACCCAGATGCGCCAGCGCCTGTGCCGTCATCAACTCGGCGGCGATATCCAGCAGCCCATCGTCGAGCGCGGGCTTGGCATTGCGAGCGGAGAGCACATCCAGCCACTGTTTGGTGCGGAAATACAGCGACATCCGCACGAAGTCGGCGACATCGTCGCGTGGCACTTCGGCGAGAATGGCCGCGGCTTCCTGCCATTCGCCACCGTCGGCATAGGAACATGCCTGGGCGATGGCGATCTGATCCCGATCCGCCATGGCGACGCGCAGTCCGAAGACGCCGATCTCGACCTGACACCACAGCGCACGATCGACCAGACCGGCGCGTTGCTGATCCCGGTACAGGTTGTGCACCGATCGGTACGCACCGTAGATAACCTCGGAGGTGACCTCACCGGCCATGGCGCGGCCCAACCAGGCATCGCACATATCCGGATCCAGGTCCGTGGCGGCGCGGAAGGCAGCCGCCGCCTGCTGTTCATTTCGCACGCCCCCGGCGACGAGCGCCAGACTTTGCACACCTGTGTAGAACGCGTCCTCGGCCGCAGACAACTCGGGCTTCCCTTCCGACGATCCTCGTGGACCGAAGATAGCCATTTCGAGCCCGGTTACGACTGCCAAGTTATTCCCAAGGTTGGGAAGACGGCATCGTTACCCGACGTCCGGATCTATTTGTCCATGATTTATTGGCTCGATATTGAATGTGCCGTTATTTAGCGGTATATTGAAGGTGGGTCGACGGTCCCTCATCCCGAAGACCCAGCCCCGTCCAGTGGTGGTCGGTGGCCGTGATCCGGCCGCCGGCCATCGACTGGCAAGCGGCGGATCGTCACCCCAAAACCCCGGCGATCTGTCATGCGGCGGCCGTCGGTACCCCACACCGTCGGCCGCCGCTTCTGTTTCGGCGGCCCGTTCACCGACCGCCATCTTCGCGACGCCGAACCGTGGGTACGGTGGCTGCCAATTCCCTCGATGTCTGCTCCGATTGCCGAGCAAGCTTCGACCACGGCGTTTCCCGCGGCTTGCGCGCCGTGGTCGCGCGCCGGTCCAGCGATTGGAAAGCCTTGGCGGGCACCGCTTTCGATACGGCCGCGCGCTGCGCCGAGGCCCGGACCGCATGCGCCCACGGTGTCACGAAACCGCGCGAACGGCTCGGTCCGGCCGGTGGTTGCATGCGGGGGCCGACTCGACCGACTTGGAATACACCGGAGTCGGTTGCCGGCGCGTCCTCGGCCGAGGGCGTGTCAGGCGTCCGCGGTTCGATGACCGGCGCGCCAGGCAGCTGCGGGTCGTCGAGGGGCACGCCGGGAATGTGCGGGTCGCCAGGAGCCGCGCCAGGAATCTGCGAGTCGGCAACAGCCGCGCCAGAAACATCCGAGTCGACAAGAACCGCACCAGAAACGCCCGAGTCGACAAGAACCGCACCAGAAACGCCCAAGTCGCCAGGAATCTGCGGTTCGACAATGGGTGCGCCAGGAATCTGCGGTTCGGCAGGGGGCACGGGCATTCGCGGTTCGCGAACCCGTTCGCCGGGCGACATGCTGACCGACGCCGTACCGGTGAACAACCTGTCGGCGTTGCGTCCGAGCGGTTCGACTGCCTTGCCGATCACGTCGATAACCAGGTAGCCGATCAGCGCCCGCTCCATCTGAGTGCACAGTCGACGTGCCGCCGCCGCGACGAGCGGTCCAGCGATGCGGGCGGCGGGTGTGGCGGTCATGGCCGCGTAAGTCGTTGCCAGCGCGGCGAGTTCGGTCAGGACCACCGCCTTCGTCACGGTGATCACGTAGGCCACCGCATCGAGAGCCTTCGCGATGATGGCGCAGACCCGATCGAGTTCGGCCTGATGGTCGCCGTCGGCACCGGTCCATGTCGCGACCAGGCGCTGGTACGCAGCGAGAGTATCCGCGCTCTCGTCGACACCGGGCCCGCGCGTATTCGCGGCAAAGGTGCGCACCTTGACCGCGAGTCCACGCACATCGCCTTCGTCGATATCCGGGTACCGAACCCCACAGCAGTCGAGGAAATCCGCGACCTCCGGCGGAATCTCCACCGCCACTACAGCACCCGCACCACAACGGCGTCGCCGGACATGCGCGACCACTTCACGGTCGAACCGGAATACGGCGCCTCGATCACCATGCCGTTGCCCGCGGCCAACTGGACATGCTCCGGCCCCCGCGCGCTGAACGAGCTCGCGGGAAATACCAGATCGCCCGGGCGCACATCCGCCGGAGAGACTCGCACTCCGCTGTAGATCTGCTCGTAGGTGGTCCGCGGCAGCACCACATGGCCGTCGGAGGCCTGTGCGATCGCGTACTGGGTCAGACCGGAACAGTCGAAACCGCCGCCACTGGGTCCACCTGCGCCACCCCCGCCCCAGATGTAGGGGGTGCCGAGCCATTCGCTGGCAGCGCCGACGGCTTTGCTGCCCGCAGTACCGTCCGATGGCACCCGAGGTCGGCCGCGCCGACCATTCGACAGCACCGCGGATCGGGAACGAGCCCGCCGACGCCGGCGCGGTGTCGTCCCGGCGGCCTTTCGCCGGGACAGTTCGGGCACGCCGGCCGGCACTATCTGCGCTGCCCGCTGACGGGCCGCCGCGACATCGGTATCGACCTGTTTGGCCGCTTTGGCGATGGTCGTATGGGCCGCTTCCAGCAAGGCGGGTCCGCTGAACCGGGTATCGCCGACCGATGCGATCGCCTGGATGCGCGACTGCAGGTCGGCGATCTGATTGGTCAACCGATTCCGGCCGACGACGGTGCCGTCCCCGGCCTCGCCGACGGTCTTGTGCACGACACCGTCTTTGCCCGCATGCGATTCCGCGATCGTCGATTGGATGCCGCGGGCATCGGTGTAGGTCGCCACGCCGGATCCGGCATGAGCACTCATATCGCTGGCGACTGTTCGAACGATGCTCGCGGTGGCGGCCGGATCGGGTTGCCCGTTTCCGTACAGCCCGAGCAGGGCGCGCAGGACCTCCTGGAGGTCACCCGTCAGTGCAGGCGACATTCGACCGACTCGCTCTCGCTCATCACCGACCGCCTCTCCGGAACTGCTCGCCAATGTTTCCCGGTTGGCACCGGTCGCCCCCGAATTTCGGGTAGTGACAACGACTATGAGGCAATTGCGCGAATGATTCATCTTCCCAGCCGCGGGAAGACACGACAATGGGAACAACTTCTGGGAGGCGGTGGCGACGATATGGCGGCAGAACTGGCGGGTACCGCGGCCGAGACCTGGCAAACGCTCTTCGGTTCTCCCACCACTGGCAATGCCGCGGGCCCCGGTGGTCCTTTGGGTTGGTCGCCTGGTGCTCCAGCCGGCCCACCGCCCGGTCCCCCGGGGAGCCAGCCACCCGCTGAGGGGTCCGGTGCGGCCGGTCCGCCGCCCCGTGATCCGTCCGGCCAGCTTCCCCCTGACGGTTCGGGCCATCCCCCGGGCGCCCCTGGTTCCCCCTCGGCCACCGCATTGCTCGGCGCACCGCCCGGAGCAACCAATACCGCTACCGCCACGTCGAGCAAGGCCAAAACCGGCCACTACTGGACGGTGGAGCTGACACCGCCGCCGGGCGCGTCGGCGGGTTTGAAGGCATTCATCGCCATGGCCGAAGAGGCCATCCAAACCGCCGTCGATTTGCTAGGACGCGGTACCCCCGACCTGCCGCCCAAAGTCGACGACCTACTGCGACCGGTGATCTACGAGAGCATCGGCGACAGCCTGATGAAGAAGCAGTACGAGGAAGCCCTGGCCAAGGTCCAGTCCAGGCAGACCGCATTGCTGACCTACGACACCAAGGTCATGAAGACCTCGATCGTGGTGGCCGCGGGCAGTGACGAGACGCTGCGCGCGATCAAGGAGATCGTTGCCGAACTCCAGACAAAACTGAAGGCCGCTGGGAGTGGGAAGCTCAAACCCGCTCGAGAGGTGGCCCTCATGAAGCTGGTCGCCGAGGCGATCGACCTCGTCTACGAAAAGGTCGAAGCGGTCTACCAGCTCAACAACGATATGGCCGGAGACGGTAACAACGGCTCCGGCAGCAGTGGCTCCGGCGGCAGTGGCCAGTCCGGATCCGGCAGTGCCGGTGGTGGGGGCTCCGGCGACGGCGGGCTCGGGCAATTGGTGTCGATGCTCGGCATGCTGCCCATGATGGCAATGCCACTGGTGGCGCAGTTGCCGCAATTGCTGAAGCAGCAAGACAAGGACAAAGACAAGGACAAAGACGCGGCCGAGGACGCCGCGCAGACGGGCCAGGCCCAGCCGCAGGCGGCAGCACCCGGCGCCGCGCCGGGCAGTCCTGCCCCCGCGCCTGCGGCAGCACCCAGTGCAGGCCAACCCGCACCGGCCGCGACGGCAAGCGCGAGTACGCCTGGATCGGCCACGCCGGTGGCGAATATGTCCCCGGTGTCGGCTCGCGCCAATGTCCGACGCGCGGTGAATCGGAACGGAACGGCTGCGACCGATACCGATACCGATACCGACGAAACGCACGAGAACGATCCCGAGGACGAGGTCACCGTGGATTCGCCTGTGGTACAGGCGTAATCGAAGGTTTATTCCTTCCGCATCGCCAGACGACATCGCCTGCCGAGTCGCGGCAAGGGCCGAATTGAGCTGGCACGAAACGGATCCCATCTGCAGGGGCGCACGCTTCGGCAGGGTGTCGCGTCCAATACCGATCGGCGCCGGATCAGCTTCCGCTTCGGGCCGACGTGCATAGCCCGCAGAATTTTATAAGAGCGACCGCTGTGCCATGTCAGATCGCCCACGCGGAAGGCGCAACGTGAGCTATCACATAGCAGGGCGACTTGCACCCGAACAGCCGTGGTCCGCTATGACTCGAGGGCAACACGATGCCGCGTCGGACCGATAGCGCGAAACCCGCCGCGCGAGCAGCTCGCACAGCAGAGCCGACTTCGCCCCGAACAGCTGCGATCTCCAATGACTCGAGGCGACCACGACGCCCGCATCAGACCGCTAGCGGGGAACCGCCACGCGAGCTGTTTCCACAGCAAGACCGCCCTGCGCCCCAACCAGCCGTGGTCCCCTTTGGTTCAGGGGACCACGGCGGCGTATCAGATCGTCGGCGCGGTAACCGCAGGCGGAGCTGTCGGTGCTGCCGGTGCCGCGGTGACACCGGGCGCGCTCGGCGTCGCGGGCGTTTGCGGCTGCTGTGCGGACTTGTCCAGATCGGCGCCACTCGGGTGGAAGAATCCTTGGAACTCGCCGTAGCCGCCGGTGCCGCCGTCGGGTGGATTGTTCGGGTCCAACGGCACGAGCTGGCCGTTGACGATGACCTCCAGCCCCGAAGGTTCCACCACGACGATCGCACTCCGATTCGCCCACTGCACGACGTCACCGGTCTGTAGGTGGGCACTATCGACCGAAACCCATGGACTGCCCGCCGAGGGCTGCCCGGTCGTGCCCGCGTAGGCCGACCTGGCATCGCTGCCGTTCGGATTGTTGAGTTCCTTGTTCACGGCCTGCGAGACCGCCGAGGACACCTTCTGCGTCGTGCCGTCGGGCAGCTTCATATCGACCATCGACCGACCATCGGCGCCCACCGGCGGCGGTGTGGCACTGGCGTCCGCTTGAACAACATTGGTCGGCGTGTTCGAGGCGACGGCCGGCTGAGCCTGGGCCTGCGCCGCGGCCTGCTGCTGCTCTTCCTCCCTGCGCCGCCGGCGCCGCTCCTCGCGGTCCTGTTCCTCGCGCTGGTTGTGGTCGTCCTGGCCGTTGTTCCCCGCCATCTGCTGCATCATCTGCGACATCATCATCGGCAGCATCATCGAGCTCATATCCATGCCGCCGGACCCCGAAGAACCGCCGCTACCGGTGTTGTATCCGGCCTGGGTCGCCTGGTTGCTGCCGCTGGATCCCTTCGCGCTGTCCTCGAGCTTGCTTATCGCCGAATTGATCGCGGCCGCGACGCCACTGTTCGCGCCGCTGGTATCGGTGCTGGTGCCGTCGGTCGTGCCGCCGGCAGTGGTCGCATCCGAACCGTCGCCGAGAAGATCCTTGTAGGTATTGCTGTAGTCGGCGTCGCTGGGAGAGGGCGTCGGGGTAGGAGTCGGAGTAGGCGTCGGCGTCGGCGTCGGCGTCGGGGTAGGAGCGGGAGCGGGAGCGGGAGCGGGAGCGGGAGCGGGAGCAGGAGCAGGAGCAGGAGCGGGACTGGCAAACCCAGGGAAATCCCCGAACTTGTCTGCGCGTTCCTCGGCTCGGTCCGCGTAGTCGGAGACCTGCCCCCTGCAGTACTCGATCGCCTGATTGACGAGGCCGTAAATGGGCTTTTCCTCGACTCTGTTCTGTATACCAGGCGCTGTGAAGTTGTCTTCGCTGAAAGTACTCCCGCCGTAGTATCCGGCATGAGGTTTTAGGAGTACCGCCCAGATATCGTCGTGGGTCTGCTGAATCTTGTCGTACATCCGCTGGTATGTACGGTAATTATCGTAAGTGAGTTCCTTGTTCTCCAGCTCGAATTTATCATCCATTCGCTGCCACTCACCGGTCAGTTCGTGGAGAAAATCCGAAGCCTTTTGATATCCATCTTCGGTCGCGCCCGACGCCCCTTTTGCTTCAACTTCTGCGCCGTCTCCAATTTTGTCGTAGAAGTTGCCGCTCAGGTCGTCATCGAAGTGGTTAGTATCCTTGCCGTTCTTGGGGGAGTCGAAGGCGATCGGCTTCTTGCCCTTACCCATTTGGAACATCAAATAGGCGAGACGAAAGTTCGCCAAATCGATGAATGTCTTAAGGTCGTCCGAAGCACTACCCGGGGGAACTCGAATCTTCAGCGGGAACTCACTGATATCGTCGCCCGATTTGAAGTCTTTTTTGTCGGCCCCTAAGAAGTCTTTCTTTTCCTTTTCCGCCGCCAGCTCGGCTTTACTTTTGGTCGGTGTTTGATCGTGGTCGGTCTTCCTATCGTCGGGGTTGATAACGATGGTGCCATTGACATTCCTTACCCCATATGCGTGGCCATCCGGGGTAACAAGGTAATCGATGTCACTGGGACGGTCCCAGGTCTTTATTTTTTTCGGATCCCCCCCATCAGGGTTCACCTCATACAGGGTTACCGGGCCGGTCCCCTCCTGCGCGGTGTAGAAACCCGACGCGGGCGGTTTCGAGTCCTTTTTTTCTTGACCGTCACTGGTGTCCACGTAGTAATTGGTCATGCCTCACCCCCGACAGGAAAAATTGCCGCAGCGCTTGCAAACCCTATCCCGGTGCCATTGGTTTGATTGCCTGACGAGACGATAGTTTCCGAATCTACGCGCTCGGTGACCATTCGGCAGCCATCCCGGATGCCCCACCCATCAGCACAATCCTCGATCACATGAGGCCACCGAACTGTTCGCGAGCCGGTAACAGCCATACCGAATCCTCCTATCCGAACACCCGTCGGACCACTAGGGCTTCACACCTCCGGCGCCGACCCGCGGACGGTCGCACCACCCTCGCCATCGGCGCCCTCTAGTGCACCTGCGGCCGAATGCGCAGTGTCGTCCATATATTGATGGCCATCCGCCACCGACGTCCAACCGGCGCCACGAGCCTCGAGGTATCGCCGACCGAGCTTCACCAGAAACGCGTCGGCCGCGTAACCGAGATTCGAATGAAAATTGGCCTCATAATCAGGATCGTTTTTCGCCCGCTCGAGAAAGGAGCCTACAGCGCCGCCGTGGACGCTGCCCCGGCTGCGCAGATTTTGCGGATCTTGATTCAAATTGTCCATATAGACGAACTCTTTCCACTCCGAGCGATGTCGCCATTCTCGCACATCCCCACCCCTGGGGAGAGCGGAGAGGCGGCTGGAGGAGTTAGAACAAGCTGCTCAGGCCCGTGCCGGTCTCGGGCGGCCGGAATCAGAAACCGTCACCGAACTCGGCCTTCTCGATAATGTTGTACTCGGCTTCGGTGGGGAATCCCAATGAGTCGGCCAGACGCGGTAACCCACCGTTGTGCAGCAGCTCCGCACGGCGACCGACCCGGGACTTCAGGTAGGCGAGGCGAGCGACTCGCAAAATCTCACTGGCTAGCCAGTCGTCCGTGTGCTCCCCCACCTCATCGCCGAGATGTAGACCAACGATCGTGCCACTGCGGTTGCAGGCCACACCAACCGAATAGCCGGGGTTGAACGCCTCGTACACAAGGTTGCGCCAATCGGGCGGGGATTCGGCCCCAACGTCGTCCGAGATATCCTGATCCGTCACCGCATCACTCCTGGGATCGTCGATCGCACCGACAAGTTACGGCTGCGGCCGCGGCGCCTCGGGCCAGGTCGTCTCCTTGACGGCAATTTCGTGCTGCCGCGCGGCGTCGGTCGTGCTGTCCCGAATCGCTGCCATGATGTCGGCCACCAACTCCTGCATGCCCGCGGCGTGCGCGATCGTTCCGGGGGCGATGTACAGATCGGTGAGTTTGCCCATCGCGTCCAGTTCTGGAATAACCCGGCCGGTGGGGGACGGGCGTCGGGCGCGAATCCGGTCGATCCGCTCCAGCATGTCATCGGCGGCATGCACCAGCGCCCGACTGGATTCCAGCGCCGACACCGTATACGGATGCATCACTCGGGCCCACTTTCCCGCCAGGCGCCCGGCATACGACGAGCCATCCCCTCGGCGACAGGGCATGGGCCTGACACCGCTCGAACGGGCATACCGGACCGTACGGTCATACGCACAGCGGGGTTGACGCCCAGTTCTTTTCGCATGCCACCTCCTCCTGTGAATGATAGGTTCCCGTTCTTCATACTTTTCGTGCCGCCTTCCCACTTCTGAGAAGACGATGGAGACCCGCCCGACCCCACCGAGCCACGAGGTGATCTGAAGGCCCCGGTACAACGATGTCCCCGTGCCGATGAAGGTGGTCCGCAACTTCGGCGATCCGGCACGGGAAGTGCTGTCCGAGTTCGTCCGCTGTGGTGTCGAAGTGGGAAGCTTCCCCACCACAACTTCTTCGTCTGCTGTACACATTGCGCAAATGGCCCTGCCTCGGGCTCACCATGATGCGAGGCGACATCAAGACCTGACCGGACTCGTATACGAACTCGCATCCCGACACCACCGAGGCCGTCGAGGCCCTCGCTTGGGTAGCTGAATCGAGCGGAGCAACCTGGCGTTACGCTGCAGTCGGACTGGGCTACTCAGCCGCGCGCGGCATCGACAAACTCAATGTCTATGGCACCCCCACCTGGAGTGCCGTATAGCGCGCGCTGGCTGATCGCCTACGACACCCGACTGCCGCCGCCGAACTTCAGCGGCAGACACCTGTGACCCTACTGCCGATCCGGTGCCACAACAGGCGGCGGAGCGGCTGGCGCGACCACCGCCCCGGCCGGCGGTCCGGCCGTAACCGGGGCACTGACCGAGGGAGCACTGACGGCAGGGGCACTGACCGCGGCTCCCGCCGGACGGGAGACGCGCTCGTCCTCGCCAACCGACACCGCGGCCGGAACCTCCACGAACTGCGGATGACCCACGATCTGCTCGTGTGCGTAGATCGCGTCGCGCAGGTTCTGCCGCTCCGACTCCTCGGCCAGCAACAACACCAATTCGTTGCATCGGCGCTCGAAGATCATGTCACGCAAAGCGGAAGATTCAGTGTCGACCCGCAGGTCACCGAGTCCGACGCGGCCCACGTCTACCCGGCGCGACAGCATCGACGCGGCCAGCAGATCGTCAGCATCGCGCAGCTCGTCCCACAGCTGCCGGGATACGCTCTGCCCGGCCCGCACGGCCGAGAGAATCCGGTCACGCAGTTGCCGCGCACCTGCGGCATCGGCGCTGGCGGCCACCGATCGGCCGACCCGGGTGTGCGCATCCGTCGCCAACTGGACACAGCGCTCGCGCACCTGCTGATCCGACACGCTCGCAACGGATTGCAGCGCGGTCGGGGAACCGACCAGACCGAGCCGGTCCGCGGTATCAGGGGTGAACTCGCGCAAGTCGACGTCATAGGTCGGGCCGACGAGTCCTTCCATCGCCACTTCGCTCAGCTGAGTGCGCAGACCGGGATCGATCGGGCCGGAGGAGACCAGCGCCGACAGGCTCGCATTCGCCTTTGGACCCCAGGCCAGGCCGAACTCGACCAGTACCCGCGCGGGATCCGACACACTTTCCCAGGATGAGGTGCTCGCATCGGCCCCGAGTAGTTCATCCCACGACCAGGGCGTCGAGACTTCGCGTGGCAAGTAGAGCTTGGCGGGCAGCCAGCCGCGGCCCTCGTTCGAGGTGATGAATACACCGGCGCCGGCCGGACCGCGCATCACCGCGACCGCCCAGGCCATACCCACCGGCGAGTCGACAGCGGCGAGCACACTGCTGAGCAGGGTCCTGGCCAGTACCAAATCGTCGTTCACTGCATTGCTCACCACGTAGGCCGGTTCGGCCTCCTTATCCTTCGCGGCGGCGACGGCGGAGGCGAACGGTGTGCCAACCGGCACCGACACCGACACCGGCATCGGGCTGGCATCGCCGGCCGCGCTGGCACCGGTCGGTGGCTGACTTGAACCGCGATCGTCCGCCGAACCGGCGTACAGCGGTCCCACACCCGGTCCGGAGCCGAGTGGCCCGCCTGATACCGACGGTGATGTGGTTCCCGCTGTCACGTCGGATGTACCGGTTGTAGTCGTCTGATCCGGGTGCGAAATCGCGCCCGGCGAACTGGATGGGCCGCCGGGCCCGCCCGGTGCCGCGCTCGTCGGCGTCGAACCATTCGATGCCGCGGGGGCCATCGGGTTGTCGGTCGACGTAGGGCCTCCGCCCGGTCCGCCACCCGGTCCGCCGCCGGGCCCACCCCCGGGGCCGGCGGGTGGCGGGGTGTGCTGAGTATTCGGGTCCAAGCCGTTGGACGTCGGCTCGCTGTGCGGACCCCCGAGGCCTTGTCCGATTGTTCGGAGGTTCGACGCCATTTCATGGTCGGCGTTTTCATAGGAATCGGCCGAGTCCCGAAGCGACTTCGCGGTGTTGAAGTGCTCCTGTGCCAGCGCCTTACCAGCGCGTTCGCGGGCGTTGTAATACTTCACCAGCGCTTGGCGAACGGGATCCGCGATCGTTCCATAGGTCGACTGGAAGCTCGCCAGCCACGCGTGCGGAGGCTCCGCCCACGCAAGAGTATCGCGCCCGACCTGCTCATGTTGCTGCGCCAACTGACGCAGCACCGCGGGGTCGATATTCGTGCTGGGTTCCGGCATTCTTCGATCAGACCCTTTCCTGCCGCCGTTCTCAACATTGTCAATCCTTCCCACTGACGGGAAATACCGACTGAACTCCCGCTGCGGGAAGCTGGACCCGCGCGATCGATGGCGGACCGACGAATCCCCCCGAACGGATGCCGAGCCCGGTCGGCCGACAGCGATGAACGAGGTGGGAGCCGTAATGGACCAATGGGAGCTCGAAAGCCTGCGATCGGCGAACAACGGTATGCGAAATCAGATCGACTACACCATGGATGTCTACGAGAAACAGCAGGCTCAGCTAGCCGAGATCCAGCAGCAACTGGACGCACTGCGGGTACAGGCGAGTTCATCCGATCGGTTGGTCGAGGTGACCGTGGACGGTGCCGGGGTGGTCACCGACGTGCGATTGACCGCGCAGGCGATGCGCGCGAAGCCGGAGAATGTCGGGCGAGCGATTGTCGAGGCCGCGCAGGCCGCGGCGCGGTCGGCGCGCTCGCAACATGACGCACTGATCGCGCCGATCGTCGACACCGCCGAGCTGATGCCAGATCTGCCCGATCTTGTGCCAGGGGCGCCGAGCTGGCGCGATGCCCGCAACTCCGCCGAGAACGACGGTGTGCGCGCCGATTGAGTACTCCCATTCCTGGGAAGACTATGTCGAGCGCGGGAGAATTGACCGCAGTAGGCGTGAGGAGTCGATGTGGCGCACTCGTTAGAAGTCGATGAGGAGCGACTTCGTGCGCTGGTTCCGGAATTCGAGGATATAGGCGCCGAAGCGCAGCGCGTACTCGACCAGTTGAAGGCCGCGCTCGCGCGCGAAGGCGAACCTTGGGGCAAGGATGCTCCCGGCCAGGCATTCGCCGAGACCTATGTGCCGGATAGGGACAAAGGCATCGCGAGCCTGGCGAAGACGGTCGCGAGCCTGCGCGAAGAGGGCAAGGTAGTCAGCGACCTCGTAGACAGCTTCGACCGCGAGGATCGCGAGGCCGCTCGGGCGATCGGTGACACCGAGCAGCAATTACCCTCCAATAATCCGAGCGTTGACTCGAACATGCCGATCGATCAATACGGACAGGGCTGGCAGAAGCCGGTCGAGACGAACTCCACACCCGTCGCCACGCGGTCGCCGACCGAATCGCCACCCGCAACCAGCGATCGGTCCACGCCGTCGTCGACCGCCACGCCCGATACCTCAGTCAGTGCACAGCCGCCTCCCGCATCCACCGCAGGGACGGCACCGGGGGGCGGATACGGAAACGGCCTACCCGATCTGAACAGTCCGTTCGGTCAGGGTGCCAGCTTGCCGGATACTCCTCACACCTCCGGTTCCCGCCCGGAATCGGCGACCGCCGCAGATGATTCAGCGCCACCGGCCACTGCCGGACCAGCCGTCGATGCGCCTGCGGCCGACCGCCAGCAGCCGAATACACCGTGGTCGAAAACTGCGTCCAGGACCGGTTCCACATCGGACACCCCCGCGCCGAAGGGCGCGGCCGCCGCACCTGCCCAGACCCCTGCACCGACCAACACCGCGCCGCAGGTATCGGCGCCGTCGAGTACGCCGCCGCGGATGTCCGCGCCGCACCTGCCCGAGCAACACCAGCAGCAAGCCCGTCCGGCGGCGAAGGCGGCGGGCAAGGCCTTCGGCGCCGAAGGGAAATCCGGCGCGCGTCATCCATGGGCGGCCGATGGTGCGTCGCTCGGTGAAAATGCCTTGCTAGCACGCAAATTGTCCGATCGACATGATCTCGAGCTCGTCGGTTTCGACGATCCGACTGTCGATGGATACACGATCCGGGAGATCGCGGCGGCACTGGACGACGTGCTCACCCAGTACCCGTATGTCGATCTGCGACAGATAGTGATCGCCGAATCCGCCGAATCCGCCACGCGCCTGGAATGGGACTGGGTCGCGGGAGCCACCGGTCCGGAGCCGTTCACCCGTCGCATCGTGCTCGACACCGTGGTCGCCCGCAATCCCGCGGTATTCGCCGAATACATCCGTAGCGCAACGCATTCTGGAAAACTCGCGCGCGGGTCGGACCGGCGGCCGGTGTACTCGACAATGGTCCGCGAACTCGGACACGCACTCGATGTCGCCGGTAGCTTCCGTGCCAGACAGGCGGCTCAGGATGCGCTGATCGCGGAGTTCACGCGCACCCGAGGCACCATACTGCGCGAGAATGTGGACACCGCGTCGAGTTCGGAGTACGAGCAGTGGCGCGCCCAGCTGAGCGGCTATGGATTCCACAACGGCCGTTTCGACGCCGGGATGGCGGTGGCGGACGCGTTCACCGAGGTGCAGATCAACGGTTCCGAGGCAGCAGCGCCCGCAAAGGTGTTGCACCACTTACTGATCGACACTGCACGGAAGTCGGCGACGCCATGAGCTTCGGCGGTGGACACACCGCCGAAGCGCGGAACAGCACCTTCGAGACCGAACTGTCCTCGGCAGTCGGCGGTCGGCCGATGCGGATGCACGTGGGGTTGGGACCGGATACGGACTCCGCGTTGATCACTATCGCTCTGGCTCATCCGGATATCACCGACGACATGATCGCAACGGCGCGTCGGGCATTCGTGGCTGAGTCGGTTGTCGCCGACGTTGTCACAGAAGTTCCGGGACCGCCAGCGGAACCAACCGCGATACCGGGTGCGGCGCTGTGACACTGACGCTGCCAGCGTTCTTTCCGAAGTGGCTGGTCGAAGCCCTGGCGGGGTACTGGCCGGATTGCGACGAGGATGCGTTGCGCCGCGAGGGTGACCACTGGGCGGCGGGCGGCGACGGCTGCCGCAAGCTCGCCACACGGCACGATACGGCGTCCGCTACGGAAAAGACGGCCCTCCACGGCTTCAGCGCCGACACAAAGGCGACCAGGAATGTGCAGCTCGGCGACGATCTGCGCAACCAGGCCGATTACTGCGACTACATGGCTGAACAGTGCTACCAGAAGGCCAACGACTGCGAATTCACCAAGCTGCAGGTGATCGGAACCGGAATCGCGCTGCTGACCCAGCTGGTGGTGGATGCCATGCTGTCCGCCCCGGGTGTCGTGAAGGCGGCCGAGGACAGGGCGGCCGCCGAAGCGTCGTGGGCCGCGAGCGCCCGACGGTACTTCGGGAGGGTCAAGAAGGTCGGGCTGGACTGTGCCGCCAAGCGCAGCGGTATTCCGCTGGCCAAGGCCACCGCCATCGGGGCCGGACTCGGTGCCGGTACTGCCGCCGCCGTCAATGCCGGGGCCCAGCTCTACCAGAAAGAAGTATTACACCACCGGGACGAAATAGATTTGGGCATGGTCGGAGATGCCGCGATCATCGGCGGCGTCGGCGGTGGCATCGGAGCGCGCTTCGCCTCGCGGGTGGCTCCCCGAATCAACAAGTTCCTCGGCAAGGTCGCCGGGAAGTCCGAGTCCAATCTCGTCCGCTACGGCGCGCATGTCACCGCGGGAGTGCTGATCGGCGGGGTCGGCGGTGTCGCGGGCGCGGTCGCCGGTGCGGGCGCCGGGATACTCGTCACCGGACATATCCCGGATGCCAAGGAAATGCGCACCGCGGTACTCCAGGGTTTCGTCGGCGGCTTCGTCGGTTCGGCGACCATCTTCGCCCGGCCCCTGCCGCCCCGGGTGGTGCGGACCAGTAGTAGGACATCGACGTCGTCGAACTCGACCTCGACCACAACTCCGGCCAGCACACCGCCCGGCGGTAGTGGACCGCACCCGGGCACGACGCCACCCGGCACGACACCACCGGCCACACCCCCTGGGACCACACCACCGGCCACTCCCCCGGGCACCACACCACCTGTCACACCTCCAGGCACCACACCACCAGCGTCGCCCCCGGGGGTTACACCACCACCCCGCACCCCACCACCAGGCGGCACTACACCACCAGCCGGCACTACACCACCAGCCGGCACTACACCACCAGGGGGCACTACACCACCGCCGACGACGGGCACGCCGCCCACGACACCAGGCACGCCACCACACCCCACAGCGCCCGACGGAACCCGACGCGTTACGCCACCACCGCAGGGAACCCCACCCCCCACGACAACACCGCCGGGCACAGGCACGCCTCCCGGCACCAGCACCCCGCCGCCCGGCACCACGCCACCCGGCCCAACAGGATCACGCCCAGACTCCACTGCGCCCGGACCGGGTGACCCGACGGGCGGCAAACCCGCCAAACCGGCGACCGACGAACCCGAGGCACTTCCCCCACGCACCGGCGAACCGCCGATCGCGCGTCCAGACCCGGGCGGGTCCGACGGAGGTGTCCCGCCACAGCAACCGGAAGACGGGACCACGCCACCCGACCCCACTCGGGGCAAAACAGATCCGCCCGAGCCCGCGGGGGCCGTGCCCTCACGCGAGCCCTACAAAATGTACGAGCCGGACGAACTGCCCGATTACCTCAAACGCTCCCCGGGCGAGAACTCCGATCAACCTGAGCCGTATTCTCAGCATCCACCGAGCGAGGAGCCACAGGTCAAGCCGCAACGGCCGCATGGCGAGGAGGAGACACCGCCGGGTCCCCCAGCCCCACGGCATCCCGACGAGCCCGCTTCCCCAAACGGCGACAAGCTGGTCTGGCCTCCGCGTGCACCCGACCACGAAGCAACTCCACCGCCGCCCGAACACACACCGGGCGCACGGGATCCTGGCGAGCCGTCGCACACCGGAAAGACCCCGCCGCATACAGAAGAATTCGTGCCGCCCGAGCACGACTCGGAGGCCGGGTCCCAGCGCGCACATGACGAAGCGACAACACCGCCACCGGACCACCACACCCAAGGCGACGGGGAGCCGCAGCGCACGCAGCCACTCGACGAGGAAATACCGCCCCCTGCGGGCGAATCGTCCCGTGAGTTGTGGCCAGCGGGGCATCCGGATTCGGCCATCTTCGATCGTGCTGTCGAAAGATTCCCGGAGGTATTCGACCGCCCCCGCACGCTGCAGGAATTGCACCAGGCCATGGTTCCGCGAATGACATTCGAGGAAGTCCACCAGGCACTACGTCCTGATCTGTCGCTCGAGGAGTTCGCGCGAATAGCGCCCCCGGATATGACGATGGAAGCCGTACGTAGGGCTGCACGGCCCGACCTGTCTTTCGACGAGTTCCTCGAGATCGTGCAGCCGGGCATGACCTTCGACGAGCTGATGGCGGTGCGTGATTTCTCGTATCAGCAGCAGGGATTGGAAGCTCCGCCGCTGTCCCGCGAGAACCTGGAACAGTTTATGCAGAAAATTTGGGCGGAACAGGATTTAATTGGGGTTCGAAATGATGTGTACGTCAAATATCACCAATCGCCCGAGTACAATACCATAGCCGATCCGGTCGCCTTCGTCGGAGAATTGGGAGATATTCTCGGCAACCGCGCACCGGGCAGTCAGCAAGCTGTCATACAACACGGCCGGGGACCCGAGAAGGTCCTTACACCCGAGAATGCACGCGAGGTGAATCCGTGGGACATCGGATTTCTTTTTTACCACCGCATGGACGCAGATCCTGACGTCGGCTATCGCGTGTACATAAATGCACAGGGCGATTCGACCCCAGCTCTCCTGCGCGGCATCGTGCACGAAGTGGTGGACCGCCCTGATCAATTCCCCGGCGTCTACGCCGCGAAGGTTGGTGGCCCCCGAAGACTGAGCACGGACAGTATCGTCGTTTATGTGCAGGACATATCGCACGCCTATCGGGTTGCCGACTGGCTGCGGCAATATCAGACGCAGCACCCTGAGACTTTCCTTTGGGATGTACCCGCCATGACGCAGCAGGTCATGGAGGGCGTAAGCATCGGTGCCGAACCATCGCAACCACGCAGCAGCTTCGGCGGTATCCGAGCAGACGCGATCTTCGAGGCATTGCAGTCGGTCCGCGTGAACGGCGGCGACTACATGGACTTCCGCGCTGCAGTCCTGGCCGAGCTCGACAGGTACGGGGTGGATCACATGCTTCCGCACCAGAACACCACTTCATGATCGAATGTGTCGCACACGGAGGAGGTTTATATGACCGATCAGCAGCGGATCGACACCGCCCGCGACATCGTCACCGACTACCTGCGCGGGTACATTGATCCGGTCCGAAATCCGGACATGTTCGACGACGATATCGTGTACTTCGCGGTGGCCCGCCTCGACCGCTACGACGTCGACTGGTTGTTGGCTCAGCTCGCGAATCCGCAATGGCCGCAGAAAATTCGGGCCGATATCGCGGCGATGATGCCCGGGCACTACGCCGAAGGCCAAGCGGCACTCGGGGATTGATGCCGCGGCCTCATGCGTCCGGGCTCGTCCGCTGCACCTGCGCGCCGCTATCGCTGTCTGTCGTCTCGAATGCATTCGCGGCAACCGTCAAGGTGTCACCCGTAGCATTTCGGCCGTCACCCACTCGGATATAGCCGATCTTGCGCTCGATGATGTACTGGCTGGCGAACACCCGCTACGCGTTGGCCCTGGTCAACAGTGCTTCTTCGGAGGAAATGACCGATCGAGGTGCGAACCGATATGGTGAGGACCATGCGCAGAGGCGCTGGGGGCGAGGCGGCACTCGAGGTAGACGGCAACCAATGGATCACTGGCAATACGAAATGCAACGAGCTCAGCTTGCCGATGTGCGGGATGAGTTATCCGCCATGAGCGTCTCGGCTAGTTCGCGGGATGGTTTGGTCGAGGTGACCGTCGATCAGTCTGGCATCCTCACCGATGTGCGCTTGGAGCCGCGCGCGCTGCGTGGTGCCGCGGCGGACCTGGGCCGTGCCGTTACTGAAGCTGCCAGAGAGGCAGCGCGACTGGCGCACCAGAAGGTCAGCGAGACCATCAGCCCGATCGAAGATATCGTCGGCCGGATGCCCGATCCGGAAGATCTGCTGCCGGGCGCACCCAGCCTGCGGGAACCGGAAGCGACGACTGTCGAGCAGCCAACTCCGGTCGCTTACGAAGACGATGAGTACGACGACTATTACGACTGACGCGTAGGTCCCGTACTGATCGTCGGTCGCCGAGCCGTCGTGGTCGGAGCGGGTGCGCGTGGCGCGTCCACGAACAATGGATGATCGAAGATCTGTCCGTGAGCGTAGGTCGCATCGCGCAAGCGCTGTCGATTCGGCTCGTCGATGAGCATCAGCACCAGTTCGTCACAGCGCCGCTCGAATACCATCGCCCGCAGCAGCATCGCCTCCGTTGCCGACCGTCCGTCGGTGTCGGATCGCAACTCCCCCAACGCCACTCGGGAGACGTCGGCTCGGCGCGACAGCATGGATGCGGCGAGCAGATCGTCGGCGTCACGCAGTTCCTCCCACCAGTCGCCGGGCACCTCTCGGCGCTGCCGGATCGCCTCCAGGATCCGCTGGCGCAGGTGCGGCAGCCCCAGTGAGTCGGGCGCACCCGCCTGTCCGACGCGCCGATGCGCATCCCAGGCGAGGTCGATGCAGCGCGATCCGATCCCCTGCGCCGGCACCTTTCCAACCCGCTCCAGTAACTGCGGCGCGGCTACCAGAGCGAGCCGATCAGCCAAGCCCGCCGCCGCGGCGCTCATATCCATTGCCGACGAGGCGGATACCGGCCCCTCCATGGGTACCTCACGCAGTTGAGCGCGCATACCCGGATCGATGGCCTGCGACGATACGATCGCAGTCACCTTGGCACCCGTCCGGCGTCCCCATGCCGCGCCGAACTCGGCAAGCACCCGCGCTGGATCGGACACACCTTCCCATGCGGGGTCCGCTACCTCCCACATCCAAGGCGTGGAAATCTCACGCGGAAGGTACAGACCCGCAGGTAGCCAGCTGCGGCCCTCATTCGAGACGACGAACGCGTTGATTCCGCCGGAATGCCGCATTATCGACACCGCCCACTCCAGCCCGATCACCGACGAATCCACCACGGCCAGTACACCGCCCAGCAATGTCCGCGCCAGAACGAGATCACCGTCGACGCGCTCGCCGAGTATGAAGGTCGGAGCGGCGGCGGCCACGATCGCACCACCGACGACATCGCGAATCAGTTCGTCGCTGCCGCCGGTGTCCGGCTGCCCGTCTCCGGCCTGCGGACCGCGTTGCGGCGAACCGGATTTCGCGGCGGGGGTGGCAGCGCTCGGCACCGGCGCGGTAGGGCCGGCGGATACCTTCGGGACCGGGGACCCCGGCCCGCGCGAATCGACCTGTGGGACTTTTGGTTCCATCCCCGGTCGCGACTGCGCTGCCGGAGACTGCGTCGAGGTTTGAGGCGTGGACTGCGCTGACAGCGGCGGCGCCGATGATGGCGGCCCGGATATGCCAGTCGAACCCGCCGCAGGTGGCAGGATCGTCGGCATCATCGGCGGCATCTGCCCGGGCGAGTTGGTCGACGCCGCCTCCCGTGTGATATCGGCTCGGTCGGTGCCGTGACCGGAATCGGTTGCGGCTGTATGGGTTTCCTGATGCTGCTGGGAATCGGTGGTATCGCCTGCCGTCTCGCCATGCGCACCGGAGTCGGCTTGCCCCTGCAATTCACTGGAGCCGGTCGTCGACGGCGCACGCGACGGTACGCCGGTTGTAGAAGCACCTGAATCGCCACCGTCTGGCTGCATCGTCGGCGCATAGCCTGTGGTGACACCCGGAGTCGAGGTCGGGGCCGAAACCGCGGGCGGCATCCCCGGGGCGGTCGGCGCGTCCGTCGGGGTTCCCTGCGATGGCGAATCGACGGGAAGATCCGTCGGCCCATTCCCAGGCAAGCCATGATGCTCGACCGGATCCCCCACCGGCACATCAAATTTCGGGCCGTGGCCTAGCGGGGCCGGGAACTGGTGATTCGGTCCGGCCGGAGGGTGGCCGACCTCGTGCTGCTGGCCGGGCAGGTGCTGGTGCGCGGGCCGATGTTCCGGCTGTCCGTCCGGTAGATGGTGCCCCCCGGAGTTCGTTGGCCCAGGATGCCATAGCAGACCCTTAAGGCGCTCCAGACTCGGCAAGATCGTCGGTCCGATCGAAGTCTGCGCGGCCCGTGCCACATCGTCGACCTCCTCCTGAGCCTCGGCGATGATCCGTTTGACGCGGCGGTCCAAGGCAGCCAACTTGGCCTCACGTTCGGCCTCAGTATCGGATTCGTCGCTTTGGGCGGCCTGCTGCGCACGACGAATTTTGGCGGTGGCATCCTCGACGATATCGAGGATCCGGTTTCGGGTGCGATAGACCAGATCGGAAAAAAACCCGAAGATTTCGGCAGCGGCGTCCAGCGCGTCAGCGAAGGCTTGCGGGTTACCCCGCTGCTTCAGCATATTTTGTTTTATTGGTTCGAGCCCCTCGCTGGCACGGACTCGATTCTCGAAGTCATGGCGGGCTTGTTCGGCGCCGAGCGTATCCAGCGCCGCGGCGCCGTCACGCGAAGTGGTTTCCAACGCGCTCCAGTCGCCGGGCGGCACCTCCGGCCATTTGTCCCGGACTATCTGCTCCCAATACGGACTTTCGTGCTCCGGCGCCATCCGATGATCAGAACGAGTCGTAGTGGCGGACGTCCGTCCCGCCCGCCACATCCGCGTCGGCGAGGACATTCGTCGTGCTCACCGTCCCGGCGTGGGTAATCCGCGCACCATGGTTACTGGCCGCGACAGCCTGATCGAACGCCGTCACAATCTCCTGCCGGTGCGCGTCGAGCGAACGGTCGAGTGCCGATTCGGGCCGATGGTGCAGGACCAGATCCGAGACAGTCCCGGAAACCTGACCCGAGACCGTTTCGATGGCTCCGGCGAATCTGCCTGCCGCAGCGTTCACTTCGTGCGGTTCGTCTATATCCAGCATGTCGGCATCCCGTCTGCGAGAGGTTGTTTCGGATCAGCTGGTGGTGCCGAATTCGGCATTCACCATGGCGCGGAAGGAGGCCTCGGTGGGCAGATCGAACGAGTCGATCGTGTAGGGACGCGTGCCCTTGTACTCCATTTCGGCACGCAGCCCGACCCGGGACTTCAGATGTGCCAGGCGCGCGAGCTTCAGAATCTCCGCGGCCAACCAGGCATCGCCGTTGTCACGAGCGTCGTCGGTGATGTGCAGCCCGACGATCTCACCGTCGCGATCGCAGGCGACGCCGCAGGTGTGGTCGGGATTGAACACTTCATAGACCATGCTCCGCCAGTCGGGAGCCGGTGCCCCTTCGTCCACATCGAATTCGTCCGGATCTGTCTCGGTCAACGGGATCCCTCCTAAAGTCTTTCGGCAGGTTGACGATTCGACGCTGCGCTACGCACGGACAGATCCTCATCGGATGCGTCCAATCGCGCGGCGAGCGCGCTCCACGCGGCATCGTCGATGCTCATGATCTGGCGGAGCTGCCAGAATCGAGCGCCGAGATACATCTCGGCGGTTCCATCCGGGGCGACATCGAGATGATCGGGACCCTCGTTGGTCGGATTGAGCGTAACCGTCGTGATAGGCGGGCGCCCGTCGTCGATATTCATGATCGTCGCGCCGCCGCCGGGGATGAAGCTCTGGCGGCAGCGCGGACTGTTTCCGATCGCGACATCGGCACTATTGGTGGTCACCGTGATCTCGGAGTTGAGCAGCAATTGCACCGCCCAGGCCCGAGCCGCGAGCTCTGGTCGATCGGCATTGATGGCAATGGTCAATGCGGTCGCCAGGTCGACGACCAGTAATGCCTCGGCGGTGGTGACACCCACGATGACCAACCGCTTCGCGCTGCCGACCGGGTAGGGCAGATCGTCGGCGCCGAGGGTCACCACATCCGAGCCGGCGCCCGCACCGGTCGAAGGATGGGCGACGACGGTTCCGGTCGCGACGTCGATGGTGTACGCGGCGACCAGACTCGGCATCCGTTCGGCGACCCCGGCCAGCCGAACCAGGCCCTCGTCGTGCAGCCACCGCACGGTATCGGCAACGGTGACCGCGCCGGGTTCGGTCATGACGGCACCGCACCTGCTGTCGCCGAGGGCGACCCGGACGGGCCGGAGGGCCCTTTCGGTCCGTAAGCGGTCGACTGGAACGGCTCGGGCGGCGGCACAGATTCCATCACGCTCTGGTACTGCCGTGCCGCGTCAGCGCTGCTCTCTCGAATGGCCGCCATGATTTCTGTGACCAGTTCCTGATTGGTGAGGCGGTCCACGGTGCCCGGCGCCAGAAACAGATCGGTCAGCCGGCCCATCGCATCGACCTCGGGGATGATCGCACCGCTGGGCGAGGGCCGACGTGCTCGGATACCGTCGATCCGCTCACGCATGTCGGCGATTCGATGCCGCAACTCGCGGGCGGCGTCGAGGGCGGCCTGTACATCGGGGTGGATATCACTCACACGGAACCTCCGGATTGAGTCGGGCCTTGGCCGGGCGACGGTGTCGGCGGTGTCACGGTCGGCGCGATTGTCGGCCGTTCCCCGATGACCTGTTCGGTATGGGGGGTGTCGTCGACGTACATCAATCGGTCTGGATGCCAGGCGACCACCCGATTGCGTTCGTTGCCATTGCCACCGGCACCGCCCATACCAGGGGACATCGGCATGTACGGCATCATCCCGGACCCGGCACCGGCACCGCGCGCGGCGGCCGCCGCGCCCGAGGCCCCGGACGACAATCCCTCGATAACCGGTGTTCTCGGCATTCCGACCGCGGTGCTCGATGCCCCACCCGCGGTCGCGACGATCGGCATCGCGCCCACCGAGACCGAGGTTGTCGCGCCGGAGATGTCCGGTATTCCGGCGCCGGAGATCGCGCTGCCCGCACCCCCGGAACCGAGCGACCCTAGGCTGCTGGGGACGCCGAGGTCGTCGTATCCATAGTCGCTGTACTCGTCATCGAGGCCGGTGCCAGAGGTGTCCTGGTTCTGGGCCATGCCGGCAGCGGAGGACATGGCGCTCATCATGGCCGGCAGCATCTGGGACAGCATGCTGCTGTCGCTGCCACTGCCATTGCCATTGCTGCTCTTGCCGCTGCCGCCGGTGCCACTCGTTCCGCCCTCGGTGGGAAGCTTCGAGTTGACGGTCGTGGTGTAGCCGGTGATCGCCTCAGCCGAGCGGGCGTTCTGCTCCTGGAATTCGGCGAGCGCCTCCGAGATCGCCAACTCGTTTTTCGACTTCATCGCGGCCAGTAACCGTTTGC
Organism: Nocardia sp. NPDC006982; assembly: GCF_042869435.1. Lineage (NCBI taxonomy): Bacteria > Bacillati > Actinomycetota > Actinomycetes > Mycobacteriales > Nocardiaceae > Nocardia > Nocardia sp. NPDC006982. The sequence continues at coordinate 85,037 of NZ_JBIAFV010000020.1, read as the reverse complement.
GGGCCGCGATGATCTCCTCGGGTGTCGGATGTTTGGCCTTCGCGATGGTGAACGCGTTGCTATAGGCATCGACATTGTCGGCCAGCGCGCCCAATCCGGCGCCGAGTTGCCCCAGCCAATTCCGATGCTCGGTGAGGTGCTCGGCCACCGTGGTGCCGACCGGCGTCCAGTTCTGCATCAGCGTGGCCGCACCGTCGACGCCTTCGGTGGCGGCGACGTGGAAACCACCGGTGTACTTGCGGATATCGGCCGCGAAACTGGTCGCCGGACCAGGCCCCGGACCGGTGTGCAACTGCTTTGCGAAAGTGAGCGGGTCGACCGATCCTGTAGCCGCAGGCAAGGTGAAGGTCGGTGGTTGCCGGAGACCGAATTCCTGCACATCACCAACCGGATTGGCGAGGATCTCGGCGCCGCTGCCATTGATAATGCGCGCACCCTCGTCATCGGTGGTGGTGTAATCGGTTGCCGCGCCGCCGATGTGGTGCGCGTGGCGCTGGACCTCGTTGAGCACGCCGAGCACACCATTGAACAGCGACGCGGCCTGGGCGTTGAGCCGTGGTACATGTGTCCCGGAGATCGGGTCGGCACCTGCGGGCTGCACCCAGCCGTTCGGCAATCCGGCGCCGGTGTCACGCGCCAGCGCGGCCAGCTTCGCGGCCACATCGACGAGTTGCGCCGGGTCGACATTCAGCGGCATCGCCTCCTCCTCTCACCATCCGGCTCACGATCACGCCGGAGCGGCCACCGCGGGCATGGCCGCACCCGCCGATGGATCGCCGGTGACGGGCATACCCGACATCTTGCCTTGATCGTGGTCCTCCGGCGCGGTCGCGTCGATACCGTTCGGATGGCTGAATCCGACGAATTGGCCGAATTCCCCAGCATTATCGGACATTTGCGTCGGAGTGAACTGTTTGAGCTGACCGTTGACCACGACCTCCAGTGTGCCGCCGTCGTCGGCGGGGAAGGCCACCACGATCGCGGTGCGCCCGTCCCAGACCGCGACATCGCCGGTCATCAACTGATACGGATCGACTGCGGTGCCGATCTGCTTCTTGTCCGACCACTTCGCCGGGGTCTTCGCGTATGCCGCCTGGGCATCGGTGCCGCTGGCGTTGCCGAACGCCGCATCCAAAGCCTGTGCGACAGTGGCGGATACCTTCTGAGTCCGACCGTCCGGGAAGGTGTACACGACAGTTCCGTCGGAGTTCGGTGTGCGGCCCGGCATACCGGTCGTCGGCTGCGTGGACGACGAATTCGCCGGTGGCGCGGTATTCGTCGCGGGTGCCGGCGTGCTGGTCGCGGGCTGCTGCACGGCAGGTTGGGCAGGTGCGACGGCCGCGGGGACAGCGCGGAGTTCGTCCTCGTACGGGTCGTATTCGGCGCGCCGACTGTTCAGATCGGTGTCGGCCTGGCCGCGGTTCATCATCTGCGCCATCAACATCGGCAGCATCGAGCTCATCATGTCCATACCGGAGTTCGCCGGTGATGCGGCGGCCGCATCCGGCACCGAAGCCGGTGTGGCGGTACTCGGATTCGCCGCGCTGTTGTTCAGGTCGTCGAGCGCCTTCTGCACCTTGTCATCGAGCGAGGAACCGGTCGGGGTGGTTCCGGTATCGACGCCGGGAGTGGTCGGATTGAGATCGTTCAACCCGGGGACCTGGGAACCGTCGTCGATGGGAGTGACCTGGCCAGGGTCGGTACCAGGCGTCGTCGGAGTCGTCGGCACTTGGGGGACGGTCGGCGGGTCCAAGAGCTTCTTCTTCAGATCCGCGTTCTCCTGCTGGAGCTTCTTGATCTCGTCTTCCAGCTCTTTGAGCTTCTCGGTCTCCTTGTCGGCACCATCTTTGACATCCTTGTTCGCGTTGGAGGCCTCGTCGAAAGCATTAGCGACAGACTGGATCGCCTCATTGCAGAACTCGTAGATGTGCTGATCTTCCTTCATCCCCGGTTTAGGCAAAGTCGGGGCAGCGTTGGTGATCATGTCGATTCCGGCATTGACGGCCTTCTGCGCGGCAATGGAGATGGCCTCGGTCTTCTTGGCCAGCGGCGCAATCGCCTTGGCCGAGTCATCGATCAGAGCGGCCGTTTGACTCAGGCTTGCTGCTGTTTTCCCGTAGTTCGGGATTCCGGCCAACTCCGCATGGTTTTTCACCTGGGGGGGCGGCGGCATCTCCGGGGGGCTGCCCTTATTCTCGTCGCCGTTGCCGCAACTGTCGAAATAACCCTGGAACGTCTTGGGCAGATTCAGGTACCAATCTATCGTTGGGTCCAGCGGCCTATACTGCGCATACTTTGGATCCGTCATCTGAGAGCGATCAGGCATCCACATTGGGTGAATATGAATTGTCAAGGAGCTGCTCCTCAGCCGGATCCGTTACGAGATGAGCCTGATGGGTAGCTCGTCAATACCGGGCGTGGAGGATGCCGTCATCGAATCGTACAGTTTGTTCATATACGCAGCGCCCAAGCCACGCCCTAATGCCTTGACACTTCGTTCCCCCCAAGTCGTCGCGGCACCCTTCGTGATTGCTGCTTTGGCCGACCCCTTCGCACCACCGTACAGAATCTTCGCAGCGCCTTTCTGTAGGCCCAACTTGGCCACCTTCCCGGCCCCTCCCTTCGCCAGTGTCCTGAGGGCACCGCCCGCGAGTTTACCGCCGGGAAGCGCACCCAAGAGGCCGTCGACCAGTCCCCCCTCGATCGCCTCGTCCCAATCCTTACCCTCCGCCTTGCTCCAAATCGCGCTCGTCGCAGCACCAGCGAGCGGACCGAGGACCACACCAGCGCCAGGAATCATGGAGAATGCGGCGGTGACCCCGCCGATAGCCAGGTCTTTCCCGCTGAGGCCGAACAAACTGAAACCCATGTGATCACCTATCCGATGTCGCGCGCACCTACCCGCAATAGATCGTTGACGACCATGCGTGGACGGTCTATCGACCTCCTCATTGTTGAGGATTCCCAACAGTGGGAACCTGAGGGGTGCACCGAACGAGTCAGGATTGATGCCAGTAGGTCGTGCACTGACATGCGCGAATTGCCGTGGCCATTGCCGTGTTCCGGTCTGCCGGGCGATCGACACAGGAGGAAACACCGGATGCACCTCCACGGCCTGGCGCTCGGGCTTTCGGCATCGCCGGTCACTCGAGTACGAGTGTGTCGGGCACTCGGCGGTGCGTGGTGACGAGCGCCGAGGCGGAGATCGCCGTCGAGCAGCCGCCCGATGGTGACAATGCCGAGCCGGGACCGTCCACGCCGGTAACTCCCTGGTCGAACCGGCGACGACGCACGAACCCGTCCGCATCCGGCCAACCGGCGACACCGAGCCAGAACGGATCGGCACCGGCGAACCAGGGGACCAATGCGGCACCGCCGGGAACAGCTGCCCAGGGGGCGAATTCCGGCGCCTCGCCTGCCGGTTCGGGCACCGGTCACTCCGGTCCCGCAGGCACGGTGACGACTCCGGCAGGCACAACTCAGGCCCCTCCGGCTGGCACGGCACAGCCCGCTCCGGCGGGACAGTCGGCGCCGAGTCAGGTCCAGGCTGCGCCTGCTGAGCCTGCACCGCCTTTGGTGGATCCGAATGCGGTGGCGGCGTTGGCGCCTGCGGCGCTCTCGGCCGGGACGATGGCGTTGGGTATGTTGCCGATGCTGGCCTCAGCGTTGGCGGGGTTGGGTTCCGGTGGCGGAAACGGTGGCGGGGGCAGCGGTGCCGGGACCAGGTCGGGTTCTGATGGTGCCGATACGGATGGGTCTGGGGGTGGGTTGTCGCCGGAGGCGCAGAAGGCGTTGCAGGCGTTGAAGTTGCTTGCTGCTGTTTATGGTGACGGGAAGACCGATGATCCGGAGGTCAAACAACTGCGGCAGCAGTTGGGGATCAACGGGACCGGTTCGGGAGCGACCGCGATCAAGGCGCGGCAGTTGTTCCAGAAAAACGCCGCGACCGCGTTCAACAACCTCGACAACCAATTGGGTTCCTACATCACCGGTTTGGCCGGTAACCACAAGGTCGACAAGAAAGCGGTCACCGCGCTCATCCGTGAGGTCAACGTCGCCCTGGCCGAACTCGGCCCCCAGGCCTACACCAAGGCCGGACGCGAGAAGGTCCACCAAATCCTCACCACCGCACTACAAAAAGCCAGCCAAATCGTCACCGGCAGCAACGCCAGCGCGAAAAGTACCGCCAGTGCCATCAATCGGCTCACCAACCAGTACCTCTACAACATCGCCGGAAAGAAATATTCGGGCGGCACCAGCGGCCAGATGCCCGGCGGCACCGTCGGTGACTGGATCAAGCAGGCACTGCAGGTACTACAGCAGTTGGGCTACGACATCAGCACGATCGATCCGCAGGCCATCGCGATCATCATCCAGTACGAATCGGGCGGCAATCCCAGTGCCACCAACAACTACGACAGCAATGCTGCCGCGGGTACCCCCTCGATCGGGCTCATGCAGACCATCGGCCCGACCTTCAACCAGTACGCCGCAGCCGGACATAAGAATATCTACAACCCGGTCGACAATATCGTCGCCGGGGTCCGCTACGCGATAAGCCGATACGGTTCGGTCAGTAATGTGCCGGGCGTCAAGGCGGTACGCAGCGGCCGATCGTATGAGCCCTACTGATGCCGCCGCCGCAGCGGGATACACCGGATCCGAGCCTCGACAACGCACACGAGGCCCGGCCCGGCACAACGACCTCCGCGCCGCGTCGGAACGCGGCACGGCGCAGTCAGACCCGGGCACCGACCGGAACTCCCGCCGCGATCGCACAGCCGCCCGCCGCAACCGCGGCCACGCGCGGGCCGACCGGAGCGCCTATCGCCGAATCCGGTACCACCGCAGCCGGATCGCCCGCCGTCGCTCGCCCCGACGCACTCGCCGGATTCGGTTCGAGCGCGCCGTATGCCGCAGCGGCGCTCGGTGCGCTGGCATCCATGGCCGCGCAGTACGGCAATGCCAACCCCACCGCCGATACCGGCCAGCCGTATGCACCGCCCGGGCTCGGGTCCGGACAATCGACCTCATGGCCCGGCGAATCGGGCGACCGGTACGCGGCGAATAATCACGAGACCACACAACGCGGACAATCGACACAATCATTGAACGCCGAGCTCGGCCGTCTGCTCGGCGGTGCCGCGGATAGCACGATCCAAGGCCGAGCGGCCATCGATGGCATCGTCGCCGAAGTGAATACGGCAATGACCGCACTCGGCGGTGTCGCCGACACCACCGCGGGCCGTCAGATGCTGATCACCACACTCAGCAATGCGCTACAGCGTGCAGGCGCTGTCCTCGGACAGGGGCAGTCCGCAGCCGCGATCACCGCGGATAAGGTTGCCGCACTTGCCGACCGGTTCCTGCAGAACGCTCGCCCGACCCGGCAACCGCCACGGCGAGCCCAGCCGAGCACCGGGGGATCCACTGCCCGTCCGCCGCGCACCCGCCCGTCTGGTCGGCAGGGTCAGTGGATCAATGACGCCCTGCGCATCCTGGCCGCCAATGGCTACGACACTCGGCACATCAATCCCGCCGATATCGCCGCGATCATCCAGCACGAATCCGCGGGCGATCCGAATGCGATCAATCTCTGGGACAGCAACGCGGCCAAGGGAACTCCATCCAAGGGGCTGATGCAGACCATCGACCCCACCTTCAACGCCTACGCGCTACCGGGCCATCGCGATATCTGGAATCCGGTCGACAACATCATCGCGGGCGTGCGGTACGCCATCGACCGCTACGGTTCGGTCAGCAATGTGCCCGGTATCCAGTCGATGCACGGTGGCGGGCACTACGTCGGCTACTGAGCTGGAGAGGCCGGCTTCAGCAGCTGGCCGCTACGACCATCGGCTGGCGTGATAGCTGCGCGGCAGATTGATCACCTTCACCACATCTCCGGTATGCGGCGCTTCGACACATTGACCGTTCCCGATGTACATCATGACGTGGCCAGGACTTCCGTTATTGAACTCTGAATCGGGGAAGATCAAGTCACCTGGTCGGATATCGGCCGGGTTGACCTTCGGCAGCTGTTGGTACTGGGCGGAGGCCACGCGCGGGATATTCACACCCGCCTGAGCCGCGGCATATTGCATCAGCCCGGAGCAGTCGAACGAGTTCGGACCTTCGGCACCCCACACATATGGATCACCCAGTTGAGCCAAGGCGACCTGGATCGCCTTCTGAGCGGCCGCTGACGTACCAGCTGCCGCGCCCGCGTATTTCTTTCCGGCGATGTTGTAGAGGTACTGATTGGTGAGCCGGTTGATGGCATTTGCCGTGTCGCTGGCGCTGGCGTTGCTGCCGGTGACGATTTGGCTGGCTTTTTGTAGTGCGTTGGTGAGGATTTGGTGGACCTTCTCGCGTCCGGCCTTGGTGTAGGCCTGGGGGCCGAGTTCGGCCAGGGCGACGTTGACCTCACGGATGAGCGCGGTGACCGCTTTCTTGTCGACCTTGTGGTTACCGGCCAAACCTGTGATGTAGGAGCCCAATTGGTTGTCGAGGTTGTTGAACGCGGTCGCGGCGTTGCGCTGGAACAACTGCCGCGCTTTGATCGCGGTCGCCCCCGAACCGGTCCCGTTGATCCCCAACTGCTGCCGCAGTTGTTTGACCTCCGGGTCATCGGTTTTGCCGTCACCGTAGACAGCGGCGAGTAACTTCAACGCCTGCAACGCCTTCTGCGCCTCCGGCGACAACCCACCCCCGGACCCATCGGCGTCCGCACCACCAGAACCGGTACCGGTACCGGTGCTGGTACCGGTGCCACCGCCACCGTTTCCACCACCGGAACCCAACCCCGCCAACGCTGAGGCCAGCATCGGCAACATACCCAACGCCATCGTCCCGGCCGAAAGCGCCGCCGGCGCCAACGCCGCCACCGCATCAGGATCCACCAACGGCTCAGCCTCGGCAGGCGCCGCCTGTGCCTGCGGCGGTGGTTGCGCAGCAGGCGGCTGACTCGGCTGACCCGCCGCCTGACCCGGCGGCGCCACAACATTCCCCTGCGGCACCGCACCCGAACCCGGACTGGACCCGCCCTGCCCCGCCTGCCCCTGCGGTGTAGCGGGTGCGCCATTCTGCGCTGGTGCCGGTGAAGAACCGTTCTGCCCAGGCGACGTACCGGTTCCGGGATTCGCCGGGCCGGTGCCGGTGCGCGGTTTGGTCTTTTGCTCTTGCTTTCCCGACCACGGCGTTACCGGACCGGATGGTGAATCCCCCTCGTCGCCAGCACCTTCGGTCTGCTCATCGACAACTTCGACCTGATAATCCGCAGGCCAGACCTCGGCGCTAGTCACGACCCACCCCCTAGCACTCGCTTGACGCGGACGTCGCGGCCGGTCGGCATCGACTGCTCGACGAACCGTCCGGAGTATGGATCATAAGTCATGACTTGTGTTGCGCCGAGGGCGATTCCGGTCCGAGTAGGCGCGTTGCTGCGGTAATCCCAGAAGACCAGATCACCCTCCGACACGGCGGCGGGATCGACCCGCTGCCCGCATGCGGCCTGGGCCGCGATGGTCTTCGGAAGCACGATCACCGCTTTCCCGATACTCGACGATTGCCCACATGCGACCGCCGCCGATCCCGGCTGCGCCGACGTACCCCTCACGGGCGGTGCCACCGGCTCGGTGTCGTCCGGTGGTTGCGCCGTCGGATCGCAATGCCCGGTCACCGCGGCGGCCGAGGCCTGATAGATCACATCCCGCGTCAGCCCTGCCGCACTCGAGGCACCACTCGGCGCACCGTCGGCACTTCCCGCCGACGCTTTCAGCGCGTGATTGATGGCCAATTCGCGAGCACAGTCTCCGAGCAATCCGCTCATGGTCGTCTGCAGCGGCGGCAACTGATACGGCGCGGTGTGGATCGCACTCGCGCAGGCGCGCTGCCAGTCGGAGGCGGTCGTATCATCCGGTGCCACAGTCAATTCCGCGTAGGGGTTGGCGGTAGGTGCGGTCGAGGGCGCAGCGCCTGCCCCCGAACTGGAAGCAGCGGTCGTGCGGGGGGTGGAGGTCTCGGTCTGCGACGGATCGGGACCGACCGCACTGTCGCACTGGTAGTGCAGGTCGGCTGAGATGGCCGATGTCGTTCCGCCGACCACGAGCACCATGATGACGAGAAGCGAGCCGAGTCCGGATACCACCGCCAGCAACAACCACGCCCAGGCGGGAACCATAGCGAGGAACATGAGCCGACCGATCATCGAATACCTCTCCGCAAAGGACGGGCGATTTTACCTTTCCGAGGTGTAGACCTAATTCCGCAGCAGCCGATCGACCTGACTCAGTGTCCTTGCCCAGCTGGGATGATTCGGATTTGTTCCGCGTGGCGTCACTGTATTCGACAGATCGCCGGTACGACCCGCGGCCAAATGTTCTGTTCGAACAGCCTGGTAGACCGTATCCCGGAGATCACGAATTGCCTCTGGATCAGCCACGTTATCAATCAGCCGTTGGGTGTCCCTCTGCGCGTCCTTCGCATGCTCGTTCATAACCCACTGCTTCATACGATCCGCCGTTGTCTCATCGACACCGGCATCGAACAGCCTATCCCTTTCGGCGGTCCCGCTGCCACGGACATATCCGGAGGCACCGTTGTTTATCACATCATTGAGCGCCTCCATCTTCGCTCGCGCCGCATCAGGATCATAGTTGGCATGACGGGCACGGCCATTATTCATGTACTCCTCGACGTAATTCACGTGCGAAAAATATGGATCGACGTTATCGGCCAGAGTAACGCCGCCCGCCCTGACTCGGCGGAACTCCCGGGCCGCCTGCTGCAGGGTCCCCATATTGGCCGCGACCTCCTCGGCAGTGCCGTTGCCATTGATCAGCAGGCGTGCCGAATTCTGGGTGTGCCGCAATGCGGCAGCCAAGAACGCCAGGTCGCGATCCTGAAGTGGTTCGTTGGCAGCAGCCCCGGCGATGGTCGCACGCGAACGTGCCGCGAGTCGCGCCCTTTCCTCATTTCGCGCACCGGAACCGATCATGGCCCCGTACGCATCGGCCGCAGTGCCACCGACGTCGATAACGCCTTGCACTGCTGCGGCATTGCCCAGGAACGAGTCCAAACCGCCGTATGCTCCAGCTTCCGCGCCAGCATTAGCCGCAAAGAGTTCGCGGTTCATGTAGGACTGCGAATACCAGCCGAAACGCCCACCGAAACGCCCGTCCTCGGCCCACACACCTCCCTGTGCTTCCGTAATTGCCTTCTTCAGCCTGGATTGCGGGTGGAACGATCCGGGCAGCCCCATCATCATCCATTCGGTCAATGGCGAGTTGGCAAGCGTGCTCGCGCCACCCATCAGCGCCATCAACCCCATACCCCCCATCTTGTGGCTCGTGCCGAATTGCCCCATACCGAGAGCGGTCCCGCCACCACCACCGCCACCCGCCCCGGCTCTGGCTCCGCCATTCTGAATGGCCAGCGCGAACCGGTTCGCAATCCAGTCGTTACCCTTCTCCAGACCCGCGTTGAGTCGCTTCAACTGGAAGATGGCGACGATTTCCACAATCGCCATGATGACGAATACAGACATGACCTGGCCGCGCGCCTGACGGAACAGATCGCCGAGAAACAGCTCATAGACGCCGAGGAATATGACGAACACAGCCATGCGCCCGGCCGAAACGAATCCGTGCACAACACATCGAATGGTGAACGTCTGCGTCGGCCCATATACGAATCCGCCGGCGGCGAATCCGAATATCGTCATGAAGCCGTAATAGATCGAATCGAGCGCGGCCCAGATGACCTTGATGGCCAGGTATGCGCCGAAAAGCAATAGCACCGTACCGGACAGCAGCAGTAGAATTCCGGCGCCGATTTGACCGACGCTCGGGTTATCGGCCGCCGAATAGGCGGCGCTGTCCCCGCACGACTTCATCCCGTTCTTGACCCGGTCCTCGTCACCGGCCATGACACCGGCCGACCACGCCGCCCGGCACGACGCCCGGTCGTCGACTACATGCCCGAAGTTCCACACCTGCAACGGACTTCGCGCGAAGTTGTCCGCCATATCGGCCTGCATCGTCTGGATCAATTGATTCGGATTCGGATTGCTATTGCCGTTCAAACCGGCCGCCACCGAAATACCCAGATTCCGCCCCTGCGCCAGCAGTCCGTCCGGCGCCAGTACCTCCGCAAGCGGCTCGGCCAAGAAGAGCGGCCCGAGTATCGCTACCCCCACCATCATCACGACCTGCATCGAGGCCTTGGAAAAATAGCCGCGCACAATGAATACGCCAACCGGAATCGCGCCGATCGCCACGAAAGTCAGCAGCATGATCGGTGTCGCGATCTGCCCCGACAGGCTGTGGGCCACACCCTCCAGCGGCTTGCTGACGACGGTCAGCCACCCGAAGTCCAGGGTATCGGTGGGCAGCCAGATCGCGGTGACCGTTATGACAAGCCAGATGGCGAACAGCACGATGATCAGGAACGACATTACGAGATTTCCCGGGTTCAGCACACCGCCGCGATTGGTGGCGAACAGGTAACTCGAAAGTTCCACACCCGAGGAATCTTTGACGCGCATCCAGCTCAGCGCACTATTAGGCGCGGATACTGTCCCGGTGCCGGTTTGCGCCGTGGCCAGCACCGCCATGATGCCCGGACAGAGGAATAGCACGACAAGAGCGATAATCGTCCATGTGGTCCAGCGCCGACGGCGCGTCGCGCCGATCCACTTGCGACATCGCCGGAATATCGCTGACGGGCGCCATCGAACCGGATCGAATAGCTCCGATTCTTCCGCCATTCCGAAGTCGGACAATCCTCGTCGATCATCGCGACCGGTACCGAATCTCACCGGACTGCCTGTCTCTCAGCAGCAGCGGTACGCGCGGCCACTCCGGAAGTCGGCGTGCTGGTAATCGCGGTGGCTCGATCGATCCGAGCCGGTCCGAGCACCTTGCCGCGGCCGATCCGGTTGAGCGCGTCACGCATGAACATCTCACCGCGGCGTTCCTCGGGCACCTGACGGCCGGTACCGACCGGCGGGGAGGTCTCCTCGCGCAAGACCTGCAGCAAAAACGGCGCTTCCTCCAAATCGACGCCGAGCCATTCCAAACTGTTGCGCGCCAAGGTCTCGTCGCGCTGGCGGAAAACGAACCGGTTCGGGATGAGATTGTGCGCAGCGCCCTGGAAATCGGTTGCCGGATCATGCGAGGCCAGCCCTATCGCAGCCAGATGTTTACGGCCGTCACGGCTGAAGTCCGACGTGACCGCGGATCCGACCTGGGTCTGCGTGAAGTGGTGCGCCTCATCACCCACCAGCAGCCCGAACCTGCCGTTATCGGTGAGGAATGCCTCTCGGGCAGCTACACCGACGAGTTCGTAGAGTGCGGTTCCGAGTCGTTTCGTCAGCGGCAAGCGGTTGTACAGATGCGGGGTGGTGAGCTCTTCCGCGGTCGGCAGCGCGAGTTGGTGGCTGCGGATGACCGTGGCGGCGGCATTGAGTCGCAATGGTTTCAGCGATGGGTCGAACAGCACCGGCACGCGCTCGACAACCGTGCCGAGGCGCGCGGCCAAGTCGGCGTACTCCTCCTGATGGCCGGGCTGATCACGCAGTCGCCGCACGACATGGAACAAATCCAGCAAACTGCGGATGCCATGTTCGGCAATGCCGCGGGCGGTCAGCAGATTGCTCGCGGCGGCGCCCGCACCCGAGGTCGGCGACAGATCCAGCAGCGGCAGGATCGAGTCGAGCGCACGCTCGCCGGCGATTCTGGGTTCGAACATGCGCAGCGGGTCCAGTGACACCGTTGGATTCGCCAAATCGATGACGACGGCGTTATCGATCGCCGCGGCGAAATGCGCCCATTCCCCGACCTGACTGCGGTCGATGGCCAGGAATTGCCCGCCCATATCGTGTACGAGCGCCGCCATGAGCTTCAGGAAATAGGATTTGCCCGACCCGAGTTCACCGGTGACCGCGAACGAAGCGGACAGATCGTGCAGTGCGGCCTCCATGATGCCGAAGTGGATCGGCTCGTATTGACCGGATAAAAGGTTGATCCCGATCACCGGGCCACTGTCGTCGCCGATCTGACTGGTGATGAACGGGACGAAACCCGACCACATATCCGAGGGCACGATATGCGCGAAATCGTCGAACGCGCGCCGCTGCGGACTGCCCGGGACCAGCATCGACCACAGATCGACCTGGGTGCCGAGCGGGGCCGTCATATCGACCTGGAATCGCTTGTAGCGGCGTTTGAGGTTATTGACCGCATCCATCGTGATCTCACGCGAAGGGCCACCGATGGCGATGACGGTCGTGAAGGACACCTCCGATTCACCGCCGTTGACCTCGAAATGCTGGTTGTATTCGCCCAGCATCTGTGCCTTCGAGGTCAGCGTGTTCTGCGCGAACGACACTTCCTGGTCGCGCTGGTCCATCTGCTCACCGAGCCGGCGCAGGCTCAGCTCATTGTTCTTCAGCACCTGGTCCGCGGGCTTGGTCGACACCCGCATCCCCCAGTCGACCGTGACGTCGCCGAGGCCCTCCAACACATTCAAGAATTCGCTGCCACCGGGAAATCGCATGCCCGCGTACGGGAAGGAATGCGGAGTGAGCATCGCCTGATAGGACGGGCGATACTCGTAATCCGGTTGAACGATCTTGATCACCGGAACAAACGATGGCCGAATCCGCCGGTTACTGTCGGCTTGGGCGCCCTCGTCCAGCGCCGCGGAGGAAAACACCGCCGCCGTCGCGTCGTCCAGCGCACCCACCCGGGTCGGTGCCACCGGATCGCCCGCCGCGCCGCGCGACAGGTAGTGCTCCCACAGCCACTGGAAAAGCGCCGCGGGCACCGGAACCGGATCGAAATCGCCGCCGATCCGGGACAGGATCTCGTTCGCCTTATCGTCGTAGGCATCCAGGTCCGCGCGTGAGATGGCGGTCGCGTCGATCGTTGTGGTGCTGCCACGCCACATCCGCGACAGCGCCGAAATACCCGAATTGGCCGTGCCGACCGGAATTGTCAGCAGGAATATCCGGGTCTGCGGCGCGATCGCACGGACTCGTTCATACGAGGCGACCACCTCGTCGGCGTAATCCTCACATTCGTCGAGATCGACGCCCTCCACCATTTTGGTCAACACATCGATCGTATTCAGCCGCGCCTGGATACCGAGCAGCAAAGAACCGCTCGGCAAGCTGTTGATCAGCGCATGGTGGGCCATCTTCACGTCATATTTGTCACTCGCCTTGCGCAATCCGTAGCCGAGCGGATTGATGAAGTAGGTCGCGGTGACCAGACCCGAGTGCGTGAATTGCAGATTTCCGCGAATCGCGGCGGTGGGCTGTAGATCTCGTCCGAACGCCATTCAGCGGCTCCCTTCCGATGCTGGGCCACCGTTGCCGTTGATCCAGTTGCGCAGATCCGTCCCGCTGCCGCCGACACCGATCACATCGACCAACCGGATATCGGGTTTCGCGCTCTCCACCGCCTTTGTCGGACTATCCGGCAGGACCAGGACGACGGACTCTTCGATGAACATGGTGTGACGCGCCGAATCGGCGTTGACCGGCATACCTGATGCGGACACCGGCTTGCGAAATACGATGAGCCGCCCCGCCCACAGCGCCCGCGAAGTCATTCGTACACCGGTATACGGCACCAGTCCGATGGCGAAGACGACCCCGATCGTCAGCACCAACCCGACCAGGAAGGTGACCGCCGGATTGACCGGAAATACCATCGCGCATACCGAGGTGATCACCATCAACACCACTGCTCCCGCGACCTGCGGCAGCGTGTACGGCCCGAAGGGCAGCTTCTGCCCGTTCTGGGCCTTGCCGATCATGGTGGGAACCCGCTTGATCGGCGTGAAGACCTTGATCACCTGTTGACTCATCGATAGCCACCGATGGGGTGATCGGGGACCACGATGTTGGAGTCGGTGCGCGCGTAGTTGACCAGTGTCGGGAGTATCCAGAACAGGACCGCGGCCAGCAGCGCCGATCCGGCGACGGCGAGGATTTTCGCGGGCGACAGCTTGGATTTGGCCGCCTCGGATATCAGCACACCCATGCTCAGGATGGTGATCAGGATCAGGCCCGCCCAGCGGACGAAGATCAGGATGTTGTACAGGATGGCGCTCAAATTACCCATGGCCGTGCCTCTTTCGTATCAGTTCTGGGTAGCCCGCGGAATCTGCACCGTCGTCGACGGCAGCGAGGTCGTCGAGCTTGGCGCACTTGCGCGCGAGTTCTGCTGGTCGGCGATCACGGCAGGCGGGTTGGTCATCGCGGGTACGGCATCGACCGACTGCACCTGCCACTGGCCACCGTCGCGGACCATGGTCAGCGGATAGGCGAGCGTCGCGACCGCCCCGCCGTCGGCCTTGGGATTGACGGTGACGAGCACCTGCGCGTGCGTACGCGCTGTGCCACAACTGTTGTCGTCCGAGGTGACCGCGACGGTCTCCACGGCGGTGAACGGAGCCGGGCGCAGCGCGGCGATGCCGGCGTCCAGAGTGACGTACCGGCCTACATCGCCATTACCCGTCAGATAGGTGGCCAGAAAGCCCGAAGCCACTTGCGCGAGCGGCGTATCCGCCGTACACGGCGAGGAGTATGCCTGCGCCAGGTCGGCACCTCGGCTGGGCGGCTCGACCAAGGCTGGCAGCGCGAGCGCCCGCAGTCGACCGTTGAGAACCGATACCCCGACCCGATAGAACTGGCGGGTGTCAGCGCCGGTGCTGTTGTTGGCGGTGGCGGTGCCGGAAGCACTGCTGGCGGTCGGAGCGGATTTGCCGACTTTGACCGATACGGTCACCGACCAGACCTCGAGTGTGTCGAAGCTCCCCACGCGCGATACGTACACCACGGCAGGATCGGATACCTGCCGGGCCGTCGAGGGCAAGGTGATCTGCTGCGCACTGGCTCCGACATATTCACCGAGCCGATCCTGTTGTCCGGCAACAGAACTCAAGTAGGTCACAATGAACTGCTGGGCGAAGGAGCCGGCCAATTGCGCGCGGCCGATGGTCGCGGGCGTCGCACTGTCGGATGGGGGCGGCGGGTCCGAGGCGAAGAAATCGAGGATCGCGTGCCCGCCACCGAGTACTGCCAGCACCGCGAGCACCGCGACGATCACATTGTCGCGGCGGCGGCGTGCGACCATTCGGCGAAGTAATTCATCGCCCGAATCCGTCGATCTGCCAACCATTGTCCGCACTCCCGAAATGGTAGAGAGCACCATCATTTCCAGCCGCCGCCATCGTTCCCAACATTGGGGACAGCAGGTCAGTACACAGGGCTACGTTTCAAGCGATGTGCGAGCCGATACTGCAGCTGATCGTCGTACCCGATCGGCGCCTGCCCCTGCGGGGTTTCCAGCGCGTTGCGCCCGGATTCCAGCATCGGCATGTCATCGGCGACACGCACCAACTGGGCGATCGCGAGTTGCCGACTCGGATAGCCCGGATACGGATAAAGCAGCAGCGACGTCGGCGTGTAACCGCCGCCGTAGTTGAGCGCTCGCACCGTGACACCCGCCGTATCACCGGACTGCAGCCGATCGCTGAGCGCCATCAATCGGACGCGGTCATCCGGATGGAAGACATCCACCGGCCGGAACAGATAGTCCCATCGAATCCAGGGCGCCGGATCCGTGAGCCAGTGCGAGATGCTGGCGCGCTCGGTCTGGACGATCGCGAGATGGGTTCCGGCCCGGCGGTGGGCCTCGCGCAATCCGACCCGCTCCAGGGTCGGCCACTCCGACAGCTCATTGTCCGAGGTGACATCCTCGATCAACAACCACGCGCCGTGCGTGCGAGCGTCGTCGCGGGCCCGGATACTGATACGCCACCGTCCCGGCCGCTCGGGCCCATCGGTCACCGTGACCTCGAACTGGAGCTTGTCACCGGCCTTCGGACTGTAGAGCAGATCCAGGACCTCGGCATGTCGATTGAAGGCCGAGATCCGATGGAACAACTCGGCGATCGACATCACCGGCACATGTTGCTCGGCCGAGTTCCCGGTCAGCCGGGTCGCACCGATCGGCTGCTGAATGGTCTGCGTATCGAGGTCCCAGATCGCCCCCACCGCGGGCGGTAGTTCCGGACAGGTCGCCGCGGCGGAACCCATCCACAAACGCACAGCGTGCACATCGCCACCTGGCCCGAATACCGGTCGTATCCGCAGCGCGTGCGGACCCGAACCGGTCCCGAGCGTCAGATCCACGTCCTCGGCCTCGTCGCGCGCCGCCCGGATCGCATCGATCAGGCTCCGGGTTTTGAGGCTGTCGTAGAGCGCCGGGGTCCGCGCCATCAGCCGCTGCAGTACTCGCTGCCAGTCGGCGAATCCACGCGGTGCGTCCCCCACCGACGCCACCGACATCGCCTCGGGCGTCAACGTCTCGATCGTTATCCAAGGATTTACTGCGCCACTTGTCATCGCACTGCCCGTACCAACCGTTCGTCGGAAGCCGCCACCTGTGTGTGACACGGATAATGTACCGCTATATAACGGCTCGTTCAACGGGTTTACAGATGTCGACATCAGATGCAGTCTGCAACACGTGGCCACTCGACGTTCACCGAGCGGTCTTTTCTTAACGTCCGCTTAAGAACGCGTGTATAGACGTCAGAATTACCGCAGCTCAGCACAGTTCGCGCGAGAATGCGGCAAATCGCAGCACAAGGCCTGGGACCAGCGGCGAACGCAGTGGTCCCAGGCCGTAAATCCCCGCCCGCAACCGCGACGGGCTAGCCCTCTCCCGCCGTCAAGGCCAGTACACCGGCACCCGCCAGCACGCCCACCGCGCCGAGTTCCGATGGCACGACTCGCAATCCGGTCAGGTAACCGAGCCGGGCATGCGTCGCGATCGCAGCGCCGAGCGCTTTCCACAGCGAGGTACCCGGCACCGCCAGCGTGCCGCCGATGACCACCCGGTCCAGGTCGAGCAGTGCGGCCACCGAGGCGATCGCACAGCCCAATGCCGTCCCGGCGCGGGTGAGCGCTGCATCGGCGAGTTCGTCACCCGCACGCGCCTGACCGACCAGGTCGTCGACCGAGGTGCCCTGCCACCCTTGCGCGCGTGCCCATTTCACCGCGGAGATTCCACCGGCGACCGCCTCCACACAGCCACGGCCGCCGCATTCGCAGAGCTCATCGAAGCCCGGCACCAGCACATGGCCGAGGTTTCCCGCATTTCCGGTCCGGCCGACCACCACGAAGCCACCGACCATGACGCCGGCGCCGATCCGGTCCGAGACCATGACCGCGAGGGCGTCTAGTACGTCGTTCGTCGCGCCGAAGTTACGCTCGGCCAGGCCGAGGCAGACGCCGTCGAGCGCCAACTGGACGATGGCGTTCGGAAACAGCTTTTCCACTGCCGCCACAATCCCGAAACCCGTCCCCCACTCGGCGATACCGGGCGGTGCGACCACACCGGCGGCCATATCGAGCGGGCCGACGGAGCCGATTCCGACGCCGGTGACATCTTCGCCACCGGCGGCCTCGAGCAACAGGTCACGGCAGCCATCCCAGGCCGCGCGGGCCGGGATGGGGACGCGTCGGATCTCGTCCTCACCGACATTGTCGGCCACCCGACTCGCCGCGAAACCGCCCGGCCCGATCTCCAGAGCCAACATCGTCATGAGTTACACACCGCCAGAATGAAGTCCGTAGTGAACAGTGGACGAAGCATAGGTCAGTGTGCGCCGGTTCCGGTCGGTTCGAGTCTGCGACCGAGCACGATGTGACGGCGCGGCGCCGCCGGAGCGAGCTCTGCGGGTGCCGGACGCGAACCTGTTCGGATGATCCGCAGCGGCCGCTTGTGGTCGATCGGGGTGATGCGATGGCGGTCCAGGTCAGAGACGACCTTGCCTGCGCTGTCATAGGGAACTCCGGCCCAGATCATCGCGCGGGGGCCGGTGCCGCGCTCGATGAGCGTCTGCGCCAACTGTTCACATTTCGCGAAGACCGGGCAGCTCTCGCAGATTCGCATCGCCGCGCGCCACGAGTCCGGAGTGCCGACGTCCAGATCCCAGTCGTCGGGACCGTCCGCACAGGGCGGCCGATGGGCCGACCCACTCGGAAGCGTCGAAACCTTCGCTGTCACAACGGTTTCCACGACGAAGGAAGAAGATTGCGTGATGCTCATAGCCGTCTCCGGGGATGCCGAGGGCGCGCCAACTCCGTTGTGCGGGCCCATTGGTCGGGCGGTCATCAGGGCTGCTCGACAGTCCCCGGAAGGGCCAGCGATGATTGCTGGTCCACGAACGTTAACTCACGATTCGTCAGCGAGCAATCGCTTCTGCCGCTACTTAACGGCACGTTGACCAACATGTGATCTTGGCGTATCGTTAGTTAACGGTACATTTGTTCGCGGGCCATCCGCTTGGGGCGAATTGTGGTTTCCTATGGATATGGCTGTTGGGTCCGAGTACACGATCGACGAACTAGCGCGGGCGGCAGATACCACCGTGCGAAGCGTCCGCGTGTACCACGAACGAGGACTCCTCCCATCCCCCGATGTCCGGGGGCGCATCGGCTATTACGGGTCGGATCACCTCAACAGACTGCAGACGATCAGTCGTCTGCTCAGTCGAGGCATGAAGTTGAACGGGATTCGGGAACTGCTCGAGGCCTGGGATCGCGGTGACGGATTGGCGGAGGTGCTCGGCGTCAACGACCAGCCCGTCTCCGAGCCGACGACGGTCGCCGCGCCGGGCTCTCCCCGGCCGCAGCGCAGACAGGCGCCCCCGGAACTTCCGGAGTACGTTCAGCAGGCGCTCGCCGCCAGCGGCGATCCGCACGAGGCCTACCGGGTGACCAATCCGCGCTGCGGCGACCTGACCACCCGACTCGTCGATGCGGGTATTTCCGCGCGCGACGCCTTCGAACTGGTCGAGCGGCTCAGAGCCGATTGCAATCAGATCGCCGATCAGTATGCGACCCAACTGTTCTACTTCCTGGCGGGCCAGACCTACGAACAGTCCGGGCGCACACCGAAGGACCGCGCCAAACTCGAATCGGATTTGGCCATCGCTCGGCTGATCGCCACGCGCGCCACATCGGAGCTGATCGATCAGGCCTTCGCCAGACATTCCGAACTGCCGCCGAGCTGATACGGATTTCCACACAGAACAATTCGATGTGTCGTCGGTAACTATTGCCGTATTCCATACGAATTCTATACGAATCACTCTGAGTCCAATGGGTTTTCGGTGCCCGACCACGCGTTATGTTTGATGCGTGGTCGGACGATCAGATAATCTCGTTGGCACACGGCTCATGTCGGGCAATGCAGGTCACCCAAATGCGTTGTCGGACTTTGAATTCTGGGATCCGGTCCGTTGGCGGCCGCGTGCGGTGATTTGCAGCATCGGACGGTGGGTCAGCGCTACTCGGCTGCGCCGAATAACGGCGCGGCTGTTGCTCGGCACAACTTTGTTCTTCGTTATTCCGATGACCGTCGGCGCGGTGGCCACGGCGCAGACCGGGACCGACACCGCGGGATCATCGACGATCGATGGCGTCGGCTGGATGAATGTCCGGGATTCGCACGGAGTTCCGCTGGCCAATTATGTCTTCGCCACAAATCACGGCAGCATCCTCCATCCCGGAGATGCCGCGTTATCCTCCGCGCTCGATTTGGAATTCGCGGGGTTCATGGCCACCGAGGTCACCGGCATCTGGGTGATCCGCTATGTGGTGAGCTTTCGCTGGCTCGACCTGATCGCGGAGCCGTTGACCCGGGTCGCCGACACACTAGCCGGACAGGTCGGCACGCCCCTCATCCTTGTTCTCGCGGTGACGATCGGTGGAGTACCCGTGGGTTGGTTCATCGTTCGCGGATACTTCTCCAAGGCCACCCTTCAGGTTGTGACGATGATCGGTGTCGCCTTGTTCAGCGTGCCCTACCTGGCGCATCCGATGGCCGATGTCCTTTCGTCGGACGGATTGCTCGCACAGGGACGCGACGTCGGTGTGGCGGTAGCCGCGGGCCTCAACGGCCAATCGAACCCGAGCCCGAATGTGGTCGTCGATTCGATAGAGGGCACGCTCGCCGATAACTTCGTGCGTTATCCCTTGCAGGTGTGGAACTTCGGCCATGTCGTCGACGACTCACCGGCGTGCCGAGCCGCGTGGTCGGACGGGGTATTGGCCGGTAGCGATGACAAGGTCACCAGCGGTCTGAGACGTTGCGGCGATGTCGCCGCCTACACCAAGAGTCAGAATCCCAATGCGGGCCAGATCTGCACCGGCCTGCTGCTGCTGGTTTTCGCCGCCGTCCTGCTGATGTTCGGCGTGTATCTGTCCGGAAAAATAGTGGTAGCCGCGGCGGAGGCGATCTATCACGCGTTCATGGCCATCTTCGGCTTCGCGGCGGGCGGATACGTCTATGGACCGAGCCAGACCTTCCTGCTACGTAATCTGGTCGATGCCTTTGTGTCGGCAGGGAAGATGATCGCGTTCACCGTATATCTCGGCATCTACGCCCTGGTCCTCGGCGATGTATTCAAACAGGCGCAGGGCCACGGCATCGCGGTGATCTTCATCGGTGGATCGTTCATGATCATCGGAATCGTCTTGCTACGCCGGATGAGCCGCGGCCTCGCCGCCGCACCCGCCCGGGTAGCTGGTCGGATCAGTGGTGTGCTCGCGACCGGACATGCTGCCCCGGCCGGTGTCGGCGGTGGATCCATGGTGGGAGCGGGCGGCATGTCCGGAACCCAGCGCCTCGTAACCGGACTCGCGGCGCTCAACACGGTGAACGCCTCGCCGGTGACCGAATATCTGATGGGCCGCAGGCGCGCGCCGTTGAGTTCGCGCTCGCGGCTGCGCCAGGAAGCGGAGGTCGCCAATATGGTGCAGGCTGCGGAGGCGGGGCGCTTCGGCTGGATCCGCAATTACTACCGGACGCGCGAGCAGATCATCGACTCCGCGCGATCCGCCGCGGCGACGTATGGCCACACCCCCATGGGCGCCGCCGTGGCGGTGGACCGGGTGATCGACCGCGGCGCAAGCCTCGGCGATGCCGAAGCGGCCTTGTTCAGTGCAGGATTCAAAGACAAGGAGATGCGGACCAACGCCATCAAGGCCTACAACTACCGCACGAGTTGGGGGCCGAATATGTGGGATGGCGACAAGCACATCGGGCAGGCCATCGCCTCACTCGGTGTGCTCAAACTGGGCGAGACGCCCGCCAATGTCGCGTTGTTCAAGCGGACCGCGCACCGGCTCGCGCAGCGGCGCTTCGCCGATCCCGATCTGCAGTTCAGCAGCTTCACAGCGCCGGAGCAGCAGTTCCTGCGCGATTACTTCGACAACCCCACCGAGCCGGTCATCCACGCCATTCGGGATGTCGTGTCGGGCACCGGGAATACGTTGCCCACCCTGACCGGCACCGTAACCCGGGAGCGCGCCGCGCTCATGAACAGGTTCATCAATGTGCACCTGAGCCGGGAGTACCTGGCGGCCGCCGAGGCGGAAGACTTCGCGGCGGCATCGGGAATCCTGCAGAAGATGGCACTGCCCGAATACTGGACCGGCAGCAGCACCCTAACCCCATCGAAGGCCATACCAACGTTCTAACCCCTCGCAATAACCGCGGCCGCAGTTTGATCGTGGCCCACTGTCCGGTAGATGTGGCGCTGCGGCGCCCCGAAGCCCGAGGAAGCCGATCCGTGTGCGGGCTGCCCACCGACGGCCATCGCTATGGCGAAGATGATGTCCGCTTCGACGAGCTTCCGAGCTCGACCCAACCTGCCGGGAAGGCATGCTTCAGTCGGAATTCGCTGCGGTAAAGCCGTGCAGGACAGGGTGATTCATCCGTCCGGTCGGTTTTTTCAGCCTACTTCGAACAACTGTGCCGCCATGCGACGGCTGGGTTTTCCGTTCGCCAGTTGCGGGAGCCGGTTCACCAGACGGAGCTGGCCCGGAATCTGGTGCTCGGCCAAGTGGGAGTGGCAGTGGCGCATGATGTCGCGCTTGGTGGTCTGCGAACCCTCGCGCAAATGGACGACGGCCGCGACGTCGTCGCCGAGATGCGGATGCGGCACCCGCGTCGCGAGCGATGAGACGACGTCCGGATGTTCGTCCAGCGCGGCCTCTACATCGACCGGCGCCACCGCGTGGTCGCCGCGGTGCGCGATTTCGCTGAGCCGACCCAGGATTCGCAGGCGCCCGTCTTCTTCCCGGCGCGCCACGTCACGCGTCCGCAGCCAGCCGTCGGCAGTGAAGGCGGCAGCAGTGGCGGCAGGATTGCCGACATACCTGCTGAACAGTGCCGTACCGCGGACTTCCAGTTCGCGCCCGCCCGCGATTTCGTCACCGGCCAAACGGAATTCGACACCGGTCGGGGTACCGACCGTCCCGGGCACCCGTTCCCACGACGGCGGATCGGCCGCCGCCTGGTGGCTGGTTTCGGCGAGTTCCAGTGCCTCCACGACCGGGCAGTCGAGCAGCCGTTCCGCGCGCTCGGCCGCGAGGCGGGACAGTGGGGCCGAGGCAGTGCGCAGGAAACGCATGCCGCGTGCGCGCTTTCGCGATGCCACCAGATCCGCGGTGATACCGGCCAGCTGCATCGGCATCACCGTGAGCCAGGTCGGCGCCGCCGCATCCAGCAGTCGGTGCGTTTGTCGCGCCTCGCCCGCGGCGGGCAGCACCATGATGCACCGGCTGCGCAGTGTCGCCATCAGGTTCGCGAACAGGCCGTGGCTCTGTGCCCACGGCAGCAGGGCGATGGTGCGGTCGTCCGGTGTGAGTGCGAAATGGTCTGCGACAGCGGCGATTCCGGCCGCGATATTGGCCTCCGACAGTGCCACGGCCTTCGGCGCTCCGGTGGAGCCGGAGGTGAACAGGATCAGCCGGTCGTCCTCGTGCACCGTGGGTGCGGGCACCGTCGGCATCCAGCCGCCGTGGCGCGCAGGCGGAGCCTGGATCCACTCCAGCTGCGCCGGGGGCTCGAACGGGTTGCGCCACAGTAGCGTCGGCGACTCGATCGAAGCGAGAGTCGGCGCGACCACCACTCGGGGGCGGGCCAGTGTAAAAATCTGCTGTTTCTCCCGCGCACTCAGCCGCGGATCAACCGGCGCGAATACCGCACCGATATTCCAGGCGGCCGACATTACGGCGGCGAAGGCAGGCGAATTCGGTAGTTCGGCGACCACCACGTCACCCACACCGACGCCATTCTTCTTCAAACTCCGTGCGACGGTCTCGGCCCACGCCTCCAGCTGACCGAATGATAAGAGCGGATGGGCATCGGCGGAAACCAGAAACGGCCGATCGCGGACATCCATCAATTGTCCTTCCGATGGCGCGGGTGGTGTCCCACTCCCGTTGCGGAATTCGAGATTCCGCAATCGGGAGTGGGGTCACGAACGGCACCCATCGCAGGTCGCGGCAGCTTTCCCCGGCACCTCCCGGCAAGGGGGAACAAGAGGTGAGCAATGGAACCCGAAGGGCCGCGCGACCAACGCCTTTCCGCATCGTGACGCATCCGGCACCACATCGAGGTCCAATTCTTAGCGGTGCCAGGGCAGAACAGTACCGCCACAACGCAGCCGCCCGCACAATCCTCGTTCCCAATTTTGGGAACGCGACTTACGCTGCACTGTCTGGGATCAACCGGAGGGTGCATGTCTGATCAGTACGAGCCCGTCGGCCGCAAAAGAGATGCGGCCGCAACGCGACTCGCCATTTTGGCGGCGGCACAACAACTGTTCGCCGAACGGGGCTACGAGCGCGCCACGGTGCGCGAGATAGCCGCACGGGCCGGGGTGAATCAGGCGCTGCTGTTCCGGTACTTCGGCAATAAGGACGAACTGTTCCGTGCGTCGATCGCGGACCGTGGTCGGCGCGTGCTCGAGGAGGGACCTGCCGAGGCATTGCTCGGCCGCCTACTGGCACGCGCGCTGGAGCCGACCGGCTCTGCGGCACAGGCACATTGGCTGCAGGCCGCACTGCGCTCCAGCGGACATGACGAGGGTGCGGCCGCGGTGCGGCGAGAACTGGGCGACGAGTACGTGGGCGCGCTTTCCGCACTCACCGATGGAGCCGATGCCGAGTTGCGCGCCGATCTCCTGCTCGCCTGGTTGCTCGGCATCGGTTTGGTTCGTTCGGTACATCGCCGGGATCCACTGGCGAGCGCCGATCCGGCCGCGGTTGCCGAGCATGTGCTGCGCGCCGCGCGGGTGCTACTGGAGCGGGTGGATGTGAAATTTCCACCTACATAACAGGATTCATCCGTTGACGGGCCGACGTGCCCTTCCTACCATCAGTTGTAAGCACTCGCTTACATCGCTCGGGCACCCCACTGTCGCGTAGCGGAAGGGAGATCTGATGCGGACAGCATCGCGCAGCGATTCGATGGGGGGTGGCGGTCGGGCGACGGGTGGGCCCGTCGACCACGAGGTACGGAGCTTCCCCTTCGGTACCCCGGTCCGCCTGGATATGGATCCGCTCTACGCGCGGTTGCGCCGAGAGGAACCGATCAGCCGCGTGCGACTCCCCTACGGCGGCGAAGGCTGGCTGGTCACCCGCTACGAGGACGTCAAACAGGTACTCGCCGACCCGAGATTCAGCCGCGCCGCAGCGGTCGAACGCGAGGATATTCCGCGCACCACGCCCGAACCCGCGCGCCGCAATTCGCTGCTGACCATGGATCCGCCGGAGCACACGCGACTACGCAAACTCGTGGTCAAGGCGTTCACCGGCCGCCGGGTCCAGGCGTTGCGCCCGCGCGCCCAGCAGATCGTGGACGAGCGGCTCGACGAAATCGAGCGATCCGGCCCACCCGCCGATCTGGTGCAACTGCTCGCCTTGCCGCTGCCGGTCACAGTGATCTGCGAAATGCTCGGCGTCCCACCGCAAGACCAGCACCGCTTCCGGAATTTCTCCGATACGGTGCTGTCCACCACCGCATACACTCGCGAACAGATCAGTACCGCACGCGCGGGCCTGGAGGCGTATCTCACCGAGCTCGTGGCCCAGCGCCGCGAGCAGCCGACCGACGATCTGCTCGGCGCTTTGGTCGCCGCGCGCGATGACGAGGACCGGCTCAGCGAGGCGGAGTTGGTCAACCTGGGTATCGGCTTGCTCATCGCGGGCCACGAGACCACGGCCAATCAGATCGCCAACTTCACCTATGTGCTGCTGACCGAGCGCGAACACTGGGAATTGCTTTGCGGCAGACCAGAACTCGTCCCAAGCGCGGTGGAGGAACTACTGCGCTACGTCCAATTGGGTGCGGGCGGTTCATTTCCCAGAATCGCCACCGAGGACCTCGAGCTGGGTGGGGTCGGAATCCGGTCCGGTGAGTCGGTATTCGTCAATACCCAGGCCGCCAATCGTGACGAGACCGTCTTCGACGACCCCGAAGGCTTGGACCTGACCCGAGAACGCAACCCGCACATGGCCTTCGGACACGGCGCACACCACTGCCTCGGCGCGCAACTGGCCAGGGTTGAGCTGCAAGTGGCGCTCAGGTCACTGCTGCAACGGTTCCCGACCCTGCACCTCGCCGTACCGGTCGACGAGGTGCCGTGGAAGTCCGGTCTGCTGGTGCGCGGACCGAAAGCCCTCCCGGTGGCCTGGTAGCCCCGGATTGCTTGCTGCGCTATAGCCTCCGGCAGCTCGTCGAGCGTAGTGATATGGCGGTCGAATTCGCCGTGGGCGACCACCATTCGACTACGTTCGACGGAACCCCGGGCAGAAGCTATCTGGACACGGCACTAGTTACCGAGGGCGGCCGCGACTTCGTGGCACGACTCCCGGAGGAGGTCGCAGTAGTCGTCGAGATCCGGGACGATCTCGGGATCACACGCCACCGATACGGTGAAGGCGTCGCCCGCGCCGACGAACGAATGCGCCAAACCGATTTCCGGATACACCGGCGGCAGCATGCCCGCACAGCGAAACGGCTTGCCCGCTAGCGACCATTCGACGGTCGGCTCACAGCGAATGCTGGTGAGGATGGTGTGTGCATAGGCCGGGGCGTCCGGGTCGGCGGGCGCGAGCGTACCGAATCGCGTTCGGTAGGTGCGACTGGGCAACAGGTCGATGAGTCCGAGTCGGTTGAGTTCCCGGCGACCCGACGGCGAATCTCGGCGCACGCGAAGTGTGGCGTCGACCGCCCGTGCACGAGCGGCGAGGTCGGGTTCCGCAGCGGCCAGCTCGACCGCGGCGGCCCCGACATAATTGACACCCATCACCGGCGCGTCGGGCACCGCGACGGTCACCAGTACCGCGAGATCGTCAGGGCACGACCCATCCCGCTTTTCGAGATAGCGCTGCATGGCGCGGGATATCGCCGTCAGCCCGACGGCCGTCACCGTGATCCCCGGCGCGCGCACGACGCTCAGTTCCAACGGAATCGTCCGCATGGCGCGTCCCGGCCCGATCCGGCGATTGAGCCGGGTGGCGGTGACCGGTGGCGTGTTCGGCCCGCTGTCGTCGTTTTCGCGGGCGATCCGGCGCATCTCACGCCGGACGCGCACATTGAAACGCAAGGCCTGCGACGGCCAGCGCAGCGCGCCGACCACGGCGGCGAGCGCCGGGCGCGGACGCCGCGCGGCGGGGCCCTGCCCCTCGATCCGCAACGGCACCGAGGCGAACAACGCCTCCGACAGCGACGTCATCGCCGGACCCGCGATCAGCGCATGACTCACATGGATCAGCACAACGGTGCCAACACCGCTGAGCGTCGCGATACCCGTGACATTCGGAAATACGTGCAGCTGCCAGGCACTGACCCGCGCGTCCAGCGGTTGCTCGAGAATGCGCCCCATCTCGTCCTGACACTGCGCCCAATCCAGTTGCGCCGCGGCATGAGTGACAATGTGGGCATCGATCGGGCTGTCGTCGGCCACCCAGAGCGGATGCCCGAGCCCGCCGGGCACCTCCTGGACCCGACGGCGCAGCGGTTCGAGCAGTTCGGCCCGCGCACCGAAGTGGTCGGCGATATCGGCAGCGGTCAGCGGTGCATCGCTGTCGTCGAATACCCACCACATCGGCCAGTCAGTGCCCCGCCCCGAGCGGGCCAAGTAGTAATAGGCGGCATCATTGGCCACCATCTGTGCTTCGTACATCATGCTGCTCTCGTCGATCCGATTGCTGCACTATGCCATCCGTCATGGGCCAGCATGTCTGCCGGAATCCACGTCGGGTGCGGGCGACCGATCCGACTGCCCCGGCCGAACCTTGGCGCCCAGCGCTTCCTCTGGTGTTGTGTCCAGATAGCTTCAGCCGTATCGCTGGGCCCGGGGTTCCGTCGAACGCAGTCGAATGCTGGTCGCCTAGGCCGAGTTCGACCGCCATGTCACTACGCTCGGCGAGCTGCCGGAGGCGGCACTAGCTGCGCGACACTTTCGGCAGCAGGGAACGCCAACCGCGGGCACCCCCCGCTGCGGGGGTGCTCACCGCGGACAGCGCGGCGAATTCGTCATCGGTGAGCGTGATGGTGGCGGCGGCGGTGTTCTCCTCGAGATGCGCCACGCTGGAGGTGCCGGGAATGGGCAGGATGACCGGCGAGCGGCGCAGCAGCCAGGCGAGCGCGAGTTGGGACGGGCTGGCATCCTCGCGCACGAGGCTGTCCAGCGGACCACCCGGACGCGCGAGATCGCCGGTGGCCATGGGGAACCACGGGATGAAGGCGATGTTGTTCGCCTCGGCGTATTCGAGTACGTCCTCCGCGCTGCGGTTGGCGAGGTTGTACTGGTTCTGTACCGAGACGATCTCGGCGATCTTGCGGGCCTTGTCGAGCTGAGCGACGGTCACCTCGGACAGGCCGATATGGCGGATCTTGCCCTCTTGCTGCAGCGACGCCAGCTCGCCGAGCTGGTCGGCGAGCGGCACCTGCGGGTCGATCCGGTGCAGCTGGAACAGATCGATGCGGTCGACGCCGAGATGACGCAGGCTCAATTCCAGCTGCTGGCGCAGATATTCGGGACGGCCGATCGGCACCCACTCACCGGGACGGGGCCGGGCCAGCCCGGCTTTGGTCGCGATGACCAGGTCGTCCGGATACGGGTGCAGAGCCTGGCGGATGAGAGATTCGCTGACGAACGGTCCGTAGGAATCCGCGGTGTCGATGAGGGTGATACCGAGCTCGACGGCACGACGCAGTACTCGCACGGCCTCATCCGGATCCTTCGGGTCGCCCCACACACCGTCACCGGTCAGCTGCATCGCGCCATAGCCCAGGCGCGTGACCGGTAGGTCACCACCGAGGGCGAAGGTGCCCGAGGCGGCGGCGGGACGGGACTGGGCTTCGGCGGTCATGCTTTCCTCTCTACAGCTGAACGTCGCTCGGGGCGGGGAAGAAACCCGCATCGATGAAGGACCTGACATAGGCGTCCAGGGCCGCGGCATCGATGGGCGGGCAGTGGATACCGTACTGCGCCAACTCGATTCGGGTGTCGGTGTCGTCGACAGCGGCCGCGGCCCCGCCGTAGTTGCCGCTGACCAAGGCGGCGCGCACCAGTGAATCATCGCCGGTCGCATCGCGCGCCGCCGCTTCCTCGGCCAGTTTGGTCGCGATCTCCTCGATCGATGCGATCTCGATCGGAATCCCGTGCCTGCGCAGGGCTTCGAAGATATCGCCGATCGCCACCGGACGGGCGTTCACCAGATGGTAGGCCGCCCCGACCGGAGACTGATCCGCCAGCGCGACGATGGCGCTCACCACATAGTTCACCGGCACCAGCGACATGGTGGCATCGCCGATCTCCGGGGCGAGTCCGAGAATGGCGGCCGCCCGGATCATATTCCAGAACGAGTCGTCGACGCTGTTCACTCCGAGCCGCGGATCACCGGACACGGTGCCCGGACGGTAGATGGTCACCGGCACACCACGTGCACCGGCCTGGCGGATCAGTTGTTCGGCGACCCATTTACTTGCCACATAACCGTTTCCGGAAACCTCGTCGACGTGCAGTTGCACATCCTCACGGGCGATGAAATCCGGTGCGGGCGCATTCGGAATCACGGCATTGACCGTGGAGACGAAGTGCACCGGTTTGACCCGACCCGTGGTCGCCAGCCGCAGCACCTCACGAG
Source organism: Nocardia sp. NPDC006982 (assembly GCF_042869435.1). NCBI lineage: Bacteria > Bacillati > Actinomycetota > Actinomycetes > Mycobacteriales > Nocardiaceae > Nocardia > Nocardia sp. NPDC006982. The sequence goes on along the minus strand of NZ_JBIAFV010000020.1, from coordinate 56,002 downwards.
TGCCCGACACATTGGCGGCGCGCAACCGCGCATACGGCTCGATGTGATTGACGCGAGCTCCGTTGTGGTAGATCGCGTCGATCTGCTCGGCGAGCCGGGCCCAGTCGGACTGATCGAGCCCGAGTCCGGGTGCGGCCAGATCACCTGCGACAGCGACGATTCGACCCTGATAGGCATCGTCCCAGATCCGGTACAGCTGCATGGCGTCGCGAATCCGCTTGTAGGCCCGCTCGCTATCGTCGCCGCGCACCAGGCACCAGACCGTCGCCCCGGTGCTTGACAGCAGTTCCCGCAGCAGGTGCACACCGACGAATCCGGTTGCGCCGGTGAGCAGTACGTCGCGCGGCGCTTCGGCGCGAACGGGTGCGCGACCCGCACCATCGATCTCCGGTTCGAGCACCGCGTCGGTGGTGATCGTCGCGGTGTCGGTGCCCGGGACCACGGCCGCCGGCTCGTCCGGATTGTCGAGACGGGTGGCCAGACCGCGCACGGTGGGCGCGATGAACAGCGCCGCCATCGGCACATCGATACCGAGCCGGGTGGCCAATGCCCGCTGCAGCGTGAAGGCGAGCAGCGAGGTGCCGCCGAGATCGAAGAAATCGTCCTCGGCTCCGGCCCGGGCGATGCCGAGCACCTCGGCGAATACCTCGGCGACGGCGCGCTCGGTATCGGTCGCCGGTGCGACGAACTCGCGGGCGCGCAGGACCGGCCGCGGCAGCGCGGCCCGATCCAGTTTGCCGCTGCTGTTCACCGGGAAGGATTCCAGGACCATGATGGCCGAGGGCACCATGTAGCCCGGAAGCATGTGTGACAGCGATTCGCGCAGGGTATCTGCCTCGAGCTCGGTTGCGGGCACCACATAGGCGACCAACTGATCGCCGGTCTCCGACTTCGCCACCACAACGACAGCCTGGGCGACCGACGGATCGGCCAGGAGCGCGGCCTCGATCTCGCCCAGCTCGACCCGGTGACCACGGATCTTCGCCTGGAAGTCCGTGCGCCCCAGATATTCCAGTACCCCGTCGGCGCGGCGACGCACCAGATCACCGGTCCGGTACATCCGGGAACCCGCCGGGCCGTGCGGGTCGGCGACGAACCGATCCGAGGTCAGATCGGCACGACCGAGGTACCCGCGCGCCAATTGGCTTCCTGCCAAATACAGTTCACCGACGACGCCGGCGGGTACCAGATGCAGCCGGGAATCCAGCACATAGGTGCGGGTATTCCACAGCGCCACACCGATCGGCACCGTCAGCCGGTCGTCGATAGAGGCGGGCCGGTACGTCACCGAGACCGCTGCCTCGGTGGGGCCGTACAGGTTGTGCAGTCCGGCATCCGACAGCGCGGCGAAATCGGCGACGGTGTTGGGCGGCAAGGCCTCGCCGATAACGAAAACCGCACGCAGTGACGCCAATTGGTCCACCCGGGCAGCGGCCAGGAAGACCTGCAGTACCGAAGGAACGAAATCGGTGACCGTGACCTGGTGGGTCTCGATCAGCTCGGCGATATAGCCGGGATCGCGCTGTCCATGCGGTGCCGCGAGCACCAGCTGCGCGCCCACCCACAGCGGGGCGAAATAACCCCACAGCGATACGTCGAAGGTCGTCGCCGTCTTCTGCAGGTAGACATCCTCGGCGCCGAACCCGTACTCCGCCACCATCCATTCGGTCTGGTTGGTGATCGCGCCGTGCGAGACCATGACGCCCTTGGGCCGACCGGTCGAGCCGGAGGTGAACAGCACATACGCCGGATGATCGGCGTGCAGCGGCGCACGCAGCTCGCCGAACTCGACCGGCTCACCGGAGTATTCCGACAGCTCGAGGGAGTCGATATCGACGACGGGAACTCCCGTGACGGGTACCGAATTGCCGTCGGTGGTCAGCACGCAGACCGGCTCGGCCGTCGCCACCATGTACCCGATCCGGTCGGCCGGATGGTCGAGGTCCAGCGGCAGATACGCGCCGCCCGCGGTCAGCACCGCATACATCGCGGCGACCAGCTGCGGCGAACGCGGTATCGCCAGCGCCACAACGGATTCGGGACCCACGCCCTGCGCGATCAGGTACCTGGCGAGGCGGTTGACACGCTCGTCGAATTCCCGATAGGTCCAGGCGGTCTGGTCGTGAACAACGGCCACCGCATCCGGTGTCGTCGCCACGGCACGGCGGTAGCCGGTCAGCAGGAAATCCGCCGAAACCGGGTGCGCGGTATCGGCCGCATCCGAGAGCAGCGCGGCGCGTTCGGTCGCATCGGTCAGCTCGATCTCGCCCAGCACCACACCGGGATCGGCGGCGATGGCGGTGAGCAGGCGCGCGAACCGGTCCACGAAACCCTGCACGGTGGCGGGATCGAACATATCGGCGGCGTAGGTGACCATGCCGCCGATACCCAGCGGCGTGCCCGCCTCGTCGTAGGCGTCGCCGATATACCAGTGCAGATCGAACTGCGATACCTCGACACCGATATCCAGGCTCGCGACGGTCAGCCCCGGCAGTTCCAGTGCGACGCGGTCCAGGTTCTGGAACGACAGCCCCACCTGGTACAGCGGATGCCGCGATGGCGAGCGCACCGGGTTCAGCACATTGACCAGCCGCTCGAACGGCACGTCCGAGTTCGCGAAGGCCTGCAGATCGGTCTCCCGCTGGCGCGCCAGCAGTTCGGTGAAACGCGCGCCGCCGTCGTATCGGGTTCGGAATACCAGGGTATTGATGAACATGCCGATGACGTCGTCGAGCACGGCGTCGCCGCGTCCGGCGGTCGGCGTACCGATGGCGATGTCGTTGGTCCCGGACAACCGCGCCAGCAGCACGGCGAGTGCGGTGTGCACGACCATGAACACGGTCGCTCCCTGGGCCCGCGCCAATTCGGCCAGCGCGCTGTGGGTTTCGGCGTCGATCCGCACCGACACCTGGCCACCGGCGAAGGACCGCACCAGCGGCCGCGGCCGATCCGAGGGCAGGTCGAGCTGCTCCGGCAAGCCGGCCAATTCCTGCTGCCAGTACCCGATCTGCTTGGCCGCCAACGATTCCGGATCGTCCTCGGCACCGAGCAGTTCGCGCTGCCAGATGGCGTAGTCGGCGTACTGCACCGGCAGCGGGGCCCAATTCGGCGCCTGTCCGGCGCTGCGCGCCACATACGCGGTCATCAGATCGCGGGCCAGCGGTCCGATCGACGAACCGTCGCCCGCGATGTGGTGCACGACCATTGCCAGCACGTACTCGCGTCCATCCGCACCGTCGCCGAGGTCGAACAGGCTGACCCGGACCGGCACCTCGACGGTGAGATCGAAGGCAGTCCGCACCATGGCAGCCACCGCGTCCACGATTTCGGCCGGGTCGATGGCCTGGACCAGCATCGGCGGAATCGCCTGCGCCGCAGGCAGGATCACCTGCACCGGGCCCGCATCGATGGGCGGGTAGACCGTGCGCAGGATCTCGTGACGGGTCACCAAATCCCCGATCGCCGCCCGCAGCGCCTGCGTATCGACGGCACCGGTCAAGCGCACCGCCATCGGCACGTTGTAGGCCAGCGAGTTCGTATCCAAGCGGTTGAGGAACCACATGCCCTGCTGCGCCGCCGACAACGGGATCTGCTCCGGCCGCGGACCGGCGATCAGCTCCGGACGGTCGCTTCCGGCCTCGTTCTCGCTCAGCCTGGCCGCGAGCGCGGACACCGACGATGCCTCGAACAGCAGGCGCACCGGCACCCGGGTATCGGATGCGGCGCCCAGCCGCGCCGCCAGCCGAGTGGCGATCAGCGAGTTGCCGCCCAATTCGAAGAAATCGTCGTCGGCGCCGACCGGCGTCGCGGGCGCGAGCAATTCGGTGAATACGCTCGCGACCAGCTCTTCCCATCGCCCGGACGGCGCACGGTATGCCCTGGTATGCAGCACCGGCGCGGGCAGGGCGGCTCGGTCGAGCTTGCCGACCGGGGTCAGCGGAATCTCGTCGAGCACCATGACGGTGGTCGGCACCATATGCGCGGGCAGGCTGTTCGCCGCGAATGCGGTGAGTTCGTCGGCATCGGCCACCGCACCGGCGGCGGCATGCACATAGGAGACGAGAATGGTTGCACCGCTGGCGATTTCATGTCCGATGGTGACCGCGAAGTCGACGGTTTCATGCGCCGCGAGGACGGCGTCGATCTCGCCGAGTTCGATGCGGAAGCCGCGGACCTTGACCTGGAAGTCGTTGCGGCCCAGATATTCCAGCGCACCGTCGACCGTCCGGCGGACTAGATCGCCGGTCCGGTACAGCCTGGCGCCGTCACGATCGAACGGATTCGCCACGAACCGGGCGGCGGTCAGCGCGGGGCGCTCATGGTAGCCGCGGGCCACCTGTGCGCCGGTGATGTAGAGCTCGCCGACGGCGCGGTCCGGCACCGGCGAGAGCCGATCGTCCAATACGTACTCGGTGATGGCGCGGATCGGCCCGCCGATGGTGACGGTCTCCCCCGGCACCAGCGGCGCGCTGATATTGGTCATGATCGTGGTCTCGGTCGGCCCGTACCCGTTGTAGAACTCGCGCGTGCGCCGTCCGGCGATCGGAATCGTCCAGCGCCGCACCAGCTCAGGCGGGCAGGCCTCGCCACCGGCGATGACGACACGGAGCTTGTCCAGGCCCGCCGGGTCGACGGAAGCCAGCGCCGCGGGCGTGATGAACGCATGCGTCACCCGCTCCCGGCGCAGCAGCGCGGCCAGCTCCTCGCCGCCGTAGACCGACGGTGCGGCCACCACCATGGTCGCGGCGCCACCGATGGCCAGCAGCAATTCCAGCACCGAGGCGTCGAACGACGGCGATGCGAAATGCAGTGTGCGCGAACTGCTCGTCACCCGGTAGCGCTCGCGCTGTTCCTCGCAGAAACTCGACAAACCGGCCTGCGTGACGACCACGCCCTTGGGCTTACCGGTCGATCCGGAGGTGTAGATGACATAGGCCGGATGGGTCGCGCGCAACGGACGCAACCGATCCGCGTCCGTCACCGGATCGGCGCTGTAGTCGCCGAGCCGCCGATCGATGTCGTCGGCGTCGATGGTCAGCCACTGCACCTCGTCGGGCAGGTCGGCGCCGATCTCGGTGACCGTAAGCCCCAGTACCGCATGCGAATCGGCGATCATGTGCCGGACCCGCTCGGCGGGATAGTTGGGATCCACCGGGACGAATCCGGCGCCGGTCTTGGCGATCGCCCACACCGCGAGCACGGACTCCGCCGAGCGCGGAATGCCGATCGCGACCAGATCCTCCGGGCCGATGCCACGGTCGATCAGCAGTCGAGCCAGCCTGCTCGAGCGCTCGTCGAGGTCGACGTACTCCCATTCGGCCAGCTGCTCGGTGGCATCGGCGAAGATCACCGCGACACCGTCCGGATTGGTGTCGACGGCATCGGCCAACAGCTGCGGCAGCAGCGTGACCTCTTCGGCCGGGACCGGCTCGGCGGTCCGGGCGGGCGCGGCCAGCGCCCGGTCCCGTTCGGCCTCGTCGAGGAGGTCGATGGCACCGACGATCACCTGCGCGTCGGCGGCGACCGCGGCGAGGATCCGCTCGAATCGGCGGCCGAGGCCCACGATGGTGGCTTCCTCGAAAAGGTCTGTCGCATAGGCGAAGCCGATGACCAGCTCGTCCGGCGTGCCATCGTCGTGCTGGCGCGCCTCGACGATCACCTGCAGGTCGAATTTCGCGACGATCTCACCGGTATCGACGGCCGAAACCGTCAGACCGGGCAGCTCCAGTGTCGGCTGCTCGATGTTCTGGAACGACAGCATCACCTGGAACAGCGGATTAGCCGAGACGGCCCGGGCGGGCAGCACCTCCTCGACCACCCGCTCGAACGGGATCTCCGCGTTGGCGAAGGCGGACAGGTCGGTTTCGCGGACCTGCTGGACGAATGCCGCGAACGGGGCGTCGCGATCGACATCGGTGCGCAGGGTCAGCGTATTGACGAACATGCCGACCAGATCGTCCAGTTCGGCCGAACCGCGACCCGCGATCGGCGTGCCGATCGCGATGTCCGAGCCACCGGACAGCCGCGCGAGCAGCGCGGCCAGCGCGGCGTGCACGACCATGAACAGCGACGAATTGTGCTGACGCGCAAGGTCGGCCAGCCCGGCATGCACCTGTGCTGGCACGGCGATTTCGGTCGCCGCACCGCGCATCGATGCCTGCGCCGGACGCGGGCGGTCCAGCGGCAGCCGCGCGGTTTCGCTCACACCGGCCAGCTGTCGCCGCCAGTAAGCCAATTGTTGTGCGGCAATGGAGTTCTCGTCGTCTTCGGTGCCGATGACTTCGCGCTGCCAGAGCGCGAAATCGGCGTACTGCACCGGCAGCGGAGCCCAACCCGGGGCGATCCCCGCGGTGCGCGCGAGGTAGGCGGTCGCCAGATCCCGCGCCAGCGGTGCCAGCGAGACGCCGTCCGCCGAAATGTGATGCGTGACGAGGACGAGCAGGTGCTCGTCGCGCGCCGGGTCGGAGAACAACCGGACGCGCACGGGCGGATGTTCGGTGACATCGAATCCGGCGGACAACAGTGCCGCGACCCGGTCCGGATCGGCGGTCGTCTCGACCTCCAGTCCGTTCGGCAGCGTTTCGGCCACGGACAGGATCTCCTGGCGCGGCGTCGCGTCCGGGCCGTCGACCGGGAACCGTGTGCGCAGCGCCTCGTGCCGCTCCAGGACATCCGCGACGGCCGCGCGCAATGCGGGCACGTCCAGGGTGCCCGTGAGCCGGATGGCAAACGGCAGGTTGTAGGACGGGGATTCGGTGTCGACCTGGTTGAGCACCCACATCCGATGCTGTGCCAGCGACAGCGGGATGCGTGCCGGTCGCACGGACCGCGTCAACGGCGGCCGATCAGCGTTGTCGGAATCCGGCACGATCCGCGCCGCCAGGTCGGCGACCACCGGTGCGTCGAACAGCGTTCGCACCGGCACCCGCGCGCCCAACGCCGCACTCAGCCGGGCTACGACCTGGGTGGCGACCAGTGAGTTGCCGCCCAGGGTGAAGAAGTCGTCGTCGGCACCCACCCGATCCACACCGAGCACCTCGGCGAACACACCGGCCACGATCTCCTCGAGCGGAGTGGACGGAGCGCGGAATTCCCGGCCGGCCAGGGTCGGCCGCGGCAGCGCCTTGCGGTCCAGCTTGCCCGCGGTACTGAGCGGGAACTCGGCAAGCTCCATGATCGTGGCCGGAACCATGTACTGGGGCAGGGTGCCCGCCAGCGCGGCACGCAGCGGCTCCACCTCGAGGTGCGCGCCGGGCACCGGGACCGCGTAGGCAACCAGCTGGTCGCCGAGTTCGGTCGGCACCACCAGGACGGCCGCCTGGTTCACCGACGGCTGCGCCAGCAGCGCCGCCTCGATATCGCCGAGTTCGATGCGCTGTCCGCGCAGTTTCACCTGGAAGTCGGTGCGGCCCAGGTATTTCAGAACACTCGGCGCACTCCAAGCCACCAGGTCGCCGGTCCGGTACATCCGCTCGCCGGTTCCGAACGGGTTGGCCACGAACCGTTCCCCGGTCAGATCCGCGCGTCCCAGATAGCTGCGGGCCAGCTGATCACCGGCGATGTAGAGCTCACCGGTGACACCGGCGGGCACCGGCCGCAGGCGGGAATCCAGTACGTACAGTCGGCTGTTCCAGACCGGCGATCCGATCGGCAGGCCGCCCTGATCGTCGACGGTTGCGAGCCAGGTGGTGACGGCGACCGCGGTCTCGGTCGGACCGTACACGTTGAGCACCGACGCGTCGCAGACCGCGCGCACCGCGGCCACGGTCTCCGCGGGCAGCAGCTCGCCGCCGACGATGATGTGCCGCAGCGTCGGAAGCGTCCCGACGGGCGTGTGCGCGGCGAACACCGCGAGCATCGACGGCACGAAGTCGGTGACGGTAACCTGCTGCGCCGCAATGGTTTCGGCGATGTAGGTGGCGTCGCGATGACCGTCGGGCGTGGCCATCAGCAGCTTGGCGCCGAGCCGCAGCGGAATGAAGTAGCCCCACATCGATGCGTCGAAGGTGAAGGCGGCCTTCTGCAGGTACACATCGTCGGCATGCAGCGGATAGCGGGACTGCATCCAGGCCAGATGGTTGCCGATCGCCCGGTGCGAGACCGCGACGCCCTTGGGCCGTCCGGTGGAGCCGGAGGTGAACAGCACATACGCCAGGCTCTCCGGGCGCACCGGCCGCAGCAGCTCCCCGGCCGCCAGCGGGGTACCGGAGAATCCGTCCAGATCGGCGGTGTCGATGTGCAGCAACGGAATCCCGTCCGGCACCGGCACGGCGTCCGCGGTCGTGGTGAGCACGCACACCGGCCGCGCCGCGGTGAGCACGTGCTCGACGCGGTCGGCTGGATGATCCGGGTCCACGGGCACGTACGCACCGCCCGCGGTGAGGACCGCGTACATGCCGACGACCAGATCCAGCGAGCGCCGGACCGCGAGGCCGACCAGCGATTCCGCGCCGACGCCCTGCGAGATCAGCAGGCGGGCAAGGCGATTCACCCGCTCGTCGAGTTCTCCGTAGGTAAGCTCGGCGCCCTCGTAGGCCACCGCGACCCGATCCGGATGCGCCGATACCGCGCGCCGGTAGCCGTCCAGCAGCAGCTCGGGTTCGACCGTATGACCGGTATCGTTCCACTCCAGCAGGATTCGATCCCGCTCGGCGTCGCTCAGCATGATGTCGATATCGCCGACCAGGGCCGCGGGTTCGCCGACCAGTGCGTCGAGCACCCGGATCAGCCGCGCGGCAAGGGTTCCCACCTCATCGGCGGTGAACCCGCCGCCGGCATACCGCCACGTCAGCTCGATCGTCGACGCCGCGATCGCCACCAGCGTCAGCGGGTAGTGCGCGCCGTCCTCCATACCGACGGCCCGCACCGACATGCCGTCGATGGAATCGGCGGCGGCGATCGCCTCGCGGTCGATCGGGTAGGACTCGAAGACCAGCAGGGTGTCGAATTGCGCTCCGGCACCGGCGATCCGCTGGATGTCGGTGAGACCCACATAGTGGTGGTCGAGCAGACCGGCCTGCTCGCGCTGCAGCGACTGCAGGAACTCGCCGACCGCGAGGCTGCCGTCGACCCGCACGCGCACCGGCAGCGTGTTGATGAACAAACCGACCATCGACTCGACGCCGGACAACTCGGCCGGACGGCCGGACACCGTGGTGCCGAACACCACGTCGTCGCGACCGGTGAACCGCCCGAGCAGGATGCCCAATGCCGCCTGCAGCACGGTGTTCACGGTGACGCCGAGTTCGGCGGCCAGCTCGGTGATCCGGCGGGTGCGCTCGGTGTCGATCTCGGTGACCACCTTGCCGCTGCCGTGGCCTGCGACCGTCCGCGATTGCGGGGCGAGCAGCGTCGGCTCCGCCACACCGGACAGCGCCTGTTCCCAAGCCCGCAGCGACGCCTCCCGATCCCGGCCGGCCAGCCAGCTCAGGAAGGTGCGATAGGAGGGCACCCGCGGCAGCGCGGACCGATCACCCCGAGTCGCATAGAGCACCAGCACATCTCGCATCAGCAACGGCATCGACCAGCCGTCGAGCAGGATGTGGTGGGTGGTGATAACCAGATGCCACTGATCCGTGCGATACAGGGTGAACCGCATCAGCGGCGCGGCCGACATATCGAAGCCGGTCTCCCGCTCCGCGGCCACCTGTCGCCGCAGTTCGGCCAACCGCTCCGATTCGGGCAGATGCGTCAGATCCACTGTCCGCCAAGGCACTTCGACCCGATCCAGGACCACCTGCACGGCGCGGCCGTCGGCGCCGGCGACGAATGCGGTACGCAGATTCGGATAGCGGTCCAGGATGGCCTGGGCCGCCGCCCGCAGTCGCTCGGCGTCCACGTCGCCGCCCAGGTCGACCGTCGCCTGCGAGGTGTAGACGTCGATACTCGACTCGGCGAGCTGCGCGTGGAACAGCAGACCGGACTGCAACGGCGAGAGCGGCCACACGTCCGACAGCGCCGGGTAATTCCGTTCCCACACTTCGATATCCGACTGACCGACCGTGACCAACGGCAGATCCGACGGCGTCAGCCCACCGGCATCCGGATGCCGCGCTTGCTCGGCCAGTGCGTGCAGCGCCGCGACCCACAGGTCGGCGAACTCCTGCACCCGCTCCCGCGACAACAACCCGCGCGGGAAGGCGAGCGACGCACCCAGCTGCGATCCATCCGCACCGTCGGTGACGATCGCATTGATGTCGATCACGCCGTTCGCGGGCATATCCGGATCCATCTCGGCATCCAGCTGCCCCAGATCCGCGACCGGCACCCAACCCAACGCACCGAGCTGCGCCGGAATCTCTCCCGTCGCCATCCGGCCCAAGTAGTTGAAGCTGATCTGTGCGGCACCGCCCAGTTCGGCGGCGGTGCTCAGTTGTCCGGCGGTCTCGGGGTTCAGGTAGCGCAGCAGGCCGTAGCCGAGTCCCTTGTCGGGGACCGCGAGCAGCTGCTCCTTCACCGATTTCACGATGTCGCCCAGAGCTTTTCCGCCCGCGAACGCCTCGGCGAGGTCCGCGCCCCCGAGATCGAGCCGGACCGGGTACGCACTGGTGAACCAGCCGACCGTCCTGGACAGATCCGCGCCGGAGACGATCTCCTCTTCGCGGCCATGGCCTTCCAACTTGACCAGCGCGGTACCGCCCGTGCTTTCGCCACGCCACTTGCTCACCGCCAGCGCCAGCGCCGAGAGCAGGCCGTCGTTGACACCACCGCGATACCGGCCCGGGATCGCGGTCAGCAGTGCATCGGTCACCTCGACGGGCAGCGTCACCTCGACGCGATCGACGGTGCCGAAGGTGTCCACCGCCGGATCGAACGCACGCGCACCGAATAGCGGGTCTTCGGTGCCCGAAACCTGTTGCCAGAAGGGCAGTTCCGCAAGCCGCGCCGGATCCTGCGCCGCATCGCGCAGGGCGTGCGCCCAGCGCCGCATCGAGGTTCCGTTGGCGGGCAACGCCACCTGCTGTCCCGCCGCGAGCTGCGACCAGGCCATCGCCAGGTCCGGAATCAGAATCCGCCAGGACACCCCGTCGATCACAATGTGGTGCGCGACGACCAGCAAGACATCACGACGGCGACCGCCCTGCGGGAAAGCGAACCAGACGAACTGCACCATCACCGCGTTCGCCGGATCGAGGCGGCCAAGCGCGGCGTCGTATTCGACACTCGCCCGCCGCGACAACTCGGCATCGTCGATATCGGCGGATACCTCGACCCGATGCACCAACGCGTCGACGTCCACCGCGCCGCGTTCCAAGGCCTCGAAGGTCCGGACGGTATCCGAGGTGGCTTCCCGCAACCGAGCGCGCAGCATGTCATGGTGATCGAAGACCGCGCCGATGGTCGCGACCAGGGTCTCCCGATCAATGCCGTCGGGCAGCCGCAGCGCCATCGTCTGCGAGAACCGCCGATACGACGAGTCGCTCGGCAGCATCGCCGCCATGATCGGCAGCAACGGCAGCTCACCCACCCCGCCGCCGGGCAGCTCCGCCAGCCGCTGCTGCTCCACCGCATCGGCCGATCTGGCGATTTCGGCCAATGCCTCGACCGTGCGATGTTCGAACACCTCCGCGGCGGTGAATACGACACCGCGTGCCTTCGCCCGCGAGACCAGCTGGATCGACAGGATCGAATCGCCACCCAATGCGAAGAACGAGTCGTCCCGGCCGACGCGCTCGACACCGAGCAACCCGGCGAATACCTCGGCGATGATTTCCTCGACCGGCGTCTCGGCGGCACGGAACGCGCGCGGCGTGAAGACCGGCTCGGGCAGTGCCGCACGGTCGAGCTTGCCGACCGGGGTCAGTGGAATCTCGTCCAGCACCACGAAGGCGGCCGGAATCATGTACGCGGGCAGCGACTCTCCGAGAAATTCGGCGAGCGCGTCGGTGTCCACAACGGCCCCGGTCCTCGGCAGCACGTAGGCCACCAGCGCGGTCGCACCCGACGGCAGCGTTTTGCCGAGGGTTGCCGCGAAGTCGATGTCGGGGTGGCTGGTGAGCGCGTTGTCGATCTCGCCGAGCTCGATGCGGAAGCCGCGAATCTTCACCTGGAAGTCGGAGCGACCCAGGTACTCGATGACGCCACTCTCTTCGGTGCGCCGCACCAGATCTCCGGTCCGGTACAGTCGCGCGCCCGGGTTGCCGATATCGGCGCCGAACGGGCTGGCCACGAACCGTTCCGAGGTCAGCCCCGGCCGCCCGAGATACCCCTGTGCCAGCGCGGGACCCGACAGGTACAGTTCGCCGATCACCCCGGCGGGCACGGGGCGCAACCGCGCGTCCAGGACGAACGCACCGACACCGGCAATGGCCGTGCCGATCGTGATGGGCTCGCCCGGCACCAGCGGCGGGGTGCCGGTGGCGAGAATCGTCGCCTCGGTGGGGCCGTAGCCGTTGTGGAACGCGCGCTCGCCGGCCCAGCGGCCGACCAGCTCGGTGCCGAACTTGTCACCGGCCACCACGACGACCCGCAGCTCGTCCAGACCGTCGGGATCCACCGATTCCAGGGCGGCCGGGGTGATGAGCATGTGGCTGACACGCTCGCGCCGGAGCAGATCCGCGAGTTCGGCCCCGCCGAACACCGAAGGCGGCGCGATCACCAAGGTCGCGCCGGTAGAAAATGCCAGCAGGAGCTCGAGCACCGAAACGTCGAAGTTGGGCGAGCAGACATGCAGAACCCGTGACTCCCCGGTCACCGCGTACTGCTCGCGCTGCGCGGCGACCAGTCCGGCCAGGCCGCTGTGCGAGACCACGACGCCCTTGGGCCGTCCGGTCGATCCGGAGGTGTAGATGACGTAGGCGGGGTGCCGCTCGTCCAGCCGACGGACCCGGTCGGCGTAGGAGATCGGATGGGCCGGGCGTTCGGCGATGCGTCCGGCGTGCGCCGGGTCGTCGAGTTCGATCCAGTCGACACTCGTGCCGAGCACCGAGCGGTGGGCCGTGGTGGTCAATCCGAGGACGGCACCGGAATCGGCGAGGATGTGCGCGATCCTGTCGGACGGATATCCGGGATCCACGGGCACGTATGCGGCGCCGGTCTTCGCGATCGCCCACACGGCGAGCACGGACTCGATGCTGCGCGCAATACCGATCGCCACCACATCGCCCGCGCCCACGCCGTGTTCGATGAGTTCGCGCGCCAACCGCGACGACGACTCGTCGAGTTCGCGGTAGGTCAGCTGTCTGTCGTCGGACGGATCGCCCGAAGGGTTGAACCGGATGGCGACGGCATCGGCGGCGGACTCCACAGCGGCCGCGAGCAAATTTCCGAAGAGTAGACCGACTCGGCGACGACTACCACGTGCGGAACGACGATCCCTTGCCATTTCCGGTACTACACCTCTCACCTATTGCGCGCCTAAAGACCGCACCCGCATAATGGAACGCACGTACTTCACTACCGGACCGCCATACCGCCGCGAGCCAAGCGTTCGAGTTTACAAGAGCGAACTCGTCACATATCCCCAAGAGCGAGAATCTGTTACGACATCGCTCGAAGAAACGCGATCGGCCTCACAACGCGGCCCGTAACAGCCTAGGTGAAGGTCGGTCACGACGTTTCCAACCTCGGCCACAACCCCCGCGTTAGTACGGTATCGCTATCACCGCAATGGCTCGCAACCACCTGCGACCGCACTGGTTGCCACCGTCGAACGTGATTTCCGCGACATTTTCGCGAAACCAGCCTCGAGACTGGTTGTCGACGTGATTGCCGTCACAGCGATCAACCGAAGTAGTAGAGCTCGAAGCCGACGGCACGCGCTGCGGGGAAACCCGGCTTCGGGGCCGTCGCCATGTCGATCACCGCGCGCACCTGGTCCGCGACCGGCTCGGGGCTGAGCACCTCGAGATAGCGGCGGTGCTCGGCCAGCGAGGCGGCGGCCTCCTCGATGGTGTCGGTGACGTCGACGGCGTGGGTGGCACTCGGGCCGACCACCGCGGCCAGCCGGGGCGACCACGGCGGTTCGGTGAGATCCGGAAAAATCCACTCGTTACCCGCATCGGATATGGCATCGAGGGCGGCGCGGCCGACCGCGCGATGGTCGGCGCTGTTGGCATAGCCGGGAGCCCAGGTGTCGCCGAAATTGAACAGCACCACGAATTCCGGACGATGACGACGAATCACGGCGGCCAGGTCGCGGCGCAGCGCAAGGGTTTCTTCGACGCGACCGTCCGGATAACCGAGGAATTCCACCTCGTGCACCCCGACCACCTTGGCGGCGGCGACCTCCTCGGCCTCCCGCAGCGGTCCGGCCTCCGCCGGCGGCATGCCCGCGATTCCGGCCTCGCCGGAGGTCACCAGCACGTAGCGAATGTCCTTGCCCTGCCCCGTCCAACGCGCCACCGCGGCGGCCGCACCGTATTCGATATCGTCCGGATGCGCCACGACGACGAGGCCGCGCTGCCAATCCTCGGGAACCTGCTCCACACGGCTTATTCAAGCAGACGCCCCCAAACGCGGGTGGGCCGCGCGCTGCCCGCAGCGGACAGGACACGGCCCACCTCTCGAAACCGCGGCGCCCGAGTCCCGGCGGGCCCGCGGGCGGACGCTACAGCTTGCTCACGGAGTTGTCCGAGCCCGCGACCGCCTTGTACAGCAGGTACAGCCCGAAGACGACCGCGCTGATCACCAGAATCGGAAACAGCCCCTTGATCAACGCACCGATGATGGCGAGCGCGATCCAGACGACCGCTACGACACCGATGATTTTCCACAACATGCCAGCCTCCAGAAGGTCTCGGGCGAACCGCCATCCGACGATCCGACTCCTCCATGCTGGCAGCCGGACGGTGATAAATCACCAGCTCAGCACCGATATCCGGGTGAAGATCAGGGTTCACCCTGACCTCTGCTCAGCACCCTGACAGCCCGTCCGGTTTCCGAAGTCGTCAAGTGCGACAACGGAAAACGTCGAAGTTGTCGGCGTTGCGCACCTGCGTCACTATTGGCTGTCCGCTCGCATGTATTCCGAACCTTAAGGGGGCCACCCATGACCAGGTACGCACATTATGTCGGCAGTCTTCCGGCGGACCTGATGACGGGCGATCGCGCTGTCCTGCAATGGTTTGCCGACCGCACCGCGGGCCGGCCGGTCACCGCGCTGCCCTGCGATCTGGACCCCGACTGGATCATGGACTATCTGCTGACACGCAAGCAGCATTCCGATGTCTTCGAGATCGTCCAGGACGGCGGATACGCCGACTACAGCGACTTTCCCAGCTATGGACTCCGATCCGGTCGCAAGCTCGAACCGCGGCACGTGTCGATGGACCGGGTCGAGCGCATCGGTGAAGTGGTCGCGGCGTTCGAGTCGCTGCAGCGCGAACAGCCGCAGCTGGCCGAGACGAAAGTCCAGATAAGCCTGCCGAATCCACTGGATCTGGCCATGTTCGTATTCGCGGGCGCGGCCGTGTCCGGCGGGCTGCCGGTCGGAAAGGCATTGCGGCACTTCGATCTCGCGGTCGCCGCATTGCGCAGGCTGCCGGTGTTCACCGAAGCGGTGGTGCAGGAGGTATCGGAAGTGGTCGCTCGGCACGGCGACCGTGTCGTCTGGCAGTTGGAATCCCCCTTCGCTCTGTTGAGCATGGTCAAAGCGACACAACTGGGTTCGCGATGGGCGCTGGCCCCGCTGGTGGCGCGCCAGCTCGCCGGCGTCCTCGGGCAGCTGCACGAGATCGGCGCGCAAACCGTTGTGCACCTGTGCTACGGCGACTATCAGCACGAAAGCCTGCTGTCCCCGCGCAGTCTGGCACCCGCGGTGACACTGCTCAATCACACTGCGCGACTGCTGGATCGACAAGGGGCGCCGCTGCCTCCGGTACATATTCCGTGTGCGTACGGCACCGAGCCCGCACCACTGGAACCTCGCTTCTACGCTCCCCTGCGAACACTGGCCACCGACTGGCGGGTGATCGCGGGTGTGGTTTCCACGGATTCGGTCGAGAACAGCAACCGAGCGCGTGCGCTTTTCGAGGATGCGCTGGGTCGCAATGCCTTCGGAGTCGCCACGGCGTGCGGACTCGGACGATGCACCCCCGAGGTCGCCCGGCACGCCGCCGAAGCCACGGTCGCGGTAGCAGGGGCCGTCGAGCAGACACCCGAATAGGCGTCACGATCAGATAACGCGGGTGCACTTGACAGTTCGCACCCGCGTTGCTGGCCGCTCCGCCGGGCAAATCACTTCCGCCGCAGCGGAATCCGCGCGTTGATCGCTGCGCATCGGTCGCCAACCGCAGAAGTCAACTTTGCGAACGCCTCGCGCAGTCCTAGTTTGGGCTTTACTCTGAATTTGCCGGAAGAGTGGGGTGATGCCAAACGACACCGAACAGCCTCGCCTGTCACGCCCAGGCGATTCCCTCCGATCGCGGCGCACGATCTCCACGAAAAGTGCTGCTCCGAAATGCATCCGCGGACTCGCGCCGCCGCATCCGACACCTGCCCAGGCGTGCTTTGTAAGGGCGGTCCGGCGCGTAGGTCCGACTCGGCGGTATCGGCTACCCTTCAGACACCGGTTACCACCGATTGTCTGAGATCACCAAATCGACTCTGGTGGTTGATGATTCGATAGTTACCGTTACACTCTGACGAGGGGCGTCGCTACGGATGGCTAACTAATGGCGGCGCTCGGTCCGGGTTGATCCACCACCGTGGACCGGAGTTGGTTCGGTTGCCGATGTGGACGCACAGTCCGCGCCGGTGTCCGCTGTTCCAAGGAGTGTGCAATGGCGAACGATCCGCATGTCCTCGTTGTCGGAGGCGGCCCAGCGGGGTCGACAACCGCGGCGCTGCTGGCTCGAGCAGGAATACGCGTGACGCTTCTGGAACGAGATACGTTCCCGCGGTATCACATCGGTGAATCGATGCTCGCATCGTGCCTGTCGACGCTGCGTCTTTCCGGCGCGTTCGACAAGGTCGCGGCGCATGGCTTCCAGATCAAGCGGGGCGGCTATTTCCAGTGGCAGAACGATAACTGGCTGTTGGACTGGTCCCAGCTCGTCGATGCCGAAGCCTGGTCCTACCAAGTCGAGCGCGACGCGTTCGACGATATTCTGCTGCGCAACGCGGCCGAACAAGGCGCGCAGGTGATCGAGAACGCCAATGTCGAGAACGTGATTTTCGATGGTGACCGCCCGATTGCCGTGGAATGGACCGGACCCGGTGACACCGGTACTCGGACCACCGAATTCGATTTCCTCGTCGACGCCTCGGGACGATACGGCCTGCTGGCCAAGCGGCGCTTCAACATGCGGCGGCAGCACCCCGCGTTCCGCAATGTCGCGGTGTGGTCGTATTGGGAGGGCGCGCGCCTGCACCCGGACAGCCCGGAAGGCGCGATCAATGTCGTGTCCACCCCCGAGGGCGGCTGGTTCTGGCATATCCCCCTGTCCAACGGCCGATTCAGCGTCGGCTATGTGGTTTCCGCACGCAAGGCGGGCGAGCGACTACGCGAACAGGGCCGAGATGCTTACTACCTCAACACGATTCGCGACAGCAAGGCCATGAGCGAACTGCTCGAAGGCGCGCAGCAGGTCGCCGAGGTCAAGGCCGAGCAGGACTACTCCTATGTGTCGGACCGGTTCTGCGGTCCGGGATACGCCCTGGTCGGTGACTCCGCGGCCTTCCTCGATCCGCTGCTGTCCACCGGCGTGCATCTGGCGACGTATGGCGGACTCGTCGCCGCGGCCGCGATCGCGACCACCCTGCGCGGCGAAATGAGCGAGACCGACGCGATGGCCTTCTACGAGCACACTGCCCGACGGGCCTACTCGCGGTTCCTCGTGTTGGTCTCGCGTATGTACGAGCAGTACATCGGTTCCGACGAATACTTCTCGCACGCAGACAAACTCACCGAGGCGCACGAAGGCGACACCCCAGAGGTGTCGTTCACCCGGATCATGGCCGGGCTCACCGATGTGGACGAATCCTCGGGAGACCAGGTGCTCACTCCGACCGACACCATCGCCTCCGAGCTCACCGAGACCGAAAAACTGCACGCGGAGTCGGCCAACCTCGAGTACATGGGCCATCTGGACATGTCGGTCGTCTGGGACCACTGGCGTGACCCGCTGGCGGACACAGTGCTCAACGACGTGCGGATCACCACCGAACCCGTACTCGGCCTGACCACGCGTCCCCGCGACGCCGCAGAGGTCGAGGCCATAGCGCGGCCGGTACTCCCCCCGAAGGCGGCCAACGTCCCCGCGCTCTAGTTCCGGCCTTCGTGAAAACCACTGCGCGAAGCCGGTCACTATGACGATCACGCGCTCCGACCCCGAACCACCGAGCGATTCCCCGGTCGGTGGTTCGGGTTCCCGGACAGCCACACAACAGATCGCACGCTTCGGCGATCCGATCACCCGGCGGCTGTTGGCCAGCGACGGCTTCACCCAGCCGAGACTCGAGGCCATCCTCGGCACGGATCTCCAGGTGCGGGTGCTGCGCCAGGACGAACTCGCCGCCGAGCAGCTGCCCGCCGCCGTCTCCGACGCACTGCGGTTGGCCGGTCCCGACCGCGTCATCGTCCGTCGCTCGTGCCTGATCAATGCCGACATGGTGACCGCATCGATGAACTATGTCGTCGCCGTGAGCGGGCAGGCGACCGCGGCCGGCACCGACGATCTGCATGTGCCTATCGGTCGCGGCTTGATTTCCCGGGGTCTGTCCCAGCGGCGACATGTGCTGCGGGCGGGCGTCACGAGATGGCCCGATGGTCGCCTCTGCGCGGCCAAGGCGTACGTCATCATGCTCGGAGATCATCAGCCGCTGTGCTATATCCGCGAGATATTCAATCCCAGCGTTGTGCCACCGGAGCATGCCCCCCTCTCGGATGAAGATTTGAGTTGGGCCGATGAGCCGGATTACACCCGAACACAACCGGCCCACCCCGCGACAGCACGCCGGGGTGGCTGCGATATCGACTCACCGCGCACCGGCGGACAGTGTTCGCGAGCCCTGCCCGAGCTGGTCCATCCGCGCGAATCCGACTCGCTAACCACCGATTTGGCCGCCGCAGCGCGCGGGCGTGCATTCGTAGTGCATCTCGGCGCCCGCACTTCCGCGGCCCTCGATGTCACGACCCTGCCCGCCCGCCGTGCGCTGGCGATCAGTGCCGCCGCAGTACTGAAGCACGGACTGGACACGCCGATCGTGACCATCGGCCAACTGCGTTACGACGACGAATTATGCAGTGCACCAGCCGATTCCAGTATTTCTGCTGGGGATCGGCCGCCGGAGGGATATCGCCGGGCCGCGGCACTGCTCGAAAGTTGGCGCGTCTCGAACCCGCCCATCGCGCTCTGCACGAACATGCTGCGCGGCGCTGCGGACCATTACCCGGCTTCGGTGGCGCGGGATCTGCTGGTCGAGGTCGCCGCAATGCTCCCCATCGCGGCAAGCGCACCGGCCGCTTCCCGCGAACTGTACAGTTCCGTTGCACCCCTGCATATCTCGCGCACCGCCCGGTCCTGCGATTCGAATGCGACTCGACCTCGGCTGACGCGGCCGGACTGGGACCGCTCGACCCAATTGCTCTGGATCGGCGACCGGAACCACGAATTCACTTCCCAGCAGCTGTCTTTCGCCGCCCGCGTCCGCAACCCGCTGGCGGTAACCCTCGGCCCCACCGCGACGCCGGACGATGTCGAGTTCCTGTGCCGGTACCTGAGTCCCACGCGTCGGCCCGGTCGGCTCACACTCGTCCCCGCACTGTCGGGCACCCGGACCGCCGATGCACTTCCCGCATTGTTCGAGGCGGCCGCCCGGTGCGGTACCCCGGTGTGCTGGGTGTGTGATCCGATGCAGGCCAACGATCCCACCACCGCGATTCACACCTTCGTCAGCGCTTGCCGGACCACGGGGACCGTGCCGGCCGGCCTGCACCTGGACTGCGAACCCCGAAATCACCTCGATACCAGACTGGATACCGGACGAGCATTGCGCTGTGTCGTCACCACACTGAGCGCGATGTGGGCAAGCTGATCGGCGCACGCACGTCGAATCGCGAGGGAGAAGTGAGTGCAAAGTAGCCAAATCGTCGTGGTCCTAATGGATCTCGTCCTCATTATGGCGGCGGCTCGGATCTTGGGCCGGCTGGCCGAACGCATCGGCCAGCCCGCGGTGATCGGGGAGATCACCGCCGGAATACTCGCGGGCCCGACCGTGTTGGGGACGCATCTGTCGGACATGTTGTTCCCGCACGAGATCCGCTCCTATCTGACCCTGCTCGCCAATGTGGGCGTCGCCGTGTTCATGTTCGTCGCCGGATTGGAACTCGACCGCAGCGTATTCGCGGGCAGCCGACGGTCGATCCCGGCGGTATCGGTCGCCGCCTATGCCGTGCCGTTCGTCCTGGGCTGTGGCATCGCCGCGACCGCGCTCGCCCGGCACCGAACCGGTGACCTACCGAGCTTCACGCTGTTCATCGGCTGCGCGCTGGCGGTGACCGCATTTCCGGTGTTGGCCCGGATCCTGCACGATCGTGGACTGACACGCACCGGAATCGGTCAGCTCAGCCTCGCCTGTGCGGCGCTGGTCGATATCTTCGCCTGGACGGCACTCGCCGTCGTGCTGGCCGTCGCGCACCCTGGAACGGGCAGCCAATGGCGACTGACGCTGCTGGTTCCTGTGGTAGCTGTGACGTGGTGGATCGTGCGCCCGGCATTGGCGCGGATCGCCGCGGCGGGCACCGAGCAGACGATAATCGTGGTCGGTGTCGGCGGCGCGCTGCTGCTCGGCGCGGTCACCGAATGGATCGGACTGCATTTGATCTTCGGTGCGTTCGCCTTCGGTGTGGTGTTCCCCCGCGCTCGACGCGAGGCGGTCGAATCCGGCGCCCGGATCCTGAGCTTGGTGTTGCTGCCCGGATTCTTTGTCGTGGCGGGGCTCGCGGTCGATCTCGGGGCGATCGACCGGGCCGCGGTCGGCGAGTTGGTGGTGATCATGGTGGTGGCCGTCGCGGGGAAGCTCGGAAGCGTCTATGCGGCTGGACGACTGACAGGTCTCCCGTCGCGATCGGCGGGCGCCTTGGCGGCCTTGCTGAACACCCGCGGATTAACAGAACTCGTCATCCTCAACGTCGGCCTCAGCACGGGACTCATTGGCCCACAATTGTATTCGGTGCTGGTGGTGATGGCCTTAGTGACCACGGCGATGACGGCACCGATGCTGAAGCTGATCGGTTTCTACGAAGCGCCGCAGGCCGATCCGGCCACCCCGGTCAACCGATTACCCACAGGCAGCCCGGTCGAATAGTCATCCACGACACGCTCGAACCAACCGGGTAGCAACCAGGTTCCCCGGGCATCGCCGGCTGCCCGTTGCTATGTTGCTAGCGTGGGCGAGTCGCCAGGTTCCGGAAAGGTCCTAGGTAGGGTGTGTCGTTTCGAATGCTCGACGACACACCGCTGACCTTGTTCGAGGAATCTGCCCGCGCTCATTGATTCAGTCTTTGTCGAATTCTGTTCCACCGTTTGGAGTAACGTCTTTGACCACACCGCAACCCCCCACGTCCGATCCGCACACCACCATGACCGGAGTCTGCCCCGTTCCGTACGGATCATCGAGCACTACCGCCGAGCGGATTCCGCTGTACACGCCGGAGTTCGTCGCCGATCCGCACCACGCCTATGACGAGATGCGGCGCAAGTACGGCACGCTGGTCCCGATCGAGTTGGCTCCCGGTGTGCCGGCCACTCTCGTGATCGGCTACGCGACCGCAGTGCGAATCCTCAACGACCCCACCCACTTTCCCGCCGATCCTCGGACCTGGCAGAAGACGGTCCCCGAGGACTGCCCGGTGCTGCCGATGATGGCCTGGCTCCCGGCCGCACGCAACAACGACGGACCGACCCACGCCCGCTATCGGGATGCCTCCGTCGTGAGCATCGACGGAATCGATGTGCACGGACTGCCCTCGATCATCGAGCAGATCGCCATCCCGCTGATCAACACCTTCTGCAAGGCCGGGAACGCCAATCTGGTCACCCAGTACGCGTTTCCGCTCGTGCTCGGCGTCCTGAACCAAATGGTCGGCTGCCCACCCGACATCGGTCAGCGCGTCGCGAGCGGCATGGCGGCGCGCTTCGACACAGTCCGCAGTGCCCAGGGCATGGCGATGCTCAAAGAGGCACTAATGGAGTTGATCCAGCTCAAACGCGAGCATCCCGGCGACGACGTCACCTCACGGCTGGCACATCACCCGGCCGCCATGGACGACATAGAAATCTTCGCGCAGTTGATGAGCTTCTACGGCGCCGGATTCGAAGCACAGCGCAACCTGATCACCAATGCGCTGCTGCTGATGATCACCGACGACCGGTTCAAGTGTGCGGATGTCCTCGGACGAAACCTCTCGACGATCACGGCGATCGACGAAGTTCTGTTCAACGACCCGCCCATGGCGAACTTCTGCACCACCTACCCGCGCCAGCCGATCATGGTCGACGATATCTGGTTGCCCGCGGACCAACCGGTGGTCATCAGCCTTACCGGCTGCAATAACGACCCGGAGATCCGCGGCAACGACGACGCCGACGGACGACGTCTGGGCAATCGCTCACACTTGGCGTGGAGCGCCGGACCACACACCTGTCCGGCCAAAGGCGTTGCGTACCTTACTGTTCAGTACGCCATCGACCAGCTCTTCGACGCACTTCCCGACATCCAGCTTGGGGTGCACCCGGATCAGCTGATCTGGCGGCCCGGTCCCTTCCACCGTGCGATGGCGGCATTCCCGGTCGTCTTCACACCGTCCGCGCCGATGAAACTCTTGTAGCCGGCGGGCCGAGATCGTCGGTGGTACGGCGGTCTCGGCCCTGGGCACGACACGGTTCTCAGGGAGGCGGAAACTCCGGGAACGGAGCGGACTTCGGGAAGACGACCGGCAGCGCGGTCAACGCGCGGTGGAACGGCCCAGTGCGCCAGCCGAGTTCGGCAGCCGGACCGGCCAGCTCGATCTCCGGCAGTGCATCGAGCAGTTGGTCGATCGCGTCCTGGGCGATCAGGTAGGCGGCGTCCTGTGCCGGGCACATGTGTGGTCCGGCGCTGAAGGCCAGGTGTGAACGATTGCCATCGCGCTCGACGCCGTCGACGGCATTGACGGTGGGATCGCTGTTGCACGCCGCCATACTGATGACGACCGGCTGGTGAGCGGGCAACCACACACTATTGAGCAGAATCGGTTGCCGGGGATAGGAAATGCAGTAGTTCGCCAGCGGCGGGTCGGTGAACAGCACTTCGTCCAGCGCATCGCGGGTCGACAGACTACCGCTGTGCATGCCCGCGGCAAATCGATCGTCGGTGAGCATCAGCCGCAACGCGTTGCCGATGAGGTGGACCAGCGGCTCGACCCCGATCGCGTAATGGGTCACCAACTGCTGGATCACCTCCTCATCGGTCAGACCGCTCGGGTGACGCATCAATCGAGTCGTGATGTCGTCACCGGGCTCCTCCCGCTTGCGTTCGGTGTGCAGCCGCAGCGCCTCGTGCAGCATGCGGTCGCCCGCACCGACCTCGGCCCCGGCGTCGAACATAGCGTCCAACGCCGCCGCGACCCGTGCGCCGATATCGGAGTCGACTCCCAGCATGGTGTTCACCGCGGTGAACACCAGCGGAAAAATGTAGCGTTGCAACACATCAGCGTGTCCATCGGCGCAGAAGGTATTGATCAGCGGGATCGCGATCTGCTCGATTACCGCGTGCATGCCGAGCAGATCGACGTCATTGATCGCCGCGCTGGTGGAGTCGCGATAGCGTTTATGTTCCTGCCCGTCGGTGCGCAGGGCATTCTCGCGCCGCTTCATCATGCCGAGTACCGGGCACTCGGCCGGGATGTTTCGCTCCCACGTCCGGGGATCCGCCGGGAAGTGGTCCGGATCGGTCAGGATGCGGACCGCGGTGTAGTAGCCGATCACCAAAGTGGCCGGTACGCCCGGGGCGAGATCCACCGGCACCAGCGAACCGAACTTCTTGCGCATCTGCCCGTAGGCCCGGTGCGGGTCGGCGGCGAATTCCGGGGTGTACATCACGATGCGCGGACCGGCCCCGAAGCCCGGTGAGCCGCCGACCGAGGACCGTGATTCCGGTGGGTGATGCGTATGTGTTGTCACAGATGAACTCCGAACTTTTGAAAACTAAAGAACCTTGACAAACGAGCGGACCCAGCACTGACCTCAGTTACGTCACAGCGGCGAGCTTCGGCAGGTTGATGACAACGAATTACGAACAAACTGCTCGCACGACTTCAGTCGCGCCGATCCGCCCCACGTGGGCAGCACGTGTGGTGCGGGTCATGAACATCCTGCCGGTGCCCATGATCCAAATCCGTTGCCCCAGACCAGTTCTTGAGTGTCCGCCGCCATGATAGCCACCGCTCATGAGACGCGCAGCCCCAACCGCCGTTCGAGCAAGCATTCGCCCGGGTTCAGCAGATCAGGGCTCCCCCCGCGGGCGTCATTCGGCTCGCCTGTTGCGACCTGCAGCAATCTTGCGGACCACGGTCAGGACGGTGACCACCATGACCGTCACCAGCTCCAGCAGGTTCCAGGCGATCGGATCCTCCGGGGCGGATTCGGCCGCCACGGCCGGTGGCCGGTGCGGGGTGGTGCGGATCGGTGTTTCCGGCGCGATCGCGAGTGCCGGTGCGGCTGGGGGGAATTCCGGTGGGGCGATCAGCGCTGCCGGTGCGGGTGTCGCTGGAGCGGACGGCGGTGGGCCGAGTTGGAGGGGAATGCCTGGCGGTTCAGGGGCCGGGAGTAGCAGCAGACAGGTCAGCAGTGCGCTGCCGGTCGTCGCGCTGCCGACGACGACGCTGCCGAGGCCGGATCCGCTCGAACCGACCGACCCGGTGCCGATCAAACCGGAGCCGGTTATGCCGCTGCCGGTCGCGAGTCCGAGCAGTATTGTCGCGCTGCCGATTACGGCGCTGCCGGTGCAGGCGGTTTGGACACTACCCGGGTCGAGGCCGAGTGATTCGCCCACTCCGGCCGTCGCATCCGCATGCCCGCCGGGTGGGTTATCGGCGCCGTTGTCGATGCCGCCTGTGCCGGTCGCCGCGCCGCCCCGCTTCGCATTGCCCGACAGCGCCGTCCCGGGGGCTGTACTTCCGGTGGCGACACCCCTCGGTTCGAGATCCAGAGCGCCTCCGTAGACGCTGCTCCCGGAATCCGCAGCCGCACTTCCGGTCCCAGTTGCATCGACAGCTGCACTCCCGGTGGCGATATCACCGATGACCGGCCACTCGGGGCCGGTCGAATCCGCGGCCGCGGGCGCACCCGCGAACAGCGGCACCGCCGTTGCCACGGCCAAGCCAAATGCGGCCCTTCGTCTCTGCACTACAAACGCCATGTTGCCGATATCCCATCCGTCGCAGCTCCGCAGGTCTCGGGCGGCCCGTCAGGTGATGTGCGCGTAGCGGGACATGGCGTATTCGAAGGCGTCCTTCGGGACACTGTTTCCGCCGGAGAACGGCCGGTCGAGGTTGTAGATCGCCAGCACCGTCGTGCCGACGACGATACCCAGCAGGGCGGTCATCAGCACTGCGCCTGGTGACCTCCACACCTGAGAGCACCGCGGTGCACAGCAGCAGGATGGTGCCGAACCACAGTGCCGCGTAAAGGAATACGGGCATCTTGTAACTCGCGTCCATGGCCCGGTCCTGGCGCGCCTCGGCAGCCGCGTCGAGGCTGGCCATGGCACTCGTGCGCAGGTCCGCGACATCCGGATCCGTCGTATTCACCGACGCGACGGCATCGCGCAGGCTGTCGAACGTGTCCTGGGTGGGCTGACTCAGCCGCCGGTCCGCCTGCATGACCGGCCACTCCCGCGTGAGCACCTGATCGGTGTAATCCCGTACCAGGTCCTGGATCTGGCGATGCTCGGGATCCGGCATGGAATGCGCGGTCGAATAGGTATCCACCAGCGCCTTCGCCTCGGCAATGGTGTGATTGTGCGCGTTGTCGTACTCCTGCCAGCAGATCACCACCACAAAGGCGACCACCGCCAGGAAGAGCGTGTTGATCAGTTCGAGTACGAGGGAACCGGCCGCTTCGTCGTCGGTCGACACCCAAGACTTCGGTCGCAGCCGATCTCCGATCACGAAGATGGCGACAGCGATAATCGCCGCAAGGACGGGAACGATGAATATCAACAGCATGTAGTGACGCACCTCCCGGAACCCGCCAACCAGATCTGCGCCGCATGACGCGGCTCGCCGAGGTCGAGCTCGGCGAGCGTCAGCAACGTCGATCAACTGTCATTCGGAGCGGAGACCCGGATGGATGGCGTCCCAACACATTCCGCGTGTCGCGCGACGGAATGTCCATGGAAAGTGGTGCCACTCAGGGCATATCGAACTCGATACGCCGGATGGTGCCCATACCGATGAGCGCGGCCACGGCGAGCAGCCCGTGTGCAGATACGAACCACAGCGCGGTATCGAACGAGCCGGTCGAGGAAACCAGATAACCGATGACGATCGGGGTGACAATGCCCGCGATATTGCCGAACGCATTCATGGTGGAGCTCACGAAGCTGACCGCCTGCGTCGGTGCGATATCCGTGGTGATCGCCCAGCCCAGGGAACCGATGCCCTTGCCGAAGAAGGCCACGGTCAAGATCGCCACGATCACAGTGGTGCTGTCGCTGAAGTTGGACAGCGCGATGAGGGTGGCAAGCAACATGCCAACGGCCGCCGGGATTTTGCGCGCCGCCGTCAGTGATCGGCCGCGACGCAATAGGGCATCGGACACGATGCCGCCCACCAGGCCGCCGATGAAGGCGGCAAGCGCGGGCAGTGCGGCGACGAATCCGACATGCACCAGCGACAGGCCGCGGCCCTTGTTCAGATAGATCGGGAACCAGGTGATGAAGAAGTAGGTCAGTGCGTTCACCGCGTACTGGAAGACGTAGACGCCCCACAGCGGCCGGGTGGAGAAGACGCGCACGAGCATGCGCCGATCGAGTCGCGTGCGTCGAGTCGCGTTCTCGCCCTTGGTCGTATCGAGATCGACCAGCGCACCACCGGAGACGATCGTATCGAGTTCGGCCGGGGTGACGCGGCGGTGCGCACGCGGCGGATACAGCCAGCGCCACCAGAACACGGCCAAGCCGAAGCCGAGCACACCGAGCAGCACGAATACCCAGCGCCAGCCGAATTGATTGGTGATCCAGGCCATTACCGGGGCGAACATTACGGTCGCGAAATACTGTGCCGAATTGAAAACCGCTGTCGCCCGGCCACGTTCGGCGGCCGGAAACCACATGGTCGACACCCGTGCATTACCGGGGAAGGCCGGTGATTCGAAGATGCCGAGCAGCAATCGCAGCCCGAATACGATCGACAATGCGACCAGCACCGGCGTGGTGATCAGACCGACCAGGCTGGTCGCCGCGGTGACCAGCGTCCACAACGCCAGGCTCGCCGCATAGACCCGTCGTGCGCCGAATTTGTCGAGCAGCATTCCGCCGGGCAATTGCGCGACGACATAGGCCCAGCTGAATGCGGAGAAGATGTAGCCCAGCTGGACGGTGGAAAACCCGAGATCTGCCCGGACCGCACTGCCCGTGATCGAAAGGCTGCTGCGGTCGGCGTAATTCACGGCGGTGATGATGAACAAGAGCCCGAGCACCAGATAGCGCGTGGGAATGCGACGGGCTGGCCGCTGTTCGGTGGGTGCCACCACGGCGCGGGTGCCGCCGTCGGCGGGCATGTTCTCACGTTTCAACATCACTGTCCTCCTGTGACCGGCCGGTGTGCGCCGGATCACCCTGCAATGGGTGTGAAAGGAGGCTAAAGGTCGGAAGCGATACCCGTCGAACACCAATTCGGTATTGAGCGATACCCGAACGAGAGGGTGCCGGTCGGCGAGAGCATAGTCGGATCCGATGCCATTCGAGTATCGGTTGATTTCAAAACAGTGTTGGACCGGCATCAGGTGCCGGACCTAATCTCCAGAGAAATCAGCAATTTCCGTCGCCAGGAGGATATTCGTGCCGCAGCTATCCGCCGAGGAATTGGGACCCGCGCTGGGGCGCGGATTGCTCTCGTTCCCGGTCACCCATTTCGACGCCGAACTGAACTTCGACGAGCGGGCCTACCGGGAGCACATCGGCTGGCTGTCCCGATACGAAGTCGCCGGCCTGTTCGCGGCCGGTGGCACGGGCGAAGGCTTTGCCCTGACCAGCGCGGAGATCGATCGCGTGGTGCGCGCCGCGGTGGCCGAAACCGCCGGACGGATTCCGGTGATCGCGCCCGCGACGGCGGGCACCAGGGTAGCGGTGGAGCAGGCGCGCGCGGCCGAGGCGGCGGGTGCGGACGGAATACTGCTGCTGCCGCCGTATCTTGTGGAAGCCTCGCCCGACGGGCTGGTCGAACATGTGGCCCAGGTGTGTGCGGCGACCTCGCTCGGGGTGATCTTCTACAGCCGCGCCAATGCCGCCTGCGATGACGTGACGGTGGCAAAGATGGCCGAGCGCAGCCCGAACCTCATCGGGTTCAAGGACGGCGTCGGCAATATCGAGTCGATGACGCGGATCTACACCCGGATGGGTGATCGGCTGACCTACATCGGCGGCCTGCCCACCGCGGAAACATTCGCACTCCCCTACACCGAAATGGGTGTTACCACGTACTCCTCGGCGATCTTCAATTTCGCACCCGAATTCGCGCTCGATTTCTATCGCGCGGTCCGCGCCCGCGATCGCGCGACCGTCTACACCCACCTGCGCGACTTCGTCATCCCCTACCTCGACATCCGCGACCGCCGCCCCGGCTACGCGGTATCGATCATCAAGGCCGGGCTCACCGCGGTCGGCAGACGATCCAGCCGGGTCCGCCCGCCGCTCACCGACCTCACCGAGGCCGAACTCGCCGAGCTGACCACCCTCGTGAAGACGATCGCCTGAACCCGAAGGACCCC
Source organism: Nocardia sp. NPDC006982 (assembly GCF_042869435.1). Lineage (NCBI taxonomy): Bacteria > Bacillati > Actinomycetota > Actinomycetes > Mycobacteriales > Nocardiaceae > Nocardia > Nocardia sp. NPDC006982. The sequence goes on along the minus strand of NZ_JBIAFV010000020.1, from coordinate 27,089 downwards.
CACCATGGATTCACCCATCCTCGACCGGATCACCAGCGTCGAGATCTCCTCGGTCACCGTGCCCCTGCCCACCGGGATCAGCGACGCGAAGGTGCTGACCGGTCGACAGAAGCCGATGACCGAAGTCGCGGTGCTCTTCGCCGAGATCACCACCGAGGCCGGGCTGGAAGGCATCGGCATCAGCTACTCGAAGCGCGCGGGCGGACCGGGCCAGTTCGCACATGCCCGCGAGATAGCGCCCGTACTGCTCGGTGAGGATCCCAGCGATATCGCCAAGATCTGGGACAAACTCATGTGGGCGGGTGCCTCGGTTGGGCGCAGCGGGCTGTCGGTGCAGGCGATCGCCGCTTTCGATGTCGCGCTGTGGGATCTCAAGGCCAAACGCGCCGGGTTGCCGCTGGCGAAACTGCTTGGTGCACACCGTGATTCGGTGCGATGCTACAACACCTCGGGTGGATTCCTGCACGCACCCATCGAAGAAGTCCTCGACCGCGCCACAGCATCGTTGGAACACGGCATCGGCGGCATCAAAATCAAGGTCGGTCACCCCGACCACGCGGTGGATCTCGCGAGGCTTACCGCGGTGCGCGAGAAGCTCGGGGACCGCGTGCCGTTGATGGTCGATGCCAACCAGCAGTGGGACCGTCCCACCGCTCGCCGCATGTGCCGAGCTTTCGAGCCGTTCGGATTGGTGTGGATCGAAGAACCCCTCGACGCCTACGACTTCGATGGCCACGCCCAACTCAGTGCCACCTTCGACACCGCCATCGCCACCGGTGAAATGCTCACCAGCGTTGCCGAACACACCCAACTCATCGCTGCTCATGGCGCGGACATCGTGCAGCCGGACGCACCGCGTGTCGGCGGCATCACCCAATTCCTGAAGGTGATGGCCCTCGCCGACAGCCAAAACCTGCAACTGGCACCACATTTCGCGATGGAAATCCACATCCACCTCGCCGCCGCCTACCCGCGAGAGCCCTGGGTCGAACACTTCGAATGGTTCGACCCCCTCTTCAACGAACGCCTCGAAATCGCCGACGGCCGCATGCACCTGTCATCGCGCCCCGGCCTCGGCGTAACCATCAGCGACCAAGCCCGCGCCTGGACCATCGCCGAACACACCATCCACCGATGACCAGGCTGGTCAGATGATCACCATGCGTTGTGCGGCGTCGGTCGAGACCTGACCCGTCCGCGCATGGTGATCGCCTGTCCGATTCGCAGGAAGGCCTGCTGCGTCAGTTCCAGTTGTCGATCTTGACGTCGTGCGGATCGGGTGCGCCTTTTCCGGTCTCCACCAACGACTTCAGGCTCAGCAGGAAGACCGCCCACTTGGTGCTGCAGTGGTGCATGAATTCGACCGGCTCCTTCCAGCCTTCATGTTTGAAGAGGATGACGATGTAGTCGTCGACCTGGTCGAGGTTCCAGTCCACTTGGGTGCCGACCCATTCTTCGGGTCCCTCGACGACTTCCCAGCGCACGCGCTTGCCCGGGTCGAGCTCGAGAACCTTCATATCGAATCCACCGGCATCGAAACGGAATTGGAGCACGCCGCCGACGTCATTGCCCTTGCCCTGGGTGTTGTTCGCCCACCAGCCGGCGAGCCCCTCGACGGTGGTCAGGGCCGCATAGACCTCGGCCGTCGGCGCTTGGATCGCGACTCGGTGCAGGATATCCACCATTTTCGAATCCTCTTTCCAGTGTTGGATTTTCACTTCTGCTGCTGATCTTTTGTGCGTTGAATCGCCTCGGCGATCCGCTTGATGCGCCGGAGCCTGGCGTCCCACGCCGCCCCGACCGAGGACAACTGCGCGACCGCGCGGGCAAGTTGCGCCTCATCCACCCGATACCTCCGTTCCCGCCCCGCGGGCGTGGCGTGCACCAGGCCGACGCGGTCGAGCACGCCAAGATGTTTCGCGATGGCCTGCCGTGTCACGGGCAGCTGCTCGCTGAGACTGGTGGCCGTGCCATCGCCGGCCGCCAGGAGCAGGTCGAGCATCCGCCGACGGGTCGGATCCCCGACCGCGGACCACAGGTCGTCGTCGACGGTAGCGGTCACGGGGTCGACACCAGCCGCGCGATGTACTCGCCGAGTTGCGGAACGAACCGGTCCCAACCGGCGCTATGATCTTGGTAGACCTCCTCCAACTTCGCAGCCTCCCAACCCATCTCACGGAAACCGGTCTCGGTGAGGCGAATCCTGGTGCCCGCGCCTGCCGGAGTGAGCTCGAAAGTGACCAGCAGCGAGTCGGCGAGGTCGGCCGAGCCCTCCGGATAGCACCAGCGGAACGAGAACAGCCGCGGCGGCTCGACGGTCACCACGGTGATCGGGGCGACATGTTCCCGGTCGCCGAAGACCAGTTCACCGACCGCGCCGGGAGTCGTCTCGAAATCGGCCTCGTCGGACCACCATTCCGAGATGTGTTCCGGGCTGCTGACCACCTCGAAGACAACTTCGGGTGAGGCGTCGACGTGGATCTCGCGTTCGATGCTGCCGTACTCCATACTCTTCCTCCATCTGCAACGTTTGGTTGCACATCACGTTAGCCGACCACCGCTCATCACGCAACCATTGGTTGCATATGGGGTCCGGCAGCGTGCCGACAGCACAAAACCCCGGCCAAACCAGCACGCATGGTCGGCCGGGGTTTCGGCGGCGACTCAGACCTTCAGCCCGTGCTTGGTGACATAGGCGTAATGGAAGGCGAAGAGCCCACCGAGGACGACAAGCCACTGCAGCGTGCTCACCAGAGGCACCGAATCGACCGGGAGGGTGTAGGCGAGCACGACCCGCACCACGGCGTCGAGGGCGAATCCCAGACCCCACACCGCGGTCAGCACCCGCAACTGGCTGCGAAATCGAGAGTCGTTGTCCCAGCGGGCATCCCACTGCCGATAGCCTTCCTCGCCGATCTTGACGGTGACGATCGTGCGGGCGGCACTGCGCATGAAGGGATGCCGGGTGAACAGGGTGGCCAGCACCCACAGCCCCAGCGCGCCGAAGATCCAGCTGTCGCGCACCAGCAGGGTTCGAGGGTCGCCCGTCACCATCGACATCGCCGTCCCCACCACGATCATGCTGAGCGTGAACAGTGCGACCATGTCGATCCGGCGCTGCTGTATCGCGCTATAGGCCAGGAACGGCACGGTGAGCAAGGCGGGCGCGACCAGCGCCAGCCACGGATTCACCCCGGCCGCACGTAAGGCGTAATAACCGCCGAGCGGGAGTACCAGTTCCACGAGCAACTGGCGCATGAGGTGGCGGCGCACTGCGGCGCGCTTCTGCCGCAGCGTGCGGTCGGTCGCAATCGCCTTCTGTTGGTTCATGATTCGGCTCCGGTCGTGATCACGAGTGCTTGCGGGTGGCATAGTCGAAGAGATCGGCCAGTTCACGGGCACAGGCCGCGGTATCGAAGTCGGGGTCGACGGAGGCGCGGGCGATCGCCGCATCGAGCGCGCCCCGCATGGCGATGACCATGACGGTGGGGTCGAAGTCCCGAAATACCCCGGCCCGCTGCGCTTCTCGGATGCGCTCCGCTTGGATTCGGCCGAAGTCGGCGAGATGCTCGGCCAGTCCGAAAGTCTGCCGGTCGTTCGGGTGCGCGTTCGCGATAATGCTCGACAGCGCCCGCAGATGGTCGGGGTACTCGTCCAGCAGTGCCAGGTTGGCGGCGAAGTGCAGGCGTAGCCGGGCCGTGTAGTCGACCTCCCCCTCGAGCTTGTCGCTCACGAATTCCAAAGCCACGCGCATGATTTCGGCGACCACCGCGCGGATCAGATCATCCTTGCCCGCGAAGTGGTAGGAGATCATGCCGGTACTGCTCAGCCCCGCCTGCTTGGCGATCTTCGCGAACGAGGCATTCGGATAGCCGTGCTCGGCGACCACCGCGATCGCCGCGTTCACGATCTGCGCCCGGCGCGCAGTCTCGGTGAAGGTCCGCTCATCTTGCTTGCCCGACCTACTTCTTGCTTGCATGAGCAAGACTGTAGGGCGTCTTGCTCATGCAAGCAAGAGTCGATATGAGCGACTATCCACCCGCCCGACGCGGGTTAGTTCCCCTGCGGCGGAAGTGAAGTGGGGGCGTGCTGGTCGGCCACCTCGGTGAGGGCCTGCGCCCACCCGTCCAGGCGATCGGCCGCGTCTCGCAGATCGGCGACGATGGTGTCGAAGTTGTGCCGCAGCACCGCACTTTCGGGCACCGCGAGAATCCGCCCCGCCGCGGCGACTACCTGTTCGTACTCGGCGACCCCGCTATCGAGGCGACCGAGTGCAAATTGCATATTCTCGGTGAGGCCAACGGCGGCAACGGATTTCGAGCGCCCCATGGCGCCGAGTGCCTGTTCCATCGCGGTGATGTCGGCGGCCAGCGCGTGCAGCGCGGCCGCACCCGAACCCGCGGTTTCGATCATGTCGGCGAGTTCGTCCTCGGGCAGCCGGTTCGAGCGGGCGATCTGCGTGCCGAGGCCGTGTAGCGCCTTCTCCGCCCGAACCAGGCGGGAAATCGGCCCGCGCGCGGATGACCACGGCGGTGGCTGTTTGCGCGGCACGAAAGCTGCCTGCGGCAGCGGTGAGCTGCGCAATTGGAGGTAGCGGCGGGCACTGAGCGCGGTACCGGTGACCAGCGCAACCGCTCCCCCGCCGACCACGACCACCGCCCATACCGGTGCCGAAAGCACCATCAGCCCAACGGTTCCCGCGGTGGTGAGACCGCCGACCGTGCCCAGTTGGAAGCTGCGGCGGCGGGCCCGGCGGCGCTTGCGCAACTCCCGCTCGCGCGGATCCGCCCAGCGCCGCACCGCGACCAGCGCATGCTCGCCCACCTCGCGCAGACTGTCGGGCAGGCTCCCCGGCTGCGGTGCGAGTGCCGCCTGTGCGCGCACGAGCGCGGCACCGCGACGACGACCACCCCTACCTTGTTCGCGAGGTCCCTGCGGGCTCATCGGTCTCCTCCAGGGCACGCGTTCGGCGCGACCCGCGGTGGCCGGACAGGCAGGGCCCGAGCATGACCGACGGCCGACCCGCCAGGTACCCGTGCCATGTCTTCCACCGAACCAGTCCTCGCCGAACTGTATTTATTTCGAACGCCATCTATTTCGAACGACGGGGCTACTGCTGCGCGGTCTGGCCCTTGTTCATCTGCGGCTGCGGCTGTGCCGGATTCGCCTGCGCGGCACCCGGATTGATCGCCGGGGCGGTCGCTCCGCCCGCAGGCAGCGCATCGCCGCGCATCGAGGCGCGGATCTGCTCCAGCTTGCTGTGTCCGGCCATCTGAATGCTGGCCTGCTGCACCTCGAGCATCCGGCCCTGCACCGAATTGCCCGCGAGTTCGGCGGCGCCAAGCGCATTCGCGTAGCGGCGCTCGATCTTCTCGCGCACGGCATCCAGGCTCGGCGTCGTGCCGGGCGCGGACAGCGTCGAATCCATCCGCTGCAGCGATGCCGAGACCTGCTCCTGCATCTTGGCCTGCTCCAGCTGGCTGAGCAGCTTGGTGCGCTCGGCGACCTTCTGCTGCAACAGCATCGCGTTCTGCTCGACCGCCTTCTTGGCCTGCGCGGCCGCCTGCAGCGACTGGTCGTGCAGCACCTTGAGGTCCTCGACGGCCTGCTCGGCGGTGACCAACTGCGCGGCGAATGCCTCGGCGGCGTTGGTGTACTGGATCGCCTTCTCGGTATCGCCGGCCGCGGCGGCCTGATCGGCCAGCATGACGGCCTGGCGCGCATTGGCATTGAGCTTCTCGACATCGTCGAGCTGACGGTTCAGCTTCATCTCCAGCTGACGCTGGTTGCCGATGACCGATGCGGCCTGCTGCGAGAGGGCCTGATGCTGACGCTGAGCTTCCTCGATAGCCTGCTGAATCTGGACCTTCGGATCCGCATGCTCCTCGATCTTCGAATCGAAGAGGGCCATCATGTACTTCCAGGCCTTGACGAACGGATTAGCCATCGATTGATCCCGCCTCCATAAGATGCGCCGCGCTTTACCGCGACTCTAGTGCGCGACCGTCACGCACCCGATATGTGCCTATCCTCCACCATGTGGCACCCGGGCCGGGCGAACCCGGCCCAACTGACGCCTAGTACAGAATCTATCCGCTTTCGGCACCGGTTCGCAGCGTCGGCCGCAGACGCCACCTCTCGTCTATTGATCAGTTGCTTTTCACCAGGACCAGCATGTCGGCCCTGGGGGCCGGAATGACGATCCGGGTGTCCTCGGCGATCTGCGTACGGGCACCTGCCACCGACATCGTGGCGGTCGCGGGCTCCGACGCGGCCTCGGCGGGTTCGGCCGCAGCGGTCCGCTCCGCCTCGGGTGCATCGGCGGTCTGGGCGGGCGCGTCGGCGGGCAGACCGTCGGCGCCCGCCATGATCGTGCTCACATCCCAGAGCACCCGCGACAGCGGCACATCCAGGGCCGCGCAGATGGCGGCGAGCAGCTCACTGGAGGCCTCTTTGCGGCCCCGCTCGACTTCCGACAGATATCCCAGGCTCACGCGCGCCGAGGTGGAGACCTCACGCAGGGTCCGGCTCTGGGCGAGACGAGCACGCCGCAAACTGTCCCCGATCGCCTCTCGCAGCAGCGTCATGTCGTTCTCCTTAGCTCCCAGTAACCGGGTCCGCGGGCGCCTACAAGCGCTGCGCACGCCGTCCTTTCTGGCACAACGTCGAACAGGGCCCGGTTGGTTCCCACGGTGGCAAACCAGGCGCGGCAGCGCCTAGTGGCCGTCTCCCACGATACGACGCAACTCCCGTACCGCGCTGTGCGTAGCGCCGATTCGGATCGCCCACCGGTCGCCGTCCAGTTTCAGCCGCATGACCTCGGTATGCCCGGGCCCGGCCAGTCCGAGGAAGACAGTGCCGACGGCATGCCCGCCCTGAGATTCGGGGCCGGCCACCCCGGTCAATCCGATACCCCAGTCCGCACCGCAGCGCAGCCGCGCACCGACGGCCAACTCTTCGGCGGTGCTCGCGGCGACCGGTCCCTCGGTCGCGAGCACTTCGTCACTGACACCGGCCAGGCTGTGCTTGAGTTCGGTCGCGTAGACGACCAGCCCGCCGCGCAGCACCGCGCTGGCACCGGGCACCCCGGCGATGGTCGCCGCGAGCAGGCCCGCGGTCAGCGATTCGGCGGTCGCCACGGTCTGCCGGGCGGCACCCAGCTCGCGCACCAATTCGACGACAGGCGCTCCGGTTGTCAGCGGATCGGTCATGCGCCGCGTGTCCGGCCCGGACCTCCAGCGAGCCACACCCGCGCCGCCTGCCCCACATAGTCGAGGCCGGTAATGACCGTCAGCGCGACGGCCACATACATCAATGTCATGCCTGCGGTGGCGAATCCGCCGTGCAGAGGCAACAGCAGTACCGCGATCGCGACGGACTGCACCAGCGTCTTCAACTTGCCGCCGCGTCCGGCCGGAATCACCCCGCGCCGCACCACCACCAGCCGCAGCAGCGTGATCCCGATCTCGCGAGCGCAGATGACCAGGGTGATCCACCACGCCAGATCACCGAGCATCGAAAGTCCGATCACCGCCGAACCGATCAGCGCCTTGTCCGCGATCGGATCGGCGAGTTTGCCGAAATCGGTGACCAGGCCGTATTTGCGCGCCAATTGCCCGTCGAAGCGATCGGTGATCGCGGCTATGCCGAACAGTGCGGCAGCCGCGATCCGCCAGCCGGTCTGGTGGCCACCGCCGACGAACAGCGCGAGCACGAACAGCGGCACCAGCGCGATGCGCAGCATGGTGAGCACATTCGCGATATTCATCAGCGGGACGACGGGATCGGTCTGGGCGGGCGCGAATCCGGCGCGAACCACGGGTTCGCCCCAGCGTCGATCGATCTCTTCGGGCTGCACGCTCACGCCTCCGCCTCGCTGGCGCTCGGCTCCGGCGCGTGCGTGCACGGCTGTGACATGGTTCGCTCGCTGCGCTCCCTCACGGCCTCCGCCTCCCTGGCGTAAGCCCCTGTCACCAAGGCCACACCACCCACCGTCACGACGCTCGGACGCATGCCTACGCGATGCGGTGAGCGGAGCGGGTGGATGTGCGGCACACGTTCAGAGTATCGGTAACCGGGCCGACTACTGTGCACCACATGACCTCTCGGGGACCACTAGGTGGTTCGACCAGCGACGCGTATCCGGGCGCGGCACCTGCCGCGAACAAATCTGCCCCTGTTGTGCGACGCGCCCGAACCTCCGATGTGCCCCAGATCAAGAGCCTCGTCGATGAATACGCCGGTCGGATCCTGCTGGAGAAGAACCTGGTCACACTGTACGAGGCGGTACAGGAATTCTGGGTAGCCGAACTCGACGGCCGGGTGGTCGGCTGCGGTGCGCTGCATGTGCTGTGGGCCGACCTCGGCGAGGTGCGCACGGTCGCGGTGCATCCCGATGTCAAGGGGCATGGTGTCGGTCGGCTCATCGTAGAACGGCTGGTCGCGGTGGCCAGGGAACTCGAACTCGGACGGCTGTTCGTACTCACCTTCGAGGTGGACTTCTTCGGCAGGCACGGATTCGTGGAAATCGACGGCACACCGGTCACCGCCGAGGTGTACGCGGAGATGTGCCGGACCTTCGATCCCGGTGTCGCCGAATTCCTCGACCTCAGCTATGTGAAACCGAACACCCTCGGCAATACTCGAATGCTGCTGAACCTCTGACCAGAACGGATCGATCGTGCCCATCTTCGCCGTGCACTACACCTACTCCGATGCCACCGTCGAGGCGCGCGATGCCTTCCGCCCGGAACATCGGGCCTGGCTCAACGGCCTGATCGACGCGGGTTCGCTGCTGACCAGCGGTCCCTACCCGGATGGTTCCGGCGCACTGCTGCTGTTCCAGGTCACCGACGAGGCGGCCATCAAGGAACTGCTGCCGCAGGATCCGTTCGCCCGCGAGAACCTCATCGAGGATGTACGGGCGGTCGAGTGGCTGCCGGTGATGGGCACATTCGCTTCCTGACCGTCCGGCTGACCGCCGCGTGTCGCCGCTCGACACTTGGCGGTCAGCAAACTTACGGCGACACGCCGCGCCAGGTGCGGAAGAATCCGCGCCCACCGACGCAGACTCCCCCGTATGCGCATATCCGTCGCGATTTTCGCGTCGCTGTCGGTCGCAGGCCTCGCACTCACCATCTGCTCGAGGGCCGCCGATTTCGACACCACGGCAAACTTGACGGTCGGGGATCGTCCATTGCTACGAGCGGGTTCGGTCGACGAGTCGATATACCGCGCCACCGACGGCTACTACTTCCGGACGGCGGACGGCGGCATCGCATGCGGCTTCCTCGACGAGCCGTTCGGACAGCCGAAACGACCGGTGGGCTGCCAGGGCACGACCCAGCCCACCCCGCCGGCGATGCAGGCCTGCTGGGGCATCGACCCGAGTGCGGCGGCACTGGCCGTCGGCGAGAACGCCGGATATCTGTGCGTGAACCGGGGCTACTTCGTCGGCACCACATCCGGAGCCGATACCGATGCGCCGGTGCTGCCGGTCGGGTCGAGCCTGAGCGTGGCCGGCTTCACCTGCCTGGCCCAGCCCGTCGGGGTGACCTGCCGCAATGACGCGACCGGGCACGGCTTCGAGATCACGCCCGAAAACAACCGGATCTTCTAATCCGCTACTCGGCTCTCGACGGACCGGGCCGCGCCACGGGTTTTGATCAGGCTCGCGACGGTCGCGATGAGCAGAATCCCGATGATCACGCTCAGCGAGACCGGCGTGGAAATCTCCGGTACCTTGACGTGCCGACCACCGTTGACGAAAGGCAGGGTGTTCTCGTGCAGTGCGTGCAGCACCAGTTTGACGCCGATGAACGCGAGAATCGCCGAAAGGCCGTAGGACAGGTAGACCAGGCGATCCAGCAGGCCGCCGATGAGGAAATACAGCTGCCGTAAACCCATGAGCGCGAAGGCATTCGCGGTGAACACGATGTAGGGCTGCTCGGTCAGACCATAGATGGCGGGGATGGAGTCCAGCGCGAACAGCAGGTCCGCGAAGCCGATTGCCAACAGCGCCAACAACAACGGGGTGATCACGCGCCGGCCATCGATCCGGGTGAGCAGTTTGTCGCCGTCGTATTCGTCGGTGGTCGGGAGCACCCGTTTGGCCAGCGCCACGATCCGGCTGTCGCGCTTCTCCTCCTGCTCGACCTCGTGTCCGCTCTCGCGCAACAGTTTCACGGCCGTATAGACCAAAAACAGGCCGAACAGATAGAACACCCAGCTGAACGCACTGATCGCCGCCGCACCGACGGCGATGAACACACCCCGCATGACCAGCGCCAGCACAATGCCGATCAGCAGTACCTTCTGCTGGTAGATCCGCGGCACCGCGAAGCTCGACATGATGATGACGAAGATGAACAGGTTGTCCACCGAGAGGGCCTTCTCGGTGACGAAGCCCGCGTAGTACTCGCCCGCGAAGGTCGAGCCCCACTTCCAGGCGACGAATCCGCCGAAGACCAGGGCCAGACCGATGTAGATCGCTGACTAGGTGCCGGATTCCTTGAAGGTCGGATCGTGTGGTGTGCGGACATGGGCGAAGAAGTCGAAGACGAACAGACCCAGGATCACCAAGATCGTCAAGATCCATTCGAGTGCGGTTACCTGCATGCGGGCTCCGGGGAAACGCGTTTCATGACAGCAATCATGCCCGATTTGTCCGTTCTGTCGAGCTAGCTGAAGAGTTGCTGACCATAATTTCACATGCGGGTCCGGCGGCCGACGTGTCACCCTCGCGAGCATGACCGGCGACTACCTCATCCTGAACAAGGCGAAATTGGACGAGCGCGCGCCTGCGCATGCCGCATCGCGTGACTACGAGGATGCCGACCCTCTCGAGCGACCTGTAAGCAGTCGCTAGGACGCTGCTGAATAACGTGGCGTGTTGTCCCCGGTCCTTTGGGTCGGGGTCAACGAGGATGGTGGGGTGCAAGGTGAGGGCAGGTCGGATCCGGAGTTGATGGATGCGGCGGCGTTGGTGGGGCATCTGGTTCCGGCGGGCAGTGTGTTCGCGTTCCTGGCCGAGCATCGCCGGGAGGTGTTCCCGGCGGTGATGTTCGAGGACCTGTTCCCGTCGCGGACGGGGCGGCCGAGTCTGCCGTGCGAGGTCGCCGCGTCGGTGCTGGTGTTGCAGGCGCTGCACGACCTGTCCGACCGTGAGACGGTGGCCGCGGTGCGGTGCGACCTGCGGTGGAAGGTTGCGTGCGGGCTGGCGTTGGATGACGAGGGCTTCGATCCGTCGACGTTGACGTATTGGCGGCGGCGGTTGGCGAACTCGGACAGTCCGAACCGGATCTTCGATGCGGTCCGTGCGGTGGTTTCCGAAACCGGTGTGCTGCAAGGTAAGACGCGACGAGCCCTGGATTCGGTGGTCCTCGACGACGCGGTCGCGACCCAGGACACCGTCACCCAGTTGATCGCCGCGATCCGCCGGGTCCGCCGCGAGGTGCCCGGCGCTGCGAGCATTGTCGCTGAACTGTGCACGGGCCACGACTACGACGATCCCGGCAAGCCAGCCATCGCGTGGGACGACAACCCCGCCCGCGAAGCGTTGGTGTCGGCGCTGGTCAACGACGCGACATCGGTAGTGAATGCGTTGTCGGGCAACGAGTTCGACGAGAAAGTCCGCGACAAGGCCGAGCAGGCGTTGGCGTTGCTGGCGTTGATCGCCGGACAGGACGTCGAACCCGCCGAGGGCTCCGACGGGACGGATGGACGCTGGCGTATCGCCCGCAAGGTCGCCGAGGACCGGGTGATCTCGGTGGTCGACCCCGGCACCCGCCATGTCCACAAGTCCGTGGCTTCCCGTCAGGATGGCTACAAGGCCCACCTCGCCGTCGAACCCGACACCGGCCTGGTCACCGCCGCCCGGCTCACCAAAGGCACCGGAACCGACAACCACGAAGCCACCGTCGCCGGATCACTACTCGACACCGACACCGCTCTACGGGAAGTGCGAGAAGTGTTGGGCGACAGCGCATACGGCACCGGAGAGTTCCGTGCCGACCTGGCACGACGCGAACTCACCGCAGTCATCAAACCACTGCCGCTGCGTCCGGCGGTCGAGGGCGGGGTCACCATGGACGACTTCCTCGTCGACGAAGTCGCAGGGTCGGTGACCTGCCCGAACGGTGTCACCAAACACATCACCGCCAAACGTGCGGTGACCTTCGGGGTCGCATGCCGCAACTGCCCGCTGCGCACCCGCTGCACCACCAGCGAACAGGGCCGAATCCTGCGCCTGCACGAACATGATGCCCTACTCCGTCAAGCCCGCCGCCACTGGCGCAGCGACCCGGACCTGCGCGCCATCTACCGACAACACCGACCGATGGTCGAACGCAGCATCTCCTGGCTCATCGGCCCCAAGGGCCGCTGCCGCAAACTGCGCTACCGCGGCATCGACGCCAGTAACCAGTGGCTGCACCGCCGCGCTGCCGCCCTCAACCTGCGCCGCCTGCTCAACCTCGGCCTCACCCGGACCGCCGGCACCTGGGCCATCGCCTGAACCGAGGCGATGGCCCACCAGCAGACACCACCGCCCATCACACTCACACGATTCCGGGGGTTCCGCCGCGCAGCGGCGGAACCCCCGGAATCAGCCTTATTCAGCAGCGTCCTAGTCACGCCTCAACGATATGGCCCGTGCCGGGCACACTGTCTGGTCTCGACACGGCCTCGCTGATTACCAGTGCGGATAGCGAAACAGCACAGGCCCAGCCAGGTCCCATCGGTCGCGCGGGCCCACGCCAGAAGTAAGCCGGGCATGGTCGCGGTGACGTCGAGGCCGCAGTTCTTGGACCGCAGCGAAACTCTGTCCGCCCGAAATGGACCGTTGGTCGGGATCGCTGCGCTCAGGTCGATTAGTACGTGCTGCGGTGGATCCACGACGCGCTTCAGCGGCGCCGAGAAACCAGTAGAATCGAATGTATGTTCGACTCAATGTCTCGGGTTCGAGGAACGGAAATGTTGTGATCCGGGTAGAAATGGCCGACCTGACTGGGTTGACACCGCAGCAAAGCGCGGCATTGGTGCGGCGCCTGCACGGAGCACATAAGCGCACCCACGTGACAACGATTCCCGAAGAAGTCGGAGCCGCGCCACCACTCGGCGCTGCACCTGTCACCACGAAATTACTTTCAGTGCCGGGCGGGCTCGGCGAAGCGCTGCCGCACGGCGGACTCCCACTCGGTCGAACCATCGCATGCACTGGCAGCAGCACGCCACTACTCGGACTCCTGGCCGCAGCAACATCGCAACGAAAACGTGTCGCGGTGGTCGGACGCCCACAACTCGGGCTACTCGCCTTCGTCGAGATGGGCGGCGACCTTACCCGGTTGGCCCATATCCCGTATCCGGGTCCCGATCCTCTTGAGGTGGCCGTGGTCCTGCTCGACGGTCTCGACATCGTTGTGCTCGACACCCCCGACACCGCTCCAGCGAGCCGGATTCGAGCTGCGCTCGCCCGCGTCCGCAGCCACGACGCCATCCTGATACTCACCCAGCCTGCCCGGCTCGCTGTGGATCTCGAAATACGTTGCGACAGAGCCGAATATGTCGGACTTGCCCGCGGGCGCGGGCTGCTGCGTGCGGTGAGCTACGACATTACCGTCACCGGCCGTGCTACACCGCGACCGCTCACCACCCGAGTGCACTTGCAGGGCACCGATGACCGGCGCTGCGCATGGACTCGACAGGCGACCGACAGCGCCGCTACGCCCTCACCGATCGCCCGGACTGGTTGAGCCGATGAGCGACGGACCCATGCGAGTACTGAAACCACCACAGAGAGTGCGAGTAGACCCGCGCCGCATTTGGGGTGCACCACAGCACGACTGGCCGCGGACCATGCCGCCAACCCTCGGCGAAAAAGCCGCGTCCCTGGATATCCGCACTGGTGAAGAGTGGATCACGGCGACCGCCTACCGATGGGCACGGCTGGCTAGAGGCACCACGCCCACCTGGTACCTGGAAATCGAGCTCGATCTACTCACCATCAACGGCCTCAGCGGAGTGACACTGCGGCAATGGGTGCCTTGGGACGCTGTGCAACCGATCCTCATCGCAACCCGTCAATAACAGCCCGCTCCGCCATTGAGGGGCTGATTCGCGGCACGAGACGAGAGCGCTCGCCCGCTGCGGAAGCCCAGCTGCGAAGATGAACTGCGCCGCATCGGTGGTGATAATCCCGGCACTGAGCGATGCCCGGGATACATGCTGAGCAAGGTGACCGAAGGCTTTCTCGGAGTGTGCGCCGTGCGCACTATCTGAACGTCAACGCTGACAAAAGGCGTCTTTCGTAGCCTCCGAGGATGAGCTCCTGGACCGGGTGAGTTGCGAAGATTCGCCGAAAGGAAGACAAGCCAAGCCATCCTGGACACATCCAACGGCAGAGCTAGCGAGCAACCCAGTACCTGGAGAGAGCAAATTCCGCAGCCGATCTTCACATACGCTGTTTGCTACCGTCTGCTCGCTCCGCCGATCATCACACCGCCGCCGCACACGGTGCGGCGGCTCTACGTCACCCTGCAGCCACACCCTTGCCGAACCTGCAAACATTAGCTCGTCGCACCGGAACGACAAGCACTACAACATGACTCGCCTCACAAGAGGCTATCCAGTTGGCGGCATAAGGCGGTTCGGGAAGTTGTTTTCTCCGTCCGGCGGATCTCTCCGCCGTCGAAAAGCCAAGCGTGTCCTCGGGACTGCGGGTCAAGCGTAACCTGCGGCCTGCCACAAACGGGTCCGGTATTCAAGTGGCGACATCAACGTCCGCGCAGGAAGGGGCCGCCATGACGTCGTCGAGAGGAAACAACCGCCGCACCGGCCGCAGTACCAACTGTCCTGAAACGCTGCCATCGCTGTGGTGCGGCCACGGGCGATACGGCGATTCCGTCGTACTCGCGGGATTACCATCGCGAATGGCACAGCCCACAGAAGGATGAACGGGCCGAACAGGATTACCGCCGAGGTGACGACATGGTCGCCACCTTGCGCGGCCATCGAACCAATAATGAGCCCACCGAGCGGCACGACGAACACGAAGAATATCGCGAGGAACGCCACCCCCACCAATATCAACCCTGTGGTCCTGCGCAGTGGTGGGGTCGGTGCAGTCATCGCAACGAGATCAGTTGTCTGGATCTGCACCGCGGATGTTGCACCAACGACAGGCACGAGGGAGCCACCGCTGGTGATCCCCATACCGGTGAGTACACCGTGGCTTTCGATCGTGCTCATGCCTTCGTGGTGGACGGCAGCGAGGTGACGGACCGAACCGTGTGAGTGGCATGACGGGCACGAGGTGTCGGGTTGCAAGGTGATCTACCCCCAAAGCGGGTTCGCGATGTCTGCAGCGAGAGTACCCGCGAGTGTCGTTGCAGCCGAGCTAATTTCACCACGAGCGAAGATGCGCGCGGATCGCGCCGCCTTGCCACGGGTCTCGATTCGCCATCCAAGAAACGCCCATCCAGATCAGGATCTCTTGCCACCCTCAACGAAACTGGACCCTCTTGTGTCTACACCCGACGACTTCTTTGTCTACGTCTGCGCCACCGACACCGCCGGAGCCGACGTCGGTGATGCATTCGTTCGCGCCCGCCAATGGTGGGCCACCGAAATGCACATCGCCTACACCAAAGACCTCGATCGATACGGTCAATGCCCCGTCGACGACGACAAGCCCCACTACCAGGAATACATCAGAGGAACCATCGCATCACGCGCCCGCTTCCTCGCAGTCGCCGATACACCGCTCACGCTCACTCAAGCACAGAACCTCGCCGCACACCTGCGCAGTACGCATCCCGAAATCACAGCGTCAACAGAGCTGGCCGGAGCTATACCCGTGCGCGGCGAGACCGTCTTCCACGAACTCGACATTCCGATTCCCGACCGCGATCTCACCGAAGGCTTTCGGACTTGGCTCGACCATGCGGCCAAAGCCGCTGTGGCAGTAGCATATCCGGCCGAAACGCTCGAAGAAATCCGATTCTTCTACCAACACAGAGATCACGGGACCGAGCAGATCAGAGCCAGCCTCCACAGCCGCGGCGGCGCCGATCAGCATACCGGCTGGGCATTCTTCGCCTAGCGCACGCCAACGTGCGCCACACCGACAGCAGCTGGACGACGTTGCCGGCCCGGCCTGCTAACTCAGCACCGCCAGGCATCGAGACAACACCAAGTCGCGCACACAACCGAACACCAACAAGCAAGCCCTTGCCAGGCCGCTCTGATCGGCACTCAGATCTGTTGGGATTCCAGCTCCCGGCTTTGCTGCTCGCAAGCCCGACCAGATATCAAGAGCGACAATGCAATCAAACCGCACAGGAACTCCGATGCCGACCTACGTCCACACATCCCCACACGATTCCGATAAGCCTCGCACCCGTTGTCCACAAGACACCCCCACGCAACGAACCCTCCCCACCCGTCCGACATCGGCGCCGCAGTACTGCTATCGCCTGCCCGAGGCGAACACACACCCCTTCGCAGCAGACCAGCTGAGTAGACGGCGAGTAACCTCGTAGGAAAGCTCGACAATTCCTCTGCGAGCACGGGTTGAGGGAGGGGAGATGGGTGCCGCCATCCCACTAGGCGAAAAAGTTGGGTACGCACTCGCCGAAAAAATTCTGACCGAACTCGCGACATACGCACGCCTCGAAGCAACCGACGATCCAAGATGGCTTCCGCAAGCTGAGCGCTACAAGCAACGCCTGAAAGATCTGAAACCGACTCACCGCGAAGCGATCCACGCGATCCTGACGCATGACGCCGCAGTCCATCAGAAGCTATTAGGCCCACGTTGATGTCCAACTCGGCGCCTGAACCGTCATCTGCCCTATCCTTGGAGCGCGCCGAGCAGATCTTCACCCAAGGCATCGTATGGCTGCACCTGTCTGAGGCGTTCCCTTCGGACGATCCACGCATCACTGTCCTCCTCGGCCAGCCCAGTGCAGGAAAGACCACCTTCACGAAAACCCTCGCCGACAGCACCGCCGCACCGACCCGCCCGGTCGTGATCAACCCCCACGACTTTCGTGGTTTCTATCCCGACTACCTGAAAAAGAAGAATCAACCCGGCTGGGAAGAAGCGCATTCTGCACAGATCGACTACGAGGTTCGACGCTGGGTGCGGATGGCAGTGGACTACGTGCGCGCCATCGGGGCCAGCATAATCGTTGTCGACGATGTCGGAAGCCGACAACTTGCCGCCGACATCGTGGCCCAGTTCACCGACTCACCACCCGTAACCGCCTCCCACGAGGTCTCGTTCGCCTTCCTCGCTGCCTCGGACGCCGAAATCGAGCTGCTGGAGCTCGAATGCCATCAGCTCATCTACGAGCGGACCGGCCACAGCACCTACACCGGCGACGGATCCGACGCCCAACTCAAGACCAACATCCTCGAGGCCGCGCAGTTCGTCGAAAATGAACCTGGTGTCGGGACGATCGCGATCTACGGCGGCCTCGACAACGACGTTATCGCTCTGCGCCACCGCGGCGAGACTGGCAACTGGATCCACGATCGGGTCGAAGGCCAATCGAGACTGCCTGGCGCGCAGACGATGTCGGTGCCCGAGCTGGTCGAGAAGACGCATCATCTGGAGTGGAACCTGCAGCAAACCCAGGATTGGCTTGGGCTCCACGCAAGCCTTACAGTCCGCCTTGAGCCCAAGCTCCTCCCGTCGCTGCGCCGAGCCCGTGAGGCGGCCGAACCGCAACTGTTCGCTCCGGCGCTCGAGCTGCATTCGGATCGGGCCGCGGTGACCTGGGGTCACTACCAGCCGGTGACCATATCGGATATGGACACAGTCGTGCAGATGCTCCAGCATCGCCCGCGTGTGACTATCGGCGTGCTGGACTTCGACCAACAACCAGCTCAGCCAACACCAGAACACCGCGCATCGGCCTCAGCCCTCAACCCACTGAGGGCTTATGAGGTAGTAGCGATGTGGAACGCGGCGCTTATCGCTACTGGACTGGACGATCGCGTCGCCGTTGTCCCGATCGGGCGGCCCGAGCTCGACCCAGCCACGTTCAACCAGCTCTTTCACAAAGACACCTACGATGTGGTGCTGCCTACCGAACGAGTCGATGGCGAACCCGAAACAAGCCAGCACCAATACTATTGGCAGATCCTGGACCGTGTCATCTACGCTGCCGATCCTCTGATCGAATACCACCGAGTTGACGTGCAAGCCGTGTTCGAAGAGGGAAACGACAGCTGGAAGAGACTTCTCCCCCGCGGGGCACTGGAAGTTTTCGAAATCGTCGGCGGGGAAGATCGACTCCTCATACCCTCGATCTCGGTCGGAGCCCGGATTTTGTCCATCATTGACGACACGTTGGCCCCACAGGCAGTCCTTGCGGGACGATCCGCGCACTCGGATATCCCTCACCGCCGCGCCACCGATTACGTGATCGGCACCGCATCCGATTTCGGCGCATCGATCGAGGCGGCACTGCCTTCAGTCATCGACCGCCAATGGACGACTGAAGAACCTTCAAGACCAGCTGACAGCCCGCCTGCGCCTGGACTCGAACGAGGGCCCGATCGATCACGATGAGAACCACCCTCGAACGCGGGCGCAACACCACCACAACAGCCCCGACCCGCACACCAAAACCAATCTGAGACCTTGTCTTGCGCGGTCGACAGCGCCGCCAGTTACACGCCGTCGTTGAACGTGTCGCCGCCCAGCACTGACACTGTGGCCGGTTTCGCCAGAACACTCGGTGAGTCGATTACCGCCTGCGACTAGTCGATTGAGCCTCGCCCACCCAGTTCATCCGGCACGGCGTGATGTAGAGACCGCCACAGGCCAGCCTCCGAACCGGCGGTGCGCTCTCGGCACGGTGACGCCGAGCGAAGGCAGCAGCATCTGCCACGCACAACCACTGGTCAGCATGAACACCATCGCCGTGAACACCGGCTAACCGCGCCGGACTGCTGGTCGACTTCGGCCTCGACGACATCCCGGCAAAGTATCGCGCCGTCGACCTACTGGGCGTCCGCGGCATAGACGGGTGGAATCCGCTGGCAAGCCGAATCTGGTTGCAGCGGCATATTTCTCGCGAGTTTGGCGCCGTGCTGTTCCCCCACCACACCACCGACGGCAGCTTCTGACGCAGCACCAGCGTCCACATCGACGGCATCGACAACCAACTCGCCAGCTACTTCCAGCCCCAATACATGCACTTCGTCGGCGGCCAACTGATCACCTTCGGCGCAGAGGACGAGTAGCAGAGCCACATCGGCGGGCGGAATTCCTCTCGCCTGCACAACAATCGAAAAGGAGTACGGATATAGCTCGTCTTACCGCGTTCGCGAAAACAGCCACCACCGAACGCAAAGCTATCAATTCGATTCTCAAGGTCTGGGATCAGGCGACCGATGAACAGGTCGCTGAGGGGCATACCTGGTACGCGGAGGCGTTCGTCTTGGCGACCAAGGTGTCCGAGATCGCGGACATCAGCCTGGAACGCGCCGCCTGTGTGATCTCCGCGCTGAGTCCGCGCACCAGGTGGGAACGCAACGTCGCGGCAGCGCTCGCGATGGCCAAGGGTGAACCGGTATCCGGCACCTTGCCGATGAACGTTGCCCGAGCGCAACGAGCGATGGTCGATGCCGATCCGTGGTCGATCTTCTCGCCGCAAAGTCCGAAGATCCTCAACTTCGCGAAGAACATTCTTGGCGACACCTCAGCGGTAACCGTCGACATGCGGGCGTCCCTCATCGCCGGAGTCACCGAGACCGAGATGGGTCGAGTGGGCGTATATGAGGCGGTGGCGGACGCATACCGCAAGGCGGCAGCGAAGCGCGACGTCTTCGCGTCGGTCATGCAGGCAGGGACATGGGTAGCCGCCCGCGCCAACAACATGAGGCAGCCGAAAGCCGTTGAGTACGCACAACAATCGAAAGGGGCATGATGCCTGAATTCACTGTCGACAAAGACCTTCCCGAATTCACCTTCGACCTCTACACCTTGACCACGATCACGGTGCGGGCTAGTGATTTCGATGCGGCGCAGCGTATCTTGCCGACGCTCGAGCATATCGAGATGCCGGATTCGCTGGATCCGATCGCCGACAACGTCACCCTGGTCGGCTTGGAATACCGGGGTGTTGCCAACGCATTCAGCGGCGAACCACTGGAACTCGACACGGAATCCCCCGAAACCCGCTACAGCGATGGCGGATTCGCGCAACTGGAGCGGCTGGCGATGAGTAGCCCCCTCCTACCGCTGATGTTCCGAGTCGTCCAGCGCTCGCCGGAGGGCGCCAACATGCAGCCGATCACCCCGGGCAAACTGGATGAGGTCATCGACCAGGTGATCCGGGTGGGTCTCGCTGGCGAAGTGTGCACCGTAGACGGGATTTACGCGCCGTTGGTCGGAGTCGACGACGACGGCACGGTCCGTATCGAGCAGGAGGGCTGGGAGCCCTGGCAGCCAGTGACATCGGTCAGTAGCGACGGTGCGCAACTCGGCCCGATCATATCCTCGACGGTGCCTCTCGGCGACGAGCTCGCCGAACAGATCCTGCGTCGACCCGGCCTGTACGTCAAGGCCTGGACCAATCTCCCGGACCGTTCCTGGCTGATCCTGCACGCCGACGACTCCCAGCAGGTGTGGGAGGCACACGGATGACGACCGCAGACCTGATGGCGGGCATCTCGTGGCGCTACGACGTATTCGAGTGCGGTAGCCACAGTCTCATTCCCGGCGCCCACGACGAGGGATGCCGGGGGTGGCGCCGGCTGGGGATGTTCACCGCGAACCACTGGGCACAGTCGTTCACGTCGGCGGCCACGCTGCCGCATGGTTTGGTGATGCGGGTCGGCATCAATACCGCGCCAGGGTCGCTCGAGACCGCGTTCGAACATATCGCTGGCGGCGGGCTCTGCGACTCGTGCAAGGTCGGTCGTGGCGTGATGCGGCATTCGGCAATGGGCTCACGGTTCATCTGCCACGGCTGCGTGGCGGCGCTACGAGCGCACCACCGTCGGCTGTTCGGCACCACCTCGGGCTACGTTCCGCTGCTTGACGACGCCCGCGAAGTGCTGGGGCTGGCTGCAGCGCACGGAGGTTCACGATGACGGTCGCGCGGTTCCCAGGTGCGGATGCATGGGGTTGGCCGGTGGGTATGCCGCGAGTCAATCGGCTGGCGGTAACAGCGTCGATGTGGCCCGACTCGGCGGTGTGGGCGGTGTTACAGCGGGTGTACGACCTACGGGAGTCGACAGTACGTGAGGAGCTGATCACCGGTCTTTCGATGCGTTTGATCCTGTCGGGATGTCGCCTCGAGGACGGACGCAAGGTCCGATGGATCGAAATAGACTGGGGCAGCGACGGAATGCGGCTGGAGCGGATTCTGGACTCGATCGTTGTCGAGGTGGATCCGGACGCCGTGGACGACAATGTCGGCATATGGGTCAGCAACTTTCGAGACCCATCTCTGGTGATGCCTGGTGCGGACCCGGATTACGGACCCTACACCGTGGACCTCGAAGGGTTCTGCTATTTCGGCACGGCCGAATGCTGGGGGCCGCGTGGCGATCTCGGACCGCCGCCAGATGACAGCCTTTGGTGGCTGGCTGATGCCCTAACTCGGACGCTGTTCCTCGGTGAGCCCCGCACTTTGCCGACGGCGTCGCAGTGGGCTGACGCTGAGGCGATTGTCGGCCGACCGCTAGATCGAGTCGACGAGTTCACCTCGAAACCGCTGAAGCTCCAATCGTTGTGGGGCCCGCTGCGTCGAGCGCTGAGAGAGCCTTCACCGGCGCCGGACAAGGGAGGTCGATAGCTCATAGCCGCCTCTCCAGTTAGCCGCACTGCTCGTGAGGCGGCCGACCAGAGCTGTGCTGCGGGCTTGACGGCGTGGCTGACGACGAACCGGTCAGCGACGCCACCGTCACCGATGTCCGCAACACGCTGATCATCGACGCCGACCACTCCGATTCCGCCACCCTCACCGCCCAGTACGCGCCGCCGAACTCGCCCGTACCGGCACGGAAAGAAACAAGCATCGACAGACCTACACCGAACCCATCGGGGCGCGAGCGAGCCTGGCCTCAACGGTCACGCTGCTCCTCCACCATCCCTCTGACAACCCACCTCCGGTACACCGCGACCACAACATGCCCGTGTGTGAGGAAGCGACAGGAAACCCACGGCAACCGAAACTCAGCATCCCGATGACCATAGCTCCGTGCTACCGGCACAAGTGGTGTTCACGGTCAGACAAGGAGACAACACTCATGCCCGACTTGACCGAGACCATCGAATCCCCTGAGATTGTCCCGGCCCGCATCGTAAGTCGCCCGACGTGGGATGCCAAGGACTACAAACTCGTACACATCGCACTGCAAGCGCGCCGTCGCTTGACCGGCCCGCAGGTCGGCGACTGGATCGACTTCGCCGACCGGCCACTGCGAATCTCACACATGTGGGGCGATTACGCCGCGCAGACCGAGCTCGGCAGCGGCAGCATCTACCTGATCGGCAGCGGACACGGCTCGTATTCGGGCTCGCTCTACTCCTCGGTCCCGGTATCGGAACTCACCGCGACCGAGGAGTACCGGCCCTCGCGTATGTGGATCTTCCACCACGGCTGGGCCCGAGCTCACCACGGCGTCCACTTCACCATCCCCACCCGCGTCTACACCTGCTCGCTGACCAGCCCGCAGTACTGACTGCCCCGGGACTTCGCTGTAGCAGTCGTCGCATCCACAGCACCCCCACTCATGTCCTGCCCTGCGATCCCCCGGGGCAGCTCGAATCCTCAACCCCTTTGAAACACCCGTCATCGAAACCGATTGCAGGAGAACCAGTTCAGTGACAAAGACACCACCACCGTCAGCAGAAGAGGTGCGCGCCCAGTGGCAGCGCAGAGCTGATCACACCAGCACCGCCGAACTCGTCCATGTCCTGCGGCTCCTGGCCGGACTACCGCAACCACACGCCGCCCACGACGAACTGATCAGTGACATCATCACCTCCACCCTGCTGGCGCGGCATCCCGAAGCGCACCAGCAATGGCAGGCTGCGCCCCTCACGTCCAAAAACAGCGCGGAAGTGATCGCGGCCGCGGTCCGCGGTCTCGGTCCCCGATTCGCCTGGCTGGACAACAGCGCCCTCGTCACCGGGACACTCGGCGAATACGGCCTGCTCTGGCACTACCGGGAATACCGCGAACCCGGTGAAGTCTCACCGGTGATCAAGACTTGGGACGGCCAAACCCTCGAGGTCGTCATCGACAACCCCGACGAAGACTTACACCAGTTCACCGCAGGCCCTTACACCTATGAGGAGACCCTCACGCACTACTTCCCGCTCGAACGCCCGCAGGACACACCCGAGCCCACCGTGGTTCACACGCGGCCGGTGTACATGTATTTGCGCAACGGCACCCTGTACTCGGGCACCCTCGTCGACTACGCCGTGTGGTGGGATCGCCTCCACGGCACGACCGGACAGACGATCTCTGAGGTCGTCAAAACCTGGAACGGTGAGGTTCTGGACGTCAAGATCGGGGTTGACCCGCAAGCTGACGGCCGCACTTTCCGCGCAGGCAACGATATCTACTCCGCGAGCTGACTTGCCATTCCACCGCGCGAACAGATCCGAGTTGTGGCCACGCGGCGATCCGGCGCCTGGCACGCCTGAAACACGCCGCACTGATCGCTCACGCATGGTCGAAGATCTTGTGATCCCCACGCTCGCCCCCAACGCTGGCCTCAGCAACGGCGGCGCGCAGTGACTCGCACAACCAGTACGACAGCGTTGTGACCACACCCATTCGGGTTGTGCCGCTGGCAATCTCGCTTCCTGCATCGACACTCAGCTCCGGAGATGCGGCCCCTTGCTTCCGCAGCCGCCCCAGCTCGAACTCATCGGATGGCGCACCGGCCTGCGACGCACCGAAGACACCGAACTGCTGACACTGATCGACAACCGCAACATCCGTCGGACATCCAGCGCGCCGGAGGACATCAGAACACCCACGCGCCGCTCCTGAATCCTGCTGCCCCACAACGACGCTGGCGAAGACCGCGCTTGTCGCCCTTCAGCGATCGCGTACCAACCGACCCCGCGATGACAACGTCGCGGCGATGCTCACCGACCCCGGCGACCACGACCGAGGCATCACAGAAACTGGTCCAGCGCCGCCACCGATCTGATGAATTCCCGCTGAACATCGCGCTGCCTTACCACCACTCCCCGGCAGCCCCTGGGGCATACCGCCGAACCCAGCAACGGGTTTCGCAGGGCCGACTGTCACCCCCATCCGCCTCGCTGGGGAGAGCGCACTGCAACCACTTCTCGCACGGATGGGCTCGACCAAGCTCGTCATCTTCCCCCATGCCCCTGCCCGCTCTCTACAGCGCGTACCTGTTCGCTGGACAACGGCGGTCACTGGGACGACGGTGTCTGGACTTCAACTCCAGCTGCCCATTGGCGGTTCTGCACCAGTCGACAAAGACTGCCGATACACGGCCACTGCCGCAGTCTGACCTGGATCGCATGGACCGCTTGTGCGTCAGATACCGCTGGCGCATCGAGTGAAGCCGCCTTCGCTGATTGCGAACTCTTCGACCACAGCCAGACCGCCGAATGCACACCTCCACGCAACCAAGGGTGCCTGGCTCCATCGACCTTGCCACATCGGCCGACATCTGCCTTAGTCCTGGCCCCTGCTGATCTGTCCCCGCGAACCCCGTACGCGGCCGCTCGCTGCGCACGGGGCTATATCCATTTCACCGAAAGGCCCTGTGCCATGCCAGCATCCACGCTGGTCGACCAGTCGTGCTCGCAATGTTCGGATACGGTGCCCGCCGCGAACCTCACCACCACCGTCGAGGGTGAGGACCTGTGCGCGAGCTGCGCCACCGACTTCGACCACTGCGATGAGTGCGCCCGACCCACCCGCACCGTCCACCGCACCAGCCGCGACAGCGTGCTGTGTGAGGACTGCGTGTCCGGCTGGACGCAATGCGCTGACTGCGACATTTACAGCCACGACACCCGCACCGCAGTCGGCGGCCGCCATATCTGCGACGACTGCGCTGAGGAGTACTCCACCTGCGATGACTGCGGCCGACTCACCACCGATACCTCGCGCGTTGATGGCGGCAACGAAGTCTGCGATTCCTGCCTCGAAGAGGGCTACCACGACTGCGCCGAATGCTTCAACGTTATCCCCTACGACGACACGTATTGCCAGGATTGCGATCGCCCCGAACACGAAGCGGTCCACTACTACGACTACAAACCCGAACCCGAATTCCACGGCGAGGGTCCGCTGTTCCTCGGGCTCGAACTCGAAATTCAAACCCCCGAAACGCAATTTTGCGACGCGGTCGACACAGCCCTGGATCAGCTCGGTGACTTGGCCTACCTCAAACAGGACTCCTCCATTCACCCCTGTGGGTTCGAACTGGTCACCCACCCGATGTCGTTCGACTACGCACGAACCTCGTTCCCATGGCCGCTGTTGAACCAGCTGCGGTCGCTCGGCTGCTACACCGATACCAACGTCGGCATTCACATCCACCTCTCCCGCGACGGGTTCGACTCCCCCGCCCACGCCTACCGGTGGCTGAAGTTCGTTTACCGCAACGAACCTCAGGTCACTACCTTGGCGCGACGCTCGTCTGACTGGGCACTGTTCTCGCCCTCTGCCCGTTCCCGTGTCCGTGACTTCGCCAAGGGCGACCGCGACGCGGACCGCCATCACGCCATTAATGTTCGTCCTGCCAAGACCTTCGAGCTGCGGGTCTTCGCTAGTTCTCTAACTCCGCAGCAGGTTCAAGCCGCGCTCGCCTTCGCGGCTGGATCGGTCGAATACACCCGCTGCCTCAGCGCCGCCGACATTGCGCGCCGTCGCGGCTGGGAATGGACCGCGTTCACCACCTGGCTGCGCGCCCGCCCGGACTACTCGCCCCTTCTGGCTGAGCTGGAGGCGCTCGCATGTGCATCCTGACCTTCGTCAAACCCGGCATCGCCCCGAACCTCGATGCTTTACGTGGCGGCGCGGCGGCCAACCCGCACGGGCACGGCTACGCGATCATCACCGCCGACACCATCACCGTCGGCCGCAGCATGGACGCCGACGCGGCGATCACCGAATTCGCCGCTATCCGAAAGCAATACCCAGAGGGTCCGGCATTGTTCCATTCCCGTCTGGCCACCCACGGTGTGCTTTCGCTGGACAACTGTCACCCCTTCGTTGTCGGTGGCGACGCGCGAACCGTACTCGCGCACAACGGGATCCTGCCCAAGATCGTGCACCCCGCCCCGGATGATCCGCGCTCGGACACGCGTATCGCCGCCGAGGAATACCTGCCTGTGCGCCCGTTCGGGTCGCTGGATTCCTGGGCTGGGCGTGAGCGGCTCGAACGCTGGCTCGGCACCGACAAGATGGTGCTGTTGACCATCGATCCCGCCTATCAGCGTGCGGCCTACATCTTCAACGAACACCACGGGCACTGGGACCAGGGCAGCTGGCACTCCAACCACTCTTATCTGGACGGCCTGTGGTCCGGCGAAGCCGAGGGCTACTGGGGCTACTGCGAGGAATGCGGCGAATTCAACGACGACCCGGTCGGCCCGCACTGCAGGATCTGCGGGTTCTGCGCCGACTGCTTGTACTCCTTCCCCAAGTGCGCGTGCCCGTCATTGGCCGGCGAGAACCGCTACGCCGACTTGTTCGACCTCGAAACCACCTGAACTCCAACACATCCACCGCAAGCCCCGACTCTGGCACCGGCAGTAGTGCCCGACAAAGGAACCCGATCCCATGAGACAGACGCTGAATCTGCCCACCGCGCTGGTCAGGCTGCGAGACATCGTCGACGACCATGTCATCCTCAGCACCGACGGCCACCGGGTCCGCCTGCTGCTGTGCGTGGACGACGATCCCGAAACCGTCTATCAATATGCCGATCTCGGCCCCTGCGCCGCCGATGCACTCGCCGCCGCATTAGCCTCGATCTTTCGCCGGGCCTTCGGCCCGGCGTAGTCGGGTTCGGATTGGTTTCCGGTGGCTGATCAGCGGCCGGTGGGCAACATCGGGTAG
>NZ_JBIAFV010000019.1:0-171373 GCF_042869435.1 Nocardia sp. NPDC006982 | reverse complement strand
GATGTTCGGTCGCGCCAACCTCGACCTGCTGCGCAAACGAATCCTGCTCCGCGACTGAACTATTCAGCCGAGATCACGGAAAGCGTGCCAGATCCTGAAGACTGACCCTCTGATTCCGGGTGAATGCTGACCCACCCTGTGAACGATCATGAGGTGCTGAACGTGGAGGACTGGGCGGAGATCCGCCGGTTGCATCGCGCAGAGGGGATGGCGATTCGCGCGATCGCTCGGCGGATGAATATTTCGAAGAACACGGTGAAGAAGGCGCTGGCTTCGCATGCGCCGCCGCAGTATCAGCGCAAACCGGGCGGGTCGGCAGTCGATGAGTTCGAGCCGCAGATCCGGGCGTTGCTGACCGAGTTCCCGGATATGCCGACGACGGTGATCATGGAACGAGTCGGCTGGCAGCGCGGCAAGACGGTGTTCTTCGAGCGGGTGCAGCAGTTGCGGCCGTTGTTCAAGCCGGTCGATCCGGCCTCGCGCACGGAGTATCAGCCTGGTGAGCTCGCGCAGTGCGATCTGTGGTTCCCGCCGGCCGATGTTCCGCTGGGGTTCGGGCATGTCGGTCATCCGCCGGTGTTGGTGATGGTCAGCGGCTATTCGCGGATCATGGCAGCGACGATGATCCCGACTCGGCAGAGTCCGGATCTGCTGGCCGGGCATTGGCTGTTGATCTCGAGGTGGGGTCGGGTTCCGCGAGTTCTGGTCTGGGACAACGAGTCCGCGGTCGGTCAATGGCGTGGCGGAAAACCACAGTTGACCGAGACGATGAACGCGTTCCGAGGATCGCTGGGCATCAAGGTGATTCAGTGTCGTCCTCGTGATCTGGAAGCCAAGGGGTTGGTGGAACGGGCGAACGGCTATCTGGAGACGTCGTTTCTGCCGGGCAGGGTGTTCACGAGCCCGGCCGATTTCAACGCCCAGCTCGGCGACTGGTTGATCAAGGCCAACCAGCGTCACCATCGTCGGCTGGAGTGCCGGCCGGTCGACCGCTGGGAGGCTGACCGGGCATCGATGCTCGATTTGCCGCCGGTGGATCCGGTGGTCGGCTGGCGGCTTACAACCCGCCTGCCTCGCGATCACTATGTCCGCCTGGACTCCAACGACTACTCGGTGCATCCGGATGCGATCGGCCGCCGTGTCGAGGTCCGAGCAGATTTGGATCAGGTTGTGGTTACCTTGGCCGGCGCCGAACTTGCTCGCCACCAACGATGTTGGGCCGATCACCAAACCATCACCGATCCCGACCACGCGGCCGCGGCCGCGGATCTGCGCCGGTCCCGGCGCCTGGTGGCGGTCCCCGCGATCGACACCGATGTCGAACATCGCAACCTGTCCGACTACGACCGCATGTTCGACCTCGACGAGGCCGACAGCAGCGAGGAAATCGCCTGATGGCCACCAAAACCGCCTCGAACGGCTCACGCAACGTCACCTCCGAAATCGCCTATCTCGCACGAGCACTCAAAGCACCGACCCTGGGCAACGCGGTCGAGCGGTTGGCCGAACGCGCCCGCGCCGAGAACTGGAGTCACGAAGAGTTCCTTGCCGCTTGCCTGCAGCGCGAGGTCTCTGCCCGCGAATCCCACGGCGGGGAAGGACGCATCCGCAGCGCACGGTTCCCCTCCCGGAAATCGTTGGAGGAGTTCGACTTCGACCATCAACGGTCTCTCAAACGCGACACCATTACCCACCTTGGAACCCTGGATTTCATCACCGCCAAGGAGAACGTGGTGTTCTTGGGCCCGCCCGGAACCGGCAAAACGCACCTGTCGATCGGGCTCGGAATCCGCGCCTGCCAAGCCGGGCATCGCGTCGCGTTCGCCACCGCCGCGGAATGGGTCTCTCGTCTGGCCGAGTCCCATCACGCCGGAAAACTGCAGGCCGAACTGATCAAGCTCGGCCGGATTCCGCTCATCATCGTCGACGAAGTCGGATATATCCCCTTCGAAGCAGAGGCCGCGAACCTGTTCTTCCAGCTCGTCTCGTCCCGCTACGAACGGGCCTCGCTCATCGTCACCAGCAACAAACCCTTCGGACGATGGGGCGAAGTGTTCGGCGACGACGTTGTCGCCGCCGCGATGATCGACCGCCTCGTCCACCACGCCGAAGTCATCTCCATGAAGGGAGACAGCTACCGACTCAAAGACCGAGACCTCGGCCGCGTCCCCGCGGCCAAAACCAACGACTGACCAAACCAACAAGAAGTGGGTCCGGATTCAACCGGAACGACCGGGTCACCATTCAACCGAAGTTGACACCGGCAAGTGCGGCATCGAGCAGCACTTGCGCGGCCACGTGTGCCTGCACTGCCGCTTCCTTGAAGTTCGAGTGCATCTGCGCGCTGACGAAAACACCGTTCCTCGGAATCAGTAGCTGCGAGGCCAGGGGCTCGGTTTGCCGGCGGCCCCGCTTCGGTGAGGTACTAGGCGAAGATCTCGCGCACGAAGTTCTTGTGAGCCACCGCGACGTCCACGAAGGTGTGTTCCTGGTCGGCCATTTCCACCGCGACATTGATGAACGTGCAGCCTCGGCATTCGGGGTCTGCGGTCACGCCCGACGAAGTCGAATACGGCAAGCACGCCTTCCCTGCTGGAATCGCCGGGCCAGCCGCCGGTTGTCGGAGACGGCGGAGATTGCGTTCGAGCGGGTCGGGCCCGGTTCGGGTCATCCGGTCGTTGCGGGGGCAGCGGAACAATCCGGGCTTGTACTACTCGGCGACGCTGGGTGCACACGTGGAGTTCGAGTCTTGGCTGGAGCGCGACGAGGCGCTGGCGCTGGACTTCGATCCCGACGTGGTCGGTTTTGCCGCGCAACCGTTTCGGTTGTCGTGGACCGAGGGAGCGCGGCAGCAGTGGCATGTCCCGGATTTCTTCGCGCGGCGGGTTGATGGTGAGGGGGTGGTGATCGACTGCCGGCCGGCAGCGCGGATCAGGGCACGCGATGAGGAGTCGTTCGCCGCGAGCGAGCGTGCGTGCGCTGGGATGGGCTGGGCGTACCGATTGGTGACCGGGCACGATGCGGTATGGCTGGGGGCGGCGACGGAGCGAGTCGGCGCGGGCGCGGTACGCCGCTGAGCTGACTGCCGCCGAGCAGCGGCGCGCCATCTACGACTAGTTCTGCGGTGATGCTGAATCAACACCACTGGTTCATCTGGACTCCAACACGTCCAACGCCTGCAAGATCGCCAGCACCAGATTGGCTCGGTCCAAGTCTGCGTCGTACACCTGTGGATACTGCGCGGCCAACCGTTCGTAGAGGCCAATCGCTTCTGTGGCCGCGGCGAGCGCGTCGTCTATCGGTCCCGACTCCCCGAGCCTGACCGCGAAGTTATGCACGCACATCGCGAACTCGGGCAGGAACGCATCGGGATGCCGGTCGGCCAACCCGCGGTAGAGGGCGACAGCTTCGGCGGCCACGGCCAACGCATCGTCCCGCTGTCCTGCCTCCCACAGCTCGCTCGCGAGGTTGTCCATGCACATCGCGAACTCGGGCAGGAACGCATCGGGATGCCGGTCGGCCAACCCGCGGTAGAGGGCGACGGCTTCAGTGGCCGCCTCCAGCGCCTCCTCTCGCGTCCCGGCCGCCGCTAATCCGACTGCAAGGGTATTTATACTCGCCGCGAGGCCAGGCAAAAACGCATCGGGGTGCTGATCGGCCAACCCGCGGTAGAGGGCGACAGCGTTGGCGGCCACGGCCAACCCCTCGTCCACCCGTCCCGCCTCACCCAGCCGACACGCGAAGTTGTGCACGCTCGTCGCGAGGTGGAGCTGGAACGTGGCATCCTGGTCGGCCAACTGCCGGAAGAGAAGAACGGCTTCGGCGACCGCGGTCACAGCTTCGTCCCGCCGTCGCACCTTGCTCAACCGGATTGCAAGAGTGTTCACGCTCGTCGCGAGCTCGGGCAGGAACGCGCCAGGGTACTGGTCGGCCAACCTGCGGTAGAGGGCGACGGCTTCGGTTGCCGCCGCCAATGCCTCAGTGTGCCTCCCCACCGCGGCCAGCCCTACTGCGAGGTTGTTGACGCTCCCGGCGAGGTCGGGCAGGAACGCATCGTCCTTGTCGGCCAACTGTCTGCGGATTTCGACAGCCTCGGTCGCCGCGGCCAGTGCTTCCGCCAACCGTCCGGCATTCCCTAGTCGGTTCGCGAAGTTGCTAACAATCGCCGCGCGGAGGTTTTGGTCGGCGGCAGTGGAGTTTGGCATTCGCCGCAGGCGGTCGACGAGGGCGCCGGTTAGGGATACTGCGGCATCGGCGAGCACCTGGGTGTGGGTGGGGAGGCAGTCGTGCAGGTGGAGGAGCGTATCGGTGTCGATACTGGTGGGGTTGTTGGAAAAGTGGTCGAGGGCAGCGAGTAACGGGGCGGGTGTCTCGGTACGGGTGGCTGTCCGGATCGCGGCGGGCATCAACTTGCGGGCATGGCGCACGCACCAGTCGGTAAGCCGGTTCCCGGCAGGTGTGAGGGCGGAGTGGCCAGCGGCGCGGGTACATACGGTGAGCAGGTGCTCGGTTTCGGTGTTGGTCAGCGTGGCATCGATGGCGAGGGTTTCGATGATGCAGGGTCGGGTGTGGTCGAGCATCAGCCGTCCGACCAGTCGCTCGGCGACCCGGTCCGGCGCCAGACCGCCGAACACCCCGGGTGTTTGTCCAGGGTAGAGACTCATCAACCAGTCCCTTGTATTGCTGCGAACTATGGCAGGTTGGTCGGTCAGGTCAGGGATGCGGGCCAGTACGGTCTCGATATCGCTGAAGGTCGCGGGGGCAAGTGCAACGGTGGCCGCGATGATGTCTTTCAACGTGGCTGGTCCAAGAGCGGTAATGCTGTGGCTGGCGGCGGTGGCGTCCCAGTAGCGACGCTCATGTATGAGAACCCGATCCTCCAAACTCCTGCCACCAGGAGAGGGGGTCGGGGCGGTGGCATCGAGCAACGCGACCAGCGCATACATCTGTACCCCCAGCGCCGTCGTGTTCCATCCGAAAACCGGCAGCGGTCCGTTCACGACTGCAGCCGCAGCTGCACTCCAATCGGTGTCGGTAGGACAGGTGCTGTCGAGGTGGGGCAAGGTGTCACTGAAGGCGTGCACTGCCGCGAGGTAGGTGTTCTCCCTTGCCTGTTGGGTGGCATCCAACGGTTCCAGCGTTGTGATCCGCACCGCCCCTACGGCGTCTGCGGCGGACTCGCTGCCTGCGGCGACCTGCTCCCACCAATCCCCCACCACTCGAGCCAGCAGCAGCACCTTCACCACCGGACCGGATGCCCGCGCGGCAAGCGCGTTGAACATTTCGACGAGCTGCCCGGTACGGGTTTCTGCGTAGTCCACGACTACGAGCAGCGGCACACTCACGTGCCGCACAGGTCGTAGCTGGTCACCAGTGGCATGGACGTTCAGCCACAGCACCGCCCATCCGTCGGCGGCCAGCCGCTCACCGAAGTAGTGCGCGAGGCGGGTCTTCCCCTGCCCACCCGGACCGTGCAACAGCCATACCCCCAGACCGGGTTGCGCGGCCCATTCGACAAGTTCAGCCAGCGCTTGTTCCCGTCCACGGAACGGGACTACCGCGCGACGCGCGACCAGCAGACTCGCTGGAGTCACGGTCGCGGTGGCCCGGACCGGGGACTGATGATCCATCTGATCCTGCAGCTCGATGGGTTCGCACCGCGCCACACCCCGCTCGCCGAGGCGCTCGACCACATCGAGGAACCCTTGGTCCCGCAACAACATGTAGGCCGGCACCACCACCAACGCCGCGTGGCTACGATGGGCCGGATCGGCAGCAACCACACCCGCCAGCAAATCCCCGCAAAACACAGCCGCTCCCGAGATTCCCCGCCACGGCGACTCGGTCCCGTCATTGGGCGGATGACCATTGAGCTTCACGACATACCGATCACCGACAAACCCATCACCAGGATTCAGCGTGCCGGTCGGCTGCTCCACCTCTACCGGGGCACCGGGACGCTGCACGAAGCTCGGCAAACCCCATGTGACACATGCAATGCCAGGCTGGTGTGTGACGGTACGTCCCCACATCACCTGTTCCAGCACAAACATCGGCCAATCCGGAGCGGTCACGTGGACCAAGGCCGCGTCGGTGTCCCCATCCGGTACACCGCACCACACCACCGACGCCTCGAATTCCCCCGATCGCCCAGGTCGGATTACTGTCACCGCAGGCGTATTCATGCCGACGACATGCGCGGACGTCAACACCAGCCGCGGCCCTATCAGATACCCCGAACCCGCCGCGGCGCCGTTCACTCCCAACACCCGATCCCACCGCACCCGTAGCCCCCGATCTGACGACGCGATCGACCCGTTGACCAGCGCTCAGCGGCCGACGTGCCTCGAAACGTCGCCTGGCCCACTTTCCCGGGCGTCGTCGCCGACAAGAACGTCGCCACCTCCACGCTTTTCCGGGGTCAGCGTCATCGTCACCCGCTGCCTCCGCACCCGCGACCCGCCTGCCTCGACGTCACCACTGACCACCCACGCCTTGAACCCAGTCTTGGCCTTTGCGTCCGCCCGCAACTCCACCTCGAACGACAACTCGATCGGCCCCACCAAGAACCGCACATCCTGACCAGCATCCCGGGACGCGGCATCCAGCAACTGATCCCGCAACGCCACGACTGCGTTTCCCAACTCGATATCCATGACCTCCCCATCGCTACTCGAACCCAACACGCTACACGACACAGGTCCAACCAAATCCATTGACAGGATGCACGATTCGCTACACAACAGACACCTAAAGCCGGAATTCAGGCCGTGATCCGGGTACACCTTCACCCCCGACCGCAGCCGATCGCAAACTTCGCACCTTCAGTAGCTGTCACCGCCCGATAACTCTGCCCACAGCCCCAACACTGAACTGTGCTGAGCATTCGCCGCGAGATCGGGAACATACCAAGGCAATTCAACCAAAGCGTCCGCTCAGCGCTGCCTTTGCGAGAACATCATCAACTCCGCATAGATTGTCACCGACAGCACCGACTCGCGGTTCTCTCGAGCCGGCCTCGGTGCTAGGAAGAACAGGCGGGCAACAACCCGGGCGGAGTGCGATCAGGGTCGTGGGCACAAACAGCTACGGTCGGCGGACAACCGCCTGTAGTTGTCCTCGGCGATTGCCGACTCACGCCATTTCCCGCAGCACCCAGTGCCGCACACGCACACATCATGCGGCTGAGCCGCAGTCCGCGAGGTGAAGCGATCGACTCGACCGGAGATGGCGCGATCGGCTGGTCAAGTGAGCTGCACCCACGCGGTCGCCATTTGAATGTCCCGAGCGTTGCACACCATCTCAGACCATTCGGTACGGTCCCCGAAAGGCAAGTGCTGCTTATCGCGCTCGGTCATCGTCGTGTACCAAGCGCCGCCCACGCGTCCATCGGCGCAGACGTTGATCGCCGCCGACTGAGTGCGACCTATCGTGAACCGCACAACTGCGAGATATTCACGAACGCGCGAGTCCTCGTGTTGGCGCACCGGACTCCACGCGGTCGCGATGTCGAACTTGCGAACCCGCGCTGCGAGGTCCTTCCACGACATCACCTCAGTGAACGATCCTTGATCGCCGGTCGCAGTGGTCGCCCAGACATTGCCCCGACGCACGGCGACGAAGTTGTAATGACCACCGCTCTTATCGAAACGCACCACCGACCCATCCATTGGCTCTGCGGGTTTGGGCCGTGACGCCGGCCGCATGGGCGGAAGCGGGTTGAGTAGTGACCGCATCGGTGTCAGGTCATACGCGAGTGGGTCCAACATCGCGGGCCGCAGCGGAGGGATAACAGCCGGAGTCCCGTGCAGTACCTCCGGGCTTGCCTCGTTGGCCTTGATTGCATCGATTCGGACCTTAGCTGCAACAGCCGAGCCCTTGAACCGCTTCTTGGTTGCCGCCGCCCGAAGGTGCCCTTCCGGTTTCAGTAAGGTGTAAAGACCCCTGAGAGACGGAAGGGAGAGCGGCCATCGACGACGATCAGCCACTGACCAGGGTTGAAGCGGTCGCGCAACTACTCCGCCAGCAGATCTTGAGTGGCGAACTCGCTCCGGGCGAACCGATCAAGGATGCCGAACTGGCGAACCGTCTACAGGTGAGCATTACCCCGGTCCGGGAAGCTGTGGCTCAGCTCATCAAGGACGGTCTCATAGAAGCGCTCCCCAACAAACGCCGCCAAGTCACCGCGCTGACCCTGGAATCGGCGACGGAACTGATGGACACGCTGGGGATTCTGCTGACTGCTTCGTTGCGGCGCGCGATCCCCCACCTCGACGGCTCCGCTGTTGCCGAACTGCGAACGGCTATCGATGATTACGGACGAGCCACCGACGCGCGCGATACCCGCTCCGCAACGGTCGCGTTCGACCATTTCGTGCACATCCTCACCACAGCCGCCGGGAACCGCGAGCTCACCGCCCTCGTCGACACCGTCGCGACGCGCTCATACCGCCTCCTCAGGCTCGGGAACGACAGCCCGCTGTGGCAGTTCTGGCTGGACAACCTCACTGCCGTGGTCACCCTGCTCGAGAACGAGAAGTACACACGAGCAGTCACTCGCCTGGAGAAGCACTTCAGCAAGCTCACAGAGAAAATGCGCGCCGACGAGCGTCCGCTCGGCTTCATCCTCCAGACGACAGCAGGCCGCGAGGCGTGATCGGTTGGTCAGGTACCCGCGCCGACGGCGGTGACAGCCCCCGCAGTCTCACCGGAGTCCGCTTCGACGGTGCCCGACTTCTGGCTCGCCACAAGGTAACTCCCGATGCCCTCCAGATGGCGAAGCATACGATGCTTGGCCAGCGACCCGTCCTTGGCCACGATCGCATCGACGATCCGAGCATGGGCGTACCGGACATCGGCCTGGCGATCCCTGGCCACCTTCTTGTCCTGGGGCTGGATCTCGGGAGTCAGGCGGGCCATGACCTCGAGAAACAGCCGCAACGCGGGGTTTCCTGTCAGGTCCGCGATCAGTAGATGAATACTGTGGCTGCCCAGATGCCCGCTGTCATGCTGCATCTGCTCTTCCTGTGCCAGAGCATCCCGCAACAATCGCACGCCGTCCTCGTCGATCCGTTCGGCTGCCAATTCCACGATCGCCAGTTCGACCGCTGAGCGCGCCTCGAAGATGTCGCGCGGACTCGCTTGGTGGAACTGCAAATACAATGCGGCGGACTGTGCCACCGACGCAGCCCGCGGCGCTGTCACCACCAGGCCCCCACCCGGGCCCCGACGCATCCGCGCAATCTCGTCTCGCTCGAGCAGGCGGACCGCTTCGCGAAATACGGCCCGGCTGATGCCCAGTTCGGCGATCAGCTCCGGTTCCGAACCGATGACGGAGCCGACCGGGAAACCCAGGTCGGCAATGCGACGCTGCAGCTTCCGCACAACCACTTCGGCCAGCTTGCCGGACGACCCGTCGGATACGCCGGACTTGTCCGACTTACCGACTTGTTGAGGATCCTCTTTAGCCGCCATCACATCATTCCTTCCCTCGCCCAAACCTCGGAGCGAGCGGCTGTCGGCGTGCGATTCGCGGCGCTCCGTCATCATGATGACGATGCCAGTGGCGCTAGCCATTCTACGTGCTGGACGCCCGCGAACGGCGACGCCGTGGCCGATCGGGCCAACCCCAACGGTCGATCCCATTTTCTTACACTCTTGATGGGTCACCGTACACACAAATTTTCACGTGCGCTCGCTGCCGAGCCACCGGTGGGAAAGACAGCTGTCGCGCCCTCAGTAGGTGGGCGAAGACGCACTCGAACCCGGTCTCGCCGCGGGCCGTGCCCGCGGCGAGCACCAATTCACCTGGCGAGCACGTGCAGATACCCCGGAGAGCGGAAGGCGATACCACCGATGACCGGCTCGGGAGCATCGGGATCAATGCGCAGATCCGGCAGCTTGTCCAGTGCTGTGTTCAGTGCGGTCGTAGCCTCCAGCATCGCCAGATGCATCCCCAGGCAGACATGCACGCCGTTGCCGAAAGCGATCTGACCACCCCGCCTGTCGAGCCGGAACTCGCCCGGTCGATCGAACACCTTGGGGTCGCGGTTGGCCGCTGACAGCGAAACCGCTACCGGAGAACCGGCCGGGATGGTGCGGCCAGCCACCTCGGTGTCCTCGATGCACAACCGATATACGTACTGCGTCGGCGATTCGATGCGCAGGGCTTCGTCGATCGCCTTGCCGACGAGATTGCGGTCCTCACCGATCAAGCGGTAGAGCGACGGATCCGACAGCAGATAGGTGAACAGGTTACCGAGAGTCCGGGTCGTAGTCTCAGCGCCGGCAGGGAGCAGTATGCGCAGGAAGGAGATTATCGCGTCGTCGTCCAGCACCTCGTCGGTGTCGACCTTCATATCGATCAATGCGCTGAGCAAGGAGCCGTTGTCCCCGCGGCGGCGGGCCTCGTCCACCTGGCCCTGAAGCATGTCGCCGAGATGACGGCCGCACGTAGCCGCCAGTTCAGGGTTGGTTCGATACAGCAGCAACCCGACGGCGAGGCTGGAGAACTCCTCGAGTTTGTCATCGGGGAGGTCCAAGATTTTGTGCACGATGGCGACGGGGAACGGCAGTGTGAACTCCCGAACGAGATCGGCGCGGCCCCGTTCCAGGATTCCGTCGAGTCGCTTCTGGACGTCAGGAACCACCAACTCGTCACGCCAGTGCTCGAATGCCTTCTTGGAGAAAATGGTTCGCAGGGCCTTCCGGTGGAAGGTGTGCTCCGGAGCATCCATCACAAGAACGGTTCTACCGTGCGTCTTGCCGACAGTCCGCTCCATCACCGAGTTCGAGAAATGCTCGTTGTCGCGCAGTACCCGCAGCGCCTCGGCGTGACCCACAATCGTATAAGGCTGACCGTCGGGCCAATAGGACAGCGTCGTGGCCGGCATCCCGAGCCGATCGACCATCAGATCGCCGACGTATACCGGGTGTTCGGCCCGCACCTCGTCATAGACAGGATGCGGATCTCCTAGGTCCGACCCCATATCCTTCTCGAATTCCGCAATCAATTCGGCGGCAGGCGGAATGGACCGAGGACTTGTTGCAGCTTCGTGCACCTTCGTTACCAACTTCTGTGTTCGAGAAACAATCGACTTCGCGGTCGCTGCTCGCATAGACGACCACGGGAGTTGCAGAATCCGACCGCGTCCGTAGCGGCCACGTCGGAGAGTGCGGCTATTGCAGTGGTGACGCGTTTCGGTTCGTCACAACCCGGACAGGTCGAGCGCCGTGACCGAATGACTGCCCGCGGCGACGCTGACATCCGGCACCAACAAAGCGGGCTCGCCGTCGAGGAACGGCGGATAGCACACGTTTTACATCTGCGGGATTCGCCAGCGTCTCGTATCCGTCATAGCGCAGTAGGTGATGGCGACCAGAATGCAGAACATGAATCTGCGTCATCGTCGGACTGGTGGCGATCACGGTGCCGCGACGAGTGACGTTCGATACGAAAACCGAGCGGCCGTCGGCACCGAGGTCGGCGCTCTCGGGATTGGTGAAGCCCTCCACCCGCCCGAGGACCCCGACCTTCATCTCTTCGATCATCCGACACGGCCTCCTAGTTCAGTACGGCGCTTCGCTTCGATCGACTCCAGGCTGAGAGTGACTGAAGTCACAGCAGAAGAGTATACTTAGATAGACCGACGGTCAATCACCTTTCCGCCTCGGCGGCGGCCCCGAATGTAACCACGCATGCAGGCAGAAGGTTTCACGATCGTATCCTTCGCCGATCAACCGCCACACGCGTGAGTCCACCAAAGGGGATCCTAATTTAAATTGCAGCTGCTCATTAGCGCGTCTAGAGTGTGTGTCGCCGCAGCTGGTGGTGGATGTGTCACGCAACCTGGCCCCCGGCCCGAACGCGACGTGGATCACCCCGCCCGCCCAACCGAGGAGTTTGCTCGATGGTCGACGACGACCGCACCGGCGTCCTGGACACTCTGCAGTGCCCGCCTCATGTACCACCCCACTTGATCCGCGACTACGACCACGTCTCCGGACCGGAAGTGATGCGCCATCCGCCTTCCGCGATCGACGATCTCCGTGAAGACGCCCGGGCGTTCTACAGCCCTCGTCACGGCGGGTTCTGGGTCCTGACCCGCTACCAGGACATCCGCGCGGCCTTCCACGACCCGGAGTTGTTCCCGCAGTGGGGCAAAGGTGTCCCGGTCAACCCGTTCGCCCGGACCTACATCCCGCTCAACCTCAACCCGCCGGAACATCATTCGGTTCGCAAGGCTCTGATTCCGTTGCTGTCGCCACGACGAGTGCGGGCCCTCGAGGACGTCATCCGGGATACCGCTCGAAACCAAATCGCCCGCATCGCCCCCCAGGGACAGTGTGAGTTCGTCACCGACTTCGCACTGACCCTTCCGGCCGCGATGTTTTGCGGCCTGCTCGGCCTGCCGGTGGAGCAGTTCCCGATATTCAACGAGATGTCGAACGATCTCATCTACCGACCGGCTCAGATTCAGCGCGACGAGGGCATCGAAGCCGCCCGCGCTTTCCGCGCCGACGCCAACCGAAGCATCGAGGAATTCATGCGCGACATCGTCGAGTTGCGCAAGCGAGAGCGCGCCGACGACATGATCAGCTTCTTGCTGGACAGTTCGATCGACGGCCAGCCCATGACCGAGGACGAGGTGTTCAACATCGCGACGCTGATGTTCTTCGCCGGCACGGACTCGACCGGGTCCGCGATCGCCTTCGCGTTCGCGTTTCTGGCCGAGCACCCACGGCAACGGCAGCGTATAGTCGACGATCCGTCGATCGTAGGGAAGGCAGCCGACGAATTGCTGCGGTTCCACGGCTTTCACCACATCACTCGGCAGGTGTCTCGCGATACCGAATTCGCCGGAGTCCGAATGCGTGCAGGCGACCTCGTTCTGCTTCCCACGGGCGGCGCCAATCATGACCCGCGCGAGTTCACCGATCCCACCGAAGTGAACTTCGATCGGAAGGCGACACACCACTTGACCTTCGGTAACGGTATCCATCGCTGCATCGGCGCACCTCTCGCAACCCTCGAGCTACGAGTCGCGCTCGAGGAATTCCATCGGTTCGTGCCCGAATACTCGATCGCGCCCGGTCAGCAGGTCGAATATCTCAGCGGGCAGAGTAAGACCATCGCGCATTGTGTCCCACTGGTCTTCGATCCCGTCGAGGTGCACGAGTGAACCCGGGTTCAGACGCCACCGCTTCGCCGGATTCCGCTCTGCCACTGTCCGGCATCCGAGTCATCGAGGTGAGCATGCTGCTCAACGGTGCGACCACCACCATGCACCTCGCGGACATGGGCGCCGACGTCATCAAGATCGAAAGCCCGTTCCTCGGCGACTACATCCGCCTCGAACACACGATGCACCTGCACACTCAGGTGAACAAAGGCAAACGAAGTATTGCGCTCGACCTGCGAAACGAACGTGGTCGGCAGGTGCTTGATGCCCTTCTGAAAACGGCCGACGTGTTCGTCACAAACCTCCTGACCCCGGCGACGAAGCGGCTCGGCATCTCCTATGACCAACTGGCGGTCGATCATCCGGGACTCGTGTATTGCCAGATCACGGGGTTCGGTGCCAGCGGACCCTATGCGACGTTGCCGGCCCACGGCCAGATGATGGACGCCATCGCGGGCACCTTGCCCGCCGAGACAGGGCCCGACGGTCTGGCACGCGCCAAACAGCCCCCCCGAGTCCGCAGCGGCAGTCTCAGCGTCGCGGGCGAATCGACGGCGATGGGCGGTATTTTCGGCGCCTTCCATATCGCCGCGGCGCTCACCCGCAAAGCAGCGACCCGAATGGGTTGCTACATCGACGTCTCGGCGGCCAACTGCGCGCTGGCCAGCGCGTGGACCTCCGCGGTGGGTCAGCTCAATCTGCCGCCGGAACGGCAGTGGTGGAACCGGGAGGATGCGGGCCGCGACGGCGCCAGGTACCAGTTCTATCGCACGAGCGACGATCTGTACGTCATGTTCTGCCCGGAGGAACGCAAATTCTGGGCGGCCTTCTGCGATCTGGTGCAACGCCCCGACCTCATGGATCGTGAAGCCGGGTATGAACTGCGCTGTGAGATTCAGACGATCATCGGGGCTCGCCCCCGCGACGAATGGATGAAATTGGCACTCGCGCACCATCTTCCACTCGCGCCCGCCAACGAAGGCATGGCCGAGGTACGCGACGACCCGCAGATGCGAGCGCGAGAGATGCTGCACGACGCGCCCGATCCGGCCGGCAACCCCTTCACGTACCTCGGCCAGCCGAGCTTCATCGACGGCACACCGTGTGGAACCTTCGCACCCGCGCCGTCACTCGGCCAGCATACCGACGATCTCCTACGCGAAATCGGATACTCTCAGGACGATATCGAGGAGCTGGCCCGGGACTCGATCACTTCCGCGCCGGTCGTCGGCGACTACATCATCACCAGCGCCCAGGATACGACCGACAATCGGGCGAACTGACCCGCAGGCCGCGCCGACACGTCCAGCGCGCATGTAATGAGCATCGAAAATGCCGGTGCGGCAGCAATTATCGCCGCACCGGCGTTCTGTGTTCAGTTGTTCCTATGTACGCGCAGGCGTCCTCATAGACGCCTGCCCGTACGTGCTTCGCTACGCCGGAAGATGGATCGACTTGTATTCGAGGTACGGATCGATACCCTCCGGGCCGCCTTCACGACCCAGCCCAGACGATTTGTATCCACCGAAGGGCACGGTGAAATCGAAGACCGCGGCGTTCACCGACATGGTTCCTGTTCGGACCCGTCGGGCGATCGAGGTTCCCGCCTCGACGTCGGTGGTGTACACGGCGCCCGAGAGGCCGTACACCGAGTCGTTGGCGATTCGAACCGCGTCGTCGATGTCCTTGTACGTGATCACACTGATCACAGGGCCGAAGATCTCTTCCTGCGCCACACGAGAACCGCTGGCGACTCCGGTCAGCAGTGTCGGTTCGACGAAGTAACCCTGTTCCAGCCCTTTCGGCCGACCGCCGCCGGTGACGATCCGCGCTCCTTCCTGGCGGGCGATATCGATATATCCGAGCACCCGCTGCAGCTGCCGCTCCATCGCCAGCGGCCCCATCTCGGTGTCGGGATCGCTCGGATCGCCGACCTTGATCGACTGCAACGCGGCCGCCATCGCGGCGACGAATTCGTCGTGGCGCTTCTCGGAAACCAGAACTCGGGTCAGCCCGAAGCACATCTGCCCAGTGTTGCCGCATCCGCCGGGAATCAGCGTCGGCAACACCTGGTCGAGCGGAATGTCGTCACAGACGATGGCAGCGGATTTGCCTCCGAGTTCGAAAGTCACCCGCGCCATGCGTTTCGCCGCTTCCGCCATGATCTTCTCGCCGATCGCGGTGCTGCCGGTGAAACTGATCTTGTCCACACCCGGGTGGGTGACCAGACGTTCGCCGACCTCGCGGCCGCCCGCGACAAGGTTCACGACACCGGCCGGCATGATCCCCTCGGCTACGAGCTCATGAACGACATCGGCGAGCAGATAGGTGCTCAGTGGCACCTCGGGAGCCGGTTTGATCACCACCGTGCAGCCGGCGGCCAGCGCGGGACCGAGCTTCAGGCACGCCACCGCCAGCGGGCCGTTCCAAGGCGTGATCAGCGCGGCGACGCCCACCGGCTCTCGCACGATCGCCGTGGTCCCCCCGTCGGCGCGCGGACGATCGACCCGATACGCGAACCCGCGGGCCTGCTGGGCGTAGTAGCGCAACATCGCCAAGGACAGTCCGCGGCTGTATTGACTGAAGGACAACGGCATTCCGCCCTCGGACACCTGCAGATCGCGGATCCGGTCCAGCCGTGATTCGAGACGATCGGCAATGGCCTCGAGGACGGTCGCGCGCTGCTCTGCGGACCAGTCGGCCCACGGACCCGTATCGAAAGCCGTCCTCGCCGCTTCGACAGCTCGATCGACGTCCTCACCCGAGGCTTCTCGAATCCTGCCGACGACCTGTTCGGTTGCGGGGTTCACGACAGCAAGAACCGTGTCTCCCCCTGCGCGAACCCATTCGTTTCCGATGAGCAGATCGTCTCGGGTTTCTACCTGGTCCTGCTCGGTAACGGTACCTACCGCGGTCATATGTACTCCTGTTTCTCTGATTTGGTTCCGATTCGATGGGCCACCGCCCGCTGATGGGCGTTGCACGGCGAGTAATAGGGCTCGCCGTCGGCTCAGCTCGACACGTCGCAGCGGGCACCGGGATAGCGGTTCCAGTACCAGGTTCCGCCGACGTCGTCACCGCGTTCGAACAGACGCACCGACATGCCCAGTTCGCGTAGCCGGTGGATCAGGTACAGCCCGGCGAAACCCGCGCCGACGGCTACCATGTCACAATCGGTCGACCGGCTCATTTTCCGTTTTCCTCATCGAGTCCGGCTGATTGCCTTGGCCACATAGCGAATTCCGTCCGCACTTGCGGGCAAGACGTTGACGAAGGAGAAGTAGGCGTGGGACTGGCCATCGAAACGTTTGCGCTGCACCGCAACTCCGGCCTGCTCCAGCCGATCGGCGTACGCTTCTCCCTCGCCTCGCAACGGATCGTATTCGGCGGTGACCACTACCGCCGGCGGCAGACCGGCCAGCGATTCGCACCGCAGTGGTGAAGCTTCCGGATCGCGGCGCCAGCCGGGATCGGGGAGAGAGTGGTTCCAGAACCACTCCATGGCCTCCCGTTGCAGCAACGCCTGATTCTGCGGGTCGCGGTAGGTCGCGTTGTCCAGATCGGAGTCCGTCACCGGATACACCAGAATCTGCATCGCCAGCTTCGGTTCGCGGCGATCACGCGCGCGCAGGCTCATCACAGCGGCGAGATTGCCGCCCGCGCTGTCACCGGCGACGAGCAGTGGAACATATTGCCCAGCAATGGATTCGACATTCGCCCGGGTCCAGCACAACGCGGACCAGGCATCCTCGACAGCAGCCGGGTAGCGATGCTCCGGAGCCTTACGGTAGTCGACCATCACGACGGCACAATTGCTGGCCACCGCGAGCTTGCGCCCAAGAGTGTCGAACTCGTCGATATCGCCGGTCACCCACCCGCCACCGTGGTAGTAGACGATGACGGCGCGCGGCTGCGGGGACGGGCTCAACGTACGCACGGTAAACCGGCCTCCGTCGAAGCCCACCAGCGAATGCGTTGCAGTCGAACGCATTTCGGGACGAGCACCGTACATCTGAGCTAGTACGACACCGCCCGCGCGTACCTGTTCCGGCTCGAGATTCCAGATCGGCGGTTGCCCGCTAGCG
This sequence comes from Nocardia sp. NPDC006982, assembly GCF_042869435.1. NCBI lineage: Bacteria > Bacillati > Actinomycetota > Actinomycetes > Mycobacteriales > Nocardiaceae > Nocardia > Nocardia sp. NPDC006982. The sequence goes on along the minus strand of NZ_JBIAFV010000019.1, from coordinate 154,107 downwards.
GGCAATTGTTCGATGAGCCCAAGCCTCGACGCATCCAAAGGCATGGGGCGTCCTTCCTGAGAGTTTCCGTCACAAAGAAGGCGATATGTGACGGCAGTCACGAACTGTACGCAAAGAATGCATTCTCTTCAAGAGTCTTGACCAATTAGAGTTGCCTAAATAGGGTTGCGGCACCCGAGGACTGGCGCACCTCGCAGACCATCACCCCGGGTTCGACGACTTCGCAAGCCAGCCGGCCCGAAGCTCATCCACCGATCCGACGCACCAAGGAGACCCCATGAAGACACGCGCCGCCGTATGTTGGGAGATCGGCAAGCCGTGGTCCGTCGAAGAGCTCGAGCTCACCGAGCCGCGCGCCGACGAAGTCTTGATCAAGATGGAGTACGCGGGGCTCTGCCACTCGGACGACCACAACATCACCGGAGATTTCCCAGCCGGACTTCCGCTGGTCGGCGGGCACGAAGGAGCGGGGGTCGTTTCCGCCCGCGGTTCCGATGTCAGCAGCGTCGACGTGGGCGACTACGTCACCGTGACAGCGACTCCGGCTTGCGGCATCTGCCCCTCCTGCACCGCGGGACGGGGCTGGCTCTGCGACGCGAACGCAGCGGTCATGCGCGGGACTCGCCCCGACGGCAGCTCCCGGCTCTACGCAGCCGACGGGCGCCCCATCGGGACCATGGCACAGCTGGGCACATTCTCCGAATATTCGCTGGTCAGCGAGATTCAGGTCGTGAAAATGGAGCGCGACCTCAGCCCCGATGTCGTCTCGGTCCTCAGTTGCGCGGTCGTCACCGGCTGGGGCGCCGCGGTGAAGTGCGCGCAGGTGCGCCCTGGAGACGTTGTCGCCGTCATCGGCGTCGGCGGCGTGGGCATGAGCGCGGTACAGGGCGCCAAGGCCGCAGGTGCGAGCACCATCGTCGCGATCGATCCGGTCGAGATGAAGCGGGATATGGCCCTGAAACTGGGCGCTACACACGTCGCCGAATCCGCGGAAGCCGCGCGACCGCTCATCGAAGAGCTCACCCGGGCCGCGATGGCCGACTCCACGATCGTCACGGTGGGAGTACTGAGCGGCGGACTGGTAGGACAGGCCGACAGCCTCACCGGAAAGGGCGGACGAACGGTGCTGACGTCCGTAGCGCCGATGGATGTCAACTCGGTGACCTTGCCGCTGAGCATGTTCCTGCTGTCGGCCAAATCGCTGGTCGGAAACGTGTACGGGCAGTGCAACCGCGACGACATCCGGCGGATCGTCAACCAGGTTCGAGCCGGGATCATCGACGTCGAATCGATGATCACGCAGGAGTACAGCCTGGATCAGATCAACGACGGGTACGCCGACATGCATGCCGGCAAGAACGTGCGCGGCGTCATTCGCTTTTGACACCACCCACCCGCCCCGCCCTCCGTGTCCGCATCGGTCCGGAGCGCGGGGCGTGTGCGTGTCCGACACCGAGTTCGGTGCCACAGACCCTGGCAGGCGCCTATAATTTCGTATACTCTTCTCGGGAAGATGATGGCGATAAGCCACAAAATCCGAATCGAGTGAAGAAGGGTACGGCGCCATCCGGATCACCCGGCGCGCCGTAGGGGCCCGGACCGCGTGGGCCGACACATGCGCGACCTCCACCCGGCTCCGCCGCCCCATGGTTGTCACATAAAGGAGAACGACATTGTCCACAATCGTCGAAGACGACGGCTACGACTGGCTACGCGCGCAGTGCGAGTTCAAGATCACTGTGCCGGAAGGCTTTTCGGCTCGTGAGGTGATCGGGGTCGGAAAGCTCTACGATCCGCAACTGTGCTGGTCGACCGAAGACGGCGTCATCGTCGGTGACATCGGCGGGCAACGCGAGCCGGGCTGGAATCCCGACGAAGGACACGGCGCGCTGTACGAGTTGCGCCACGACGACACGCTGCGCACGATCGTCGCCCCCGGAACCGGCGGCTTCGGATCGTTCATCCGCCCCAAGCTGGCTCCCGATCACTTCGGTAAATGGGGCGGCCACATCTTCATCGCCGGTCAGTCCAAGCCGGGCCGCGAAGGCGCCCACTCCCCGCACTTCCTGTACCGCGTCGACCCGAACAGCGGCGAGGTCTCCACCTTCGCCGAACTCCCACATTCCGGCAAGATCGGCGACGGCATTCCGGGCGCGATGATGCCGGGCTGCTTCGGCGCCAAAGGCACCGAACACGAGGGCTACTTCTTCGCGCAGTCGATGATGAACTGCACCGTCTACCGTATTTCGGCCGACGGCGAGGTAGAACCCTACATCGTGCTCGACGAGCCGGCGACGCCGCAGACGATCATGCCGCTGCTGGTGTTCTACGCACCGAAGCACTGGGGCGAGCACGAGGGCAAGCTCATCGTGGCCGGCCCACGCGGCACGAGCTTCACGCAGAAGGCGCGCAGCCGATTCCAGCTCGAATTCTTTGAGCTGAAGCGGGCCGAGGAATTCGTTCCCGAACCGATCGTGGGCGTCACCTACGGCACCAACGTCGCCATCGCGCCGGACTGGTTCGGCCCGTATGGCGGGCACCTGTTCTGGTCCGACGAAGGCACCGCGAACATGATGCACGAGACCAAGCGTGACGACGAGGCACTGCCCTACGACGCCAAGATCTTCCACACCGACTTGGACGGCAACACAACCGTATTCGCCGAAAACCTGCAGGGCGGTTCCACCAGCATCGTGTTCGTCCGCGACCGCATGCTCATCGCCTCGCTGCGCAAGAGCTACGCGACCGGCGAATACCACGAGCCCGACGGCTCGATCTACGAAGTCCGCTACAACGGCTGACGCCGGATCGGATCCGCCAGGGGTGCCTCGGCCGACGCTGGAAATGGCCGAGGCACCCTTTCTCTTCCCAGCATTCCGACCGGAAGGAAAACACACGTGAGCACCACTAACGGCACCGGGGTTCGCACCGGCACGCCGGAGTCCGCCGTCGCCGGCGTCTCGCTCGATCGCAGAGGGAATGTCGCCACGATCCGGCTGGACGCCCCGCGGCGGAACGCGTTGACTCCGGAGTTCGCGCTCGGCATCCGCACCGCGCTCGAGACTGCCGAAAACGATCCGGAGATCGGCGCGGTTGTCATCGCCTCCGCCGGCAAGGACTACTGCAGTGGCGCTGACCTCTCGATGCTGACCGAGGTCGCGGCCGACCCCCTCGAGGACGTGAACTTCGCCGCGATCGGCACTATCTACGGGCTGTTCGAACACCTTCGCAATTCGACTCTGCCGACGATCTCCGCCGTCAACGGCGCGGTCGTCGGGGCTGGGATGAATCTCCCGCTGGCCTGCGATCTGCGCATCGTCTCCGACGACGTGCGCATCCGCGGCTTCGGGAAGGCCGGCGTTCATCCCGGCGGCGGGCACCTCACCATGCTCACCCAGCACCTGTCGTCCGCCGCCGCGGCCGCTGTCGCACTGTTCGATCAGGAAATGGATGCCGAGCGTGCCGTCGCATCCGGTTTCGCATGGACCTGGGTCCCCGTGACGGAACTTCTCGACACCGCAGTGCGGATCGCTCAGTCCGTCGCTGGAGATCCCGCATTGTCGCGGTCGGTGACCTGGACCTACCGGGCTGTCGGCGAATCGGCTCCCACCCCGCGCGCGGGTGTACTGCTGGAGCGCGCCGCACAGCTGTGGAGCATGCAGCGCAAGCTGGGGTGACCAGACCCCGGCACGAGTGAAACGAAACAGCGCTGTGGGGAACGGCAAATGCCTTTCCCCACAGCGCTTTTCGAGTCCTCGATCAAACGCTGACCAACGACCGGCCTGCCTGCCGTCGATGCCACTCGACATTGCCGAGCAATTCCTGGTCGAGCTGGGCCCGCTTGAAGAAAAGATGGCAGTCGTGCTCCCAGGTATAGCCGATACCGCCGTGAACCTGCACAGCCGTACCCGCGACCTTCGTGTAAGCGTCCTTGGCGAACGACACCGACAGGTGCGCCCCGAGCGAATCTCCCGCGGACACCGCGGCGGCCGCACCACGAGAAGCGGCCGAGGCTCCACGGACCTGCAGGTAGGCATCGGCCAATTGGTGTTTGACCGCCTGGAACGAACCGATCGGACGGCCGAACTGGGTGCGCTCCTTCGCATACCGAACCGCCGTTTCATGGATCCGGCAAGCCCCACCGGCGGCGTCGGATGCCAGTGCCGCTCCGGCCCTCAGATATGCCTGCGACAGCAGCCGTTCCGCGTCCGTTCCGACGGCCAGGACCTCATCGGCATCGATGCGAACATCGCCGAGCCAGAGATTACTCAGTCGGCGCGTCCGATCGTGAACCACGAGGCGATCGATCTCCACCCGCTCCGGATCGATCATCGCCAGAACCGGGCCATCGTCGGAGCGCGCAGCCACCAGAATCGCCGCGGCAGAGTCGGCATCCAGCGCGAAACCTGCGGAACCCGACAAGCGCAGTGAGGCACCGGAATCCGTCGTCGCGGTGAGCGTCAACTCGTCGTACCCGGGTCTGCCGCTCGATCCGGTCAGTGCGGCACCGCATATCGTCCCGTCCAGGAGTCGGGGCAACCAGCGTTTGGCAACCTCCGAATCCGGGACCGAGATCAAAGCGCCGGTGGCCAGCACCGTCGTCGACAGGAAGGGAATCGCAGCCAGTGCCCGGCCCAGTTCTTCGGCGACCACCGCCATCGCCAGGTCGCCCGCGCCCAAGCCACCGAGCGATTCGGGTACCGCCATCGCCGCGAGGCCGAAATCGTCGATCAAACTACGCCACAAGGCGTCATCGATCAGTTGCCCCTCTGCGAGCTTTCGCACACGTTCGGTCGGGAGGCTCTTCGCGAGTAGCGCCCGCAGCCCCGCTCTCAGGTCCGCCAGTTCGGCCGCGCTCGGAGTACCGCCGGAACCGGACGACGGTGACGATGTGGTCATGCGGGCTCCTTCGGTAGGCCGAGCAGGCGCTCTCCGATGATGTTTCGCTGAATTTCACTGCTGCCCCCGGAAATGGTCCACGTCCACGAACGGATGTGGTCGAGCATCCAATCGCCGGACGTATAACTCAGGTCGTTGATTCTTTCCGGGTCGATCTGCGCGGCCATCCCGACGCCCCGTGTGCCGAACCGAGTCAGTCGTTGCAGGAGTTCGCTGAAGTACAGTTTGAGCACGGATCCGTCCGCGCCGGGATTTTCGCCCTCGGCGATTTTCCCGAGCACGGCTTCGTTCATCAGGCCGAGCACTTCGACCTCCGATGCGAGAGCGCCCAATTCGGTCTGAAAATGCGCATCTTCGGCCAGCGGTGCGCCGTCTTCGCTGCGAATGGTCCGCGCCTGCTCGGCAAGCTGTTCCAGCAGTTCCCGCAGCCCCGCCTGTACCTCCACCATCTGGGCATATCGCTCTGTGCTGAGTGTCGTCTGCGCCAGGCGCCACCCGTTGTTCTCTGCCCCGATCAGCATGTCCTCCGGAATGAAGACATCGGTGAGGAACAGCTCCGCGAATTCCTTTGCGCCCGTTGCCTGCCGAATCGGACGCACTTCGACTCCAGGACTACGCATATCCATGATGAACAGCGATATTCCCCGATGTTTGGGCGCATTCGGATCTGTGCGGGCGAGCAGTAGACACCAGCGTGCGTGGACCCCCATACTCGACCAGATTTTCTGGCCATTGATCCGGTATCCGCCGGCAACGGCCTCTGCCCTGGTGCGTAGCGAGGCCAGATCGGATCCGGAACCGGGTTCGGAGAAGCCTTGGCACCAGACGTCGCCGTCCAGAATGCCGGCGAGCAGTTGCTGCTGTGCCGGAGTCCCGTGCTCCATGAGGGTGGCCGCGGCGTGGCCCAATGAGATTGCGAGATATCGCGGGCGTGGTGCGTGCGCCCGCGACATCTCCTGCTGGATGATGACCTGCTGCTGCAGGGTGGCATCCTCGCCGCCGAATTTCGCCGGCCAGTGCGGCACCAGCAAGCCCGCCGAATGGAGTTGTTTCGCCCAGCGCTGGAAGAACGCCAGGACGTCGGCTTCCGCGGCAAACGGGAGCACCTTCTCCCAATCCGGGGGCGTGTTCTCGCGAAGCCAAGCCCGAACTCGCTGCCGGTACTCGGTCAGATTGTTGTCGTCGGTCATCTTCACCCGTCTCTTCGGCCGTCGCGCACAAGCGGCCACACAGTCCTCAGCCGACCAGTTCCATGGCGCCGAACTTCAGCACGGTCGCGTTACGTGCGGGCACCGTTACTTCGATGTCGAGGTGCGCACCGCTTTCCCAGACGTTCACCCGCAGTGTTTCACCGGGATATACCACCGAGGCGAAGCGGGCCCGGTATTTGCCGACGGCGGCGACATCACCGTTGAGGAATTCGTTGACAACCGCCCGGCATGTAATGCCGAAGGTGGCCAGACCGTGCAGGATCGGACGCGGGAAACCCGCTCGGTCCGCCGCCTCGGGATCCGCATGGATCGGATTCAGGTCACCGTTGAGGCGGTAGAGCAACGCTTGCTGCGGCAATGTTTCCACCTTGATCGCTGCATCCGGTTCGCGATCCGGCCGCACCGGCTTGGGCCGGTCGGGGCTCGCGGGGCCGCCGAAACCGCCAGCACCGCGCAGGAACAGTGAGTACCGGTTGACGAAGACGACGTCGCCGTTTTCGTCGGTCGACGTGGATTCCAGAATCGCCAGCGCGGCGTCGCCCTTGTCGTACACCTCCACCACTCGGCCTTCGGTACGCACCGATCCCGCGGCATCGATCGGCCGCAGCAACTCCACCTCGTGTTCGCCGTGCAGCATCCTCCTCATATCGAAGTTCAGGCCCGGTACGCGGTCCGGGTTCTGAACGCCGCATGAGCCCGCGATGACAGCGAACGAAGGAACCACCTTCATTCGCTCCCCCATCACGTACTGGAGTTCGAGCGGTGACACCGGGTCATGGCCGGCGCCCACGCTCAGGTTGTAGGCCATGGAGTCACGGGCGGCCCAGTTGAACCGCCCCGATGACACCTGCGAACCGATTGCCTGCAAAGGATCGATGGACACTTCGAGCTACTCCTGCTGTTCTACGATTCGGCTGCGTTGCGGCCGAACAACCAACCTTCGAATTCCGCGTCGCTGCGATCCGTCCGATCGGCGATCATCCGCGCAGACTCCGCGGATGTCGGAATTCGCAGCGGTGGATCGTCCATCTCGACGGCGTCCGCGACCACTTCGGCGACGTATTCGACGGATTCGGCCGGTGCGTTGATTCGCGGCGACAGCTCGGCCATATATTCGGCCAACGGCGTATAGACGCCGAAGTCCTCCCGCTTACCCACCCGACGATCGCCGAACCCGCTGGACACCGCACCCGGCTCGACGATCACGACGTCGATGCCGAAATCTCGCAGTTCCCAGCGCAAGGCTTCGTTGAGCGCCTCGAGCGCATGCTTGGTTGCCGCGTAGTGGCCTGTGAACGGCATGGCCCGCCGCCCGGCGACCGACGAAACGGTGACCAGTCGCCCGCGTCCCCGCTCCCGCATCGCCGGAATGAACGCCTGGGCTACGAGCATCGAGCCGAGCACGTTGGTCTCCCAGATCGCACGCATCTCATCCGCGGTTGCCATCTCGACGGGCAGCCTCATACCGACCCCGGCGTTGTTCACCACCACATCGACCGATCCGACGCTTGCCGCAAGCTTCGCGACCGACTGAGGGTCACGTACATCCAGCTCGACCAGCTCGACTCCGTCGACGCTCCCGGTTCCCGCCGGATTGCGCGATGTACCGATCACTCGGTGCCCGCGCCGGGCCAGTAATCGGGCGGTCTCGCGTCCGATGCCGGCCGAACAACCGGTTACCAAAACGTCGAGTTTGTTCTGCGATTCCACTTCCACGTCGCTGTTACTCCTCACTGCGCCGCGGCACCGACGCCTCGGGTTGGCCGCCCATGCCTGCTGTCATCCGACCGTGTCGATGAAAAGGTCCGTTTCGGGGCATTCCCCGCCGCCGTAGCGGCGGAAATCCGTCACACCTGCCTCTCGCAGTACTTCTTCGTCGATCAGCGTTCGGCCGGTGAGATCGGCCGGTGCCGAGGCGAGAATCTCGATCGCCGCATCGGCCATGATTTGCGGGGACCGAGACGCAGCCGTGGCGGATTCTCCACCCAGCAGGTTCTGCACTGCCGCAGTGGCGATCGTAGTCTGCGGCCACAGGCAGTTGGCCGCGATTCCCGAGCCGCGGAACTCTTCGGCGAATCCCAGCGTGAGCAGTGTCATCGCATATTTCGACACCGTGTAGGACGGATGCGCCCCCAGCCATCGTGGGCTCATGTTCAGCGGGGGGGACAACGTGAGTACATGCGCTGCAGTCGATTTCGCAAGAAGCGGCAGACAGGCTCGAGTCAGGAGAAAGGTGCCCCGATAGTTGATCTGCTGCATCAGGTCGAAGCGCGAGACCGACAGCTCCGAGGTCGCAGCCAGGTTCAGCGCACTGGCGTTGTTGATGCAGATATCGATGCCGCCGAAGTGCCGCTCCGCGCTGGACACGAGTCGATCGACTGCTTCCGGATCGCGAAGATCACCCACGACGCCGATCGCCTTGCCACCGACGGCCTCGATCTCCGCCACTGCGGTGTGCACGGTGCCGGGGAGGCGCGGATCGGGCGTGTCGGTCTTGGCGAGAAATGCCACATTCGCCCCGTGGCGCGCGGCCTCCACCAGAATCGCCAAACCGATTCCCCGGCTGCCGCCCGACATGACGACGGTTCTGCCTTCGAGCCTGCCGCTCATGCCTGCGGATCACTTTCGCACAGCTGCGGAAGCTGTACCGACAGCTCGGCCACGGTCCAACGGGCATCCTGCGTGAGTTGCGCACGATGCTTCCAGGAGTCGACCACGCTGATGTGACCACCACGCACATACAAGGTTTCGGCGGTCAGCGGGCAGTCCGCAGTGAGTAGATAGGCCACTACCGGAGAGACATTGGCAGGGTCGTATTCGTCGAAGGCGCCGGGGTCGTCCGGTGCCGCGACGATCTCGCCGACACCGGGCGCGGACTCCGTGAGCCGCGTGCGGGCCGCAGGCACGATCGAATTGGACCGCACGCCGTAACGGCTGAGTTCGGTGGCGCACACCTTCGAGAACATGCCGATTCCGGCTTTTGCCGCCACATAGTTCGCCTGCCCCGGGTTGCCGAAGAGGCCGGAACCCGAGGAGGTGTGCACGACCGACGCCGCGACGCGCTCACCGGCCTTGGTTTGGTCTCGCCAGTAGGCCGCCGCCCATCGGGTGGGCACGAATGTTCCGCGCAGATTGACGTTGATGGCGAAATCCCAATCGTCTTCGGTCAGGTTCACCAGGTACTGATCGCGCAGCGCACCGGCGTTGTTGACCAAGCCGTCGAGCCGACCGAACTGCGACACCGCGGTCTCGACCAATGTGCGACCGGTCTCCCACTGCGTGATGTCGCCGGCGACGGCGATCGCTTTACCGCCCAGAGCGGCGATCTCGTCGACGACATCGGCTGCGGCACCACGTTCGCCCTCGGTCCCCGGAAGGTCGGTGACGACCAGCTGCGCCCCCTCCTGCGCCAGGAGCAGTGCATGGGCGCGCCCCAGACCTCTGCCACCGCCGGTGACGATCACTACCCGCCCATCGAGAGATCCCATTTGCCACTACCTCCAGCGCTGTACCAGTTTAGTATACTGTTCTAAGCCGAGAGTATGCATGATTCGCGCGGCGGAATCCAGCCCCGCCACTATAGAGTCGCTATCTCGCCGGACCGCGCCATTCGAGGCGGCCGCGACATACAGGCTACTCTTTTGCAAAGCTATTTAGTATTCTCTTCTCGATGCGTGCAGTGCGCACCCCGGCGGGCATGTCCAGTGCGCACCGGGTCGAGCTCTGGGAGAAGGTATGACTGACGGCTTGATTCATGGAACGATCACCGACGAATCGCTGGCCAAGATGCGCGCGCGGATCGGCACGCCCAATCCGACGCTGCGCACCGGATTCGTCACCTGGCCGTGGAACGAGACGGCCGGCGTGGATTCGATCCGCCAGTTCGCCCACGGGTACGGCGACCTCAACCCGCTCTACACCGATGCCACCTACGCCGACCGCACAGCCTGGGGATCGGTCATCGCACCGCCCGGGTACGAGTGGACCATGGGTATCGACCGATCCCCCGAGGTCGGCGACGATCTGCGCGAGGCCACCAAGGGCGCATTGCGTGGAGTCCATCTGTTCAACGCCGGCCACGAGGGATGGTTCTATCGCCCGATCACTCCGGGGACTCGCCTCTACCGCAGCGGCGTCCTCGCGGATGTTCAAGTCAAGCAATCCGAGTTCGCCGGTACGTCGGCGATCGCGACGAACGAGCACCGGTGGTGGGACGAGGACGGAACAACCTATGCCGTTCGCCGCCCCTGGTACGTCCATGCCGAGCGCAAGAAGGTCACCTCGGACAACAAATACGCCAAAGACGAACGTGCGCACTACAGCGAAGCGGAACTCGACGAGATCGACGCCGCCTACGACGCGGAGTTCGTTCGTGGCGCCGACACGCTCTATTACGAGGACGTCGATACCGGAACAGAACTCCCACGCATGGTCAAGGGCCCGCTCGTCGTCACGGATCTGATCAACTTCTTCATGGGAGCCGGCTGGTACGGCTACGGGTTCCCGGCGTTGCGGCTCGCACGGGAAAATCGCCGGGCGTTGCGAGGCTTCTACAGCCGCAATGATTTCGGGTCGTGGGATGCCATCATGCGGATCCATTGGGAGGACGACACAGCGCGTGAGGTCGGAGTACCCGCCGCCTATGACATCGGTCCGGTGCGTTGGACGTGGCTCACCCACTTCTGCACCAATTTCGCGGGTGATGACGGCTGGGTCTTCCGTGTTCGCGCCGAGTTCCGGCGATTCAACTACATGGGCGACACGACGTGGATCACCGGCCGAATCACTGAAAAGCGGATCGATGATCGCTTCGGCCCCCTTATAGAACTGGGCCTCACGGGCACGAATCAGCGAGGCCAGGAGAACATCCGCGGCTCGGCGACGATCCTGCTGCCTTCCCGCGAGCGGGGGCCGGTCACCCTTCCGGAGTACCGTTCCGGGGATCCGTCCTGACCTGCCGTTCGGTGTCGGCCGTAGGGCCGGCACCGGGCCGACCGCTTCGCCCGTCGCGGTCCAGTACCGATGCCACCGTGGCTCTGAGGCCGGGGTTGCGCTGAACGGCGCGATAGGCGTCCCGGGATGTGCGCCAAGCTTTTTCGTCGCTTTCATTCGAGATCTCGTCGATGACGTGTTTGGTCTGCAGGACCGCGTCGGCCGGCAGCTCGGCGATCCGCGTCGCGATGTCGTAAGCTCGCGGTAGCGTCATGCCCGGTGGCGTCAGCTCAGACACCACACCCAGCGCATACAACCGCTCGGCGGATACGACGTCGCCGAGCAGCGCGAGATGCATCGCAGTGAACTTGCCCAGTGTCGCGACAGCGCGTATCAGCCCACCTTCCGCGGCGATCAGACCTGCCTTGACCTCGGGCAGGCCGAATTTCGCATCGGTGGCCGCGATGATCAGATCGCACGCGAGTGCGAGTTCCATTCCGCCACCGAGACAATAGCCTTCGACCGCCGCGACGAGCGGTTTGCTGCGCCGCCGACGTGTCACGCCCGCGAAACCGTTCTCATTCACCGAGGGCCGCCCGGCCATTCGCGAACGAAGGTCGGCTCCCGAGCAGAAGGTTCCACTGGCTCCGGTCAGAACGCCGACGCGAAGCTCGGGCGACGACTCCAATTCGTCTATCGCGCGCGAGATCGCCTCCAGCGCAGCGGTATCGATGGCATTGCGGGTGTGCGGGCGGTCGATGACCACCGTCACGACGCCCTCGTCGTGCTGGACCAGGACCGGTGGGTGTTGGCTCATACGCGGACCTCCGAGATTGGCGGCTCGAGCCGACGCCTCCGCATTCGCGAAGCACCCGGCGAGGCTTACGCTCTCGCCGGGTGCTGTCGTCGGGCTTCCGCGTCTTCGACCCGCGCCGTTGCGTTACTTGTCGATTCCGAAACGCTCGAGCCCGAAGCAGGAAATCGCACTTCCGCGGACAAGTTGGTACCGCTCGTCGGCGGTCATTCCGGCCGCGTCGGCGAGGCTCTCGACAACCTTCCGCGTGTGCGGGTAGGTGCTGTCGGAGTGCGGAAAGTCGATCTCGATCATGATGTGATCCATACCGATTTCCGCACGCTGACGAAGCCCGGTCAGATCGTCGAAGATACAGCCGTAGATGTGATTGCGGCCGTAGTGGCTGGGCGGCTCCGGCAGCTTCTCCTGCAGATTGCCGTCGTACATGTGGGCGCGTTTCCAGATGCTGTCCATGCGCTCGTAGATAAATGGCATCCACCCGACCTGTCCCTCACTCAACGCAATCTTGAGGTTCGGATGCCGCACGAAGATCCCGGACCAGATCCAGTCGGTAGCCGCGTGGATCGAGTTCTGGCAGTTCAGCGTCACGCCGACTGCCTGCGGCGCATCCGGCGACGTCGACGGCATACGCGACGACGAGCCGATGTGCATGTTGATCGTCGTCTCGGTTTCGTTGCACGCCTCCCACAGAGGTTCCCAGTAGTCGCCGTGCACGCTGGGCAGCCCCAGTGCGTGCGGGGCCTCCGAGAAGGCGATGGAGTGCGATCCTCGTGCGGCACACCGCCGCACTTCCTGTGCGGCCAGTTCGGCATCCCACAGCGGGATCAAGGTGACCGGGATCAGCCGGCCCGAACCGGCCCCGCCGCACCATTCCTCGATGGTCCAGTCGTTGTAGGCCTGCAGCGCGACCAGCGCGAGTTCCTTGTCTTCGCGTTCGAGGAACGCTTGACCGCAGAACCTGGGGATGGTCGGAAAGCACAGCGAGGCTTCGGTGTGGTTGGCATCCATCGCTGCCAGCCGATCCTCCTGCTTCCAACAGGCCGGATGAATTTCGTCATAGGTCACGGGATCCCGTGACAGCTTGTCCAGCCCATAGATCGCGAAGCCGGCGTGCAGCGGCCAAGCCATGTCCTGATAGATCCAGACATCGGACCAGCCCGAGTGGGGACCGTCCTCACCCTCGAGGAAGACGGTGGCTCCGTTGCGAACCGCGACGCACCCGAACTTTCGTTCGACCCGGGGTCCTTCGGCCCGATACTTGGCCGGCAGCCTGTCCTGCCACAGGTTCGGCGGCTCGACGACATGATCGTCGACGGAAATGATTTTGGGCAGGTCGGACATATTCGCTACTCCTCGCACCGGCGGAAACGCCCTCGGACGGTTGCTGACCCCTGGCGTGCCCGGTACGGCAAGGATGACGGCGCGTCGTCACGCGTATTGCGTTCCGCCACCGGCGCATTCGTCACGTCGCGGCCCCAATCCGGCCCGGGTGTGACGCAGGACATGCCAGCACTGAACATGCTGCACTTGAGTATACTTTTTGTCAACACGCCACTCTTTATATCCTCGCCATTGACGGCGGCGGCGTCAACAAATAGAGACGCTAGGCGCACAACAGTCCGAGATTTTGCCACCAAGTGGGACACCGACTCCATTCGAGACTTGCGCCCAGCTCAGCATATTTAGTATACGGTTATAGTTCGGTGAGACCGTCGTCACTCGGCGACCGAGAATGGAGAGATCGTGTACGAATACGACAAGTTCTATGTCGGTGGGCGTTGGCGGAACCCTGCCGGTACCGGCCGCCGCGACATCGTCTCCCCAGCCACCGAACAGGTCGTGGCCCGCATTCCGGAGGCAACCATCGCCGATATCGATGCGGCCGTCGAGGCGGCGCGCGCGGCGTGGGAGGCCCGGACCTGGCGCGACACCCCTGTCCGGCAGCGAGCGGAGAAGATCGTGGCGCTCGCCGATCTACTGGACAGTCGGGTCGAAGATCTTGCCCAGCGAGTGACGTCGGAAATGGGTCAGCCGATGAACCTGTCGGCGCGTAGCCAGGCCACCGCGATCCGCTTGATTCGGTCCTTCGTCGACGCTCTGGACCGCATCGTGTTCGAGGAACGGCGCCAAGGCCCGTCGGGCCCGGCGACGGTCCGCAGAGACGGTGTCGGTGTCGCGGCTGCTATTTCGCCGTGGAACGGCCCCTTCTTCCTCTCCGTGATCAAGGTCGTGCCTGCGCTGCTCGCCGGTTGTTCGGTGATCGCGAAACCCGCCGACAACACCCCGTTGAGTGGCTACCTGCTCGCCGAGGCTGCCGCGGAACTGGACCTCCCGCCTGGGGTGCTCAGCGTCGTTCCCGCCGGCCGCGAGGCCGGCGCTCACCTCGTAGCCCATCGCGGTGTCGACAAGGTGAGTTTCACGGGCAGCACCGACGCCGGGCGAAAGATCGCTGCGGTCTGCGGCGAGCAACTCAAGAGCGTCAGCCTGGAACTCGGCGGCAAATCAGCGGCGATCGCGCTGGACGATGCAGACCTGTCGGTACTGGTGCCCACCATGGTTGCCGGCGCCTTCTACAACACCGGACAAGCGTGCACCGCACTGACTCGACTCGTCGTTCATCGCTCGCGTTACGACGAAGTCGTCGACGCGATGATCACCGCCGCCAAGAGCATGGTCATCGGTGATCCGATGGATCCGGCTACCCAGATCGGTCCGCTCGTCAGCGCAGAGCAGCGTGAACGGGTGGAGAACTACATCGAAATCGGTCGCTCCGAAGCGACTCTCGCGTACGGTGGCGGCCGTCCCGCCGACCGTGCGAAGGGCTTCTACGTCGAACCGACGATCTTCACCGATGTCCGAAACGATATGAGGATCGCCCAAGAGGAGATCTTCGGTCCCGTTCTGTCGATCATTCCGTTCGACGGCGGCGACGACGAGGCAGTTGCCATCGCCAACGACACCGAGTACGGCTTGCACGGCGCCGTGTTCACCACGAGTCCCGAGCGCGCGGCCGATGTCGCACGGCGTGTGGACTCCGGCACCTTCACCATCAACGGATACGTGAACAACCCGGCCGCACCGTTCGGCGGCGTCAAGGCCAGTGGCCTGGGCCGCGAGTTCGGCGCGGAAGGTATCGAGGAGTACCTCGAATACCGCACGGTCAACGATCCGCGCGCGAGCGAATGACACACGTGGACAGTCCAATTCGAGAACTCCCCCGACAGGAATGAACAACATGAGGAGCTGGCGCCGAGGCGGCACCGAAGCAAGCAAGGAATGGGACTACATCGTCGTCGGCGCGGGCTCCGCCGGCTGTGTGCTCTCGGATCGATTATCCGAGGTACCGAACAATCGTGTCCTGACTATCGAGGCGGGCCCGCTGGTGACATTCAATGCGCGGGTACGGCTGCCCGTCGGCTTGTACCGGATGCCCAAAAAGTTCGATTGGCGCTACGTCGGACAGCCTGATCCCTCCATCGGTGGCAGGGCCGACATATGGTCCGGCGGGCGAGCTACCGGCGGCGGCAGCACGGTCAACGGCATGATCTGGGTCCGCGGCTCCGCCGCCGACTACGAGGCGTGGGAAAAGGCCGGCGCGACAGGATGGGGCTACCGCGACGTCCTCCCGTACTTCCGGCGCGCGGAGACCTATGAGGGTGCGGCAAATGCATTTCGCGGCAAATCCGGGCCGCAGTACGTCTCCAAATCGCGCGTCCGGCATGCACTGAACGAGGCGTTCATCTCCGCGGCGACGCAGGCGGGCCATCGTTTCAACGACGACTACAACGGCGCGGAGCAATTGGGGGCCGCGCAGGTTCAGCTCTCGCAGCGACGCGGCCTGCGCTGGAGCACCTCCGACGGTTACCTGGCTCGGGCCCGGCGACGGTCCAACTTCACATTGTGGTCGCGAACCCAGGCGCTGCGACTTACCGTGGAAAACGGCCGGGTCACCGGAATCCTGGTGCGCCGCAAGGGCAGAACCGTTCATGTGCGATGCGCCCGGGAAGTGGTCCTGGCGGCCGGAGCGATCGGTTCGCCCGCACTGCTTCTGCGATCCGGTATCGGACCCGCCGACGAACTTTCCGGCCTCGGGATCGATGTCGTCGCCGACCGTTCCGGTGTCGGCAGAAATTTGATGGAGCACACCTGTACCCCGGTTTCGTTCGACGTCACCATTCCCAGCCTCAACGACGAGCTCACCGTGGGCGGATTCATTCGGCACGGTGCCGATCTCGTGTTCCGCGGCCGTGGCGCGGCGACTTCCACGGCTGCGCAGGCGCTGGTATTCGGTTCGTTCCAACCGGGGTCCGACCGAACGGACTTCCAGATCATGTTCGGTCCCTTCGATATGACGCAGGCCGGCAAGACCTCCGGCAGCGGCCATGACATGCACAAGATGAAGCTCGCCGACCACTCTGTCGCGCGTGCTCTCGTCTGCGCGGTGCATCCGCGCAACCGCGGATCGGTGACCTTGCGCTCGGCCGATCCTGCGGATCCACCGGCAATCAGCTACCAGTTGTACGGAAATCCCGACGACTGCGCAGACATGGTGGCTGCTGTACGCGCGGCGCGCGAGATCGCCCGACAGCCGGCATTCGCCAAATACGTCGAGAAGGAAACGTCGCCTGGTGCGGCGGTAGAGTCCGACGAGGAGATTCTGGCCGCTATCAGGGCGCGATCCTACGGTGGCCAGCACGCGTCCGGAACTTGCCGGATGGGCAGCGATCACGAGGCCGTCGTGGACCCGTCGCTGCGCGTCAACGGGGTAGCCGGACTCCGCGTCGCCGATGCGTCGGTCATGCCAACGCTGACCAGTGGTAACACCAACGCACCGGTGATCATGATCGCAGAGAAGGCAGCCGATCTCATCTTGACGGATGAGACTGGTGACATTACGTCCGCCGTTCTGGAAAGGGCTGAAAGCCATTGACCGACGAGCCGATACCCGTGGCCGTGGTCACCGCCGCGGGCGGGATGATGGGCACCGCCATTGTCGAACGACTCGCGGCCGCGGGATATCGGCTCGTCGTCAACGATCGCCGCGACAGCGGGGTCGAGGCCGCCCAGGCGAGCGCGCGCGAAGCCGGAGCCGAGGCGGTTGCGGTGGCCGCGGACGTGAGCGCACGCACCGAGGCCGCAGCCGTCATCAATGCGGCGGCCGAGCGCTTCGGTCGTATGGACGTGCTGGTGAATGTCGCCGGCGGTATCAAAGGACCGGTCGACAATCCGTTTCTCTCGATCACCGTCGACCAATGGCACCGAACGATGCAGGCGAACCGCGACTCGGCGTTCCACTGCATGCAGCTGGCCATCCCCGTGCTGACAGAATCGGGGGGCGGGCGCATCGTGAACATCGGATCAACCAGTTGGGCCGGATCGCCGCTACACGCACATTATGCGGCGGCGAAGGCTGGCCTGGTAGCGCTGACCCGCTCCGTCGCAGCTCAAGTCGGACCATCAGGTATCACTGTGAATATCGTGGCGCCCGGCGGCACCGTCACGCACGCGGCGGATCTGCCCGGGTTTCCCACCGCTGAGCAGTGGCGAACACGTAATCCGCTAGGGCGCCCGAACGAACCCGGAGACATCGCGGATGCGGTCATGTTCCTTGTCGGCACCGGCGCTCGCAATATCTCCGGCGAAATACTCACCGTCGCCGGCGGATTGAATCCGTCGCTGTGACACCACGTTTGGCGATAACACTTGGGCGGCTGAACCCGAAATCCTGGCGCGATGCCGCGCTCGTTGCCGACGAACTCGGCTTCGACGCGGTCTTCGTGTCGGATCATCTGGTCGCACCAGCACACGCTGCGGGCCTGCTACACGGTTCCGATGAATCGCGCCTGGTCGCGCCGGACACGCCACTGTACGACGCGCTCGGCTACTGCACATACCTGGCCGGAATCACCGAACGCGTGAAGCTGGGAACCTACGTGTATCTGCTCGGCCTGCGTCATCCTTTCGTCTCGGCCCGTGCCGCCGCCACCCTCGATCAGGTTTGTGGCGGTCGGACGGTTCTCGGTGTCGGAGCCGGCTGGCTGACTACCGAATGGCAGGCGGCGGGCGTGCCGCCGTCCGAGCGTGCAACGCGGCTCGAGGAAGCGATCCAGGTGTGCCGGCGATTGTGGCGCGAGGACCGCATCGAGCACATCGGGGCTCACTGGGCTTTCCCCTCGGTCGGCTTCGCTCCGAAACCTGTTCAGCCCAACGGTATTCCGATTTTTGTGGGGGGCGAATCCGGCCGGGCTCTGGCTCGCGCCGCGCGCATCGGGGACGGATGGATGGGTATGGGCGGAGCCACGGTCGCGGATACCGCCGCGAAGGTCGACCGGTTGCGTACCCTGCGACAGGAAGCCGGTCGACAGGCAGAGCCGTTCGAAATCACCGTCGGCGGCGAGGTCCGTGGTCCGGACGACCTGACAGCGTGGGCGGCCGCGGGCGTAGATCGGCTCGTCGTCACGCCCTGGCGATCGTCGCGTACGGCGGTCGAGGATCTGCGCGACTTCGCCGCGGCGGTCGAGATGCGGGCCGAACCACGATGAGTCCGGCCGGCCCCGTCAGACAGCCGGATCGATAGCCACGACAACCTTTCCGGTCGATTCCTGGCCGGCAACCCGTTCCAGCGCTTCCACCACGCGTTCGAGGGGGTACACACGCGACACGTGTGGTTTCATCCCCTTACCGACCAGCTCTGCCAGCGCCACCCCCGCAGCTGCTACCGCCTCCGGATGCCGCGCAGGCAGCGTTCTCAATTCGAGCCCCCTGATCGTAATGTCCTTGAGCAGCACCAAATTCAGCGGAATCCGCGGTATCTCACCGGCGGCGAATCCGACAGTGACGAATACACCCCCCGGCGCCAGCGCTCGCAGCGCTTGTTCGGAATATCCGCCACCCACCGGATCGATCACCAGTGTCGCCCCACCACCGGTGATCTGTTTGATCCGATCCTTCAGATCCTCACTACCGTAGGCAATTCCCTCGGCCGCGCCCATCGACTTCGCCACCTGGAGACGCTGCGACGAAGAAGCGCAGGCAATCACTCGCGCGCCCAGCCGGGTGGCGATGTCCACTGTCGCGGTCCCGACACCACCTGCGGCGCCGAGAACGACCACCCAGTCTCCGCGCTGCACACGGCCGACGGTGACCAGAGCGTGGTATGCAGTGGTATACACCACGGGGAACGCGGCGGCCTCGACCATCGCCAACCCAGCGGGGACCGGCGTCAGCACGTCGGCAGGCACTGCGATGCGCTCGGCGAACGCGCCGCCCGATTTCGCCGATCCCATCACTCGGTCACCGACTCGGAGACCAGATACGCCCGAACCGATCGCACGAACGGTGCCCGCGAACTCCCCGCCAGGTATGTAGGGCAAGGGCATCGAGACTTGGTACTTGTCTGCGATGAACAGGACGTCCGGATAATTGACCGCGGCCGCGGCAACGTCGACCAGTACGTGACCCGGGCCGGCCACCGGCTCGGGAACGGTCTGAACCGAGACCACGTCGGGAGTGCCGTATTTTTCGCAACGTGCTGCCCGCACGGGCTTGCTCCTGTCGAGAAGTATTATTTGCTGGGCTATGAGGCAAGATCGAAGGCACTGATCAGCATCCGACGATGGTCCACCGGTGTCCCGAACAGCCGATCGAGCACTTTCGCGCGGCGCAAATAGAGGTGCGAGTCGTGTTCCCACGCCATTCCGGTGCCACCGTGTAGTTGCAACGCCCAGCCGGCGCACTGCAGATACGACTCGGAGCAGTAGGAGGCTGCAGCCGGTCCCGCGATGTGCACGTCTTCGGCCGGGTCGACCGCTCCGGCTAGCGCCGCGCCCTCCGTCGCGACCGCCGCGAACGCATTGCGCGACAACGAGGTCGACCCTTCCACCAGAGCAGCCATATCGACGCAGCGATGCTTGATCGCTTGGAACGATCCCAGCGAGCGACCGAACTGGTAGCGGTCGACCACATGCCGGACGGACCGATCGAGCAATCTGCGCGCTCCACCGACCTGCTCGGCGGTCACCGCCACCGCAGCCAGAAGCGCAGCCCGTCGCAGCGCCGATGCCTCGGGATCCGGTGCGACCACCATGCGCCCGGGAACCTCTCGCAGAACATGACTACTTTGTGCGCGAGTCAAGTCCAAGGTGGCGAGCGGCGTAGCACTGTGGCCAGGATGATCGGTCTCGATGGCCCACACGCCGAGCCCGCCGGCCGCACGAGCCACCACGAGCAGCCGAGTCGCGGCCCAGCCGTGTAATACCCCGGTAGCCTCACCGCACAGCCGCCAGCCCTCGCCGGTGAGGTCGGCGGTGACTCCGACCGACCAGTCATCGACGAGTGGGCCGTCGTGGAGTGAGGTCGTCGCGAACACCGCTCCCTCGGCAACCGAGGCCAAGAGATCGTCCACGTCCTGATCCGCGCAGCCGAGCACCAATGGCGCCAGCACAGAAGAAGCCAGGAACGGTCCGTTGTACAGCGCCGCACCCATCTCCTCGAGCACCACAGCTGCATCGGTCAATGTGCCGCCGACGCCTCCGGAGGACTCCGGCACCAACAGGCCCGCGAGCCCGAGGTCGACCGCGATACGGCGCCAGTTCACGGCCGTGTAGCCGGTCGCGTCGCCGTCGAGACAGCGCACTTCCTCGATCGGGGCAACCGTGTCGAGCAGGTCGCGCACAGTTTCACCGAGCAGCTGTTGCTCGTCTGTGAAGGCGAACTTCGGCATGGGACAACTCCTTCGAACCTCGCCGCGAAGACGATCGAAACGCCTATATGAGCAGGTCGCAGAACGCAGCCAGATTGAGTATACTCTTTTATGTGGGTTGATGGTCGTTTCGGCCCAGCAGGCGCAGAATCGCCTGTCGATCCGGTTTCATGGCGGGACCCAGCGGGATCCGGTCGACGACCGCGATCTGCACCGGCACCTTGTACGCTTCGAGCCGGTTGCGAACCCAATCCCGCAACTCGCTCTCGGTCGGCCGCGTCGCAGTAGCCGGACCGGACTCGACCACCGCGACCGGCACCTGGCCGAGACGAACGTCCGGAGCCGGCACGACCGCGGCGTCGGTTACCGCCGGGTGGTCGAGCAAGGTCTCCACAACCTCCGCGCGGTCGATCTTGAACCCGCCGCGGTTGATCGCACCGTCCACGCGGCCGAGAATCCAGAGGAAGCCGTCCTCGTCGGTGCGGGCGAGATCGCTCGTTCGAATCCACTCACCCACACGTCCCTTTGCCGCCTGGGCGGTGCGCACCTCGAGAACACCGGCCTCGCCCACCGGAAGAATCGAGTCGTCCTTCTCACTCACGACCCGGACTTCGACACCCGGATGGATCCGACCGACTGCCCCGGCCTTGGCATTGCGCAGAGTTCGATGATCACGCAGGGTCCAGCTGGCCAAACCTTGAAATTCCGTGGCGCCGTAGGCTTGAAGCACCGGAACTCCGTATCGGTCCTCGAACGCAAGTGCGGTACCCGTGCTCAACGGAGCCGAACCGGCGCGCACGGCCTTCAGCGAAGACAGCCACTCCTTGGGCACCTCGGCGTCGAGCACCATTTGAATCGCGGCCGGAGGAAGTCCGGTGGTCACCACACCGTGGTCTCGCACGGCACGTCCCCATGCCATGGGCTCGAACCGTGGTAACAGCGCGAGCCGCCGGCCGCCGCAGACCGCGGTCAGCACTGATTGCAGCGCACTGGTGTGCGCCAGTGCCAAAGTTTGGATCGTGACGCCTGGCCGCAGTGCCACCTCGTCCGAGGATGCGCCACCGCCGTGGTGCCGTGTGACCGCGTCGAGCGAGGCCGACAGATTCGAGTACCCGAGTTCGATGCGCTTGGGCGGCCCCGTCGTCCCACTGGTCTTGAGACTGATCGCGGTACCGGTCGGCAATACACAACAATTCGCGCCCGGCTCCGCGTCGCGGGACGTGTCGATATGCGCGCCCGGGCCTCGCACCGCAGTCAGAACCCGCACACCGGCGGCGGCGAGGTCCGGTCCTTCGGCGAGCCCGGCGATATGTGCGGAGACACCGATGACCGCGACCGGCCGCAACTCGGCGATCTCCTCCGCCAGGACCGTCGCCGGTTGCATGGGATCAAACGTCACGACGGCCCGCCCGGCCATGAACAGGGCCAAGAGCGCTTCAATGACCGCAGCATCGTTCGCTGCCAGCAATCCGATCGCCGCGTCGTCCGGCAGGTCCTTCAGGACCTTGTCGAGACTGTCTCCCATCGCGGTGATGTCAGCCCAGGTATCCCACTTCTCATCGGCGTGAATCGCCGTCGCCGCCGGATCGAGCCGGACGACTCGGCGCAACCGCTCACTGAAGTCCATCTGCTCTCCTCCGCTGCGCGCTCAACGCTTGCCGTGTGCCGCGTCGAGAGCTGTGCCGACCAGCTGCGGGACGAGCCACTCGAAGTCGCCGTGATGTGGGTTGCGAGATTTACCCGACGACCACCTGGCGTAATGCCCTTCGAGCACC
The DNA here is from genome assembly GCF_042869435.1 of Nocardia sp. NPDC006982. Taxonomy (NCBI): domain Bacteria; kingdom Bacillati; phylum Actinomycetota; class Actinomycetes; order Mycobacteriales; family Nocardiaceae; genus Nocardia; species Nocardia sp. NPDC006982. The sequence continues at coordinate 131,775 of NZ_JBIAFV010000019.1, read as the reverse complement.
ACCGCCAATTTGAACAACGCCAAGGCTTGGTAGTAGTCGACGGCTGACACGTCACAGCCGGTGAGTTCGCCATAGCGGGCGACGATTTCGGCACGAGTGGGCATGCCGGGCAGTTGCGTCACCCAATGCCCACCGGGAGCCACTGCGGCGGGCTGCTCGTCGGCTTCCGCCCACAGTCCGATCCACCAGCCCAGGTCCATCATCGGATCTCCGATAGTCGCCTGCTCCCAGTCGACGACTGCGGCGACAGTGCGGTCTTCGGAGGCCATCACGTTCATGAAAGTGAAATCCCCGTGCATGAGACCGACGCGATTGCCAGACGGCCGGTTGTCTGCCAGCCATCCGGTCAGCTCCTCCAGACCTTCCAGGTGGCGAACCCGGTAGCTGTCCAACTGCCCGGTCCATCGATCCACCTGGCGTTCGAGGAAACCGTCCGGCTTACCGAAGTCGCTCAACCCGATGCCGTCCCACGGCACCGCCGAAATGTCGGCCAAGACCCCTACAGTGGCAAACGCCAGGTCACGAACCTCCGCCGGTGGCCGGGGAGTGTCCCATCGAAGGTTGAAACCCTGGACGTATTCCATCAGCAGGAACGGCGAACCCAGCGGCGAATTCTCATCACCCTGCAGAATCGGGCGCGCGTGCGGGATATCGGTCCGCTCCAGGGCACACAACAACCGCCATTCCCGGCTCATGTCATTGGCCCGGGACGAAATGCGTTGTTGCGGAGGCATTCTCAAAACCATCGGACCGGCGTCGGTCTCGATGCGGAACATCTTGTTCGATGCGCCTGTGGAGATGGGTCGTACCGACACAAGGTCGATCGGCCCGTTGGGGTGGTCGGCCAGCACGTCACGGAGCCCGGCCACCTCATCGCCGCCGAGCTGCGTGTCCTCTGACTTGGATTGTTCAGCGCTCACCGAAATCCCACCCTTCACCGTCGCGGTAGGCGCGCAGAATCGTGCGGGCGACTCGCTCGACGTGGGTCTCGTCCGGCCCGTCCACGATCCGTCCGAAACGGGCTTCACGGTACATCGCTTCGAGCGGCAGCAGATCCGACATGCCCTCCGCACCCCACACCTGCATGGCGCGATCCAAGACGTTGGAAACTGTTGCGGCACAACCGACCTTGACGGAGCTGAGCTCCACCCTCGCCTGCTGGCCCGCATCCACCTTCGCCGCGGCGTCCAAGACCTGGAGTCGCGAAGCGCTGATCTCCTGGTACGAATCGAAGACGAACTTCTGGATCAATTGGCGCTCGGCCAGCGGTTTGTCCTTCAGCGTGCGGTCGTTGGCTCGCTGGCAGAGGTAGTCGAAGGCACGTTGGGCAGCGCCGAGCCACCGCATGCAATGGAAAATGCGCCCCGGCCCGAGCCTGCGCTGCGCCAACGTGAATCCGGCTCCGCGCTCACCGATCAGATTTGTGGCAGGAACGCGAACTTCGTCGAATTCGATCTCGAAATGGCCGGACATGACGCCGCGCAGCCCCATCACGTGGATGTCCCGCACGATTCGGAAACCCGGGGTGTCGCGAGGCACGATGATCATGCTGAATGCCTCATGCGCCGGCGCATCCGGCTCCGTCCGGCACATCACGATCGTCGCTGCGGAGCGATCCGCGGCGCTGATGAACCATTTCCGTCCGGAGATCACCCATTCGCCGTTGTCGAGCCTGGCAGTGGTCGTGAACTGCGTCGGATCCGAGCTGCTGATCCCTGGCTCGGTCATCGCGAAGGCGAGCCGAAGCTCTCCCGCCACCGACGGCAACACCCACTGTTCGCGCTGTTCCTCGGTGCACACCGGGTCCAGCATCAGCACCGTCTGCAAGGTGGTCGTGCCGAAGACCTGGGTCGCGGGCTCCGAACGACCGATCACCTCGTTCACATAGGTGTACTCGCGCATCGACAGTCCGCCGCCGCCGAGATGGGCGGGATGTCCCAAAGCCCACAACCCGTCGGCCCTGGCCTTCTGCTCGAGTTCGAGCAAGACCTCTCGCGCCGCCTCGCCGCCCGAGGTGAGCAAGCCTTCGACCGGGTAGACGTGTTCCTCGAGGAAGTCGGCTACCTTGCGACGCACCGGAAGAATCGTCTCCGGTACTTCGAAACCAATCATGTTCACGCTCCTGTCATGGTCGGCTCGGACGAACTCCGGCCGATCCGAATACGTATTGCCTGCTCAGCCACGGGATTCCGACCGGCCCGCCGGCGCGAGCCGGCGCGCACTGCCGGAGATTTCGCCCGGATAGCCTCCTCCGCCGCCGAGAGCGTCGGCCGCCGCTCGATCGATCTGTCCAGGCCCTGTGCGCGGAATCGCGTCGACAAACTGGACGAAGCGAGGCTTCTTGTACGAGGCGAGATTCCGGCGGCAGAAGCCGATGACCTCATCGGCATCGACCGTCTCGCCCGGCTCGACCACCACCAGCGCCTTGACCGACTGGCCCCAATCCCGGTCCGGAACGCCGATGACACACACGTCCGCGATCGCCGGATGCGCCGCCAGGCAACGTTCCACCTCGGCGGGGTGGATGTTCTCGGATGCTGATTTGATCAGCCGTCCCTTCGGCGCGACGAACCGGATGGATCCATCGGACTCACGTAGTCCGAGATCTCCCGACATCAACCAGCCGTCGAACTCGCGGCGTTCGATCAGCTCGTCCCGACCCAGAAAACGCCGACTCACGGTCGGCCCGCGGAAGGCCAGCTCTCCGGTCTCGCCGATATCGGCCTCCGTGCCGTCCGGTCGCAACACGACGATCTGGACGGTGGGAAGCGGACGCCCGAACGGGGATATCGCCACCTCTCCCAATCCGCCGAAGGTTGCCAGTCCCATCACCTCGGTTTGGCCGTAGGAGCCGCTGCGGTGGGTCGTGGGGTTCAAGCTGGGGGTGATCGTCGACCACTCCCCCTGCGCTGATCGCGGCCAGAGGCAGGAGAGATCTACCGCTGTACGAGAGGCGATTTCGCGGATCTCGGCCACGGTCGGCGCCATCAGGAAGGCCCGGTTGCAGCGTTCCATGTCGATCACTCGACACAATTCGGCGGGGTCGACTCGCCGCACGAAAACGTTCTTTCCACCCAGGTGGAACGTCGCCAAGGTCGAGACGAGCGTCCCGAGGTGAAACAGCGGTCCGGAGTTCAAGAACACGGTGGAATCGGACAGTTCACTGATTCGGGCGATGGTGAGATTTTCGACCAAAATCGCCAGGTGATCGATCAGCGCGGCGGCCGGTCCATTGTCGTCACTGCCCGCGGTATAAATCGCGAGCACGTGCTCGGACATGTCGCGCACCGCGCCGTCGTCGACATCCGTACCGGACGCCAGCAGGGTCTCGTAGGAATCGGCGCCCTCTCGATCATGGCAGACCCACCTGATATCCGGTGCGGTCGCGGAGCGGACTTCACTTGCGAGAGCGCCGATTTCGGTCTCCTGCCACACCACTACCCGCGGCGCGCACTGCTCCACGACAGCGGTCAGCCTGGTGGCACTTTCCCGCCAGTTGACCGGAACCACGATCCAGCCGGCCTTCGCCGCCGCGACAAGAAGTTCGAGCAGGCGAAACGAATTCTGCCCGAACCACACGATCACATCACCCGGTGTCAGCCCTTGCTCGGTCAAGGCAGACACGAGTTGGTTCACGCGAATGTCGAATTCACGGTAGGTAAGGCGAACATCGACATCGACGACCGCGGGAAACCCAGGTCGGCTGCGGCGGTGTTCGCGTGAAACATCGCCCAATGTCAGTGAATTCGCAATCGGCATCTTCTTCTCACCTGTCGGCTGCTGTCGTATGGAACTCGGATAGCGCGCGGCGGCGCCACACGTCCGTGCTATTCCCAGTTGGGCTCGCGCTTCTCCATGAAGGCCCGCGGGCCTTCCTGCGCGTCGCCATGATGATCGGCATGTGCCCGCAAGAGCACGAACCCTCGTCGCATCGCTTCGCGGTAGGACAGGGACAGGGATTCGTAGACCGCCTGGCGACTGACCGCGATCGCGGCCGGGCTGCCGGTCGCCACCAGATGCGCCAACTCGATCGCGCGATCCTTGACCCCGCCGCCCTCCACGACCTCGGTGATCATGCCGAGTTCCAAAGCTTTACGCGCACTGATTCTTTCGTGCCGACCCAAGAGCACCATCCGCATGACCGCCGCCAGCGGCATGTGCCGCGCGAGCCCGATCGGCTCGAGCGCCGACACCTGACCGACGTTGACATGGGGGTCCACGAACGTCGCCGAGTCGGCCGCGATCGCAAAATCGCAATCGCTGACGAAATGCAGTCCAGCTCCGGCGCAGGTGCCGTTCACAGCCGCGATGCTGGGTTTGCGCATCCCGACCTGCAACGGGGTGAAGCGGTTCTCGGCGTCGTAATCGCTGGTGCGGTTGCGTGAGACGTCGGCGACGGTGGACACGTCGGCACCAGAGCAGAACGCCCGGTCGCCGGTTCCGGTCACGACCGCCACCCGTATCGCCGCATCGGCGTCGATCGCTTGCCAGATCCGATCCAGCTCCCGTTGCATCGTGGGCGACAATGCGTTCAACCGATCGGGCCGGTTGAGGCTGACCACGGCTACGGGCCCATCGACTTCCACGGTCACCGTGGACCATGGTCCGGTCAGTTCGTTATCGTCCGCCATCACGCATCGATCCTTCGAGGCTTGAAAGACGATCGCGGGAAGCTGCCCACCGGCTCGAGAGCAACGTCGGCACGAACACCGCAAGCGGACTCGAGGAGTTCGCGTATCGAGCTCTCGCCACTGTCGGCTTCCACCCGCACCTTCAGCACATCGCTCTCGCCAGGGACCATCCGGAACTCCGGCGAACCGAGCTCGTCCAGTGCCAGATGCACGTCGATCGGCAGGATCCGTTTCCCGGCGACAGTCGCCGCGTCGGCCCCGCGACCCCAGAACGTGTACCGAGGACCGGTCTCACCGCAGGGGCACGGCTCGTCACTGACGCTGACGAAATCCTCCAGGTCATAGCGCAGCGCGAAGGCGTCCATGCCGAAGGCCGAAACCACCAGGTGTCCCCGCTCGCCGGGCGCCACCTCACGCCCCGTCTCCGGGTCACACACCTGAATCAAGTGATGGTTCGGGGAGGCGTGCAAGCCCGTATGGAACCGGCAGTCGCTGCTGGTGAAGCCGGGCAGTTCGGAAGCACCGCTCAGGTTGTGCAGTCGGACGCCGTAGGCTTCCTCGATCCGCTGTCGCGGCCCTTCGAACTGGCACACGGCTTCACTCAGCAGTAGCGTGCATCCCTCGAACAAGTCCGAGAGGTCGACGCCTATCTCCCGCGCCACGCGGTCATAGGTCTGCAGTTGGGAACCCGTGAGCATATAGCCCGTCGGCCGCAGCCGTTGCCAGACCTTGATGTGGTCGGCAGCCACCTGGTCCGACACGGGCGGCCCAGTCGGAATCTCCATGATCGACAACTCGGCGTAATCACGACCGCCGAGTACAGCCGACGGGTACAGACCCATCGGCCAACTGTGTGCGAACCGCCCGTGCGGTCGCATGCCGACCCGCCACAGATACGGGACCCGGATAGCGAGCATCTCGGTCAGATCGTGCGCGGTGAAGAAGGTGACAAAAGGACTTCCCGTTGTGCCCGTGGACATTCCGACTCGTAGGGCGCGCTCGACAGTCACGCTGCGATGAGTGCCCCATGGAGCATTACCAGCTTCGTCTGCCCGCAGATGGTCCTTGGTGGTACGCGGGATATCCGCCAGGTCCGGGACATCGCCCTTGCTCAGGCCGGCTTCCTCGTACCGGGCGCGGTAGAACGCCAGCTGGTCGTCCCACACCCGATCCCATTCCTGGGCAATACCTTCGAGCGCGCGTTTGCGCAGCTGCTCCTCCGGCACAGTCTGCACCGCCGGGTCCCAGAGCTCGCGGTCCGGAGCGGAACTGGTTTCCATGTGTCTGCCTTTCAGCCTTTCGCTGTGAGTCGACGAGAGCATTCGGCGTCCGCCGCTATGGGCCGCGCTTGATCTCACGCCACGGGATCGACTTGTCGCTGAACGGATCCTTGGGCATGCCCAGGGTTCGCTCGGCCACATAGTTGCGATGCACTTCGGAGGTGCCTCCACCGATGGTGTCGCCCCTGCTTCTCAGGAAGCCGAAAACCAGCCGGCCGGCCTCCTCGTCGTCCTCGGCGTGAGCCAGGGCTCGTGCTCCGAACACGTCGACCGTGCCCATCTGGAGGCGCTGGTTGTGCTCGGAAGACATCACTTTCATGAGTGCGGGATCGATTGCGCGCCCGCCGGATTCGCGATTGCGCGCATTGGTCGTCCGCACGGCGAGATTCTCGACGTAGAGTCGTGCGACGATGTCGGCCTGCACCGGGTCGTCGATCACCCGTCGCCCCGCCGGTCCCGCGCAGGCGAGGCCCACCAGCCGGTCGATCGACGACCCGCTGGTGCGCTCACGCAGCCCGGAACCAGCGCCGGAAAGCATCGCCCGCTCATGCTTCAGAACGCGACGAGCAACCTCCCAGCCCTGCCCGATGTGGCCGATTCGATCGGCGTCCGAAACTATCGCCTGTTCGAAGAACACCTCACTGAATTCGGCATCACCGCTGATCTTGCGAAGCGGACGCACAGTGACGCCGGGTTGGCGCAGGTCCAGGGCAAAGGCGGTGATGCCCTGATGTTTGGGTACGGAGGGATCGGTTCGGGCCAGCAGAATGCCACGCGCGGCATCACTGGCGAAACTGCTCCACACCTTCTGCCCGTTGACGGTCCAGCGCTCGCCCGACTGCGTGGCACGAGTCGCCAGGCCCGCGAGATCGGACCCGGCGCCCGGCTCGCTGAACAACTGACACCAGGTCTCGGCATTCGTTGCGATCGCCGGAAGCAGCCTCTCGCACTGTTCGTCGGTACCGAATTCGAGTAGGGTCGGCGCCGCCAGGGCAATGCCGATGATGTTCAACGTGGTCAGCCGATACCGTCTCAATTCGGCCTGCACCACATGGACCAACTCCGGAGACAGGCCCAGTCCCCCGAACCGCTCCGGCCACGCGGCAACGACGAGGCCCGATCGCCCCAACACCGGATACCAAGCTCGGTAATCCTGCGGGCTTCGGACCCGATGCAGACGATCGAGGTCGTTGGCCAGAGCCGCCGAAAGCCACTGCTCGGGCACACAGTGTTCGGCCCAGTTGCGCACCGCGTCGCGCAGCGCACCCGCTTCGCCGGCCGCGGCGGCCGTACGAAGTTCCTTGTCCACCACCGTCGTATCCGGCAGGACGAGAGTTCCGTCGGCGGTCATTCCGATCGCTCCGATCCGACAACGGCAATGAAAGACACGCAATCGCCTGGCGGGCCACCGAGGTTATGAGTCAACGCCAGAGTGCGGGAGGTGCCGCGCCCGATGCCCGGCAATTGCCGCTCCCCCGCTGCATTTCGCAACTGCAGCCATGCCTCGTACACCATGCGGAGCCCGGACGCACCCACCGGATGGCCGAACGCTTTGAGGCCGCCGTCGGGATTGACCGGCAATTCACCATCGGCATCGAAACGACCGTCGAGGACATCACGCCAGCCTTTTCCGGGCGTAGAGAAGCCGAGATCCTCCATCAGAACCAGCTCGGTCGGCGTAAAACAGTCATGTACCTCGGCCAGTGCGAGTTGCTTCGCCGGATCGGTGATACCGGCCTCCTGGTAAGCCATTTCGGCCGATGCCCGAACTTCGGGGAAACTCGTCAGATCGACATCGGGCTGGGTGCTGCCGCCGCCGGGGCCGGCCGCCAGAGACAGCGCCTTGACATAGATCGGATCGCTGGAGATCTCTTCGGCATAGTCGGCTGAAACCACGATCGCTGCTGCCGCGCCGTCGGACATTCCCGAGCAGTCGAATATCCGCAATTTCCCCGCTACGACCGCGGAAGACGAGATAACCTCCGGCGCAACAGCCTTCTTGAACTGCGCACGTGGATTGGACGAACCGTTGCGATGGTTCTTCCACGCGATATGGGTCATGGTTTCGCGCATGGTTTCGTCGTCTATGCCGAACTTTTCCTGATACGCCGGAACCAGGGCGCTGAACAGCGCCGGTGCGGTGGTGTCCATCGCGGTGCCGTCGTCGAACACTCCGCTGGGAACCAGTCCGGAATACGGCGAATCCTTCAGCTTTTCGACACCGACCGCCATCGCAACCCGGCAGGCACCGCTGGCTACCGCGTAACATGCCGCACGCAGGGCTTCCGAGCCTGTGGCGCAATAGTTCTCGACGCGTGTAACCGGCTTGTACCGCAATTTGAGCGCCTTGGACAACAGCATCCCGCTGTTGCCGGCGCGCGTAGTCCCGACCCAGAATGCATCCACATCGTCGACCGACATGCCCGCGGATTCCAGTGCGCCTCGGGCCGCCTCGACGATCAGATCCTCGACGCTGCGGTTGTAGTGGTCACCGAATGCGGTGCAGCCCATTCCGACGATCGCGGTTTTGTCGCGTACGCCCGTCATCGGTTCTCTCCCTGAGCTCCGGCCGACACGGCATCGAGGCCGGTGGCGTTTCGAATCGTGCCCGTGGCCGCGCGAAGAGGAGCGGCCTTCCAGAAGTAGTTGTGCACGCCTTCTGTAGTCCGCAGCACCCGAAACGTCATCCGGACCGGCGTGCCCGGCGCCACCTCGCCGTCCGCGACATCGGCCAACTCGCAGCGCAATTCGCCGCCGGAGCGGAACCGCACGACAGCGGTCTTCAGCGGAGGTACCGGCGTCCATGCCAGCCAGTCGGTCGTGGCGCTCACGACGACAGCCGGCTCATCGGCGATCGGATAGGTAGCCATCGCACCGGTGGCACCACACGCCCGGCAGACGACCGTAGCCGGAAGGGCGGGCGTATCGCACTCACCGCACCGCCCCGCGTGCAGCGCGTACTTCCAACCGGTGGAACGGGATGTGGGGGCCGGCGCGGGAGCCGGGAGCGCGGGTCGCCTTCCGCGGTCCTGTTCGATGAGATTGCGCCAGCGCAGATACTCCGGATATCCGACTTCTTCGGTGTCCGAGACCAATTGGCGCAACGTGGGTGCACTGTCGGGCAACGACCCCTTACGTACGAGCAGCGCGTCCGCGCCGTCGGACACTGCCAGCAACAGGACCACGTCACCAGCCGCGACGTTTTCCAACGCATCGACCAGCAACAGCTGCGCGTGGGCAGCGCCGGCCGCACCCAAACCCGGCACCCCGGCGACAACGCCGACGCCGAGTGCCCGCGAAACCAGTGCGGCTACCCGCGAATGCTCGGCCGCCACTACCACCCGAGTGATGTCGGCGAATTCGAATCCAGCTCGATCGGCAACTTCTTCGGCCGCGCCGATCGCCGCCGACGCGAGCAACGCTTCGGTGGACCGCTCGTCGGCACACACGCCGAAACGCTCGAACGGTAATTGCCACCGGTCGAGCACCTCAACGGTGTGGCTGGCGGCGGCGAGAACCTCCGCCCTGGCACGATCGCTTTCCGCCGGACCGACGACCATCGCGACAGAGGCGTCGCCACCTGAAAGTTCGCGCGGTGATCCGACCGGCTCTACCCGCATATCGGACGCCACCAGCAGGGTCATGCGGTGGGAATCCAGGGCGGTGATCAGGGCCGATATTCCTGATCGGGTGGCGCCGGCGGCATCGATCGCACTACAGGTCCGCGGAAGGCCCAATGCCGCGTGCACGGTCCCCGCACAGCTTTTCACCAGATACGGAGGCATGGATGTGGAGAAGAAGAGGCGCGCTACGTCGATATCTGCGGAGCGTGCCAGTGCGGCCCTCGCCGCCTCGACACCCATCGTGATGGTGTCCTCGTCGTATGCGGACACCGAACGGATTGCCTTCGGGCCCGGACGACCGAGTACCGCCGCCACCGACCCGCCGTCGAGACGACGCGCCGGAACGTAACAACCCCATTCGAGAATTGCCTGACTGGTCACAAGGTTTCGCCTTCCCGCCGGGATCTTCGGCCGCTGTGCCGATACCCGCGCTTGGCTACAGTATTAAGTACACTCTTAAGTGGTGTCAACATCCACTCTTCTGCGAGCGAGTCAGCCCGTCTCGCTCGAGCCCGACCGTGATCCACCACCGGACGAAGCGAGCATCGACAACGCTCCAGCCGCCTGAAACTGCCTGGTTTGAAACAGTTTTCACAGGTCCAGCGACGCACCGGCGCACAGACGGCAAGAAGACGTCAATGACAGAATCGATCAGACGCGAGTCGCGCAACGCCGCTCCAGCCAGGCACAAGGAGCCGACCGACTCAACGTTACCCATCGCACGAAACCAGCGACGCTTACCAGATTGACCCCTTCTCGGTAAATAGGATACTTTTCTATCGGCAGCGGGGCTGTCACATTGCACCTACGAACACGACCAGGACTCACCGCCGCTTTTGCGAGTCGGGTCTATGCCATGCGAGGAGAAACCGATGGACCGCCCACTGCGCATCGCGATCGTCGGTGCCGGACCGGCCGGAATCTACGCCGCCGACGCGCTGATGAAGTCCGATGTCGAGGCGAGTATCGACCTCTACGAGCGCATGCCGGCCCCGTTCGGTCTGATCCGCTACGGCGTCGCCCCCGACCACCCGCGCATCAAGGGCATCATCACCGCCCTGCACAAGGTGCTCGACAAGCCGCAGGTCCGCCTGCTCGGCAATATCGACTACGGCAGCGACATCGATTTGGCGACGCTACGGCGCTTTTATGACGCGGTGATCTTCTCCACCGGCGCCAACGCCGACCGCGCCCTGGGCGTCCCGGGTATCGATCTGGACGGCAGCTATGGCGCCGCCGACTTCGTCTCCTGGTACGACGGCCACCCGGACGTGCCGCGCACCTGGCCGCTGGACGCGGAGAAGGTCGCCGTCCTGGGTGTGGGCAATGTGGCGCTCGACGTGGCACGCGTACTCGCCAAGACCGGCGACGAACTGCTGCCGACCGAGATTCCGCCGAACGTCTACGAGGGCCTGCGCAACAACAAGGCGCTCGAGGTGCACGTCTTCGGCCGCCGCGGTCCCGCGCAGGCCAAGTTCACCCCGCTGGAACTGCGCGAACTCGACCACTCGCCGACCATCGAGGTGATCGTCGATCCCGAGGACATCGACTACGACGAGGGCTCGGAGGCCGCGCGCCGCCACTCCAAGCAGGTCGACATGGTCTGCAACACCCTCGAGCAGTGGGCCATCCGCGATGTCGGCGACCGCCCGCACAAGCTGTTCCTGCACTTCTTCGAATCCCCGGCCGAGCTGATCGGCGAGAACGGCAAGGTGGTCGGCCTGCGCACCGAGCGCACCAACCTGGACGGCACCGGCAACGTCAAGGGCACCGGAACCTACAAGGACTGGGACGTCCAGGCCGTGTACCGCGCCGTCGGCTACCTGTCGCAGAACATCCCGCAGCTGCCGTTCGACGACCAGGCCGGCACCGTGCCCAACGAGGCCGGGCGCGTCCTGGTCGACGAGGGCGCCGACGGCGCCGCGCGCTATCTGCCGCAGACCTACGTCACCGGCTGGATCAAGCGCGGTCCGGTCGGCCTGATCGGCCACACCAAGGGCGATGCCAACGAGACCATCGCCTGCCTGCTCGACGACGCCGCCTCCTTCACCCCGGCTGCCGAACCCGATCCCGAGGCCGTGACGAAGTTCCTCGAGGACAAGGGCATTCCGTTCACCACCTGGGCCGGCTGGTACCGCCTCGACGCCCACGAGCGCTCGCTTGGCGAGCCCGAGGGCCGCGAGCGGGTCAAGGTCGTCGAACGCGAGGACATGCTGCGCGCGAGCGAGCCGCACAAGGTCTGAACACCACGCTGCATTCGAGAGCGACGGAACCGTTCACTGAGCGGGTTCGTCAGTGTCCTCCATGAACGACCTGAGCTCGACGTCACTGCCGGAAATCTGAACGACTGCAAGACGCCCGGCGAAGCCAACATCGGCGCATATCGCGGGAGACTCATCGCCCGCGCCTGCTCTGCATCGAGGATCGCCTTCCGCACCGGTTCAGCACTGGCAAATAACCAGCATACGCCGGTGTGGCGGGCTAATTTCCCGGAAACCACACCACCGGTACCCGACGATGCGGCGACTCGAACCGCGGACACGCTCGACAAGGCCGGCCTCGACTTTCACCGCGATGGCGGCGAGCACATCACCGGCTTGCGCTGCACGCCTCGGAGTGTCCCCAGTCGGCCAGAAGCGCACGCAACGCGGTGATGAGCGAAAGCGGCTGATCCAGCATCGGATGATGGCCAGCTTCGGGGATCTCCACCACCGGCGCGCGTCTGCCGAGCAACTCGTACATGTCGTCGCTGATGGTACGGGTCAGCAAACCGTGCTCCGCACGCAAGAGTGCTACCCGGGTGCCGACGCGTCGAAGCATCTCTGGCCGAGGCTTCGCGTTGCCGAAAATCTTCGGATCGAATCGCCACTGCCAACCGGCCTCCGTACGAACGAGCGAATGGCGTGCGATGTGGTCGACCACGAACGGCAACGAATTCGGCTGCTCGGGAACCGTCCGGAAATGCCCGAGCGCGGTCTCCGGATCCGGATAGGTCCGCAGTGGCCCGAATGCTCGTCGGCTCGAAGCTTCCATCTCTTCCGGGCTACGCTCGCGCACAGGAGAATCGATCACGATGACCCCGCCGAGCAGATCGCCGGCCTCCGCGCCCGCGTTCAGACTCACCCAACCGCCCATGCTGTGGGCGATGACGACCGGGCGCGGGCCTATCTCCGGCAAACCGCAGACAGCCACTAATTCCGCCGTCCAGGACCGCACACTGTACAAGTCTCGTCGGCCACTGCGGCCGTGCCCGGACAAGTCGATCGCGACAACCCGGTAATCACCGAGCATCGGCGCTATGTGGTCCCACCAACGGCTGTGTGCTGCGCCGCCGTGGACCAGAACCACCCCTGGTGCGCCGGGACGTCCCCACCAGCGCAACGCGATCGAGACGCCGTCGACCTCGATGCTCTGTTCCTTCCTCGCTTCCCGCACCGATCGCGCGAACCATTCCGGAACCTCGGAGACGACGAGCCCCGATAACCCATGCGACATATTTTAAGTGTACTTAATCCCCGTTCCGAGAGCCAGGTTGCCGACCAGAGTCGTGCTACACCGCCTCTTTCGGCACATCGAACACAAGCGCCTCCCGCATCGACATTCGGGGCTTGGAACGGCCACATCAGCCAACGCGACGACGCGCGTGTCGATTGCCGCCATTGCGACCGGGGAGCGCACCTAACCCAAACCCCTTGCAGTGCCGTATATTCGGCCCCGAGAGACGGCAGCACGTACTGCACCTGCAGAGCGCAGTACAGGGCGGAATGCGCGACAAAACCGGCGCCGCACCACACATCAACGACGCCGAAGCACCTACGCCGCGCCCCGACCCCGGGAAATCTTCGAACTTGGGCCTGTCCCTACCCGAGAAGAGTGTACTAATATCGAGCACACCCGGAACATGGGAGACCGAGAAACGCAAGGAAGTGGAGGCCGACAAGTGCCAGTGGTTGTCTATGTATTGCCTGGTGGCGAGCGCCGCGAGATCGAGGCCGACGACGGCACCAGTGTCATGGAGACCGCAGTCGGCAACCTGGTCCCCGGGATCCTCGGTGAATGCGGCGGATCACTGTCCTGTGCCACATGCCATGTCTATGTCGACGAGACGTGGTCGGATCGGCTTCCGTCGAAATCCGACAACGAAGTCGACATGCTCGAAGTCACGACAGCAGAGCCCACTTCTTTCAGCAGGCTGTCGTGCCAGCTGAAGTGCAATGCCGGATCCGACGGCATCGTCGTACACATTCCGGACGAGCAGTGACGAGCACTGCGAGCAACCCGGGCTCGGGAAGGGTCGTCATCGTCGGTACCGGACAGGCAGGTTCGGATACGGCCGCAGCGCTGCGGATGGCCGGCTACCCGGGCGAAATTTCGATGATCGGAGAAGAACGTTCGTTGCCGTATTCGCGGCCGCCGCTATCGAAGGCATATCTGCTGGGGGAAATCGGCTCCGAAGATCTGCTGATCCGCCGCGCCGCGAGCTACGAGCAGCAACGGATCGAAGTGCGGACCTCGACGCATGTCGACGCTATCGACTCCGCCCGGACAGAAGTCGTCCTGGCCGACCGCGAGCGAATTCGATACGACAAGCTGGTACTCGCAACAGGCGGAACCCCGAGGCCCCTGACAGGTTTCGATGGGATGCGCGCCCGCAACGTGCATACGCTGCGCACCTTGGAGGACGCCGACCGGCTGCGGACGCACCTCGTGTCGGGAGCCCGTGCCGCTATCGTCGGCGGCGGGTATATCGGACTCGAATTCGCGGCTGTGGCCCGCTCGAAGGGCGTGCAAGTTACCGTCTTGGAGGCTGCGGAAAGAGTCCTGGGCCGGGTGACGGCACCCGCGATGTCCGAGTTCTTCGAACAGGTTCATCGCGCCGAAGGCGTCGAGATCATCGTGAACGCGCAGGTGGCGGATTTCGATACTTCCGACTCCGGCGACGTCACCGCGATTCGCCTGCTCGACGGCACTCGCATCGCCACCGATTTCGTCTTGGTCGGCGTCGGCCTGGCCCCCCGAATCGAATTGGCAACCCACGCCGGCCTCGCGGTCGACGACGGCATCGTCGTCGATCCGGCCATGCGGACATCCGACCCCGACATCTACGCGGTCGGCGACGTCGCGCGGCATCCCGACCCGACCCGCGGCGGCATGCGCCGTTTGGAGTCCGTGCCGAATGCGCTCGAACAGGCGCGGATCGTCGCAGCGCACATCAGCGGCACCCGACGCCGTTATGAGGCGCCACCGTGGTTCTGGTCCGACCAATACGATCTCAAACTTCAAGTGGTCGGGCTGTCCGGTGGCCACGACCGCGCGATCGTGCGTCGAGGCTCGAGCGACAGCCGAGCCATCACCGTCTTCTATCTACGGCGCAACGTCCTCATCGCCGCGGACGTCGTGAATCGTCCCGCCGACTTCGCCGCAGCGCGAAAACTCGTCTCGGTCGGCGCTGTGGTTGATCCGGACCTGCTGGCCGACTCGACAGTTCCGGTCCGAAGTCTGGTCCAGTCCGCATCCGCCTTCCCCGGGCTGCGGCCACCGGCGTAAGCAACGTGGGCGCGGTCCACTGACCGAGCCACAACTTCACTGTGAAGGAAGAGAGGAGTCACCACATGATCGAAGCTTCAGCACGGGAAACCCGGATTCTGGGCCGAGTCACCGGCGCCACAAATCCGGAGAGCGCAGAGTTGCTCGACGACGGCGAGACCTTGATCTTCGGCAACTGCGCCATGGTGATGGGCAACCCGCATCACCGCGCGGGTCGAAGCCTCGTATATCTCGCCGGGCAAGCATTCATCACGAGGGCCCGGATCGATGAACAAGGCCGGATCACGGTCACCGAACGCCGGCTGGTGGACAATCTGACCGGCACCCTGGGTACCGAGGTCTATCGAAACGGTACCGACCGCTGGCCGGCCGGTACCGGCCTGACGGCCTGCGGAGGCAAACCGTTTGCCGTCGATGTCGACGCCCCGCTGGGGACCGATGAGGAAGCGCGACAGCAGATCTACGCCTTCGATCCCATGACCGGCGAGCCGCGCGGGCGGATCGCGCTGTGGGCAGGGTCGCCCTTCGCCGACGCTGTCGGACACCACGTCGAGATGCCCAACGGCATAGCGGTCGCCCCGAACGGTGACATCTATCTTGCCGATAACCCGAACACCAACCCCGAGACCGCGGTACCACCACCGGTGCCGTCCTGCGTCTACCGCATTCCCCGGGAAAGCATCGACGGCCTGCTCGAGGACAGCGCCGCAGCGGCCGGTGCGGTACAGGCTGTCGAATGGGAGGGATGGTTCAACGGTGTGGCCGCATCCCCCGTCGACGGCAGTGCCTGGGCGGTGACCTCGTCCTACCACGATCCGCTCAATGGTGCGGTAATCCGTTTGGAAGCAGCGGATTTCGCTGCTGGTCGGCTGCCGGAGCCGTTCGTCCGAGATCTGGGGATCTGTGACGGTGCCGCTGTCACTCGCCGCGGAACGGTCTTCGCGACCAATCCGATCGCTAAGGAGGTTTTTGTCTTCCCCGTCGGCGGCCCCCCCTCAGCGCCTGACCATCGACGGCGAGAAGCTGCCTGCGGCGAATCCTGCCGACATCAATGTCATCTACCCGAAGTTCCTGGGCGGGGAGCCGGCACTGACCGTCGGCGACATCGCAGTCGGATCCGATCCCGGCAGCGCGCAGGTTCTCGTTCTCGATATCACCGGAACATAGGAGCAACGATGGACGCCATCGCGACCGTACTGGAGCTGTGCGCCGCGGCCAATGCGATGGCAGTACACAAATCGAGTGGCTCGTGCATCGCGTCGCCCAGGCCGACGGCGGCACGGTATTCGCCGAGCGCACCGACCGCTTCCTCATCGGCAACACCTGGGTCTCGCTGCCGGTGACGGGCGTATTGGAGGTCCGCGATGGCAAGATCACACACTGGCGCGACTACTACGACCCGAGACGGTTCGTACACAGATGCGGACCGCCGCGAGGCCGCGCTCTGAGTACACCTGTGGTCGACGACGCGAGTTCACGTTTCGGCCGATTCGGCCAACATCTCCGAGGGCACGCGGACCAGCGCAGGACCCCGCTCGGTCTGCGGTTTCGGACTCGCGACCATCGGCCCAGCGCGTGATCGACTCCATCACTCCGCCTCGGCAGCGGCGATCTGAGATGCGGCGCTCGGATAGACATTGCGATGCAACTGGCCATGCTCGATGACATACCGCATCGGACGGTCCAACCGAACCATTGGATCGTCACTGTCCATGCTTCCGAGCCAACCACGAAACGACGCCACGATGCCGCACCGATCGCGCTGTCGCGATCCGCGAAATGACGGTAAAAGCTCTGCCGGCTCACCCCTGCCGCAATGGCAATGTCCGGCACGGAGATCGTCTCGATTCGACGTGAGGACGCCAATTCGACTGCGGAGCTTCGGATCAGCGCCCTGACACGCTCGGCGCGCTTTGGAGTCATTAGTGACAGAAAGAGGAGGACATGAAGGCATGGCGCTTCACATCCGTAGACGTAGGACTGACCCTGAGTGACGTCCTCAGTCCCGAGCCAGGTGCCGATGAAATACTCATCGATGTCCGGGCGGCAGGCCTGTGCCATACCGACGTCGGCATCCTGCAGGGGCACGGCATGCGACCCCCCTTCACTCCGATCACGCTGGGACACGAGATCAGCGGGACCATCGCGCGCCTCGGCGCCACCGTCACCGGATGGAATGTCGGCGATCGCGTCGCGGTCATCTCCGACCCGACCGGCCCCGGCATCAGTCGCAACGGGGGTTACGCCGCGCAGGTCATCGCACGCCCGGACGAATTGGTCGCGGTACCGGATGCGGTCGATGACGCGGTGGCCGCGCTCGCCACCGACGCAGGCCTCACCTCCTATCACGCAGTGCTGACGCAGGCGCGAGTCGAAGCGAATATGAAGGTGGGAATAATCGGGCTCGGCGGACTCGGCATGATCGGCGCACGCATCGCTTCCGGGGCAGGAGCCGAGGTGTATGCCGCCGACATCAAGCAGTCTCTGTTTCCCGTTGCGGCAGAACAAGGCGTATCGGCCTGCTCGACCACGATTACCGACTTCACCGACAGGCAACTCGACGTCATCATCGACTTCGCAGGTATGGACACCACCACTGATGCCTTCAAAGCGATCCGCCCGGGCGGGCGCGTGGTGCAAGTCGGAATCGGCAAGCCCACCGCCACCGTCGAGCTGCTCGACGTTCTGCTCAAACAGCTCGAGTACGTGGGTTCGATCATCGGCACCCGCGACGATCTGGCCGGTTTCCTAGCCCTTGTCGCCGAAGGCAAGGTCGCCCCTCTGGTCGAGCGCATCGGCTTCGATGATATCGGCGCCGGACTCGAACGCCTCGAGCGCGGCGAGGTCGTTGGACGTCTCGTGGCCGTCCTTTGAGCCGTCCCGAGCCGATTTCTTCCTGGTAGAGCCGAAGCCGGACGAACGAATCGCGGCACGTTCACCCTGATGAAACACCGACGAACGGCACACTCGCTGCCGGCCAGTGCCTTACTAATACGACAATAGAAAGAGAGGCCAATGAACAACCACGAAACGCATGACCGACGGGGTGCGGCAATCGCGTCCCTTCTCCTGCGAGGCGTGATCGGCGGGACACTGATCGCTCACGGAGTGAAGCACGGGCGCAGTTTGAACGGCACCGCCGGCTGGTTCGGGTCGATCGGGTTCCGGCAACCTCAGTTGCAGGCGAAAGCCAGTGCCGCGGTCGAAATCGGCGCCGGAGCAGCGCTCGTCGCAGGGGCAGGCACACCGCTCGCCGCTGCCGCCGCGGTCGGTACGATGGCCGTCGCCGCACGCTCGGTACACCTGCCCAACGGTTTCTTCATCACCGCGGAGGGCTGGGAGTATGTTGCCAACTTGGCGACCGCTTCCGTTGCTTTGGCCGGAATCGGACCCGGCCGGTGGAGCGTCGATCATCTGACAGGCTGGGATCGGCGCTGGGGCGGTAGACGCGCCGCGGCCACTGCAGCCACACTCGGACTTGTCGGCGCGGCAGCACAATTGGCGGCATTCTGGAGAAAACCGCAAGCCTCGCAAAACGATCCAACCGACAGCTGAACGGAGTCGGGGCAGGCGACGGCTCTCCGCTCCGGCTCCGATCAGCTCGACCAGGAACCTACGCGCTCGAAAACGTGCCGGTGGCGCCCACAGGGTACCCGAGCGAGATACCCGAACCACGGTGCATGCCTCACCGTTGTTGCGCATCTCGGCTGCCATCGCCCCGTCGACCGCTGCATCGAGGTCGGCGTCGGCGAACACCACGAAAAGAGCGTTGCCGCGAGTTCCATCGAGGTCCGCAGAACACGCTGAGATGCCTTCTACAGCAGGACCTTTCCCACACCGGTCGAGCCGCAATCTCCATAGGGCCCTCGCACAGTGATCAGCCCGGACAACCTCGTGGTTGCCCGGGCTGATCGGCGATACGGGCTTGCCGTACGTGCGCACCGCCGGAGCCGTTGTACGGTCATGTCGGCACGGACAGCAGCGACCGTCGGCGCGTCCGGATCCCGACTGCGATTCGCAACACCACCAGCGTCGCCACCAACCCCTCGCCAGGTATCAACGAGATGCGTTGCCTGAGGACACCTTTCGCCATCGGAACAACCCGATGGCGACGAGGGCGACGCCTATCACCAACATCGAGATTGGGCCCCACACTCTCAAGAGTGAGAGCACAAGTGCGTTTTTGCCAAGGGTGTGGGCGGCAGAAGCGACCTCCGAATCAGCGGTATGCAATTTGACTGTCGAAAGTGGGAGTACAGGGACATCCTTCCCGTCGACAGGAATCGATGCGTACATCCTTTGCGTCTGAACCGCCTTGAGCGGTGCACCGAACCGTCGATCTACTGCCACGTCTACGACGTTCTTGCTGGTAAAGTGAACATCCACCATTTCCGGAACTGACGACAGGCCGGCGGAAAGCGCTTCGCGAGAAGGCTCGGGCACTACGCCTGCCTGCAGAAGGGCAGCGACAGCAGCCTTCGGCAGCTGGCTGGGAAAGCTTTTGAACTGACCGAGAATGACAGGGCTCGCGATTGGCCCTCCCGCATCAACCCGGTATTCGTAGACATCCCGCCCTTCGAGCTTTGTCTCGGCGATGAACTTCGCTGGCTGCGCAGTCCGAGTAACCGGATCATAAAGAGTGGTACCGTCTTTCGGCGGATTCATGGGCCAACCGAGCACTACCCCCTCATGCTGTTCGAAGGTTGCTCTGTCGTCGCCGGACACCAGACCGCTTGCTTGTCCTTGACTGATATTTACGGGGGTATAGTCCACTCGACTGATTGCGTATGTGTGGACATCCGACTGCTTGGAGCCGTCGGGAAGCTTCATCAGCGCCTTGCTGGTGACGATTGCCGTGTCGCCATCGACAGTGTCGACCCGTAAGGAGCGATCCGCCGTGATAGGCATTTCCGGAGTCAACAGATGTGCGAGGTCGTTGGCCGCGAAAGCGGCAGGATCAACCGCTTGCATCGTGCCCTCATATTTCTGCGATTGATCAAGATCAGCGGGCAGCTTCATCAATCCTGGCAGCACCGCGAACCTGATGATGGCCGCTGCCAGAACGAGGACAACCCCCACCGCCAGGCACACAACGGATAGTTTACGGACAAGCATTGCCGAGCTCCTGATCTTGAATGGCTGCGCGTGACATCATGCGGCACGTCATCGG
Source organism: Nocardia sp. NPDC006982 (assembly GCF_042869435.1). Classification (NCBI taxonomy): domain Bacteria; kingdom Bacillati; phylum Actinomycetota; class Actinomycetes; order Mycobacteriales; family Nocardiaceae; genus Nocardia; species Nocardia sp. NPDC006982. The sequence continues at coordinate 111,524 of NZ_JBIAFV010000019.1, read as the reverse complement.
CCTCGATATTGTTTGAAAGTCACGGCGCAACGAGAGGCGATGAAAGGCCATCTCGCTAGAAATTCGCGCCGGACCAGTCTTATGACCGGGATCACCATATCTCATCGACACACATGAGTCGCCGGAACGCAGAAACTTTCCCATCGGTTTCTCGGAACGTTCAAGAGTCACTGCCAACGCCGTGACGGAAACTGCTCCTGCCGAGATACCCTGGCGGAGCACCGATGATTCCGTAATCCAGTGGCTGAATACGCTCGGAACTCCAGGTTCGGCAGCGTGCCGCAACGGCTATCTGCATCCAGGGGTAAACGGCGCTCGCAGCACACGCTGTTTACCCAGCCTGGATAGTGGACGTACCCGCACCGACCGCTCATGAATCAGCACTAACGCTACCCGCCGACGAAGCGAAACTCACCGCCCGCAGGCTGGTCGCGCAGATCATGTTCCTCGACGCGAAGCGGAGACCACATTGATTGCACGCGACACAAACTAAAATTCGTCACGCCACCCCTTCGAAACCGTCACGAAGAAGAGCGCGTACCTAGACGTCGGCCTCGGACAGCTCGGTCATCTTCGTTATTGTGGCGGGCCCCGACCACCCGCACGGCAGCGCACAGGAGCCGACGGTAGTCACCGTGACCCGACCGCTCGCGTCGTATCTCGCCACGATGAAAGCAGTTGCCGTGTAGCCACATTCGGGGCACACGCCGAAGTAGTTCAGTATTTCTCGCCTTCGTTCTTCCACAACGACGTCCGGCGACTCCGGGACAGCGTTGTCCGACCGAGTGTTCCCACGATGTTTCATACCCGTGTCCTCCACCCTCTCGAGATCACCCCCGCCATTCATACGCAGATAGCCTCGAACCGCCTCAAAGAAGGATTTCCGAGGCTCCGCCGCGCTTGCGTTCACCGGTTGTTCCCGAATTACAGAACAACTGTTCGCACGGCAAACGCGGGAGAGTACCGAGATCACAGGACGACTCAGTCACAACCTCGATCTCTTCCGAACGTTTGTACGCCCAGTCGGCGCAAAATGCCAGGGCTGCCGAGCGTGTGGCACGGAAATCGAGGGCCATACCTCCCAGCCAAATTCTGATCTGCACGTCATCGTCTAAAGTACGCATATCGAAGAAGCCATGGGTATTCACACTGCACTCATCGGCCTGTACCGCAAACGGCATAACGAGATAGCTTAGGGCAGCTACCGAAGTTGAATAATACGTTCACTGAACCGCCAGCCGTCGAACGTACGCACATACCTATCCGCGTACCGCGGAGATTCCCACAAAGTCCACGCATCGTTCACATTCTGAAGAAGGAGCATATCGAGGCTCCCGTGAGTCTCGCGGGAGCCCATCCAAACTGTGGGGGCGCCGCCGATGCGGAAAGTAGGCCGACACCGCATCCGCGGCTTCGTCAGTAGTGAACTGAACGTGCAATCGGCGTGACCTACGTGCCGCAGTTAGAGGTTAGGGAGGTTGGGCGCGACGGGGCACTTGCTGATGTCACCCGATCCGTCGTGCACCCATGCCGTCTGCTCGTCCAACTGCTTCGCTTCCATAGCGTCCGCGATGATGCGCTCGGCACGGCGTCGGGCGAAATCGACGGACGCAGGATTGGTGACGATCAGCTCGCGGCCAGCCAACAGCCCGTCGAACGCGATCCTCGCAACGTCGGCCGTCTCCTGTAGATATGGCGTGACGGCCGATGCGAAGTCGGGGGATGCCGCGATGAGATCGCGTATCTGCTCGGTGTGCACCCAGCTGGGGGCGAGCGTCGAAACGGCGACTCCGTCACCCTCGAGGTCGCGACGTGTCACCTCGCTGATCGCAAACTCTGCCTGCTTGCTCAGCGTGTAAGCGCTGATTGGCGCCACGTGGGGAGGAACCCCCAACGAATGCTCTGACCCGACATTGAGGATGTAGGCCGGGCGGTCGCTCGCGGCGCTCCGGCGCAGGTCTTCGGCGAAGGCCTGGATCATCCACACGTACCCGAGCACGTTCACGTCGATGATCTGGCGGAGTTCGTCGGCAGCGATGTCGGTGATCGCGCCTGCGGGGTTGCCGCTCGCGGCATTGTTCACGACGATGTTCACCGCACCGAAACGCTCGCGCGCGAAGGCGGCCAGACGGGTGACTTCATCGCGATCGGCGACGTCGACCCGGAACCATTCCGCCTCTCCTCCGGCGGAGCGGATTCGTTCGACGGCGTCGCTCGCGTCGGATCGCTCGGCGATGAGCACCCGCGACCCGCGCTTCGCCGCTTCCAACCCGAGCCCGAGTCCGAGGCCCCTTCCGCCGCCCGTGATGACGGTGACCGAGTTTCTTAGATCGTTCATTGCTGCCTCCTTGCAGGCGATGCTGATCGCAGGACGCGATGGCCGCAGGCGCATGCTATGACACCGATCACCCAAAATTCAACAGTTGAGTCAGTTATCGCGCAAGAAACGTCTATGTAGTGGCAAGACTTGAACTTCCTCCTTGACTCATGAGTTAATTACGACTGCCGGGTCGATCCGCGACCGGCAAGGACAAGGAGGTCCACGGATCATGCCTACTGTCGAATTCGTGCTGCCGGGCGGGGAGCGCCGCGTGGTGTCAGCCGATGAGGGGTCCACGGTCATGCAGACCGCTCTGAGCAACTTGATTTCCGGCATTGTCGGCGAGTGCGGCGGCGAGTTGTCGTGCGCCACCTGCCATGTCTTCGTGGATGAGACATGGATGCCCGTTGTCGGAGGTTGCGGCCCCGAAGAGACGGACATGCTCGAAGTGACAGCAGTCGAGCCCACCGAATTCAGTCGGCTGTCGTGCCAGATCCGCTGCACCGCCGAGACGGACGGCATCGTGGTGCACATTCCGGAGACGCAGTAATGACCATTGAGTCCCGAAGTCCAGACGTTGTCATCATCGGCGCCGGCCAGGCGGGGGTAGAGACCGCAGCGGCATTGCGCATGGCTGGCCACGACGGAGGGATCACCGTCATAGGCGAGGAGGCCGGCGCGCCCTACTTCCGCCCGCCGCTTTCGAAGGCCTTCCTGGCCGGAACGGCCGAGCCGGCCGAGCTCACCTTGCGTGGCACCGACTTCTACGAGCGCGAGCGTATCCATCTCCGCACGGGGGTCTCGGCCGCAACGGTGGACACTTCGAAAAGGACCGTCGTTCTCGCCGACGGGCAGCACATCCCGTTCGGCGCCCTCGTGCTCGCGACCGGTTCACGTGCACGGCTGCTCGTCGACGATTCCCTCGCGCAGGCGAGCAACGTGCTCTATCTGCGGACAATGAACGACGCAGCGGTGCTTCGCAATCGGCTCACCCCAGGTGTTCGGATCGCAATCATCGGTGGCGGGTACATCGGGCTCGAGATCGCATCGGCCGCGAAACAGGCCGGAGCCGAGGTCACTGTCATCGAGGCGGCGGATCGCGTACTCGCGCGTGTTACATCCGAGCCGGTGTCGGAGTTCTTCCAGCGGTTACACCGCGAGGAAGGGGTGGAAGTGATCACAGGGGCGCGCATTGGAGGCTACGGAATCGACGTCGCAGGCGACGTCTCCGCTGTGATGCTCACCGATGGACGCACCATCGAGGCCGATTTTCTTCTGGTCGGCATCGGGGTTGTCCCGCGCACTGAACTCGCAGAACAGATCGGCATCGAGGTCGACAATGGGATCGTCGTGGACGAATACCTACGCACATCGATGCCTGGCATTTACGCCGTCGGCGATGTCGCACGGTATCCGTGCCCGCAGCATGGCGGGTTGCGTCGGCTCGAATCGGCGCCGAATGCCTCGGAGCATGCCCGAACCGTCGCTCAGAACATTCTCGGGACGTCGACTCCGCTCACAGCCCTGCCGTGGTTCTGGTCGGATCAGTTCGGCCTCAAGCTGCAGTCCGTCGGGATGTCAGCGACCGCGGATACCGTGGTGAGCCGCGATCTCGAGGATCCACGCCGACTCGGCGTCTTCTATCTTCGGAACGGCCGGTTGATCGCAGCTGACCTCGTGGGCTTCGTTGCCGACTTCGCGGCCGCCAAACGTCTCATCGCAAGCGGCATCGCCGTCGACCCGGACCTCCTGGTCCGATCGGAGGTTCCGTTGAAGTCGCTGCTCAGCCCGGCTGCCGTATGATCGGCCGCGGCACCTCGTTGATCGGGGTGTAGATTGAAACGTCACCCGCTCCGCACCGAGACCCGCAGGGATGCCACTCATATGACAGCCTCCGCTCGTCGTCCTCGCGGTGAGAGCCGTCGCAAGGAGATTCTCGAAGCGGCGCTGCAGGAGTTCAGTCTTCGCGGGCTCCAGGCGGTCAACGTCGAGGACGTGGCGAAACGTGTCGGCTGCAACAAGTCGCTCGTCTATTACTACTTCGAGAGCAAAGACAAGCTCGGCGAAGCGGTCATGGATGAGATGATCACCTACACGCAGGCGTTGTGGGCGGACCTCCGATCGTATTCGTTTGCCGAGTGGGCGCGCACAACTACTGAGTGGTCTCGCTCGCATCCGCAAGATCCCTGGGTGCGCCTGCTGGTGCACGAGGGCCTCGCAGACGACGGACATGCTATCCGCGAAGCAGAACGGACGCGGAGCCTCGGTGAAGCTGTGCGGACGGTGGTGCGCGCGCAGGGGCGGGGCGAGATGGATTCGAGTCTCGACCCCGAGTTCGTCGCACTGCTCGTCCTGTTTCTCTCCATTAGCCCTGCCGTGGTACCGCATCTCGTGCGGATGATGACAGGCAGCTCCCCGGGCGAGTCCGCGTTCCACGACCGCTATGCCGTCTTCGTGGACGAACTCATTCGCAGGCTCGGCCCGATCCCGTGCGCCTGCGCGAACACGACCGACGCTACCGACGACGGCGGATCCGCACGCACCCGGAGCGCCCACTGATCAGCGGTGCCGCGTCGCGTCGTTGAGCGCACCCCGGCGACGGACAAGCCGTCGCCGGTCGGAGCAGCATCGCGGTCAAGACTCGCGATCCCGCCCATCAGGTCGATCCCGACGGTGACCGTAGCGTGGTCGGCGCCCGGATCGCGCAGTCGGCCGATCAATCTTCGATACTGTCCGGATCGTTGTCGACCCGTTGGGAGACAACGACTTTCCCGGTTTCGGCGACGACGATCGCGACCCAGTGGAACTCCTTGGCGACGTCGATTCCCACGACAAACTGCCATGTAACCCTCACTCGTTTCGGCGGGCGTGCGGTGCGCCCCCGCTCCGCCGGCAACGCCCTACACAGCGATGGGCCGCAGTGCCTAATCAGCGGTCGGAACAAGGGTGCGGGGCAGGGGGCCGAGCCTCCTGAGCCATCGAGGGCAGCATGCATGAAAGCCATCCCTGCCCCGCCTGCACACCCCGATCCTTCCGGACGACCGGGGGCACATCTGAAAGGTAGGGCAGTATGAACCACCGGGTATCCCATGGCGATCTCGACCAGCGACTGCTCCGGGGATCCGGCCGCCGCCGCCTCGGCGGCGACCAGGCGTTCGATGCCGTCGAGCATCATCGCGCGCGAGCTGTCGGAAAGGTGCGCAGTGTCATCAGTCAGCACTTCGGCGGAATCCGGAATGATGTTGGAGCGCGTGCCGCCGTGCAGCGCACCGACATTCAGCACGGGCGAGCCGGGCCGGGCCGTCTACCGGGCGGTCATGGACCGCAACCGCAGCAACAGCGATGCCGCCAAGGTCAGCGGGTCCACGGACAGATGCGGGCTGGAGCCTTGGCCGACGCCGTCGAGCACCACGCGGATCATATCGCAGGCCGCCATGATCGGCCCGCCCTTGCTCACGATCAGGCCCGCGGGCAACGGATTCACATGCTGGCCGAGCACGATGCGCGGGCGCGGAAACCGCTCCAGCAGACCGTCGTCGAGCATGTGGCGCGCACCGTCGCCACGCTCCTCGGCGGGCTGGAAGATCGCCACCACGGTGCCCGCGACGGGCTCGGCGGCCAGCCGCGCACGCGGGATCGCCGGATATCGGCAGCGGTAATGAGGGAGGGCAGGATTTCGACCGCGGGACGCCGTTCAGCGAACGGGATCTGGATTTGATCAAAGCCCTGTAGATCAATCCGTGCCCCCCGTGGGCCTTGATCGGCGCGTCCCCTCGGCCAGGACGCCACCGCGGTCGCGCGCCGTTGGCAGCAGCTCACCGCATCCGGCGTCGCCTGGATGACCGCCTACGCCCCGGAGCTCGCCACGGTCGTAAATCTGCGCGTGCGCTGTCGCCCCGACGTCATTGCCGCGCTGAGTGAACGGTTCTGCGCGTCCCCGTGCGTGCTCTCGGTCGAATACGTCACCGGCCGTTTCGATTTCTTCCTCACCGTGGCCGCCGCGTCGACGGGCGCGCTACACGATTTCGCGACGCGATGGCTGGCCGGGTCTGCTGGACCGGCTCGGTCAGCAGCGATCGCAGCACTGGACGGCCGGTGGTGACTTCAGCCTCACGGCCTTGGCCGCCACTCTCGCAGCTCGGCGACCGCAGTCGAGTGAGGAACGGCCTGCTCGGCGGTGGCCCCGCCCGAAATCGCGGAAATTCCCTCGCGAGTGCCGGTCACACGCAGATACGCCGTCGAATCGCGGCGTCGTGCGCTCATATCCACCGCCGCGACAATCAGCGCCGCCGAATCCGTTTCGGTGGTCCGCGCGGTGCGTAGCCGTTCGACGAGGGCGTGCTGCGCCAGCGTCGCCGACCGGTCCTGCCAGCGGCCGATGGGGATATTGCGGATATGGCGGCCCGTCGGGTCGAGCAGGTGGCCGCCGATCTTCAACGGCCACAGCGAGATCGCGCGATCGCGGATCGACAGGTCGCTGATCTCCGAGGCCAGCCGTTCCTCGAACGCCTGCAGATCCGGCATCGAGCGCAGCCAGACGGTGAAGACGAGATTGCGGGTGCCGGTCGCGGCCGAGCAGGACCGGGTCTCCCGCATGCCCGCGATCCGGGCGCCGACGTCGTTGATGCGCGCCAGAGGTACCGAACCCCAGAACGTCACGGTCAGTGGCCATCCCGAGGCGAATCTGGCCACCTCGCAGCTGAAGGCCAGGGCATTGTCGGCATCCAGGCGGGACAGCCTGCGCGAGACGGTGGTCGGGCTCATCCCGGTCCGTTCGGCCAGCGCCGTGACTGATTGGCGGGGGCCGTCGCCGAGTGCGCGGACCAGCGGCATGTCGTCGGAGCGGACGGAGCCGTGACCCGGTGCGCGCCGGGCGGACAGACCCAGCGCGTGAGCGTACTTGCTGCCCATGCGATCCAGCCGCCACCGGCTGCTGTCCTTGAACCGGGCGGTCGCCACCTGGGACCGGGTCGCCACGATGCCGTCCAGCGTGCCGAGCCGAAAGGTCAGGTAGCGGGCCAGCGTCTCCTGATCGGTGAACACCGCCCGGATCAGCAGATCCCGCGCGCCGGTGGTGTGATCGAGGGCGATCACATTGCCGTCCAGGGCGAGCTCGGCCGACACCTCGTCGATTCGTCCCGGCGCGCAGTCGATTTCGACGATGGCGGTCAGCGGCGCGATGCCGTCGACGGCCAGTGGATAGCAGCTCTGCCAGACCAGGCCCTCCTCGGTCAGCCGCGCCCAGCGTCGGGCGGCGGTGGAGCCGTCGACGCCGAGCACCCGCCCGATCTGCTGCCATTGCGCGCGCGGCGCGATCTGCAGGACAGCCGCGATTTCGTAGTCGATTTCATCGAGGGCGGTGAATTCTTGCAATGCAAAACCATTCTTTGATGAGTTTCTGTGTTTTTCGGGTCGCCGGGAACCTGGGCGGCATAGTGGTGCGACCGCGACCGGCACAGTGCCGCGCCCGCGGCTTCCACCTCGAAATATCGAGGGGTTTTAGGAATTTGGAAGGCAAGGGAATACCGATGATGAGGAAATCGACCGCTACCGCCGCGCTGGTCGCGGGCACGTTGTGTCTGACGGCCGGGGTCTCGAACGCCGAGCCGTCGTCCCCCGACCGGATCGACTTCACCTCCACCATTACCGACAAGAGGACCGTCATTCGCACCGACGGCGGTTCGATGGTGGTCGAGGACGGTGTCTTCAAGGTCAAGGCCGCCAACGGCGTCGTGCTCGGCGGGACCGAATTGTCGTTCCGGGTGGACGATTTCGTGTTTCCGATCGCGGCCGAGATCTCCGACCACACGGCCACGCTGACCCCGCAGCTCGACCTCGAGCACGCCGCGTACAAGCCGGTGGCGCTGCCGTACGAGGACCAGGCGCCGTGGAAGTCCCAATACGACCGTGAGCAGGCCGCCTGGTCCCGCATGGTCAGCACCATCACCATGGGTGCGACGGTCGGCACCATGGTCGGCGGTATCGCGGGCGCGGGCCTCGGCTGCCTGCTCGGCGGCGCGGTCGGACTTCCCCTCGGCGGCGCGCTGGGCCTGATGTTCGGCGCGCTGCCGGGCGCGGTGCTCGGCTGCATCGCCGGTATGGCCGTCACCGGCTTCCTCGGCACCATCGCGGGTGCGCTGTTCGTGACCGCGCCCGTCGCCATTCTGGCCGCGGCACAGTACTTCACCACCATCAACCAGCCCTTCACGCCGCCCACGGCCAAGTGACATTCCAGTAAGGGATCCCGATCCCGTTGCGCTGCTGGAGATCCCGGCCGCGCAATGGGATTCGGGACGGGATCACCCGTGCGCGGGTTCGGAGCGGGCAGCGACGACGATCGCCTGGACGGCGGTGGGCAGGGTCTGCTCCGGATCCGGCGCGAAGAACGGCGAGTGATTGACGGGCAGGCCCGGCGGCAACTGGTGGTCGTCGGCCATCAACGCCAGGTCTTGCTCGGTGTAGCGGTCAAGCGGATACGCGCCGACGAACCAGAACACCGACGGACAGCCCGCGGCCGTGGCGAACCTCCCGAAATCCTCACTGCCCGTTTGCGGATGTGCCATCGACGACTGATCGGGGCGGAGCAATGGAAGACGGCGCCGTCGGCGGCCTGTGTGCTGCGACCCGTCGATGATCATTCTGTATCGCCGTTCCGGTCCATCTCCGAGAAGGGTCGGGGCGGTGGTGGGTGCAGTCGTCATCGAGCGGGCTTTCTTCGATGCGGCTTGGGCAATCACAGCCACTTCAACCGCTTGGTTGATTTCGGGGCACTAGGGTCGGGGACCGTCCGCACCTCCACGGTGCGGTCGCCGGGAAAGACCACCGCGCCGACCGTCTCGTCGGCGGAGGAGGTGGATGCCGGGCGCCCCTCCGAGCCGTCCCGACGCCGGTACGCCGGGATGAGGAACACGGTGAGCGCCGCCGCCAGGGGAAGAAGGGCCCACAGGATGAAGTTCACCGCGGGGGGCAGGTTCGCGGCGGCGATGACACCACCCAGGGCGCCCGCCACGACGGCGGCGGCACGGCCGACCCCGAAGTCCACGCTGAGGATCGTACCGCGCAGGTGTGGCGGATACACGTTGGCCACGAGCCCGTTGAACATGAACGGGTTGTTCACGAGGCCGTAGCACAGCAGCAGCACGAGAATCAGCCAGAAAGGCGCGGCGAGCGCCAGGCCGATCGCGACGAGCGCCAGACCCGTCAGGAGGAGGAAGACCGCCACGACGATGCGCGGATTGCCACGGTCCTGCATCCGCCCGCCGACGAGACAGCCGACGATCGTTCCGAAGAAGACCAGCGCGGACAGTGCAAGGGCGTTGCTGAACCGCACTCCCCCCAGCACGAGGTAGTGCGGCAGCCAGGTGGGAAAGGCCGTGCACGAGCCGATGACGAACATCGCCGAGATCGCGATGAGGATGGTGCGTCCGCGATACTCGCGCGTGCAGAGGGTGCGCAGCTGCGGCCGATCACCCGAGGCCGGCACGTCGAGGTCGCCGAGCCCGAAGCGGGCGCGGAGGGATGCCGCCCGTTCGGGCTGACCGTGCGTCTGCAGGTACGCCCATGACTCGGGCATGATCGAGACGGCGACGGGGATGAGCAGCAGACCGACCACGCCGCCCATGATCCAGAGGATGCGAAAGTCCAGCCCCAGCCCTGCCAGGAGGGCCAGGCCGGTCAAGGGGGCGAGCATGCCCCCGATCGCGGTGCCGACCAGCATGATCGTGTTGTTGGCGAAGCGGCGTTCGCGCAGCGAGAACTCGGCCACGTAGGCGATGAGGGTCGGGGCCATACCGCCGATGCCGACTCCGGCGAGGGAACGGAAGACGAGGAACAAGGTCAAACCGGGGGCGATGGGCACCGCGAGAGTGAACACCGAGAAGAGGATGAGCGCGGCGAGCATCACCTTCTTCTTGCCGATCCGATCGGCGAGGATGCCGGCGACGATGGCGCCGACGAGCATGCCGAAGAGTTGGGCGCTGGCGACGGCGCCCGCCGTCTGGGGCGTGACACCGAATTCGCCTTTCGCGACGATCACGGGCAGCGTGACTCCGACGAGCGAACCGTCCAAACCGTCGGCGATCGCGAGGATCGTGGCGACGACAAGGAACCGACGACGCAGAACTTTCGCGCGGTCGGAGGTCGGCAGGGTGGTGGCGTTCATCGTCTGTCCTTCGTTACAGAGACCGGCCGGCGCGCAACGCGGCGACCCGGAGATAGTGGTGCGGCGTGAGCCGCGGGAAGACGAGGGGCCGGGCGCTTTCGCACCCGCCCCATCGCGAGACGGCTCAGACCGTCCGCGCGACGGCGGCGTCACTGACGACCGCTTTGCCCGCGAGGCGCCCGAAGGTCATCGACCGCAGGCCCGAGCTGCCCGAGAGGTACTCGTTGTAGAAGATGCCGGCGATCTCTTCCGCCGCGTACAGGCCGGGGATCGGCTTGCCCGCCGCGGTGAGCACGCGGCTCGAGCCGTCGACGCGGAGCCCCCGTGGGTGAAGCAGATGCGCAGGGCGATCGGCCCCGCCGAGTAGGGCCCCTCGCTGAGGGGCGCGGCGAAGTTGCTCTTGGCTGGCGACGGGCCGCGCGTGCCGATGCCATCCAGGGGCGTGAACGGGTTGATGGTGTTCCGTTCGCCCGCCGCGTTGAACTCCTCCACCGTCTGCCTGATGGCGGCGGCGTCGATACCCAGCAGACTTCCTCTGCAGTCACCGACCATGCCTGGTACGAGCTTCTCGACCGCCACAGTCATCACGGTTCGGCCCACATCGGCTGAGACAGTGACGCGTTCCCCGCTGGCTGCGTGAAGGTAACCTTGGGCATTTCAACTCTGATTGATGACGACGGACCAGCCGCGTTGCGGCTCACCGTCCAGCCCGAGCGAGAACCCGCGCTTCGACATGCCGGTGTGATCCAGCGTCTCGACCACCGAGCTGTGGCGGGGCGGGTCCGTGTGCATCAACAGGTCGGCGGTGGGGTTGAGCTGCGGATCAACCGGCAGGTTGGTGCCCGGCCACGCCGCGCCCGGGACGGAGCCGAAGAGGTCGGGTCGCGCTTCGATGTCGATAATGTCCTGGAACCGCGTAATGGCCCAGAAGCCGCCTTTCGCGACGCCGATCGACGCATCCTGCCAGTAGACGCCCGGCCGGCTTCGCATGTGGTCGAAGGCGCCGAATGGCACCGCATCCTGAAAACTTGCGGGTTCGGTCAGATCAGGCACAAGGGCCTGAGCGATCGTCGACATCGCATCCTCCTTGAGACGACGGGAGGCCTGCGTGTGACCTCCCACACATAGTGGATCAACTAATTGGTTGACGTCAATCGGGAACATCGACAGGGTGCGGCGTGCGCCACATGGCGCGATGGTCGGCTGGAGATCGCGCCACCTGGTCAGTGATTTCCACCAGACCGGTCCGCAATACTGACCGAGCGAAATGAATTGGACACGGGACGATTTCGTGGACGGCCATGGTGCTGTATCCATCCGGAAGTCCGCCGCAGGCATTCGAGTTCGAGGCTGCGAATCTGCCGTAGGGCGGTGATTGGAGACCACGTGCGCATTCCGACTCGAGAGCGATGTGATGCCGTCGCTATCGGAGAGCGTCCGCCCGGCAACCGCGTGGTCAACAGAACCGAATGGTGCCCGACCTGGCAGAAGCACCCGATGTTCCCGTTCGCATTCACCGCCCCGCCGGGATCGAGGGCGAGTTCCCGGGGCTCTTGTTCATCCACGGCGGCCGAACTCTCCGGAATCTGGCACGAACAAACCCATGAAAGGAACCCGCCATGGCAGGACGCGTAGCGGGCAAAGTCGCGCTCATCACCGGTGCGGCGCGCGGCCAAGGCCGGGCGCACGCAGCGCGGCTGGCCAGTGACGGCGCCGACATCATTGCTTTGGACCTGGCCGGCCCCCGCCTGGCGTGCCCTGCAACTCCCCACCCCGGATGATCTGAAGGAAACAGCGCGCCTGGAAAAGGAACGGGGCGGCAGAGTTATCACCTCCATCGCCGACGTGCGCGATATCGACACTCTGCGCGCCGAAACAGATGCCGCAGTCGCCGAACTGGGCCGACTCGATGTCGTCATCGCAAATGCCGGAATCTGCGTTCCCGACCCGCGGGACGCGATCAGCCCGCAGGAATTCCGCGATGTCATCGACACCAATGTGGTCGGCGTATGGAACACCGTCACGGTCGCGGCACCGCACCTCGTCGTCGGCGGGTGCGGCGGTTCGATCTTGCTGACCAGCTCTTATGCCGGTGCCGAGTCCCGGGTCCCGACGAGCTCGTTCCCAAGCCGTCGCCGTCGCTCTCGCGCCGTACGCGGACCGGGTCCGACGGCGCCTGGCGAATCTCCTCGTTCGACCCCGTCCGATTCGTAGAAACACAACCGCGTGAACCCGGTGAGCCCACACCAAAGCCTGACCCCCCAACACACTGTGATGGTCCGGGCGGCGAGTGATGCCGCCTGTCAGCGATTGCGGCGATGGCACGCAATCATGCCCACCATGACCGACGCCACCCCCTCGCGGTGATAGCGACCCTCGTTACACCTCGGACTCGGCGCCGTTCGCACCCGATAAAGTGTTACCGACTGATAACTGTTAGTCAGTACCAGTTGTTAGTCGAGCAAATCTTCCCTCGATGGGTGACACAGCTCGTCCTTCCTGCGTACAAGTAGCAGGTCCGCTGTGCGCACGATCGAATGCATTTCGAGTCCATACGGAAACGCCATCCCGCACCGGTCGTGCCGGAATTCCGGGCCATCGGTGCTCTCAGTCCGACCAGGTCACCGAGAGTTCATGGACTCCGTAGACAGCCATTTCGCCCTTGAAATCGAGCTTCTCCATCGGCTCGGTCAGTGCGAGGGTCGGGATGCGTTTATACAACGTGCCGTACACGACCTGCAACTCCAGGCGGGCCAGCGACTGGCCCAGGCACTGGTGCGGACCGAAACCGAAGGCGATGTGCCCGCTGGCATTTCGGGTGATATCGAGGCGGTCCGGATCGGGGAACACATCCGGATCACGATTGGCGATCTCCGCTGCCGCGATCACGCCGTCGCCCTGCCGGATCTCTTCGCCGCCGAATTCGAAACTGTCGGCGGCGACCCGGCGGCGGCCGATGTGCACGACCGTCAGGTATCGCAGCAGTTCATCGACGGCGCCGGCGATCACCTTCGGATCGTCGGTGTTCTGCAACAGCTCCAGTTCGCCCGGGTTGGACAGCAGCGCGACGGTGCCGAGCGCGATCATGTTGGCCGTCGTGTCGTGCCCCGCGACCAACAGCAGGCGCGCTATCTTCGCGACCTCGTCACGGGTCATGTGGCCGGCCTTGTATTCCTGGACCGCGAGACGGCTCAGCAGATCGTCGGCCGGATTCGCGGCCTTCTGCTCGATCAGATCCTCGAGGTAGGTGAGCAGATCCGTGATGGCCTGCGCAGCCTCTTCCGGTGGCACACTCTGGCTGTTGATCGTGGCGGCCAGTCGCTGGAACAGTTCGCGGTCGGTGTACGGCACACCGAGCAGTTCGCAGATCACCAGCGACGGCACCGGCAGCGCCAGCGCCTCCACGAGATCCACGGGTTTGGGGCCGGCCAGCATGTCATCGATGAGCCCATCGACGATCTGCTGCACCTTGGGCCGCAGACCTTCGACCTTCTTCACCATGAAGTCCGCGGTGAGTTTGCGGCGCTGCTCGGCGTGTTCGGGGCCATCGGTGTTGATGAACGTCTTCCCGCGCAACTGCCGCGCCTTCATGCCGGCGCTCATGTGCGGAAAATTGGGATGGAAGGTATCGGCACTGATCCGGGCATCCGAGAGGATCGCGCGGACATCGTCGTACCGAGTGAACAACCACGGAGTGCTGCCGTCCCACAAGGCCACCCGGGTGATCGGTGTTTCCTGCTGGATCCGGACCAATTCGGCCGGCGGATCGAGCGGACAGCGGTCCCGGGCGGTGGGATAAGCGGGACATCCGGCCACCGTGGTGCTGTCGGTTGCTTCGTTCGTCATGGTGCTCCTCGTCTGGGACTCAGCGGATACCGCTGGTGCCGGGCATTCCCTGCGGCGTCGCGACCTGCCCCATCAGACGGGCGGCCGTTGCTCCCGCGTCGACGATCAGGTTGATACCGGAGATGTAGCGGGCCGCGTCGCTGTTGAGGAACAGCAGTGCCTCCGCCTGCTCGACGGGGGTCGCGGGCCGGCCGGCCGGAAGCTCCCGACTGTCCCAGAACTCGGATCCGTAAAATTTGCGGAATTCCGATGTCATCGGGGTCGTGGTGTCGCCAGGGCTGATGCTGTTGATGCGTACGCCCCTACCGATCAACTCCGCGCTGCGGAACATCGTGTACATGATCACGCAGGCCTTGGAGAAGCGATAACCGGTGTCCACCTCGGCCGGGTGTTCAGCAATCCATTTCCTGCCGGCCGCGACATCGGGAGTATCCAGCAACTCGCGGATCGGTTCGGCCAGATCCGGCCAGCCGAGCCCGCCGACGGAGGCGATGTTCGCGATAGCGCCACCGGCCGGGATTCGCCCAACGAGAGTTTCGGTCAGGTGCCGCAATCCGAGGAAGTTGACCGCCATGACATCGGTCGGTCCGAAGGTCTGGGGCAGGCCGGCACAGTTGAACAGCACATCGATTCGGTCCGGCAGTTCGGCGGCGACTGCATCGATCTGCGCCGGATCGCGCAGGTCGACGTGGTGGCTGCTCGTCACGGCCGCGCCGACGTCCTTCACGTCGAGTGCGTGGACATTCGCGCCAGCGGCGACCAGCAGTTCCGTCGCGGCGCCGCCGATACCCGACGAGGCGCCGGTGATCACGGCGGTTTTGCCCTGATATGTGCTCATTCGGCGAGTTCCTTCAGCAAACTTGCGGTGTCCGTGTCGTCTTCCAGGTTCAGCACCCGCTCCGCGAATGCGCGCGCGGCCTTCTCACCGACCGGAGTTCGCGCGTACGCGGCGTTGACGACAAACTTGTCGATGATCTCGTCGCTGGTGAGGCGACTGTGCGGCCACACCCCTTTGGGCTGGTCGCAGCGGTATTCGTATTTCTTGCCATCGGTGGTGGTGACCGTGATCCGGGCGGGCAGCGCGGCCTTGCGGATGGCCAGGCTCGGATCGTCCACCGCGGTGATCTTCTCGGTCAGCGAGATGATCTCCTCGTCCTGCAGCCGCTCGGCGGCGAAATCCTCCAGGGTCACATTGCCCCGGACCGCGGCGACGGCGATCGAATAGGGAATGGAGAACTTGGCGTCCATCGGCGTCGGCGGGTGCCGCCGGACCTCGAGGGGAACGCACAGCCCGTAGGTGCCGCCCGTGGTGGCGACCACGATCTCGGAGACCGTTGCCGGGTCGATCTTGTTGTCCCCGAACACATGCAACGCGGCGTCGATGGCCGGATGGGAGCCACCGCACGCGGGCCACACCTTGAACGACGCTTCCACGCCACGGTAGTAGCTGCCGAGATCGCTGAGGACCTCCCGGCGGTCGTAGTCGTTGCCGAAATAGACGGGGTAGAGACCGCCGCGGCCCTCGAAGACGTTCTCGATCCCGCCCGCACCGCGTTCGGCCAGCAATGCCGACAGCACACCGGTCTCGTTGGGGGCGCCGCCGTTGAACGATGCGATGTTGGAGTTGGCGCTCCAGCGCATCTCCAGGGTTCCGGCGGCCCGGATGTAGGCCAGGCCGAGCGCCGCGTGCGTGCGTTCCGCGTCCAGGCCCAGCAACTTCGATGCCGTTGCCGTCGCGGCGAACACGCCGAACACCGGGGTGCCGAACCATGCTCCGCCGTTGGTCACCGACGCCGCGATCCGAACTCCGAGGTCGTTGCCCAGTGCGATCGCGGTCAGCAACTGCCGGCCGTCCACCCGGCCGGAGCGCTCTGCCAGTGCCAGCGCGGTCGGCACGGTCGGCGTGCTCGGGTGGTAGCCGACGTCCCGTACGAGGTCGTCGTAGTCCAATCCGTGTACCAGCGCACCGTTCAGCCACGCCGCATTCGGGGCGGACAGCCGATTCGGGAAACCGACCACCGAACACTCCGGCGCACCGCCCCGGATCTCGGCGACCTCGAGATAGGCGTCGACTCCGGGCGTCAGACCGGTCGATGCCAGCGTGACGCCGACCGTGTCGATCAGGCTCAGTTTGGTGGTGAGGACGGTCTCCTCGTCGAGGTCACCGAACGATGCACGTTCGATGTGCCGGCAGATGTCGTAGGCCAAATCCACTTGCGAGTCCAACTCTGCACTCAAGTTGCGTCTCCTGCTACTTTCGTTCTCCGCCAACGAGTCTCAGTTACTCAGCAAGATCGCCCGGGCAGGGCATACCAGTGCCGCCTGCTCGACTTCGGGCTCCTTGCCCTCCGACGGATTCTCGTCCAGCACGATCACGAGTCCGTCGTCCTCGTTCTGGTCGAATACGTCCGGTGCGGCGACTACGCACTGCCCGGAGCCGATGCAGGCGTGGGGTTTGATTTCGATGCGCATCTTCTGGTTCCTCACTGATTCCTCGGACTGCGATTGCCCAACAGCCCGTTTCGACGACGACCACCGATCTCGGATATGCGCTGAATGCTGCTGCAGTCGAGGGGCTGTCCGACATCCATCCGCCCACCCGCGGGACACAGGTGGCGATCCGCTGTCGACTGTCGAATCTTCACTGGCTTGCCGATCGTCGTGGCTGAGCATCGGGAGCCGATATCGACATTCTATGCCTAAAGCAGCATCGAGTGTCAAGACCTTGGCGACAAACCCGGCCCTGCTCACGCCTGGCCGAGACTGCGCGAAAGGCCTGGACCCGGGCAGCGCGCGTCTCCGATCGACCTTCTGACGCCAGGTTCGCCTTCCAATGCCGATCTGGTCACCGAGTGCCAAAAGAGGCAGTGCTAGCCTTGGCCGATGACGAGCTCGATATCGCTGCGAGAGCGGACACGCCAGGCCGTGACAGCCCAACTGACCGAGGTCGCGATGACGCTCTTCACACAGCAGGGCTACGACGAGACCACCATCGAGGAAGTCGCGCAGGCCGCCGGACTGTCCAAGCGAAGCTTCTTCCGATACTTCGCCTCCAAAGAGGACGTGGTCCTGCACAATCAGGAAGCGATCGGGAAGGAGCTCGCCGACGCATTGGCGGCCCGTCCCGTCACAGAGTCCCCCTGGCAGTCGCTGCGCCGGGCGTTCGACCTGATCACCGATCGGATGGACGCGGAGCCGGAGCGGTCGATCATCCGGCTGCGAATGATGAACGAGACCCGTTCGCTGATGGGAAGCTATACGGCGCGCCGAGCCCAGTGGCGGGATCTGCTCGTCCCCCATCTATTGCCGCACCTCGATCCTCAGGGTCGAGATGAGAACGACCTCCGAGCGATTGCGATCGCGGGCTCGGCATTGGCTTGTTACGAGGCGGTGCAGCAGATGTGGCTGACCCTCGAAGGCTCGGTCCCCATGTCGACGCTCCTCGACGAGGCGATGTCGGCGGTCATCCCATTGGACAGTTCCGAGACCGAGAACCGCTGAACATCTCGGTGCCGATGTCCCGACCGCGCCGGCCCGCACGACGGGTGGATAGATCGCTCGATATTACATATTTCGATTTGCTATTTTGAATGATGGTTGGCACAGTCCGCCTCGTTCCGGGCACTCATGTCCTCACGACGTGGCCCCTCCGCGGCCACCACGAGGCGGCGCGGCAACGCCGCCGACAGGAGGAGCAGCATGTCCGATACCCACTTCGTCACCGGAACGGATCCGACGCGGTGTCCGGCCTTCCCGATGCCGCGCAGCACGCAGGACCCGCTGGCCCCACCGCCGGGCATGATCGAACTACGCGACCATGCTCGGATCAGCCGCGTCCGCCTGTGGGACGGCAGCACTCCCTGGCTGATCACCGGATACGACGACCAGCGAAAAGTGCTGTCCGACGACCGCTTCAGCGCCGACATCCGGTTGGCGGGATTTCCGCAGAGCTCGCCGGCGACCGCCACCTGGTTCGAACGGGCCAGGCCCCTGATGACGATGGACGACCCCGAACACAGCACGTTGCGCCGGACCATGGCCGGCGCGTTCACCATCCGGCGCGTCGAATCGCTGCGCGACGACGTCGCCACGATCGTCGACGGGCTGATCGACCGAATGCTGGAGGCCGGGCCGCCGGTCGATCTCGTCGGCTCCTTCTCCCATCCCATCCCATCCCTGGTCATCTGCCGGATGCTGTCGGTGCCGTTCGACGATCACGAGTTCTTCCAGGCCACCGCGAAGACCGTGGTCTCCACGAGTTCGTCGGCCGCCGAGAGTTCGGCAGCGATCATCTCGTTGCGCGACTACATGGCCGATCTGATCCGGTCCGTGGCGGACAACCCACCCGAGGGCCTGCTCGGAGCGCTCATCGAGGAGCAGTACCGGGCCGGCAGGTACACCCTGTCGGAGACAGCGGCAATCGCACTGCAACTCCTGCTGGCAGGACACGACACGACCGCCAGCATGATCAGTCTCGGGGTGCTGGCCCTGCTGCGACACCCGGGCCAGTTCCAGCGCTTGGTCACCTCGGCCGGTCGGCAACCATGGGTGAACGCGGTGGAGGAACTACTGCGGTTCCTGACAATCGTGCACACCGGGCGACGCCGCGTCGCGCTGACGGACGTCGAGGTGTGCGGACAGCTGATCAAAGCAGGCGAAGGCATCATCGCGGCCAGCGATGTGAGCAACCGCGAGGCGGGCATCTTCGGCGATCCGGATCGGCTCGACGTGTCCCGGGAGGCAAGGCACCACCTGTCGTTCGGATTCGGGATCCACCAGTGCCTCGGCGCACCGCTGGCCCGAATGGAGATGCAGGAGGCGTACAGCCGACTGTTGCAGCGAATCCCCACCTTGGAACTCGCCGTCGCGCCGGAGGAATTGACGTTCCGCGATTCGGCGGTCGTCTACGGAGTGGACGAGCTCCCCGTGACCTGGAAGCCCTGACCACCAGCGATACGAGTGCCCGCGGGCCGGTCGGCCCGCGGGCACTTGTATTCGTATTCACAGCCGTCGCAACAGATTCGACGGCGATGCCGAATGCTCAGAACTGCGTGTGCACGGATTTGACCTCGAGGAACGGCAGGAGGCCCTCCGCACCGCCTTCACGGCCCAGGCCCGACTGTTTGTATCCACCGAAGGGGGTCGTGACGTGTGCCCCGACGAACCCGTTGAGCGAGACCGTCCCCGTGCGTAGCCGGCGAGCGACCTCGAACCCCTGCTCCGCGTCCGCCGAGAAGACCGCGCCGCCGAGCCCGTACGGGCTGTCGTTCGCGATGGCCACGGCATGATCGACATCCCGATAGGTGATGACGCTGACAACCGGACCGAAGATCTCCTCCTGCGCGATCCGCATCGAGTTCTCGACGTCCACGAGAATGGTCGGCTCGAAGAAGAATCCGCGCGGCAGGTGTGCAGGACGGATCCCACCTGCCGCGACCCGCGCCCCCTCCTCGATCGCCAGCGCGACATAGCTTTCGACCCGGTCACGGTGGCGCGGCCCGGCCAGTGGGCCGAATGTGGTGTTCGAGTCGTGCGAGTCACCCACGACGAAGGTCGAGGCCAGCTGGGCCTTCATCGCGTCGACGAGCTCGTCCCGGCGACGTTCCGACACGAGCACCCGGGTGAGGCCGAAACACGCCTGACCCGAATTGATCAGCCCACCAAGCAGCAACGACGTGACGGTCTCGTCCAACGGCGCGTCGTCGAGCACCAGAGCAGCCGATTTGCCGCCGAGTTCGAGTGTGACGCGGGCGATCCGTTCGCCTGCGGTCGCTACGATCTGCCGGGCGACCGCCGTACTGCCCGTGAAGGTGATCTTGTCGATGCGGGGATCCGCCACGAGCGCGGTGCTCCCCTCCACATCCGCGACGACCACGTTCACGACACCTGCGGGCAGCACCCCCGCAGCGGTGAGTTCACCCGCCACCTCCGCCAGAATATTGACGGCGAGCGGGGTTTCCGGCGAGGACTTGAGAACGACGGTGCAGCCGGCCGCGAGCGCCGGCGCGAGTTTCATGCACGCGACCGGAAAGGCACCATTGAAGGGAACGATCGCGGCGACCGGGCCGACCGGCTCGTGCAGCACGCGTGTCACCTTGCCGTCCTGACGCGGGCGGTCATCCCGGAACGGGAACGTCCGCACCATCTCCGCGTAGTACCGCAGATACCCGATCGCGGCGTCGCTGTGGGCGAGCCGGGACATCGTGATCGGCATCCCGATCTCGGCGGTACCCGCCTGCGCCAGGTCCTCGGATCGGGCGAGCAAGGCATCGGCGAACACGTCGAGAATGTCCGCACGCTCACCCGGGGAGGACGCCGCCCACGGCCCACCGTCGAACGCGGCCCGCGCCGCACCGACCGCGCGAGCCACGTCTGAGGCAGAGGCCTCACGCACCCGAGCCACGACCTCCTCGGTCGACGGATCGATGACCTGGAACGTCCGATCGCCCGTGGCCGGGACCCACTCCCCGTCGACGAACACCGTATCTCGATCGGAAAACCGCGGCCGGGAAGCGCTTTGCGTATCAAGGCTAGTCACACCGGGATGCTACCTCCACTTTGCACTACCAAACAAGTAGTCACTTTAGCGAACAAAAGTCTTGACAGACTGTGGTGGAGGTCACGTAGTTTCGTCCCAGGCTTCAACTCAGAAGGACATCGATGACCATCACGTTCGCCCTGCTGCATGGTGGCTGTCATCGCGCCGCGTGCTACGAGCGCCTGATTCCCGTGCTGCAGGAGAGGGATTACACGCCGTA
Organism: Nocardia sp. NPDC006982; assembly: GCF_042869435.1. NCBI lineage: Bacteria > Bacillati > Actinomycetota > Actinomycetes > Mycobacteriales > Nocardiaceae > Nocardia > Nocardia sp. NPDC006982. Next base: position 90,439 of record NZ_JBIAFV010000019.1, on the reverse strand, counting down.
CCGAAGACGGAGCCGTCAGCCCCGAGTGGAGCAGGAGCGCTGCCGAACGAATCGCTGCGGCGGTGGTCGAGCTACCGGGAAGCTCGCACTCCCCGTTCGTTTCGCGCCCCGCAGAACTGGCGGACGTACTGCAGGCTCTCGCAAACGCCTGATACAGACGCCGCGAGATGACCCGCCACCCGCGCCGGCGCAGCTCCGGGGCGGCATCGCGACACCAATCAGCAAGCGCCACTTCGTATTCGAAGTCCACACGTCCTCGACAAATCAGGAGAACCAGTGAAATTACGCAACGGCGGCGTCGCCGCAGCCATCGGGCTCTGTCTGGTAGTCGCTCTGACAGCGTGTGGCAAGTCCACCGAATCCGGTGGAGCATCGGACAACTCCGGCAACACGTCGCAGGCCACCGCGAACGTTCAGCCTCCGGTCAAGCTCTTCTTCATCAACGCGCAGGGAGCCACCACCGGCGCCAGCTATCCCCAGGAGACGGTGGGCGCCAAAGCCGCGACCGCCTACATCAATGAACACGGCGGAATCGACGGTCACCCGCTCGAACTCGATACGTGCTTCACCGACGAGACCCCGGCGAGCACAACCAACTGCGCCAACCAGGCCGCCGCCGCGAATCCCATCGCCGTCGCGACCGGCACGCTGGCGGACGACAACAATGTCATCGCTGTCACGGCGAAGGCAGGCGTGCCGATCGTCAGTAACTTCGGCGCGACCGCAGACGTGCTGAAGGCAGAAGGCAAAGCGTACATCTTCAATGCCAATGGCCAGACTGCCGTGGCGGCCAACGGTGCGAAGATGAAGGAGCGGGGCGTCAAGAAGGTCGCCGTGATCTACGTCAACGTCCCCGCGGTAGTCAACGGGATCTACAACCTCGCTCAGGACCTCTACACGAAGAACGGAATCGGTTACACCGGCTACCCGGTCCCCTACCCCTCGCCCGACCTGACACCGACGCTGACCGCCGTGCAGCAGCAGCACCCCGACGCCGTCGTGTTGATCTCCGACGCGATCACCTGTGGCGCCGCGTTCAAGGCAGCACTCGCGACCGGGTTCGACAAGCCGTTTTACGTCCCCGGTCAGTGCAAGTCGAACGCGAACTCGGCATTGGTCGGATCGATGAAGCAGAACGTCTACATCAACCAGTTCTCCGATGTGCCCAACCCCGGCGATCCGGATGTCAAGACGTTCACGGACGCGATGAAGGCGCACGGCGGCGGCCAATTTCTCACCGACAGCTTCGCGATCGACGGATTCCAGGGAATCATGAACATCGCCGAAGCGATGCGAAAGGCTCCGAAGTCGCCCACCGGACCGACCCGCGAAGGCCTGATCTCGGCGCTGCAGGCCGGCGGAATCCACCAGTTCCTGATGGGACCGTCGACGACATTCACCTGCGATGGCAAGGCACTCCCCAGCATGCCCGCGATCTGCGCGATCAACGGGTACACCGGTACATGGAAGCCGAACGGTGTCGAGAACCTCGAGCTGGGGGCCGGCTCCCGATTCGTCAACGGGAACTGATCGGTCTCGGCGACCGGTCGGAGGCCCTGGTTCCGGCGTCGAGTGTCTGGACCAGGGCCACACTGCCACGCCCGGTCGAAGCGACCTACCCCGCCCTGGACCACGACGTCAGCATCATCGGCGCGGGTTTCGCCGGCATGTACATGCTCGAGAAGTTGCGCCGCTCGGGATTTTCGGCGCACATCTTCGAGACCGGCGACGATGTCGGCGGCACCTGGTACTGGAATCGGTACCCAGGGAGCCCGGTGCGACGTCGAAAGTCTCGTCTACTGCTACACGTTCGACGAGCAACTGCAGCAGGATTGCGCATGGAGCGAGCGGTATCCGGCGCAGGACCGCGTCCGGCGCAGAGGTCTCGAGCCGGTTCCTGCTGACCGCGGTGGGCTGCCTGTCAGCCGTGCGGGTCCCGGAATTCCCGGGGCTCGACACGTTCCGCGGCGAGTTGTACCACACGGGACAATGGCCGCACGAACCCGTCGATTTCGCGGGACGACGGAAATTTCAGCATTCCGGCCCGCGTGATCATCCCATCGGCGCCAAGCGGATCTGCGTGGACACAGTGGAGCGCCGGTCCCCGAACGTATCTCGGCCTCGCCGTCGCCGGGTTCCCGAACATGTTCACCATCACCGGACCTGGCAGTCCGTCGGTCCTGAGCAAGGTGGTCGTCTCGATCGAGCAGCATGTCGATTGGATCGACGGTCATCTGAATTATCTGCCCGACCAAGGTTTCCGCCGAACCGAGGCGGCGCCAGACGCGCAGGACGGCTGGGTCGATCACGTCAACGAGGTCGCGGCAGTCACGCTGTACCCGGCCACCGCCTCCTGGTACATGGGCGCCAACATCCCCGGCAAACCCCGAGTGCTCATGCCCTACACGGGCGGAGTCGGCGCCTACCGCACGATCTGCGACGACGTGGCGGCAAACGACTACCACGCATTCCTGTTCCGGTCCTGAACCGACGACACACACTCATGCCCCGACTAACGGCCGGTACGGGTTCGTGGCGATCCGCGCCCGGTGCTCGTCGGTGAATGCCTGTCGCAGAACGGGATCGGTGAAGATGTCGCAGGCCAACGTCGTCAGGGCCCGCGCGGCGCCCATCGCGGCCTTGTGCGCCGCCGGCGATCCGCAGGCGGCGGTCGCCCGCCCACGTGTGGATGGGTACGCCGATCGGCAGCGCCGTCATCCCGACTCCCATCGTGGGTACCAGCCTGCTCACGTCACCCACATCGGAGGTGCCACCGACCGATTCCTCCGCATAGGGCGCGGGCGTGCGGTCGAGTCCACTTCCGCGAGTCCGAGCCCGGTTGCCGGGAACACCTCGGAAGCGCCGTCGTCGAACTGTTCGTCGCCAACGCGTCCGACGATCAGGTCGCCGCTCTCGTCCGGCATTTCGCGGACACACCCGGCGCCAGGGACAACGCTGGCACCCCGCTGTCGAACCACGACGAAATTCGGTTCGCGAGCGCGGGAAACACACTCCTGCGACGGCTGTTCGAGCCGATCACAACTCGGATCGCGATCACGCAGAATCTCTCGATCCGCTCGCCGGGCAGAGCCGCGGAGAGCCGGCTGGAGGCCGAGCAAACCCTGACATGGATCAAGGTTCGCGACTCCGCCCGCGCGGCGGAATCCGCCCGACACCACATCAGGATGGCGAAAAAGTCCGCGCTGCGGGCACTTCGGGCGAAGATGGCCGAACCGACTGCAACACAGTTGCTCGGCTGACAGCCGGGTGGCACCTCGCATCCAGTTCGCCGATGCGCCGACAGCCAGACCGAGCAACCAGCCTACTCAGCTGGCACCACCGAGCGGTTGTCAACTCGGATTCGTGCGGGCTACCTACATTTTCAACGTCGGGTGAGGCGGGCGGGCAGCGATACCAGGCCGCGAGTCGGCACCGAATGGTACTGCGGTGCTTCGGTGAGCACGTCGATCCGATCGACTCGTTCGACGACCAGCGACAGCGCGGTGTGTAGTACGACCCGCGCAAGGTGGGAGCCGATACAACGGTGCATGCCGACCCCGAAGGCCAGGTGACGATTGGGCCTGCGATCGGCATCGAAGCGGTCCGGATCCGGGAATTCGGTCTCGTCGAAATTCGCCGACACATAGCTGAGTTCGATCTTATCTCCGGGATGTAGTTCTTTGCCGTGCACAGTGATCGGGCAGGTCACGGTCCGGCGGAGGTAGGTCGTCGGCGTGAACATCCGCAACGACTCCTCCGTCGCCGAATCGCGCAATGTCGGCTCGGAGCGCAGTTCGGCGATCAGGCCCGGCTCGATGGCGAGCTGGCGCAATATGCCGCCCAGCACCGCCGAGGTCGTCTCCAAGCCGCCCAGGACGAGCATCACCAGCACCGAGACCACATCGGACAGCGGCGCGCGCTCCCCATCGATCACAGTGTGCGCCGCCGCGCTCACTATGTCGTCGGTTTCCGGGCGCTCGACGGCTGCGGCGGCCAACGGCCGAACGAAACCCTCCAGATCGGCGAAGCCGGCCGCGGAGGCGGCCGGGTCGTGAGAGAACACAGCTCGCTCGACGATCTCGACACACTGCGCCGCCTGGTCGACGGGTAACCCCATGATCTCGGCGAAGAACACCCGCGCGGGCAATGCCGCGGCGAATCCAGCGACGAGATCCACCTCGTCGCCCGTCAACAGGGGCTCCATCAGTTCATCGGCGATCCGCCGGATCGCATCGACCTTGGCCCGCATCCGATCCCGGGACAGGAACGGGTTGAGGCGCCGACGCCACTGAGTGTGCTCCGGCGGGTCGGCCTCCAGCGGCAACAGCCGGTTCTTGCTACCCGCAGTTCCCGCGACCCCCTGAGCGGACGAGTAAACCTGCCAGTCCTGTAGCAACTGCCACACATCCGCGTAGCGGGAGATGAAGTACGTGTTCTCCAGCCTCAGATCGGCCGCGATCGGCGCGCGGTCCCGCAGCACCTGCAACGCGGCATGGAATTGCTCGTTGAAGCCTTCGCTGCCGAAGTGCACGCCGATCGGGCAGCCGTTGGCATCCGCGACCAGCGGTCCGTCGGCGGTGACCAGACCATCCGGTTCCGGGTGCGATGAGACAGATCCCGATTGACGCATAACGTGCCCTCCACTCAGCCCCGAGTCGCCAGAAGCGTGTTCGCAGTGTCGATCAACTGATTGCAGTGAGACTACGGTCACATCCTGGAAATGTCAAAGGTCACAATCGATCCATCCGCCGATCGACTTCCCCGCACACCTCAAGTCACCGAGCGAAATCCTCAGCACCAGTGGAGAAGTTCGGATAGGGTCAGGATTTCACAGGACGCACGAACACTTCACAGTCCACGCGTCCAGCCGGTCGAGCCAGCACGATCAGTCCGGAACGGATGCCCGAACTCGGGGTTAGCCACTCCATTTATCGAACGCTATAGCAAACGGTTGGACGCTTAATAGTCTTATGGCCTTGCATGATTGCCAGAACGGCTGGGCGATGCCGACTTCGCAGTTCTTCCAGAGCCTCGGCGACCCGTCGTGATTCGGCCGGGCCCGGGCCGTCGTCCACCACCGCCCGATCCCGACCCGAACCGGTTCTGCTCCAGCAGGTTTCGCCCGCGTCGGTCGCCGCTACCGTCAATCGCCGGCGAACCAGGTGGACAGCAGAGCGCGCAGCACGGTGACCAAGGCCAGCGGCTGCTCGAGCATCGGATTGTGCCCGCATGCCGAATTTCGACATATGACCGGCACCGCGACGAGATCGCGCATCTCCGTTGTTGATGCTCCGGAACCTGTCGATGCGGACACCCGGCCGGGCCGAGGAGAGCCGCCGCGAGGCCAAGCAGACGATGGCGGCGATTCGGCCTCGTGATGTGGACCGCGCGGTGGACGCAGCCCGTCACCACGTGCGGATGGCGAAACAATCCGCGCTGCACGCACTTCGGGCCCGGATGGGCGAAACCGGCTGACCGGATGCGCCCCTCGGTGCGCTCAGTGCGACCCGCTCGGCGATGCCTCGGCCGATGCGGTCGCCGCTGCCCGCGATCGATCAGTCCGCCGCGGCCAGGTCCGAGATCGGATCGGTCTGTACGGCAAGCACTTCCGGGCGGCGGAGGAAGTCGAAGTCGCAACCCTCGTCGGCTTGGAGGACGTGGCGGACGTACAGGGCCTCGTAGCCGCGCACAGCGGTCGGGGCCGGGGCATGCCAATCCGCCGCTCGGCGCTCCAGTTCGGCCGGATCGACCAGGAGGTCCAGAGTGCCCGCCACGATGTCGAGACGGATCGGATCCCCGTCCCGGACCAGAGCGAGCGGGCCGCCGATCGCGGCCTCGGGGACGGCGTGCAGAACCACGGTGCCGCGCTGGGTTCCGCTCATCCGTGCATCGGAGACTCGGACGATATCGGTCACACCGGCCTGGAACAGCTTGTTGGGCACAGGAATACCGCCCGCCTCGGGCATGCCCGGCCCACCCCGCGGTCCCGCGCCGCGCAGCACCAGCACGGTGTCCGGGGTGACCGGCAGCTCCGGGTCGTGGATACGGGCGAGCAGGTCGGCCTTGCCCTCGAAGACCAGTGCGGGTCCGGTGTGCTGCCACAGGGTTCGGTCGGCGGCGGAACTCTTGATCAGCGCGCCGCGGGGGGCGAGCGAGCCGCGCAGGACGGTCAGGCCACCGTCGGCCCGCACCGGCGCGGCCGGCGCGCGGACCACCGTTCCGTCGGGTTCCGGTGCGGCATCGAGCAATTCGCCGAGGGTGCGGCCCGTGACGGTGAGGACTTCCCGGTCGAGCAGGGGCACGAGGCCGCGCAGCAACGCGGGGACGCCGCCGGCGTGTTCGAATTCGCTCAGTAGATGCGGCCCCGACGGCCGGACGCCGACCAGTACCGGGGTAGACGCCACGAGTTCGGCGACCCGGTCGAGCCCGAGCCGCAGCCCGAGCCGGCCCGCGATCGCCTCGAGGTGGATGACCGCGTTGGTCGAACCGGCCACCGCCAGGACGACCCGCAGCGCGTTGTCGAACGCGCCCGGGGTCAGGATGCGTTCCGGCGTCAGCCCGGCGGCGACCGCGGCGACCGCGGCGAATCCGGTCGCCTCGGCATGTTGCAGCCGCCGACCGTCGACCGCCGGAATCAGGGCCGCGCCGGGCAGGGACAGGCCCAGCGCCTCGGCGACGATGGCCATCGTGGTGGCGGTGCCCATTACGTTGCAGGTGCCGGGCGAGGTGTTGAGACAGGTCTCCAGGCAGGCCCATTCCGCGGCGGGCAGGGTGCCCGCGGTACGTTCGGCCGACAGGTCCCAGTAGTCGTCGGTCACCAGGGGGCGGCCTCGGAACCGGCTCTCCAGCCTCGGCCCGGCAGGCACGATCAAGGCCGGCTTCCCGGCACTGGCCGCACCCATCATCTGGGCGGGCAGCGTCTTGTCGCAGCCGCCGAGCAGGACGACCCCGTCGACCGGGCTGCGATTGAGCATCTCCTCGACGTCCATCGCCATGAGGTTCCGCAACAGCATCGCGGTGGGCGACAGGAAGTTCTCGCCGAGGCTGATAGTCGGGAACTCCAGCGGCAGACCACCGGCGCGCAGTACGCCGCGTTTGACCGCGGCGGCCACATCGCGCAGGCCCGCGTTGCAGGGATTGAGTTCACTCCAGCTGGAACAGATTCCGATCACCGGACGCGCGGATGCCGAGTCACCGAATCCCTCGGCGTGCAGCCAGGTGCGCAGCACCAAACCGCCGGCGTCGCCGTCGAGCCGCGCGCTCGGCCGGGCCGCGCTCATCGGCGGGCCACCCGGCCGGACAGGGTCAGCAGCCGGGTGGCGACCGACCGATAGACCGCCGATTCGGCCGGCGACCCGGATCGAAGGTGACCGGTTCGTCGAATCACTGCGATCCCCTCACTCATACCCGAGAGCCAAACAGCACTGTTTGTATTGTTGACCATTCAGTTGCAGAAAGACTACGACCCGGTCCCCGGGGGGTCAAAGGCCGGATTCGATTCGGCTCACTCGCCTGCGTCGAGCGAAGCCGGAGACCTCCACCGGGCGACAGCACCGCGCCGCAGCCGCTGTGAGCGGCTGCGGCGCAACTGTGAATCTCGGTCAGCGAGCGCCGGGGATCAGGACGGACGTTGGACATGCGGACGGTTTGTGACTCACGACACTTGTGACCTTTGACATACATCGATCGGCGAAGATATTCTCCAGGCGACCGAGTGTTTGCTAACACAAACATTCGATGTGCAGTATTACCGACCAGCGGAGGACGCTGATGCCCTCTCATGTCTCCCGGAAATCCCACGACACCGGTATGTCGAATGAATAATCCTGTCTCGCAACCGATTTCCCAGGACGAGGCGCCACTCTCGGTCGAACACCTGACCGTTCGCTACGGCGCGGTCGTAGCGGTGAACGATGTGAGCCTGCGCGTCGAGGGCGGCGCGATCACCGGCCTCATCGGCCCCAACGGAGCGGGGAAGACGACGTTCATCGACGCCGTCTCCGGCTTCGTCCCGGCCGCCGGTCGAATTCGGCTGTCCGGCAACCCACTCGAACGCTACCGGCCACACCGGCGGCAACGATCGGGACTGTCGCGGACCTTTCAATCCCTCGAACTGTTCGATGATCTCACCGTCGAGCAGAACCTGCTGGCCAGCCGGTTCGCCTCGGGCTGGGATCTGGCCCGGGAAGTGGTGCTCGGCCGCCGCGCCCCGGTGCCGGCCCACATCGACACGCTGCTGGACCGCTTCGAACTGTCGGAGTTCCGGCACGACACAGTCGCGAATCTCTCCCAGGGCCACCGCAAGATCGTCACGATCGCCCGCGCCATGGCCGGGGATCCCACGGTCCTACTCCTCGACGAGCCCGCCGCCGGGCTGGATAGCACCGAAAGCCGTTGGCTGCGTGATCATCTGATCGCACTGGCGGAGACGGGAACCTCGATCCTGCTCGTGGAGCACGATATGGATCTCGTGCTCAGCGCGTGCCACCACCTCTACGTCCTGGACTTCGGCACGCTGATCGCCGAGGGCACCCCGGCCGAGATCAGCAGACATCCCGCGGTGCGGACGGCCTACCTCGGCGCACCGGCACCCGAGCCGGCGGAGGAAACCCTGTGACGGAGACATTGTTACGGTGCCGGCAGCTCTACGCCGGCTACGGCAAACAGGCCGTCGTCCGCGCGCTGGACCTGGAGGCCCGCGCCGGCGAGGTGCTCGCCCTGCTCGGGCCCAACGGCGCCGGCAAGACCACCACGCTCACCACGATCGCCGGCCTGCAAGCGCCGATCGGCGGTGCCGTCGAGATCCTCGGAGAACCGCTGTCGGCCCGGGCGCCACACCGGGTGGCGCGGCGCGGACTGTCCTTCGTGCCTGACGATCGCGCGCTGTTCGGCGCCCTGACCGTCCGGGAGAACATGCGCGTGGCCAGCCGCTCGGCCGGCGCGCTGGACCTCGCGCTCGAGTATTTCCCGGCGCTGGAGCCGCGGCTCGACGTGCGGGCCGGTGCGCTCTCCGGCGGCGAGCAGCAGATGCTGGCCATCGCCCGCGGCCTGGTATCACAGCCGCGCATCCTGATGATCGACGAGCTGAGTATGGGCCTGGCCCCGGCGGTCGCGGCCCGGGTGCTCCAGGCGGTCCGGCGGATCGCGACCGATATCGGCGCCGCTGTCATCCTCGTTGAACAGCATGTTCGACAGGCCCTGGAGATCGCCGACCGCGCGGTCGTCCTCGTCCACGGCGACGTCCGGATGGCCGAATCCGCCGCCGCGCTCCGCGCGGATCCCGAACTACTGGAGCAGGCGTACCTCGGCAGCACGGCCGAGCAGACTGATCCGCTGGGAGCAATCTCGTGACATACCTGACCTTTCTGCTGCTCGGCCTCGGCGCAGGTGCGATCTATGCCGCGCTGGGCATCAGCGTCGTGCAGACCTATCGCAGTTCCGGCGTCATCAATTTCGCCACCGGCGCGGTGGCCACCTACACCGCGTACGTGTACTCCTCGCTGCGCGCCGAGGGCGGATACTTCGTCCCGATTCCCGGTCTGCCGAAGCTGATTTCGCTCGGTTCCCCGATGGCGTTGTGGCCGGCGCTGACCATCGCACTGGTGACGGCCGCATTGCTGGGCCTCGGGATGTACTGGATCGTGTTCCGCTGGTTGCTGAATGCCCTGCCGCTCGCGAGAATCGTTGCGTCCCTTGGCGTGATGATCGTGCTCTCCGGCGCGATCGGCATCCGGTACGGAACCGCGGCCGTGCAGGTCGACGCGATCTTCCCCACCGGCGTGATCGGTGGCGGCAGCTTCATCCTGCCCAAGGACCGGCTGTATCTCGCGGGCACAGTGGTGCTGATCGCGGCCGCACTGTGGGCGATGACCCGATTCACCCGGTTCGGCCTGACCACCCGCGCCGCCGCCGACAATGAGAAGGGCGCGATGCTGGTCGGGATCTCCCCACACCGGATCGCCTCGCTCAACTGGGTGATCGGCGCGGTGATCACCGGCCTGGCCGGCATCCTGATCTCGCCGATCGTTCCGCTCACCCCCGGCGGCTACACGCTGTTCATCGTGCCGGCCCTCGCCGCGGCACTGGTCGGCAGGCTGTCCTCGGTCGGCCCGACGCTGCTGGCGGGTCTGCTGATCGGCGCGCTCCAGTCGGAGATCACGAAACTCCAGACCTTCTCGTGGTTCCCGTCCACCGGCCTCGGCGACGCGGTCCCGGTCGTGATCATCATCATCGTGTTGTTCCTGCGGGGCAGGAGCATTCCGCAGCGCGGACTCGTCTTCAACCCGTCGCTGCCGCGGTCCCCGCTGCCGCGGGCGGTCGTCCCCACGGCAGTCGGTGCACTCGTGATACTCACTGCGGCAAGCTATCTGCTGACCGCGCAGTACCGGGTCGGTCTCATGACCACGATGACGATGGCGATCATCGCGCTGTCCTGGGTCGTCATCGCCGGCTACATCGGGCAGATTTCGATCGCGCAGTTGTCGCTCGCAGGTGTCAGCGCCTTCACCCTGAGCACCGTCACCACCGGCTGGCACATCCCGTTCCCACTCTCGATCATCGTGGCGGCGCTCGCCGCGACCGTGGTCGGCGTCGTGATCGGCTTGCCCGCCTTGCGAATTCGTGGCGTCAACCTCGCGGTGGTGACACTCGGCGCCGGGGTGGCCCTGCAATCGGTGTGGTTCCTCAACAGCCGCTTCAACGGCGGGGTGAACGGCGCGCGGGTGGACAGCCCCCGGCTGTTCGGCCTCGATCTGGGCCTCGGATCCGGCGCGGCCTATCCCCGCGTCGAATTCTCCCTCGTGGTGACCGTCGTCCTGGTGCTGGTATCGCTGCTGGTGGCCTCGATCCGGCGCAGCCGGCTCGGCGGGCAGATGCTCGCCGTCCGGGTCAACGACCGGGCCGCGGCAGCGGGTGGGATCAATGTGCCGCGGCTCAAACTCGTCACCTTCGCCATCGCCTCGTTCATCGCCGGAATCGGCGGATCGCTGATGGCGTATCAGGCGGGCAGCGTCGCGGCGCCCTCGTTCGACGTCTTCATCGGGCTCAGCCTGTTCGCGGTCGTCTATCTGGCCGGTATCACGTCGATGACGGGCGCGATGATCGCCGGAATCTTCGCGCCGGGCGGCCTCTTCTACGTATTCCTGAGCCAATTCTTCGATCTCGGCGGCTATTTCCAGCTCATCACCGGCATCCTGCTGATCGACGCCGCGATCCGCCAGCCGGACGGTTTCTCGGGACGAATCCGGCAGCAGGTCACCGCCCTGGCCCGGAGGCTGCGGCCGGCGCGGCAACCGGAGGTCCCCAGCCATCCCGGGCCGATGTTCTCACCGCCGTTCCGCGACTCGGACGACGCACTGTCCCGCTCGTGAACCAGAACCAGTCCGACACCAGTAAGACCGGCGCCGCCGACACCGGCCTCACTCCCCGGCCTCATCGGGCCACGCTTCATGCTCGATGAGGCCGTCGAATTGCTCCTCCGGAATCGAGGAGTGGTCGCGAACTCGAACACGCAGGGCCGCGAGAGTTTCCGGCACAGACTGACTACAGCGAATCGATGTCGGCCGCCGGCCAAGCCCCGATCACCGCTTGGCCGGAGCAGCTTCAGCCCAACGTCAGTCCACGCACCGCACTACCACCGCCGTCCACCGGCAGGGTCACGCCGGTGATCGCACCGGCTTCGTCCGACGCCAGGAACAGAACGGCGTTGGCGACGTCCAGCGTCGTCGGCATCCGTGTCAGATGCATGGCCTGAAACCGTTCTCGGACAACCGGATCCAGGTCGCCGACCCGCTCCTTGCCGGTGATGAACCCGGGCGCCACGGCATTGCAGCGGACTCCGGCGCGTGAATAGTCCATCGCGACGGAACGGGTCAGCCCCTCCAGGGCCGCCTTGCTGGCCGAATAGGCGGCCAGGTCGGGTGTGCCGCGCAAGGCGGTCCGGGAGGTCACGTTCACGATCGATCCCTGGCCGGCCTGCGTCATGTGCGCGACGGCCTCCTGGCACAACCACATCGCCGCGGTGGCGTTGATCCGGAACATCTCGTCCCAGATGTCCTCGCCGACTGTGCCGACCGGGCCGTCGGCGCCGGTGCGCAGCGACACCGCGCAGTTGACCAGAATCGACAGCCCGCCCAGCTCGTTCACGCAGGTGGTGACGAGCCGGGAGCAGTCCTGCCGGACGGTGAGATCGGCGGGCACGAAAACCGCTGTGTGGCCTTCGTTTCGAAGTTCTTCGGCCAGCTTGCCACCGCGTTCGGCGGACCGGCCGGTCACCGCCACCGCCGCGCCCTCCCGCGCGAACAACCTGGCGATCTCGGCGCCCAGCCCTCCGCCGCTGCTGCCCGTCACCAGGGCGATCTCACCGCTGAGCCTGTTCATCGGTCTCCTACTTGTCGATGGTCAACACGTTGGGCAGCACGAGATCGGCCGGGACCAGCTTCGTCTTGGCATCGAGCTGGCCGGTCCTGGTCATGTAGTCGATCGTGGCCTGGACCTGTGCCGGCGTGAATCGCGCGCGTAGCAGCGCGGCGAATCTGGTCAGTGCGGCGTCCAGCTGCGAATCGTCAGGGATCCCCGACACCTGGACCGCGATCCGGTGCAGCTCGGGCAGATTGGCGGGGTCCTGGAAGTAGCGGCGGGTCTCGTCCATCGCGGCCTCCCAGCGGACCGCGAAGTCCGGGTGGGAATCGAGGTAGCGCTGCGAGGAGAGATTGCCGGACCAGGCCTGTTCGGTCAGCCACTGCGGTCCGTCGGCGGTCATGTCGAATACCTCGTGCCCGCCTGCCTTCGCCTGGAGGGACAGCGCGGTGCCGATGTCGGCGAAGACGGCGTCGACCTGACCGCTCTGCAGCGCCGCGATCTCCCCGCCGCCGTGTGCGACGTTGACGTTGGCGAAATCGGTCGGGGCGAGCCCGGCGTCGGTGAACAGCGCCTTGAGGATCACGTCGAACGCGGTGCCCGGCCCGGAGGCGGCGACGGTGGCGCCCTTCAGCGCGCGGATCGTGGCCTGCCAGTTGTCGGCGCCAGGCGATGCCTTCGGTGTGCCGGCTCGCTTACCGCCGACGACCAGCAGGTACGGCACGCCCGCGCTCTGCGCCGAGATCATCGGAAGGGAGGCGCCCTGCTGCTTCGCCTGGGCCGAGCCCGAGACGGTCTGCGCGGCCACGTCGACGGAACCGCTGCTCAGAGCAGAGATGACTGCGGCTCCGCCGCGCAGCGAGGTGATGAGGGTGGCGTTGATGCCGTACCGGGCGAAGATCCCGGTCTCCTTGGCCACGATCGGTGGCAAGCCTGGAATCGAGCCGGCGGTGGCGGACACGGTGACAGCGCCGCCGTCACGATTTCCGAAGGTGGCGCAGCCGGACACGGCGAGGCCGAGCGCGACGACGACGGCCAGCAACCGGCCGATCCGGTGGCTGTGCGCTGGGACGGGGCTCATCGAACGATGCCTTCTGAGATGGCGAAATGACGTCATGACGGGAATCCGCGGCCTCACGACCGGTCGGGCATCCAGCGCAGCAGCCTGCTCTCGATCAGGCGCAGCACTGCCGAGAACAACGCCGAGACGACGGCCAGGATCGCGAGCACGGCGAACAGGCCGTCCGGCTTCAGTAACTGGCTGTAGACGACCACGTCGAGCCCCAGTCCGCGCCGGGCCGCGATCATCTCGCTGCCAACGACACCGAGGATCGAGAACATCAGGGCCAGCCGCAGACCGGCGAACAACACCGGAACCGCCCCCGGCAGTACCACTTTGACGAAGACCTGCCGCGAGTTCGCGCCCAGTAGGGTCGCGACCGTCCGCAGCTCCGAGTCGACGCTCCGGACGCCGGCGAGCGTATTGAACAGGACGACGAAGAAGACGATCGAGACCGCGAGCACGACTTTGGCCAGATCGGTGATGCCGAACCACAGCAGGAACAGCGGCGCGAGCGCGATACGCGGCAGGCTCGCCAGCACGTTCATCACCGGGTCGAAGGTCCGCTCGAGGAATTCGTATCGACCGAAAAGCAGCCCGACCAGGATGCCGCTGCCGGCGCCGGCGACGAACCCCAGGGCCGCGGCGTAGATCGTGGATACCGCGTTGCCCGCGAGGTGGTCCCGCTGCGTCCACAGGAAGTTCGCCACACCGCTGGGCCGACCGTAGAAGAGATCCGCATTCGGTAGAACTCCTGCGCGGGACAACAACTCCCACAATCCGAGCAGGATCACGACGAGCGCGAGCTGGGCCACCCGGACGGCGACCGTATGGTTGCGCTTGCTGCGACGTGCCGATCGCACGGCGGCGTGCATGCGCTGTTCATGGGTCGACGACGGCCCGAAGGTCGCTGTCACCTTGATCGTGTCGGTCACGCGCGTCCTCCTTGCTGAGCGTCCAGCAGCCGGTCGTACAGCTCGCGGTTGAGGTCGGCGAACTCGGTGCTGAACCGCAGTTCATCCAGCCGACGCGGCCGCTCGAACGGGATCTCGATGTCGTGGGCGAGGTAGCCCTGGCCCATCACCAGCACCCGGTCGGCCAGCAGCGCGGCCTCGGTCAGATCGTGGGTGACGTAGACGACGGTCCGCGGCTGTTCTTCCCAGATGGTGCAGAACTCTTGCTGCAGAACGGCTTTCGTCTGAGCATCGAGTGCCGAGAACGGCTCGTCCATGAGCAGGAAGCCCGGCTCGGTGCACAGCAGGCGCGCGAGGTTGCCGCGCTGGCGCATGCCGTGCGACAACTGCCGCGGGAATTTGTTCTCGCTGCCGGCCAGGCCGACCAGATCGATGTAGCGCTGCGCGCGGTCCCGCCGCTGCGACTTCGGCACGCCGCGGACCTCCACCCCGAACTCGACGTTGCGCCGGAGCGTGCGCCACGGCAGCAGGGTGTCCCGGGCCCACATGTAGCCGAGTCGGTTCGACGGCAGACCCAGCGGCTCACCGCCGATGCGCACCTCGACGCTGCCCTCGCTCGGCCGGATCAGCCCGGCGACCATGTTGAGCGCGGTCGTCTTCCCGCATCCGCTGCCGCCGACGATCGCGACGAACTGCCGCTCGGGTACCCGGAAGGTCAGATCCTCGACCACGAGCCTGGCCTCCTTGTCGGAGACGAACCAGTGGGAGACGTGATCGAAAACCAGGCCGTCCGCACCAGGCGGGTCGGTGGCGATCCGCGACCGCGAAACGGGCACTTCGGTGTGCATTGCGTCAACTCCGAGCTCGACGTGCGGGGCACCGCGAAGGAGGACGGGCCTGTCGCACGGCGATCCGGGAAGCAGCACCCCACCGTCATTGTTTGCAAATATGATTGCTTGTTCGCCATAACATAACAGCGGCGAACGTGACCGTCAACACTGCGGCAGCCTTATAGAGGCCGACTACCAGCAAGAGCTTGACAGCCCGTAGACGAGTGACCATTCTATTCGATATAGCAAACTGCCGTTCGCATAATGATAGTTCGAGGAGGTCCGATGGCGTACGATCTGAAGATTCGTGGCGGCACAATCGTTGATGGAACCGGTCGGCCGCGCTTCACCGGCGACATCGGCGTCAAGGACGGCAAGATCGTTGCCGTCGGCACGGCTCCGGAGCCGGCCGAGCAGGAGATCGACGCCACCGGCAAGATCGTCTGCCCCGGATTCATCGACATCCACACGCACTACGACGTGCAGATCCTGTGGGATCGGATGCTGACGTTCTCGCCCAATCACGGCGTGACGACGGTGGTCATGGGCAACTGCGGATTCGGCATCGCGCCCTGTCGCACCAAGGACCGGGAGTTCATGCTCCGGACGCTGCAGGATGTCGAGGGCATGTCGTTCCGCTCGACCATGGCCGGGCTCGGCGACGACTGGGGTTACGAGACCTACCCGGAGTACCTGGACCTGCTCGACCAACGTGGTGTGGCGATCAACGTCGCCACCATGATCGGTCACACCGGTGTGCGGGTGTGGGTCATGGGTGAAGAGGCCGCCGACCGCCAGCCCACCCACGAGGAGCTGGCCGAGATGCACCGCATCGTCGAGGAGGCGTTCGACGCCGGCGCCGCCGGTTTCTCCACCTCCAACAGCCCGGCCCACACCGGCCACGGTGGCAAGCCGGTCCCGAGCCGGGTGACCAGCATGGAGGAGCTCATCTCCTTCGGCAAGCTGATCGAGAAGCGCGGGCACGGCTCCTACCAGCTCACGTGGGGACCCGAGGTCACCCCGGACAACGTGCTGCACATCCTGGAGCACGCCAACGTGCCGATCACCGACCCGGGCATCGCGTCCCGCGGCGGCCAGGAGGATGCCCGCATCGCGGCGGTCGAGGAGGCTTGGGCCCGCGGCTTCAAGTGGTACCCGCAGGTTTCCGCGCTGCCCAACACCTTCGAGGTCGGCCTGGCCCGGCCGTTCATGTTCGTCCTGGACCAGCCGGCCGGCGTCATGAACTGCAAGCCGATGCACGAGCTGTTCGACCCGATCAGCGATCTGGAAACTCCGGAGGAGCGGCTGGTCGCGTACCGGAAGCCGGGCTTCCGTGAGGCGTTCATCGCGCACACCGAGCGCGAGGACTGGAAGGCCAACTACTGGCCGTGGCTGCTGGTCGGCAACGCGCCTGGCCACTCCGAGTGGGAGGGCCGCCGGGTCCTCGACGTCGCCGCCGAATTAGGCCTTCCCCCCGGTGAATTCGTCTGGGACCAGTCGATCGCCACCGAGCTCGAGTTCGCGCTGCTGGCGCTGTCCGGCAACCGAGTGCCCGAGGGCCACCTGAGACTGCTCGAGCACCCGAATCTGCGGATCGGCCTGGCCGATTCCGGGGCGCACAACGGTGAGATCTGCGACTACCGCTACCCCACCTACTTCCTGTCGCACTGGGTCCGCGACCGCGGCTTCGCACTCGAGGAGGCCATCAAGAAGATGACCACCGACGAGGCGGAGTGCTACGGCATCGTCGACCGCGGCTCGCTGACCGAGGGCCTGGCCGCCGACATCGTGGTCTTCGACCCCGACACCGTGCGCTCCGGCCGGATGCATCAGGTCCACGACCTGCCCGCGGGTGCGCGCCGGCTGCGCAGCGACTCCGAGGGCATCGACTACGTCATCGTCAACGGCACCATCCTGCGGGACGCGAAGGGCGATGTCCTCGATCCCGAAGGCCCGCTGCCCGGCAAGGTCCTGCGCGAGTTCGCGCGGCACTCCTGATCCGGAAGAGGAGGAAAACGCTATGCCACTGAGCCCCAACACGAAACCCATCTCCGTCGACGATCACCTGGTCGAGCACCCGCGGCTATGGCTGGACCGGCTGCCCCAGAAGTGGCACGAGATGGCCCCGCACGTCGTCGAGGTCGAGGGCGGCGAGCAGTGGTGCTTCGAAGGCATCGTCAACGGCATGACCGGGCTGTCCGCGGTGGTCGGCACGGATCTGAAGGAACGCGGCCTGGATCCGGGCCGGTTCTCCGACATGCGCCGGGGCTGTTGGGATTCCGCGGCGCGGCTCGCCGACATGGACACCGACGGCGTGTGGGCACAGCTGTGCTTCCCGAACTACTCCGGCTTCGCCGGCGGCCGGTTCTACCGGGCCAAGGACAAGGAACTCGCGCTGCTGTGCGTGCAGGCCTACAACGACTACGTCATCGAGGAGTGGTGTGCCGCAGCGCCGGATCGCTACATCCCGCTGATGATCCTGCCGCTGTGGGACGTCGAACTGTCGGCGGCGGAGATCGATCGGTGTGCCCCGAAAGGGTTCCGCTCCATCGCATTTCCCGACAACCCCGCGATCCTGGGTGAGTCGTCGTTCCAGAGCGGCGACTGGGATCCGGTGTTCGCGCGAGCAGCCGAAGCGCAGATGCCACTGTCCATGCATTTCGGCGGATCCGGTCTGGTGCCGCCGATCTCGAAGGACGCTCCCCTCGCGGTGCAGACCACGGTCATGGGCGCGACCCTGTTCGGATCGATGACCGAACTGCTGCTGTCGCCGGTGCTGCACAACCACCCGGGCCTGAAGGTGTGCTACTCGGAAGGCCAGATCGGCTGGCTCCCTTACGCATTGCAGCGCATCGACCAAGTCTGGGTCGACTACCGGCACTTCAAGATCCAGCCGACGATCAACGCCGACGTGCGGCCCTCGGACCTGTTCCGCAAGCACGTCTTCGGCTGCTTCATCGACGACCAGGTGGGTATCGATCTGCGGCACGAGATCGGGGTCGAGAACATCCTGTGGGAGTCGGACTACCCGCACGCCGACTCGCTGTGGCCCAACAGTCGGGTCAAGCTGGAGAAGATGCTCTCCGACGTGCCCGAGGACGAGGCCCACAAGATCGCCGAGACCAACGCGCGGGCCCTGTTCCGCATGTGATCACCGCGCACCCCCCGACCGCCGGTTCCCGACCGGCGCCGGGGGGTGCCGTATGACCGGGCCGTCCCGAAAGCTGAGGATTCACATGAACATTCGCGCGGATATCGACGCGGACGTGATCACCGAGTACGCCGAGGGCGTCGCGGTGATCACGATCAACCGGCCGCACGCGCGCAACGCCGTCACCGCAGAGGTCGCCGCGGCGATCGCGGACGCGGTGGACACCCTGGAGCAGCGGGACGACCTCTCGGTCGGCATTCTCACCGGCGCCGGCGGGGTGTTCTGCGCGGGAATGGATCTCAAGGCCTTCGCGCGCGGTGAGTCGCCGAGCATCCCTGGCCGCGGCTTCGGCGGGCTGACCGAATCACCGCCGACGAAACCTCTGATCACCGCGATCGAGGGCTGGGCCCTGGCCGGTGGTTGCGAGCTCGCGCTCAGCGCGGACATCATCGTTGCGGCCCGGACCGCGCGGTTCGGACTGCCCGAGGTCAAGCGCGGCCTGGTCGCCGCGGCCGGCGGGTTGCTGCGGCTGCCCAAGGCTCTGCCGTATCCGGTGGCGATGCGGCTCGCGCTCACCGGCGATCCCCTCGACGCTGTCGAGGCCGAGCGCTTCGGCCTGGTCTCCGTGCTGACCGACGAAGGCGCGGCACTGAAGACCGCACGCGAACTCGCCGCGACGATCGCCGCGAACGGGCCGCTGGCGGTCCGCGCGACCAAGCGGATCGTCAGCGAGGCCGCCGCGTGGACCGACCTCGCAGCCTTCGAAACGCAGCGCGCCATCGCCGGTCCGGTCATGAAATCCGCCGACGCCCGGGAAGGCGCAGTGGCCTTCGCCGAGAAGCGGGCACCCGTCTGGCGAGGCGTGTGAGCGTGCCTGGACACCACCGAACCGACAACGCTCTCGAACGGAGTACCCATGGCTCGCCTCGCTGAGACGCACGGATTGACCGAGATCCAATCGGAGATCCTCGCCACCGTCCGCGCCTACGTGGACAAGGAGATCATTCCGAACGCTCAGGAGCTGGAGCATTCGGACACCTACCCCACGGCCATCGTCGAGGCCATGAAGGAGATGGGCCTGTTCGGCCTGACCATCCCGGACGAGTATGGGGGTCTCGGCGAATCGCTGCTGACCTACGCCCTGGTCGTCGAACAGATCGCGCGCGGCTGGATGAGCGTCTCCGGTGTGATCAACACCCACTTCATCGTCGCGCACATGATCAAGCGCCACGGCACGCCGGAGCAGAAGCGGTACTACCTGCCGAAGATGGCGACCGGCGAGATCCGTGGCTCGTTCTCGATGTCGGAGCCGGATCTCGGTTCCGATGTCGCCGCCATCAAGACCCGCGCGCGGGCCGACGGCAGCGAGTACGTGATCGACGGCGCCAAGATGTGGCTGACCAACGGCGCGACCTCGAATCTGACCGCGGTGCTGGTCAAGACCGATCTCGGCGCGGCGAAGGCGCACGAGAACCTCACGACCTTCCTGGTGGAGAAGCCCACCGGTTTCGGGGAAGTTCTTCCCGGACTGACCATTCCGCGCAAAATCGACAAGATGGGGTATAAGGGCGTGGACACCACCGAGGCGGTGTTCGACGGCTTCCGCACCTCATCGGACGCCATTCTCGGCGGCACGCCCGGACGCGGCTTCGGGCACATGATGGACGGCATCGAGGTGGGCCGGGTCAACGTCGCGGCCCGCGCCTGCGGCATCGCGATCCGGGCCTTCGAACTCGCCGCCGACTACTCCCAGCGGCGCCGGACCTTCGGCAAGCCCATCGCCGAGCACCAGGCGATCGCCTTCAAGCTGGCCGATATGGCCACCAAGGTCGAAGCGGCCCACCTGCTGATGGTCAACGCCGCCCGGCTCAAGGATTCCGGCGAGCGCAACGATGTGGCGGCGGGCATGGCCAAACTGCTCGCGTCCGAATACTGCGCGGAGGTCACCCAGGAGTCGTTCCGCATCCACGGTGGCTTCGGCTACTCGAAGGAAGCGGAGATCGAGCGCCTTATGCGGGAGGCTCCGTTTCTCCTGATCGGCGAGGGCACCAGCGAGATCCAGAAGACGATCATCAGCCGCGGGCTGCTGCGCGAATACCAGACTCGCGGCTGAGGTCGCGACCGTTCGATCAGGAGGAATTCAGTGCGAGAGGCCGTCATCTGCGAGCCGCTGCGGACACCCGTCGGCGGCTTCGGCGGAGCGCTGCGCGATGTACCGGCACATACCTTGGCGGCGACCGTGATTCGCGCGCTGCTGGACCGGACGGGCATCCCACCGGAAACGATCGACGACGTCTTGCTCGGGAACTGCTATCCGAGCATGGATGCGCCGGCGATCGGGCGGGTCGCGGCGTTGGACGCGGGCCTGCCGGTGACTGTGACCGGCCTGCAGATCGATCGCCGCTGCGGATCGGGTCTGCAGGCCGTGCTCTACGCGGCGATGCAGGTACAGCTCGGTACGTCGGAGGTCGTCCTGGCCGGTGGCGCCGAGTCCATGAGCAACGCGCCCTTCTACTCCACCTCGGTGCGCTGGGGTGTCCGGGGCCAGGCCGCCGCGTTCGACGATGCGCTGGCCCGCGGCCGGGTGACGGCGGGCGGCGTCAATCATCCGGTCCCCGGCGGCATGCTGGAGACG
This sequence comes from Nocardia sp. NPDC006982, assembly GCF_042869435.1. Taxonomy (NCBI): domain Bacteria; kingdom Bacillati; phylum Actinomycetota; class Actinomycetes; order Mycobacteriales; family Nocardiaceae; genus Nocardia; species Nocardia sp. NPDC006982. The sequence goes on along the minus strand of NZ_JBIAFV010000019.1, from coordinate 69,492 downwards.
GCCGAGAATCTGCGCCGCGAATACGGCATCTCCCGGCAGGAGCAGGACGAACTCGCCCTGCACAGCCATCAGCGGGCCGCCGCCGCGGCCGCGGCCGGACTGTTCGACGACGAGATCGTGCCAGTAACCGTCCCCGGCCGCAAGGGTGACGTCGTCGTCAACCGCGACGAGCACATCCGTCCCGATTCGTCGCCGGAGAAACTGGCGAAGCTGCGGCCGGTGCTGCTCGGCGCGGATCCGGAGGCCACCGTGACCGCTGGCAACGCCAGTGGGCAGAACGACGGTGCCGCGATCTGCGTGGTCACCCACCCCGACAAGGCCGGCGAGCTCGGGCTGCGGCCGATCGCCCGGCTGGTGTCGTGGGCGACCGGCGGCGTGCCACCGGAGACCATGGGCATCGGCCCGGTACCCGCCGTCACCGGCGCGCTCGGCCGGGCCGGGCTGGCGCTGAAGGACATCGACCTCATCGAACTGAACGAAGCGTTCGCGGCGCAGGTCCTCGCCTGCACCCGCGAGTGGGGTTTCACACCGACGGACTTCGACCGGCTCAACGTCAACGGTTCCGGCATCTCGCTGGGGCATCCGGTCGGCGCCACCGGTGGCCGCATTCTCGCCACTCTCACCCGGGAGATGGCCCGCCGCGACGCGCGCTACGGCCTGGAGACGATGTGCATCGGCGGTGGGCAGGGCCTGGCCGCGATTTTCGAAAAAGCCTGACCGACTTTCCCTTTCACACAACAAGGAGTACCAGAAATGACCACCTCCGCACGTGTCGCCATTGTGACGGGCGCTGCACGGGGCATCGGCGCCGCGACCGCCGAGCGTCTGGCCGCCGACGGATTCGCCGTCGCCGTCCTGGACCTGACCGAGGAATCGGCGAAGACCACCGTCGAGACCATCGAAGCCGCCGGCGGCCGCGCGCTCGCCGTCGGCGCCGACGTCTCGAACCCGGACCAGGTCGCCGCGGCGGTCGCCCGGATCGCCGACGAGTTGGGCGCCCCGACCACCCTGGTCAACAACGCGGGCATCACCCGTGACAACCTGCTGTTCAAGATGTCCGCGGACGAGTGGGACATGGTCCTGAACGTGCACCTGCGCGGCTCCTTCCTGATGACCAAGGAAGTCCAGCAGCACATGGTCGCGGCGAAATACGGCCGCATCGTGAACATTTCGAGCACCTCCGCGCTCGGCAACCGCGGCCAGGCCAACTACTCCACTGCCAAGGCCGGTCTGCAGGGCTTCACCAAGACCGTCGCCATCGAGCTGGGTCGCTACGGCGTGACCGTGAACTCCGTCGCGCCGGGCTTCATCGTCAGCGACATGACCCGCGCGACCGCCGAGCGGATCGGCGAGGACTGGGAGACCTATCTGGCCGCGCGCGCGAAGGCGATCCCGGTCGCCCGCGCGGGTCAGCCGCAGGACATCGCGCACACGGTGTCCTTCCTCGTCAGCGAGGGCGCCGGATTCGTCTCCGGACAGGTGATCTACGTGGCCGGCGGCCCGAAGGCATGACCGATCCCGTCGCCACGAAACCCGAAGCGGCCGAGACGAATACACGCCCGATGATCGTCTCCGGCGTCGAGGGCCTGCACGCCCTGGTCGGCGTGCCCGTCGGCCCCACCGATTGGGAGACGATCACCCAGGAGCAGGTGAACAAGTTCGCCGACGCCACCGGCGACCACCAGTGGATCCATGTCGACGTCGAACGGGCCACCCGAGAGAGCGCCTACGGCGGGCCCATCGCCCACGGCTATTTGACGCTGTCGCTGATCCCGCGGCTCATGGCGCGGCTCATGACCATCCAAGGGTTCACCATGGGCGTGAACTACGGGTGCGAGAAGGTCCGTTTCCCGGCGCCGGTGCCAGTCGGCAGCCGGTTGCGCGCCCGCGCGGTCGTCGACGAGGTGAGCGATGTCGCCGGCGGCGTCCAGATGCGGCTGACGATCACGATCGAGATCGAGAACTCCACGAAACCGGCGTGTGTCGCCGTGGTGCTGCTACGCCGCTACCTCTGAGCAGCGGGCAGGCGGAACCCGAAACCGCCGCGCCGCGAGGGACTTCGAGCCGTCCGCCAGGGCCGGAGATCCCACCCCGTCGTCCCGTCCAGTGTACGAGCCTCGGCCGTACCTGGGCGGGACGACTGCGTTCTATCCACGATCAATGACCGCTATCGCCATTGTCGATAGGTTGGTGGTTGATCTCAGGCGGTCTGTTGCCGAATTTCCAGGGAATCGCCGAGGTGGACGATCGGCGATCCGCTCCGTCGACCGGCAGACGCGAGTTCCCCTCGAACAGCGCTGATTCCTCTAGCAATACTGCTGTCGCAGTTGCGACTTGCGCAATTTGCCCGTCTCGGTCCTGGGCAGGCTGTCGACGAAACGGACGCTGCGGGGTGCTTTGTAGCGGGCCAGCCGGTTGCGGACGAAGGCGATGATCTCCTCCTCCAACTGCGGGCCGGGCAGCGCCCCGTCCGCCGGTTGCACGAAGGCGGCGACGGATTCGCCCATGACTTCGTCGGGCAGCCCGATGACCGCGACATCGAAGACCGCGGGGTGCAGTGCGAGCGCGTTCTCGACTTCCTGCGGATAGATGTTCACCCCACCGGAAATTATCATGAACGACTTGCGGTCGGTGAGGTAGAGGAATCCGTCATCGTCCACGTACCCCACGTCACCGACGGTCGTCCACGCGGGTCGGATCGGATGCCTTGCGGCAGCCGTCTTTTCGGGATCGTTGTGGTAGACGACCCGATAATCCGGACGGTCACCGTAAACAGTGCCGATGTGCCCGACCGGCAGCTCCGTTCCTTCGTCGTCACAGATATGTACGGCTCCCAGGACCGGGCGGCCGACTGTGCCCGGATGCTCGAGCCAGGTGGGGCTGTCCACCAGCGTGAAGCAGTTTCCCTCGGTGCTGGAGTAGTACTCCCAGACTATGGGCCCCCACCACTCGATCATGCGCTGCTTGACCTCTCCCGGGCAGGGCGCGGCAGCATGGATGGCGTAACGCAGCGAGGACAGGTCGTGAGCGAACCGGATCTCCTCGGGCAGCCGCAACATCCGCACCAGCATCGTCGGCACGAATTGCGCATGGGTGACCCGTAATTCGTCGATCGCGCGCAATGCGCGTTCGGCGTCGAAGCGCCGCATCACCGCGACCGTGCCTCCCAGTGCCTGGACCGCCCCCGACCAGCGCAACGGGGCGGCATGATAGAGCGGCGCCGGCGAGAGGTAGACGGTGTCGCGGCCGCCGAGGTATCGGCCGGCCAGCCGGACGATGGAGTCGCCGTGCGGGTCACCGACCCGGCAGCGGGGCAGCTCAGGTCGCACCCCCTTCGGGAAACCTGTTGTGCCGGAAGAGTAGAGCATCGTCGCCCCGTGCGGCTGGTCCTCCGGCGGGACCGCCGACGACGCGGCGAGACGGTCCTCGTAACTGTCGTGACCCACGATGGCGCCGTCGTAGGCCAGCCGGATCCGGACTCCTGGAGTGGTGTCGACGACGGCCGCCGCCGTCCCGGCGATCTCGGGTGTCGCACCCGACGCCACGATGGCAGTCGCACCCGAGTCGTTGACGATGTAGGCGCATTCGCGCGGGGTGAGCGAGGAATTCACCGCGGTCAGGTAGAGGCCGGAACGCATTGCGGCCCAATAGACTTCGAAAATGTGGAGATTGTTCTCGGAGAGCAGGGCCACGACATCCCCACGCCGGAGCCCCGCCGCGCGCAGGGCAGCGGCCAACCGCACCGACCGGTCCTCCAACTCGCCGTACGTGAGCACCTGTCCGCTCTCCACCATCACGGCCGCGGCCCGATCGGGCGTCTCGGCCGCGTACGTCGCGGGATACAGCATTTCTCGTCCTTCGCTCGCGATCCACGAATGGTTGGACAACGATACTTCACGTTCACCGAATGGAATCCTGGATTCAGGAATCCTATCTTCTCGTCTTTTGCTAAATCGAATGATCGTTCACCTATCCAAATTCGCGATGTAGCATTGGGGAAGCGCGCCAGACGCCACGACTCCCCGGGGCCGCTGGCACGTCCGGAACGCGACTACAGTCGTCTCCTACCGGCAATGTTGCATCGGAGGTGCCAGATGGTTCGACAGGCGAACCTTCGACTCGTCCCGACTCAGGAGCCCGGCTCCGAGTCGGCGCACGATGCGGTCGTTACCGCAGCCTGGTCGAGGTTCCTGGCGAACGGTTACGCCCAGACCACGCTCGCCGATATCGCCCGCGACGCCCGCATCTCACCCGACCGCCTCCATGCCGAATTCCGGAACAAGCGCCAGATCCTGGTCGCGGTCCGTGCGGCCTGGTTGCGCGAAGCGGGATTCGAACAATGGCTGGACCAGGCCCTGAGCGAATCGGACGCGGTACGCCGGCTCGACCTGCTCGCCCATTGGACGCGCCGTCATCACGAGGCCGGCGGCGAGCTCTCGATCATGATCGATGAGGCCGCCCGCACCGATCCCGCGGTAGCCCAGATGTGGAATGCCCTGCAACTGGCTCTGGACGATCGGGCGACGACGCTGATCAGCGGCATCGCGGATCAGCTGGCGCCGTGGGTCACTGTGCGCTCGGCGGTTGATGTCATGTCCGCGCTCGCCCGGGCCGCGACCTATCGCCAGCTCGTACACCGCCAGCACTGGAGCTCGCAGCGCTACGAGCGGTGGCTGGCCATGGGCCTGCGTCAGCAACTGCTGGACGACCGTACCGCCCGTCCGGCGGACCGGAATCCGATGAACAGCGTTCCCGACGTCGGCTGATCGGGACGTCAGCCGATCGCCCGGCGCTCCGACTTCGCCCGATCGTCGTCCACGAGAATCTGCAACAGCTCGACGGTCGCCGCGATGTGCCGCTCGGCCGCCCGCTCCGCGGCCGCCGAATCGCGCTGGGCGATCGCGACGAGGATCTCGCGATGTTGCCGACGGTCCGCCTCGATCACCCTGCGCACTACGTCCGAGCGATCGTCACCGCCGCGCTGCAGATACCTGGTCAGCTGTATCTGCGTCGACACCCGGACCAGCGACTCGAATTCGTGCAACCGGGAATTGCCCGACTCCGCCCCCACCGAGAGGTGGAAATCGGCATGTGCCACGCCGTATTCCGCCAAGTCGGGGCCGCCGGTCCGGTCGGCGGCCGCCGCCATGCGGTCCATCGACAGCTCCAGGCGCCGGGACGCGGCCTCCGACAGCCCCTGCCGCGCGGCGAGCCGGGCCGCCAGACCGTCGATGACCTCGCGCACCTGATAGGTCTCGATCAGCTTTTCCGGATCGACGTCGACGACCTCGACGGTCTTGTTGCCGTTGGAGATTCGCAACAGGCCGTCCTGTTCGAGCAGCCGAAAGGCCTCCCGCAGCGGAGTACGGCTGACGCCCAGCCGCTCGGCGAGCTGAATCTGCAACAGCTGCTGACCCGGGCGCAACTCACCCTGCAGGATGAGCCGACGGAGAACCTCGGCGATCTCGTCCGCCAACCGGGTCGGAGCCCGGGAAAGCAAGCCCGAAGAGAACGTTTCCCGCGCCGACTCGACCACGTACGACTCCTTCACCAGCCCGGACACCTGGATTCAGGATACCAGTGCGCAGCCCGAAGCCGGCCCTGCCCTGGGCAGCACAAACCAGGGCGGGACCCTTACTTCCCCTCCGCCAGCCGGGACAGCGGAGCCCATTCCGACCAGGTCCGCAGGCGCTGATCGTAGATCTGCGGCACGATGAGGGTGGGCATTTCACCGAAAAAGACTCGCAGCGGCGGATTTTCGCTGTCCACCAGGTCCAGGATCGCCGGGCCGAAACCGACCGGCTTCGGCAGGGTCGTGCCGGCCTGTTGCTGCGCCATCGCGGCGCGGATCGCATCGTAGGCCGGATTCGGCTCGGCGAAGGTGGCCGAGGCGCCGGACCAGTCGGTGTCGAAACCGCCCGGTTCGACCAGCGTGACCTTGACGCCGAACCCCGCGGCCTCCTGTGCGAGCGATTCACTCAAACCCTCCAGCGCCCACTTGGACGCATGGTAGCCACCCAGGTATGGGAAGGCCGCGACGCCGCCGATCGTCGAGATCTGGACGATGTGACCACTACCTTGCTCCCGCAAGATCGGCAGCACCGCCTGGGTGACGTGGAGGACGCCGAACAAATTGGTCTCCAACTGATCCCGCAACTGCTGTTCAGTGATCTCTTCCACGGCACCGAACAGGCCGTAGCCGGCATTGTTGACCACAACGTCGATCCGGCCGAACCGCTCCTTCGTCGCCGCCACGGCTTCGAAGACCGCAGCGCGATCCGTGACGTCCAGCGTCAGGGGGAATACCGAATCCTCGTAGCGGCGAGCCAGATCGGCCAGGGCCGCGAGATTCCGCGCTGTCGCGGCGACCTTGTCGCCCCGCTCCAGTGCGGCCTCCGCGAACTCGCGGCCGAATCCCTTCGACGTGCCGGTGATGAACCAGACCTTTGTCATGTCCTACTCCTTCGCATCCGAACGTTTCCACGCCACTATAGGACGAAACTGGCACTCGGTGGCAATTGCACCACCGACTGGTAGGGTTGCGGGATGCCCCCGTCCGATTCCGTTCCCGTTCGCGAGCGCGCGCGCCGCGCCATCCGCGCGGAAGTGACGGTGCTCGCGCAGGGGTTGTTCGCCGCCAACGGCTACGACCGGACCACCGTCGACGACATCGCCGCGGCGGCCGGGATGCACCGTCGGACGTTCTTCCGGTACTTCACCTCCAAAGAGGACCTCGTACTGGCCAAGTACGAGGTCCTCGGCGACCGGCTGACCGAAGCGTTCACCGCGCGACCGCCGGAAGAGCCGCTGTGGCAGGCGCTTCGGCGTTCCTTCGATCTCGTGGCCGGCTACTACGACGACGAGACGAAGCGGTCCGGGGCCCTCGCGATGGAGCGCACGATCCGCGACAATCCGGCGCTGACCGCCGGCGAGCTGGAACGGATCTCGCGGATCCAGCGGCAACTCACCGAGGCGGTCCGCCTCCGTAGCGGACGTGCGGACCCGCTCGATCCGGAGCCGGAGGCCGTGGTCGGTGCGGCCCTGAGCTGCCTGATCGCCGCGAAAGCCGCCTGGGCTCAGCCGAATCAGCGGCGCCGCTTCGCCGATCTGCTCGACAGCGCCATGGCCGCGCTCGAGCCGCGTTCCTGATCGCCCCGCTGGTCTGCGCCGCTCCGAGCGCGACGTTCTGGACGGGTTCCCGAATCGACCGCGCCACCTCGAAATCGGTCTCGCGGATGTAGCGGAAGCTGGAATCGACTCCTCGGCCAGTTGCGAAACGCCCTTCAGCGCATCGAATTCCGCGGCGAGGCCGATGACAGGCCTCGGCCCGTTGCGATACGTCGCGACGAACGCGGTCGCCATTCCTGCCGCACCCCTGTGCACCTCGAATCCGCCGGCCCCGCAACCGCTGCTGCAACAGCGCTGGACTCTCATGTTCTCGAAGTCGGCTTCTGCGAGAGCCCAGATCGCTTCAGCAATCCGGACGACCGTGTCGGCCTCAGCGGCGACCGCCGCGTGGATACGGTCCCGGCCGTCCAGACCCGATTCGCACGACCGGCCCGCTGTCCATCAGGACTCATGATGACTCCTGACTGCCGTTCGTGGATGGGACGACCGGCAGCGCAACAACGATCGGTTCCGGGGCCGGTTAGGCGCGCGTGACCGGGAGTTCGTTGAGTTGGTTGATGAAGTTGGACCAGCCACGCTTCGGGGCACCGTTGAGCCGCAACCGGAGTCCGGAGGCCCGCAGTTCCTCCCACAGGATCCGCACCTCGAGCTTGGCCAGGTTGGACCCGATGCACCGATGCACACCACTACCGAAGGCCAGCGTCTCGGTCTCGGTGCGCCACGGGTCGAAACGGTCCGGCTCGGCGAACACCGCCGGATCCCGATTGGCCGCAACGTAATACATCACCAGCACATCGCCCTCACGCAACTGCTGACCGTGGAACTCGACATCCCGGACGGCGGTCCGTGCCATCTGCATCGGCGGGCTGATCATCCGGACGAACTCGTCCACGGCCCGATCGACCACACCCTCGTCCACCGCACGATCGGTAGCCGCCTGGACCTCAGGATCGGTCAGATACATGCACATCGACTGCCCGATCGCGGTATGCGTCGTCTCGTAACCGGCACCCATCATCAACGTCATCCAGTTCAGGAACTCCGACTGGGTGATCTCACCGCGCTCGACACAACCGTTCAGCACCCATGTCATCCGCCGGATTCTCCCGCTTGATCTGCTGAATCTCCGTCGCATACGCCCGCATCTGTCCGAGCACGCCCTGCAGGTTGGCGACCGCGCCCTCACCCTGCGCGAGGTTGTCGGTCGCTGAGTGGCCGCGAACAGTGCCGTGGTCCATATGGTGTTCATCGAGCGGGATATCCACCGCACCTATTCCCGCGCCACACCGGCGATGGCGATCACCTTGTCCTGCAGACGCTTTGTCCTACTTCGCCTATCCAGCCAGCGCCTCGGACCCGCAGTCCTTCAGCGCGATGTCGGGGTCCGCCGCACGCGCCGGATCGATCGGGCGCCCGGCGGCGATCAGCCGCTTCGCGGTCGCGAAATCGGCGGGATGGTTGATCACGTCGGCCGCGACGACGACATCCTCGCGCAGGTACAGCACCGTGAGCCGCCGGCCCGCGGCCGGGTCGCGGCGGACGACGATCCGGTCGCAATCCTCGGCCAAGCCCGCGACCTTGAGTTTGAGGTCGAACTGATCCGACCAGAACCACGGCAGCGCGTCGAGCGCACGCGGTTTTCCCGTGATCGCGGCCGCCACACAGCGGGCATGCTCGGAGGCATTGGGTACCGATTCGAGCCGACGGCTGCCGCCGGACCGCATATCGGCGAACCGGGCCACATCGCCGACCGCGAAGATATCGGGGTCGGAGGTGCGGAGAAACTCGTCGACGACGATGCCGTTGTCGACCTCCAGCCCCGCGGCCTCGGCCAGTTCCGTGCGGGGCGCGATCCCGACGCCGAGCAGGATGAAATCGGTCTCCACCACCGTGCCGTCAGCGAGTTCGACCGCCGTGGCTTCGCCGGACGTGCCGGTCACGAAGCGCTCGATGCGCGCCTCCAGCAGGATCCGTACCCCCTCCTCCCGGTGCACCCGCTGGAAGAATTCGGATACGACCGGCGAGGTGACCCGCGCGAGCACCCGCGGGGCCACCTCCAGCACAGTCACCGCGACCCCCAACTGCGTTGCGGAAGCGGCGAATTCGAGACCGATATAGCCCGCCCCGAGGACCACTGCACGAGCCCCCGGCACGCAATGCTCGCGGAGCGCGGTCGCATCCGCCAGGGTCCGCAGGGTGTGCACATTGGGCGCGGAAGTCAGGTCGGGGCGGTCCAGCCGGCGCGGCCGACCGCCGGTCGCGAGTACCAGCCGGTCGTAGCCGACACGATCACCGTCCGACAGCAGCACTTCGTGCGCGCGGACGTCGAGCGAGACGGCCGTGACGCCGGTCCGCACCTCGATGCGCTCCCGGTCGTAGATCTCACCGCCTCGCAGCAGCAGATCCTCCGCGGTCGACGCACCCTTCAGATACGCCTTCGACAACGGCGGGCGATAGTACGGCAGCGACGGCTCCTCGCCGATCATCACGATCGGGCCCCGGAAGCCGTCCAGGCGCAGCGCGGTGGCCGTATCGGCGCCGGCCTGGCCGGTACCGATCACGACGACAGTCTCCGAGATCCCCGAATCCTCCAGCACAGCAGGCTCTTTCACTGTTCTTCCGGAAGGTGGACGATCACGCCGCTGGTCTCGGCGGTGCACACCAGCTGACAGGCCAGCCGGCTGAACTTGGTCGGCTCCGCCGCGGTCGCCTCGAGCATGTCAGCCTCGTAGGCGGTGACGGCCGGGAACCGATCGAACCACTCCTCGTCCACGAAGACATGGCAAGTGGCGCACGACATCTCCCCGCCGCACTCCCCGATGATGCCGGGCACCAGATTGCCGACGGCGGCATGCATCACATCGCTGCCCTCCACCGCCTCGACGCTCCGGCGCTCGCCTGTCGGGGACACGTAGACGATTTCTGGCACTGACAACTCCTGATCACCCGGGCCACGGGACAGACTCTGGTCCGGCCCTAGCCGTCGACAACGATCGAGTTGCACATGCCTCGACCAATTTTACATCCTACATCCTGTATACAGGATTTCATGAGGGCTCCGTACACTGCGGCTCGCCGACTCCCACTCGGCCGTCGCCACCCGCTCAGCGGTGGGCGCAGCACCGGAGCCGACCGGCACCAGCAGGGGCGCCGGTGCGCAGGTCACATCCTCCAGATGCCGGGCACACTCGAAGGCGCGCTTCACCCCTTCGTAGACCCGGACGGCCACCCGGATCAGCGTCGCCCCCTCGAAGGGATCCAGCACACCCAGATCCGACCAGCCGGCGGGGCCGGACTGCGACTCACCGCGGGATCCGCGTTCAACACCGTCGAATGCCACTGTCGCTCCTTGACTTTCGAGGACCTCGATAAATCCGCGCAGTGCCGCACCACGATAGGTACGGATCCCGGCATTCGGACGGCAGCGCCGCAGACGCATCCTGCACGCGCCAAAAAAACTACATGCTGGATACAGGTGTGCCAAAGGCCACATCGTCCTAGACTGCATTCGCCCGGTAGATCCGCGCAATCAACTCGTCGGCGCCCGCCACCCGGTCAGCGCAGCATCCAACCGCTCGCCCGTCGGCCGCTCCGATGCGGAGTATCCATCCGACGGTGATCAGGTGGATTCGATTGCCCGGAATTCACATTAGATTCGGGCGGAGAAGTGGAGTGCGATGCGAATCAACGTACCGGGCGAACCGAGCCTGCTCCAGGTGGTCGAGTTTTTCGATGAATTGCTGGTACGGGGCAGCGACCTCGACACGGTACTCGACAGCGCCGCACGATTCGCCGAATGCTCGGTGGGATACCGATCGGCGGACAAAACCATCGATATCGCCGCACATTCGGGTGAGCCTGTCACCGGGAGCCCGGATCTGGGCGGCGCCTCGATGCGGCGGCTGCCGTCCGGTGACGAGATATGGCTCGCGCGACGGGACGGTACGACCCCGCTTGACGAGGTGATTCTCAAGCGGCTGGCGGCCACCTGCGTGGCGGCGCTGCGCCACCGCTACCGGGAGCTGCTGCGGCTCGGCGATCCGGCGCTGGTCGAGTTGGTGGTCAGTGAGGCCGCGGGTGAGGCCGAGCGCGCGCGGGCCCTCAAGCTGCTCGGCTACAGTCCGTCGGCTCGGCTGCGGACGGTGGCGATCGGCGGCAGCGCGGAGGGTGCGCAGACGATCGCCGCGCGACTGGGTGGCCCGTCCGCCGGAGTCCGGCTCGCCTCGCTGGATCGCATCCACATTCTGACGACCACTCTCGAGGTACCGAACGATCTGGCCGTTCCGATCGGGAGCCACGTCGCCGTCGGCCCCGAGGTACTCGGGATCGACGCGCCGCTGTCGTGGCGGGAGGCCCGGAGCATTCTCCGGTTCACGCTTCCGAGCACCCACGACGCGCCGCCCTATCGGCTGGGCGAGGCGGCCATCACGGATGCCCGCCGGGTCGGATGTTTCGTTCTGCTGGCGCATCATCTGACGCCGGAAGCGATTTCGACGGCGGTCGAGGTGTCGGCTCTGGACGTGCTGACCGCGGAGCCCGGCGGCGCGGATATGTTGCGCACTCTCGAAATGGTGGCCGCGACCGAGTCGCTGCGGAAAGCCGCGGTGATGCTGCACAAGCATCACAACTCCGTCGGCCATCGGGTCGCTCGCGCGGAACGGCAGCTCGGTTTCGAGATCAGCGCGCCCTACGGACGCGTGCGGCTGATGCTGGCCCTCGTGCTGCGTCGGCTCCGCGACTCGCGGACGCCCCAGTGACCCCGCACCGATTGGCGCGCCGATTGCCCTGAATTCTCGCCAGCTGCCCAGTGACCCAGGTCATAAGAAATTGCATCCTGGAAAACGAGCCAGGCCCGATCCACGGCCCGGACTCGGAAAGCAGGAATGAGAACTTCATGGCTCTCGACGAGGCGACACTGTCGTTCCTCATGGAGATGGCCGCGAGTGGCGGCATACCCGTGTTCCAGCGGACCCCCAATTTCAGTGTCCCCGGCATGGAATCGGCCATTGGAGCCCGCCGAGCAGGAGCGGGTGAAGGCCGACTACCCGGCCTTGTCGGCCGAGGCCTGGATGAGTTCTGGTGGCATCGCCACGTTCCGACACGATGGTGAGCCTCGAGCCCAACGCGGTCTCCGCGGACTACGTCCGGGCCAGGATCCGGGAGATCGTGTCCGACCGAGAAACCGCGGAACTGCTCTGCCCGAACGATCACCCCATCGGCGCCAAGCGCACCCGTGGCGACACCGATTACTACGCCACCTACAACCGGCCGAGCGTGGACCCTGTCGATGTCTGCGCCGACCCGATCCACCGATTCACGCCGCACGGATTGCGGGCCGGCGAACAGGAATACGAGCTCGACGCGGTCGTCCTCGCCACCGGTGACGACGCGATGACCAGCCCGCTGAACGGATCGATATCAGGGACGCGGCGGGAAATTCGCTGCGCGAGAACTGGCAGGCCGGTCCCCGGACCTACCTCGGCCTCGCCGTCGCGGGCTTCCCGAACATGTTCACCATCACCGGACCTGGCAGTCCGTCGGTCCTGAGCAAGGTGGTCGTCTCGATCGAGCAGCATGTCGATTGGATCGACGGTCATCTGAATTATCTGCCCGACCAAGGTTTCCGCCGAACCGAGGCGGCGCCAGACGCGCAGGACGGCTGGGTCGATCACGTCAACGAGGTCGCGGCAGCCACGCTGTACCCGGCCACCGCCTCCTGGTACATGGGCGCCAACATCCCCGGCAAACCCCGAGTGCTCATGCCCTACACGGGCGGAGTCGGCGCCTACCGCACGATCTGCGACGACGTGGCGGCAAACGACTACCACGCATTCCTGTTCCGGTCCTGAACCGACGACACACTCGGGTGAACCGAGTTTCCAACCAGCAGAAGGAGGTTCGCATGCAGGTTCCTGCAGCGGTCCTGTGGGCGCAAGGTGCGCCCTGGAAGATCGAGACCGTCGAACTGGACGCCCCGCACGAGGGCGAGGTTCTGGTGAAGCTCGCCGCGAGCGGGCTGTGCCATTCCGACGATCACGTGGTCACCGGCGATACGCCGTGCGCCTTCCCCATGATCGGCGGGCACGAGGGCGCCGGCGTCGTGGAGGCCGTCGGGCCGGGCGTCACCCGCACCGCGGTCGGCGACCATGTCATCCTGGCCGCCGTCCCGGCCTGCGGTCAGTGCCGGGCGTGTTCGCGTGGCCGGGCGAACCTGTGCGATCGGGGCGCGTTCGCGCTGACCGGGCACGGGCCGGACGGCACCTACCGGCGTCACATCGGGGACACCGGGATCGGCGCGTACTGCCAGATCGGCACGTTCTCCCCGTATGTGGTGGCGCACGAGACCCAGACGGTCCCGATCCGCCGGGACGTACCGCTGGAACTCGCCGCCCTGATCGGCTGCGGTGTGACCACCGGGGTCGGCGCGGCGGTGAAGGTGGGCCGGGTCCAGATCGGCGACATCGTCGTCGTGGTCGGCATCGGTGGTGTCGGGATCAACGCGGTCCAGGGCGCGCTGCTCGGCGGCGCCGCGACTGTGGTCGCGGTGGATCCGGTTGCCCGCAAACGGGATTGGGCCTTGCAGTTCGGGGCGCACCATGCCGTGTCGAGCATGGCGGAGGCCACCGAACTGGTCGGCAAGCTGACCGACGGGGCGGGGGCCGATCTGGCCATCCTGTGCGTCGGTGTCGCGCACGGTGACATGGTCGGCCCGTTGCTCGGACTGATCGCCAAGGGCGGACGGGCGGTGGTCACCTCCGTCGCGCCGGTGGCGGAGGAGAACATGAGCGGCCGGCTGTTCGAACTGGCCATGTGGAACAAGACCCTGTCAGGCCACGTTTTTGGCCAGGCGAACCCGATCGACGACTTCCCCCGGACGGTCGAGCTGTACCGCTGTGGCGCAATCAAATTGGAGGAACTCGTGACCGCCCGCTACACCCTCGACGAGATCAACGAGGGGTACCGGGCGATGCACAGCGGAGAGAACCTCCGCGGCATCATCGTCTACGACTGATCGGCGCGGGCCGCGCCGTCGGGCACGACGACGGCGCGGCCGACCACCTGCCCCGCGTGCAGCCGCGCGAAGGCGGCGTCGACCTCGGTCAACGTGAACCGAGTGGTGGCCGGCACGACCTTGCCGGCCTCGGCCAGCTTCACGATCTTCCAGGCGTCGTCCAGCGCGGCGGCCAGCGCCAGCGTCTCCGCCGAACCGACGCAGTCCAGCACCGCGTCCGCGCGGCCGTACTCGAGCTCGTGGGGGCAGTCGCGCCGCCAGTTCACCGTTCATGAGATAGGCAGCGTCGGCACCCAATTCGAGCACGTGCTCGACGGCCGGGGTGCGCGTCCACCGCGATCACGGTCGCCGCGCTCGTCGCCCGGGCCACCTGGACGGCGAGGTGACCGACCCCGCCGATGCCGATGATCACCAGGGGGCCCGCCTCCGGCACCCGGCGCAGCGCCGCTGAAACCGCATGGTAGGCAGTCAATCCGCATCCATCAGGGGTGCCGCGGCGCCTCGCTCCAGCCCTGCACCCCGGGGCCGAGGGCCTCGATCCAGGCTGTCGTCTCGTGGCCGATCGTGAGCGGGAGGGTGACATGCGGCAGCTGCCCCGGCGCTTCGACCAGCGATACGTCGCTGTGGCAGATACCGTAGGCGCCGACCCGCAGCAGTACCTCGCCCGGTCCGGGCACAGGTTTCGGGATCTCCGTCAGCTCGGCCCGGCCGGGGGCGATCAGCCGGTAGGCGGTTATCATCGTCATGCGTTCTCTCCGTTGATATTTCGCGCTGCAAGATCGGACCAGTCGGAGGTCGGCGCGAAGCCGTGCAGCGCGTGGGTCACCCGTTCGGTCCCCGCGAGCAGCCGGAGCACGTAGTCGCGCAGCTCACCGGTGGGCAGATTCGGCGGGAACTGGCTCATGGTGAACGCGAGTTCGACGCGGCCCGTCGAACCGAAGATCGGCGCCTTGAATCGTGTCACGATCGCCAGCTTGGGCTCATAGTCGTCGATCGTGAACGGGCCGAACGCAACTCGGCCGACGGCGTCGCGCAGTTCGCGCGCTCCGGGCAGGTCCACGAAGCCGTTCAACAGCCGCCGCAGCGCGCGGGCCTCGTCCAGGACGGAGATCCGGTAGCCGACCCGGCGGACATGGTCGAGGCGGCGATAATAGGCCTCGCGCTTGGGTTTGTCCGACCTGGGCAGGGCGTGGTCCAGCCACTTGTCCACGGTCGCCCGTGGCGCCCAAGCCATGAACTCCTGCCCCGAGGGCGGGACGATCGGTACCGCGTGACCGACGGGCGAGAAGTCGATCAACGGGCGTTCCGTATCCCGCCGGGCCACCACGATGGTGTCGAAGCCACGCAGGGCCGTCGCGACGCACGACACACCCAATTCGTCGTGTATGGCCAGTAGTTCGGCGCGGGCGATATCCAGCACCTCGTCACCGGCCACCTGGGCCGCGGTCGCCAGATCCACCAGCGCCGCACCCAGGGTGTAGGTCTTGTCCACCGCATCGCGTACCAGCAGGTCCTCCGACGCCAACTCCATGAGCATGGCGTGGCAACTCGCCTTGTTCAGTTCCAGGGCCCGAGCGATCTCGGTCAGGGTGAATCGCTCGCGCGGGTGCGCGCCCATAAACTCCAACACGCGGGCTGTACGGCTGACCGAACGCGCGGGTCGTGCCATCGGTTCACCTCCCATCTTTGTTTGCCATTTCGATTACCAGTTTGCACATACAGTACGGACACGACGGTGAAAATTACAGCCTTCCACTCGGCAGCGAGCCGCCCATTCACTGGTAAATCGAATGGTCGACGCCACCGGATCCGAGCCCGGCCGACTCCGGAGACGGGATCGCGCGACACCGCAGCACACCGAGCAAAATCGGTCACCAGATCGACGGATCGCGCGAAACTACAAACAGTAGGTCGGCAGTGACCGCCGCCACTCTCCGGCAAACTCGAGCTGACGGGCATGGTGTGCGAACATTGACCCACCAGTTGTTTGCAAATACGAACAACGTGCTAGTAGCGTTGCTACGACACTGTTCCACACGACCCGCTCGGCAGCGAGCTCGGAGGTGAGATGACATGGCCAGACCCGCACCGTCGGTGGAGCGCACCGTCAAGCTCTTGAAGTTCCTCGCCGACCACCCCCGAGAGCGATTCTCGTTGAGCGACATCGCCCGTCGGCTCGAGTTCAACAAGGCGACCTGCCATGCGATGCTGACCGAATTGGTCAACGAGGGCATGCTGATCCGGCACCCGTCGGAGAAGACCTATCTGCTCGGCCCGGCGCTGGTCAATCTCGGCACCGCGGCCACCCTGGACGCCGCAGAGGCCCTCGACATCGCCAAGGTCGAGATGTCGGCGATCCACGAGGAACTCAACGTCTCCTGCGTGGCCACGGCACTGGTCGGCCGCGACATCGTGGTCATGGCTCGGCGCGATGTCCAGCGCCCACTGTTCGGGCACCTGCCGGTCGGCAACCGGTCGCCGTTGCAGGCTCCGTACGGCGCCGAATTCATGGCCTGGGCGCCCGAGGCCGAGGTCGAGACCTGGCTGGATCATCACGAACCGAATCTCAGCCAGGATCAGCGCGACGCCTACTTCACCTTCCTGGATCGCATCCGGTTGACCGGCTACCAGGCGACCTCGTTCGAACAGGTGATGGCGCTGCGCCGCATCCTCGAGCTGCTGCGTGGCCTGCCCGGCGCCGCGGAACTCGAGCAGGCGATCCAGGAGCGGGCGGATCAGGTCTACGTCGAGGCGGTGCCTCCGCGCGATTTCGCGGCCGTCACCGCGATCAAGGCACCGGTGTTCGGGCCGTCCGGCCGGGTCGTCCTGGCGCTGAGCATCGCACAGTTCGATGTGGACGCGTCCCGGGACGAGATCGCCGCGGGCGCCGAGCGCCTACTGGAGGGCACGCGCCGGGTGACGGCCGCGCTGCACGGCAGCGAGCCGTTTCCGCACTGGGCCCGGCCGGTGGACGCCGGCGGGCGGCTGCGCTCCGACCTACCCGACAAACTGCCGGAGCTGTCCCCTATCAGCAACTCGGCCGAAGCGCCACCGAGCCGGCCGGCCGCCGCGCGAACCCGGGAACTGCGCAGCCGGAGCACGAAGACCGGCACCCGCACCACACGCAGCCGCTCCACCGCGGTCTGAGCGAATACAATTGCCAGACCGGCACTTTCGTGCCGCTCCGGATCCTCGCTCGCCATTCGGCGCGTCTCCGGTCGCCGACGCTCGCCATACGGCACATATGCTTGTTTGCGATACCGTCCAGAATGCGGGGCCTTCGCATCTTCGACACCCCCATTCCCTTCGGTGGCTACAAGCAGTCCGGGCTGAGCCTCGAGGGCGGACCGGAGGGGCTGGAGGATTTCCTGGAGTACAAGGCGATTCACCTCGCGTGAGCCGGAAATAGTTGGCGGCGGTGCGAATTCGATTCGCACCGCCGACTCTCGTTTTATTCCCGGCTACGCGCCCGGAAGTTGCAGGAATTCGACCGGGACGCCGTCGGGATCGCGGACATAGAAGCTGCGCACGCCGGGTACGGGCAATTTCACGATCGCGGTGGGTTGATGCGCTCCGCTCGCGGTGATCTCGGCGTGTTTGGCATCGACATCGTCGACGTTGATGCAGAAATGCAGATTGCCCACCCGATTGTGCCCGGTGGCCGGTTCGGGATTGCCCGCCGCGTGGTACTGGACCAGTTGCAGGTGCACATCGCCAGCGCGCAGGGTCACCGCATCGATGATCGCCCCGGCATTCTCGGTCAGGGTGTCGAACCATTCCCCGCCGGTCTTGAAGCCCCGCTTCGCGATCTCCATGCCGACCACATCGCGATAGAACGCGACGGAGGTCTCCAGATCCGTAACGGTCAGGCCGATGTGGTTCACCAGGCGGGTGACAGTCGATGTCACATCAATATCCCTTCTTCGTGTCGACGAGCCCCTCGAGCGGGGCACCGCTCGCGAACGCCGCGACATTGCGCCGAATATGATCGGCATATTCCTCGACGTTGGGCTCCCAGGGCAGCCCGACGAACGGGTTGGCGGTGTGCGGCGTGATCAGCACGTTGGGCAGTGACCAGAGCGGATGACCGTCCGGCAGCGGCTCCGGGTCGGTGACGTCGAGGGCCGCCGCGCCGAGCCGGCCGGATGTGAGGCAGGCGAGCAGCGCCTCGGAGTCGACGATCTCGCCGCGGGCGACATTGATCAGCACGCCGTCCGCACCCAGTGCGGACAGTTCGCGCTCGCCGAGCAGTCCACGGGTCTGCTCGGTGTACGGCAGTCCCACGATCGCGGCCTGTGCGCGGAACAGGACCGAGTCCAGATCGGAGACGGCGGCGACCGTGTCGAAACCCGTTGCCGCGGTGCCACTTCGGTTGACCCCGATGGTCCGCACGCCGAACGGCGCGAGCATCCGCGCCGTTGCGCCGCCGATGCCGCCGGTCCCCAGAATCGCCACGGTCTGGCCCCGGAGCCGGCGTCCGGGATCCGAAACCCAGGTGGTCCGCCGGGCCGCCCCGATCAGATGCCGATTGCAGGCGAGCAGCAGCGCCACCGCGTGCTCGCCCACCGTATTGCCGTAGGTCCCCTTCGTCGCGGTCCACTGCCGGTCGGCGGTGATGATGCCCGCCGCGACGTAGCGATCGACACCCGCGACCGGTAACGAGACCCAGCGGGTCCGGTCGCCGATCGCGGCGCGCAGACCCTTGACGTCGAAGGGATCGGTCCAGATCAGCGCGTTGGCCTGCGCGGGATCGGTGACCAGGTCCGCACCGGCCTCGGCCGCGGCGGCGGACAGCAGTGGATGTTCCCTGGGGCCGAGAAATATGGGGGTGTTCATCCGACCGACACGGTCATGTCGTCGACCTTCCCTTCTCCGCCCGTACCCGCATCCGGCGCCCGGGAGGAGGTCACCGCGGCGCGGTTCCGGATGCCGAGACAGCCAGCAGGACTTTTGCAATATCGTCCAACTGGTTGTTATCTAGCACGCGGTACTATACGCGAGAAGCCGGGTTACGTCATCGACCTCGCACTAATCAGCCCACCCCGCTCCCGAGCTATCGCATTATAGTCGGAATATCGACCGATTATTCGATATTCCGACCGTATCTGCTACCTTGAAGTCAGCGTTCAGTCGGTCGCGGTGGAGCAATCGCCCGGTGCCCGGCGTGGATGCGTCATCCCCATGACGCCGAGTTGAGAGGGCGAGATGAGCGAGCGGCGCAACGCCCAGCCCACATACGATCTGACGAGCAAGTACGTCCAGGAATCCGGGTCGGTGTACCTCACCGGACTCCAGGCGCTCGTCCGCGTGCCGATCGATCAGATGCGAGCCGACCGCCGGGCCGGGTTGTCGACCCGGGGCTTCGTGTCCGGCTATCCGGGCAGTCCGCTCGCGGCGCTGGACATGGAATTCGAGGCACGCGAGCCGCTGCTCACCGAATACGGGATCGTGCACCGGCCCGGTCTGAACGAGGAGCTCGCGGCCACCGCGGTGATGGGCAGCCAGACCGCCAGCAAGCTCGGCAAATTGGGCTACGACGGCGTCTTCGGCATCTGGTACGGCAAGGCCCCCGGGCTCGACCGGGCCGTGGACGCCCTGCGGCACGCGAACTACGCCGGGACGCTGCGGCACGGCGGCGCGTTGGCCTATGTCGGCGACGACCCGACCTGCAAATCCTCCACCCTGCCCAGCACCTCCGAGGCGGTGCTGGCCGACCTCGCCATGCCCACTCTGCACCCGGGCACCATGCAGGAGGTGTTGGACTTCGGCCGCCACGGCATCGCCCTGTCCCGGGCCAGCTCGCTGTGGACCGGTATCAAGGTGGTCACCGCGATTGCCGACGGTGCCGGGACCGCGCTCACCACGCCGGATCGGCTGTCGATCGTGATGCCGGTCGGTGCGGACGGACAGCCGCTGGGCCGGACCACCCCGCCGTCGTTGTCGCCGATGAACATCCTCGCCGTCGAGCAGGAGATTACGGAGGTGCGGATGCCCGCCGCGCTGCACTACGCGCGGCTGAACCGGCTCAACGAGATCACCTTTTCCACCGATCAGGACTGGATCGGGATCATCGCCCCCGGCCATCTGTATTACGAAGTGCTGGAATCACTTCGGGCCCTCGGGCTGGCGGAGTCCGACCTGTCCCGGTACGGCATCCGGCTGTTGCGCCTGGGCATGGTGCATCCGCTCGACGAGTTACTGATCCAGGAGTTCGCGGCCGGACTCGGCGAGATCCTGGTGGTCGAGGACAAGCGGCCACGTCTGGAAACCCTGGTGCGCGAAGCTCTCTACCGGCGCGCGAACACACCGCTGGTGCTCGGCAAGCGGGACGAAAAGGGCCAGGCACTGCTGCCCGGCTACGGTGCGATCGACGCCGATGTGTTGATTCCCGTTGTGCGGCAACGCTTGTCGTCACGCATCGCCGAATCGAACCTGCGTCCGGTGGTCCGGCCACGCGGCAACCTGGAGCTGACGATCATCCCGCGCACCCCCTACTTCTGCTCGGGCTGCCCGCACAACGCGAGCCTGCGGGTGCCCGAGGGGACCCAGGTCGGCGCGGGGATCGGCTGCCATTCGATGGTGTCGTTCATGGCGCCGGATCTGGTCGGCACCATCACCGGCGTCACCCAGATGGGCGGCGAGGGCGCGCAGTGGATCGGCGCGCAGCCCTTCGTGGGCGATCAGCATTTCATCCAGAACCTCGGCGAGGGCACCTTCTTCCACTCCGGCGAGATGGCCGTGCGGGCCTCGGTCTCGGCGGGTTCGAACATCACCTACAAGATTCTCTACAACCGGGCGGTCGCGATGACCGGCGGTCAACACGCCGAGGGTCTGCTCGAGGTTCCGCAGCTGGTGAACCTGCTGAAGACGATCGGGGTCGCGAAGATCATCGTCACCACCGAGGACAAGGGTCGCTACCGGCACGCCCGGCTACCGCGCGACGTCGAGGTGCTCGACCGCGACGAGATCGTCCCGGCGCAGGAACGGTTGGCGAAGGTTCCGGGCGTCACTGTGCTAATCCACGATCAGCAGTGCGCGGCCGAGGCCCGGCGGTTGCGCAAGCGCGGTCAGCAGGTGGAGCCCAGCACTCAGGTCCTGATCAACGAGCGGGTCTGTGAGGGCTGCGGCGACTGCGGGGCGAAATCCAACTGCCTGTCGGTCCGGCCGATCGATACCGAGTTCGGCTCGAAGACCGCGATCGATCAGACCTCGTGCAACCGCGACTACTCCTGCTTGAAGGGCGACTGCCCGTCGTTCGTCACGATCCAGCCGAAGCGCGGTGCGCAGGCTGCCAAGCCGGTTCCGGCGGCTCGGCCGGCTGGTCAGGCGCCCATGCTGACCGACGAGGATCTGGCCGAACCGGCGACCATCGTGGATCCGGCCGACTTCCGGGTGCGGATGCCCGGCATCGGCGGCACCGGCGTCACCACCGTGGCCCAGATCGTCGGTACCGCGGCGCTCCTGGACGGCCGGTACGTCACCGGCATGGACCAGACCGGCTTGGCCCAGAAGGGCGGCCCGGTCGTCTCCGATGTGCGAATCAGCCAGGCACCCAAGCCGAGTGGCGCCAAGGCGCGGGCCGGATCGGTGGACCTCTATCTGGCGCTGGACCTGATCGTCGCGCTGACCCCAGCCAATCTGGCCGCGATCTCGCCCGACCGGACGGTGATCGTGGGATCGACGACCCGCACCCCGACCGGCCGGATGATCGGCACCACGGCGCGGCAGCCGGCGATCGACGATCAGATCGCGGCGCTGGCCTCCCGCTCCCGCGCGGACCACAGCGTCTATGTCGACACCGCGGGCGTGACTGAGGATCTGTTCGGCCGCAGCACGACCGCGAACATCTTCGCCCTCGGCGTCGCGTACCAACTGGGTGCGCTGCCGGTACCGGCCACTGCCATCGAGCGCGCGATCGAACTCAACGGCGTGGCGGTGTCGATGAACACCCAGGCGTTCCGCTGGGGCCGCATGTCGGTGCTCGAGCCCGAGCGCCTCGATGCCGCGCGGGCCGTGGCGAAGGAGAGCGAGTCGGTCGCCGCGGAACCCGAACCGCGCCGGGCGCCGGCTGCTGCCGGTCTGCAATACCTCTTGGACGCCGGGCTCGGCGGTGAGCTGGGCCGGCTGGTCGCCGTCCGGTTCCCGGATCTCATTGCGTACCAGAACCTTTCGTACGCTCGGAGCTACCTGGACGACGTCGTCGCGATCAACCGGGCCGAGCAGGCGATCACCCCGGGTTCCGCCGTGCTCGCCGAGGCGGTCGCCCGCTACCTGTACAAGCTGATGGCGTACAAGGACGAGTACGAGGTGTCCCGGCTATACCTGGAATCCACCTCGAAGGCCCAGGTCGAGGCACTGGCCGCGGGCCGGCCGGTGAAGGTCCGAATTCGACTGCACCCGCCGGCCCTGCGGGCGATGGGCATGAAACAGAAGATCGCGCTGCCGCCGGTGCTGTTCCGGCCGGCCTTCGGCGCGCTGCGGGCGATGCGCAAGCTGCGCGGCACCCCGCTGGACCTCTTCGGCTACGCCCACCTGCGCCGCGTCGAGCGGAAGCTGGTCGCAGACTACCGGTCGGACCTGCGCGAGATCGAGCAGCGGCTCACGACCGGCAACCTGGACACTGCGGTCGCCCGGGCGAATCTGCCGGAAAGCATCCGCGGCTACGAGGACATCAAGCTGTCGGCGGTCGAGAAGTACGAATCGGAGCGCGCCGACCTGATGAACCGCCTGAACTCGGCCGATGTGGTCGGATAGCCCGGCAGCGATCGACCGGGCCCGCCACCCGCATGGAATCCAAGGAGGCAGACCGCTGTGACCGCACCCAGCACCCCGACCGGCCTGGCCGTCAAGCTCAACGGACTGGTTCCGCTGCTGGCCTCCGGACTCGATCGGCTCCCCACTGCCGCCCGCGCGGTGGAGCAGTGGGGGGCCGATCAGGTCGTGCTCGGACAGCACCTCTTCTACGACTCCGATCTGCGTCATCCCGGTGCGGTGCCACTCGATCCCGGCCGGATCTCACTCGATCCGATCCCCGCCCTGGCTGCCGTCGCGGCGGCCACGACCACCCTCGGGCTCGCTACGGGCGCGATCATCGCCCCGCTACAGAGTCCGGTCGCCCTGGCCAAGGCCGCGGCGACACTGGACGTGCTGTCCGGGGGCCGCTTCGAACTCGGGGTCGTCGCCGGTTGGCAGGAGTCCGAGTTTCACGCGGTCGGGGTGCCGTACCACGAACGCTTCGCCCGGCTCGACGAGGCGCTGGCGTTCTGTCGCACGATGTGGGCCGGCTCGCCGTTCTCCTTCGACGGCCGCTGGACGAAGGTGCAAGACGCACATGCCAATCCGCCCCCGACTCGCGGAGCGCGGCTGCCGATCCTGATCGGCGGCCGGCCCACCGCGGTCACCGCGCGGCGGGTCGCCCGGCTCGGCGACGGCTGGATCGCCAGCGAGTCCGCAGGCGCGGAGGCCGTCGCGACGGGTGCGGCACTGCTCCGAGAAGCGTACCGAACGGCCGATCGCGACCCGCGCGATCTGGTTGTCCGCGCCACGGTCGGCATCGCGGATCTCGGTACGAGCCGGATCGAGGAACTCCGTACCCGCGTCCGTGCTCTGTGCGCGGCCGGTGCCACGGTCGTCACGATCCCGCTCGCCGACGCGGCTCGCGACGCCGCGGAGGCGGAGGATCTGCTGTGCTCCCTCGCCCAGCTGAAATCATCGGACGGCGAGCCCGCGACACGGTGAACTGCCCTCGTGCGGACAACATCTCGGATCGGGCGCGCGGCCCGACACGTCCGGCCGGGCTCGTTCGCTTTGGCGACCCGCGCGTCATTATTGCGTCCACTGCAACGGCCCGGCGGCCGAAGTTCAGACCGACTCGATCTCGGAGTCGCGCCGGGCCACGGTCTTGAGCATTACCAGGGGGACTACCTCGTGGACCAGGCCCGCTCGGGCCGCCTCCTCCGCCCGGACGTAGCCCGACCAGTCGGCGGCCTCCAGCCAGGCCGGCGGCTCGGCGCCCGGCGCAGCCAGCCGGGACAGGGCCGGCCTCGAGAACAGCGCTTGGGCCGACGCGACGACCTCGTCCGCCTCGTCGAGAAAGGTGAATCCCTCCGCGCAAACCGAGCCGTTGACCGCCGCGACGATCCGCTGGCCGACACCGCAATGCCGGGGCGTGAACGGCTCGGTGGGCGGCGCGAGCTTGTCAAGACCCAGGCAGAACGTCTCCGGGCCGACACCGGTGATCACCACGGTCGGAACATCGGGCTCGTCGCGCAGCCAGTCCCAGATCCGCCGTAGTTCGCCCGCCAGCTTCCGGTCGACCATGTTGCCCGAGTGCTGACGGTTCAGCCGGACCCACAGCACATGGTCGAGCAAGCCGCACAGCGCGGTCTGTTGCCGCTGGAGAACCAATGGGATGTTCATACCGAACCGCCTGTCCGTCCGTGCACATCCGCGGTGTGCTCGGCGAGCGAGCCGGCCCGGATGCTTTCCGAGGTGTGTCCACGCGACATCCGCGCTCTTGACCACCACTGTCTTCTAGAGTCAGAATAGCGAACAGTTATTTGCATTGACAACCATCGTGGTGCCATTCGGAAGGACCAGCCCGAGATGAAGATCGAGATCGACCGCGCCCGCTGCCAGGGTCACGCACTGTGCGCGGCGGTGGACGAGACGCTGTTCCCGCTCGATGAGGAGGGCTACAGCGCCGTCCGGGATCAGCAGGACATCGCCCCGGCGGACGAGAACACCGCTCGGACGGGGGCCGCGGCCTGCCCCGAACGCGCACTGCGCGTGGTGAATTGAGAATCCCAGCTACATGGAGGTGATGACGTGCAGACCATCTCGGTCGGCGGTGCCACACTGGCCGTACTGGACGACGGCCGCTTCGACATGCCGCCGGATTTTCTGAGCGGCCCCGCCGAACCGGGCATCGAGGATCGGACCGAGGGCGGCCGGATGCCGCTGCCGATCCAGGCATTCGCCGTCACCGGGCGCCGGACGGTGCTCGTCGACGCGGGGCTGGGGCCCGATCCGGAGCGGGCGCTGAGTTCGCTTGCCGCACTGTTGAACCGGCCCCGGCAGGCGATGAGCATGGTCGGCACCGCCGGTCTGGTGCGGGAACTCGCCGCGCACGGAATCGAACGCGGCACTGTCGACACTGTCGCCATCTCGCATCTGCACATCGATCACACGGGCTGGCTGGCCGATGCGGACGGCTCCCCGATCTTCGAGAACGCCCGAATCCTGTTGCCACGCGCCGACTTCGAGCACTTCGTGACGGGCGGTCACGCCAGTCTGCTGCCCCGCGAGACCGTCGACGCGCTGCGCGCCCTGGTCGGCAGCGGCCGCGCGGAATTGTTCGACGGCGAAACCGTGATCAGCCCCGAGGTGACGGCGCTCCCGGCGCCGGGGCACACCCCCGGCCACACCGTCTTCGCCGTCGTCGACAGCGGCGAACGCGCCGTGCTCGTTGGGGACGCGCTCTACTGTCCCGCGCAGCTGGGCGAACTCGAGGTCGGCGCGATACACGACGTCGATCCTGTGCTGGCCCGGAGGACGCGCGAGTTGATCGCCCGCGACGTCGAGAAACACGAGGCCCGCGCGATCGGTTGCCACTTCGCCGGGGGCCGCGTCGCCCGGCTCGTGTCCGGGAGACCAGTGATCGGCTGACGAGCGTCAACGATCGCTGGCCGGGCGCACCGACGGGGTGTTCTACCGCCACTGACCGAGGTCTTCCCGGGCGAATCCTCCGGGGTCCGCACGGTAGCCGGTGGCAGCGCTGGACCGCAGAGAATACCGCGATCACACGGACCGGCCGCGCATCGGACGATGCGCGGCCGGTGGCTCCGGGAACGACTACCGCTCGTAAGTGGCCGGACTCGGGGGCTTCCAGTACAGCGCGAGCTGCGCCAGACCACCCGCGACACCGAGACCGGCCGTCACCAGCGCGCCGGACAGCCCGGTCCCCCGCGTGTCCCTGCCCAGGATCCGATCCACACTGAACCGGCCGCCGCCGAGCGCGCCTAGCGCCACGGAGGCCGCTGCCAGGTTGAGAACGTACTCGTAACCCTCTGCAGTGATGAAGAACCCGTTACGCACGTGTACCGAACGAGCCGCGACCACCATCGTGCCGACGACGGCAGCACCGGCCAGCGGCGTCGCCACGCCGGCGACGAGGGCTGCGCCCGAACCGATCTCGACCACCGCGCTGGCCTTCGCCTGCAACTCCGGGTTGCGAAAGCCGATGGAGGCGAACCACTTACCGGTTCCCTCCAGCGATCGCGCGTGCTTGATGCCGTGCGCGACCATCGTCGCGCCGACCACCGTGCGCAAGGCGAGACTCGCCAGATCCGAAGCACCCATTGCGATCTTCTCCCGTCAGAGCCGCTCGATGATCGTGGCGTTGGCGAGACCGCCACCCTCGCACATGGTTTGGAGGCCGTAGCGGCCGCCGGTGCGCTCGAGGTGGTGCAGCATCGTGGTGAGCAGCCGGCCGCCGGAGGCGCCCAGCGGATGCCCGAGCGCGATCGCGCCGCCGAGCGGATTCACCTTCGCCTCGTCGGCGCCGAACTTGCGCAGCCACGCGAGCACCACCGGCGCGAACGCCTCGTTGACCTCGAAGTGGTCGATATCACCGATGCTCAGCCCGGATTTGGCGAGCGCCTTCGCGGTCGCCGGAATCGGTCCGGTCAGCATCATGATGGGGTCGACGCCGGCCAGCGCGAAGGTGTGGAACCGGGCGCGCGGACGCAGGCCCAGCTGTTCGGCGCGCTCTCGGGACATGATCAGCAGCGCCGAGGCGCCGTCGCTGATCTGCGAGCTGTTACCGGCGGTGATCGAACCCTCCGGCGTGAAGGCGGGTTTCAGCTCCGCCAGCTTCGCCGCGGTGGTACCGGGCCGTACCCCCTCGTCGGCGGACAGGACGCTGCCGTCCTCGACGACCTCCCGGGTCTCCTTGTCCAGCCGCTTGGCGGGCAGCGGCACGATCTCGCCGGCGAAGTGCCCCGCGGCGGCCGCCGCGGCCGCGCGCTGCTGGCTGCGAGCGCTGTACTCGTCGAGATCCTCGCGGGTCAGACCCCACTTGCGGGCGATGAGCTCCGCCGACAAGCCCTGGTTGATCCGGCCGCGCTGACCGAAGTTCTCCTGATCCGCGTACCTCTGGTCGACCAGGGGGCCGAACGGCTGCCCGTAGGCAGGATCGGAGACCTGGGCGCGCATCGGGATCTGGGTCATGTTCTCGACCCCACAGGCGATCGCGATGTCATACGCGCCGGAGATGACGCCCTGCGCGGCAAAATGCGCTGCCTGCTGCGAGGATCCGCACTGCCGGTCGATCGTGGTGGCAGGCACGCTCTCCGGCCAGCCGGCCGCGAGCACCGCGGACCGGCCTACGTTGAGGGCCTGCGAGCCGACCTGGTTGACGCAACCGGTGATCACGTCGTCGACCAATTCCGGGTCGAGACCGGTCCGGGTGACCAGTTCGGTCAGGGTGGCGGCGAGCAGGTCGGCCGGGTGCCAGCCGGACAGCGATCCGTGGCGCTTTCCGGTCGCGGTCCGCACCGCTTCGACGATCACGGCTTCCGTCATCAGAGGTTCTCCATCATTGGTTCGAGGGGTGCGCAGCCGGAGCCCCTAGGCCCGGTCGCGGATCGTGGGACGTCAGGCGGTCAACTGGATCTCGGCGACCCGGGCCTGGTGGTCGTGGACGTCACCCAGCAGCAGCCGGTCCACCTTCCCGCGCCGCCAGAACAGGTGCGCGTCGTGCTCCCAGGTGAAACCGATACCGCCGTGGGTGTGGATAAGGGTGTCCGCGGCCTGTTCCAGCGCCGCGCCCGCGTAGGCCGCCGCGGCCGAGGCGTAGAGCGCCAGGTTCTCCGGCTCGGCGTCCGCCGACCAAGCGGCGAGCCACACCAGCGACCGCAGTTGCTCCTCGGCGACGTAGGCCTCCACCAGCGCGTGCTTCAGCGCCTGAAAACTGCCGATGGTCCGGCCGAACGCCTGTCGCTGTTTGGCGTATTCGACTGCGCGGCGCACACATTCGGAGGTGGCGCCGAGATCCTCGGCGGCCAAGACGACGGTCGCGATATCGGTGGCCCGCTGCCAGGCTCGCGTCGCGTGGTCGCCGGACGCCAGCGTCACGGCCGGCGCGCCGCGGAATTCGAGGGTCGCCAGGCGCCGGGTCGGATCGAGGTGGTGGCGCGGGCTACGGGCGATATCGCCGCCGGCCTCGACCGACACCAGCACCGGCTCCCCCGCGTGCTCGGTGAGCACGAGGATCGTGTCCGCGACAGCGCCGTCGAGCACCGGGGCGCTAGTGCCGTGCACCGAACTATCTGCGGTGCAATGGATTCCGGGACCGTCGGCCACAGCGACGGCGACCGTCCCGCTGAGTACCGCGGTGAGCAGTTCGAGCGCCTCCGGGGTACCGGCGGCCTCGAGCAACGGCACCGCGCGGGCGGAGGTGCCGACCAGCGGCGACGTGGCCACGGTGCGCCCGGCCTGTTCGGCGACCACGGCGAGGTCCAGTACGGTGCCGCCGCGCTCCTCGACCGCCAGGATGCCGAGCACCCCGAGCTTCGCCAGATCGGCCCGGAGGTCCGGCAATCCGTCGATGCCCTGGTCGAGCGCGATGCGGGCCGCCTCGATGCCGGGCTTGCTCGCGAAGAAGTCCCCGGCCATCTCCTGGAGGGCGACTTGTTCTTCGGACAACTGGAAATCCACGGTCAGTCCCTCCGAGCCGGGGCGGCCTTGTCGGCGCGCGGCTCGGGCGCGAGGCCGAGCACCCGTTCGCCGAGGATGTTCTTCATGACCTCGGTCGTGCCGCCGGCCAGCGCGATTCCGGGCGCGAAGGTCGCGATGTCCTGCCAGGTGCCCGCGTAGGCGCCGTCGTCGCCCTGCACCCGCACACCCAGTTCGGCGGCGCGCGCGAGCAATCGGCTCGACGCGAGCTTGCCGACGCTGCCCTCCGGGCCGGGTTCCCTGCCGTGCGACAGCGCGGTGAGCATCCGGTTGCCGGTCATCCGGCACGCCAGCGCCTCGATCCAGCAGGCCGCGTATTCCTGGAGTACACCCGGCCGGCGATCCGCGGACAGACCGGGCAACCCGACCCGGACCGCGCGGGTGAGCGCCTCGGGCCCGGCGCCGTAGACCGACCCGTCGCCGGCGACGGTGTACCGCTCGTTCATCAGCATGGTGAGGCCGACCGCCCAGCCGCCATCGATCTCACCGAGGCGCGCGGAGTCGGGCACCACGACGTCGTCGAAGAAGATCTCGTTGAAGACCGCGGCGCCGGTCATCTCCCGCAGCGGCCGCACGGTGACCCCGGGGGCGTGCATATCGAGTAGGAACATGGTGAGCCCGCGATGTTTCGGCTTGGCGGGATCGGTGCGCGCGAGCAGCATGCCGTAGTCGCACCACTGGGCACCGGTGGTCCACACCTTCTGCCCGGTGATGCGCCAGTTGTCACCGTCGCGGACCGCGCGGGTCGACAGGCCCGCCAGGTCACTGCCCGCACCGGGCTCGCTGAACAGCTGGCACCAGATCTCCTCGGCCCGCAGGATAGGCGCGAGGTAGCGGTCCTTCTGCTCGTCGGTGCCGTGGGCCATGATCGTCGGGCCGCACATGCCGACGCCGATCCAGTTGATCAGCCGCGGCACCTCGGCACGCGCGAGTTCCTGATCGATGATCACCTGCTGGACCGGATTGTTGCCCCGGCCACCGTAGGCGACGGGCCAGGTGGAGCCCACCAGCCCCGCCGAATGCAGCAGCGCCTGGGCCCGTTTGAGCTCCGGTACCCGCTCGGGCGAGGCGCCGCGGCCGATCGACAGGTCGGCGCGCTGTGCGGTGACGAATTCCCGCACACCCGAACGGAATTCGGCTTCCGCGGGCGAATCTCCGATATCCACACCCGCTCCCTACTTCGGCTGGAGGCGCGCGGCGCCGTCGAGCCGGACGACTTCACCGTTGAGATAGCTGTTGCCGACGAGTTCGATTGCGAGACTGGCGAACTCGTCCGGCCGGCCGAGCCGCGAGGGGAACACCACATCGCGGCGCAGCTTCTCCTTCACTGCGGCCGGATCGGGGAAGCCGTCGTAGATCGGGGTATCGACCAGCCCTGGGGCGATGGTGTTGACCCGTACCCCCAGCACGGATAGATCCCTGGCCACCGGCAGCGTCAGGCCGACGATCCCGCCCTTGGACGCGGAGTACGCGGCCTGGCCGATCTGACCGTCGAACGCCGCGATCGAGGCGGTGTTGACGATGGCGCCCCGCTCACCGTCGGCGTCGGATTCGTTGCGGCCCATAGCCGTTGCTGCCAGCCGGATGCAGTTGAAGGTGCCGATCAGGTTGACCGTCACGATCCGGGTGAACTTCTCCATCGGGAACGCCGCGTCGAAGTCACCGTCGCGGCCCGCCGTCCGGGCGGAACCACCGATCCCGGCGCAGTTGACCAGGATGCGCAGCGGCGCGATGGCCACCGCGGCCTCGATGGCGGCTCGGACCTGCCCGTCGTCCGTCACATCGGCGCGCACGTAGGTGCCGCCGTTCTCGGCCGCGACCGATACGCCCTTGTCGTTCTGGAGATCCACGACAATGACCGATGTACCCCTGGCCGCAAGCGCCCGGACCACGGCTTCGCCGAGCCCGGATGCACCCCCGGTCACGATCGCCGACGACCCCGCGAAGTCCACCTCGGCCTCCTCACCCTGTCCACAGAAGACACTATTGCATCTAGTCGTTTGCAATTTCGAACTTAGAGATCAGCTTTCGCAGTGTCAAGGGTCGGGACCCGTATTGACAGCGAGAACCATCTAGACATACGTTCACAGTTACAAACTATCAGTCGCTTATACAAACATCCGGAAGGGCTCGAGTCATGGCGGTCTCCAGCTTGGCGGGCAAACGCGTGGCGATTACCGGCTCGTTCTCGGGAATGGGCCGCGCTGCTGTCGAGCACCTGTTGGCCGACGGCGCCGAAGTACACGCACTCGACATCCGGCGCAACGAACTGCCGGTCACGTCGTACCGCGAGCTGGACCTGCGCGATCCCGAAGCGATCACCAGTGCGACCGACACCCCGATGATGGACCACTTCCGCAAGACGCGGACCGACGCGCAGCTGAATGCCTCCACCGGCGGGATCGGCCGGATGGCCCGGCCGGAGGAGCAGGCCCTGCCGCTGCTGTCCCTGGCCAGTGACGCGGCGAGCTACGTCTCGGGTGTCAACCTCGTCGTCGATGCCGGCACCCTCGGCGGATTCATCACCGGCGAACTCGCGCCGCCGGACGTGCCGCAGTACGCGAACGTCCGCGCCGGCGCTACCGCGGGCGCCTGACCGACCCGATCCCAACCTCCAGGAGGCATGCGTTTCATGAACGCACTCACCGACGCACCGCTGCACGACGCGATCATGCGGCCGGAATTCGTCGAGGACCCCTACGGCGTCTACGGCCGGATGGTGACCGACGCGCCACTGTTCTGGGCGACCGGCACCGACCTGCTCGTATCGAATTACGCACTGTGCCGGCAGGTTCTGACCGACGCGGACACCTTCGGGCAGCGACCGGCCTCGTACCTGCCGGTGCTCGGCGCAGGCCACCACACCAGCGTCAACCTGATCGGCAACGGGATGCGGGCGCTGCTGTCCAACCCGGATCAGGTCGCACTGCTGAAGGCCCGGCCCGAACTGATCGGCAACGCGGTCGAGGAGATGCTGCGGATCGATCCGCCGTTGCAGGTGGAACCGCGACTCGCGTTGCGGGACACCACCATCGGCGGCGAGTACGTCGCGGAGGGCACCATGGTCCACGCCATCCTGGCCGCCGCCAACCGCGATCCGGAGGTCTTCGCCGACCCGGAGCGGTTCGATGTCGCGCGTGCCGACGCCAAGAAGCACCTGAGCTTCGGCATGGGCATTCACCACTGGCTCGGCGCCTCGCTGGCCCGGACCGAGGGTCTGGCCGCGGTGAGCGCGCTGCTGACACGGCTGGACGGCCTGCGGCTCGACGGCGACGCCGAGCACGACGGGCTCTACCGCCCGCGCGGCTTGGCCGACCTCCCCGTCACCTGGGACGCGTGATGAGCGTCGAATCCGTTCGGCTGGAACAGCATTGGATCGGAGGCCGGTGGGTCGACCCGGTCGGTTCCGAGCGCGTCGAGGTCGTCGACCCGGCGACCGAGGAGGTCGTCTATTCGGTGCCCGCGGTCACCGACGTGGAGGTCGTGCGCGCCGTGGACGCGGCGCAACAGTCCTTCCGCGCCGGGGACTGGTACCGAGCGGGTATCGCCGAGCGCGCCGCAGTGATCGAGCGCGCCTCCGATCTGGTCGCGGCGCGAGCCCCGCGGATCGGTGAGGTGATGACCCGGGAGATGGGCGCGCCGCTGAGCGGTACCGTCGGTGGTCACGTCACCGCTTCCGTCGCTGCGATGCGGGAACTCGCGGCGATCGCCCGGACCATCCCGGAACGGGAGATCCGTTCCGGCCGGGGGCCCGACGCTCTCATCGCCCGCGAGCCGGTCGGTCCGGTGGCGGCGCTGACGCCGTGGAACGGACCGTTCGCGACCGCCGTCAACAAGGCGGTCGCGGCCCTGCTGATGGGCAATCCGGTCATCGCCAAGCCATCCCCGCAGACCCCGCTCGACGTCTACCATCTGGCCGAGTCGCTCGCCGAAGCCGGTCTGCCGCAGGGGTTGTTCAGCATCCTGCCGGCAGGTGCGGCCGAGTCCGAGGCGCTGATCTCGCATCCGGACATCACGGCCGTCTCCTTCACCGGCAGCACCGCGGTCGGCGCCCGGATCGGTGAGATCTGCGGCCGCCGGTTCGCCCGCGTGCAACTCGAACTCGGCGGTAAGTCCGCCGCGGTGGTGCTCGACGACGCGGACGCGGAGACCGTCGCAAATGTCCTGCGGTCCGGCGCATTTCGCAATGCCGGGCAGGTGTGCACCGCGCTCAGCCGGGTGCTCGCGCCCCGGGATCGGTACGATGAGATCGTCGATGCCCTGTCGGCGACCGCCGATCGGATCGTCGTCGGCGATCCGATGGATCCCGCGACCGAGATGGGCCCGCTGGCCACCGCCGCGCAGCGCGACCGCTGCGAGACCTTCATCCGTCAGGCCGTTGCCGACGGCGCCGAAATCGCTTACGGCGGAGAGCGTCCCACGAAACCGGGCCGCGGCTGGTATCTGCGGCCCACGGTGCTGCGCAACGTGCACAACCGGATGCGGGTGGCGCAGGAGGAGATCTTCGGCCCGGTCGTGGTCGTGATCCCGCACGACGGCGACGACCACGCGGTGGAGATCGCGAACGATTCCCCGTACGGCCTGCACGGCGCCGTGTTCACCGCCGACGAGGGCCGGGCCCTGTCGGTGGCCGCGCGGGTGCGCACCGGCACGTTCAGCGTGAACAGCTGCGTCAACAATCCGACCCCGCCGTTCGGCGGGGTGAAGGCCTCCGGGATCGGCCGGGAACACGACCGGGAGGGGCTGGAGTTCTTCACCGAACTCAAGACCGTCAATCTCGGTGGCGGCCTGACGGGTTCGCGCGCGCTCGATCTGATGGCGGGGCGGTTGTGACCACTCCCGCATTCGAGACGCTGCGTTACGAGGTCGACGAGGGCATCGCGACCGTCACACTGAACCGGCCGGACAAGCTCAACGCGTTCAACATCGCGATGCGCGACGAGCTCATCGCGGCCTTCGATCACACCGACGCCGACGACGCCGTCCGCGCGGTGATCGTCACCGGCGCCGGGCGCGGGTTCTGCGCCGGCGCCGACCTGTCCGGCGGCGGCTTCGAGGCGGCGAAACGCGGTAACGGCGAACAGTTCCCGCCGTTGCCGCCCGATTCCGCGGGCATGGTCACGTTGCGGATCTTCGCCTCCGTGAAGCCGGTGATCGCGGCGATCAACGGACCCGCGGTCGGCGTCGGCGCCACCATCCCCCTGGCGATGGACATCCGGCTCGCCTCCGAGAAGGCGCGCTGCGGCTTCCTGTTCGCGCGGCGCGGCATCATCCCGGACGGGGCGTCCAGCTGGTTCCTACCGCGGGTGGTCGGCATCGGGAAGGCCGCCGAATGGGCACTCACCGGACGGATGATCGCGGCCCCGGAGATGCTGGACACCGGCCTGGTGAACGGGGTGTACCCCGAGGCCGACCTGCTGCCCGCGGCTCGCGAGATCGCCCGGGAGATCGCCGCCAACGTCGCGCCGGTGTCCGCGGCCCTGACCCGGAAACTGTTGTGGCGCATGCTCGGCGCCGACCATCCGATGGCCGCGCACCTCGCCGAATCGCGCGGGCTGTACGAACGCACCCGGAGCGCGGACGCGGCCGAGGGGGTGGCCGCCTTCCTCGACAAACGGCCGGCCGTGTTCCCGATGTCCGTCGCCCACGACACCCCCGACATCTTCGACGGCGTCACCGATCCGGCATTCCCCGACGAGCGGGTGTCGAGCCGGTATTCGCCTGCACAGCAACAGATCTGATCGATCGGGTTGGATACCCGGGATGTCGACTTGGCACAGCCAACGACTACTTCACCCCAGGCTCACCGAGAGGTGCATCGGCTTGACACCTCCAAAGAAGCCGACCATTCTATCCGACATAGCAAACCATCGTTTGCATGGTGAGACTGAAGGCCTCGGAGGCCGCGGGCGCCACACCGGGCCCGGGCCCGGATTCGGGCCGCACGGCACGCTCTCAGGCAAGGAGCACAGATGAGCACGATTCTCCGGGCCGTCGTCGTCACCGGCGGCGGATGCGGCATCGGTGCGGCACCGTGACCGGTGGGCCACGGATTCGCCGTTCCGGTCCCGGATCGGACCAGGATGTCGGTGTGAGCGATCGTCGAAGCGATCGCCCACACCACCTCACGCCCGCCCGGCGCGGACTGCGGATGCCACTCGGGTCCAACCGCCCGGGTGGCCGGCGGCCTCCGAGTACTACGAGCGCTACTGTCGAAACACGTTCGGCCGGAGCCGATTCGGCCGTGCCCGCGGTCGCCGCCGCGGGCGTGCCGGGCATTCGCGCATTGATCGGGGTGCCCCTCGGGCCGACCGCCTGGACCGGTATCACCTCGGAGCGGGCGGCCGCATTCGCCTACGCCACGGGCGATCACCAATGCCCGTAAACCATCGCCGGAGACCGGACGGCGCCCCGGTTCCTGCCCCTGTCGCTCGTTCCACGATTCCTCTCTCAGCTCATGGGACTCGACGGATTCGATACCGCGGTGAATTACGGATGCGAGAAAGTACGGTTCCCGGTCCCGGTGCCCCGCGGCGGCCGGGTGCGGGCGCGCGCCGTTGTGGAGAACCTCATCGAGGTCGACGGCGGCGTCCAGCTGTGGTTGACGCTGACCATCGAGATCGAGCACGAAATCCCCCCCGGCGTGTGTCGCCGTGGTCCTGCTCCGCCGCTACCACTGACCGACCTTCCGAAGGACACCGATGACCGCACCACCCGCCGCGCTCCCGACCGGTCGCGCCATCCTCGACGGCCTCCGGGTCATCGAGGTGTCGAGTTTCGTCGCCACTCCGCTGGGCGGCATGACCCTGGCCCAGTTGGGCGCGGACGTCATCCGGATCGATCCGCTCGGCGGCGCCGCCGACATCGGCCGCTGGCCACTGGCACCGAGCGGGACGAGCATGTACTGGACGGGCCTGAACAAGGGCAAGCGATCGGTCACCGTCGACTTCCGCTCGCCGGCCGGGCGCGAGCTGATCACCCGGCTGATCACCGAGTCCGGTCCGGCCGGCGGCATCCTGCTTACCAACGCCGGGAACCTGACCTGGCTGGCCCACAACGAGTTACAGCGAATCCGGCCGGATGTCATCCAGGTGCAGATCCAGGGCCACCACGACGGGGCCGCCGCGGTGGACTACACCGTCAACGCGGCCATCGGGTTCCCGCTGGTGACCGGCCCGGCGGAGCACGACGGACCGGTGAACCACGTCCTGCCCGCCTGGGACATCGCCTGCGGGCTCTATGCCGCCGTCGGCATCCTCGCCGCCGAAAGACGCCGTCGCACCACAGGTTCCGGCGAACTGGTCCGAGTCGCCCTGTACGACGTCGCGCTCGCGATGGCCGGCAACCTCGGTCTGCTCGCCGAGGCCGGGATCAACGGGACCCGGCGGGAGCCGATCGGCAACCACCTCTACGGCGGCTACGGCTGCGACTTCCGGACCCGCGACGGCCGGCACGTGATGGTCGTCGCCCTGACCACGCGGCACTGGCGGGACCTGCTCACGGTCACCGGTCTGCACGAGGCCGTGACCGCGCTGGAGCAAATCCTGCACGCGGACTTCACGATCGAAGGCGACCGATACCGGCATCGGGCCGTGCTCTCGGCCCTGCTCGGCCCGTGGTTCGAGGAACGGAAACTGCCGGAGGTCGAGCAGGCGCTGGGAGCCACCTCCGTCCTGTGGTCGACCTATCGCAGTTTCGCGGATCTGGTCGCCGATTCCGATGGTCTGCGCGCGAATCCGATCATGGCGGAGATCGAGCAGACCGACGTCGGCACCGTGTTCGCGCCCGGTTCCCCGTTGCGATTCGGCTACTCCGAGCCCGTACCGGTCCGGCCGGCACCGGAACTGGGGGCGCACACTGATGCGGTCCTCACCGAAATTCTCGGCCTGACACCGGCGGAACTGGCCGGACTACATCGCGATCACGTCCTGGAGCCGCACGCATGAGCCTGGCCGATTATCTCCGAGACTGGCACCCGGACAACGATATTCGCACCGAGCGCCTCTCCCCCGGCCCTATGCGGGGCCTCGCCGCGTTGCTGGATCGGACCGTCGCCGCCGACGAAGGCAGCCCACTGCCGCCCCTGTGGCACTGGCTGTATTTCCTCGACGCGCTGCCGCAATCCGCGCTGGGCCCGGACGGCCATCCGCGCGACGGCGGCTTCCTGCCGCCGATTCCGCACCGCCGCCGGATGTTCGCCGGCGGCCGCCTCACCGTGCACCGCCCTCTCACGATCGGCGACGAGGTCACCCGGGTGTCGACGCTCGAACGGACGACGCTGAAGCAGGGTTCGACCTCGGAGCTGTTGTTCGTCACGGTACGGAACGAATTCAGCGTCGGCGGAACGCCGATGGTCGTCGAGGAATCGGATCTCGTGTACCGGTCCGATGATTCGGCGACTCCCGCGGCCGCTTCGGGCCCGCCGATCGAGCCCGCCCCCGCGACCGACGCCCCCTGGCAGCTGACCTTCACCGCCGACCCGGTACGGCTGTTCCGGTTCAGCGCTCTCACCGGCAACGCGCACCGGATCCATTACGACGAGCCCTACACCCGTGAGGTGGAAGGCTTTTCCGGGCTGGTGGTGCACGGCCCGCTGCTGGCCCTGCTGCTGCTCGAACTGCCGCGCCGATTCGCCCCCGAGCGCACCGTGGCCTCCTTCGAATTCCGCGCCCGCAAGCCGATCTTCGCCGGACAGCCGTTCACGGTGCACGGCCGCGACGATGATCCGGGCATCGGCACATGGAACCTCGCCATCGACACCGGGAACGCGCCCGAAGCCATGACGGGCAGCGTCTGGCTGAACTGATCAGTGCGGGCGCCGGTCGGTGCCACATGGTCCGGCTCGGCCTGATGTGGGCCCGCACCGATCAGCCGACGGGCCGCGCGACCGCCTTCAGTTGCAGGAATTCCTCGAATCCCCACACCCCGTTCTCATAGCCGGTACCGCTCTGCTTGTAGCCGCCGAACGGCGTGTCCAGCCCGAACCAGGCGCCCCCGTTGATCGCGCACGAACCGGCCTGCAAACGCCGCGCCAGAGCGAGCGCGACCTCCGGCGGGCCACCCGTGACCGACGACGAGAGTCCGTACTCGGTGCCGTTGGCGAGTTCGACCGCCTCATCGAGGGTGTCGTAGGACTGCACAACCAGCACCGGACCGAAGATCTCCTCCCGCACGATCTTCATATCCGGCGTGGTGTCGGTGAACAGGGTGGGCTCGACGAAGTAGCCGCGGGTACGGCCCGGCGGCACACGGCCTCCGGTCACCAGCGTCGCCCCTTGATCGATACCGCTCTGCACATAACCGAGCACGCGTTCGTGCTGACGCTGGTTGATCAGGGGCCCGATGAAGGCGGCCGGGTCGTCGACGTCCAGATCCGGCAGCGACCGCATCACATCGGCAACCGCGTCCACCACCTGCCCCTGGAGCTTGCGGGGCACGATCAGGCGCGTGATCAGCATGCAGCCTTGACCCGCATGGAGACTCACCCAGCGCGCCGCCGCGTCCGCCGTGGCGGCGACGTCGATATCGTCGAGCAGAATGTTCGCCGACTTGCCGCCCAGTTCCAGGGTGACCTTCTTCATGGTCTGCGCGGCCCGCGCGCCGATGTGCCGCCCGACGGCTGTGGATCCGGTGAAGGTTATGCCGTCGACGGCCGGATGCCCGGTCAGGACGTCACCGACCTCGTTGGCGCCGGACGTGACGACGTTGACGATTCCCGGCGGCAGGTCCGGGATCGATGCGGCGACCCGGCCGATGATCGTGCCGCTCCACGGCGTGTCGATCGCGGGCTTGAGCACGATCGCGTTGCCGGCGGCCAGCAACGGCGCGATCTTCATCAGATTCAGCTGGAACGGGCTGTTCCACGGCGTGATCACACCGACCACGCCGTACGGCTCGCGCAGCACCAGTCGCTGATGCTCGACCCCGCCGCGGTTCAGCGACGGCATCTCCTGCTCGTACGAATAGGATGTCGCGAAGTCCGCCCAATACCGGATCCGGTCGGTCACATCGTAGAAATTGCCGTGCGCGCCGAGCGGAATCCCGGTCTCCTGCAGGAAGGTCGGCCGGAACTCC
Organism: Nocardia sp. NPDC006982; assembly: GCF_042869435.1. Taxonomy (NCBI): domain Bacteria; kingdom Bacillati; phylum Actinomycetota; class Actinomycetes; order Mycobacteriales; family Nocardiaceae; genus Nocardia; species Nocardia sp. NPDC006982. The sequence goes on along the minus strand of NZ_JBIAFV010000019.1, from coordinate 30,542 downwards.
TCCTTGACCTTCTCCAAGCCATCGGCCAGTGCCAGCAGCACCCGCCGCCGCAACTCGGGATCCCGGGACCACACGCTGGTGTCGAATGCGGTGCGGGCCGCGCCGATCGCCCGTTCCATATCGGCTGGCTGCCCGTCGGCGGCCGACCCGATCACCTCCCCGGTCGAGGGGTCGATGACCGGATAGGTCCCACCCGATTCGGCCAAGCGTGCCTCGCCGCCGATGTACAACACCGGCTCGGCGCCGAATAATTCACTCATTCTCGCGTCCTTCTCCCGATAATTCCTCTCGCACAGCGGTTCTCAGAGCAGCCCGCCACCGAGGTCGACCGGCAGCACGATGCCGGTGACATGGCGCGACTCGTGGGAGGCGAGATAGATCATGGCCTTGGCGATGTCCTCGGGCTGGGTCCACGGCACCGGCATCGGCTGCAGACTCCGGAACGCCTCGATCACGTCCTCGCGCACCGGATGCTCGAGATCCGGCCGGAACGCCTTGAAGATCGTCGGATTGTTGATCATGTTGGTGTCGACACTGTTCGGAGCGAGCGCGTTCACCCGGATCATCCGCGGCGCCAGCTCGAGCGCCATCGACCGCATCAACCCCACGACCGCGTGCTTGGCCGCGGCATAGTCGGCGATGTTGCGACCGGCCTTCAGCCCCAGCAGGGAGGCCGTGATGACGACCGAACCCTGAATATCGTTCTCCACCATGCCCGGAACCGCCGCGGACACCGTATTGAGCACACCCAGGACGTTGATGTCCATGATGGTCGACCAGCGCCGGGCACCGATCTCCCAGAACGGGATACTCGACGGGCACACCCCGGCATTGGCGACCACCAGATCGATCACACCCAGCTTCACCTGAGCATCTGCGACCACAGCCTCCATCGCCGCCCGATCCCGGACGTCCGCGACATGGACGAGCACCTTGGCGCCGCGCTTCTCGCATTCGGCCGCCGTGTCGTCGAGCTGCTCGCGGGTGCCCATCGGATAGTGCACATCCTCGTGGTCCTGCAACAGATCCACGAGCACCAGATCGGCGCCCTCCGAAGCGAGTTCGAGCGCATGCGCCCGCCCCTGCCCCTGCGCGGGCCCGGTTACCAGAGCGATCCGACCCTCCACCCGCCCGGTCATGCCGCCACCACCCTGGCATCGAAGCGCATATCCCACGGCCCTGCCATCGCCAAGGTCATTTCAACTCCATCGTTTTCGAGCGGACTACTGTTTACATTAGCGATCAATCGGTTGCAATGAGACTACGATCGCCTCTGCGATGTGTCAAAGGCCACATTGAGGCCGGCCGGCCGAGAACCCGCCAATTCGATGTCAAGAGCAGGCTCTCGGCAGCCACAGTCGCTGCCACCGGAGCCGATAGACCCACCAGGCAGATTGAATGGTGTATGCAGTAGCTAACGGTCAGATGGAAAATCATCCGGCCTTCGGTTGGGGAATCTCAGACGATCGAGTGCGACGGTCCCGGGGAGTGCAGGTGAGGCGAGCAGAAAATCATGCGGGCCTACCGAGCGCCGGCGGGCGGCGGCCGAGGAACTGCCCGTACCGTTGGCCGGGACCGACGAGGTGGTCATCCGGATGGTCGCCGCCGGGATCTGTCGAACCGGCCTCGAAGCGACGCTCGGGCACGAGAATGTCGGCCGCATCGTCGAACTCGGTGCGAATACGCAGGACCTGGAACTCGGAGCCATGGTCGCCGTCACCCCCGGCTAGTTCCTGTGGCGTATGCGAGTACTGCCGCGAGGGCAATGACAACGTCTGCCGAATCGCCCGACGAACTACGGCATCCGCGGCGACGGCGCCTGGCGGAATACCTACGGGGCGAAGCGCCGCGACGTGTTCCTGATCGGCAAGCTCGATCCGTTCCTCATCGCCCCGCCGCCGACGCCGGCGCGGCGCGGCGGACTACGGCGTGATCTATCGAACCCTCCCCTACATCCGCGACAACAAATTCGTCGCCGTCACCGGTATCGGCGGTGTCGGCTTCGCCCTCGAACTGCAGGAGGTGTTCGGGAGCTCAAAAATGTCGGAAGTGCTCAGGCCCGATTATCTCCTCGACCGACACTCGCCGCGCGGCCGAGGACAGCAAGGCGTTCCTCGACTACCTCGCCTCGCGCGACGATGTCGCCGATACGGGAGTCGGCGTGACCGGTTAACTGCATGGGCGGGGCGCTCGCATCCACCGCCGCCGGCACCTATCCCGACCGGATCGTCGCGCTCGCGACGTTCGACACCGGGCGCCGCATCACCGACGACGAGCTGAGCCCGAGCCGCGTCGTGCCGACCTTCGAGGCCCGGGTGCTCGTCGTCGGCGCCGACCACGACACGGGCTACCTGCCGGAGATGGCCGAGGAGCTCGACCGGCAGCTGACCGAGGCCGATGCCGATCACATGATGGAGGTGTACCGCAAGCGCTGCACAGCTGGACGCAGACCGACTTCCCGGTCTACGACGAGGCCGCCGCGGAGCGCCACTGGACCGAGCTGATTGCCCTGTTCGGCGAGACCCTCAAGCCAACAGACGTATGAGGGCCTTCTGTACACAGCCCCGGATCATGCTCGCGCGACCGGCAGCTCGGCGATCTGGTTGATGAAGTTCGACCATCCACGCTTCGGAGCGCCGTTCAAGCGGAGGCGGACGCCGGCGGCGCGTAGCTCCTCGAAGAGGATCTGGACCTCGAGCTTCGCCAGATATGAGCCGATACAACGATGAACCCCACTGCCGAAGGCGAGGGTTGCCGTCTCCGTCCGCCACGGATTGAAGGTGTCAGGCTCGGCGAAGACCGACGCGTCCCGATTGGCCGCGACGAAGTAGAGAACGACTGCGTCACCCTTGAGCACATTTGTGCCCGCCACTTCCACGTCGCGAGTGGCCAGGCGAGCCATCTGCATCGCAGGGGTGATGAAGCGGATGAACTCGTCCGCCAGCTTCCCGCTGAGCCCTTCGTCAATTGCTCGGTCGGCAGCAGACCGGATGTCCTCGTTCTCGAGAATCAACCGCATCGACTGACCGATCGCCGTGTGCGTCGTCTCGAAACCCGCGGTCATGATCAAGAGCGTCCACTGAAGAAACTCCGACTGCGTGATGTCGCCGGCATCCGCGATTTTGCCGAGCGCGGTGAACATGTCATCAGCGGGTTCCTTCCGCTTGCGCTCCTGCATGACGGCGCAGTACGCCTCGATCTCCTCCTGGACGCGCAGCACCGCGGCGATCTGGGCGGCCTGCCCGTCCTCGGTCTGCTGGCCAACCGCGAAGAGCCTGTCCGTCCAGTCGAGAATGCGCTGGCGGTCCTCGCGGGGACAGCCGAGCACTCTGCCGATCACATAGGCAGGAATGGTTCGAGCGAACTTCTGGACGTAGTCGAATTCCGTCACCGACTCGACGTCGGCGATGGCTTCGCGGACGATCTCCCGGACCCAGGGGTCGAAGTTCGCGACGACCCGCGGCGCGAATCCCGCCGCGGCCGAGCGGCGAAGGCCAGCATGACGCGGGGGGTCGGTGAACATGAGGTTGTCGCTCAACGGCGCCGGGGCCGGGAATGGGAAAATCAGCGGATAGGAGACGCCGTGGGTTGACGTGAAGGTGCTGGTGTCCCGTTCGATGGCGACGATGTCCTCGAAGCGCGTCACGGCCCAATATCCGCCGCGCGACGGCGAGATCTCGGTTGGCTGCCAGTACAGCCCATCACGCTCCCGAAGCAGGCGGAACCCGTCATGGGGGACCGCTTCCACGAACGTCCGCGGGTCACTTAGGTCAGGAATGACATCGTCTACGACTGTCGGTCCGGCCACTTCTTCCTCCTTGAATGCGTGACTCGAAGATGCAGCGCATCCCAAACGGAAGGTGGTTCCGCTTCGCTGCAGATATAAGGTGCTCCCCAATAGTGAGCCACGACACACGTTACAAGAGCTCTGGGGCGTGGTCAACCATTTGGTTGATCCGTTTGGAAAGCTAGTCGGGAAGCCCATGTCGCGGCCGATGAGCCAGCGCGTTTCCGAGCCGTCCGGGCCAACGAGTACCGCTCGTCGAGCCAACACCAGGTTTGAGACGCCTGGTGAGACCGCGGGCGGCAGCGGCCATCTGATAGGTAAGTCGAGCCCCTCGACGGGCGTGTGCCGCGGCCGTCGAGGGGTCGAAGTAATGCCAGTTGATCTGGACTGGAACCCGTCGGGCTGGGTCTTCCAGCGTGCCCACGACTGTGTTGCCTTCGCTAGGCGGATGCTGAACTGAACCACCGTGTCGAATCCACGGCGCCTGCGACACGGGACTGAGCAAGCCCGATCCGCCGACGAAGCAAATCCGCGCTCGGTCAAAGCTCACCTCGCCACCCTCGCCCACGTAGTAGGTCTGTCCCCCGACACGGAGCGCGAGCACGACCCGCCAATGTGCGGTGGCAGCCGTTGCCGACGACGAGGCGATCGATCTTGTGCGTCGCGCGAAAAGCCGGTCGCGACCGATCAGCTGTTCCAGACGGGGGCTGCGGCCCCAGGTCGGTCGGGGGTCTTGTCCCAGAACAGAGGACTGCGCTCTATCCCGATCGGGAACACCATCCGCTTCACGGGTCCGAGCGGGCTGCCATAAATGCGGTCTTCCCAAGGCCCGTCGAGGGGGAGCCGGATGTCGGGTCCGCCCGCGGGGTTCGGCCCGGCCTTGATGAGCAGAGATGCGGTGCGCGCGAGCGAATACTTCGTCATCGACCCCGCACCGGTCTGCAAACGCTTGGTAAGGCCGCGGATCGCGGCCGCCGCGATCTGATACCCGGTGGCGAGATCCAAGCCCTCGACAGGCGTGTGGCGTGGCCGCGATGCGTCGAAGTCGTACCCGTTGATCTGAAGCGGCACCCGGTGCGACGGGTCGGCGAGCGCCCATTCCTGCGTCGCGTTGGCCAAGCCGACACTGAACTGCACCACGGTGTCGAAGCCACGGCGCATGCTCCAGGGCCCCTCCCATCCGTATGCGCGGAGGGCGACTTCGACGAGATCCGGGTTGATTCGGCGGCGCTCCTCCTCTGGAACGAAGCCGTCGATCGCGCCCGGCCGATAGCCGTGGACGAGCACATCCGCTTCGGCGAGAAGGCGCGTGAACTGCTCGATACCCTCCGGAGTTTTCAGGTCGAGGAAGGCCCACCGCTTGCCCAGCAGCAAGTCGTAACCGAGCGGGATGTAGCGCGACTCCTCGGAGTCGGGTGCGTCGATTCGGAGCACCTCGGCGCCGAGAGCGGCGAGGAACCGGGTGCCGGTCGGACCGGCGACGACACGCGTCAGATCGAGCACCTTGATGCCCGAGAGCGGGCGGCCCGGCGTGGGCCGCCAACCACTGCCCTCCGCGGCGAACTCGGTCACCGCAGCCAGGGGTTCGGCATCCACTGCCGCTCCGGCGGGATGCGCGAACCACTCTTCGGGGGTGCGACTCGCCGCGACGACACACCCGGCGGCCACGAGCTCCTGCTCGATCTCATCGACGGCGCGCTCGCGAACGACGGCTGCGACGGCGTCGATGTCGTCCGCCACGCCGAGTGCCTTGACGACGCGCTCGCGGTTGGCCGGGAAGCCATGCAGCCGCAGCCAGCGCCCATCCGCGGTCGCGATCTCCGTGTGGAACGGAGGGAAGTGAACCGGGCGCGGCGGCGGTGGGTTCAGCAGGCGCGACGGTCCGGGGGGCAGCAGGAACCATCCGCTGCTCAGCACGCGGTCGACCTCTACCGCGGACGCGGGGGCTCCGCCGGCCTCGAGCAGCTCGCTCACGGCGGCGCCGGCAACGCCGAACGCGGCGGCGGCGAGATCGGTCTGCGCGAAGGCGCCGGGCAGCGAGCCCTCACCGGTGAAGGTCACGCGCTCGGCGACCGACGCGTCACCTCCGAGCGCCGCCCACATCTCGGACAGGAAGGTCCGGGCGAGGGGCTGAATCGTCTCTGACATGTCGATTACCTCTTCATTCGGTGTTCGGATGGCCGGGATCACGCGACCGGTCGCTGGTGCTGCCCGGCATCGACCACCAGCCGTCGAGGAGCCCGCGGAGCACTCCGACGAAGGCCAGCGGCTGCTCGAGCATGGGATTGTGGCCGGCCTCCGGCACGGTGGTCACAACGGCGCGGGCCGGGGTGAGTTGCTGCATCTCCGCCGCTGCCTCGGGCGTGAGCAGCCCGTGGTCGGTGCGCACGATCGCGAGCGGCACGCGCAGGTCCGGCAGGAGTCGGCGCAACGGGATGCGACGGATGCCGTAGCTGTCCGCACGCTTCCAGCGCCAGGCGTCGCCGTCCCTCCTGAGTGAGGTCTCGGCGACATGCCGCTGCAGAGCCGGATCCACCTCGAGGTCACCGCGGGAGGCCACGGGGGCGAACTGCGCGATCCCGTCCTCGAGGGTCGCGAACCGCTCACTGGGCTTCTCCCGTCCCGGCCACTCCCCGTCGTGGAACCGGACGTCGACGGTCGCGACGCCCGAAAGGGCGTCACCGAACTCGACGGCGGCGGTTACTGCGGGCAGGCCGCCCATGCTGTGCCCGACGACGATCGGACGCTCGAGTCCGTCGTCACGGATCACCGCCGAGAGTTCCCTCGCCCATTGCTCGGTGTCGTACTCGGAGCGCCAAGCGCTGTCACCGTGCCCTGTGAGGTCGGGGGCGAGCACACGATACCCACCCAGGAGCGGGGCGATGTGGTCCCACCACCGGGCGTGGGCCAGACCTCCGTGCACGAGCACCACGCCCGGAGCCCCCACAGGGCCCCACGCGCGGTACCGCACCGCTGCACCTTCGACGTCGACGGCCCGCTCATCGGGTCGCGCGGCGAGCGCACGGCGCAGCCACTCGGGTCCGGTCGACTCGGTCATCGACGCGTCACGCGGCGGCGAACCGCAAGAGGGTGACCTCGTCGCTGGCGTCGTCCCAGGTCGCGGTGACGCGCATGTCCACCTTCGCGTCCTCCGGCGCGATGTCGAGCCGCACCGTGAACACGGGACCGTCGTCGGTCTTCACACGTCCCACGACGTAGGGGATCTCGTCCTTCTTGCTCGGATCGAGCGCACGGTGGTACACGATGTAGCTCCACAACGTGCCGTTGGGTGAGATCTCGGTCCAAGCCTGGTTGGTCGACCAGCACCGGGGGCAGATCTCCAGGGCCGGGTAGCGTAGGTAGCCGCAGTCCAGGCACTTCTGAGCGGTCAGGACATGACGCTTCGCCGCCTCCCAGAATCCGGCCGTCAGCGGCAGGTCGGTGGCGGGCAGATTGGGGTTGTCACTCACGGGTTCACTCCGATGATCGATGCGGCGCTCTTGAGGAAGGTCATCGTCGAGCAGTACAGGGCCAGCTCCGCTCCGGGCACCTGACGGTCGGGCTCGACCGTGCCGCGGAGCTGACGCACGGCCTCGACCATGTGCAGCCAGCCCCACATGTAGCTCTCCGACAGTTGACCGCCGTTCGTGTTCAACGGCAGGCCGCCGCCGGGACGGATGTGCCCCTCGGCCGCCCAGGCCGCGCCCTGCCCTTCCGGTGCGAAGCCGTAAGCCTCGACCATCTGGAGGTTCCAGACGGCCGTCGGGTTCTGGATGTACAGCACGTCGATGTCGGACGGCGTGAACCCGGTGGTCTTCCAGATCTCCGCCGCGGTGCCCTTGATGTTCGGGCGCATGAGGAAGTCGTCGAAGGTGTCGCCGGCGACCTCGGTGTTCTCGGCGATGCCGAGCACGTAGACCGGCTTGTTCGGGTAATCTTTCGCCCGGTCCGCGGAGGTCACGATCAGTGCGACCGCACCGTCCGAGATCATCGTGACGTCCTCCCGGCGCAGCGGTTCGACGAGGTATGGCTTGGCCAGGTAGTCGTCGATCGTCATCGGGTCCTGGAAGATCGCGAGCGGATTGCGTTGCGCCCACTCCCGTTCGGAGACGGCGAACCAGCCGAAGTCCTCCTCCTTGGTTCCGTACAGTGCCTTGTGGCGCTGGAACGCGAGGGCCGCCGGCCCGGCGACGTGCACGAAGCCGGACGCGCTCTCCAGCGACGGAGCCGCCGCCGAGAAGTTGAATTTGCCCGATCGGGCATTGGCGCCATAGACCAGCACGACCGTTTCGGCGAGTCCGGAGAGGATCGCCTGGGTCGCCAGGTGCAGCGAATAGTTGCAGGTGCCGTAGTCGAGCGTCTGCGCGTACTTCGGGCTCAACCCGAACAGCGGGCCCACCTGGATATCGACATTGTTGCCTTGAACCGATTTGCACGTGATCAGCCCGTCGAGCTGGTGCTTGGTGAGTTGCGCGTCGGTCAAGGCCGCCTGGATCGCCTCGATCGAGAGCTGCTCGGCTGTCTTGCCAGGGAACGTGCCCTGGTCGGAATGGCCGACACCGACGATCGCGACCTTGCCGCGGATGTCCACTGTCATTTTTCTCCTTGGTCCGAGTCTTCTGAAGTCCGTGGATTCGGGTGCGTCATCCCTGGCGGGCGTTCGCTGGCGCCGACACGATCGCCCGCTCGACGAGCGACTCGATCTCTTCTTCGCCGTAGCCGAGTTCGCCGAGTACCTCGAGCGTGTCCTCGCCGATCCGCGGACCGTTGCGACGGATGCGGTCCGGACCGCCCTCGTCGAAGGCGACCGCCCAGCCGCGCTGGCGTTCGGTTCCGCCGCCCGGTGCGGCCACCTCCTGCCACCAACCACGCGAGCGCAGATACGGGTCATCGAGCAGCTGCTCGCCGCTGCGCACCGGTACCGCCATCACACCCGCCGCCCGCAGTCTCGCGGAGGCATCCGCGTCAGAGCGGGATACCGACCACTGCTCGGTCGTCGCGCGCACCAGCGCGGCGCGTGCCGCGTCGTCACCGGCACCGGAGAGGTCGGCACAGACGACGGATGCGACCAGCTCGAGTTCCTCGGGCGACCGCAGCGAGATCGCGACCCACGCGTCGTCTCCCGAGCTCGGCGTCAGCCACTCGATGCTGTCGGGGGTGCTGTTGCCGGTGGGCACCGGATTCTCGCCGGTCAGGGAGGTGCGCAGCACCTGGTCGCCCATCAAGGTGGTGACCGTCTCACGCTGGGACAGGTCGAGCCAGCGCGCCTGACCATCGCGACGAGACGCAAGCACGGCCGCGATGATGAGGGCCGGTCCGAGCGAGTTCGCCGACTGGTCGGGGTAGTTGATGCGCGCGCTCGACCAGATCGGGCTGTCGCTGTCGTACCCGGAGTACGACATGACGCCGCCGAGAGCGTCCAGGGTCAGGCCGAAAGAGATGAATCCGCTGCTCGGTCCGGTGATGCCCTGGCTCGAGATCGAAGCCAGCACGATGTCGGGCCGGATCGCGAGCAGGTCGCGGAACCCTAGGCCCAGGCGCTCGACCACGCCCCGGCGGAAGTTCTCGGCGACGACGTCGCTCGTGGCGACAATCCGTCGCACGACCTCCAGCCCCTCGGGGGTCTTGAGGTCGACGGCGATGGCGCGTTTGTTGCGATTGGCCGTGCGGAACGGCGGAAAGGCGACGTCGTTGGTAATGTCGCCGCCCATCCCGCCGCGGTAGAGGTCGGGGCGGGTGACGCCCTCGATCTTGATCACGTCCGCACCGAAGTCGGCCAGCACCTGGGTGGCCGCGGCACCGGCCGTCACGATCGTGAGGTCCGCGATGCGCAGACCGTCCAGCATCCCGCTCATGCGACGGCGTCCTCGGGACCGAAGACCTGCCACGGTGCGTCCGGGAGCTGTCCGACACCCACACCCGGCACCTCGACCGACCCGAAGAAGCCGCGTGAGACGTACTGAGGCGATTCGAGGAGGTCGGTGACGGTCGCCACGTACCCGGCGGGGATCCCGTGAGCCTGAGTGGCGTGGTAGAGGTCCTTCTTCGACATGGTTCTGGTCGTCTCCTCGATCAGTGCGGCGAGCCGCGCTTGGTTCTGGATCCGGCCCTGAGGGGTGTCGAATGCCTCGTCGTCGAGCCGGCTGTCGCCGATGATCTCTTTCATGACGCCCCAGTCCCGAGGGTTGTAGTAGGCGGCGAAGTGCCCGTCCCGGCAGTGCAGAACCAGTGCACCGTTGTCTTCGCCGCGGAGCTCGCGGCGGAGCCCTGCCTGCACGAACGTGGCGATCTTCCACTCGGCGTGCGCTGCGGCCTCGAATTCGGAGGTCGTGAAACGTGCGCCCTGACCGGTGCGTTCGCGAGCGAAGAGCCCGATCATCACGCCGTCGAGTGCGAGCAGCGCCGCGATCGACCGCAGCGGGTGGCCGCCGAGCCGCACCGGCTCGTGGTCCAGGTCGCCGATGAGCCGCATGAAGCCGCTCGCCGCCTGGAGTGCCAGCTCGCTGGAGGGAAGGCCCGCGGCCTCGTCGCTCTCGCCCCAGGGACTGATGCGGCCGATGACCGCTGTGGGCGCCAGCTCCTCGAGGCGATCGGCGGAGAGGCCGCGTGCACTCCACTCGGCAGCGGTGCCGGCCACGAGGATCACATCGGCGGAGCGCAAGAGCTCATGAAGGTTCCCGCATGCGGTCGCGTCGTCCAGATCGACGTCGACGCGGGTCTTGCCGTCGCGGAGCCAGAGGCCCAGCGTAGAAGCACGCTGTGCATCATCGCCGACGAACGGTCCGCTCTCGTCGAGTACGTGCGCTTCTCCGGCAACCGCTACCTGCGTGACCTGCGCCCCCAGCTTGAACAGGAGGCGTCCGCAGATCGCGGTCGACACGGACTCGCCGAGCTCGACCACCCGTAGCGTTCCGGGCAACAGCGCTGAATTGCGGGGGGCACGCGCGCCCCCGTGTGCAGGATTGGTCATCGACGTGTCCTCGGACTCAGCGACCCTGGCCCGGGCCACGCTCGCCCGCGAGGAACTTGGTCACGCCCTGCGCCGCCTCAGGGGCCTGCGCACGGATGCTCTCGACGATCAGGCTGCTGTAGTCCTGGGCCTCGTCCCAGGTCATCGACTGCACACGGTGGTACGCGCGCTTGGAGATGTCGAGGCTGAAGGCGTTGAAGGCGGCGATGTGCTCCGCGAGCGCGATCGCCTCGTCGAGCAGCTCGGCATCCGGCACGACCTTGTTGACGAGGGCCATACGGAAGGCGGTCTGCGCGTCGGCACGCCGCGAGGTGAAGATGAGCTCCGCGGCGTGCTTGGGAGCGATCCGCTTGATCGAGGCCGGCCCCGCCTGCATCGGCCAGCTGCCGAACCCCTGCTCCGGCATGGCGATCTGCGCGGACTCGGCGGCGATGGCGAGCTCACACGTGTTGATGAGCGTCGACCCGCCGCCGAGAGCGTACCCATTGACCGCGGCGATGAAGACGGCGCGGTGCGCTCGAATGTCGGCCTGCACCTGGGTCCAGGGATGCAGCACCTGGGTGCCGTGGGACTTGGTGTACTCCTCCATGCGGCCCGTGTTCTCCGGCGAGAGATCGACGCCGGCGCAGAACGACGGACCGGTGCCGGTGAGCACGACGACCTTCTTGTCGGCGACCTCCACGAGCGCCTCGCGCAACCGCCTCATGGAATCCATGCTCATCGCGTTGCGCTTCTCGGGACGGTTGATCGTGAGGACGGCGTAGTCGCCTCGGTCGTCGACGAGCACGAGTTCGTCGTACGGGGTCGTCACGGAGCTGGCGGTGGATTGCGACATGGGAATCCCTCTCGGATCGGGACGCCGACCGGACGCGCCCGGGCCTCTGAGGGTCATGCCGTCGCGTCGCTGGAAGTCGGCTTGGGTGATGAGTTGCACGTTAGGCGAGACCAACATCCGCGTCAACCTTTTGGTTGATATAGGGCTACCGAGTGGGGTTGACATAGGGCTACCGAGGTTGGAGGGGGCTACCGTTGACCGATGACCGACAGCGACCCAGCCACCGCGCGTCCTGCGCTCACAGCCAGAGAGCGGATTCTCCGCGCAGCCAAGGAGGAGTTCGCCGAGCATGGCTTCTCCGGCGCCCGGATCAACCGCATCGCGGAGGCCGCAAACTTGAACAAGCAGCTGATCTACCACTACTTCGACAGCAAGGACGGCATCTACGCCGCAGTGCTGGGCGAGATGCTGACGTCGATGCACGACGCGATCGACGCCACATCGGGCATCCGGGAGCTGGTACGGCGGCAGATCGGCGACCCAGAGACGCGGCGCGCATGGTCGCGCATGGTCGCCTGGGAGGGGCTCGCCGGCGATCGGCCGGTGACCTCTGCCGTCGAACGGCAGGAATCGATCCACCGGCAGGTGCAGGCGATCATGCGCCTGCAGCTGGAAGGTCAGCTCGCAACGGACATCGACCCCCGGTTCGCCCTCGCCACCATTTACGCGGTAGGCACCGCGCCGTACGTGATCCCGCAGCTGATCGACTTCTGCATCGGGCCGGGAGCGTCGGATTCCGAGGACACGATGGCAGCCTGGGCCGACATGATCGCGCGGCTGTTCACACGGCGCGCCCCCACGGTTCGTGAACGGGGCGAATCGGCCGCGATGTAACCAAACGGTTGACCGTCAATGGTCGCGGGAGTATGTTGCTGATGACATCGGGCGACGACGCCCATGCTGAAGATGAGGGCGATCGATGACGACTACAGACCCGCGGGTTGCCCCCCGCTTTCCCGAGTTCGACCCCGAGCAGCGCTACGGGATGATCATCGACGGCGAGCACGTCCAGGCCACAGACGGTGAGACCTACCGCTGCGTCGACCCGTTCGAAGACGCCGAGTGGGGCTACGTTCCCGTCGCGGGAGCCGCCGACGTCGACCGTGCCGTGCGCGCCGCCCGGGCCGCCTTCCCTGCGTGGTCCACAACGTCGCCCTTCGCGCGACTCGAGCTGTTCCGACGCTGGGCCCAGCTCATCCGCGAGCACTCGTCGGAGCTGGCGCGGCTGCAGGTGCATGAGAACGGCAAGACCATCTCCGAGATGAACATGGTTGGCGGGGCACTCGCGCAGGGTGCCGACTTCTGCGCCAACTATGCGCTCACACTGCACGGCGAGACGGTCACGCCGATCATGCCGGGGCACACCGCCTGGACGGAGCGCGTCCCGCTCGGCGTCGTCGCCGCGATCGCCCCGTGGAACAACCCGCTCGGCCTGCTCCAGTGGAAGCTGTTCGGCGCGCTGGCGTCCGGCAACACGATCGTCGTCAAGCCGTCCGAGGTGACGCCGGTGTCCACGATCCGGTTGATCGAGCTCGCGCTGGAGGCCGGATTCCCGCCCGGCGTCGTCAACGTGGTGACCGGGGCCGGAGCCACCGGCGCAGCCCTGGTCGAGCATCCCGGCATCGACAAGGTGGCGTTCACCGGGTCGACCGCGACGGGCCGCTCCATTGCCCAGGCGATCGCGCCCCGTCTCATCCGGGCGACCCTCGAACTCGGCGGCAAGGGCGCCAACATCGTCTTCGAGGACGCCGATCTCGACCGCGCCGCCGAGGGCGTGCTCACCGGAATCATCGCCGGGACCGGCCAGGCCTGCAACGCCGGCTCGCGCATCCTGATCCAGAGCAGCGTCCGCGACGAGGTGCTGACCCGGCTCGAGAAGCTCATCTCGCAGGTCGTGATCGGCGACCCGCTGGAGTCCACCACCCAGATCGGACCCCTCGCCTCGCGTCCCCAGTACAAGAAGGTGACCGGCTACTTCGACATCGCCGACCGCGAGGACGACACCTCACTCATCGTGGGCGGCCGCTGCGGCACCGATGTCCCCGGCGTCACCCGCGGCTTGTTCGTCGAGCCGTCCTTGTACGCGACTCCGGACCGCGCGTCGCGGCTGCGACGCGAGGAGATCTTCGGGCCGGTTGGTTCCGTCATCGTCTTCGACACCGAGGACGAGGCCGTCGAGATCGCCAACGACACCGAGTTCGGTCTGGTCGGCGGCCTCTGGACGCGAGACCTGGACCGGGCGCGACGCGTCTCGCGGCAGATCGACACCGGCGTGGTCTGGATCAACACCTGGCGCGCCTTCAGCCCCAACGTCCCCTTCGGCGGCCGCAAAGTCAGCGGACTCGGGCACGAAATGGGGCTCGACATCTTCGAGGAGTACACGGAGCCGAAGGCCTACTGGCACGGTCCTGACAACTCCTGACCCCCTCCCTCCATCCCACCCGTCAGTAACCTCGCCACCCATGTGAGACAAAGGCGTTCTCATGTCCGAATCCAGCACCCCCGATGTCCGCGGTCCTTGGGATGCGGTGGTCGTCGGCCACGGTTTCTCCGGCCTGACCGCCGCAAAGGCGCATCTCGAGGCCGCGGCGAAGGAGGGGCGCGCCGCACGCGTCGCCGTCCTCGAGCGCGCCCCGTTCGAGCAGCGTGGCGGTTCGACCCGGTGGACCACCGCAGTCCTCTCCCTGACGCCCGAGCAGGAGCTCATCCCGTTCTGGGGCGAGCGTGTGCGGGAGACCGCCGGGCAGCTGGCGAACGACGCATACATCGACGCGTTCTACCGTCTCGTTCCCGAGACGCTCGAATGGCTCCGCCGCAACGGCATCTCGTTCGACAACTACCACGGCATGTGGAGCGTCCACGGCGGTGGCGCGTCCGTCGTGAATGCCTTCCCCGACCAGATCCGTGCGGCGGGTGGAGAGATCTTCTACGACACCACCGCGCTCGGCCTGGTGCGCGGCGACGAGGGACGAATCGTCGCCATCGACGTGCGTGACGCCTCTGGCGCCACCGTGCGTGTCGACACCCAGGCGGTGATTCTGGCCAGCGGCGGCTTCGAGGGCAACCCCGAGTGGCTGACCCGCTACATCCCCGAGGCCTACAAGCTACGAACGGTGTCGCCCGGCACGCGCAACAACCGCGGCGACGGGATCCGCATCGCGGTGGAGGCCGGTGCCGACACCGCCGGCCAATTCGACGGCGCACACATTGAGCCGTGCGACCCGCGTTCGGACGACATCGAGCCGCTGGTCGGCGCCTACTGGTGGGGCATCCTGGTCAACCAGCATGGCGATCGGTTCATGGACGAGGCCGCCGATGTGCAGATGATCCATTTCGACACCGTCGGCAACACGATCCTCCGCACGCAGGGCAACCTCGCGTACGCGATCGTCAGCGACCCTCAGTCGAAGTTCATCGTCCCCATCCCGGGCGTGCGCCAGACCGACATCGACCCGGTGGTGGCCGATTCCATCGAGGAACTCGCCGAGAAGCTCGGCATCGCCCCTGGTCGCCTCCGCCGCACCGTCGACGAGTTCAACGCCGCAACGCCCGACCAGGCCGGCTTCGATCCCACGGCCCTGCTCGACGGCCTGGGCACGACCGGCATCGTCCCGCCGAAGTCCAACTTCGCCACACCGCTGACGCAGGGTCCCTTCCGCGCCTGGCCGGTGTCCGGCCAGATCTGCTTCACGTACGGCGGCCTTCGTGTCGACGGCGACACGCACGTGCTGGACGTCTTCGGCCGTCCGATTCCGGGCCTGTACGCCGCGGGCGAAATCGCGGGGATCTTCTACGAGCAGTACCCGGCGGGAACCTCCGGCCTCCGGTCGATGACCTTCGGCCGGTGGGCGGGTCTCACCAGCGCCCGCGAGATCGCCTCCACGGCGGTCACCGCATGACCTCGGGGGGCTGCGGTCGGCGACATCGCGACGGCTGCAGCCCCCGCACCTCGAATCCACATGCTCCACCGGGGCATCCCTGCGCGAGGGACGCGGAGAGTAGCCGCTCACAGGCGTATCTGAGAAAGGTTGAGCGTGAGGGGGTCTCTGTAGTACTGGCGCAGAAAACAACGAAGTTCCCGTAAGCCCTGGTGGGGGTGATTGCTTCTGAGTTGGGGTGCGGGACAGAGGTGTTGGTGCTTGGCTGGGTTGCTGATGTCTGCTTGCCGGAGGTCGGGGTTCGTGGCGACGCGGTTGTTCGCGGATGGGGAACTGGACCCCAGCCAGGCCCTCCCCGAGGTGGTCGACGAGTTACACGCGCATAGCCCGGTTATCTGGCATTGGTGCCGCAGGGCATGGCATTCACCAACGAGGTCGCAGCTCGGATCGCATTGGCTGTCCCATTCCGCATTCCCGGCCGCGCCGCACGCAACGTGCGGTGCCCGATCCTGTTCGCCGTGCGCGAGAACATATCTACGTCGGTGAGGCGTTCGAACGAGTAGTCGCCGACCAGATCCGGTTCCTCGCCACGCACGTACCGCCCACACCTTCGATGAGAAGGACCACACGTCATGACCCGGTATCCCCTGACCGGGCGCACTGTCGCCATTAACGGGTCCACCGGCGGCCTCGGCACTGCACTCGCCGCCGCGTTGCGGGCCCGCGGCGCGAACCTTGCCCTGCTCGATCTCGATGCCTACCTCGCTGGGGCGCAGGCCAGTTCGCTCGGATCGACAACGTGGCCCGCGGCTGGCGGGCCGATGTGCGCGATCTGTCGAGCTTGGAGGCCACGCTCAGCGAAGCGGCCGAGCACTTCGGGCGTCTCGATGTCGTGATCGCGGGTGCGGGAATCGACACGATGGCGCCCATGGCCACACTGGACCCGGCCGCGTTCGAACGAGTCATCGACATCAACCTCACCGGCGTCTGGCGCACCTTCCGCGCAGCACTCCCACACGCGAGTTCGCACGGCGGTTACCTACTCGTGATTTCCTCGCTGGCTGCGTTCTGGCACTCTCCGCTGCAGGGTTCCTACACTGCGAGCAAGGCCGGAGTCTGGGCGATGTGTGACAGCATCCGACTCGAGGTGCGCCACCTCGGCGTCGGTGTCGGCAGCGCCCACCCCACCTTCTTCCGCACCACCTTGATGGACGACGTCGTTGCCGATCCCGCCGGTCAGGAACTCTGGGGCGGCAACGAAAAGGGCCTGTTCAAGATGATCCCCATCGAGACCGTGGTCGATGCCATCGTCACCGGGTTGCCCGGAGCGGGAGACCTGGCACCGTGGCCGCCGTCGAAGTCCCTGGCAACGGCACCAAGAGCCGCTCACCAGCCTTGACACCACGGACCGCGTCTGGGCGAGTACGGGGGCGACCTATCGCCGGTTCCGAGGTCATCGGATTCAGGAAAGCTGCTGATGTGCCCGGTCCACGATCCAGGCCGCGATCTGAGCACGGGAGGTGAACCCGAGTTTGGTCAGGATGTGTTCGACGTGTCCCTCGGCGGTGCGCTGGGAAATCACCAGATTCGCGGCGATCTGCTTGTTGGTGAGTCCTCGGGCGATCAGCTCCGCGACCTGCTGTTCCCGCTTAGTGAGCTGCGCTGGCCGGGCGTAGGTGGGAGGCGTCTCGCTCGACTGCTCGCCGAGCGCGTAGGCCACCGCGGCGTCCAACGCCATCGCCCGCCCCCGCCGGAACGCCGCATCGAACCGTCGCTCGCCGAGCGCGCGCCGCACGATACGAACGCATTCCTCGTGCGACTGCGACAGATGCGGAAAGAAGACCGAGAACCCCGGGCTGGAGCGCAGCAGACTTTCGGCGGCACCCATCAGGACGGCTGCCCGCTCGCCGTCCTCCTCGGCGGTGATCCAGGCCAATCCCTCGAAATCGAGTACCGAGACAAGAGGGCTGCGGACACGCCGGTTCACCCGCAGTGATCGATCCAGCAACTCCTGCGCGCGTGCCCTCTCTCCCTGCCGCCAGGCAAAGATCCCCAGTCCCCACAATGTGCCCGACCGGAACAACGATTCGCCGCGCGCCTCGGTGATGGCCAGAGCTTGCTCGTGATCGGCGATCGCCCGCCGGACATCGCCCTGCGCGGCCCGCGCCCAACCGAGCGCCATCAACACCGCGATATGGAGATGTCCGGCGGGATCCGAGCCGAACACCTCGGCCGCGCGTTCGAAACACGACACCGCGCGTGCGGCGTCGCCTCTGTAGAGCGCCATCATTCCGTCGTCGGTTTCGATGAGTGCACGGTGCGGCGGGACGGAGTCGTGTTCGGCGAGCTCGCGAGCTTGGTCCAGCAGCGACTCCGCGGCCGCGAAGTCCTTTTGCTCCACGGCCATCACGGTTCCGACATGAAGTGCCCGGATGCGCGCGGGTAGCGAGCGCGCGAGCGGATGGGCGAGCACGCGGTCGATCCAGCGCCGACCTTCTCCGTACGTACCGCGGAAATTCCAGAACAGCCACAGAGCGGTGACCGTCCGCAGTCCCGACTCACCCGATTCGGCAGTGTTGTCGGACACGCAGAACTCGAGCGCTTCGCGCAGATTCAGCTGCTCGCGTTCGAGCCGGGCCAGCCAGTCGGGCTGCCGCTCGCTGATCCATCCAGCTTCGGCATCCAGCGCCAGTTGTCGGCACCAATCACGGTGGCGCCGCCGCAGATCGGCTTCGTCGCCGGCCTCTCGCAACTGCTCACGTCCGAAGTCGCGCATGGTCTCGAACATGCGGAACCGCACGCCCCTCTCGAGCTCCTCCCGCATGACAATCGACTTGTCCACCAGCGACGACAAGGTGTCCAGCAGACCCCCGCGCTCCGGCTCGGCGGTGCAGACCCGCTCGATCGCATCCATCTCGAAACCGCCCGCGAAGACGGACAATTGGGCCCACAGCCGTTGCTCGGCCGGTGTGCACAACCGGTAGCTCCAATCTACGCACCACCGCAGTGTCTGCTGCCGCTGCGGCGCTGTCCGGCTGCCGCGAGTAAGCAGTGCGTAACGATCGGTCAACCGCGCCAGGATCTGCTCGGGCGACATCGTACGGACACGTGCCGCAGCGAGCTCGATCGCCAGCGGCAGCCCCTCCAATCGGGCGCAGATCCTCGCCACGGCAGCCATATTGTTCTCGGTGACCTCGAAACCGGGCAGCACCGCCGCGGCGCGCTCGGTGAACAGCGCCACCGCGTCGTATCGAGGCAGCCCCCGCAGCGTCGGCTCGCCGTCGAGACTCGGAACGGTCAGCGGCAAGACCCGCAGCACCGCTTCTCCGGCAATATCGAGCGGCTCGCGGGTGGTTACCAGAATCCGCAGGTCGGCGCAGGACACCAGCAGCGTTTCCACCAGATCCGCCAGGGCGTCCACCACCTGCTCACCGTTGTCCAAAACCAGCAGCGCTTTCCGCGACCGCAGAAATTCCATCAGAACATCGCGCATCAGCCGCGCCGAATCGTCGCGCAAGCCCAGACCGCCCGCCACCACATCGATCAGCAGTGCCGGATCGCTCACATCGGCAAGTTCGATCAGCCGGACGCCGTCGGGAAAATCGCCTCGCACGGCCGACGCGGCCCGCAACGCCAGCCGAGTCTTGCCGACACCACCGACACCGGTCAACGTCACCAGCCGCCCCGCCGCCAGCAAGCTCTTGATCTTGGCCGTCTCCACCCGGCGGTCGATGAAACTGGACAGCTCGAGCGGAAGCTCTGCGGTGCCGGCGAAGCTTCGAACCGACTGCGGCGCAATAACTTCCGTCTTCGGCCACGTCTCGTGGCGGGGCCCGAGCGCAGCGTCGGCTGGTCCCCGCAGGGCCATCTCACCGACCTGGTACCCGTGGCGGCGCTGTACCTCTCGGATCGCCTGGCCCAGCTCCTGCGCCGACGGCCGCGCCTGCCGATCCCGATTCATCGCCGACTCCACCACCGCCGCGACGTCGGCGGGGATACCGCCTTCCCGCAAATCCGGCAGAGGCTGGCTGGTGATCCGCAGGAACTGCGCCACGACCTGCTCACCACTGCCGCGCTCGAACGCGGCATGCCCCGTCAACGCGGCGAACAGGGTCGCACCAAGTCCGTACACATCCGCCGCCGGTGTGGCTGCCTCCCCTGCGAGCACCTCGGGCGCGGTGAACGCCGGCGACGCGGTCACCACCCCCGAAGCCGTATGGAAGCCCCCCGCGATCCGGGCGATGCCGAAATCGGTCAGCGCCGGCTCCCCGTACTCGCTCAGCAGAATATTGCCCGGCTTCACATCCCGATGCATGATCCCCACGCGATGCGCGGTCTCCAGCGCACCCGCGATCTTCACCCCCACCCACAGCGCCGCATCGACCGGCAACGGCCCTTCCCGGCGAATCCACGCATCCAGTGAATCCAGCGAGTGATACGGCATCACCAGATACGGTCGCCCACTCGCGGTCACTCCCACCTGCAACACCGTGACGATATTCGGATGCCCGGTCAACCGGCCCATCGCCTTCTGCTCCCGCAGGAACCGCGCCTGATTGTCGGCGTCCAACTCCGCGGTCAGCACCTTCACCGCCACCGTGCGATCCAGGGCCGGCTGCGTACAGCGGTACACCACACCGAAACCGCCGTGCCCGATCTCCTCGGCATCCTCGAAACCCGACGCACTCAATTCCACCGCCACCGGCATGTTCAAGTCGCGGCTGGTGCGCAGCGGATCTTCGTCGACCATCAGTCACTCGCGAACAACTGGAAAAGGGCACGTACACCGGACGCCATGCGCTCACCTTCCGACACCCCAGCGTATCGCCGGCGAAGCCGAAGGACTCACGCTTCGATGCCTCGAACGTGCACTTCTCACATCCGCCGCCCTGAGCGCGCAATTCCTCAGCGTCAACGAAACCGCGACCAGCATCGTCACCATGTTCGGCATCGCCGTCTCGATCGACTACGCGCTGTTCATCGTCGAGCGCGGCCTGGATCGTGCGCTGGCGGCTGGCGTGCGGGACATCGCCGGGTTCGGCAGCGTCACCGAGACGTTCGCCAGACGGAACCTCAACCGGACGGTGCACGAATCGCTGGCGATGTTCGCGCCGGTCGTTGCCCGCGCCCGCCAAGCGGACCTGGGCGCGCGCGGCTACCTGTACATGTGCTTCGGCGACCCCGTGGGAGGGTGAGGTTCCGGTCGCGCGCCGAATTGGTGGAGGCTGGTACGCCAGATGTAGTCGGGGGTCGGTTCACGGATGTGGGCCAGGACGCGGGTGGCGATGCCCTCGCCCCAGAGGTGCTTCTCCACGTCGAGGTTCCAAAGGGTGATTGAGCGGACATCGGTGGGACGGCCCTCGGTGATTGGCGGGCCGTCGTGCTCGTATCGGATCGCGCGCTGGATCTGGCGCCGCGCACGGAGGCGGCGCTGTGCTTTTGGGGTTGTAGGAAGGTCCCCCAAGCTCCCCAGAAATAGCGGGTCAGGCCGCTGCTCGCGGCGGGGGCCGAAGAGTAAACGTCCGCCGCCCGACTGTCGCGAAGACGTCTCGCGTGGAGGGTCTTGTAGTAACGGAGAGCTGCGGCGAGTTGTAGAAATGCCGGCAGAACAACTGGGCCTTACCGACACAGCGCGGAGGGACTTCGCCGGTGCTGCGGTCGGCCGTGGCGCTGCTGGCGCCAGGATGGGTTCTGACGGAGCGGGTCACCGCCGGGATGGCGGCTAGTGACCAGCGTGGCCGGTCGGTGATCCCCTTTTCTCGCTCGCATACTCGCAGAAACCAGGATCGCCGCGCTCAAGTCGAGGTCGCCACGGCTCCGAGCCGGTTGAGGACCGCCCGATGCAACACCTCGCTGGGCACCAGACCGGATAGCGCACCCCCGGCGCGGGTGTGATCGCGCCGAGGAGCTCTTCGGCGTCGGCCAGCTGGGGGATCCACTTCGCGGGGACAAAGCTGGTCGTTTCGACCAGTGTGTGCCCGGCGTCGACGAGCCGGGCGACGAACTCGGCGTTGACCTCGACCGGCAAGACGACAGCTTCGTTCTGGAGGCCGTCCCGGGCCGACTTCGCAGATCGTCATCCGGGACGGCAGGCCGTCGAGCGGCGTGGTGCCGAAGTCCGTGTCAGGCGTTCCGGACCGTGGCGGCTTCGCCCAGATCGAGGAGCTGCACGGATTTCTCCCGCATCTCGATCTTGCGGACCTTGCCGGTGACGGTCATCGGGAACTCGTCGACGACCAGGACGTACCGCGGGATCTTGTAGTGCGCGAGTTTCCCGGTGGCGAAGGCCCGCAGGCTCTCGGCCGTCACCTCGCCGACGCCGTCGCGGAGTTTGACCCACGCGCAGAGCTCTTCGCCGTACTCGAGGTCCGGGACGCCGATGACCTGGGCGTCGACGATATCGGGGTGGGTATAGAGGAATTCCTCGATCTCGCGGGGGTAGATGTTCTCGCCGCCGCGGATGACCATGTCCTTGATCCGGCCGGTGATGTTGACGTATCCGTCGGCGTCCATGACGGCGAGGTCGCCGGTGTGCATCCACCGCGCGGCGTCGATGACCTCGGCGGTCTTGCCGGGATCGTTCCAGTAGCCGAGCATCACCGAGTACCCGCGGGTGCACAGCTCGCCCGCCTCGCCATGCGGCACGGTCAGGCCGGTGACCGGGTCTACGAGCTTGATCTCCAGGTGCGGGTGGACCCGGCCGACGGTCGAGACGCGCAGGTCGAGCGAGTCGTCCATCCGCGTCTGGGTCGAGACAGGGCTGGTCTCGGTCATGCCGTAGCAGATCGTCACCTGGTTCATGCCCATCCGGGACACGACCTGCTTCATCACCTCGATCGGGCACGGCGAGCCGGCCATGATCCCGGTGCGCAGGCTCGACAGGTCGTAGCCGGCGAAGCCCGGGTGGTTGAGCTCGGCGATGAACATCGTCGGCACCCCGTACAGCGAGGTGCAGCGCTCCTGCTCGACCGCCGCCAGGGTCGCGCCGGGGTCGAAGCCCGGGGCCGGGATGACCATGGTGGCGCCGTGGGAGGTGCAGGCCAGGTTGCCCATCACCATGCCGAAGCAGTGGTAGAACGGCACCGGGATGCACACGCGGTCTTCCGGCGTGTAGCCGCAGAGTTCGCCGACGAAGTAACCATTGTTGAGGATGTTGTGGTGCGAGAGGGTCGCGCCCTTGGGGAAGCCGGTCGTCCCGGAGGTGTACTGGATGTTGATCGGGTCGTCCGGGGACAGCGCCGCCTGCGCCTCGGTCAGCCGGGCCGGGTCCCCGCCTCGGCCGGCGTCCAGGAGCAGGTCCCATTCGCCGGACCCGATCAGCACCACCGAACGCAGCTCGGGGCAGTTCCCACGGACTTCCTCGATCATGCCGGCGTAGTGCGACGTCTTGAACTCGCGCGCCGACACCAGCATCGAGATTCCGGCCTGCTTCAGCACGTATTCGAGTTCGTGGGTGCGGTAGCTCGGGTTGATGTTGACCAGGATCGCGCCGATCTTGGCCGTGGCGTACTGCAGCAACGTCCACTCCGCCATGTTGGGCGCCCAGATCCCGACCCGGTCGCCCTTGGCCACGCCGGTCTCCAGCAGCCCGAGCGCGAGAATGTCGACGTCGGCGCGCAGCCGCGCGTAGGTCCACCGCCGGCCGGTCGCGACGTTGACCAGGGCCTCGCGGTCCGGGCCTGCGGCGACCGCGCGGTCGAAGTTGTCGCCGATGGTGTCGCCGAGCAACGGCACGTCGGAGGTGCCGGACGCGTAGGAGGCGCGGTTCACGCTCGACCTTCCGGAGCCGGGATCACGGGGAGCACGATGCGGGAGAGTCGGGTGGCGTCGTGGGCGATTTCCTGGTGGGCAGTCTGCGATCGCGTGCCGTCCCCGGTGTTGAGGTTGCGGTCCCAGCGCGGGAAGTTGCTGGAGGTGACCTGCACCCGGATCCGGTGCCCGGCCAGGAACACATAACTGGTGGACCACAGGTCGACGATCTGCTCGGTGAACTCGCCCGGCGTCGCGACCGCCCGCACGATCCCGTCGACGATGTTCCGGGACACGCCCTGGGGGTCGACGTCGCAGAGGCGCACGACCCAGTCGGTCGTCGGAGCGTCGGTCGCCGCGGTGAGGTGGGCCCGGACGCGGCCGGTGACCTCGAGATCCTCGGCGAGCGGGTCGCTCGTGTAGACCAGGACGTCCGGCCGGGCTTCGACTTCGGCCTGGTCCAGCGGACCGGGCGGGAACTCGTTCGACATCAGCAGGGCGCCGCCGGTGGTGGGCACCGGGTTGGCGGGGTCGTAGCGGTAGCTGTCGGCTCCTTCCCCGGCGTCCGGGGCTTCGAAGGCGAGCCGGTGGCCCGCGCGCAGGTACAGGTCGGTGTCGACGGCGCGGGCGAGTGGCCACTCCTGTTCCTCGCGCCACTGGTTGATCCCCATGACGAACAGCAGGACCTGCGGCAGCTCGGGCTGCGCCGGGCCATCGCCGGGGGCGAGCCACCGGCGGAACCAGCCGAGTTCGAGGTCGGCGAACCGGCCGCGGAAGCCGAGGAGTTCGGTGCTCGCGGCCATCCCGAAGTTGACGTCGCCGAGGTACCCCGTGCTGCCGAGGTGTTGCCACGGGCCCATGACCAGGTTCGCGGGCCGCCCCGCCGCGCGCATGGCCGCGTAGTTGTCGAGCGTGCCCTGACAGAAGATGTCGTACCAGCCGCCGGAATGCAGGCTCGGCAGGTCGATCTCCGCCTGCCGCCCGGCGACCCGGCACGAGTCGCTCCAGCCGGGCTCCCGGCGGGACCGTTCGAAGCCGAGTTCCGGGATGCCGTGCCGTTCGAAGACAGGGTGGCGGTCGGCGGGCAGCTCCCAGTAGGTGGTGGACGCGACCGTGTCGGTGTCGGCGATCAGGGCCATCAGTGCCTGTCCCTGGGCCATCGGGTCGTCGGCGTGTCGGCGCAGCAACGTGTCGATGCCCTGCATGAGCGACCAAGGCACGGTTATCCCGAGTTCCCGTGCACCCCCGCGGGCGTGGAGCCCGTCGTCCGGCTCGGACCAGGTGAGCCCCGGCGAGATCGCCTTCAGCTCCGGTGGCTTCGACAGCGCGGCCATCCACTGGGTGTTGCCGAGGTAGCTGACCCCGAACATCCCGACGGATCCGTTCGAGCCGGGGAGCGCGGCGGCCCACCGGACGGTGTCGTACCCGTCGTCCGTTTCGAAGGTGAAGGGGTCCCATTCGCCGTCGGAGGCGTAGCGGCCCCGGGTGTCCTGGACGACAACGAGGAACCCGCGCCGCGCTTTGCCGACCGGGTCGATCACGGCGGCGAGCAACGGCTGGTTCTTGCCGTACGGCAGCCGGGTCAACAGCACGGGCCACGGCCCCTCACCCGTGGTCCGGTACACATCGGCCCGCAGCACGACGCCGTCGCGCATGGTGGCCGGCACGTCGTGTTCGATCGTTACGTCAAGCATGGGTAGCCTCGTTCCTCGCACCGATGGGAGCGACCGAACATTGGCAGGCCGGTGACCTCCCGTGGCACACCCGAATGGGTGTAGTGGCTCGTGACAGACCCCGGCGGGCCGTGTTCAATGTGGACATGCGGGCGCACCCCCTCCTTCTCCTAGATCTCGGGGAGCAGTACGCGAATCTGCTCACGGCGCTCGACCGTGGCCAGACGCTGCGGCGCGCCGTGGCGCTGCTCGCCGAAGGTTCGGAGGTCGCCTGGTCAGCTCACCCGGACGCGGACGGCGTCCTGACGCTCGATCAGATCACCGGCGACCGCAGCGGTCTGCTCCGGGCGCTGCGGGTGCCGGTCGGCACGGGCCTGACCGGCAAGGTGTTCCAGGCCGGGCGCGTCAGCTGGGTTGACGACTACTTCGGCAGCCCGGACATCACCCACGACTTCGACCGTCACATCGCCACCGAAAACGTGCGGCGGGTACTGGCCGTCCCGTTGCTCCGCAACGGCGAAGCCCTCGGCGTGCTCGCCCTCGGACCGCGTGAGGACGGAACCTTCGGCGACCGCGAGGTCGAACGCGCCTCGGCGATTGCGGCCCAGGCCGCACTGGCGGTTTCGGTCGCCGAACGCGCACGGCTCAGCCGCGAGATCGCGGTCCACGAAGAGCGCCGCCGGATGGCGGCCGACCTGCACGACAGCGTCGGCGCCCTGCTGTTCGCCATTGGTTCGGGCGTGGCCGACCTCGCCGAAGCCACGAAGGCGGACCCGGAACTGCGGGCCCGGCTCGACCGGCTGCAGACGCAGGCCGAGGAGGCCACCACGGCGTTGCGCGATTCGTTGCGCACGCTGCGTTCGTCGCCGGCCGCGCTCGCGCTCGGGGTCGCCCTGCGTGCCGACTGCGCGGCCTTCGCCGATCGCACCGGGCTGCCCGCGGAACTCGTCATCCTCGACGAAGACCCTCCCGAACTCGCCCCGTCCCGCTCGGACGTCCTGCTTACCGCCGTCCGTGAAGCTCTGCTGAACGTCGAAAAACACGCCCGAGCCGGGGCGGTCACGGTGTCGGTGCAGCGACGCGATCCCTGGCTGACGGTCGCGGTGCACGACGACGGTGTGGGCCTGCCGCCCGACCACTCGCCCGGGCTCGGCCTCGCCAGCACCGGCGAAGCGCTCGCCCGGCTGGGCGGTTCGGTGCGGGTGGTGTCCGATCCGGACGGTGGCACGATCTGGCGAGCCCGACTGCCATGCTGACCCGCGAGCAGACCCGGATCGTAATCGTGGACGACCACCCGGTCGTCCACGACGGGGTGGCCGCCCAGCTGCAGCGATATGCGGACATGGTCGTCGTCGGCCGCGCCACCACCGGCGCGGCGGCGGTAACCGTCTGCGCCGCGGAACGACCCAACGTGGTGCTGCTCGACCTACGGCTGCCCGACTGCCTCGCCGCCGACGTCGTACCCGAACTACACCGAGTCAGCCCGGGCAGCCGCATTCTGTTGTTCACCGCGTTCCCCGAACACGCCGCCGTGGCGCCGACCCTGGCCGCCGGTGCCTGCGGCATCCTGGTGAAACACGCGGGCAGCACGGCCATCCGCGACGCGATCCGCAGCGTCGCCCGCACCGGCACCTTCCAGACCGAACCGTCCGCCTCGTCCACCGCACCGGTGACCGCGCGCGAGTACGACGTCCTGCGGCTCGTCGCCGCCGGGCACACCAACCCCGAGATCGGCACGGAGCTGAACCTCTCGGTCAACACCGTCAAGACCTACCTGCGCACGGTGATGCACAAGCTCGCCGCCCGCAACCGGGCCCAGCTCATCGCCAACGCCCGCGGGCAGGGCCTGCTCTGAGCTGTCATTTGTGCAGCGGACTAGATTTCAAATTTGAACAACATGTAGGCCGCAGTGGTGGCGGAACCCCGGTGGTTGAACGAGCGTGAGACGAGGCTCTGGCAGAACTTCCTGGCGGCAGGAGCGCTGGTGGAGCGGGAGGTCGACCAGCACCTCAACAGGGCATATTGCGTGTGGGTCAAGCCCTCCCTCTTGCCCCCGGCTGAAACCAGAGACCCCAGGACCCGCAGCTGACCACCGCCCCGTCCGCGAATAATGATAAGAAGTGTGAGCGCCGCCTCGGGTCGGCCGTGTGGCCGCCGTAGCACGCGGATGCCGTGGTCTGCGATTGTGGCATGGCCACCGAGCAGGCGGAATTATGAACCCCCGGTGCCGTCACCACGCCTTCCGCTGACGCAGTTGTAGCATCAACGACACGTGAATTCTGGGTCTGGCGCAATTGTGATTTGCGCCGTACCCGTTCCGTCCGCCTGTCGGCGGACGGAACGGGGGCAGGCGGAAATTCGATTGCCAGGGGCACCGAGCCGATCAGTACGCGGTACCTCCGGTGGTGGGCGTCCTTCCATGTCGCATGAGTATTGCGATGATCAGGGCGACAACCGCGGTAACGACCCCGAACCAGAACCCCAATTCGTAACCTCGGTCAGCGAATACCTGTGGGATCACTGTGGTTTGCGGCGGTTGTCCAGCTACGCTCACGCTGGCCTGCAGCGGGTTGGCGTTGACAAATGCGGTGACGATCGCGACACCAATCGCGACGCCCATGCTCTGCACGACTCCGAGCATGCCGACACTGATGCCTTGCTGTTCCTGAGGTACAGCTTCGACGATCAGATTCGGGGCCGCGGCGTAGTAACAGCCGAGAGCCAGCCCGAACACCGCGTTGGTGACAGCAAACAACTGCCAGGAGTGCGGACCGACCGCTTGGGCAACTCCGACCACCGCGAATATCGCGACGGCGAACAACAGCGGGAGCCGTGCACCAAGTTTGCGGGCGACCACACCCGCAACGATGCCCATGATCATCGACAGCACACCTTGCATCAGTGAAATCTTCACGGCGAAGTCGAGCAATCCGAAACCGTCGCCGTAGGTGTAACCCGGATCAAGAGTGACTTGGACAAGCTCGGGTGGCATTTGCTGACCGGTCATCTCGGCAACCTTCGCGAGCGTTCCCTGTATCACGCCTTGTTTGATCACCCCCTCGTCTGGTGTCTGCACCATGTAAGCGATGGCGTATCCCTGGACGCCAATGATGCACGACGCCAGCAATGCGCTGAGGATCACCAGGCTCATGCGTGGATGCAACAGCATCTTCATATCGATGATCGGGGTGGTCGCACGCAATTCGACGACGACGAATGCCATGAGCAGGAGCAGGCCACCGACGAGCCAGGCAAGTGTGGTGGGGCGGGCCCAGCCCCAATCGTGGCCCTTGTCGACGTAGATCAAGATCAATGCGGCCCCGATCGAAATCAGCGCAGCCCCAACGACGTCGATGGGTTCGCGGACGCGCAGCTTCGACTCCGGCACGAGCACTAGTACCAGCGGCAACAACACCATGGTGAACGCGAACAGGAACCAGAACATCGCCCGCCAGCTGTAGTTGTCGACCAACCAACCGGCCAACAGCGGTGCAACAGCGGCCGAGAAGCCGAATCCCGTCGAGGTGACGCCCAGCCCGATCGTCACGTACTTGCGTGGCATCAGATCCCGGATCAATCCGTAGGCCACGACCACGGTCGCTATGGCGAACGACTGCAGGCAGCGGCCCACCAGGAAGATCGGCCAACTGCTGGTCGTCGCGGAGATCAAACAACCGACCGCGAACAGGACGCCGCAGAGGACGAACATCCTCTTCTTCCCCCACACGTCGCTCATCTTGCCGATCAGCGGCGACGCCGAAGCCCCGATCAGCCCGAAAACGATCATCGCCCAGGTGATATTTGCCCCCGCCTGCGGGAAAGCGGGAGCAATTTTCTGTAGGGCGGCAGCGACCATCGTGTACTGGATCGGGGCGATTTCGCTGAACAGCACAATGATCGCGAGCAAGGAGAAGATGCGTAGTTTCGACGCACCTTCGAGTCGACCGGTAACGTCCGGACCGTTGGACGCCCCTGCGTCATCGAGTGTGGAAGTTGTGGACATTCCAACCCCTTTCGGGATTTGTAACCAAAGAGAATGGCGTGAACCATGTCACAGCCGCCGATGTGCGCTATCGGTCGATTTCACTCACCGAAACACTGTCTGGTCGAAGGATTTCGGTCGGTGGACATCCCGGTACCATCGCGGGACGCAGGCGACCACAATCACCTCGAATGACCACGACCGCCCTGGTCGGGCGATTGCGTCTGCCGCACCCGGCGAAGATGCCAGGAAGTAGGCATGCGAGATCCCGTTGTGCAACCTTCGCGTGATCGAGCTCGTCACGGAGACCACCGACAAACGTGTCGAGCGGGATGACGCTTCGGTAGGCCACCGCCGCACTACGTCCGCTCATGCCGCCTGTCACACGACCGGCACAGCGCCGAGATGCGCTACAGATCAGGACATTCCGTACTGCCGAATTGCAATCTAGCCCGAAAAATCCGGCTCGATAGAATGACTGCGATTGAAAGTCCAGACCCGAACTCTCCGCTGACCTACGACAGAGCAGTGCGCACAA
Organism: Nocardia sp. NPDC006982; assembly: GCF_042869435.1. Classification (NCBI taxonomy): domain Bacteria; kingdom Bacillati; phylum Actinomycetota; class Actinomycetes; order Mycobacteriales; family Nocardiaceae; genus Nocardia; species Nocardia sp. NPDC006982. The sequence continues at coordinate 1,130 of NZ_JBIAFV010000019.1, read as the reverse complement.
ACTCACACCTTGCGCCGCAACATCGTCCACGACGTGTATTCGGCCCGACACCCGCTCGGCAAATAACCGTCCGCGCCGTCGCAACGCCCGTTCCACCGTCGAGGGCGATACCTCGTGTCCGTAGAGCGTTGTTTCCGATTTCCCTACTCGTCGAGGTGATGCGGCCACGCGGTCATCGACCGACGTTCATCGTTCCGCAGGTCGGTGCGGGCCAATCCGTAGCATCGGAAACGGCGATGTACTTGTCGAATCCTGCAGCGATATCCTGCGGAAACGCGGTCGATCGTCGACGCTCGAGATCGACATGGACCAGGACGAGTTCGACGGTGCTGGCAAGTCGATCGTGGGATCGATCGAGCAGGAAGGTCAGCATCTGCACTGCTTTGTCGGTACGGCCCAGCACTCGCGAATGTGCCGAGAATGTGTCGCCTTCGTGCAGCTCACTGTAGTAACGCAAATGGTGCTCCGCCGCAAACAACCCCATTCTCCGTACGGCGCGATAGGTGTCGTCGACACCGATGTCCTTGACGACAGTTTCGGCACAATCAGAGCAGAACTCCAAGTAGTGGCGAATGTTCATATGGCCGTTCTCATCGATGAAGTCCGGTGTGACGACATCCTGCGCCTGGTGCGGCAAAGCCAAGACCTGAGCGACGGTGGGCAGCAAGTCGACGCGCGCCATAGATATCCCTTCGGTGCCGCGAACATGATCGGCAATGCTGCAACGTGGGGTGATGCTTCGCGCCACTATCGTCCATTCAGTGGAACTTCCGTCGTCGCTGGTAGCGGAACGAGGCGGCAGACTCCGCCCGCGATAATGTCGCCTGGCTCCATTCAGGTGCCCGCGCGTGCTCTGAGTGCGTCGACCACTGGCACGCCTATCACGGCTATACCTGCGTAGTTGGGGTGCACAGATGCGGTGTTTGCGACAGCGCGGCTCCTAGCCCCCGCATCAGCGTACTGACTGGCGCTGTGGTCGCCGCTCGCGCTGTAAACATCGGCTCGGGCATGCCGAATGTCAATGGCCAGTTGCGGGTGGCTCTGGCACACTTTCGATGACGGCGTGCTAATCGACCAGGAGCACACGGCGGCGAAGAAGATCGAAGTTGGCTCTGCCAAACATTTGCCGC
>NZ_JBIAFV010000018.1:0-174131 GCF_042869435.1 Nocardia sp. NPDC006982 | reverse complement strand
CCTCCAGCCCAGCCGTCCACGCAGCCAGATCCTCATCAACCAGCACGAAACCCCATGCTACCCAACAACATCACGAAGTGATGCTGGAGTACTAGGCGAGTCGGTCCTGCATACCGGGCACATCGGTGGCCTGGAGTCCGCCGAAGGCGATCCGTGAGTGCCTAAACTGGCCCGATGGCAAAACGGGGTCCCTACGGCAAGGGCATAGAACGACGGGAGCAGATCCTCGATGCCGCGCTGCGCACGATTGCCGAGCGCGGGTACTCGGCCACCTCGATCGCCGAGCTGGCCGATGCGGTCGGGCTGAGCCAGGGCGGGCTGCTGCACTACTTCTGCTCGAAGGAGGAGCTGTTCATCGCCGTACTGCGCAAGCGCGACGAATCCGACGCCTCCGCATTACACGGCTCCGCACCCGAGGCATTCATCGAGGTGATCCGCCGCAATACCGAGGTCCCCGGCCTGATCGAACTGTTCACCCACATGCAGGCCGCCGCCTCCGACCCGACCCATCCTGCCCACGACTACATGCGGCAGCGTTATCGCCTCGGCATCCAAGCCTTCTCCCACGCGCTGCGCGAAATGCAAACAGCAGGCACCCTCCCCGCCGACATCGACACCGACAGCGCCGCAACCATGTTCTTCGCCCTCGCGGACGGTCTACAGGCCCGCTGGCTGATCGACCCGACCATCGAAATGGCAGCTCACCTCGAACATGCCTGGCGCCGCTACGTCAGGTGATCGTGCTCGGTGTCGGGGGAGCCGCCCATCATGCGCAGCATCGGGATTCCGCCGGTGCGTACGAAGATCGTGACCAAGGCGGCGGCGAGGACGAGGAAGACGATATTGAGCCAGGTGGTGTAGTTCCACCGGATTCCTTCCGCCATCACCATGGCGTTGCGCTCGGTCGGGATGAGATTTGTGGTGCCGAAGAGGATTTCGACGACATACCCCGCGCCGACCATGGCGGTGTAGAAAGTGCCGAGCAGGATGAGGGTCATGCGGGTGCCGTAGTACTTGCGGTAGATATTGAGGATCGGAAGGATCAGCAGGTCGGCGTAGATGAAGGCGATCACGCCGCCGAAGCTGATGCCGCCGTTCCACAGCACCGCGGCCAGCGGGACATTGCCGATCGAGCAGACGAAGGACCCGATCGCCACCAGCGGCCCGACGATCGGTCCCCAAATGGCAGACAGCAGTGGATGATCGGTGAGGAAGAAGTTCTGCCAGAACGTCTCCGGCACCCACGCGCCGATCGCGCCAGCGATCAGCAGACCGATGACGAGATCGCGCAGAATCGCGGCCCATTCCATCACGAACACATGGGAGACCGCGGTAAGCCCCGGCCGCGACAGCAGCCTTCGTATGAAGGAGCCTTCGGTGGCGACCGCCATATCCATGGCGGCATGGCCTTCCATCGATCCGGCGAGTCCACGGTCGGCTTGGCGACGGGCCTCCTCGACGAGCTTGGACCGCACGAACAATCGGAAAAGCACCGCGAGCAGCACGATCATAATGGGCCCGCCGACGAATTCGGCCGCGGTGAACTGCCAGCCCATCAGCAGCGCCAGGATGACGCCGAGTTCGATGACGAGATTGGTCGATCCGATTTCGAACGCCATCGCGGCGGTGAAATTCGCCCCCTTTCGGAACAGCGAACGAGCCAGCGCCACGGCTGCATACGAGCACGACGAGGAGGCCGCGCCGAGCCCCGCGGCAATGGCGAGGGTGCGCGGCCGATCATCGCCCATCAGCCGCAGAATGGTCGACTTGCGCACCACCGCCTGCACGACGGCCGACAGCGCGAAGCCGAGAATAAGAGCCCAGAGGATCTCCCAGGTCATCGACCCGGCCAGGGATAGAGCGTGCCAGATAGCGTCCACCACGCGAAGCTATACCCCTACAGGGCGACTCGCATTCAGGCGCTGCGCAAGACGAGGACGGTGATTTCGCTGGGCGCGAAGACCCGGAATTGCGGACCCCAGAACCCGGTGCCACGGCTGGTGTAGAGCTGGGTGTGCTCGCCGTGGCGGCTGAGACCGGCGACCACGGGTTGTTCGAGGCGGACCAGATAGTGGAACGGCCAGATCTGGCCGCCGTGGGTGTGACCGGAGATCTGCAGCGCCACCCCGGCCGCGGCGGCCTCGATGACCTGCCTGGGTTGATGGGCCAGCAGGACGACCGGTGCGTCCGGGTCCGCGCCCGCGAGGGCGGCCGGGAGGTCGGGCCCGTGTCCGGGCAGGCCGACGCCGGTGGGGTCGTCGATGCCAGCAAGCACCAGCCGGTCACCGCTGCGGGTGATCGTCTCGTGTTGGTTGTGCAGCGGCTGCCAGCCGATCGAGGTCATATGCTCGATCCAGCCCGCCGCGTCGCCGAAGTATTCGTGATTGCCGGTGATGTAGAACCTGCCCAGCGGAGCCTCGATCTTGCCGAGCGGATCGACCTGCGGATGCCGCTTCTCGACCGAGCCGTCAGCGAGATCGCCTGCGTGGCAAGCGATATCGGGCTGCTGGGCGTTCACCACATCGACGACCTTTTCCGACCAGCGCAACCGGTCCAAAGCGGCGTAGTGGGTATCGGTGATGACCACCATGCGCAGCCCGTCGAGCGCCGGTCCGAGTCCGCGGATCGCGACATCCAGAGTGCGCACCCGAGGTACCCGGCGCGCCTCGATCACACCCCAGACCGACAGCGCGGCCGCGACCACGAATACCCCGGCGGCGACGATCCTGGATCGCGCCGGATCATCCACCCCGCTCACGGCCAAGCCGAGCCCGACCACATTGCCGATCACCGACCAGCTGAAGACCACCCACATCAGCCCGAGCAGGGTGTCGCCGACGATGGACGCCGCATCGTACTGCTTCGGACCATGACCGAGAAACATCGCCGCGGGCAGGCAAACGAAACCGGCAAGGAATACCGCCGAGCCGAGCCAGAACAGCGCCCCGTCGGTCGTGGCGCCGATCAGTGTCCACCACGGGACCAGAAACAGCAGGGCGGGAATCGCCAGAAACAGGACGATACGCGGCACGTATTTCACGAAAGTTCATTCCTCGCGGGGGACGGTGCGGCGCACGGTCCCACCACCGGAGCACCATGGGCGTTATCGACGATAACAGCGTTGACGCCAGTGCGTCGGCGCCTGTGATCCGCGCAGGTCAGCCCTGGCAGGTGGGACCGCTGTACGCCGGATCGAGGGCTTTCTGCACGACGTAGCCGACGGTGGGGGATTCCGGCAGCGCGCCATGGTCGAATTCGTCGTCCGGGCACAGGTCCTGCACCCAGACATTGTCGACCGTTGCCCCGATTCCGGCTATGAGAAAGGTGGTCTCGGGCGGGGTGACGACCCGATCGAGACGGCTGGCGATAACCGTGTACTTGACTCCCGGCTCGGTATCGCCCCCCGCATTGAGGCTGCGCAGGAATTCACTATCGATCAGCTGTTGTGCCGCGGCCGTGCCCAGGTATCTCGCGATCAGGCCGAGGATCGGCGCCTGCGCACTTCCGGTCGGCAGCAGAAAGCCGAGCCCTTCGGCGGTGGTGCCGTGGTTGGTCGCCGCGATGGTGACCAGATGGTCCACCTTGTTATCCGCCGGATTCTGCTGATTCGCACCGCCGTCGAACCGCATGAATTGCCGAACCAGCGGACCGCCCTGGGAATGCGCGACGATATCCACCTTCGGTGTACCGGTGGCCGCCCGCACCTCGTCGACGAATCGCGCGATTTCCCTGGCCGAGTTGCGCATATCCGCGGTGCCGTAGACCCCCGGTTGTGCACCTCGCATACTGGAGATCGCGCGCCCGTAACTCAGCGAGAATACGCAGTAGCCCTGCGCTTTCAGCTGCGGTGCGAGCACATCCCACGAGTTCTGATTCCCCCAGGTGCCGTGAACCAGGACAACGGGTTGTGGATGCGCCGTCGACGGGCGGCAGGTCCAATCATTCGCACCGGCCGGCGGCACGCTGCCGTCCGGACGTGCCTCGTCGGCGTGCGCCGGTGTGCACACGCCGAACAGGGTGCCGATGAGTACCGCGGGCACGATAATCGGTAGGAGAAGACGCGAACTTTTCGCAAACACCGCAAACGCTCCTTCGCTCACAAATCGGGACCTGCAAACGAAACACGCCATCGGCTCGGTGATCAGGGCCGAAACTGCTGACAATCGCCTGGTTAATAACATGGCAGCGAATGCGGAGCAAATATGCTCGGTCGCCTGGCGAGTCGCGGAGATACGAGTCGGCGGTGTCACGATGGTCCGTGTGGTCGTTCGAGAGGAACCCGAATTCATGCGCAGCACACCGCGTTCGGTAATCGCACTGCTCGCCGCGGCACTGCTCGTAACCCCTGCCTGCGGGTCCGATAATGCACCGGCGGTCGTACGCGGCGAAGTTGTCAGCACCACGCCGGTCACGCAGCTGTCGGCGGAACAGACAACGACCTATCTGGCCAGCGCGAATATCGGCACCCCCGCGCGCAATGGCGTAGACGCCTATCGCGTCGTCTACCGAACCGTCACTCCGGAGGGCGCTCCGACCACGGCGAGCGGCCTTGTCGTGCTGCCGCGCACCGAGTCTCGACGGCTGCGCGTCGTCACCTATGAGCACGGCACGCTGGTGCTGAAAAGCGATGCGCCCTCGGTGAACGACACGCGTGCCGATCGGTCCCGCACCATCATGTTCGCCGCGGCGGGCTATGCGGCCGTCGCGCCGGACTACCTCGGCCTCGGCGAAGGCCCGGGCGCGCATCCCTATACCCATGCGCCCTCGGAGGTCAGCGCCTCGGTCGATCTGCTGCGCGCCGCCCGCACCATGGCCGCCGGACAGCAGCACGACCTCGACCCCGATGTCCTGGTCACCGGTTTCTCCCAGGGCGGCCAGGCCGCGACGGCACTGGGCAAAGCGCTACAGGGCGGCGACGCCCCCGGCTTCGGGCTGGCCGCCCTGGCGCCGATCAGCGGCCCCTACGACGTGCAGCACGTCGAGACGCCCGGCGCCATCGAGGGCCGGGTCCTCCCGGCGGTCGCGGTCTTCTATCTCGCCTACTGGATCACCGCGATGAACCGGATCTACCACCTCTACGACCGGCCTGCCGACGCCTTCCAGGAACCGATTGCCGATCGCATCGAACAACTCTTCGACGGACAGCAGAACGAGATCACCATCGGCACCGCCCTACCCGTGCGTCCCGAACTCTTGCTGACGCCGAAGTTCCTTGCCCTGGCGCAAGATCCGACCGGAACCGCGCGCGAAGCGGTGGCCGCCAGCGACGGCACCTGCGACTGGACCCCGCGCGTTCCGGTCCACCTATACGCCGCCACCGGCGATCGAAATGTGCTCTACACCAATGCCGAACACTGTCTGCAAGCCATGCGCACCGACCGGGCCACCCTCACCGATCTCGGCGATATCGACCACTCCGCCACCGCGCGCGTCGCGCTCCCGCAAATCCTCGACTGGTTCCGACGCGAAGTTCCGGCCACCTGAACAGTTGCCGTACCCACGGCCTAAATCCCATGGTCGCAGGGTGGGGGGCAGGCTCACAGCGGACTGACAGGAAACGCAAAGGGGGTCCACCGGGACGGCTGTGATACTCCCCAGGTGACAGTGACCAGTGCCCCGGCGTCCCTGCCCGAAACGACCCCACCCGATACGACGCCGCCCCATACGACCCCGCCCGCACCCGCGACAGCGTTGCCGCCGATCAGACGATGGGAGCGCATCGGGCTGGCGGTGCTGCTGATCGCGACGGCGGTGGCCTATCTGTGGAATATCACCGTCAATGCCATGGGTAACAGCTTCTATGCCGCGGCGGCCTGGTCGGGCTCGCGGGACTGGAAGGCGCTGCTGTTCGGCTCGCTGGATCCCGGGAACTTCATCACGGTCGACAAGCCGCCGGTATCGCAGTGGGTAATGGGACTTTCCGGTCAGCTGTTCGGTTTCAGCAGTGCGAGCATGCTGATACCGCAGGCACTCATGGCCGTCGCGACGGTCGCGCTGATGTATGGCGCGGTGACCAGGGCGGCGCAGAGTCGCGGCGCGGGACTGCTCGCCGGCGCCGTCTTCGCGGTGACACCGGTGGTGGCGTTGATGTTCCGGTTCAACAATCCCGATGCGGTGATGGTCCTGCTGATGACGGCGGGTGCGTACTGCACGATCCGAGCGCTGCGGCAGGCGAGTGTGCGGTGGCTGATGCTGGCCGGTGTCGCGCTCGGCTTCGCATTCCTGGCGAAGATGCTCGAGGGATTGATGGTTTTGCCCGCATTGGGCATCGCCTATCTGATCGTCGCGCCGACCGGACTGCGCACGCGGCTGTGGCATCTGCTGGCCGCGGCGGGCGCGCTGGTGCTGTCCTCCGGCTGGTACGTGGTGCTGACCATCCTGTGGCCGGAATCCTCGCGGCCGTATCTAGCCGGATCCACGAATAACACCTTCATGGATCTGGTGCTCGGCTACAACGGCTTCGCCCGTTTCCTCGGCCGCAACCACAAGGGCGGCAACCGCTTCGAGCTGCCACCGGGCTACGAAATGCCGCACAATGCCGGAGGCGGGCAGGGCTTCGGCGGGTTCGGTTCGGGTCCGGACCGGCTGTTCACCGGCGAAATCGCCTACGAGATCTCCTGGTTGCTGCCCGCGGCGATTCTCGCCTTCGTCTTGGTACTGGCATCCCGGTGGCGCGCACCACGCACCGATCTGGTTCGTGGCGCGGCATTGACCTTCGGCCTGTGGCTGATAATCGACGGTATCGCCTTCTCGACCATGAAGGGCGGCATGCACGCCTACTACACCTTGGCGATCGGGCCCGCCGTGGCGGGAATGTTCGCACTCGGTGTGCACGAAATGTGGCGTCGCCGCGCCGACGCATTCGGCCGAATCGGCTCCGCCGCACTCATTCTCACTGCTGGTGTCTGGGCATTTGTTGTCCTGCAGCGGAATTCGGATTGGCAGCCGTGGCTGCGCTGGACGATCATCGTGCTCTCGGTGCTCGCGGCGGTCGGTCTGCTCGTCGCATCGCTTCCGGCGGCCGGGCGACGTCGCATGCGGGACGGGGTGACCTCCGTGCTGGTTATCGCGGGCGTCATCGCCGGTCTGGGTGGTTCGACGGCATACGCGGTGACGACGCTGCCGCAGTCGCATACCGGCGGCGGCCCGACGGTCGGTCCGGCCAAGGCGCGCAAGCCCGATTCCCAACAGCAATCCCAGGTGGGCCGGATCATGGGCGGCAACTTCACGGAGCCGCAAGTCGTGAGCATGCTTAGTGACACGACCACGCGCTGGTCGGCGGCCGTGGACCGCTCCTCGACCGCGGCCACCCTCGAATTGGCCAGCCGCACAGCGGTTATCGCGATCGGCGGCTTCACCTCCGAGGATCCGGTGCCCACCCTTGATCAGTTCCAGGAAATGGTCCGCACCCACCAGGTCCGCTATTACCTGGCACAGGAAGTGCAACTGCCCGATTCGTGGCGCGTGCGCAACCAGGGTGATGCCGCGACACCGGCCCCGGAAGACGAGCCGTGGCGACCCATCGGCCACAAGGACATCGGCGACTGGGTTGCCGCGCACTACCAGGCGGTCCACATCGGCAATGTCGCGGTCTACGACCTGGCCTCGGCACCGAACTGAGGGGCGCCCGCCGGAAACCGCCGCGCCCAGGGTTCCAATTCGATTCGGGCACTGTTGATTACGGTGCTGAGTAAGCGATACCAACCCGCGATGATGATCAGCTCCAGGATCTGGTCGTCGTCATAGCGCTCGGCGAGTCGGGTCCAGACAGCATCGGAGATATCTCCGGTGTCATGCAAATCGTCGGCCAGCCGAACCAGCACGCTGTCCGCAGCGGTCCAGGCCGGATCATCGGCCGGACCGCTTGCGGCGGCGTCGATTTGGGCGGTGGTCAGGCCTACGGCAGGACCCTGGACCACCGCGTGCACGCCCCATTCGTACTCGGCGCCGGCCCGAGCGCAGGTGCGATGGATGACGATCTCGCGGTCGCGCGGCGGCACTCGGCCGTGGCCGAGTATTCCGGCGCCGAGTGGCCGCATTCGCGAGAAGAGTTCGTCGTGTACGGCTAGCGTGCGGAACAGTGCCAGCGGCTCGAATGCGGCTTCAGGTGGCATCCACTTCTTCAATTGCGCATCGATCTCGGGTGCGTAGGGCGGGCGCAGTGGGGCGATTCGGGTGGTCATCGGTGAAACCTCGCTAGACTTGTCGTCATGCTTCGAAAAACAGAGCAAGGACGATGCCGATGGTAGCTTCGGAATCCGAAGCAAGCAAGGCGCCGCTGGTCGGCAAACCCGTGCGCGGATCGCGCACGGGCCGCCCGATCATGGCGCTGCTGGATCTGCTCGGACGGCGCTGGACGTTGCGGGTGCTGTGGGAATTGCGGGACGGCGCGAGCGTCACCTTCCGTGAATTGCAGAGTCTGACCGGCGGTGTGTCGGCCAGCGTCCTGAACGATCGGCTGCGTGAATTGCGTGAGGTGAACATTGTGGAGACCGATTCGAAGGGGTACCGCCTCACCGCCGATGGCCTCGATCTGGTCGAAGCCCTTGGGCCACTTCAGGTTTGGGTTCGGCGCTGGTCCGACGACGCGTGAGGGTTGACAGCGGCGGGAAGAGTGAGTGTATAGTCACTCACATGAGCAGGCGCGGTGTTGTCCTTTCTACGTCGGAGATCCGGCGCGAGGCGGTGGTCGATGCCGCGATCGCCGAATTCGCGCAGACCGGATATCACGGGACGCCCATCAATACCGTTGCGGCGCGGGCGAATATCTCGCCCGCCTACGTATTCAAGTTGTTTCCCGGCAAGATCGCGCTGTTCATCGCGGCGCTGGACCGATGCTACGAGCTGGTGGAGCGAGCGCTGTCCGCGGGCGCCGCGCGGGTCGATAGTGCCGAACCCGATGCCATCCTGCACGAAATGGGTGCGGCGTATGCGGAGTTGATCGCCGATCGAAACCTGTTGCTGCTGCAAGTGCATGCGCAATCGGCGGTCGATATTCCGGAGGTCGCTGAGGCGGTGCGCCGTGGGCTCGAGCGCGTGGCGACCTTCGCGAAGACGCGCTCCGGTGCCGATGATGCGGCGGTGCAGCGCTTCATTGCCTACGGCCAACTCTGTCATCTCATCACCACGCTCGGGCTCGACGATCTCGATGCCGATTGGGCGCGAATGCTGAGTGCCGGTATTCGGCATGTCGATCCGACGACGTGAGGGGTAGTTGTTCAACGACCGTTGCCCCTTCGGGGGCACTCTTTTTAACCATAGAGTGACTGTTCGATCACTCACTCCGAATCGAAAGGTAAACCATGAACACCCAGGCAACCCAGATTCTGCTGCCCGGACCGGTCGACCCGACGGGCTTGCAGGTCACCCAGCGTGAACTGCCCGCACCGGCCAAGGGTGAGGCCATGATCGCCGTCGAGGCCAGTGGCGTCTCCTTCGCCGAACAACAGATGCGCCGCGCGAAGTACTACGACCAGCCGCCCTTCCCGTTCGTGCCCGGCTATGACCTGGTCGGCACGGTGACCGCGATCGGCCCCGGGGTCGATCCTGCACTGCTCGGACGGCGCGTCGCCGCACTGACCAAGATCGGCGGTTGGTCGAGTCATATCGTGCTGGCCGCCGCGGATCTGGTTCCGGTGCCCGATGGCCTGGATCCCGCCGCGGCCGAGACCTTCGTCGTGAACGGCATTACCGCATGGCAGATGCTCCATCGCATCGCCAAGGTTCGCGCAGGTCAGACCATTCTGGTGTACGGCGCCAACGGCGGCGTCGGCTCGACGCTGGTGCAGCTGGCCCGTCACGCCGGTATCCAGGTAATCGGCACGGCGTCCGCACGGCATGCCGAGGCCGTAGCGGCGCTGGGCGCGGAGGCGGTCGACTACCGCGGCGATGTGGCGGCGCAGGTTCGAGCGCTTGCGCCGGGCGGGGTCGACGCCGTCTTCGATCATGTCGGCGGCCCCGGGATCGTCGACTCGTTCCGCCTGCTCGCACCGCACGGCACGCTGGTCTCCTACGGCACCGCATCCACCAAAGACGATCCGGGCAACTCGCGCCTCCCGGTGCTCGCGCTGGTGGGCCGGTTGATTTGGTGGAACCTACTGCCCAACAAGCGGAATGCGCACTTCTTCAACATCTGGGCGGGTCTGCGCAATCGCACCCGGTTCCGCGCCGAGATCGCGGCGGATCTCGGCGCGGTATTCGAGTTGGCCGCGGCGGGTAGCTTGCGTGCGCAGGTGGCCGCTCGTATTCCGCTGACCGAGGCCGCCCGCGCGATGGAGCTCGCCGAATCCGGCACCGTCACCGGCAAAGTCGTCCTCGTACCCGGAAACCCGCTGCCGCACTGAATCTTTGGTCACGCCCCGGTCGTCGAGCCGGGGCGGACGATCATCAGGACGGTGACCACCGCCCACAGGAGGTTGAAGATGCCGGTGAGCATGGCCAATTGGGCGGTGGCGGGGATGGTCTGCGGCAAGGCGGCGAGGATACGGGACTGGTCGGGCAGGATCGCCAGCGCGAGGATTCCGGCGGCCACACCGGTCAGGGCGATGGATACGGTGAGCCAAGTATCGGTGAGGACACCAAGGCCGGCGGCGGTGGCCAGCCCGAACACCGGAACCGCGAGGCCGATGGTGGCGTAGACACGGCAGATGCGGTGCAGGTTGCGTGCGATGGCCAAGCGATGTGGGTCGGTCTGGGCCTGGCGGACGGTGGCGGGGAACATACTGGCCGCCACCGTTACCGGGCCGATGGCGATAATGGCCGCCAGAACATGCAGGGAGAGTAGAAGTTTCGTCACGGGCGGCGCTCAGCTGGCGGGGGCGTGGCCCGAGTTGCGCCAGACCGTGCCACGGCGCTCGTGGGCGATGAGTTTCTCCACCGCATTCGCGATGCGCGGACCCAGTTCGCGTTCCACCAAATACAGGCCGAGGTCGAGGCCGGAGGTGACGCTGGCGCCGGAGATCAGGTCGCCGTCGTCGACTACGCGGGCATCGATGGCATTGACGCCGGTTGCGGTGAGGGTGTCCATTGCGAGGCGATGCGTTGTCGCGGAACGTCCTTTGATCAGGCCCGCCATTGCGAGGAGCAGGGAGCCGCCGCATACCGTGGCCACGGTCGTATCCGTGCGCTCGACTGCTTCTCGCAGGAGGGCGGGCAGATCGGTACCCAGGCTGCGGGCGAGGATCACCGGAATGGTATCCGGCCGTTGATCATTCGGCCCATCGGGCAGCTTGCCGGCCGCGCCGGGGACCACGACGAGATCCGCGCGATCCGGATCCAGTCGGGCGGTGGCTTCGAGTGAGATCGCGGGGATGCCGCTCGGCACCTGGCGCGCGCCCTCGGCGGAGACCAATTCGATCCTCGATTCGCCGTCGGTGAGCAGACGTCCGGAATCGAGCACCTCGAACGGCGCGATGACATCAAGCGGATCGAATCCGTCGAATAATACGAACTGCGCGAGCACCGTGTCAGCTCCTTCATCTTGTCGGTGCTGCCGACGGTAATGATCGCCGAGCGGTGCGGGAACTGGCGGAATTGCCATATGCCAACGGATTCTCGCCAGCCGTCTGATCTGCAAGGATCGGAAATGCTGCAGGTCACACCCATTGGCTGGAATCTCGCGATCACCTACGGTAGCGGCATGCATACCGTGGCCGTCCTCGCGCTGGACCAGGTGCTGCCCTTCGACCTCTCCACGCCGATCGAATCCTTCACCCGCAGCCGCCTACCCGACGGCCGCCCCGCCTACCGGGTTCGCGTCTGCGCGGCCACGCCGACCGTCGAAACCGAACTGTTCACCATCAAGGCGCGCTGGGGGCTGGAGGCACTGGCCGAGGCCGACACGATCGTGCTTCCCGGCTGCGCGGACCCCACCGTTGCGGTCCCGGACGACGTCATCGAGGCACTGCGCGCGGCGGCAGCCGATGGCACTCGCATCGCCTCGATCTGCGTCGGCGCCTTCATCCTCGCCGCCACCGGTCTGCTCGACGGGCTGCGCGCCACCACGCACTGGCTCGCCGCCCCGACCCTCGCCGCCCGCTACCCGGCCATCGATGTCGACCCCGATGTGCTCTACGTCGACAACGGACAATTCCTCACCTCCGCCGGTGCCGCCGCCGGAATCGACCTGTGCCTGCACATGATTCGGCGCGATCACGGTTCGGCGGTGGCCGCCGACGCCGCCCGCCTCGCGGTCATGCCATTGGAACGCGAAGGGGGACAGTCGCAATTCATCGTGCACGACCAGCCGCCGACGCCGCAGGGTGCGTCGATAGAACCGTTGCTGCGCTGGCTGGAGGAGCACGCCGCGAGCGCGCTCACCCTGGAAGATGTTGCGGCCCAGGCGGGTATGAGTCCACGCACCCTCAACCGCCGCTTCCGCGAACAGACCGGCACCACCCCGCTGCAGTGGCTGCACCGCGCCCGCATCCGCCAGGCCCAATACCTGCTCGAAGCCACCGACCATCCGGTCGACCGCATCGCCACCCAGGTCGGCTTCGGTTCGCCCACCGCCTTCCGCGACCGTTTCAAACGGGTGGTCGGCACCAGCCCGCACACCTACCGCACCGCCTTCCAGAGTCGCTGACTCATGAGGTTGCCATCCGTCTGCTCATGCCGTCTGCTAGCCCACCTGCCTGTTTCGGATCGTCACATCGGGGGCACCTAATAGGCATCAGGCATAAGCACCCAGCCTGACAGCGAAATGTGAGGTACCACCATGACAGCGGAAGGGCCGTGGGAGATTCCCCCGCTCGACGACGCTCCGGATATCGCCCGCGCGACCGAGCCGCAGCCGGGAATTACCTTGGCGGACGCCAGAAATTGGCCCGGGTTCGTCCTGCTGATCATCGGCGGACTCGTCGCCATCGTCGCCGCGGTGATCGGTGCGGTCGGCTTTCCGGGCACCGCGTTCATCTTCGCGCTCGTCGCCATCGCCGCCTCGCTGGCCGGCATCGCCCTCGTGCTCTTCGAGCGGCGCGGCCGCCGTCCACAGTCGCGCACCCCGGAGCAGCCCGCCACCCGGCGGCCGACCGTCCCGCCCGGCGCTTGATTCATCCCCGGCATAGTTCCTTCGCAACCATCGCCGCCGTCGGCATCTTGCTGCTCGCACCGAGACCGTGAGGAGTTCGCATGACCGGCATCGACCTGCACGTACACGGCCGGGCCGCCGGTGCTGCTCGTGCACGGCGGGATCCTCGGTGGACGCGAGAGGCTCAACCGTGTCGCGGGAACGCGAATTAGACTGCGTCAGTAGGCTTTACAGGCGTCTTCGGCGACATTCTTGGTGGCGTTGAACTTATCGATCGCGGCATTGAGGGTATCGGTCGGCGCGCGCCGGTCGAGGGTATCGGCCAGGGCGTTGGTGTCGTCGCGGTAGCTGCGCAGCGGGCCGGCGACGGCCAACGGCACGTCGGAGGTCACCTTCGAGTCGATGGTCCGGGCGTTATTACGCAGCGTGGTGACGGCGTCATTGGCCTTGGCGTTGGTCTCCGGATCGTTGACGCCCTTGTTGTTGCTCGCGTCGATGTAGTCGTTGAAGCTGTGGATCGAGCTGGTGTTCGCGCTGGTAAAGGTGTCGCAGGCGGTGCCGGCCGCACGTTGGGCCGCCGCCGCGCGGGAGGAGGATGCGGCCACCGACGACGCCGTGACCTCGGAGGCGTATGCGGCCAGTTCGGTCTGGTCGACCTGCGCGCTGCCGTTGATCTGCTTCGAGCACGCGCCGATGGTCAGGACACCCACCGCGGTCGCTGCCGCCGCGGCGACGAGGCCCGTCCGCTCTAGTCGTCGCATGTCGGTTCCCCTCTTCCCCTCCGAACATCCGGCCGCTGGAGGCGCGTAGGAAGCCGGACGTAAAGACCGTACTTGTTCGCGACCGTCGACGTCAGCCGACCGAACCGATATCGATGACCAACCGATATCGAACGGCCGAAAACGCACTGGTCAGGAACCGCATGGGTCAGTGCGGAGCACACCGGAACGCGAGGCTCCCGGTGTGCTCCGCGACCGGTGTCAGTGCTGGCCGAGCAGCCCGCGCATGGTGCCGATTTCGGCCTGCTGGGCGGCGACGATGGTGGTGGCGAGAGCCTTCGCATCCGGATTGACGCCGCCGGCGAGTTCGGTGTTCGCCATCGTGATCGCGCCTGCGTGATGCTCGATCATCAGCTCCAGCCACTGCCGGTCGAAGTCGGCGCCGGAAGCCGCCGCCAGCGCGTTCATCTGCTCGTTCGACATCATGCCCGGCATTGTCGTGCCGGGCATGTTCATGGTGGTCGTCATCTCCATGTTGTGCCCGCCATGGCCGGAGCTGGTGGGCGCGGGCTTACCGAAGCTCGCCAGCAATGTGGTGATCTGCTCCATCTCCGGTGACTGTGCCTTCTCGATATCCGCGGCGAGCGCACGCACCTGCTCGTTCTGGGTGCGGCTCGGCACCAGCCGCGCCATCTCGACCGCCTGCGCGTGGTGCGGGTACATCATCTGCAGGAAGGTCACGTCCGCGTCGTTGAAATCGCTTCGGGCAGCGGGCTTTCCGGAGCTCGCCGACGCGGAGCCGTGATCCATACCCGGCATGGAGTCGTCATTGCCACAACCTCCGGCGAAAAGCGCTGCGGCGGTGGTCGTTGCGGCAATGGCGACGGTGATTCGACTACGGGTGCTGAACATGTCTGTGCTCCTGAGGAATTGCGAATGAACGGTTTTCGGGCAGGTTGCAGCCGCGTCCGTGGTACGGGCGCGGTGGGGTCTGTCAGATCCGCAGAATCGACAATTCGGCCAGGGACAGCACGGTCCACGGTGGTGCGCGTTCGCGTATCGGCCGCCACTGGCGCGGTTCCGACATACCGTCACCCGGTCGATCGAGGGTGATCCAGTAGAGCAGGACGAGCATCAGGGCGACCGCGACGGCGGTCAGGATGAAAACGCAGGCGTGCATGGCGCCGTGTGCGTGGCCGCAACCGTCATCGGTGCAGTCCGGTTCGGCGGCAGCGTTGTGGTCGACGGGCAGCGCCATGGTCGCCATCGTGTGGTGGTCATGGGCTGGAGCGACCGCGAAAACTCCGGCGTGCATGGCGACAATGCCTGCGAGCAGCACCAATACGCCGAGCACCCGGACGAGTCCGGTGGTGCGCGAAGGCGGTTGCGGTTCGACCACAGCGTCATTCTAGAGAGCGCCCGAGCGTCGCCCGCTGATACCCCCTGGTCGTATCGGGCACCGGCTAGGTATTCGCGATATCGATGACCAGCCGAGCGGGATTGGTCAGGGTGCTGACCTCGAAGGCCGGGCGATCGGTATTCACCCCGATGAATGATTGGGTGGTGCCCTCGAAGACCCCGCTCCGGTACACCCCCGCGACTACCGGCGCACTGGGATCGGTGGCCGGATCGGGACCCGAATACGGCGTCACGCCATTGTCGAACGGATACGCCGACCCGGTGATCTGCACCTCCAGAATCGAGCGGCCCGCGACATCGACGACCTTGCCGCTGGCGTCCTGGATGGCCTGCCCGGTGTATTGCACGATCCAGCCGGGTGTGCCCGCACCGCCGAGTTCGTAGACCACGCGATCGAAGCCCGCATGGTGCCCGATCCGGATGCCGGACACGGTCAGGCCCGCGTCGGTGGACGGAGTCCCGCGCTTGGGCCCCGCATCGCGCGGTGCGGTGTCGGGCGCATCGGTGAATGTGCCGGTCGTGGTCGGCGCGGTGGTCGTGGTGTTCGAGCTGGACCCGCCGTCGCCGCAGCCGACGAGCACCGCCGCCGCGGCGGCGACCAACAGCACCATCCTGTTACGCATGTGGCTGATGGTATTGGCCGCGGTTCGTGACGTCGGGGATTTGCGATGACCGGGGGTTCGGCACCGGAGTGTCGCCGACATGCCGGGGTGGACGCGATCCATCGGCAACGATCTAGCACACTTGAGGTGTGGGAGATGTCGAGGACGTACTTGGCCGGCTGCGGCGGTACCCGGATGTGGAGGCGCTCAACCTCTACGCCGTTGATGCCGCCGACCGGCTGATTCTCGACGTCGCCGCCGAGGCCATAGATGCCGCTGGCAGCGGCCGGATCGCTGTGATCGGCGACGCCTACGGCGCGCTCACCCTCGGCGCGATCGCCGGACACGATCTGCGCGACATCCGTGTCCATCAGGACCTGCTCACCGGTGAACTCGCGTTGGCCAACAATGCCCGCGCGCTCGGTCTCGCGGATCGCTATACCGCACACCCGCTTTCCAAAGAATTGCTCGCCGACGCCGAGGTCGTGCTGCTGCGACTACCCCGCATGCTCGCCGGACTGACCGAGGTCGCCGACGCCATCGCCCGCTACGCGGATCCCGAGGTGACCGTAATCGCGGGCGGGCGCGACAAATATCTGACCAAGTCCATGAACGATGTACTGGCCGAATCGTTCTCGCAGGTGCGCGCGAGCCGGGGTCGCCAGAAGTCCCGCACGCTATTGGTGAGCGGGCCGAAACCTGTTGCCGCGCCGCCGTTTCCGGTGCGCGAGCGGATCGACGATATCGATATCGACGTGGTCGCGCACGGCGCGGCGTTCTCCGGCGCCAAATTGGATATCGGAACCCGATTCCTGTTGCAGCACTTCAAATGGATGAAGCCTGATGCCCGCGATGCCATCGATCTCGGTTGCGGCACGGGCATTCTGGCCGTCGTGCTGGCCAAGGCGCGGCCCGGCATCCGGGTGGTCGGCACCGATCAGTCGGCCGCCGCGGTGGCGTCGGCGCGGGCGACCGCGGTGGTCAACGAGGTCGCCGATCGGGTGACCGTGGTACGCGACGACGCCATGTCCTGCGCCGCCGACAACAGCGCCGATCTGGTGCTGTGCAATCCGCCGTTCCATGTCGGCGCCGCCGTGCACACCGGATCGGCGATCAAGATGTTCGCCGAAACCGGTCGGGTGCTGCGTCCCGGCGGCGAACTGTGGACGGTTTACAACTCACATCTGAACTATCGCGGCGTGGTCCAGCGGATGGTCGGCCAGACCGAGGTGATCGGCCGCAATCGGAAATTCACGGTGACGCGATCCGTGCGTGGACTGCGCGACGTTCAGCGGTAGTAGAGTCCGAATTGTCCGTACCGAAGGGTCGCTCGGGAACTCGGCCGGGTCGATACACGTTGGACAACCTAGTTGGATATCGAGCGTCGCATGAGACGGCTCGGGACTGACGGCCACGGCGACGTGAGCCACGACTCCAGAAAGGCATCGACGTTGCGTACCACTAGCAATCCGGTTTTCAGACAACTGCCTCGGCAAGAGGGCAGTGGCTATGCCAACTTCGGATCAGGGGTGGCAGGCGCGGGCCAGATGACCCAGCAGGCCGGTCAGTACCCGCAGTACCCCCAATATCAGCAGGCCCCGGCCACCCGGGCCATGACCATCGACGATGTGGTCACCAAAACCGCCATCACACTCGGTGTGCTCGCGCTCTCGGCGATCATCTCGTACGGCCTGACCAACGCGAACACCTCGCTGGCGCCGCTGTTCGTCATCGGCGGTGGTCTGATCGGCTTCGTGCTGGTGCTGGTCGCGACCTTCGCCAGGAAGATGGACAACCCGGTCGTCGTGCTCTCGTACGCGGTCTTCGAGGGTCTGTTCGTCGGTGCGCTGTCGTTCATGTTCACCAATATCGAATTCGGCGGCGTCGGCGGCAGTGCCATGATCGCGCAGGCGGTGCTCGGCACCTTCGGCGTGTTCGCGGGCATGCTCGTGGTCTACAAGACCGGCGCGATCCGCGTGACCCCGCGCTTCACCCGAATGATCTTCGGCGCGATGATCGGCATCTTGGTCCTGATCGTCGGCAACCTGATCGCCAGCTTCTTCATCGACGGCGGCCTCGGCCTGCGTGACGGCGGCCCGCTCGCCATCGTCTTCAGCCTGGTTGTGATCGCGGTCGCCGCCTTCAGCTTCCTGCTCGACTTCGACGCCGCCGACCAGCTCATCCGCGCCCAGGCCCCGGAGAAGGCCGCCTGGGGCGTGGCCCTCGGCCTGACCGTCACCCTGGTCTGGCTCTACATCGAAATCCTGCGCCTGCTGAGCTACTTCAACAACGACTAGCGATTCGGCTACCGAGAACGGCTCCCTTCCCGATCGGGTAGGGAGCCGTTCTTTGTGTGCCCCGAGCACCGCCATCGGGCTCAGGCGGCGATGCCGAGACCGGCGGCGACGATGACCGGGATCATGTACAGCAGTGGGAACGGGATGTGGCCGTAGGCGCGAGCCCGGATATTGGTGATGACGGCGCCGGTGAAGTAGAGCACGACGCCGACCGCGGCGGCGTATCCGATCACCGGGATCCAAAGGCCGACAACGAGTCCGACCGCGCCGGCGGTCTTGGCCACGCCGAGCCCGTTCCACCACGATTCGGGCACGCCGTATTCGACCAGCGGATCGACGACGAACTTCGCCCGCCGCAGCAGCGAGAAGCCCGAGAAGCCGACCCATGCGGCGGCGAGAACGGTGACGATGACGTAGGCGGTGTACATGGAATGAGCTCCTTCGCAACAGGTTCAGCTGGTGGTTCGCTGAGTAGACGGAGCCCGGGTGGGGGAGTGTGACATCAGCGAGCGGAGCCCAACCGATGAAACGTCGAACGGCTCCCTATCGCGCCGGATAGGGAGCCGTTCAACGGATTTCGTGTGTCGCCCCGAGGGGCGCGGAAACTAGCTCAGGCGCTCGATGACCATGGCCATGCCCTGGCCGCCGCCGACGCACATCGTCTCCAAGCCGAACTGCTTGTCGTGGGTCTGGAGGTTGTTGATGAGGGTGGCGGTGATGCGGGCGCCGGTCATGCCGAACGGGTGGCCGAGGGCGATGGCGCCACCGGACACATTCAGCTTGTCGAGGTCCATGTTCAGCTCGCGGGCGGAACCGAGGACCTGGACGGCGAATGCCTCGTTGATCTCGTACAGGTCGAGGTCGTCGATGGTCATCTTGGCGGTCTTCAGGGTCTTGCGGACCGCCTCGATCGGACCGAGGCCCATGATCTCGGGGGACAGGCCGGAGACACCGGTGGCGACAATGCGCGCCAGCGGGGTCAGGCCCAGTTCCTTGGCCTTGGTGTCGCTCATGACGACCAGCGCGGCCGCACCGTCGTTGAGCGGACAGGCGTTACCGGCGGTAATGGTGCCGTCCGGGCGGAACACCGGCTTGAGCTGCGAGACCTTCTCGTAGGTTGTGCCTGCGCGCGGGCCGTCGTCGGTGGTGACGATGGTGCCGTCGGGCAGGGTCACCGGGGTGATCTCCCGTTCGAAGAAGCCGGCCTTGATGGCCTCCTCGGCGCGGTTCTGCGAGCGCACGCCCCAATGGTCCTGATCTTCACGGGTGATGCCGGTGTACTGGGCGACGTTCTCGGCGGTCTGGCCCATGGCGATGTAGACGTCGGGCAGGATGCCCGCCGCACGCGGATCGGTCCACAGGTCGGCGCCGCCTTCGGCGCGCTTGGCGGTGCGGGCCTCGGCCTCGGCGAACTCCGGGTTGTGGGTGTCCGGCCAGCCGTCGGCGGTGCCCTTCGGGAACCGCGACACGGTCTCGACACCGGCGGAGATGAACACGTCGCCCTCACCGGCCTTGATGGCGTGGAAGGCCATCCGGGTGGTCTGCAGCGAGGAGGAGCAGTAGCGGTTCAAGGTGACGCCGGGCAGGGTGTCGTAGCCGAGTTGCACGGCCACGTTGCGGGCCATGTTGAAACCGCCCTCACCGGCGGGCTGGCCGCAGCCCAGGATCAGATCGTCGATCTGGGTGGGGTCGAGGCCGGGAACCTTGTCCAGGGCCGCGCGGACCATCTGGGCCGCGAGGTCATCCGGCCGCATGCTCACCAGCGAGCCTTTTCCGGCGCGGCCGATCGGCGAGCGAGCGTAGGAAACGATGACGGCCTCGGGCATGAGGACTCCTTTGTTGGACGGTCATGGTGCGTCCGGACGGTGTCCGAAACGCGGTCTTCGAACCGTTTGTTACTTGTGCGTTCGAATCGAATCTACGTCGCGTCCTGTTGGGCGGGAACCCGGGGTCGCCTCCTCGAGTGCCTCGATCAGGACCGGGAGCAGCAGCGCGGCCGCCAGTCCGTAACCCGCTGCCGAGGGGTGGAATCCGTCCTCGGAGAACAGCTGCTCGGGGGCGGCACGGAACTCCGAGGCGAGCCGGTCACCCATTGCCACCGGGATGCCACCGGCCATGGTGGTCGCGACCGATTGGGCCCGGGCCAAGCGGATGCTCCAGTTACGTACCACCGTCCGCAGCGGCTGCGGAATTGCCACGACCGTGCCGAGATTCGGACAGGTGCCGACCACCACGATGCTGTCGGCGCGGCGCAGGCGGGCCACCGCGGCGGCGAGCCGGTGCGCGGAGGCGCGGATGGAGTGCTTCTTGGTGACGTCGTTGGCGCCGATGAGGATGACCGCGGCATCCGGCGGCGGTCCGGCGACGAACATCGCGTCGACCTGTCCGGCCAGCCCCTTCGAGGTAGCACCGGATATGGCCTTGGTACTCAACCGGATTCGCTGTCCGGTGGTCTCGGCGAGGCCGCGCGCGATGCGCACACCGAGTACTTCTTCGGGTGATACGCAGCCGACCCCGGCCGCGGTCGAATCGCCGAAGATCATCAGATGCACGTCGGCATGCAGACCGGTGCGCCACGGTTGTGGCGCGAGGCAGCCCGCGGTGTAGATGCCGTCGGCCTCGGGCGGTTTCGAGGTATCACGCCCGATGACCCCGCGCGCGACACCGGCCTGTGCCATGAGCAGTCGATAGGTCGCCCACCATGCGGTCCCGGCGCCGGAACCGGCCAATACGGTTGCGGCACCCGTCACTGCCGCGGTTTTCCATGCTCCCCCGCCTCCCCGCGCCTTTTGCCGGTCGTTGGGAGTCACGGCAGTTGCGTTCCGGGCCGGCGGTTCAGTACGCCACAGCTTCTGGGCGTACCCGATGAGTTACCCATGTACATACGAAATCAGTTGTTGCGTTCGGAGGCAACACGAGATGAGCTGCCACGCTCGGGCTCTGCAGTGTGGCAGGGAGCAGACTTGCTGCGCCGCTCAGGCCGGCGGTTCGCCGGGAACGTCGAACCACCCGTGCGCGGGGACGCTCGCGGTGTCGGTGCTGACGGTGACCTCGACGCGTCCCGGACCGGTGTCCTGGAACAGGGCGTACTGAATGCTGCCGTAGAGGCCGGTGACCACGTTGTTGTCGTAGCTGCCCGTCGCGCCGGTGTTCAGATTGCGCCACGCGACGGTGGTGCGGACCTCACACAGCGGAGCCAGCGGATAGTCACCGGGTCCGAGACCCACCGCCGGGTCCGCGCGCACATTGAGAACGGCCCGGCCCGGCCACTGCGCACTGGTGTCGGCCCAGGTGCGGACGGTCGTCCAGCAGAGGCCGCCGTGCGCCAGCGTCGGCACCTGCGGGAACTGAACGGTCGCGGCCTGTGCGGGGGCGGCCCCGACGACTCCGGCGGCCACTGCCGCTCCGGCCAGAACTGTCGCGGCGCGAGCGATGTTCGGCTGCTTCATATTTGCGATCCTAGGCAAGTGATCGCCGTCATGTGCGATTTGTCGGGCTGGACGCGCGCGCACCGATACCGACCCCTTCTGCAACGATAGGGGGCATGCGCATCGCTGATCACGTCGTTGACCTCATCGGCAATACGCCGCTGGTTCGATTGAACTCGGTGGTGGGCCCCAACGCAGGCATTGTCGCGGCCAAGATCGAATATCTGAATCCGGGCGGTAGCTCCAAGGACCGCATCGCCGTGAAGATGATCGAGGCGGCCGAGGCCTCCGGCGCGCTGCGACCGGGCGGCACCATTGTCGAGCCGACCTCAGGCAATACCGGTGTCGGGCTCGCGCTGGTCGCACAGCAGCGCGGCTACCAGTGCGTATTCGTCTGCCCGGACAAGGTCAGCGAGGACAAGCGCAACGTGCTGCGCGCCTATGGCGCCGAAGTCGTGGTGTGCCCGACCGCGGTTCCCCCGGACCACCCGGACAGCTACTACAGCGTCTCCGACCGGCTGGTCCGCGAGATCGACGGCGCGTGGAAGCCGGACCAGTACTCCAACCCGGGCGGCCCGGACAGCCACTACGAGACCACCGGCCCGGAGATCTGGCGCGATACCGACGGCAAGGTCACCCATTTCGTGGCCGGTGTCGGTACCGGCGGCACCATCACCGGCGCCGGTCGGTATCTGAAGGAAGTCTCCGGCGGCAAGGTGCGGATCGTCGGCGCAGATCCCGAGGGGTCGGTGTACTCCGGCGGCACCGGTCGGCCGTATCTGGTCGAAGGCGTCGGTGAGGACTTCTGGCCCTCGGCCTATGACCCGGCCGTGCCGGACGAGATCATCGCCGTCTCCGATGCCGACTCCTTCGATATGACCCGCAGGCTCGCGCGCGAGGAGGGCCTGCTGGTCGGCGGCTCCTGCGGTATGGCTGTGATCGCCGCCATCGAGGTCGCCCGGCGCGATCCGGATGCGATCGTGGTCGTACTGCTGCCCGACGGCGGCCGCGGCTACCTGTCCAAGATCTTCAACGACCAGTGGATGAGCTCCTACGGCTTCCTGCGGGATCGGATGGACGGCGCGGCGGAGCCGCTGGTCGGCGATGTGCTGCGCGGCAAGTCGGGTGCGCTGCCGGATCTGGTGCACACCCACCCGTCGGAGACCCTGCGCGATGCGATCGAGATCCTGCGCGAGTACGGGGTTTCGCAGATGCCGGTCGTCGGTGCCGAGCCGCCGGTGATGGCGGGCGAGGTCGCGGGCAGCGTGACCGAGCGTGACCTGCTGTCGGCGGTCTTCGAAGGCCGTGCGCAGCTGACGGATTCGGTCGCCCAGCATATGAGCCCGTCGTTCCCGCTGATCGGCTCGGGCGAGCCCATTTCGGCCGCGACCAAGGCGCTGTCGGATACCGATGCGTTGATGGTGGTCGAGGACGGCAAACCCGTCGGTGTGATCACTCGCCACGATCTGCTCGGATTCCTGAGCACAGGCTCTATCTGAGTGTTCGTGTTCCCGTCATGCGGATCGGCGGGGGCGCGAATTGGCTTGGGCGGCACCAATAATGAGGTCGCTCCAGTGATCGGCGAGCAGAGCGAGGCGGTACCAGGCCGCGTGCACGCGATCGTCGGTGACCTTCTCGGCGGTATGCAGTAGGTGGCTGGCGTGCACGTAGGCGGCGGCCATTCGATCCATGGTCGCGCCGATGGATTCGGCGCGGATGTGTGCGGTCGAGCGCCGCTGCGGCACTCGGGTGATCACCCAGGTATCGATGGCGGAGACGAGTTCGGCTCGGCGGCAATCGATTCCGGCGGTGGCGAGCGGATCGCCGTGCCGCTGCCGGTGCAGGTCGGCGAGTGCCTGTGCCAACGGAATGAGCGGATGATCCTGCCCCGGCTCGACCGGATGTCCGCCGAAGGCGGCGACCAATTCGCGTTGATCCGGCAGCGCTCGCGCGCCCTCGATGATCGGGCCGCTACTACGCACGAACATGGCTGGCTCCCAACGTGATCGAGAGCAATCGGCAGGCGGGGTCGGATGAGAGCGCGTGCATCGTGTACCTCCATGGACATCTCGATGCGATAAAGCTTGCGCCTCGTCCCTTGCCGATTCGGTGACATCAAGATGGCACCGCGATGACAGGCAGTAACAATGTTCTCTACACGGTGCAATTCGCGTTGTGAACTAGGCCGACCAGTCTGCAATGTTGAATGTACCAGTCGCGCACCAGGATTCGCGGCATCTGGGTGTGGCGAGTGGTCGGCACACAGCACCAGTCCGGCCCGACCGGCGCGTTCCCCCAACTGCCGCACTCTTTTTCGGAATTCGGAACTTCATAGGCGGTCATAGCGGTGCGGACGAGCCGAGTGCGGGTTCGGCATATGGGTGGCTGGGAATGTATCGGAAAATGCTTGACCGTTGCGCCCCGATTGTCCAAATTTGGCAAATGTTTCGCAAATGGGCAATTCTGCTGGTGGGTGCCGGGTATAACCGCTCTCGAAGCCGCTTCGGCAAACCGCCTCGGCATAATCGGATAGCGAAGGGAAGGACCGTGCACACCTCCAGTTCGGCTATCGATTTCCAGACCGGGTTCTCCGACGCTTGGAGCTCTATCGCGACATTCGTCCCCAAGTTGGCCGGATTCCTGGTCATCATGCTCGTCGGCTGGATCATCGCGAAGATGGTCGCCGCGATTGTGGTTCGTGTGCTGGATCGGGTCGGTTTCGACCGACTGGTCGAGCGCGGTGGGCTCGAGCAGATACTCGCGCACAAGAGCTATGACGCCTCGGATCTGCTCGCGAAACTCGCGTACTACGCGATCGTGCTGATCGCATTGCAACTCGGCTTCGGGGTGTTCGGCCCGAATCCGGTCAGCGCGACGCCCAACGGCATCGTCTTCTGGCTGCCCGAAGCCGCCGTCGCAATCGTCATCGTGGTGGTCGCCGGCGCTATCGCACACGCCGTGCGCGAAATGGTCACGAATATGCTCGGCGGCCTGTCCCATGGCGCGACGATCGGCCGGATCGCCGCGGTATTCATCTGGGGTGTCGGCATCGTCGCCGCACTCGACCAGATCGGGGTCGCGACCTCGGTCACCATGCCGATCCTCATCACCGTGCTCGCCACCATCGGCGGCATCCTGGTGGTCGCCGTCGGCGGCGGCATGATCCGTCCCATGCAGCGGCGCTGGGAGGGCTGGATGAGCGATCTCGACAGCGAAATGCCCGCCGTCAAGGGCCACGCCAAGGCCTACCATCGCGGCCGCGAAGACGCCGTCCGCGAACAAATCTGGATGGACCAGCAGGCAGCCCGCGGCCAGGGCTGGGCAGACGCCATACAAGACGACTACTCCCACCAAGGCGACTTTTCCCGGACCGGCGAATACATGCGCTACGACGACCCCCGCGACCTGCGCTGACCCCTTCTCCGACACGCCGCCGTCGCCGGGGCCTGGCGAGCGGATGTAATCGGGTTGGACGAGTGATCACCATGCGCTGGTGGCGGCAAATGTCGAGAAGGCCCGCCACCAGAGCATTCTCGTGTCATAGACGTGATGTCTGGGCGGGCTCAGGCAGAGCGGCGGGTGGCGTGGAGGCGGAGGTGGTGCCGGGGCGAGCAAAACATCCGCTCGTGCCGGCAATCGGCCCGCATCTATGGGATTGTGGCGTTTTGTTCAAACGTCCGGCCTAGTTTGTTATCGAAATGCATTCGAGTCGGTGAGCGCTTTTCCTAGCACCAACTGGTGCACCTCGGCCGTGCCTTCATAGGTGAGTACTGACTCGAGGTTGTTCGCGTGCCGGAGCACCGGATAGTCCAGTGTGATGCCGTTGGCGCCGAGGATGGTTCGGCATTCGCGGGCGATGGCGATGGCCTCCCGGGTGCTGTTCAACTTGCCCGCGCTGATCTGCTCGGCCAGCACTTCGCCGCGATCCTTCAACCTGCCGACCTGCAGCGCGAGCAGCTGGCCCTTGCCGTACTCGAGCGCCATATCGGCGAGCTTCGCCTGGGTCAGCTGGTAGGCGGCCAGCGGCTTGTCGAAGACCTCTCTGGTCCGCGCGTACTCGATGGTCGCGGCGAGACAGTCGCGCGCCGCGCCGAGCGCGCCGAAGATAATGCCGAACCGCGCCTCGCTCAGACAAGCAAGCGGGGAACTGAGGCCGCGCGACTGCGCCAGCACCGCATCGGCGGGCAGCCGCACATCGTCGAAGTCCAACTCAGCGGTCACCGACGCGCGCAACGACAACTTGTGATGCATCTCTCGCGCGGTGAATCCGGGCGTGTCCGCCGGGACCAGGAAGCCGCGCACCACCTGCCTGCCCTCGTCCTCGGTCTGCGCCCACACCACCGCGATATCGGCCACCGATCCGTTGGTGATCCACATTTTGGAGCCGTTGAGCACCCAGTCGGTGCCGTCGCGCTTGGCCCTGGTCCGCATGCCACCGGGATTCGAGCCGAAATCCGGCTCGGTGAGTCCGAAACAGCCGAGCGCGCGCCCGGCCGCCATATCCGGCAGCCACTGCTGCTTCTGCTCCTCGGAACCGAACTTGTGGATCGCGGTCATGGCCAGTGAACCCTGCACCGAAACCATGCTCCGCACACCCGAATCGACCGCCTCGAGCTCCTGGCAGGCCAGACCGTAGGCGGTCGCCGAAAGGCCCGCGCAGCCGTACCCCTCCAGGTGCATACCGAGCAACCCGACATTGCCGAGTTCCGGTGCAAGCTCACGTGCCGGAAACGTTCCTGCCTCGAACCATTCCGCGATCTGCGGCCGCAACCGATGATTCGCGAACGTGCGGACGGTATCGCGGATCTCGCGCTCGTCCTCGGTCAACAGGGCATCGATCGCGAACAGTTCATCAACGCTCAGCATGAGCTCAACCTACCGCCGTCGCCGCCGCGAAAGCCGGGATCGGGTCACAACAGATGATCCGGCCGATAGCCCGCCGATCGCCCAGGTTTAGGCTGACCCCCATGAGCGAGCGCAGCGAGCGAACAACGAACAGAGCTGAGCTGGGATTCTCCACCAGAGCCGTGCACGCCGGATACGAACCCGAAGCGCGGACCGGTGCGGTGAACGTGCCGATCTACGCGAGTTCGACGTTCGCCCAGGACGGGGTGGGCGGGTTGCGCGAAGGCTACGAATACGGCCGCACCGGCAACCCGACCAGGACCGCACTCGAGTCGAACCTCGCCGCGCTCGAATCGGGCCGCTACGGACGCGCATTCGCCTCCGGCATGGCCGCCACCGACTGTGCGCTGCGGGCGACGTTGCGTCCCGGTGACCACATCGTTATCCCCGACGACGCCTACGGCGGCACCTTCCGGCTGATCGACAAGGTCTTCAGCCAGTGGGGCATCGAGCATTCGCCCGCGCATGTATTCAATGTCGACGAGATGCGCGCGGCGATCCGCCCGAACACCAAGCTGATCTGGATCGAAACCCCCACCAACCCGCTGCTGAGCATCGGTGACATTCCGGCGCTCGCCGAGGTCGCGCACGTCGCGGGCGCGAAACTGGTGGTGGACAACACCTTTGCCACGCCGTACCTGCAGCAGCCGCTGCTGCTCGGCGCCGATATCGTCACGCATTCGACCACCAAGTACCTCGGTGGACACTCCGATGTCGTGGGTGGTGCGTTGATCACCAACGATCCAGAACTCGATGCGGCATTCGCCTTCTTGCAGAACGGTGCGGGTGCGGTGCCCGGCCCGTTCGACGCCTACCTCACCCTGCGCGGCACCAAGACCCTCGCGGTGCGGATGGATCGGCACTGCGACAACGCCGAGACCATTGCCGAATTCCTGACCAGGCATCCGGCGATCTCGCAGGTCATCTACCCCGGTCTGGCCGAGCATCCGGGCCACGCCATCGCCGATAAGCAGATGAAGCGTTTCGGCGGCATGATTTCGGTGCGGCTCAACGGCGGCAGAGATGCGGCGCACGAGTTCTGCTCGCGCACCAAGATCTTCACTCTCGCCGAATCGCTCGGCGGCGTGGAATCGCTGATCGAACATCCGGCCGCCATGACGCATGCCTCCACCGCGGGCTCGCAGCTCGAAGTGCCGGACGATCTGGTCCGGCTCTCGGTGGGCATAGAGGACGTCAGCGATCTGCTGGCCGACGTCGAACAGGCACTGGCGAACTAGATATGGAAACGAAGAGCGGCCGCATCCGTACTTTCCGGATGCGGCCGTTCTTCATGGCTTCAGGCCTGAGATCAGCTGTGGTACGGCTCGGCGCTGACCAGCGTGACCTTCATGGTCTTGCCGTTGGGCAGCGTGTACTCACGGGTGTCGCCGACCTTCGCATCGATGAGCGCGCCACCGAGCGGCGAATTCGGCGAGTAGGTCTCGAGCTTGGAATCGTTGAGACCCTCTTCGCGGGTCGCGATGAGGAAGGTCTCGGTGTCGGATTCGTCACCGTCGTAGTAGACCTTGACGACCGAACCCGGCAATGCGACGCCGGACTTGGTGGGCGCGACGCCGACCTTGGCGTTGTTCAGCAGCTCCTGCAGCTGCCGGATGCGCGCTTCCTGCTGACCCTGCTCTTCACGCGCGGCGTGATATCCGCCGTTTTCCTTGAGGTCGCCCTCTTCGCGGCGCTCGTTGATCTCGGCGGCGATGACCGGACGATTGGCGATGAGCGCGTCGAGTTCACCCTTGAGCCTGTCGTGCGACTCCGGGGTCAGCCAAGTCACTTGCGTCTCAGTCATCTCGATCACTCCCTAGTAGTTGTTCCCGGCCGGGGCCGGGTTCCCTGATCCGCTGCAGTGCCCACAGGGGGCGGGCACGCACCAGCCGACGGCTAGTGCCATCCTGGGGAAGTTCATCGAACCCCGACAGGCCTCAGGTCCGGCAAACTCACTCACCCGGAACTGACAGCGCTGGCCGCCAATGCAGCAAACACGGCTCCGAGCCCCGGAACCGTGTATCACGCCATTTTAGCATGAATCACAAACATGCAGGTCGGCGTTCATTTTGTGGACGCCTCGGTTGTCTATTGCCCGGATTCAGCCCGCGCGCAGATACTTCGGCACGTCATCACTGCAGCCGTAAATGCTGCTCGACACCGGCCGGGCGGAGGCGCGCACGAATGTCGTCAGCTCGATGGTGCCGCTGCCGGACGGCTCGATCAGCACCTCGCGGCGGCCCAATTCGGACCCGTCCCTGGCCATCGCGCGGACGAAACACACCACCGGCTGCTGCGGATCCTTGCGAGTGACCTTGAGATGGACCGAGATGGTCGAGTCGTCGACGACGGTGTATCCGAGCTGTTCGGCGTCGATATCCTCCGGGCCGTACTTCTGAAAGCCGACGTAGGCGACCCCGAGACCCGTGGCGAGCACGACCGCGCCGAGTGCGAACGGAATCCAGCGGCGCGTCGGGCGTGGCGTGGTTCCGTACCGGTCGGCACGTCGGTCGATCGGCGTGTCACCGGGCGTTTCACTCATGCCGTCTCACTCCGGGGGGTACGTCGGAACAAAAGTCTGTCGAATGGAACTATAGGGACAGGCAGATCGGACCCCGGCGGCGGAGAGTACGAGGTATGACGGTGGTTGATGAGGTGAACGAGACGTGAGTGGCTTTCGGCTCATGGCGGTTCATGCGCACCCCGACGACGAATCCAGCAAGGGTGCCGCGACGACCGCACGGTATGCCGACGAGGGCCATGATGTCCTCATCGTCACGCTGACCGGCGGCGAACGCGGCAGCATCCTCAATCCTGCGATGGATACCCCCGGCGTGTTGGAGCGGATCGATGAGATCCGGCGCGAGGAGATGGAGGCCGCGGCCGCGGCGCTCGGTGTGCGCCAGACCTGGCTCGGTTTCGTCGACTCGGGCCTACCCGAGGGCGATCCGCTGCCGCCGCTACCCGAGGGCTGCTTCGCGCTGGTCCCGCTGGACGAAGCCGTCGAGGCGCTGGTCCGCGTGGTGCGCGAATTCAAGCCGCATGTGATGACCACCTATGACGAGAACGGCGGCTACCCGCATCCCGATCACATCCGCTGCCACGAGGTGTCGATGGCCGCGTTCGAGGCGGCGGGCGATCCGGATCGTTTTCCTGATGCGGGCGAGCCGTGGCAGCCGCTGAAGATCTACTACGACCACGGTTTCACCATGGCCCGCCTGGATGTCTTCGCCGCCGAATACGAGCGGATCGGTGAGCCGTTTCCGCTGCAGGAGTGGTTGGAACGCACGCGCGCCTACCGGCAGGGCCGTCCAGACGGCATGACCAGGGTGACCACCCAGATCGAGTGCGCCAAGTACTTCCCGCAGCGCGATGACGCCCTGCGCGCGCACGCCACCCAGATCGATCCGAACGGCGCGTTCTTCGCGATTCCGATGGAAATGCAGCAGCGGCTGTGGCCGACCGAGGAGTTCGAACTGGCCAAGTCCAGGGTCGACTCCACGCGGCCGGAGACCGATCTGTTCGCCGGTATCGAAGACGAGCACCGGTGATGTTGGTTCTTCTCGCGCAATCTCCCGGCACGCCCACCGGACCTGAATTCGGCAAGGCGTCGCCGCTCGGACTCGTGATCATCCTGGTGCTGCTCGCCGGGACCGTCCTGCTGGTGCGGTCGATGAACCGGCATATAAAAGGCCTGCCCGCGACCTTCGAGCCCGAACGTCCGGAACCGGATCAGGCGGCCGACGAGGGCACCGAACCCGGTATCGCCCGGCTCGACAAGAAGGACGTCGAGTCCGACGAAGGGCCTGATAAAACCTGATTTCGCAGCGGCCGTCCGAGAATCTCGGGCGGCCGCTGTTACATTTGCCGCTCCTGTTTCGTCATTGGGGTAGTCGCGGCACGATCCACGGGCCGCAGGTGCTTTCGAGCACAGCTGCGAAGTGAGGAAATACCAATGACATTCGAGGATCTGCGCGCTGAACTATCCGGCCGGGTGCTGGTGCCGGGTGACGCGGGCTTCGAGGCGGCGGCGCGGCCGTGGACCTTGACGGTCACCCAACCGGTCGCCGCGGTGGTGCGGGCCGGCGATGCGGATGACGTCGCGGCGGTCGTGGCACACGCACGTCGAGCCGGGGTGCCGGTGATCGCGCAGCCGACCGGGCACGGCGCCGCGGGCGGGGTGGCGAACGCGATCCTGCTGCGCACCGGGGGGCTGGACAGTGTCGAGATCGATGCCGAGCGGCGGGTGGCGAAGGTCGGCGCGGGCGCGAACTGGGGCTCGGTGCAGGCCGCGGCCGCAGCGCACGGACTCACCGGACTCGCAGGCAGTAATCCGGTGGTCGGCGTCACCGGATACACCCTCGGCGGCGGGCTCAGCTGGTTCGGCCGCAAGCACGGTTGGGCCTCGGATGCGGTGCGCGCCTTCGAGATCGTCGACGCCGAGGGCGTACGAGCTCGGGTGACCGCCGCGAACGATCCGGAGCTGTTCTGGGCATTGCGTGGTGGCGGCGGCGATTTCGCGGTGGTGACCGCGCTCGAATTCGACCTCTTCCCGGCGCCGGGGCTCTACGGCGGGCGGGTGATGTGGCACGGTGCGCGTACGGCGGAGGTCTTCGAGGCTTTCCAGGAGATCACCGCCGACGCACCCGACGAACTGTCGGTGTGGTTCCACCGGTTCCAGTTCCCGGATGCGCCGCCGATGGTTGCGCTGGATGTCGCCTACCTCGGCGATCCCGAGGTCGGCCGGTCCCTGCTCACCCGGTTGGACGCGATCGATGGGCCGCTCGCCGATAAGCGCGGCGCGCTGTCGGTGGCGAATCTCGGCGAAATCACCGCAGAGCCAACCGATCCCAGCCCGTCCCTGTCCCGCGCCGAACTGCTCACCGACCTCGGCGACGCGGTCGTCAAGACCATGCTCGACGAGCCGGTCGCACCGCTGGTCGATATCCAGATCCGCCATCTCGGCGGCGCATTCGCCAGGGCGGGCGCGGACGGTGGCGCGCGCGGACCGGTCACCGAGTCCTATCTGCTCTACGCATTGGGACTCGGCCTTCCGCACATCGCCGAGGCGGTCAAGGCCCGGCGGGCCGCGATCGTCGATGCGATCGGCGCGCACATCAGCGGGCTCAAGCCCTACACCTTCCTCACTCCGGAAGAGACGGCCGCCGCGGCATTCGACTCGTCGACCTTGGCGCGGTTGCGGGAGATCAAGCGGGCGCGTGACCCTCAGTCGGTGATCCGTGCCAACTATCCGGTTCTCGGCTAACGGATTTCGTATACGTCACCGCGGACCGTCGGCCCCGATCGGCCGGCGGTCCGCACTGCTGGGCGGAACTCGATAGGGCCGTTCACATCTCGGTGCATTCGATCCGGAAAGGAATCGGCGCAACCTTTTCGGGTCCTTGCCGTGCTGGATTCCGTGATCTGGGCGGCGTTGGATCGAGTTTGGATGTCACCCGGTTGTGCTAACTCTTCTGCTGACGCTTCGAGCGAAGGATGCCCATGGACAATGTGATCGGACAGATCGACCGCGCACTGGATATGACGGGTGCGATCGTGATCGCCGCCGTCGACGGCGACCGGCTCGCGGCGCCGACGCCGTGTCAGGATTGGGATGTGCACGCGGTGCTCAATCACGCCGTCGGCAATATGCATCGATTCGCGGCCGGGGTGAGCGGGACCGATGCGGGCGCCGGACTCGAGGACGACTGGCTCGGCATCGATCCGCAGGGCGCGTTCGCCGCGGCCGCCGAGGTGGACCGCGCCGCCTGGCATCGCCCCGACGCCCTGACCGGCACCGTGCGCATCGCACTCGGCGAGCTCCCCGGTCCGGCGGCCGCCATGGTCCATCTCACCGAGGTCGTCGCGCACGGCGTCGATATCGCGGTGGCCATCGATCGCCCAGACCTCGCCGATGACGAATTGTGCGCCGAACTGCTGACCACCATGCACGCCATGGGCGGACTCGATGGGTTCCGCAAGCCGGGGATGTTCGACGAGGAGGTCACGGTACCGGCGGACGCGCCCGCACACCGTCGACTGCTCGGCTATCTCGGACGCGCCTGGTAAACTGCTTGCCGCACAGTAGATCTCAGGCGCGGCGCACGGGATGACGCAGGATCGTGCGGGTATTCGCGCCGGGGTTTTTGCGCGGATCCGAGAGGTAGATCTCGTGATGGCGGCCGTTCATGAGCAACCCCTCGGCGGTCATGAACGCTTCCATCCTGGCCAGCGTCTCCGGTTCGGTGGCATACGGTCCGATATGCATGACCTGGATTGCCTCCCCCTCGGTCAGCCTCTCGAACGTCGCCCCGGACACCATCTCGGCGGTGACCACCTCGGGCATGCGGATCATCAGCTTCCACTGCCACTGCTCGCGCGGCACCGACAGCGGCGGTTCATCGGAGTTCACCCACCACTGGCCCTCCAGCTTCGGCACCACGAAGTCCTGGCCGCCCGCCTTGGCGATCTTCTTGGCGCCGTACGCGGTTCGGTACAGCGTCTGCACGGCCTCGGTGTACCGCTCGCCGCCGGGTGCGCCGAAGCCGGTGACCGTCAGATAGCCGTAGGTGTCGAAGGTGCGCAGTTCGGGTTCCCGGGTGGCGTCGTAGTAGTGCCGGTCGCTCTTGGCCAGATCGAGTTTCATCGTGAGCCCTTCGGTATCGAAATCTCGGACGGTGACGAGCGTGAACCCTCCATCGGCGGGAGAGTCAAGCTGACTCGGAGCAGTCCCGTGTGGAAGTTTGGCAGTCGTGGAGGAGATCTTCCGTAAGGCCGGTGTGCGTGGTTGGGTGCACGCCCGATGTTTCGATTGCGCCGGTGAGGTGGGGCTCGGCGCCGATGAACCGGTAGTGCTGGCGTCGGTGGTGAAGGTGCCGTTGGTGCTGGAGTTCGCCCGTCAGGTGGTCGCCGGTCAGCTCGACCCGACCGATCGGGTCCGGGCGAGCGCGGCGGACCGGCTCGGTGGCGTCGGCACCGCCGGATGCCTGGACGATGTCGAATTCAGTTTGCGCGATGCGGCGTTCTTCGCACTGACCGTCAGCGACAACACCGCCGCTGACCTGCTCTTCGATCGCGTCGGCCTGGACAATGTGCGCTCGCTGGTGCGCGAATTGGGGCTCACCGAGACGCGGATCGTCGGCTCGCCCAGGTATGTCGTGCAGACCATGGCGGAGGATATCGGCGCATCCGATACCGCCGAATTCGCGCGGCGCTTCCCGACCCTGAGCGTTTCGGAAGTGCTTGCCACCCGGGCCATGGACCCGCTGCGCACGACCGCGAGCACGCCGCGCGATATGACCCGGCTGCTCACCCTGCTCGGCCAGGACCGCGCGGGCGATCCGGCCGCCTGCCGGTGGGTGCGCGAGCTCATGGGCCGGCAGCTCAACTGGCACCGGCTCGCCGCGGCCTTCCCGTCGGAGGTGTCGGTGTGGGGCAAGACCGGATCATTGCCCGCGATTCGCAATGAGATCGGGGTGGTGGCCTATCCCGGTGGAAGTCGTTATGCGGTAGCGGTATTCACCAGGGCGGATACGCTGGCCCAGCGATTGCCCGAGGTGGATCATGCGATCGGCGAGGCCGCGCGGCTGGCGATTCACCGCATCCGTCACGATCTGCCGAATACGACATTCCACGGCCGCTGCGCCACCTCCTGAGCGGGCGCGGCCCGTGACGCGCCGTCGCCCTGGATGACTGTGACGATCAACTCGGCCAGTTCGCGGACCAGCGGATGCGGCGCTGCGGCGGGCCAGGCCAGCGAGAGCCGCCAGCTCAGTGCATCGGTCAGCGGTCGCCAGACGACGCGCGGTTCCTTTTGCGCGACCATGCCCTGGTCGAAGGCGACGCCGCGGCCGGAAAGCACCATGCCGAGCACGAATTCGGGATTGCGCGCGTGCTGGAGGCGGGTGGGCCGGAAGCCGTGCTCCCAGCAGGTGCGCAGCGTCGCGTCGTAGAGTCCGGGCGCGGCGGCCCGCGGAAAGATCACCAGGCCGAGTCCGGCCAGGTCGGCGAGGGTGAGCGCGGAGCGCGTGGCCAGCGGCGAGTCGCGCGGCAGCACCACGCCGAGCGGTGTTTCCACCTCGGGGCCGAGCTCGAGTCCGACCACATCGACGGGATGTTGCAGCAGTCCGGCATCGAGTTGGCGGTCGGCGAGCAGTCGGATCTGCTCGGCGGTGGTCAGTTCCTGTAGATCGACGCGGACGTCACGGCTTTCGAATGCGGTGAGGATCGCCGCGAGCACCCGTCCGGCCAGTTCGGGTGGGACACCGACGCGCAGCGCATCGATCTCACCCCGATGCGCCTTGCCCACCAGCCGTTGCGCGCGCTCCCACCGGGCCAGCAGATCGCGGGCTTCGACGAGCAGGATCTGACCCGCCTCGGTGAGTTCGACGCGGCGGCTGTCCCGGTCGAAGAGCCGGGCGCCGAGATCCTGTTCGAGTTTGCGAATGCGCTGGCTCAGCGGCGGCTGCGCTATGCCGAGGCGTTCGGCCGCCCGCCCGAAATGCAGTTCTTCGGCGACGGCGACGAAGTACCGCAGCTGGCGCAGGGAGTCCACGCAGCGACGATAGCGTGATCGTGCCAGCCGGTCGCTGCTGAAATCATCCCTCGGATGCGGCCCGCCGGTCCTCGCGGAGCTGGCCGGGTGTGACGTCGAAGCGCCGGCGGAAGGCCTTGCTGAAGCTGCTCATCGAACCGAAGCCGAGGTCCGATGCGATATCGGTAATACTTCGATGCTGGTAGGCGGGGCTGCGCAGGCGGTCGCGCGCCAGTCGCAGGCGTTCTTCCCGGATGACATCGCTGGGCGTGGTGCCGGCATTGCTGAACGCCAGTTGAATTTGCCGCAGTGACCAGCCGAGCGCAACGGCGACGCGCGTGCCGGTGAGGTCCGGATCTTCGGCATGGTCGTGGATATACCGGCGAGCGGTCGCTTCGACATGGGCGAGATGGGTGGGCGAACTCGCCGGTTCGCCGAGGATCTGCATGCAGAGCAGATCCACCAGCCGTTCGGAGACGCTGTCGAATTGGAGGTCGGTGAGTGCGGCGGATTCGCTGTGCAGGCCGCGGAGAATCCCGTCGGTCACCCGCCCGAGCCCGGTCGTGAGATCCAGTGGGTGATCGGGTGGAACGACGCGGTTGAGGCGATGTTTGATCTCCTTGCGCGCAATGGTGATGATCATCCCGCGCGTGCCGTCGGACATGGACATCGCGTAGGGGCGGTCGACGGAAACCAGGGCCATTGTTCCCGGGGCAAGGATCCCGTACCCGTCGGCGGTGCGGAAGGACAGTCGCCCGGCGAACGGAACGATCAGCCGGTAGTCGTCATCGGGGTCGGCGCGGATATGGCTCGGGTTGCGAAGGTAGGTGACAGCATCCGATTTCCACCCGACGAGCTGGTAGGCGTCGGTGCGCCGCAGCTGCGTGTGCCCTTGGAAGTCGGTGCTGCTCGGGAATCTGTAGCCGAGCCGACAGTGGTATGTGCTGATCAGATCGGCCCAGTACTCGGCTCGCTCATGTGGATCCACCACACTTGTCGTGGTGGAGTCGGCGATAGCCGCTTGATTCATGAATATCGCCTCCGATTCGACGATCATCGGTGGCCCGGGCGTCGGCCCCAACTCTGGACGAAGCCTAGTGCAGAACCGCGCGGATCACCGCTGGAGCAAGCATTGCCGGGTTTCGAGGTCTGCGCATTCGGACAATGCTCATGCGCTTCGGGACATGCGGGTTTGCGCGGGCCGCGGATACGGTCCGGATAGCTGAGGCCCGGATCGGCCGGTGCGGCCATCGGTGCCGACCCGATTCGGCTGGTTGCGGACGATATTCAGGAGTTCAAATGCGCAGAATCATGATCGGCGACAACGGAACCGGACAGGGACGGGTGCTGGCGGATGAAACCATCGACCCGCTGACATTGGCGCTGCTGCCCGGCACCGAGATCCATCGGATGTGGGAGCTCGACGAACTTCCCGAGCTGCCGGTCGACAAGCTGCCTGCGCAGACCGACACGAGCTATTTTCCCGGTCCGGGCGGGCTGCGTTTCGGATTCATCTCGGTACCCCCGGGGCTGACCTATGAGCCCGATGCCGACCTGTCCGAGGAGGCGATGACGGCCGTCGTCGCGGAAGCGGAGGCGAAACTGCCGGGAATGATGGCGGCCTTCGACCCCGCGGCGCCCGGCATGCACAGCACCGTGAGCATCGACTTCATCGTCGTGCTCAGCGGCGAGGGCCGCCTGCGTCTCGGCGACGGCGTCGATGTATCGCTGCGAGTCGGCGATTGCGTGATCCAGCACGGCACCCCACACGCATGGTTCAACGACGGTGTGGTGCCGTTCGTATTCTGTTACACCCTCTGCGGTGTCGTCGGCCAGAAGGTGCCGACCCAGCCATGACCGGCCTTCAGCAGCGTCCGCGGGGGAGGTCTCTTGGATGAGGGGCGTCGGAAGTCGTTGGCGCAGTTACGAATACGCACTGGTGGCGGCCGGTCCCTGCGCCGTGGCCGTGGACCCCGCGACGGTGGGGGTGATGCAGAGGTTCGTCGATTGCCTGGTAGTGCGAGTCGTCGTCGAACCGGGCGATTGGCCCTTGACCGCCGAGGCCGTCCGCGCGATCCGGTACCTGTGCCTCGTCAGCGAGGCGGCCCATATCGTTATCGCCGGAACCCCGCAATGCGCAACCTCGGGTAGCCGGTTCACGCCGGAGGCCGGTCCACTGGATGTCCTCACCCACGTCGCCGACACACTCGATGTGCTTTCCGACCTTGCCGCGCAACTGGGGCAATACGGGGAACGCGTCCACCTGATGCCGTTCGGATGGAACGTCGCCTGCCACGCCGAAAAATCGGCACGACAATGGGATTTGCCATCCATTGCCGTATCTCCCTCCGGGCATGTCGACGTGGTGCCGGATTCAGTCGGGATCGGTGATCGGGCTCCGGCATGCCCAGTTCGTTGACGCGGCCTTCCCCGGAATACGGCACGTCGGCGGTCATCGGTCGTGATGGCGAGATCGAGATGCTGGCGGCGCTCGCGGCACGGGCCGCTGCGGGGCGGGGTGCCGTCGTGCTGGTGCAGGGCGAACCAGGTATCGGCAAGACGTCTCTGTTGGACGCGGCCAGGGTGCGGTGCGCGGCGGCGGGCCTGCATATTCGACTCGGGGCCGCCACCGAACTTCGGCAGACCGTCCCGTTCGCCGCGCTGCGCTCCTGGCTCGACCCCGGCACACCAGGCGCAGATCCGATCCGTGCCTTGCTCGACCGCGACATTCGGGCGCGCGCCGCCGAGGCAGGGCACGAGATCGTCATCGCCGAGACGATCCTCGATCACATCGAGACCTGGTGCGCTACCGGCCCGCTCGCGCTGATCATGGACGACGTCCATTGGGCCGACGCGTCGAGCGTGTCGGTGTTGCAGCGGCTGCGCGCCCGCGTCGATGAGCTACCGCTACTGCTGCTGCTCGGTGCCCGCCCACAGCCTCAGGACTCCGCGTTCACCGCGCTATCGGCCGAACTCCGCGCATGCCGCGCTCCGCTGATACGACTCAGCGGGCTATCCGCCGGGGCAGCGGCGGAATTGGTGTCGCATATCGTCGGTGCCTCCCCCGGCCCGGGGTTGCTGCGGACGGTGGCGGGTGCGAGCGGAAATCCGCGCTACATCACCGAATTGGTGGCCGCCTTGCTGCGTGAGCGGGCGATCACGCTGACCGCCGCCGCCGACATCGCCGAGGCAGTCGCCGGGCAGCGCCCGTCCACCACACTCGCGCAGGCGATTTCGCGGCGGTTGGACTTTCTGCCGCGCCGGACCCTGGACGTACTGGCGACTGCCGCCGCGCTCGGCCCGGTCGTCGACGTCACGGAACTGGCAGCGATTCTGGACCGCCCCCTCCTGGAGGTATGGAGCGTCGTCAGTGACGTGATGGCGACTGGAGTGCTCGCACTTGTCGACTCCGAAGTGGTGTTCCGGCATGACCTGATCCGGCAGGTGCTGTCGGATCAGCTACCTGCCACGGTGCGCGCTGGTCTGCTGCGCACGGCTGGTCGGGTACTGCAGACGACCAACGCGCCGATCGAGCGGATCGCACATTATCTGGCGGTCGCCGACTACGAACTGGATGACACCAGCGTCGACTGGCTGGTAGCGGTAGCCGACAAGTTGGCTTTCCGAGCGCCCGAGCTGGCGGTGCGACTGCTGCGGCGCGCGACGACGGAGTCCGATAACCCACCGCTGATCCGCCGGTATATCGAGGCGCTGCTGCGGAGCGGTCGAACTGCCGAGGCGGAGGCCGAAGTGCGCGTTGCGCTGTCGACGCGGTCGGAGTACGGCGAAGATATCGAAATGCGCTGGCTGCTCGCCCATGTCTGCCGAGCCCGGGGCCGAATCGCCGATGCCGTCGATATCGCCGAAACGGCGCTGAGCACAATGGATCTCGATGTCGAGGCGGTGGGCCGCTTTCACGGCATGTGCGCGGTGGACAATGTATTCCTCGAGCGGTTCGATGCGGCCGAGCAAGCGGGTCGAATCGCGATCGCGATGGGGGAATCCAGTGGGGATCCCCGCGCTATCGGATACGGCCTCAGCGCCGTGGGCGCGGTCCGGTACATCCGAGGCGATCTCATCGAGGCACTGGAGTCGAGCACCCGGATACCCATCGCCTCGACCGTCGGTACCAGACCGGACCAGTTCGATCCGTACGCGCTGCGGGCACTTTGTCTGATCGAGCTCGATCGCCTGGCCGATGCCGAAGACGTGCTGAATCAGGCGATAGCGCACAACCGCCGTGTCCCTGGCATGTCCCAGTCCGCGAACCTGGTCGCCAAGGCACGGCTCTACCTGCTGAACGGTCGCTGGGATGACGCGGTGGCCGAATGCAGCATCGGCGCGGCGCCGGACGTGCTCGGGTACGCGACGGTTGCGGGTAGCCTCGCGGCGCTCATCGGTATTCACCGCGGCACGTTCCTGCCGGACGTGGACCGTATTCCCATCGCGGACGACTTCGCGGGTACCACCGGCTACGCGCACTTGCACCTGTGGGCGAAGGCGTTGACGCACGAGGCACACAGCCATCCGGACCTCGCCTTGAAGCTGCTCGTCGACACCCATGAGCGACTCGCCGACCATTCGGCCGCGGCGACGCTGTACTACATCTTCCCGGATATCGCCCGACTGGCCGCGGACCTCGGCGATAAGGATGCGGCGCGGTCGGTAGTGGTCGGCGCCGACGAACTCGTGGCGCGACAGCCGACCGCCTCCAGGATCGGGACAGCACTGCTGTGTCGAGGTCTGGCCGAGCGCGATTCCGAGAGCGTGCTGGCGGCGGCCCGGGCCTTCCGGCGGTCCGGGCGGCTGCTCTACCAAGCGCACGCTCACGAGAACGCCGCTGTGCTGCTCGCCGCCGCAGGACGCGATGTCGATGCCCGCCGTTCGCTGGACACCGCGATCGGGATCTACAGCCGCCTCGGCGCATCGTGGGACACCGCCCGTACGGTCGCACGCGTGCGACCGTACGACATTCGGCGAGGTGTCCGCGGTCGACGCAACCGGCCCAAATCCGGCTGGGCGGCGCTGACCGATACCGAGCGCAAGGTAGCCGCGCTCGTCGCCGAAGGCTGCACCAATCCCGATATCGCGGCGCAAATGTTCTTGTCGCGCCGCACAGTTCAGTCCCATGTATCGAACATCCTGGCCAAGCTCGGGCTGCGATCGCGGCGCGAGGTTGCCGCGAGCATGCCGCATACGTGACCGGCCGCGCGTCGAGATCCTGTTCGAGTCGATATCTGCCTGTGCATGTCGACGCCACAGCAATAGTTGTTTAGCGCAAGCAATTAATCTCGTGCTGGGAGTCGGCATGGCAGTCGCACTCGATACCGCGCAGGGCCTGATCAAGGAGCTGTATCTGGTGATCTCAACGGTTCCGACCGCCACACCGAGCTCGTCAAGTCGCCGCGCCGCCCCGAGAGCCGCCCACACACCCGCGAACCCGGACCCGAGAACCACGACCCGCGAAGGATCCGTCACTGCAGCACGCTGCACCTCGTCATTCTATTTTTGTCTCGTGAGAGTGGTGTCAGCGGTCGGCTGTCGAGCCCACATTGCGCATCAACATCGTGCTAAGAGAACGTCCCGCCAGTACCGCTGCGTTCGGCTTGTATCTGCCTGTCCTGGCAAGTTCGGGAGTGCGCCGATCATGCCTCTGTGCGAATCTGCGGTTGCTACACGGCGTAGGTGTCGCGGAACGCTTCACGCACCCTGGCTGCGTCCGCGACATCTCGGTGTTCGATACCGGAAACCACCTCGGACACGCGCCAGTAGTGGGAGGGCACCAGGTTGCCCGAGGTCACCACGGCCAGCGCAACGTCAGCTGCCTCATCGGGCGTGTCGGCGACCAGCGCGAGGCCCAGGTCCAGTTTCGCCATCGCGATGCGGCGCGGGCGGGCGAATGCGGCCCCCGCCAGATCGGCGAGAACGTGCCGCGCGTAGGACTCCGCCGCTGGACCACCGAGCCATGCCAGCGTGGTGGCAACGTAGGCATCCGATTTCGCTGGGTCGTAGCGGAAATGGTGTTCGGGTCGATCAGGGACGCGCATCCCGGACACCATCCTGGCGACCTTGCGCAGCGCCCCGTACGTGGCGTTACTGTCCCCGAGTCGCGCCGGCGCACGGCTCTCCTGGGCGGTGGCCTGGATGAACGCCGAACCGCCCTCAGGGGGCGTGCGACATCGAATGCGCCTGCCCGCGTGAGACTTTCGCCCGCTGGTCGCTCATCGGCGAGGTGCACCGATGATCGCGCTCGGGTGCTCCATCGTGTTCGGTCTGCCGCTGATCGTGTTCATCGCCGACCGCAAGACATGGGTGATGTTGCAGCGCAAGGTATTCCACGATCCGCCCATGGGTCGGAATCGAGTGTGGCAGACCGACTTCAGCGAGTTCGAAACGATCGGTGGTGGGGTCTGGGATCTGCGCGGTGATCGACTACGCCACCAAGTACTGCATGGCCGCCAGCGGGCCTGGATCGAGGTCTTCTCATCGGCGGAAAACGCGTAATCGCCTGCGACTAACTGTTTTTCGTTCCAGATGCCGACGTGCAGGTCCAGCATCCAACAACGATGTCAGCGCATAGGCGGCTCGAATGTCAAGAGGGGTTGCATCGTCGGTCAGGCAACGACGTGGCAGCTGGCAGCGGTCGTTCTCGGGGAGGATTCCGCAGGTGCTGCGCCGGGACGTCGGGACAACGAGGTTGCCGGTCAGGCGCTAATGGATCCATTCAGGCTGTCACAGCCATCTGACCCACTCTCGAAAGTGACCGAAACATTGCACCAACAAGTAACGGCACGTTTAATAGTGGAGCAACGGTGACGTAACTCACACGCAATCTGGCCTTCCGGGCTGGGTCGAGGGGAAGCCACATGCGACAGTATCTGCCGAGGCTTGATCCGGACTTCCATCTTCGCTGGTCCAAGGCATGGGATCCGATGTGCTGGTCGCCGTGGGCCGTACTCGGACGATGTCGGGTCTGGGCCGCCGCCACCCGCCCCCGGCGCATCGCCGTCCGCCTCCTCATCACCTTGCTGGTTCTGCTGGTGATCTGGCCCCTCTCGGGTGGTGCCGCCGCCGGGCGCGCGGACACGGTCGGCGGCGGCGGGAGCCTATCCGCGATCGACGGACTGGCCTGGACGGATATCCGCGACTCGTCCGGACTTCCGTTGTCGGACTACCTGTTTGCGACCGACAGCAGCATTCTCAACCCGCGGGAGACGGCGTTTGCGATGGTGTTGGGCCTGCTCTTCACGGTGTACATGGTCATCGTGATCAGTGCGATTTGGCTGACCGGCTTCGTGGTGAGTTTTCACTGGCTCGATTGGCTCAGCAAACCGTTGAACGCGGTCGCCGACGGCCTGAGGGACCAGATCGCGACCCCGATCATGCTGACCGTGGCGGCGTCTATCGGCGCATTCGTCGTGGCTTGGTTCGTCGTCCGCGGATACCACGCCAAGGCTGCACTACAGGTCGTGTTCATGCTGGTGGTAGCCGTGGTCGGCGTCGGCTATCTGGCGCATCCGCTGGCCGCTGTGTTGTCGTCGAACGGCCTTCTGGCCCAGGGGCGCGACGTCGGGATCTCGGTCGCGGCGGGGCTCAACGGCGAATCCAACGCGGACCCGGGAGCAATTGTCGCCGACCTGAGCAGCACCGTGGCCGACAATTTCGCTCGACATCCGCTGCAGGTATGGAATTTCGGTCATGTCATCGACGATTCGCCGAGATGCCGTACAGCCTGGTCGTCCGGAACTCTAGCGGGCAGTGAATCGCAGGTCGCACGGGGCATGCGCGACTGCGGTGACGCCCACGCCTACGCCAAGATCAGGAATCCGAGTCCTGGGCAGATCGGCACCGGGCTGATACTTCTTATTTTCGGCACCGTCCTCCTGCTGTTCATGTCCTATCTTTCGATCAAAATCTTCCTCGCCGCACTGTCGGCGGTCTTCCGCGCGATCTTCCTCATTCTCTGTTTCGCCGTGGGTGGTTTCATACCGGGCCTTCCTCAGACGATTCTGGTGCGCAACGCGGTCGGCATTGCAGCCGATACCGGGTCGCTGGTGGGCTACATCGTGTACTTAGGCGGTTACTCCCTTGTGCTGGACGATGTCTTCGAATCGGCACCGGGCAGCGGTACCGCCACGATCTTCGTCGGCGGGGTCGTGCTGATCGCAGGCTTCGTACTGGTGCGACGTTTCGATCTCAACCTGCTCGGTGCCCAGAGCCGGACAACCGAGAAGATTCGTGCGGTGCTCGAGGGCGGGCCACCGACCGGCGGGCCGGCTACCGACATCGGCACGGCGGGCCTGCGCTACTCGCTGTCACCGGGCCGTGCCATGGGAACGGCAATGCGTGGTATCGCCGAATTCAACGCGAACCCCGTAGCGTCCTTTATGTTCCGTCGCCCGTCACCGTTGACGTATTACTCCGGGCGCATGCAGGAAATGAATTACCTGAATTACGAATTGCTCCGAGGAAATGTACCGCCGCGGGCCGCCGGGAGTTGGATGGCGCGGCTCACCTTGGGAAAGAATGCGCACGATGCGGCCGCCAGGGCTGCCGCGGACGACTTCGGCGGCACCAACGCGCGAGCCGCTTCGGCAGCCATGACTACAAT
This sequence comes from Nocardia sp. NPDC006982, assembly GCF_042869435.1. Classification (NCBI taxonomy): domain Bacteria; kingdom Bacillati; phylum Actinomycetota; class Actinomycetes; order Mycobacteriales; family Nocardiaceae; genus Nocardia; species Nocardia sp. NPDC006982. Next base: position 130,590 of record NZ_JBIAFV010000018.1, on the reverse strand, counting down.
CCTCAGTCTCGGTGCCGACCGCGCCGACGCCATCGGTGCTCTTGCTGTCGCCCGCTTTCCCAACGAAATTCGCAGATGGGCGGCCGAGGCGCATGCCCGTACCATGCAGTCCGCCGATGACAACCCGGTGGAATACGGCCCGCTGAAACGAGTTGCGGCCGCCTTGGACCTGGCCGAAAACTCCCGGCAATACGGCGGCGCCGAGCGAAGCGCCCACAATGCCCAATTCGCGGAATCCGCGGCACTGTTCCACCGCCTCAGCCCCCGGCCCATGCGCAATCGCAGTGATGCGGATTGGGAAACCGATCCATTGGTCCGGGATACGGTGCGACGGAACTATGCGACGTTCGATGATTTTCAGCGTGTCGTAACACCGGAAAGGTTTGCACAAGCCGATGAAGACACCCGCAGGTACATTGCGTACCGGCTTTCCCGGGATCTGGCCGAAACGGGAGAACGATATTACCGAACTCCGGACGATCAAAATCTCCGCCAGGAAGCGATACGGCAGAAGAATAGGGCCGTATATGTCGATCTGCAACTAGCTGGAACCAATATAGGGCCGTGGACGAATTAATTTCCATCGACAGGTTGGGTGATCGTCAAGTGACAACATCGCAAAAAGAAGTAATCCGGAGCCTCGTTCCCGCCCGAATGGACCGGCTGCCGTGGACGAAGTTCCATTGGCTCATCGTCGTCGGTCTCGGTGTGTCCTGGGTTTTGGACGGTATAGAGATCCAGATTGTCAGCAGCATGGGCGGGCCCCTGCAGCATGCCAGCACCCTACATCTGACAAGCGGGCAGGTCGGCGCGATGGCGTCGTGGTATCTGGCGGGCCAAGTCGTCGGCGCGCTCGTGTTCGGCCGGCTTACCGACCGGCTCGGCCGAAAGCGACTGTTCATCCTCACACTGGCGATCTACCTGGTCGGCAGTGGTCTCGCCGGGTTCGCTTGGAGTGCCTGGTCGCTGTATCTGTTCCGCTTCATCGCAGGCACCGGAATCGGCGGTGAATACACCGCGATCAACTCGGCCATCGACGAAATCATGCCTTCCAGGTATCGAGGCCGCGTGGACATCGCGATCAACGGGACCTATTGGGGCGGCGCGGCAATAGGCGCGGCGGCCAGCCTGGTCCTGTTCAACGAGCGATTCATTCCGACCGAATGGGGATGGCGGCTCGGCTTCTTCATCGGACCCGTCCTCGGATTCATCATCATATTCGTGCGCCGCCACATTCCCGAAAGCCCGCGCTGGCTGCTCACCCACGGCCGGGCAGCCGAAGCCGAACGCACCGTCGATGAGATCGAAGCGCAGGTCCGCGGCCAAGGCGTCGAACTGCCTCCGGTCGACGACAGCAAAGCCCTCGACATCGTCGACACCGACCGGCTCTCCTATATTCAGATGGCTCGGATCTTCTTTGGCCGCTACCCTTCCCGGTCTTTTCTCGGCTTCACGATGATGGCAACGCAAGCATTCCTCTACAATGCAATCTTCTTCACCGTCGGTTTGGTGCTGATCAATTTCTACGACGTCCCAGCCGATCACACGGGATACTATTTCTTCCCGTTCGCCATCGGTAACTTGATCGGCCCATTGGTACTTGGCCCCCTCTTCGACAACATCGGTCGCCGGAAGATGATATGCGCGACCTACCTGGGCTCCGGTTTCCTGCTTTTCGTTTCCGCGTGGGCATTCAATGCGGGCATTCTCGACGCCACCACCCAGACTCTCTTCTGGTGCGTCATCTTCTTCTTCGCCTCGGCGGGGGCGTCCTCTGCTTATCTCACGGTCAGCGAGATCTTCCCGCTGGAATTGCGCGGTCAAGCCATCTCGTTCTTCTTCGCCATCGCGCAGGGCGCTGGCGGGGTCGTAGCGCCGTTCCTTTTCGGGCATCTGGTAGGTGGCACCGACAACCCGAGTCCCGACCGGTTCCCGCTCACGGTGGGGTACATCATCGGCGCCGGGTTCATGATCTTCGGTGGTCTGGTCGCCTGGTTCTTCGGCGTGAACGCCGAAGGCCAGTCCCTGGAGGACATCGCGGATCCGCTGTCCGTGGCGAAACCAACGGAACAACCTCCTTCCATGATCAGTGAGCCGTCAATTGATGGCACATCATCTATCGATCCAATGAAGAGGAACTAGCGCGATGGTGCAGCCAACTCCTTGGCGACCGAGTCGAGACCGGCAGCAGCAGGCAGGCTCGACGAGAAGCTCTCCGGGCCGTGCCCGGAGGCGCCGGGTCGACCTCGCCAAACTCCGGATGGGGGTGCAACCCCTGGCGACCCTGCTCCGTGACAACTGGGGTTACCTGTGTGCCGCGATCGGGAGCATCATCACGTTCACCCTGTTGTTCAAACCGTGGCTCGCCACTGGCGGCCCCGACGGCACGATCTGGAGCAATGCCTTCGGCCAAACCCACATCACCACCACGCTCGTGGGTCTCTGGTCGAAGAATCCACCGGCCCACTCCAACCTCAGCGGCAAGTGGGCCATTCTCGCCAGCATCGCGATCTTCCTGACCATCCTCGCCGCGTCGATCAATCTCTGGGCGCGCACCAAGGCCCTTGCTGGGTTGACGACCGTTTCCGCGGTGGCAGTGGCGCTTTTCATCGCGTTCACGCTGGTCTATCTCAACGGGAAGGGACCGGAGCTGCGCTCCATGATCGGCTCCGGCCCTCCGACCGACCTCGGGACCCAGGTCGGCTTCGTGATCCGATGGGCCTCGGGCAACGGACAATATCCAGTGCCGGGGCTACGGAAGGTCGAGTTCGAGACCGCGAAACTCACCGATACCGCGTGGCTGGCCGGTGCGACGGCGATATTCTCGGCCATCGCAGCCATAGCGCAATGGGTTCAGAGAATGAAATCACGTCCCAGCACCGGCTTAGCCAAGGCTCTTGTTTCTGCCCTAGCACTACCGCGACCGTCGCATCCTCCGCGCCCATGATCTTCTCTCGTCTCGAGTGGTTGCCCTCAAGCCCTTGATGGGGATTTCCCACTGGTGCTCGCCGCGATCTTCGCCTGGATCGCGTACCAGCGCCGCGCAACTCGCTCTCGCGATGACAAATCCAGACCCTAGACCGGCGATCGGTGGCCCACCCACCGATCGCCGGTCGTGCGTTCTCGCCATCGATCGCCTGTCGAAGACCGGGCGGCCGCCGTTTGCGAGCACCTTGGGGATGCAGGGTGTGCTGGCCCATCACCTGCACACCCCGCCGCCGCGTCCCAGCGCGACTACACACGATGTACCGACCGCGTTCGATGCGGTCATCGCCAAGGGAATGGCCAAAGATCCCAACGATCGTTACCAGACCGTGCGCGAGCTGGCCGCGGCCGCCTGCGCGGCGGTGGGCGATTCCGCGGTCAGCACCACCGGGGGCGTGGCTGCGCGCCTTCGGCGGCGAATCAGATTGTCGCCCAAGGCCGCGGCGAATCAGATTGTCGCCCAAGGCCGCTGGGCTGCTCGCCGCGTGCTGGTGGGACGGGGCCAATGGAAGTGCCAGGGAGATTGCGGATCGGCGTTGGGAGAAAGGAGGTCGTTCCCGTGACGCCGGGTTCAAGCCTGCCCTGGTACGAATCGGTCGAGGGGCACCCGATCATGGGTGAGTCCCGATTCATGCGCGGAAGTGTCCGTGCCGCTGAGCGTTGCGCGGTACGTGATGGTGGTTTGCCCGCGCGATTCCTGTTGGCCTGCTGTGTGCTTCGAGGCTGTGACCTCGCGTGGATGGGCATCCAGAGCAAATCGATGTCACACCGCGAGTGTGGGTAGGCCCACACATCCGCGGAGCATCGGGTACTGACCTCGGAACTGTGGACCGGGAAAACCCTCGGTGATCACCAGGCCGACCGCATGGAATTCGTGCGCGCCACCCTGGCGGCGGCAGGGATCGACAAACCGGCTCCTGATCCGCACCGCTACACCTGGTCGACCCTCGCACCGGGGACGCGTATCCCGTCGCGGGCACAGCTGCTCATGGCCGCCATCGCCCAACGAATCGCCTGGCGCAACGAATACGACCGGGCCTTGCTTGCCGCGCACTACCCATCTGGCACCGACGACGATCCGGGCGGCGGGCCGAGTCCGCAATGTTGTTCGGCAATCGGCTCGGTGACCTCGTGACGGAGCACGAAAAGCCTGGTGAATATGCACCGGAAGAAGAGTGGCTTCGGTGGCACCTCCGGGACCGCCCGAGCCGATTGGAGCAGCATTACGACACGATGGCCCGGATCTTGGACGCGAGGGCCGTAGGGTGGGGGTATGAACCGATTGGGTAGTGCTACGTCGCCGTACCTGCGGCAGCACGCCTCCAATCCCGTGGATTGGTGGGAGTGGGGGAAGGAGGCAAGTGCTGAAGCTACCAGGCGAGACGTGCCCATACTGTTGTCAGTTGGGTATGCGTCTTGCCATTGGTAGCTACGGCACTTAACAACTCATTTGGTGCCATGTGATGGCGCACGAGTCGTTCGAGGACGAGCGGACGGCGGCGCAGATGAACGACAACTTCGTGTGTATCAAGGTGGATCGTGAGGAGCGTCCGGATCTGGACGCGGTCTATATGAATGCCACGGTGGCGATGACCGGTCAGGGTGGCTGGCCGATGACGTGCTTCCTCACGCCGGATGGCGAGCCGTTCTACTGCGGTACCTACTACCCGAAGGTGCCGCGCGGTGGGATGCCGTCGTTCACCCAGCTGCTCACGGCCGTTACCGATACCTGGAATACCCGGCGCGACGAGGTGGACAAGGCTTCCGCGCAGGTGGCCGACGCGCTGCGGGCACAGGCCGCCGGGCTGCCCGATGCTGGTGTGACGATTTCGGCCGAACTGCTCGATCATGCGGTCGTCACGGTGCTGCGTGATGAAGATCCCGAACACGGCGGATTCGGTGGTGCGCCGAAGTTTCCGCCATCGGCCTTGTTGGAGGGGCTGCTGCGCAGTTGGGAGCGCACCGGCGATGCCGGGACGTTCGATGTAGTGAATCGGACGGCCGAAGCCATGGCGCGCGGCGGTATCTACGACCAGTTGCGCGGCGGGTTCGCGCGCTACTCCGTCGATGCCGCCTGGCTGGTGCCGCATTTCGAGAAGATGCTCTACGACAATGCGCAATTGCTGCGCGCCTATGCGCATCTCGCCCGCCGAAGCCCTGAGCGAGAGTCATTGGCGCACCGGGTTACTCGCGAGACGGTGCAGTTCATTCTCGATGACCTCGGCACCGACCACGGTGGGTTCGCGTCGGCGCTGGATGCCGATACCCACCTGGAACCGGGCGGTCCGGGTGTCGAAGGTGCGACTTATGTATGGACACCCGCCGACCTGTTCGGCGAACTCGGTCCTATCGAAGGTGCTTGGGCCGCAGAGGTTTTCGGGGTAACAACCGCCGGGAATTTCGAACAGGGCACCTCGGTGCTCACCCTGTATACCGATCCGGATGCGTTGTCCGGCAACGGGACTGCCCGCGAACGCTTCGAACGTGCCCGCGCGACACTGCGCGAGGCCCGTGCGCGACGTCCACAGCCGGACCGCGATGACAAAGTGGTGACCGCCTGGAACGGAATGGCGATTACCGCACTCGCCGAGGCGGGTTCCGCACTGCGGCAAGATGATTGGGTGGAAGCCGCTGCTCGTTGTGCCCGCTTCCTGCTAGCCGAGCACGTGGTCGACGGCCGGGTGCGCCGCGCCTCGCTCGGTGGCGTGGTCGGCACGTCGCCAGGCGTCTTGGAGGACTACGCCTGGCTGGTCACCGGCCTGCTGGCCCTGCACCAGGCCACCGGTGGACTCGACTGGCTCGAACACGCACAACTGCTGTTGGACAAGGCAATTCAACACTTCGCTGACGACACCGCACCCGGTAGCTGGTTCGACACCGCCGACGACGCCGAAACCCTCGTCGCCCGCCCCCGCGATCCCATCGACGGCGCAACCCCCGCAGGCGCATCCGCCTTGGCCGAAGCCCTCCTCACCGCCGCCGCCACCAGCGCCCCGGAACCGGCCCTGCGCTACCGAGAACTGGCCGATCAGACCCTTCAACGCGGCGCCGTAGTCCTCGCCCGCGCCCCACGCTCGGCTGGCCAATGGCTCACCGTTGCCGAACCCGCTCTCCGCGGCCCCCTCCAAGTAGCCATCGCCCTACCCGACACCGCGACCGCAGCAACGGATTTGATCGCCACCGCCCGCGCCGAAGCCCCCGGCGGCACCGTCATCATCGCCGCCCCCACCAACTCGGTCCCCCTCCTGACCGACCGCACCCCAGTCAACGGCGCCCCCTCCGCCTACGTCTGCCGCGGCTCCGTCTGCGACCTCCCCGTAACCACCCCACCCGAGCTGCGCGCCTCACTGAACCGCCCCTAGCCCCGTCGCACCCGCTCGGTTGGGCCCACCCAACCGCGGTCGAGTCCGCGCGCCGAGTTCCCTGCGCACCGATTGCCTACCGGGCACAGGTCGCCCGCCGCACGCAGTGCGTCGGTCGTATGCCGCACGCAGATTGCACCGCGCCGGGTGCAGGCAGCGCACTGATTCCATGTCGAACGCAGGTTGTCTGTCGCATGCCGGGCAGAGTTTGCCAGCCGAGCGCGCAGATTGCTCGCCAGGCGCAGGTGCATGCCGAACGCGGGCGGCCCGCCGCGCACAGACTCCATTGCGCGGGCGGGATGCACATTGTGCGCGGACATCGGTGAATATGCGTCAGCTGGGGTCGAGATGCGGCAATGCGCCCCCGGTGGGCGGGCTGGTTGCGGCAGAGTTGGTGGGTGACCTTGCGTAGTCAGGCTTTGTTCATCGGTGGTCGGTCCGGGGTGGGCAAGACCACGGTGGCGTTCGAGGTTCATGCGCGGCTTTCGGCGGCGCGGGTGCGGCATTGTTTGATCGAGGGGGACAATCTGGATCTGGCGTATCCCGCGCCGTGGGAGCACGGTCTTGCGGAGCGGAATCTTGCTGCGATGTGGGCGAATTACCGTGCGCTCGGGTATCGGCGGATGGTGTACGCGAATGTCGCGAGTGTGTTCGAGGGGGTGCTCGGTGAACTCGTCGCGGCGATGGGGGAGCAGCCGGAGGTCACCGCGGTCCTGCTGACCTGCTCGGATGCGATTGCGACCGAGCGGCTCGCGGGCCGGGAGATCGGTAGTGCGCTGGATGAGCACGTCGAGCGCGGCCGGGTGATGGCGGCGAAACTGGATGCCGAGGCCCCGGATTGGGTGCATCGGGTCGGCACCGATGGGCGCGAGGTATCCGATATCGCCGCGGAGGTTGTCGCGCTGACCGGCTGGCTGCTCTGAATCCGGCAGAAGGTGCTGCGGTCCGGCGATTAGTGATTCGGGACACGGATTCGATCGTCGCGCTGAGGGACTGGTTGTTCTGCATCCGGCTGAAGGCACCGCGAGACGGCGATCAGCGAATTTGCGAAGGGATTCGATCGTCACCCCTGACCGGCTGATCGCTCTGAATCCGGCCGAGGCACCGCGCTCCGGCGCTCAGTGCTTATGTGACGGGGATTCGGTTGTCGCCGTTCGTACTTCGGCGATCGCGCTGACGGCGGCAGCATCGGTATCGGGTTCCATCCCGTTGGAAGTCGGGGCGGCCTCCAGGTCGGTCCAGCAGGCGGTGGGCTCGGGCATTCCACGCAGCAGAATGTTGTCATAGAGAACCCATTTGGCGCGCTCGTGCTCGGCCGCCGCCTCGATAATCGCACCGCTCACCAGGATTCGGCGCGGTACTTCCTTCGCCTCGGTGGTCAGCCGGGCGGCCTCATTGACCGCATCGCCGATCACCGTGTACTCCAACCGCGTATCGGAGCCGATATCACCGGCGAACACCCGCCCACGCGCGACGCCGATGCCGATATCGAGTTCGCCGGTGGCCGTGACCTCGTCGCGAATGCGCCGCGCGGCCCGCAGCGCAGGTGTCGCATTGTCGCGCAATGCGATCGGCGCACCGAAGATGCACAGCGCCGCATCGCCCTCGAACTTGTTGACCAGGCCGTTGTTCTCCTCGGTCGCCGCAACCACGATCGCGAGCAGTCGATTGAGCTTGGCCACGAAATCGTGCGGCGTCAGACCGCTGGACAGCTCGACGGATCCGGTGACATCGACGAACAGCGCCGACACCTCGCGCACATCGCCGGTCAGATCGACCCCGCCCGCCAATGCCCGCTCGGCGACTTCCGTGCCGACGTGGCGGCCGAAGACAACCCGCATCCGCTCACGCTCACACAGATTGGCGGCGAGTTCATTGACCGAATTCTCCAGCCGCCCGATCTCGCTGGTGCTGCCGACGGGAACCCGAACATCGAACTCGCCCTTGGTGATCCGATCGAGCGCCCGGCGCAGCGTGCGCATCGGCGTCGCGACCGAACGGGCCAGGATCGCGGTCGCCAGCACACCGGATCCGATGCCGACAATGGAGAGGTAGATGGCGGCGCGGACGCGGTCCGGTGCCCCGGAGGCCGGATCGGCGAGCACCGTGATCAGCATGAGCAGCGGCATCGCACCCGCCACCGCCCAGGTCATCACGACCCGCATCAGCACCGAGGAACTCCAGTGCGCGGTCGGGCCGAGCACCCCCGACACCACCGGAATGGTCGGGCGGATCAGCCGGTCGACGATCAGGAAGGTGAATCCGGCCGATTGCAGCGCGCCGAGGGTGAACAGGGCCGTGGTCACCGCCGCACTGTTGTGCTCGGACAGATGCGAGAGCATCGAGGCCGCCACGATGACGCCGGGCAGCCATATCGCCAGCGCTCGGGTGGTGATCGCGATCGGTAGGCGCAGCAGTCGTCGCGCCTCGTCGACGGTCGGTTTGCGCCCGTCATCCAGCCACCCGAAATACACAGTCCGATCGCGCACGGCGAGCCCGACCCCGGCCAGGAACCCCACCACCGGATAGATCGACGCCAGCCCGATGGTGCGCCGCCAGTCATCCCCGATCCGGCCGAAAAATCCGCTGAGCCACAGCTCGGTCACGATCACCCCGAGGCCACCGAGATTCGCCGCGATCACCACCGCCGCCAACCCCCACCGCGCCTTCAGCGCCCAAACAACCAGCTTGGTGATCACGGTGCCCTGACATCCGAAGCGGAGCCCGCCTGCGCCTGCGGGCGCACCGAAACCCGGACGCGCACGGGTGACCCCGAACCGGGAAGCCACCAGTTCCAGGTTCCGAACAGTTTCATCAGCGCGGGCACCAAGACCAACCGCACGAGTGCCGCATCGATCGCTACGGCCACTGCCAGCGCCAGCCCGACCTCCTTGAGCTCGAGCACGCTTGCGGTCAGGAAGCTACCGAAGATCACCACCATGATTGCCGCCGCCGCACCGATAGGGCGGGCCGTGTGCTGGAGCCCGGCCGCCACGGCGTATTCGTTATCGGCCGCGGTGCGCGCGGAGTTCTCCCAGAACTCCTTGATCCGGCGGATCAGGAACACCTCGTAGTCCATCGACAGCCCGAACAGAATCGCGAAGACCATGGTCGGCAGGAATACCTGGATGAACCCGGTGCTGTGGAACCCGAGCAGCGACTCGCCGACGCCCCACTGGAACACCGCCACGGTGATGCCCAGGGCTGCGCCGGTGGCCAGCAGATTCATCACTATCGCCTTGATCGGTAGCGCGATGCTGCGGAAGGCAGCAATGAGGAACACGAACGAGCAGCATAGAACCAGCGCGACGACCAGTGGCAGTTTCCCCGTGATCTCGTCGGACATATCCGCGAACTCCGCCGTCGCACCGCCGACCAGCACGTCACCGGGCAGTGCGGTGGCCCGGTCGCGGATCTCCCGGACGAGTTGATCGGCCTCGGCGGAATCGAATGCGGGCTTCGCGACCACCATCGCGAAGATCCGTCCGTCCCGCTGGATCGGCAGCATCTGTTCGATGCGCTCATCCGAGCGGAGTGCGGTCAGGAAGTTCTGTACCTCGCCGGTCGCCGCGGCGTTCAGCGGCGTATCACCGGCACCGGTCACCACGATCGTGATCGGCGCGAGCAGTCCGGGCGCGAAATTCTCCGAGGCGACCCTGCCCGCCTTGCCGGATGCGGTATCGCCCATCGCCGCCGTGCCCATATCCATGCCGTAGCGAATTCCGGTCAGCGGCGCGGCCGCCACCAGCAACACCAGCGTGGCCGCGATACCGAATACCACCGGCCGTGCCATCACGATCCGACTCCACCGTGCCCACCGCCCACTCGCCGGATCGGCAGCCGATCCCGGCCGGGTCTCCAAAGGCTGCCATCGCGCGGGCAGCGCACCGCGATTCACCCGCGACCCGAGCATTGCCAGCACCGCGGGCAGCAGCGTCAGCGCCACCATCAGCGTGGCCACGACCGCGATCACCACGCCGACCGCGATACCGCGGAATACCGGCGCGCGCACCACCACAAGCGAGCACAGCGAGATCATCACGATGAAGCCCGAGGCGACGATCGTCTTACCCGCCGTGGCGATCGCGATCCCGCAGGCATGCGCCACACCGGCCGCGGAGCTGCCGCCCGGCTTCGCGAGCTCTTCGCGGAACCGACTGACCACGAACATCGCATAGTCGAGCCCGATGCCGGTGCCGATCATGGTCGCGACGGCCAGCAGCAGCGAACTGGTCGCCATCACATGCGACAGCAGAAACAGTCCGCCGAAGGCGAGCAACAGCCCGCTCAACGCCACCATTACCGGTACCAATGCGGCTACCACCGTGCCGAGCGCCAAGATGAGCAGCACGAACGCTACCGGCAGGCCCAGCGCCTCGGCCTGCCCGGAATCGGTCACCTCGATTTCCATCAGGTCGCGCAGCACCGGTGAGAAGCCGGTGAGCCCGACGGTCACCCCGTCCCCGGAGCACTGTCCCGCACGTTCCTGCAGCTCACCGGCCAACTCTGCGCGCTGCGGAATCGTGCCGTCGATCCCGACGACGGCAAGCGCCGCATGCCTGCTCGTCGAGATCTGCGACTTCTGATCCCCTTGGAACGGGCCGACCGCGACCCGCACCCCGGGCACATCGCGCAGATCCGCGACCGCCCGCTCCACGATCGCCCGGTAGGCCGGATCGTCGACGGTCCGCTGCTCCGAATCGAAGACCAGCGCAAGCTGTTCGGCTCCCAGATCGGGATAGTGCGCGGCGAGCAGTTCGGTGATCCGCGTCGATTCCGCCTTGTCGGCGTGGAATTCCATGGCCTCCAGTCGGCCGTTGAGCTGTGGGTAGGCGACCGCGCACGCGGCGATCAGCACCAGCCACACCGCGACGACGATCCGCCGGTGCTGTGCCATCGCCACGCCCCAGCGGTAGCCGATACCCCGCTCGCGCCCCGCCTGCTGTCTACCGGTCTCGATCGTCTGCTGTGTCATATCGCCCCGCCATTTTCCGGATCCGCATCCGTCCCCAACTCTATTGCCGCAAAGGGCAATTCGGCATGCCCACGATGTCCCGGCTGCCCGGATGCACTCAGCGCAGCACGACCAACCAGATCGCGGCGTAGTGGCACAGGGCGGCGAGCACCGTCGCGGCGTGGAAGAACTCGTGGTGGCCGAAGATGGCGGGCCACGGGTTCGGCCATTTGGTCGCGTAGAGGATCGCGCCACCGCTGTAGACCAGGCCGCCGACGAGCAGCAGAATCAGCGGTGCGATGCCGATATTCGTATTGAGCTGCCCGGCCACCGGCACGATCGCCCAACCAAGGAGCAGATACAGCGGCACCCCGACCCAGCGGGGAGCGGTCGGCCACAACAGTTTCAGGGCCACACCGGCCAGCGCGCCGAGCCACACGACCAGCAGCAGTATCTGGCCCGTTCGTCCCGGCAGGCCCAGTAATGCGAACGGCGTATAGCTGCCCGCGATGAATAGGAAGATCATCGAATGATCGGCCCGTTTCATCCGGATGCGAGCCTTCGTGGTGGCCCAGGTCACCCGGTGGTAGACGGCGCTGATGCCGAACAACCCGCACACCGTCAGCCCGTAGACCAGGGTGGACCAGCGTGCCGTTGCCGAGACGCTTGTGGCCTTCGAGACCAGAACCAGCACCGCGATTGCCGCGATGCCGACCGCCCAGGTGTGGATCCAGCCCCGCATCCGCGGCTTGAGCAGTGTTGACGTGCCCGGGATCGCGACCGGTGTCGCATCGGTCGAGCCGACCATTTCGGACACGAGTTACCTCCTAGTGATACTAGCCAGTAACCTACGGTACCGTAAGTTGTGCTGTATCGTCACTGTACCCGGAACCACAGTCGATGCCGGGATCGCGCCGCTGAGGCGTAGGGTTGGTCGCCGTGGAGCTTCCGAGTCAGGTGCGTGGCTTGCCATACCGCATCTACGAGGCGCGGCTGTCCAAGCAGCTGGCCGGCAAACAACATCCTCGGCACGTCGCGGTGATGTGCGATGGTAATCGGCGCTGGGCCAGAGAGAACGGTTTCACCGATGTGACCCACGGGCATCGGGTCGGCGCGCTGAAAATCGCCGAACTGGTCGGCTGGTGCGCGGACGAGGGCATCGAGATGGTGACCGTCTATCTGCTGTCCACCGAGAATCTACAGCGCGATCCCGACGAACTGGAGACCCTGTTCGAGGTGATCACCGATGTCGTCGAGGAGCTGTCCGCACCGGAACAGAACTGGAGTGTGCGTATCGTCGGCACGCTCGACGGCTTTCCGGAGCTGGTCGCCAAGCGGCTGCGCACAGCCGCCGAACGCACCATCGGCCGCGACGGCGTGCACGTGAATGTCGCGGTCGGCTACGGCGGTCGGCAGGAGATCGCGGATGCGGTCCGCAAGCTGGTCCGCCAGGAGATCGCGGCTGGGGAGACCGGGGAGGACCTGGTCCAGTCGATCACCGTGAACTCCATCGGCCAGCACCTCTACACCTCCGGTCAGCCGGATCCCGACTTGGTCATCCGAACCTCCGGTGAGCAGCGTCTTTCCGGGTTTTTGCTGTGGCAGAGCGCATACTCGGAAATATGGTTCACCGAGGCCTACTGGCCGGAATTCCGGCGGGTGGACTTCCTGCGCGCCTTGCGCGACTACGCCGCTCGACATCGCCGCTTCGGTATCTGACGCAACGACATTCGCGTACCGTCCGGTTTGTGGATGAGTCGACGAATGCCGTGCCCGGGCCGACGGGGGAGCAGATGTCCTACATCGGCTATGCGGAATTCGGTCGGCGCTTCCTGGAATATGCGGCCTCCGAACAGCGCATCTCGGGTGCATTCGCCCAGTTGACCGGCGCCGCCTTCGATTTCGGCCCGATCGGCGTCGGGCCCGCCAAATTGGCGAAGGTCGCCGCGCAGGTGCGACTGGGGGAGCCGAAGCTGCAACGGTACGTCGACGAGGTCATCTCCTTCGAGCTGGTCATTCCGCTCGATGTCGATCTGCTGCTCGATCTCGCCGTCGACCGGCACCGCTTCCACATCAACGGCAATATCCACCTGCACTTGACCGTCCGCACCGCGGAGCCGCTGCGGGTCGTCATCGATATCGCCGAACCGCGGCCGAGCGATGTTCGCATCAATGTGGCCACCGCCACCAAACGCGGACAGTTACTGCGCATCCTGGCCAGCGTCGACCACGAGATCCGGCGCTTCGTCGCGCGCTACCTCGCCACCGAAATCCGCAAACCGCATATCGCCGCGGTGCGCGATATCGATGTCGCTGCCCGCTTGGACGCGGCCTGGAAGCTGTGACGGCTAGAGCTTGCGCAACCGCAGCCGGTTGATGCTGTGATCGGCGTCCTTGCGCAGCACCAGCGTCGCGCGCGGACGGGTCGGCAAAATGTTGTCCACCAGATTCGGCCGGTTGGTGGAGTTCCAGATCTCCTTCGCGGCGGCCGTCGCCTGGTCGTCGGTGAAGCCCGCGTAGTGGTGGAAATGCGCGTTCGGATCGGCGAAGGCGGTCTCGCGCAGCGTCAGAAACCGTTGCACATACCAGTTCTCGATGTCCTCGATGCGTGCGTCGACGTAGATCGAGAAGTCGAACAGGTCCGAGACCATCAACCGCGGACCGGTCTGCAGCACATTGAGACCCTCCACGATGAGAATGTCGGGTTGAGTCACACAGTGGAACTTGCCCGGCACGATGTCGTAGGAGATATGTGAATACACCGGCGCACATACTTCGGCCGCACCGGATTTCACCTCGGTGACGAAGCGCAGTAGTTTGCGGCGGTCATAACTTTCTGGAAAACCCTTGCGGTGCATGATGCCGCGCCGGTTCAGTTCCGCGGTGGGATATAGGAATCCGTCGGTTGTGACCAAATCCACACGCGGATGGTGATCCCACCGCGCGAGCAGCGCCTGTAGTACGCGTGCGGTAGTGGATTTTCCGACCGCGACACTGCCCGCGACACCGATCACAAATGGCACCTGCTGGTCCGGATGGGTCTCCCCGAGAAAGGTCGCGGTCGCGGCGAACAGCCGCTGACGTGCGGCGACCTGCAGGTGGATGAGGCGAGCGAGCGGGAGGTAGACCTCGGCGACCTCTTCCAGATCGATCTGTTCGCCGAGGCCGCGAAGACCGATCAGTTCTTCCTCGGTGAGTACCAGGGGAGTCGACTTACGCAGGGTCCGCCACTGTTTCCGGTCGAATTCCACATAGGGACTCGGCTCGCTCATTCGTGCCACTTACCCGACACTCCGTTCAGGCAAACACGCATACGTCGCGCGCCGACTGTATGAGATTCGGTCCAGCTCTCGCATAGCCGAATTCTGCTCTGCGTCAACATCGTGTGAAACGCGGGGTGCCGATACCGGGTGGTAACCGGTCGATGACATGGCCTTCAGCGGCTAATGTCGGCGGACATGGAAGCGCATACCCTCGTGACCGAGTACCTGCGGCTCGGCTTGGCATTCGACCGACTGGAGGAAGGTTTCGTCGACGCCTATACCGGCGATCCGGCGTTGCGTCGCGAGGTGGAGAACGCGCCCGCTCCCGAGCCGCGCGAGTTGGCGCGGCGCGCGGTGGCATTGCGTGCGGAACTGCCCGGGGCCGGATTGCCGCGGCAGCGCAGCGAATTCCTCGATGTGCATCTGCGCGCGCTGGAATGCTCCGGTCGCAAGTTCGCCGGGGACGACATCGGGTTCGTCGACGAGGTGCGCGCGTACTTCGATGTCGATATCGCACCCGGTGATGTCGAGGACTACCGCGACGCGCACCGGCAGATGGACGAGGTGCTGCCCGGTGACGGCCCGCTCGCTGAACGGGTGACCGCCTTCCGCAAGGCCGACGAGATTCCGCCGGAGCGGTTGAGTGTTTGCGTCGAGGCGTTCTCGAGTGCGTTGCGGGAACGGGTGCGCGAGCGTTATCCACTGCCCGATCATGAGCACGTCACCTATGAGGTGGTGGGGGATAAGCCCTGGTCCGGCTTCAATTACTACCTGGGCAACTACCACTCCCGGGTGGCGATCAACTCCGACCTCAAGCAGCATATGGCGCACCTGCCCGGCCTCATCGCGCACGAGGCCTATCCGGGACATCACACCGAGCACTGCCGCAAGGAGGCCGGTCTGGTCGCGAGCGGGCAGGCTGAGCAGACGCTGTTCCTGGTGAATACCCCGCAGTGCCTGATGGCGGAGGGGCTGGCCGATCTGGCGCTGCGCTCGATCGTCGGATCCGGCTGGGGCAAATGGGCGCAGGAAATCTACGCCGATCTGGGTCTGCGTTTCGAAGGTGAACGCGCCGAACAGCTTTCGAATGCTTCGGCCAAATTGCTCGGGGTCAGGCAGGATGCCGCGCTGCTGCTGCACGATCGGCGCCGCGATGCCGACGAGGTCGTCGAATTCCTGCAGCGCTGGAGCCTGACCACCCAGGAACGCGCCCGCCAATCCCTGCGCTTCCTGTCCTCACCCCTCTGGCGCGCCTACATCAGCACCTACGTCGAGGGCTATCGCCTGCTCGGCAGTTGGCTGGACCGCGCTGTCGACGCTGACGACCGCGCCGACCGCTTCCGCCGCCTCCTCGACGAGCCCCTCACCCCGGGAGCCCTTCGCACCATGTGACTCTGGATGACGGCGCAGCCGCCGCGGCACATGGTGCAGCTCAGCTGGGACAGCGTGCAGGAGGGCATCCAGGGGATGTCGGGATCGAGATCAGTTCACCGGCGTCGCGTGGACAATTCGCCGCGCGAAACCGGTGGTGAGAGACACATCCTCAGGCGGCGGTGAAGGTGATGCGCACCGAGATGGGGTCGGATTCCAGTGCCTTGATCGTCCATGCGGTGGCCGATTCGGCGGCGCTGCCCTTGGCGAAGCTGCGGGCGCGGGCGACCACATCGTCATCGGGGACGAAAGCCGCGGTGCCGGTGTACCAGCGCTTGCCCTGACGCAGCCGGACCTGCGGATTCGCGGCGATATTTCGCGCCCAGCCGGCGCGGTGGCCATGCTGGGAGATCAGCCACGCACCATCGTCGTCGATCGAAACGGTGACCGGCACGCGGCGCGGCTGACCTGATTTGGCGCCGATGGTCTCCAACTCGGCGATCATCGAGGAACGGAGGCCGATTCGATCCAGCAGTCCGACAGCGGGGTTGACCAGATAGCGCCCGATGAGCCGTTCCCGACGGAACTTGCGTGCCGCCGCGGCTGTGCTGCGTTGAGACATGGCTGTACTCCCGTCAGCGGAAGATGACGCAGGTCGTGGTGCCGTGTGCGACCAACTTGCCCTGGTCGTCGACGACGCGACCCTCGGCGGTCGCGGTGGTACGGCCGACGTGGATGGTGGTGCCGGTCGCGATCAGGCGACGGCCGTCGGTGGGTACCGCGCGGATGTAGTTGATCTTCAGTTCCAGCGTGGTGTAGCCGACACCGGCGTCGAGCGTGGTGTGCACCGCGCAGCCCATTACCGAATCGAGCAGGGTGGCGCAGATGCCGCCGTGCGTGGTGCCGAGCGGGTTGGCGAAATCGGGCCGGGTCCGCAGCCCGAAGACCGCCTTCCCGAACTCGAGTTCCTCGACCTCCAGGCCGAGCAGATCGCCGATGAACGGTCGTCGCGAGTCGGCCGTCATCGCGGTGCGCAGTAGTTCGAGTCCCGACAGCTGCGACAGATCGGTCGGCGCGCTCATACCTGCGCCTCCCTGGCGCTCGGCTCCGTCATGACCGCACAGGCGGCTGTGTTGATCTTTCGCCCGCTCCGCTCGCTCATGACTGCGCCTCCCTGGCGCTCGACTCCATCATGACCGCAGAAGTGGTGGTCTTTCGCCGGCTCATGAATCCCGTCCTTTCGATGAACCGATCGGTTCACATCTGTCATGATTGGAGCATGGACCGATCGGTTCACGCAAGCATGGGCGAGGAGGACGGCGATGACCTTGGGTCCGCGCGACCGGTTGATCGAGAGCGCCATCGAGCTGGTGCGCGAACAGGGCGTGCACGCCGCCGGGCTCACCACTTTGCTCGAACGCGGTCGTGCCTCCCGAAACTCGCTCTACCAGCACTTTCCATCCGGTAAAAGCGAGTTGGTCGAGGTCGCGACCAAGACGGCGGGTGCACGTCTGGCTGCGGTGACCGACAAGATCACCGGCTCCGGAACCGCCGAACAATGGATCGCCGCACTCGTCGGCTGGTGGCGGCGCGCTCTCGAAAACTCCGCGTTCACCACGGGATGTCCGATTGTCGGTGCCGCTCTCGCCGAATCCGAACCGCGGGTGCAGGCCGCCGCGGGCACCATCTTCACCGACTGGACCGACCAACTCGCGAATGGCTTGCGCGACAAGGGTTTATCGGCCGAGGAGGCGCGATCGCTGGCCGGATTCGTCATCAGTGCGCTGGAGGGCGCGATCATCCAATCACGGGCGCTGAAATCGACCCGGCCACTCGACGATGCGCAAGTGCACCTCACCGCCTTGTTGCGGTCCGCCGTACCCGGGGCTTGACGGGTCTCGGCCCCTCGCCGACCCACGGATAAGATGGTTGGACCGCGACTGGCGCACTCGAGGTGGAAGCAACCACCGGGAAGCACCCTCGCCCCGCACCGCGCGCCTGGGTGCCGGGCTCATGGGCCTCGGGGTGCGCACTCCGGGGCACCCGGACCACGGAGGTTGCGATGCACACCGAGACACAGAACCCCCTGATCGGCGCGGCGCGGTCGGCCAATAGACTCGGCCAGGTGACGCAGACGACCGCCTCTGTCAATACCCAATCCCTCGGTGAGCTCGATCCGGAGCTCGCTGCCGCGATGGCAGGCGAACTCGCCCGCGAACGCGACACCCTCGAGATGATCGCCTCGGAGAACTTCGTGCCGCGCGCGGTGCTGCAGGCGCAGGGCAGCGTGCTCACCAATAAGTACGCCGAGGGCTACCCGGGCCGTCGCTACTACGGTGGCTGCGAGCACGTCGATGTCGTCGAGACCCTCGCCCGCGATCGCGCCAAGGAACTCTTCGGCGCCGAATTCGCCAATGTGCAGCCGCATTCCGGCGCGCAGGCGAATGCCGCGGTGCTGATGGCGCTGATGGAGCCGGGCGACCGGCTGCTCGGCCTCGACCTCGCGCACGGCGGTCACCTCACCCACGGCATGCGGCTGAACTTCTCCGGCAAGCTCTACGAGGTGCACTCCTACGGGGTCAGCAAGGAAGACCACCGCATCGATATGGAGGAGCTGCGCAAGACAGCACTCAGCTCGCGTCCGAAGGTGATCGTCGCCGGTTGGTCGGCCTACCCGCGGCACCAGGACTTCGCGGCGTTCCGGGAGATCGCCGATGAGGTCGGCGCGAAGCTGTGGGTCGATATGGCGCACTTCGCCGGTCTGGTCGCCGCCGGTCTGCACCCCTCGCCGGTGCCCTACGCCGACGTGGTGTCCTCCACCGTGCACAAGACGCTGGGCGGTCCGCGTTCCGGGTTGATCCTGGCCAAGCAGGAGTACGCCAAGAAGCTCAACAGCTCGGTATTCCCGGGTCAGCAGGGCGGCCCGCTCATGCACGTGATCGCCGCCAAGGCCGTCGCGTTCAAGATCGCGGCGGGCGCCGAATTCAAGGAGCGCCAGGAGCGCACCCTGTCCGGTGCGAAGATTCTGGCCGAGCGGCTCGGCGGCGCGGATGTCAAGGACAAGGGCATCAGCGTCCTCACCGGCGGCACCGATGTGCACCTGGTGCTCGTCGACCTGCGCAACTCCGAGATCGACGGTCAGCAGGGGGAGGATCTGCTGCACGAAATCGGAATCACGGTGAACCGCAACGCCGTTCCGTTCGACCCGCGCCCGCCGATGGTCACCTCCGGCCTGCGCATCGGCACCGCCGCCCTGGCCACCCGTGGTTTCGGCGATGCCGAGTTCACCGAGGTCGCCGACATCATCGCCACCGCACTGGCCGGCGGCTCCGATGTCGACGCCCTGCGCGCCCGCGTCACCAAGCTGGCCCGGGACCTGCCGCTCTACAACGGCCTGGAAGACTGGCACCTGCTCGGCTGAGCCCTCTTATTCGCCTGGGAATCCAGCTGCGCGCCAACGGTATTCGTTGGTGCGCCGGGGTTCCCAGGCGAATTCGTTTGTAGCTGAGGTCGAAAGCTGCTCCGTCGCCGGGCTTCTGGGCGGTTCCTGTCGTACCCGCATTGAGATCGCCGCAGTGGCCGCTGGCGGTGCTCGTCGGCTGCCGGACCGTGCATCGGTCCGATGAGATGCTCACCCGCCCGGGCTAGTAGCGAGAAAGTCGGCGGGACGCGCATCTCGGTGCCGTGCTGCGTCGGGCGAGTCGCCGCCGCAACAAACCGGGCGTGCAATGGTTCAGAGGGGCAGGGGGTGGCCGGGTTCGAGGATGCGGACGGTGGTGTCGGGGGCCAGGTCGGCGGTGGCATCGCGATAGAGGTCAGGGCGGTTGCGGGTGGATTTGGTGATCAGGCGGTCGCCGACGGGACCGCTGGTGAAGGCGTAGTGGATGGGGACGGCGAGGCGGGGGTGCAGGGCGCGGGTGAGGTCGGCGGCTTCTGCGGCGTCCATGACGACCTGATGGTTGAAGGCGGGGCGGATACGCAGGCCGTTGATGGGGAGTAGGGCCAGATCCAGTTCTTTGAAGTGGTCGGCGATTTCGTCGAGTTCGGCGATGCGGAGGGTGTCCGCGCCGAAGAAGATGCTGTGGCCGTCGGCGCGCAGTACGAAGGTGACTTCGGGGATGCCGTGGCTGGCGGGCGTGGCGGTCACCTCGACCGGGCCGAGATGTGTTGTCTGCCAGGGATCCAGCTCGATGACATTGTGAAATCCGGCTGCCCGCACCTGTTTTGCGAGGCCACGAACGACGGCGAACGGCACATTCTTATCCGGGTAATTCCGTAGTGCCCCCAGGTCGCAGTGGTCGTAGTGGGCGTGGCTGATCACGATGCCCGCCAATTCCGGAAGATCGGCGGCGGTGGCGATGCTGCGCGGCTCACCCTGGTAGTAGAAGCGGCGTTCGGACAGCCACGGATCGGTGAGGATCCTGGCACCGCCGAAGTCGAGCAGGACGCTGGCATGGACGACGCGAGTCACGGTGACGGACATGGTCTTTCCTAACAAGACGGGTGTCTACTGATAGTTGTCAGTTGACACCTGTCTTGTTAGCCTGTCAAGGTGACGGCGAACGCTAGAAATCGCAACCGGCGCGGCGAGGGCGGCCGCCTGCGCGAAGAACTCGTGGCCGCGGCGAGTCGCCTGCTGGAAACCTTGGACGGTCAGGAATCGCTGTCGCTGCGCGCGGTCGCGCGGGCGGCGGGTATCGCACCGCAGAGCGTGTACCTGCACTTCGCCGACCGACAGGAGGTGCTCACCGCGGTATACGAGGTCCGCTTCGCCGAATTGCGCGCGGCCCTATCGGTCGCGTCATCGGCGGACGGTCCCATTCGCCTCACCGAAATATGCCGCGCCTATTGCGAATACGGCCTACAGAACCCGGGCCACTACCGCGTGCTGTTCGGCACGGCGGGCACCCCTGGGTGGGAACCGACCGACGCCCGGATGCCCGGTCTACCGCTCTTCCGACTCCTGGCCGACACGGCCGAATCCTGCGGCAGCTCCGACCCCACCGCCACCGCCACCTGCCTCTGGGCGGCCATGCACGGCCTGATCACCCTGCGCCAAGACCGCCCCAGCTTCCCCTGGCTGGACCTCGACATCCTCCTCGACACCCTCGTATCCGCCCACCTGGCCGCCGCCCGAAAATAGCCCGGCAATCATGCTGCCGCATATCCAGTGACCATGCCGCACAAAATGTGTGACTTGTGTGAGGTAGTCACTGGATATGCGACACCAGATATTCGTAGTCGCTGTCGGTGACGTCGCTGACCGGATCTTGCTCCGCCCGCAAGTCCTATTGGTCGACGCGGGCTTTCGCTCGGACGATGGACTCGTCCAGGTAACGGGTGATGTCGGCGCTGGTGGCGGGGCGGATCATGAGGGCGCGGTTGGCGGGGACTTCGCAGTAGCGGCCGGCCTTGGTGTCGATCCAGCGGAGTTTTCCGGTGCGCAGGGGTTCGGCGTTGCGGGGGCCGACCAGGACGGTGGCGGTGCCGCTGGTGTCGCAGGGTTGGCGCCAGAAGCGGCGGTAGCGGTCCTGGATGGCGCCGGATGGGGAGTTGCCGAAGGGGTCGGGGCGGTCGTCGTTGAGATCGTCGAGGAGGTAGCTCTTTTCGGCCGCGGTGCCGGGTGGCGGATCGGGGAGCAGGCGGATCAGTTCGGTGGCGAGTTGGTCGACGCGCACGCGGCGCAGCCGTACCTTGCCGCCATCCGGAGCCGCAGCCTGCAGCGCGATCACCCCCGGTCCGGTGCGGGTGGCGCAGCCGATGGCGCGCAGTTCGATCGCGCCGCGGGTGTTATCGATGCCGAACAGTTCGATGCGCCACTCGGGTTTGGCGAGCACTCCGATGGCCCGCTGCAGCGACGCGTTGTCCTCACGGTTCAGCTCCGCACGGAATTGCCGCTGGTAGGCCCGATATTCGTGGAGTCCGGCAAAGCGGCTGGTGAAGCGGAACGGAAAGGGCATGCGATCCAGGCCGGTGCCGAACCAGGCCGCCGCGAATTGCTCGGCGGACAAGGTCCACTGCGTCATCATTGCGCCCCGAGTACGGGCGGCACGGTCTTCTCCACTTCGCCGATGAGCTCCTCGCCGTGCTCCTCGGTCCGCAGGTACTTCGCCGACTTGTGTTCACCGTCCTCGCCCCGCCGGGTTCGCGCGCCAGGCGGCAGCATCCCGGAGTATCCGGCGGTACCTGTCGCGCCCACCCGACTCGGCGTGCTGGTGCTCGGCTGAGCAGCCGTCGCTCCCGGTGTGGTGCCTGGCACCGACCTGCCAGAACTCGGAGTCTCGCCGGTGTTCGGTGAACCACCAGAATTGGGCGCACCACCAGAATTCGGCGCACCACCAGGATAGGGCGCGCCACCGAGACTGGGGGAAGCGCCGGTCGAGGTCGAGGTTCCCGGCCCGATCCCTCCGGACGTGACTGTGGTCGGTGAAATCTGCGTACCGGCCGCCGAGGGGATGGCCGAAGTTGCGGATGTATGGGTAGAGGACGCGGGCATGGTCGATGAGTCATTGTTCTGATTCGACGAAATAGATTGCGGGGCAATAGCTTCGGCTCGATTCGACCCATCGGCCTTGCCGGTGTCCCCGCTGTTGTTCGTATCCCTGGCCTTACCTGCATCCCCGGCGGCGCTGGTCTCTTCCGCTTTGCTGGAATTCTCAGTCCCGCTGCTGCCCGCCGCTTTACCTGTATCCGCAGCCTCGCTGGTCCCCTCCGTCGTACCTGTAGTCCCTGCATTGCTGGAATCCCCAGCTCTGCCTGTGCCGTCCGGCGTGCTTGTGTCTCCTGCTCTACCGGAATCCCCACCCTGGCCGACGCCCTCCACCGGGCTCGTATCCCCGGCCTTCCCGGAGTCCCCACCCGGCAAAGCCCCCAGCACTCCCGAAAACCCCGACTCCCCAGAAATCGGATTGACCGGCGGCGGCAACGTAGGAATCAACGGCGCCGTACTCCCATAGGGCTGGATATAAAACGTGCTCATATCGTCCCGGGCCTGCTCCTCCTGCGAATTCCGCAGCTCGGGCCCCCGCGCACTATCCGAACTATCCACCACCGGCGGCACCGCCACCTTGAACCGCCCCGCCGCGCTCACCGCCGCCGACAGCGGTGTCGACTGCTGATCCAGCGACTCGCCCAGTTCACCGACGCGCGCGGCATACTCCCGAATGCCGCGCACCGCGCGGTCGGCCGCCGCGCCCTCCCAATGTTGATCCACTGCTTGCTGAATCGCGGTTTCGAACTGCTGTCCGGCCTTGGTCACCGCTGCCGCGATGGCGGCCCAGGCATCGAACGCACCGTCCAGTCCGCCCGGATTCATCTGGTCGGCCGCCTGTTTGATCTCCGCGTGCGAAAAGTTCTGCGCGTTCTCGGGATTGGTGATCGCGCGGCCGTCCATCTGTGCTGTCATGGCCGAGCCAGCCCCTTCCGTCAGTGCCGTCTGACCTTATAGACGCACTCGACCCCACCCCGGTTCCATCGAAACACAGGCGATCTCGCCGCGCCAGACCGTTCGGTCCGCTGCAGGGTGCCGGTGCTACCGATGTCAGTTCGCATTGGCGGCCGCGACCAGCGCCGGGTAGTCCGGCAGCTCGATGGTCTTGACGTTCTCGGTCATTTTCACCATCTTGTCGAACATCCACGAGTGCAGGAACCAGTTGCGGAACTTGATGCCGATCGCGGTCTTCGGCGCGAAGAAGCGGCCCGCGTTGCTGTAGTCCGCGAGTTTGCCGAGCGAGTGCATGAGCCCGTCGTAGCGCGCGAAGGCAATCCGGTAATCGCCGTCGGCGAGCGCGAGTTCACCGGCCATGATGTAGGCGCCCTGCACCGCGAGTCCGGTTCCGAAGCCGCCCAGGGTGTTTCCGTAGCCCGAATCGCCGACCAAGGCGACCCGGCCCCGGCTGTAACTCTTCATCTTGCGCACCATGCTGATCGAGTCGAGGAAGAAGTCGTCGAACTCCGCCATTTCGGCGAGCATGCGCGGCGCCTCCCAGCCGACCCCGGCGAAGGTCTCCTCGATGATGTGCCGCTGCGCCTCGATGTCGTCACGGGCGTAGTCGAGTTCGGGCGAGGCGAAGATGTAGAGCTGCTGTGCCTTCGAGCCGCCGGTGATGACGCATTTGCCCGGCTCGTTGTAGCCGTAGGCCGTCATCCGCTCGGGGGTGCCCTCGGACTTGGTCGCCCACGGGCTCGCGCCGGCGACGCAGTAGTAGTGGCCGAGGTGCTTGACGAATTCCTTTTCCGGTCCGAACGCCAGACGCCGTACCCGCGAATGGATGCCGTCGGCGCCGAAGACCAGATCGAAGCCGCGCGGCGCGCCCTTCTCGAATTCGACCCACACACCGTCGTCGGTCTCGGTCAGCGCGCTGATCGAGTCGCCGAATACGTATTCGCAGTCCTGGTAGGTCTTTTCGTACATGATCCGCGCCAGATCCCCGCGCAGGATCTCCACGTCGCCGCCGGTGAAATCGCCGGAGATGAGCGCCTGCTGCTCGCCCTTGCCGTCGACGATCGCTATATCGGTGGTGCCGGTGCGGTGCGCGTAGACCTCGTCCAGGATGCCCATCCGCTCGAGCACCTTGTGGTGCGTTTCGCCGGTGAAGTCGACGGCCTGGCCGCCCGGTCGCAACTGCGGTGCCCGCTCGACCACCGTGACGGCGAAGCCATAGCGGCTCAGCCAGTAGGCGAGTGCGGGGCCGGCGATGCTCGCGCCGGAGATGAGAACGGTCTTGTTGCGCATGATGTCTCCCGAGGTCATTATCTGCGTCCGATGGAATCTGTATCCGCTGGACGCAAATTAGAGTATGGTGGACGCAGTTACTTGTCAACATGCAATGCGTAAGGATGTGGAAATGCCTGCACCGACCACCGTCGAACTGCTCTGGGGCACCCAGCAGCGGCCCAAGCGCGGACCCAAGCCCGCGCTATCACTGGAGGGGATCGTCGCGGAGGCTATCGCCCTCGCTGATGCCGAAGGACTGGCGAACCTGTCCATGCAGCGCCTGGCCGAACGCCTCGGCTTCACCAAGATGTCGCTGTACCGGTATGTGCCGGGCAAGGAACAGCTGACCGCGCTGATGGTGGATGCCGCGATGGGCGATCCACCGGATGTGATTGCGGCGCACGAGAATTCGAATGAGGAGCCGTGGCGAGCCGGACTGCGCCGCTGGGCCGAGACGATCTTCGAGCGCTACAGCGCACACCCCTGGTCGATCAGCCTGACCATCGGCGTGCGTGCGGTCGGCCCCAATGAAATGGGCTGGATGAACGCCGCGCTGACCGCCCTCGACGGCACCGGGTTGACCGGGCCGGAGCGGCTGGACACCATCGTGCTGCTCAACGGGCATATCCGCAGCCTCGTGCAGCAGGTGACGACCGGGGACCGGCAGGAAACGGCGCAGCAGATCGCGGGCCAGTTCGCCGAGATGATGGCCGCCGCGGGCGACCGGTTTCCCCTGGTCTCCGCCGCCTTCGCGGAAGAGGCCGCCGCGACCGGTGCACCGCCCGCGAACGAGGGCGCGGGCGATGCGCTGAGCTTCGGCATCGACCGAATTCTCGATGGTCTGGGTGTCCTCATCGCCGACCGCCGCCGACCCTAGCGGCTTAGGCTCAGTGCATGACCGACGAACTGGAACTGAAGCAGGACGCGATCACCACGGTGCGGGAATTCTTCGCCGCGCTCGAGATCGGCGCGGTGGAGGAGGCACTGGAGCTCCTGCACCCCGATGTCGTCTGGAAGAACACCTCACTGCCGACGGTCGGCGGCGGCCTCACTCGCAAGATCTTGCGCGGGCTGAATCGCGACACCATCGGCTTCGCCGCCGAAATGCATCACATCGCCGCCGACGGCGACTTCGTGCTGACCGACCGCACCGATATCCTGCGCGTCGGCCCGCTGCGGATCGCGTTCTGGGTTTGCGGCACTTTCGAACTGCGCGACGGCCGAATCATCCTGTGGGACGACCACTTCAGCTGGGAGAACTTCCTGCGCGGCACCGCCGTCGGACTCTTGCGCGCCGCGCTGCCGCAGCGCTGAGGTCAGGTGTGCTTGGCGAGGTACTCCAGGTAATAGGGTCGCAGGACCTCGGCGATCTTGCCGTCGCCCGCGTGGATGTAGTCGTCGATCATCGGCAGCACGTACTTGATATCGGCCTCGCTCTCGCCGAGATTGCCCGCGGCGGCCTCGGCGGCGGGAATCGACTTCAGTAGCCGCCACAGATATTTGATGTCGCCGCGTCGCGCCGCGAGCCGGACCGCACGGTCGTGCAGCTCCTTGGACGACAGCTTCTCCAACTCCTCGTTACCGGCCATACCTGCGACTCTATCCCCTGCACCAATGCGGGGTTAACGACAAATTCACGGACACGCCTACCTGTGCCCGAGCGGAGACCGGGCAGTCGGCGGTAGCGTCGTTGGTGCGGGCCGCGTCGGTGTGGCTCGTACGGGAGGTCCTGAACCGTGACTGAGCTACTCAGTACGAGAGGGCCGGCACCCGGCCCTCTGGGCATCTGACGCAAGTCGGATCCCATCAGGACGGACCGGTCCAGCGAGATCGTTCGTGCGGGTGCCGCGCGAACACAAAGGAGCCCACCGTGACTGCTGCACGCTCCGTTCCCGCTCCCTCGGCGCACTCCAGCTCCGCGAAAGGCGAAGCCGCCGCGAAGGGGGCCCGCCCCTCGCATTCCCAGAATTCCGGTGCGAAATCCTTCGTCATCGACACCTCGGTTCTATTGTCGGATCCCTGGGCGTTCACCAGGTTCGGCGAAAACGATGTCGTATTACCGCTGGTCGTGATCAGCGAACTCGAAGGTAAGCGCCACCATCACGAACTGGGCTGGTTCGCGCGGGAAGCCCTGCGCAACCTCGACGATCTGCGTCTGCAATACGGCAGGCTGGATCAGCAGGTGCCGATCGGCACCGAGGGCGGAACGCTGCAGGTGGAACTCAACCACACCGACCCCGCGGTACTCCCGGTCGGATTCCGCACCGACACCAATGATTCCCGCATCCTGGCCTGTGCGCTCAATCTGGCGGCCGAGGGCCGTCGAGTGGTGCTGGTGTCCAAGGACATTCCCTTGCGCGTCAAGGCGAGTGCAGTGGGTTTGCACGCCGACGAATACCACGCCCAGGACGTGGTGACCTCCGGCTGGGCCGGAATGGTGGAGATCGATGTCTCCAAAACACAGATCGATCAGCTCTACGCCGAGGCCGTGATCGATCTGGACGAGGCGCGGGAACTGCCGTGCCACACCGGAATCCGGTTGCTCGGGGCAAGCTCCAGCGCCTTGGGCCGGGTCACGCCGGACAAGCGGGTGCAGTTGGTGCGTGAACGCGAGGCGTTCGGACTGCACGGCCGCTCGGCCGAACAGCGCATCGCACTGGATCTGCTGTTGGACGAGAGCGTCGGCATCGTCTCGCTCGGCGGCCGTGCCGGTACCGGCAAGTCGGCGCTGGCTCTGACGGCCGGTTTGGAGGCGGTGCTCGAGCGTCGCACACAACGCAAGGTGGTGGTGTTCCGTCCGCTGTACGCGGTCGGTGGGCAGGATCTCGGCTATCTGCCGGGATCGGAGAGCGAGAAGATGGGCCCGTGGGCGCAGGCGGTCTTCGACACGCTCGACGGGTTGGCCAGTCGTGAGGTGATGGAGGAGGTGCTCAGCCGCGACATGTTGGAAGTCTTGCCGCTCACCCACATTCGCGGTCGCTCGCTACACGATTCGTTCGTGATCGTGGACGAGGCGCAGTCGCTGGAGCGCAATGTGCTGCTGACGGTGCTCAGCCGACTGGGCACCGGATCGCGCGTCGTGCTCACCCACGATGTGGCTCAGCGCGACAACCTACGGGTCGGTCGGCACGACGGTGTCGCCGCGGTGATCGAAAAGCTCAAGGGGCATCCGCTTTTCGCGCACATCACGCTGACCCGTAGTGAACGGTCGCCGATCGCGGCGCTGGTGACCGAGATGTTGGAGGAGTACGGCCCGAGTGCATAGCGGGTAGCAGCAACTACCCAGGGTGTGTTTCCCATCACAATCGAGCGGGTAGTATTCGCGTGATACCTGTTCAGCGACGGCCCGGCGAGTCTCACATCGATTCGCCGGGCCGTTGCCGAGCATCGGCCCAGGCTACGCGCGACGAGAGGGATGGAAATGCACCACTTCGCTCGACGAACGGCTGGATTCACCGCGGTCACCGCGGCCGCGGCACTGCTGCTGGCCACCGGCTGCGGCAACAACGACGACAAGGACAAGAACACCGCCGCGTCCATGACGACCACCTCGGCGGCCGCCCACGGCGAGGAGCGCATGTCCGGCGCGGCAGAGGAGACCAAGATCGCCACTCAGGGCGGCGACATCACCGTGTCCGGCATCATCTTCGACAAGTACGTGCAGTCCGGCGGCCCGACCGGTCCGCTCGGCGCTCCGCTGAAGTCGCAGGAGGACGCCCCCAACGACGGCAAGTGGCAGGACTTCACCGGCGGCGCGATCGTCTGGAGCAAGGACAGCGGCGCGCACATCGTCTGGGGCGAAATCCGCAAGGCGTGGGAGGACAACGACGGCCCCGACGGCAAGATCGGGTACCCGACCAGCGACGAGAAGGACATCCCCGGCGGCAAGCAGAGCGATTTCGTCGGCGGCACCATCACCTGGGTGGACGGCAATACGACCGTCACGCCGAAATCCTGATCCGCCCGGCGTCCGGGCGCTCACGTGCCATTATTGGTGAGTGCCTCGCGGTTCGCTCGAAAGAGCTGGTGCTTGTACGCTCGGACGCCGGTACCGATTCCTATTCGTAGATCCCCGCATCGCGGGGCCCAGCCGCTAGGTTGTGCTAGTGCAAACTCTCTTGACCGATCGCGAACTGCTCGCGTCCCTCGCCGATGAGGTGGAACTGAATCTGCGCCGCCACATCGCCGCCGCCGACGGCTGGCAGCCGCACGACTATGTGCCGTGGGACGACGGCCGCAACTTCCGCTTCCTCGGCGGAATCGATTGGGAGCCCGAGCAATCCGAGTTGAGCGAGACCGCCAAGCTGGCGCTGACGGTCAGCGTGCTCGTCGCGGACAATCTGCCCTCGTACCACCGTGAGGTCGGCAAGTACCTGCGCACCGGATCGTGGTGGCGCTGGGTCGGCCGGTGGACGGCCGAGGAGAACCGGCACGAGATCATGATCCGCAACTACCTCATGGTCACCCGGTCGGTCGACCCGGTGCAGTTGGAGCGGTTGCGGATGGACCATATGACGAAGGGTTTCCGGCGTCCCGCACTGCACCTGCTCGACGTGCTCGCCACTTGCGCGTTCGAGGAGGCGGCCGCCGCCATCCGGCATCGCAACACCGCCGCGCTCGGGGAGAACAAGATGGTCACCGCCATCGCCGAGCGCATTGCCATCGACGATGAACTGCAGTCGATCTTCTTCGCGGACCTGATCACCGCGGCGTTCGGTGTCGCACCGGATCAGACGATGCGCGCCATCGCCGACAGCGTCGCGCGGTTCGAGGTGCCGTCGGTGGCGTTGCCCGATGGGCGCAGCAGCGATGATGTGCTCGCCGAGGCGGGCATCTACGACTGCGCCAAGGAGAACGAATTGGTTTTCGGCCCGCTGCTGGAGCGGTGGGAGTTCTTCACCCGCACCGGTCTCGGTGCAGACGGTGAGAAGGCGCGCGCGGAACTCGCGGGCCTGCGGGTCGGTTCGCCGGCCTGAGTCTCGAATCCGGTCGGCGCACGATTTGTGCGCCGACCGGTTTTCTACTTTTCGTCCTCGACCCTGGCCATCGACAGCACATCCAAGCGGCGATCGAGTTCTTCAAGGGTGAGCTTCTCATCGAGCAGACCGCGATCGATCACGGTCTGACGGATGGTCTTCTTTTCCTTCAACGCCTCTTTCGCGACCGCGGCCGCCTCTTCGTAACCGATGGCGGAATTCAGCGGCGTCACAATCGAGGGTGACGATTCGGCGAGGGTGCGCAGATGATCCTCGTTGGCGATCAGACCGCGAATGCACTTATCGGCGAACAGCCGGGACACATTGGCGAGCAGCCGAATCGACTCGAGCAGATTGCGTGCCATCACCGGGATGTAGACGTTCAACTCGAACGCGCCGCTCGCACCGGAGAACGCGACCGCCGCGTCGTTGCCGATCACCTGCGCGGCGACCTGCGTAACCGCCTCGGGCAGTACCGGATTCACCTTGCCGGGCATGATCGAACTGCCGGGCTGCAGATCCGGCAGCCGGAGTTCGCCGAGACCGGTCAGCGGGCCCGAACCCATCCAGCGAATATCGTTGGCGATCTTGGTGAGGCTCACCGCGACCGTGCGCACTGCACCGGACGCCTCAACCAGACCGTCGCGGGCGGCCTGCGCCTCGAAGTGATCCCGCGCTTCGGACAGTGCGTCGAGATCGGTCGACAGCACCAGTTCCGCAACGACTTTCGCGCCGAAACCCGCGGGCGCGTTGAGGCCCGTGCCGACCGCGGTACCACCGATGGGCAGCTCACCGAGCCGGGGCAGCACGGCCATGATGCGTTCCATACCCGCCGCGACCTGGCGGGTATAGCCGCCGAACTCCTGGCCGAGGGTCACCGGCACGGCGTCCATGAGGTGGGTGCGTCCGGACTTCACGACGGTGCGCCATTCGGCAGACTTGTCCAGCAGCGCCAGCCGCAGATGCTCCAGCGCCGGGATCAGATCCTTGATGGCGGCCTCGGTTGCGGCGAGATGGGTCGCGGTGGGGAAGGTGTCGTTCGACGACTGCGACATGTTCACGTCGTCGTTCGGGTGCACGGTCACGCCGTTGCCCTTCGCGATCGAGGCGATCACCTCGTTGGCGTTCATATTCGAGCTGGTGCCCGAGCCGGTCTGGAAGACATCGATCGGGAACTGCTCGTCGTGCAGACCCTCGGCGATCTCGTTCGCGGCGGCGATAATGGCATCCGCCTTGACCGGATCGAGCAGCCCGAGATCCTTGTTCACCTTCGCGCACGCGGCCTTGAGCAGGCCGAGCGCCCGGATCTGCGCCCGCTCCAACCCGCGCCCGCTGATCGGAAAGTTCTCCACGGCCCGCTGCGTCTGCGCCCGCCACAACGCATCCACGGGAACCCGAACTTCCCCCATCGTGTCGTGCTCGATCCGGAACTGCGTCTCCTCGGTCGTCATAATTCCGACCCTATGCCGCATACGCCAGTCGTGGGGCTGCCACGCCTGAGGCGATTCGCACACCGCCCCCGCCCCGCTCCGGGAATATCCCAGCCAGCCCGAAACCGGCTCCATCCGCCGCCTATGCGACCTCCGGACCGCCGCTGCGGCGAGTTACTCGTTACGGTCGTTCGTAGAATCCGTCGATCCGGCCATGGGCGATTGCCTTGGCGGCGGAGAAGACGTGGCGCGGTTTCGCTTTCGCGGCGGGCTTGCCGCCTATGGTGGTGATCGGCTCGGTCAGGGCGAAGAGTTGGAAGGCGTAGCGGTGCGGTCCGTGGCCTTTGATCGGGGCGGGACCTTGGTAGCCGCGGCCGAAGCCGGAGCGGAGGATGCTGACGCCGGGAGCGGGAGCGTCGGCGCGCAGTCCGTCTCGAGGCAGTTCGGCGCGGGTCGGTTCCAGCAGGGCCACGCAATGTACGAATGGCAATCCTGTTGGTGCGTCCGGGTCTTCGACGACCAGGAGGAGTTGCGCCGTACCGTCGGGCGCGGTCCACGCCAGCGCGGGGGATGTGTCTCGGCCACCGATCCGCTTGGACGCGTGCACCTTTGGCAGTGGCGACTCGTGCGTGAAATCCGGGCTGGTGACTTCGAAGGTCGCGTCGGTGGCGAGGTTCGGCAGATGCCAGGCCAGGCCCTGCTCTCCGGCACGGCGGTTCTTCAACAGCTTCCCGATAATTGACACCGGATCTCCTTGGTCTGCTAGGGATTCCGGAGCTTACCGTCGTGGAAAGAGCACCGCACATGGCGCAAAACGAGCCCGATCCGAAGCGGACCGGGCTCGATGCCTTCGAGAAGATCAGGGCAGCGGCGGCACCGCATCCTCGTCGCCGACGAAATCGACCGAGGAGTATTCGCGGAGCTTGGTGAGGCGGTGGTAGGCGTCGATCATGCGGACGGTGCCGGACTTGGAGCGCATCACGATGGACTCGGTGGAGGCGCCGCCGGGGAAATAGCGGACGCCGCGTAGTAGGTCGCCGTCGGTGACACCGGTGGCGCAGAAGAAGACATTGTCACCCGCGACCAGGTCATTGGTGGTGAGGATGCGGCTGAGGTCGTGACCCGCGTCGATGGCCTTCTGACGTTCCGCCTCGTCCTTGGGGGCGAGCATGCCCTGGAGTTCACCGCCCATACACCGCATGGCGGCGGCGGCGATGATGCCTTCGGGGGTGCCGCCGATGCCGACCAGGATGTCGGTGCCGGAGTCGGGGCGGGCGCAGGCGATGGCGCCCGCGACGTCACCGTCGGAGATCAGGCGGATGCGCGCACCCGCGTCGCGGACCTCCTGGATCAGGTCCGCGTGGCGCGGCCGGTCCAGGATGCAGACGGTGAGATCGGACTTCGACAGGCCCTTGGCCTTGGCCACCCGGCTGATGTTTACGCCGATCGGGGCCGAGATATCGATCACGCCCGCCGCGTCCGGGCCGACCGCGATCTTGTGCATGTAGAACACCGCGGACGGGTCGAACATCGCGCCCCGCTCGGCGACCGCGAGCACTGCGATGGCGCCCGGCGAACCCTTCGACATCAGCGTGGTGCCGTCGATCGGGTCGACCGCGAAGTCGACCTCGGGACCGGTGCCGTCGCCGACCAGCTCACCGTTGTAGAGCATGGGCGCTTCGTCCTTCTCGCCCTCACCGATGACCACGATGCCGCGCATGGAAACGGAGCTGACCAGCTGCCGCATGGCGTCGACGGCCGCACCGTCGCCACCTTCCTTATCGCCGCGGCCGACCCAGCGGCCCGCG
Organism: Nocardia sp. NPDC006982; assembly: GCF_042869435.1. Classification (NCBI taxonomy): domain Bacteria; kingdom Bacillati; phylum Actinomycetota; class Actinomycetes; order Mycobacteriales; family Nocardiaceae; genus Nocardia; species Nocardia sp. NPDC006982. Next base: position 97,725 of record NZ_JBIAFV010000018.1, on the reverse strand, counting down.
GCCATCGCACCGGCCTCGGTGACCCGGACCAGTTCGAGCGCGAGGTTGCGGTCCGGCGCCTCGCGGCGGCTGGGTGCGGGCGAAGATGCCGTCATTACGGTGTGCCTCCTACGGTCGTTGCTACCGCTGATTCTCTCAGAAGCGTGACCGTTCTCGATCAGGTACTACCCGTAGCGATTGCTTGCAGGTTGCTCGAAAAGGTCAGCTCCAGATCTCGGACCACCTGTGGATGAGCGTGCCAGACCGGGCGTGGATACTGGGAACGTGTCGTACCAAAAACCACGCATTCTCAACGACTACCCGGATCTGTTCTGGTCACTGATCCCGTTGGTGCTGATCGCCGTGGTCTTCGCCGGGCTCGCCAGCCAGTGCAGCTTCGCGGGGAAAGGACCGACAGAGGGGCAGATTCCGCACTTCGACGTGACGGCGGCACTGGCCAACGACGCGAAGACCATGCCCTTCCCGATCCGCAATCCGACCCTGCCCGAACATTGGACTCCGAACTCCGGTAGCCGCGACACGATCACCACCACCGGCGGCGGGCCGGTCAGCACTGTTGGTTTCATCACACCGCAGGGCACGTACATGCGGATGAGCCAGAGCAGCGCGACCGAAGAGGCGCTTTCGCGCTTCGTGCTCGGCTCCCGCTACGGCACCGGCACCGAGCAGGTCGGCGACCAGAAGTGGGTCGTCTACGCCGAACAGGGTTCCGAGACGGCGTGGATCGCAGACTTCGGCCAGTCCCGAGTACTCATCACCGGCGCAGGCAACCATGCTGCGTTCACGACGTTGGCCGCGGCCATCGGCGCAGCTCAGCCGCTCCAGCGTTAGTCAGCGGTGGCTGACCACGTTGACGATGGTGCCGCTGGGATCGCGAACGAAGAACCGGCGCACGCCCCACTGCTCATCACGCAGCGGATAGACGATGTCCGCATTCGCCGCGACCAACTCCGCGTGCACGGCGTCCACATCCTCGACCTCGACGCTGATATCCGGTTGCGGCCGCTCGGCCTCCGGGCCGACCAGCAGGACCTGCGCGGTCGGGTTGGTCGGGGATGCCATCGTCACCACCCAGCCGAGGTCCATGGCCTCTTCGAAGCCGAGCCGCCGGTAGAACTCGCGGCTGGCCGCCATGTCCTCGGTGTGGATATCGGGGGTGGCGCGGCGGATGGTCATTCGTCGGTTTCGAGGTCGGTGCGGGAGAGGGCGTTTTCGACCCGCTGACGCGCGCCCGCCAGATGTTCCTCGCAGCGGGTGGCCAGCGCCTCCCCGCGCTCCCACAGTGCGAGGGATTCGTCCAGGTCGAGGCCGCCCTGTTCGAGCATCTTGACGACGTTGACCAGCTCGTCGCGGGCACGTTCGTAGCCGAAGGTGGAGATCTCGGCCAGCTCGTCGTCCTTGCCGGGGTCGGCCAAGGTCAGTTCCTCCCTGTGTCGGTCTTGCCCAATGCTTGGCTGCCCAGCGCGGCGGCGGAGATTGCACCATCGGCGACCCGGATCCGCAGCTGACTACCCGCGGGCGCGTCCTCGATCGAGCGGACCACATGCCGCTCCTTACCGCTGACGCGCTGCACGACAGCGTAGCCACGGGCCAGCGTCGCGGCCGGTCCCACCGCGGTGAGTTTCTCCCGCAGGTGCCGGGTCGCGGTGGTTTCGGTGCTGATCAGCTGGTCGGCGGTGCGGCGAGCGGCGGTGCGCAGGCGTTCGATCTCGCCATAGCGGCGGTCGAGTTCACGCAGCGGATCCGCCAGCACCGGCCGGGAACGCAACTGGGCCAGCGCCCTGGTTTCGCGGTCGACCCAGCCGCGCAGTGCGGCGGCGGCGCGGGCGCGCATATCGCGGACCCCGGCGAGTTCGGCGGCCGCGTCGGGCACGATGCGCTTGGCGGCGTCGGTGGGGGTGGCGGCGCGCAGATCGGCGACCAGATCGCACAGTGGGTTATCGGGTTCGTGACCGATCGCACTGACGATCGGCGTGGTCGCGGCGACGATCGCGCGGCACAGCGTCTCATCGGAGAAAGGCAGCAGATCCTCGACACTGCCGCCACCGCGGGCCAGCACGATGACCTCGACTGCCGGATCGCGATCGAGTCCGGCGAGCGCCTGCACCATCTGCGGCACCGCGGTCGGGCCCTGCACCGCGGTATTGCGTATCTCGAAACGCACTGCGGGCCAACGATTTCGGGCCACGCTCAGGACATCGCGCTCGGCGGCGCTTGCTCGGCCGGTGATCAGTCCGATTGTCTTGGGCAGGAACGGGATCGGCCGTTTCAGCCGGGGATCGAACAGCCCCTCCGTGGCGAGCAGTGCCTTCAACCGTTCGATGCGGGCCAGCAGTTCACCGATGCCGACCGGGCGAATCTCCATGGCGCGCAACGAAATCGTGCCGCGTCCGGTGAAGTACGCGAGTTTGCCGTACACCACCACCCGGCTGCCCTCTTGCAGCGGCACGGCGGAGCGGCGGATGAGATCCGGATGACAGGTCACCGACAGCGACATATCGGCGGCGGTATCGCGCAACACCAGGAATGCGGTGCTGGTGCCGGGACGCAGATTGATCTGGGTGATCTGGCCTTCCACCCAGATGCTGCCGAGCCGATCGATCCACTGCGCGACCTTGATGGCCACCGATCGCACCGGCCACGGCTGTTCGGCGGAGTTGGCGGGAGCCGCTCGGTCGGGTCGGCCGGCGGATTCCCGGCCAACCGTCGACGAAGACGTGGGTTCGGGCCCACTCGTCTCCCGGCCACCACCCCCCATCGAATCTGAACTCACTGGGCCCGCACGGTGGCGATCCGGTTCGTCAGCATGGTCACGAACGGCGCCCTGGCACGCGTCTGCTGTTCGTACTCGAGCAGGGCGTTCAGATCCTCGACGGTCAGCATGCGCAGGCGGGCGCGCAACTGGGCCAGGGTCATACTGGCGTAGTCGTAGCGGGTGGCCACCTCGGGCTCGACGACCTCTGGTTCGGGCTCGGGCTCGGGCTGGGGTTCCGGTACCGCGGAAACCTCGGTCTCCGGGACGGCGATGGTCTGGACCGGGGCGGCGTGACCATTGGTTTCACCGGCGCGGGCGGCATCGGCGGCGAAGTCGGCCGGTTCGTCGTCGTACAGGTCGAAACTGCTGGTGCGGGCGGGAGCGGTGAACTCCGGCTCGGTGTCCTCGTCGAAGGTGGCCCAGTCGGGCTGTTCGACGGGGGCGTTCGTGAGACGGTCGAATACGCTGTCGCCCTTGAGGGCGAGGCTGGTCACGAACTGCTGGACGTGCATGGTGGTCTGCAGCATCTGGCTGATCGCGGTGATCGGGAAATTCATTGCGGCAGTGGGTAGCCGACGGGTTTCTTCGATGGCGTATACGGCCGCGCCAGCGGCGACCCGGGCCAGGAACGGTGGTCGAAACATGCTCCTAGCCTGCCCGATACGGGATGTTATGCAAAGCACTGGTGTCACAGACACGGAATCTACTTTGGCGCGCGCGGGGCCCTGCGTGGTTAGGCAGGCTGCCTCCTCCGGGCCTGACCACGCGCGCCGGGGGTCTGCATCATTCCGCGCTTTTTTCGCCCGGTGCGAGTGTGTCGAGAACGACGTGACCGGCCGTCCAGCACTCCTCGGCCGCACGTAAGCTGAGGGGCATGTCTTCGGCCATCCCTTTGAACGTCGGAATCGCCAGCACGGCGGGTTCCGGATCCGCCGATGCCGACGGTGGTAAGCGTGTGCTGCTAGCCGAACCGCGTGGCTACTGCGCCGGCGTGGACCGCGCGGTCGAGACGGTGGAGAAGGCGCTCGAGAAGCACGGCGCCCCGATCTACGTGCGCAAGGAGATCGTGCACAACCGCCATGTGGTGGAGACGCTGCGTGAGCAGGGTGTGATCTTCGTCGACGAGACCGACGAGGTGCCCGATGGTGCGCTGGTCGTATTCTCCGCGCACGGTGTCTCACCCGCGGTGCACGAGTCGGCGGCGGCGCGCAATCTGCGCACGATCGATGCCACCTGCCCGCTGGTGACCAAGGTGCATCAGGAGGCCAAGCGCTTCGCCCGCGACGACTACGACATTCTGCTGATCGGTCACGAGGGGCACGAGGAGGTCGAGGGCACCGCGGGGGAGGCCCCCGAGCACGTGCAGCTCGTCGACGGTCCGGATGCGGTCGACCGGGTCACCGTGCGCGACGAGTCCAAGGTGATCTGGCTCTCCCAGACCACGCTCAGCGTCGACGAGACCATGGAGACGGTGCAGCGGCTGCGCCAGCGTTTCCCCGGACTGCAGGATCCGCCGAGCGATGACATCTGCTACGCCACCCAGAACCGTCAGGTGGCGGTCAAGGCGATGGCGCCGGAATGCGACCTGGTGATCGTGGTCGGCTCGCGCAATTCGTCGAATTCGGTGCGCCTGGTCGAGGTCGCGCTCGGCGCGGGCGCGAAGGCCTCCTACCTGGTGGACTACGCCCGCGAGGTCGACCCGGCGTGGCTGGCAGGTGTGCGCACGGTCGGCATCACCTCGGGTGCGTCCGTGCCCGACATCCTGGTGCGCGGTGTGCTGGATATGTTGGCGGAGCACGGGTTCGGTGAGGTGCAGCCGGTGACCACCGCCAATGAGACGTTGGTATTCGCACTGCCGAGGGAGCTGCGGACGTCGCGTCACTGAGCTGCGCCAAGGATTTCCAGGGCGCGCCACAACGCTGGGTGCTGCCCGGTTCGCGTCGTCGAGCTGCGCGTGGCCGCTGTCGCGCGTGACGGTCGCTGCTGTCGAGCAGTCGCCCGGCTAGAGGTTTTCCGGTCGACGGCGCTCAGTGCGGCTCGAATCACGTTCGCGGTAGCGGACATTGGGCTGCGGGTGTGGCGGTGGGGCTTCACCGCGCCGCCTGGTCGCTGCCGCCCGGCCCGAATCTCCATCGGCCCGAGGGGTTGCCGCGGCGGGTCGTACGGCCCGGGTCGGTTCGCCCTCGCTCCGGGCCGCTGCCGCAGCGGGTCGTACGGCCCGGGTCGGCTCGCCCTCGTTGCGGGCCGCTGCCGTGGCGGGGCGGGCGCTCGATCGGCGCTCGCGGCTCGGGCGTTCGTCACCCCGTGCGCTCTTTGCGCCGCCGACGCGCGGCGGGGTGTCCGCTACTTCCGAACTACCGCGCCGACTCGGTCGCGGCAGATGCAGATCAGTATCGAGGTCGGAGGTATCGACCTGGGGACGGCGGGTGCGGCGGCGCGCGGCTTCGGCGAGCGAGCTGCCGCCGGCGCGCTCCGACCTGGTGCGTTTGCCTGCGTTGCCGCGGCCCCAACTGGTGCCGCGACGGGGTTCGTCGGCGCGGCCGGCGGCTTCCTCACGCCTGTGCAGCAGGATCCGCCCGGCGCCGATCGCCAGCACCAGCACGGTGGCCAGCGCCATGATCGGGAACCGGTTCACCAGCGGGATCGCCAGATTCAGCAGGATGTCCTTGAGGCCGGTCGAAGCGCCATCGGTGAGCTGCTGATAAGCCAGCGGCACCGCGACGAACAGCAACAGTGGTGGCAGCACCATCGCCGTGAAGAGCCCGCGATAGCGAACGGCGAGCACCGCCGCGACGCAGCCGAGGACGTATAACGTGTTGAACGTCGCGGTCAGCTCGTTATTCTCGCCGTGGGCATCGATCAGGAACCCCAAAAACGTGCACGCCACCGCGATCAGAACCGCCGCCCCGGCCGGAATCCCCGGCACCGAGGGCAGGATCGAACGATGCGGCGCGGGCACCCGGGTTCGCACACGTTGGGAAGCAGCCACCCCATGACACTAACTGCCGCCGCGCTCGGCGGCGTTACGGCACGGCCGTCGCAGGGCTAATCGCCGGCGTCGGCGAAGCCGACCGCCCGCGGCAATGAATCGACCCGATGGATTGCCGGCACCTCCTGCTCGGCTATTTCAAGATCGTGGAGTTTGCGGGCGGTGACCATCACCCGCGACTCGACCGAGGCGACGGTGTAGTTGAAAGCGTCTACGGCCTTACCGAGTTGCGCGCCGAGGCGGTCCAGATGTCGGCCGGTCATGCCGAGCCGGTTGTAGAGCTCGCGACCCAGTTGCTGAACGGTAGCCATATCGCGGGACAGTGCTTCCTGCCGCCAGCCGAAGGCGACCGTACGCAGCAACGCGATCAAAGTCGTCGGAGTAGCGAGGATCACGTTGCGGCCGAACGCGTACTCGAGCAAGCCGGAATCGGTGGTGAGTGCGGCATCGAGGAATGGGTCGCCCGGCACGAACAGCACCACGAACTCCGGCGCGGGATCGAAGGCCAGCCAATAGGCCTTATCGGCCAGCTGATCGATATGGGCACGCAGATGTTTGGCATGGCGGCCGAGCAGTTCGGCGCGCTCGTCCGGATCGTCGGTCATGGTGGCGTCGAGGTAGGCGGTGAACGGCACCTTGGCGTCGACCACGATCTGCCTGCCGCCTGCGAGATTGACCACAAGGTCCGGCCGCACCATGCCGGTGCGTTCGGTAGCCCCGTCGCTGCGCGCCGCCCGGCTCACCTGGGTGTCGAAATCGCAGTGCCGGGTCATACCCGCCAGTTCCACCACCCGCTCCAATTGGATTTCGCCCCAGCGACCGCGCACCTGCGGTGCGCGCAGTGCGGCGACAAGCTGACTTGTTTGGCTGGTGAGCTGATGTGACGTGCGCTGCATCCCCGCGACCTGTTCGCGCAGACTCGAATACGCGTTGATCCGGTGATGTTCGACCTGCTGGATGTGCTGGTTCAGCGTGCCGACGGCCTCGCGCAGCGGATCCACCATCGCACCGATGGCGTGCGAATGTCGGCGTGCCGCATCCTCATTCGCCGCGGTGAGCGATTGCCGCAGTAGCCGCTCATTGTCGGTGGCCGCGGCCAGTCTCGCCTCCGCGGCCGTCGCGCGCTGCCCGGCGCGCGCGGCGTGCCCGAGCCAGCCGAGCCCTACCCCAGCGGCGAACACCAGCATCAGTGCGACGAGCATCGGTGCGGTCATAGCACAGATAGTGCCCCATGGCACCGACAAGTTCGAAACCCGCGAGCTATCGGACAGCAGTTCGTCGACGAATGCCTGGAGCCGCGGATTCGTACCAGGCAGCAGGTCACCTAGCCGCAAGCAGCAAACAGGGCGTTCGGGTCGTGCGTCCACGCATCGCCGACCACAACGGAGCGAGTCTTACGAGCGACCGTTCGCGGCCCGTCTCGCGTCCGAGCCGTCGAAGCGCATGCGCCGCAGGCGCGAGTCTCGACGGCTCGGACGCGAGACACCAGGGGGCCGCGAACACGCCGCGCCCGAGGCGCGGCCATTAGACACAGCCAAATTGTTGAGTGTGTCGGTGCGATCGCCTACGGTTTCGCGGCATGCGGATGCTGCACACCTCGGACTGGCACATCGGGCGCACATTCCATGGGGTCGATCTGCTCGCCGATCAGGCCGCCGCGCTCGCGGCCATTGCCGAATTGGTGGCCGCGGAATCCGTTGACGTCGTCGTACTGCCGGGGGACGTGTACGACCGATCCATTCCGAGCGCAGACGCGATCGCGGTGTGTATCCAGGGATTCGAGGCCATCCGCGCGGCCGGGGCGCAGATCGTCGCGACCTCCGGCAATCACGATTCACCGACGCGGCTCGGTGCCGGTGCGAGTTTCGCGGCGGCGGGCGGGCTGCATTTGCGCACGACGGTCGCCGCTGCCGATCAGCCGGTGCTGTTGTCCGACGAGCACGGCGCGATCGCCTTTTACGGCATCCCGTATCTCGAGCCGGAAATCACTCGCGCCGAACTCGGTGTGCCGCAAGCACGTTCGCATGCGGAGATCCTGGACGCGGCAATGTGCCGAATCCGGGCCGATATCGCCGAGCGTCCCGGCACCCGCACCGTGGTACTCGCCCACGCCTTCGTGGTCGGTGGCGAGGCGACCGGTTCCGAGCGTTCGATTTCGGTCGGCGGCGTGGAGACGGTGCCGCTGTCGGCATTCGACGGCATCGACTATGTGGCGCTCGGGCATCTGCATTCACCGCAGACGCTCTCGGAATCGGTGCGCTATTCCGGTTCCCCGCTGCCGTATTCGTTCTCCGAGACCTCGCATCGCAAGGCGGTATGGCTGGTCGACCTGGACGCCACCGGCCTGCGTTCGGTGCAGCGCCGCGACCTTCCGCTCGTGCGCGGCTTGAGTCGTCTCAGCGGTACGCTCGACGAATTGCTCAGCGATGCAGCTTATTCCGAGGCCGAGGGGCACTACGTCTCGGCGACGCTGACCGACTACGCCCGTCCCGTCGACGCTATGCGCAAACTGCGCGAACGCTTCCCGCATGCGGTGCACGTGGAATGGTCGCGCCCGGAAGGCAACCCGGAACTGCGCTACCGTGAACGCGTGCACGGTCGCCGCGACACCGAAGTAGCGCAGAGCTTCCTCACCGACGTCCGCGGCGAACCCACCCCGGGTGAAATGGCCTGGCTGGAACGGGCACTCGCCGCGGCGATACGCGAACCCGACCGGGAGGTGCCCGCAGCGGTCACGCTTGCCGGGGAACTGTCCGCATGAGCGGCCGTCGTGGCCAGCTGAGACCGGTCACCAGCGGATACCGCTTCAGAGAATCCGTGCCAGGCATGCCGAACACCCTTCGTGGCATTGGATACCGCAACAGCTCTGTCTCGAGCGTGGGTTCTTCCAGCCGGCTCAGTGGATGCTCCCGGGTTCACCGGAGGGCGCTGCGCGCGGTGCCCGCGACGTCGACCGCACTCGACAGGGGTGCTGAATGAGGCTGCACCGGCTGGAGATGACCGCATTCGGCCCGTTCGCCGAGACCACGGTTGTCGACTTCGACGCGCTCGGCGCGGACGGGCTGTTTCTGCTGCACGGGCAGACCGGAGCCGGAAAGACGACGGTGCTGGATGCGATCGCATTCGCGTTGTACGGCAGCGTGCCCGGCGCACGTGGCGAGAGTAAGCGCCTGCATTCCGATCACGCCGACGAGCAGACGCCGCCCCAGGTCGTGCTGGAGGCGACGCTGGGCGGGCGACGAGTGCGGTTGACGCGCTCGCCGGAATTCCAGCGGCCGAGCAAACGGGCCAAAAGCGGCTGGGTCAAAGAGAATGCCGCAGCGACGCTGGAATGGTTGGACGGGCGCGGCGCGAACCTCGCTCGCCTGACCGATATCGGCGACGAGATCATCCGCCTGCTCGGCATGAGCGCGGACCAGTTCTTCCAAGTCGTGCTGTTGCCCCAGGGTGATTTCGCGCGATTTCTGCGCGCGGAGAACGAGGAGCGCGAGAAGCTTCTCGAAAAGCTCTTCGATACCGAACGTTTCGGCAGTGCCGAGCAGTGGTTGGCAGACAAGCGCCGGGCCTCGACCGCGGACGTGGAGTCGCGCAAGCAAGGCATCGATCGGTTGATCGCACAGGTCGCGGTGGCGGCGGGGGAGACGGCGGCCGAAACCGTCGGGCCTCTGGAGGCCGTCGGCTGGTCGCAAGATCTGCTCGCGACCGCGCGTGCGGCACTCACCACGACCGCGGCGGAAGCCGAACGGTGCCAACAGGAATCGGCGCGCATCAGGTCCCGTGCCGAGGAGCAACGCCGCCTGCACGAACTGCGCCGCCGCATGACCGCGGCCCGCGAGCGGCTCGACGAATACGCGGCCGCCGCCGACCGCCGCGCCGAGCTGCAGGTCGAACTCGAATCGGCCCGCCGTGCCGCCCCGGTCGCCGAGGCCATCGATGCGGCCCGCGCCGCGGTAATGCACGCCAGGCGCAAGTCGGACGAAACCCACCGCATCGCAGCACGATTGGCCGCACTGCTCGCCGAACCCGCTGGCGCGGATGTCGCGGGTAATGACCTGATCACGGTCGAACGCGGGCCGGACGGAAAGCCGATCGTCGTCGCCGATGCGGATGTCGATGCGGCCATTCGACGGTGGAGTGCCCAAATCGGCGCGCTCGACGAGGTGAGCGCCGATGCGACCACCGCCACCCGGCTCACCTCCGAACTGGCCACGCTGCGCGATGAGGACACCGCACTCACCCGCCGCGTGGACAAGCTGACCCGAATGCGTCGGCAACTGCCCGAATCGATCGCCACCATCGAGGCCCGGCTGCGCGAAACCACCGAGGCCGCGGCCGAACTGCCCATCTTGACCGCCGAATGCGAACGTCTGCAGGCCGCGGCGATGGCGGCGGTCGACCTCGCCGGTCGCAGAACGACTCTCGATCACGCCCGGATCGAATTGGAGTCGGCTCGCGCGGCGCACCTCGATGCCAAGGAACGCGTACTCGACCTGCGCGAGCGCAGGCTGGCCGGTATGGCTGCCGAACTCGCCGGGCAACTGCTCGACGGGGAGCCGTGCACGGTGTGCGGCTCGGCCGACCATCCGGCACCGGCTCGCGCCGCCGCCGGCGCGGTATCGAAGGACGCCGAGGACGCGGCGGCCGCCGCCGAGCGCGCGGCCGAGGACGCCCGCGACCGGGTGCTGGCCCGAATCACCGATCTGGAACGCGAAATCGACGCGCTGATCGCCCGCGGCGGCGATGCCGACCGCGTCGAACTGGCCGCCGCCCTGCGCGCCGCGACCGACCGCTACGAAGACGCCGCCGAACTCGCCACCCTCTCCGACAGCCTCACCGCCGAACTGTCCCGCCTGCGCACCGACGAATCGCGCCTGCACGACGAGCTCCGCGAATCCGACACCCGCCGCAGCACCGTCACCACCCGCATCGCCGCAGCCACCGCGCGCCTCACCGAACTCACCGACCGCCTGCGCACCGCTGCGGGCGCCGACGAAACCATCGACCGCCGCCGCACCCGACTCGACACCCTGATCGGCGACGCCACTGCCCTCCGCGACGCACGCAATGACGAGTCGGCGGCAATCGAGCAGGTCACCGTGATCGCCGACCGGGTCGAAAGTCTTGCGCTGGCAGCAGGCTTCGTCATCGAGCAGGCTGAGAACTCCGTCGCAACCGGACCGGGGGCAACGCCCGGTCGGGCGGCTGGTTCGAATGCTTCGCAGGTCGCCGATCCACGCGGCGCGGCCGCCGGTAATGCGGTCACCGATGCCGATGCCGATGCCGATGCCGATGGTGCTGACGCGGTCTCCAATTCGACCGAGAGGCGCGTCGACAATGCGGTGACCACTGGGGGTGCAGTCGGTTCGAGGTCAGCCGAAGATGGCACGCAACCGCGCGATGACGTGGCTTTGTTGACGGCATACGCGCGAGTAGTCACCGCCGCCTCGCGAACTGCGCAGCGGCAGAACGAGATCGAAGCGGAATTGGTCGCGGCGGACCGAGCTCGTGCGCATGCCGAGGCAGTCCTGGCCGAGCCGGAGATCCAAGCCGCCGCCTCGACCGAGCCCGGCGATCTCGAGGAGTTGGAGTCCGCCGTGGCCGCCGCGCAGACCCAGCTGAACGCGGCCGTCGCCGCGCAGGCGGAGGCCACTCGGCGGGTGAACCTGCTGGAGGATTTGGGTGGTCAGCTGTGGGCCGCGGTCGATCGGATCGCCCCGGTACAGCGCGCCCACGAGGAACTGGCCGCACTCGCGGAGGTCGTCGCGGGCCGGGGCGAGAACAACCGTCGAATGTCGTTGCGCTCCTACGTACTTGCCGCCCGGCTGGAGGAGGTGGCACTGGCGGGTTCGGTTCGTCTGCGCCGAATGTCGGGCGGTCGCTACGAATTCGTGCACTCGGACAAGGCGGGCCCGCGCGGCCGTCGCGGCGGGCTCGGCCTCGATATTCGCGACGACTACACCGGCGCCGTCCGCCCCGCCAAAACCCTGTCCGGCGGCGAATCCTTCATGGCCGCACTGTCATTGGCCCTCGGACTCGCCGACACCGTGGCGGCCGAATCCGGCGGCGTGGTGCTCGACACCATCTTCATCGACGAGGGTTTCGGCGGACTCGATGCCGACACCCTCGACGCGGTCATGGGCGTTCTCGACGAACTGCGCGCGGGCGGGCGCGTGGTCGGTGTGGTCAGCCACGTCGACGAAATGCGCCAGCGTATTCCGAGCCGCCTACACGTCATCCGCGGTCGAGCGGGCTCCCAACTCCGCACCACCGTGGCCTGACCGCACGTGCCGATCATTGCGTGGCAAGCGTGAGAACACCGCTGGTCGGACCGGTAGCGGTCAAGCTCACGGCCATCGTTCGGTTGCCGCCGGGCGCTGTCCGGATCGTCCGGGCGCGGACATTTGAGCACTACGTCGCGGCCGAGGTCCGCATCCGTCGCCCGCCAGGCCATGCCCTCGCCGCCGAGCTTGAACAGCTCCCGCAGCGTGTACCGGACCGCGATGCGGTCTCCGACGCCAACCATGCGCCCGCCCTCGTAATTCGGCCCATATCCCGATATTCTGGCCCAAATCTTGCGAACGCTCAGGGCTACATTCCGTTGTGCTGCTCGACAATTCGTGCCCACGGCTTTCTGTTCCGGTCGGTCTCGTCCGCGGGTGCCACCGGGATTTGTGGCGGATTTCCGCTAGCGTCAGGTGTGGGTTACTGCCATTGTGGATTGGGTGACGATCACGGCTTTGGATTTCGAACGCTGCTATCGGGCGGTATCGACCCGGGACTCCCGATTCGACGGCCAGTTCTTCACCGCGGTGCGAACTACCGGAATCTATTGCCGCCCTTCTTGCCCAGCGATTACGCCGAAGCCAACGAATGTGACATTCCTGCCGACGGCCGCCGCCGCACAGCAGGCCGGATACCGGGCCTGCCGCCGCTGCCTGCCCGATGCCGCCCCTGGCTCGCCGCTGTGGAATACCCGCGCCGATCTGGCCGCACGGGCGATGCGACTCATCGGCGACGGCGTCATCGAGCGCGGCGGCGTGCCCGCACTGGCCGCCACGCTGGGCTATTCGCAGCGCCAGGTGACCCGGGTGCTCACCACCGAACTGGGCGCCGGTCCGCTGGCGCTGGCCAGGGCGCATCGCGCGCATACCGCGCGGCTGCTGATCCAGACCACCAATATGCCGATGTCCGATATCGCCTTCGCGGCCGGATTCGCCAGCATTCGCCAGTTCAACGACACCGTCCGCGAGGTATTCGCGGTCAGTCCGACCACCATGCGCACCGAGGCGCAGCGGGTGACCCGCTCCGGCAGCCACCTGGTGCCCGCCACCAATGGATCGTTGACGCTGCGGCTGCCTTTCCGTGAGCCGCTGGACCGCGGCTGGCTCGAATGGTTCCTCTCCTCGCACGTCGTGCCGGGCATGGAGCTATGGGAGGACCGTGCCTACACCCGGAGCCTGCGCACCCCGCACGGACATGCGACTACGCGGCTGAGTTTCCAACGCGATCACGTGCGCGCCGAACTTTCCCTGCACGATATGCGCGACCTCGCACCGACCGTCGCACGACTGCGGCACCTGCTGGACCTGGACGCGGATCCGGTCGGCATCGATGAGGCGCTCGGCGTGGTGCCCGCCGATACCGAGGTCATCGAGACGTCGGGACGAGACCTCCCGGACGCCGGTGCGGCACCGGCCGACCATCCCTTCAATGTCGGTGCGGCCACCGCCAACCGCGGCCGAGCCCGCCCGCCGTTCACTCCCGGTATCCGAGTGCCCGGCGCACTCGATGGTCCAGAGTTATTGCTGCGCACCATGATCGGTCAGCAGATTTCGGTATCCGCCGCCGCGACCCACACCGCTCGACTGGTCGAGGCGCTCGGCGAGCCGATCGACGGACCGGTCGCGCGGCTGTTCCCGACACCGGCCGCGATCGCCGAACGCGGGGCCGAGGTATTGACCGGCCCGGCGCGGCGGATCCGCTCGATTATCGGCGTGGCCTCGGCTCTCGCCTCCGGTGATCTGGTGCTGCACCAGGGCCGCACCGCCACCGACCTGCGCCGCGACTTGTTGGCACTGGAAGGGGTCGGACCGTGGACCGCCGACTATGTGACCATGCGGCTGCTCGCCGATCCGGATGTGCTGCTCGACACCGATCTCGTTGTCCGCCAAGGCGCCACCCTCCTCGGGGTCGATCTCACCGATACCGCGCGCTGGGCCCCGTGGCGTTCGTATCTATCCATGCACCTATGGAAGGCCGCGCTCGCCGGTCGCAAGGCCACACCGCCGAAAGCAACCGCGACGCAGGCCGTCGCCGCACCGAAAGCGAAAACCCGATCGTGACAACCGATTTCGCGACCTCCGATACTCCGATCGGTCCGTTCACCGCACTTGTCGATGCGGACGGTGCCGTACTCGCCTCCGGCTGGACCGACGACGCCGAGATCTTGCGGCAGTTGATCCACCCGAGTCTGCGGCCGAGCGAGCTACGCGGGCGTACCGACCTCGGCGAGGTGACCCGCGCGGTCACTGCCTACCATCGCGGCGAGTTGTCCGCGATCGACGCGATCGAGGTGCGTCAGCAATCCGGCGAATTCCTCATGCACGCATGGGAAGTGCTGCGCAAAATCCCGGCGGGCGATCCGGTCACCTATACCGAATACGCTGCCATCTCCGGCCGTCCCGACGCCACCCGCGCCGCCGCCAATGCCTGCGCCCGCAATGCCGCGGCGCTTTTCGTGCCGTGCCACCGGGTTCTGCGCATCGGGGGAGCGCTCGGCGGGTTCCGTTGGGGGCTGCCGGTCAAGCGCTGGCTATTGGATCACGAGCGTGGCGAAGCTCAGTTGACCATCGAATAGTCGGCTCGTTCAGCAACAACGATTCTGCGGATTGTTATCCGCATCCGCATGCCGCCGCCGCCAATACTCGCGCTCCGACGGAATCTCGCAACCGGGGTGATTGCGCTGCAGATGGTCCACATAGCGCTGGTAATCCTGGCCGCCGAGCACCGCATTGAACCATGAACCGAATGCGCGAACCTTTGCCGCACCGGCACTTCCGGCCACCCGCAGACGCCGAATGACGGCCGGTCGAGGTGACCGGCCGTCATTCGGCTGCGCTGCTGCGGTCAATGTGCTGGTGTTTCCACCGTCGCGCCCTTGGTATGGGCGGCGCCAGGTGCCCGGACCTGCCCCGATTCGATCAGGGCATCCCATTCCTTCTGCACCGCTTTCTCTTCCGCGGTGGCGATGAAGCCGCGCGGCGCGAAGATCTTCGACGGTTCGTCCGGCGTCTCACTGCTCGGTCCGCCGCCCGCCCGCCAGGCACGCAAGCAGACCACCACACCGACCACCGCGACGACCAACACCAGCACCGCGAAGATGATCGACAGCGTGCCCTGGATGAACGTGTTGCGCACGACCTTGTCCATATCGTCGGCAGTCTTGGCCGGTGCCAACAACTTTCCGGCATCGCGGGCGGCACTGTAGTTATCGTGCTGCTTCCAGTAGCCGATCTTCGGATCGGCGGAGAAGATCTTCTGCCAGGACGCCGTCATCGTCACGATCAGATCCCAGATCAGCGGCAGCGCGGGAATCCACGCCCACTTCACCAGACCCTTCTTGATCAGAATGGTCAGCACGACGGTGAGCGCGATCGCGGCCAGCAGCTGGTTGGAGATGCCGAACAGCGGGTAGAGCGTGTAGATGCCGCCGAGCGGATCGGTGACACCCATCAGCAGCACCGAACCCCAGGCCGCGACCACAACGGCCGAGCACAGCCACGCACCGGGCCGCCACGACGGATCCTTGAACTTCTTCGCCGGACCGCCGAGATTACCGAGCGAATCCGAGAGCATGAAGCGTGCGACGCGGGTACCGGCGTCGATGGTGGTGAGGATGAACAGCGCCTCGAACATGATCGCGAAGTGGTACCAGAACGCCTTCAGCCCGGAGCCTCCGAGGAATCCGGACATCACCTGGGACATACCGATCGCCAGCGTCGGCGCGCCACCGGTGCGCGAGATGACACTGGTCTCGCCGACATCCTTCGCGGTCTGGGTCAACTCACCCGCGGTGATCGGATCACCGCTCAGACCAAGGGAATTGGTGTAGGCGGCGGCCTTCTCGGCGGTACCGCCGGTGAGACCCGCGCCTGCGTTCATGGCGAAGTACAGGTGCTGGTCGATGATGCTGGCGGTGATCATCGCCATGATCGCGACGAACGACTCCATCAGCATGCCGCCGTAGCCGATCATCCGCGCATGCGACTGCTTCTCCAGCAGTTTGGGCGTGGTGCCGGAGGAAACCAAGGCATGGAATCCGGACAGCGCCCCACATGCGATGGTGATGAAAAGGAACGGGAAGAGGCTGCCCGCGAAGGACGGACCGTTGCTGTTGTGCGCGAACTGCGACACCGCCGGCGCCTGCAGCACCGGCATGGTGAACACGATCCCGAGCGCGAGCAGGCCGATGGTGCCGATCTTCATGAACGTCGACAGGTAATCGCGCGGTGCGAGCAGCAACCACACCGGCAGTACCGAGGCGATGAAACCGTAGACGATCAGCAGCCAGGCGATGGTGGTGCCGGACAGCGTGAACAGGTCACGGCCCCAACCGGATTCGGAAACCCAACGGCCGGAGATGATCACGAACAGCAGCAGTGCGAAGCCGATGACCGATACCTCGCCGACCCGGCCCGGTCGCACGAAGCGCAGGTACAGGCCCATGAACAGGGCGATCGGGATGGTCATGCCGATGGAGAACACACCCCACGGGCTGCCGCCGTGCAATGCGCCGTCCGGACCCTTGACCGCCGCCAGCGCCTGCACGACCACGATGCCGAGCACCGCGAGCAGGATCATCATGATCACCAGCACGGCAATGATCGCGGCGACACCGCCGATCGGTCCGAGTTCGTCGCGGGCCATCTGCCCGAGGCTGCGCCCACGGCGCTTCGACGAGGCCCACAGCACCAGGTAGTCCTGCACCGCGCCGGCGAGGACAACGCCGACGATGATCCAGATGGTGCCCGGCAGATAACCCATCTGCGCGGCCAGCACCGGTCCGACGAGTGGACCGGCGCCCGCGATGGCGGCGAAGTGGTGCCCGAAGAGCACCCGCCGGTCCATCGGCATGTAGTCCTTGCCGTTCTCCAATTCCTCAGCGGGCGTGGCCACATCGTCGCGCGGCTTGGTGATCCGGTATTCGATCAGTCTGGCGTAGAACTGGTAGGCGGTCACATAGGAACAGATAGCCGCGATCACGATCCACACCGCGTTCACGTTCTCACCGCGGGAGATGGCGAGGACGGCCCATGCTATCGCTCCGACGACCGCGATCGCCCCGAAGATCGCCTTCTTCCGTGGCGTGATCGGGGAGTGATCGACCACCCCGACGGGCGGCAGATCGGGATCCGTCCGCAAATATTCGATTGTCGCCATCCGCTTACTCTCCTGAAAAAACGCGCAGGATCCTGCTCAAACATCTGACAACGTATCCGATTGATGATGTCGATCGGGCTCGTTTCCGATCGGCTTTGGACAACGTTAAGTTTTGTTCGTGTGTCGGCCATCACGTCGGTGTTGCCGAACGTATGCTGCCATGCGATTCCGCCAAGCTCCACACCCGCCTGGAGGAGGGCCTCGTTGCGCAGGCGCACGCTGCTCGGTTCGGTGCTGGCCGCGCCGCTGCTCGCCACCACCGGCTGCGGATCCGATGACGACGCGCTGACTTTCTTCTTTCAGGCCAGGCCGGAGGAGGCGCGGGTCCGGCTGAAGATCATCGACGAGTTCCGGCGGCGGCATCCGGAGATCCGGATCCGCACCATCATGTCCGGGCCGGATCCGCTGCAGCAGATGCTGACCTACTGTGCGGGCGGCAAATGTCCCGACGTCATGATGGCGTGGGAGTTGCTTTATGCCGGACTCGCCGAACGCGGGGTGCTGCTGGATCTGCGCACGCTGCTCGATCGGGAGCCCGAATACGCTGCCGCACTGCGTGCCGATAGTTATCCGGCGCTCTACGACACCTTCGCCTACGGCGGTGGGCAGTACGCGCTGCCGGAACAGTGGTCGGGGGTGTTTCTCTACTACAACCGGGAGTTGTTCGCCGAAGCCGGAGTGACTGCGCCGACCCGGTGGCGGGATGCCTGGTCCTTCACCGAATTCCTCGATGCCGCGAGGGCACTCACGCGGCATGAGTCATCCGAGCGGAACCGGCAGTGGGGATTTGCCGACGCCTGGGTGCCGTATTTCTCGGCCGCGTGTTTCGGTATGAACAATGGGGCGGAGTGGTTCTCGCCGTCGGTGGATCCGACCAGGACCAATCTCGGTGATCCACGGTTCGCCGAGGGGTTTCAGTTCTATGCCGATCTCGCGGTTCGCCACCGAGTTGCGCCGAAAGTTGCCGACCAGCAGTCGGTTTCGGCGCCGGACCTGTTCCGTCGTGGACGTGCGGCGATGGCGATGGGTGGGCATTGGCTGTATTCCGAGTTCGCCGGACAGGATGGTTTGCCCATCGATGTCACGGTGTTGCCGGTCGGCCCGCATGGTGGCCCGGGGGCGATTACGGATGTGGGGAGCACGGGGTTATCGATTGCCGCGGATAGTCCGCGCATCGAACAAGCTTGGGAATTCGTGAAATTCGCGACCGGGCCGGTGGGACAGGCCATTATCGCCGCCTCCGGACTCTTCGTGCCGGTGCTGAAATCCGCAATGGGCTCTGCCGGATTCGCGGACGCGCATCGCGAGATACGCAACCTCCAGGTGTTCACGGAGGGTCCGGAGAATTCGCGGCCGCTGCCGGTTACTCCGGTGTGGGGCAAGGTTTCCGCGCTGCTCGAGCGCGGTGGCAACCGAGTGCTACGCGGTGCCG
Source organism: Nocardia sp. NPDC006982 (assembly GCF_042869435.1). NCBI lineage: Bacteria > Bacillati > Actinomycetota > Actinomycetes > Mycobacteriales > Nocardiaceae > Nocardia > Nocardia sp. NPDC006982. The sequence continues at coordinate 79,110 of NZ_JBIAFV010000018.1, read as the reverse complement.
CAACCGCTGAATCGGTGAGCGCGTCCCTGACAGCCGATATCAATACCCTTCTGGAATCCCCATGAAACTGATCGGTAGCCGGATGCGTGCGCCCCACGAGCGAGGGCGGCTCGAGCGGCGGCGTGAGCGGGCGGGCTGGGTTTTCGTGGCGCCGAATCTGGCGGCTGTGCTGGTATTCTTGCTGCTTCCGCTCGGAGTTTCGTTGTATCTGAGTCTGCACTCGTGGGACTTGTTCAGTGCGCCACGGTTCGTGGGGATATCGAACTATCGGCGGCTGTTCGTGTCGGATCCGTTGTTCCTCATCGCATTACGCAATACCGCGGTGTTCACCCTGTTGACGCTGGTGCCGACGGTGGTGATCGGGCTCGCGGTTGCGGCGGTGCTCAATCGAAAGTTGGCCGGTATCGGCATCTTCCGGACCATTGCATTCTTGCCGCTGGTCGCCTCGACCGTGGCCATGGCGGTGGTGTGGCGCTTCATCTTCACCACCGATGACGGGCTGCTCAACATCATGCTCGGCTGGGTCGGCATCGATCCGGTGCCGTGGCTGACCGACCCGGACTGGGCGCTGGTCTCACTGAGCATCGTGACCGTATGGAAGAGCGTGCCTTTCGCGACTGTCATCCTGCTGGCAGCGATGCAGGGCGTGCCCGAGACGCTGTACGAGGCGGCGCGCATCGATGGCGCGGGAGCGCTGCGGCGATTCTGGTCGGTGACACTGCCGTTGATTCGCGGGCCACTGTCGTTCGTCTTCGTCATCACCATCATCAACTCGGTGCAGGCCTTCGATCAGGCCTATGCCTTGACCGGCGGCAACGGCGGGCCGGAGACCGGGACCTATCTGCTCGGAATCATGTTGTTCCAGAACGCCTTCGGGTTCTACGAGGTCGGCTATGCGGCGGCGCTGGCCTGGGTGATTTTCGCGATTCTGCTGGTGCTGACGCTATTGCAGCTGCGATTCGCGCGCCGGGCGGAGGTGGAATTGTGAATGCGTACGAGGCGGTTCGGTCGCTTCCGATGCGGATCGGTGTGCGGGCGTGCAGTACCAGCCGGGTGGAGCGGGCCATTCTGCGCCGGACGGTACGTGGCGTCCTGATCTACGTGGCGCTAGTCGGTGTCGCTTGGTGTGCGCTGTTTCCGATTTTGTGGGCATTGTCGGGTTCGTTGAAGCGCGATGGCGAGATCACCGAGCCGACACTGGTTCCCGCGCGTCCGCAGTGGTCCAACTACGGGAAGGTCTTCGACCTGCTGCCGCTGGGGCGGATGCTGCTCAATACCGCGTTCTATGCGTTGTGTGTCACGGCGGGGCAGGTCTTCTTCTGTTCCCTGGCCGGATATGCGTTCGCGCGCTTGCGATTTCGCGGACGCGATGTACTTTTCCTCGCCTACCTCGGCACGCTGATGGTGCCGTTGACGGTTACCGTGATTCCGCAATTCCTGATCATGCGCGCCTTCGGCTGGGTGGACACACCGTGGGCGATGATCGTCCCCGGCCTGTTCGGCAGCGCATTCGGCACCTATCTGATGCGCCAGTTCTTCCGAACCTTGCCCGCCGAACTAGAGGAAGCAGCGATCGTCGACGGGTGCACCACCTGGCAGGTGTTCTGGCGAGTCTTGTTGCCGCACACTCGTCCTGGGCTCATGGTGCTGGGGGTGCTGACCTGGATCACGGTCTGGAACGACTTCCTGTGGCCGCTGATCATGATCCAGCGCAACGACATCGCCACCGCCACATTGGGTTTGGTGCGGCTGCAAGGCCAGTACCACACGCAATGGCCGATTCTCATGGCCGCCGCGGTGGTCATCCTGCTGCCGCTGGTGGTCGTCTACGCGATCGCGCAGCGGGCGTTCGTGCGCGGTATCGCGGCATCGGGTCTAGGCGGGCGTTGACGGCCGCGCTGACGGCGGCCGTCGCTATTACTCGCCCCAATAGGTGCCGAAGCTCCAGAGGTTGCCTTCCGGATCACGGACGGTGAAGCCGCGCGAACCGTAGTCCTCATCGCGCAGGCCGCGCACCACCTCCGCGCCCGCCGCGACCGCGCGGTCGTGCAGGGCGTCGGGTTCCTCGCAGACGAGGTAGATCGAATCGGTGCCCGGCCCGCGCTCACAGAACGGGTTGTCGCCCTTGCCGATGGAACTGAACATGATTCCGCCGCCGAGCGGCCAGCGCAGTTGGCCGTGCTCGATGAACGACGGATCGTCCTCCCTCGCGTAGAGCGCGACCTCCTGGAAGCCGAACGTGCTGGTCAGGAAGGCCACCGCCGCGCGAGCGTCGGTGAAATTGAGGCACGGCCATACGGCGGTGCGAGTTGCTGTGGTCTGCGGTGAATCCGTTGGTGTTGTCATGGATTCAGCCTCACCCGCCGGACCCCTCCGGGTCTTGGACAGATGGAATCTCCTCCGCGAGCCATGCGGTCGGGCTGCAACCGGCGAGTTCCGCGAAGTCGCGGTCGAGGTGGGCCTGGTCGTAATATCCGCAGGTCGCGGCCACCTGCGCGATCGTCACATAGGACGGCGTGTGTCCGATCATCCGCCTGGCGCGTTCGAAGCGGGCGATCCGAGCGGCGAGTTTGGGACCGAGTCCGAACTCGGCGCCGAAGCGTCGGGCCAGATGTTGACGGCTCCAACCGATCTCCTCGGCGAGCGGGCCGATCTGCGCCGCACCGTCGGATTCGACCAAAGTGCGCCAGGCCCAAGTCAATTCGGGCGCCACCAGGCGATCGTGACAGGCCAGCCTGGTCAATACCCGATCGCAGGCGGCGAACCGCTCCGGCCAGGACGACAGCTCCTGCAATTCCTCCCACAGCTGCCGCCCGACCGGCCCCGCCACCTCAGCACATTCCACCGAGGTGTTCCACAGCGCACTCGCGGGCATCCCGAACAGGGCCCGGCTCCCGAGCGGCGTCAACTCGATCCCGATCCCCTCCTGATAACCGTTGTGCGAGATAACCGCCGAACTCGCCTGCAACCCACTCAGCACACACCGGTAATCCTGCGGCGACTGCCGCGAATCCGTCTGTGCCACAACGTCGATGCTCGGCCCGATCGACACGATGAACGTCATATGGCGCGACGGCGGCCCCCGATGCAATCCGGGCGCGAACCCGCTCAGTCGATACCCGAGGTACCCATCGATGAACGCCGCGAGCGCGGGTGCCGGACGTGCCGTCACCACTTCGGTGGTCGGCTCCATACCCGGAACGCTACGCCGCCGATCGGCTATCGCAAGGCGAGTCAGCCGGCGACGTTGATGTGGTGGTGGATCGACCGCGGATCCGCCGCAAGCTCGAGCAGGCAGGTGGCCAGGTCCTCGCGGCTGATCCGGATGCCGAACGTCACGTTGCGATCGACCGCGGTTCGGTAGGAACCCTTCGCTGGACGGTCGGTGAGCTGCGGTGCTCGCACGATGGTCCAATCCAGTTCGGTGTCCCGCGTCGCCTGCTCGGCAGCGGCCATATCGTCGAGGCTGTGCCGCAGCAGCGGACGCAGAATGAGCGGCTTCACCACGAAGCGGGTGCACCAATCGTCGCCCGGCCCAGCGATTCTCGCGCTATTGCTGATCAGAATCAATCGCCGTACGGCCACCGATGCCATGGCCTCGGTGATGGCCAGTGCGGCATCGGTGGCGACCGTCGTCGGGCCCTTGTCCCGTGACCCGATGGTGTCGAGCACGGCATCCGCGCTTCGGATGGCCGTCTCGATGTCATCGGGATTCATGACGTCGGCCTTGATCACGCGCAGTCGTGGGTGATCCGCGAGTGGGTGCTGACCGCGCACAACCGCGGTCACCTCATGTCCGGTGGCGAGTGCCTGGCGCACGAGGTGGCCGCCGGTGCGGCCGGTCGCTCCGAAGATCGTGAGTCGCATGGCGATCCCTTCAGGTTGGTGAGTATTTACTAACCTAGGATGGGTGAGTACTTACTAACCTGTCAACCGGGAGGCCGCATGGGCACGCGTGACCAGATTCTCGACGCCGCGGCGGAAATCATGCGCAACCGTGGTGTCGTCGAGGCGACGACCAAGGAGATCGCCAAGGCGGCGGGCTACTCCGAGGCCGCGCTCTACAAGCACTTCAGCGATAAAGAGGACCTGATCCTGAACGTCCTCCGACACCGCATGCCCGGACCCGCCGCGCCTCTACCCGAACCGGGTTCGGCCACGATCGAAGCCAACCTCGCCGCCCTCGCCCGTGCCGCCCTGACCTTCTACCATCAGTCCCTGCCCCTCCTCGGCGGACTGCTCGCACAACCCAAACGCATGGCGGCACATCGCGATTCGATGCGTCGGCACGGTGCAGGTCCCGGCCACGCCATCGCCGGAATCGCTGCTTATCTGAGTGCCGAACAGCAACTCGGCCGACTCGGTCCCGAAGCCGATGTCGAAACCGCAGCTGCGCTCCTCGACGGCACCTGCTTCCACCAGGCCTTTCTGCGGTTCTACGAGGAGGGTCCCGATGCGACTGCCGCCCCGGACGAGTTCGCCGACAGCCTGGCCTGGACGCTCGTGCGCGGGCTCGGATCATCCGACGAGTAGCGCCTCTCACCTGGACGGCTGCGGCGGTGAGATATCGCACTCGGCGCGGTAAATAGGTGGGGGATGTCGCAGCGTCGGGCTACCTTTACCGCTCCTAAGGATTTTTGGAGGTGTGATGCGGCGGGTGCAATACCAGCGCAGCGGTGGTCCGGAGGTACTCGAGGTGGCGTCGGCCGAGGTGCCGACGCCGGGCCCCGGGGAACTGCTGGTCCGGGTCGAAGCGGTTGGTGTGACACTGCCGGTGGTTCGCAAGGTGCGTGAGCCGCGGGAGCCGATCGCGCTGGGTGGCGAGGTTGCGGGCGAGGTGGTCGCGGTCGGAGAGGGCGTGACCAGCTGTATGCCCGGCTACCGCGTCACCGGTCTGGTCTTCGGCCACGGTTATGCCGACTACGCGTTGCTCTCCGCCGCGATGGCCTCGCCGATTCCCGACGGCGCTTCAGCCGTCGATGCGGTCGCGCTGGTCCGCAGCGGTTTGGTTGCACTCGGTGCGCTCGATGCCGCGAATCCCAAGCCGGACGAGTCTGCCCTGATCACGGCCGCCGCCAGCGGTGTCGGCCACCTTGCCCTGCAATTGGCGCGAGTGCGCGGTGCTTCGCGCGTGGTAGCGGCGGTCTCCGACCTCGCCAAGGCCGACTTTCTCCGCGGCCTCGGCGCTGACGAAGTCGTCGCCTACGACCAGGAATCCTGGGGCGAGCCCGTCGACTACGTCCTCGACGCCGTCGGCGGCGAGCTCCTCACCCCGGCCATCGCGGCCCTGGCCCCCGGCGGCCGACTCGTCGCATACAGCTCGGGCGGCGGCACCATCCAGGCCTACGACCTGCTCGTCGGCGCGAAATCAGTTGTCGGCTTCCAAATGGCCCGCATCGCCCGCAACTCCCCGGACCTGTACGAACACTGGCGCCAAGAACTCTGGCAGTACTTCGCATCCGGTCTACTCCACCCGGTCGTCCACGCGGAATTCCCGCTGGAAGACGCCGCCGAGGCCCACGCCGTCATCGAGAACCGCTCGAACCTCGGCAAGGTGATCCTGATTCCCTGACGCATTCAGCATGCGTCGGGGTGCGTAACGAATGAGAGCGAGTCCTGCGAAGTCCGCTCGCGCGGCCGCCGCGAAAGGGTTGTGTCCTGCCGCGTAGACTCTGTTCCTCGTGAGTCTCACCCTCGGAATCGTCGGCCTGCCCAACGTCGGAAAGTCGACGCTGTTCAATGCGCTGACCAAGAACGACGTGCTGGCCGCGAACTATCCGTTCGCGACCATCGAGCCGAACGTCGGGGTGGTTCCGCTGCCCGACCCGCGACTGGACAAGCTGGCCGAGATCTTCGGCTCCCAGCGCATCCTGCCCGCCACGGTGTCGTTCGTCGACATCGCGGGCATCGTGAAGGGCGCATCCGAGGGCGCTGGACTCGGCAACAAGTTCCTCGCCAATATCCGCGAGGCCGATGCCATCTGTCAGGTGGTGCGGGTCTTCGCCGACGATGATGTGGTGCACGTCGACGGGCGCGTCGACCCGCTCGCCGATATCGAGGTGATCGAAACCGAGCTGATCATCGCCGATATGCAGACCCTGGAGAAGGCGATTCCGCGGCTGGAGAAGGAAGCCAAGGTCAAAAAGGACCGCAAGCCGCTGCTCGACGCGGCCAAGGCCGCCCAGGAAGTTCTCGACAGCGGTAAAACCCTCTTCTCCGCTCGCGCTCAACTGGACGGCGAACTGCTGAAAGAACTTTCGCTGCTCACCACCAAGCCGTTCCTCTACGTCTTCAATGCCGACGAGTCGGTGCTCACCGACGAGGCGAAGGTTGCCGAGCTGAAAGCCGCTGTCGCACCGGCGGATTCGGTCTTCCTCGACGCCAAGGTCGAAGCCGAGCTCCTCGAACTCGACGACGAATCCGCCCTCGAGCTCCTCGAATCCATCGGCCAGACCGAACCCGGCCTGCACGCCTTGGCCCGCACCGGCTTCCACACCCTGGGCCTGCAGACCTACCTCACCGCGGGTCCGAAAGAGGCCCGCGCCTGGACAATCCACCAGGGCGACACCGCCCCCAAAGCCGCCGGTGTAATCCACACCGACTTCGAACGCGGCTTCATCAAGGCAGAAGTAGTCGCCTACGACGACCTCATCGCCGCCGGTTCCATGGCCGCCGCCAAGGCCGCGGGCAAGGTCCGCATGGAAGGCAAGGACTACGTCATGAGCGATGGGGACGTAGTCGAATTCCGTTTCAACGTATAGCGTTTCAGCTTTCGCCGGAACTCATTCCGGGACAGTGAAGGCCTCGGTGATGCCACCATCGAGCGGAATGGCGGCGCCTGTGATGAACCCGGCATCGTCGCTGGCAAGGTTGCTTCGACTACGGATTCGTCTGTGAGATCGGCGTGCACTACCTGCTCGCCGACCGAGTGGTCGACTTTGTCCACGCCGACCACCACCGCGCCCTCACGCGCAAACCGATCGGCGACGGCCCGGCCGATCAGACTGGCGGCCCCGTTGATGACACAGATCTTGCCGGTGAGCTTCTCAGCCACCACGACCTCCTCTATTCGTTCGGCACGGTGACACTCCGTAGCTGGCGGCGATCGCGGCGGCACGGTTGTGCAAAGAGTCGCGCAACCATTGCGGGGCAAGGGCTTCCGCGTTCGTGGCGAGTTGCCACAGTGCCCATTCGGCGTGTTTCGGATCTTGGAAGGTCATCTCCAGCCGCAGCCAGCCGTCTGCGTTGGTTTCTTCGGTGCGGACGGTCAGCGCGGTGTCCACCAGGTCCTGCCGCTGCGCGGGGTTCACCCGTACCAGCACGGTGACTTGGTCGCCGCCGGTTCGAAAGCGCGTGCTGCGTTCCTGCCAGGCCCGGTCCAGATCGACCAGGTCCGGTCGCTGGGCCGGTTCGGGGAGCGCCTCGGCGGCCAACACTCGGGACAGCCGGTAGGTGCGGTCCGCACCGGACCTCGTGGCCAGCAAGTAGACCTGGTCGCGGACGGTGACCAGACCGATCGGGTCCACCGTGCGCCACTTCGGGGTCTGGTTCACAGCCGCGTAGTGGATGCGCAGCTTGCGTCCGGCGAAGACCGCGCGCCGTACCTCGGTCACTACGGTGTCGGGCGCCTCTTCATCGACCAGCCGGCGTGCGAGGAGGTCGATCTCCGGGTCGATGAGCAGTCGCTGGGCCGCGCCGGCCGCGGTGGCCCGATGGCTTTCGGGTAGCGCGTCGACCACCTTGCGCATGGCCGAAGTGAGCGCCGAGCCGAGGCCGAATGCCTGTGCGCCGCGCCGTGATCCGGCGACCAGCAGGGCAAGTGCCTCGTCGTGGTTCAGTCCGGTCAGCTCGGTCTGGAAACCGGGCAACAATGCGAAGCCACCGTGCCGGCCACGTTCGGCGTAGACCGGGACGCCTGCTGCGGACAGCGCCTCGATGTCGCGCAGCACGGTTCGGATGGACACCTCCAGTTCGCGGGCCAGCGCGGGCGCGGACAGCCGACCGTGCCGGCGCAGCAGCAGCACCAGCGAGACCAACCGGTCGGCGCGCATGCGAAAAACCCTACGGGAATACACGACACAGGATGTCGTGATTCGTTGGGAGGCTTATCAATATGACAAACCAGAAAGTGGCCACTGCCCCGAACGACCTGGGCAGGTACTTCATCGAGCGCGCCAACGCGGGCGACGTCGACGGGCTGGTGGCGTTGTATGAGCCGACTGCCGTGCTGGCGTTTCCACCGGGCAACCTCGCGACCGGACATGCGGAGATCCGCAAGGTGTATGAGCAGTTCGTCGCGGCCGCGCCGGTGCTCTCGCCGGGTAGGCAGCATCCAGCGCTGGTGAGCGGTGACCTGGCACTGACAGCGTCCACGCTGACCACCGGCGAGGTGACCGTCGAGATCGCCCGACGCCAGCCCGACGGGTCGTGGCTATGGACCGTGGACCAGCCGGCACTCGTGCCGTAGCGGTGCGGCGGTGGGCCGGCGCCACCGCATTACCTCAGGTGGTTCGAGGTTGACGGGGTCAGGCCGCGGACGTGGGGCCATGCCTTGGCAAGTGCGAGTAGATGGCGCAGCTCCGCGGTGAGGTCCCGTGCCCCCGGTTGGACTTGGGGCTGGGGCGTGAACCGGCTCGCGCTCGGCGGGTGCCCGGCAGCTTTGGTGGCAATGGCCTCGGCGACGCGGCGGGCATAGATATGTGGGTCACCGCCGGTGGCGGCCAGATCGTCAGGGCTGTTGCTGTAGCGCTTGAGATGCAGCAGGCTGTCGCGGATCTCGACCGTCATGCGGTGCAGACGGATGGCCGGGTCTGTTCGGCCGATTTGGTTGCGCCGCATCTCCAGGACGATTTCGGGAACGGCTGCGGTGAGATCGGCCCACATCGGCCGCAGGCGGCGGCAGTATCGGCCGGTGCGGTCCCATCCGATGTGGGTGAGCAGGGTGCTGATCAGTGGCACCGTGACCACGGCGGGAGCGCCGACGGCGGAGAGGCAGAAGCCGCTCCATGCTTTCCAGTGCATCTCGGGATCGAATAACGGATGGCCTGTCATCACACTGATGGTGGTCTCGAGCGGGTAGACGACCGCGACGATCCCCGTGCCCGCCGCGGTGCCGAGGACCTCTGCGTACAGTGCACGCTCCTGCCAGGTGGTGTCGCCTGCGGCGCGCATCTCGCGCACCCATACCCGGCCGATGAGCAGGGCCGTAGCGCCGAGCGGCAGGGAAAACGCGACCCAGACCACGACGGCAGGCCAGCCCAGGGTCTGGTCGATCAACTGGTCGGCGCGGCGGGCGGGTGTCCCCGCGATCAGGATGACGGCGGTGACGGTGGTCGTGACGAGGTAATAGCGCCGCTGCCTGCGCCACGTGTGGGCGGGATCGGCGCCTGCCCACAACTTGGCAACGCCGTAGATATGCGAGATGGTCAACACGGTTGCTCCCAGCGAGAGCTGACGGGCGATGTTCACCACGTCGCTGTCGTCGCCGGGCAGCAGCCAGGCCAGTGACTTTTCGAACCAAGCCTCCCGTAACAGTTGTTCTAAGAGAGAGGCGGCGAGCCCGCGGTTGATGAGCCGGTCGACGATGCTGTCCCGCAACAGCCACCACCGACCGACGAGTGCCAACGTCATACCTATCAGTACAGGCCAGGTGATCAGACCCGGGATCGGAGAGGTCATTTCACCGATGCCGGTTTCGGAAGAACGTCGAGCGGAACCGGCTCGCCGACCGCTTCGGCAGCATCGCTTCGACGAGCAGCAGGTCGGCGAAGGTTTCGGCGGCGTGCTCGCGCTCGCTGCCGTAGTCTTGGCGGCGCAGTACGCTGCGGATGGTTTCCAGTGACAGCGATGGCATCAATTCGCGCAATGGCAGATCAGCCGCGGCACCACTGGGATCGCTCGCGGTCCCTCCGTGGCCGAGCAGCATGTGACCGATCTCGTGGGCGATGATGTGATCGGCATGCCATTCGGAGTCGGCCCCGTACATGATCACGTCGTCGTCTTCCCGGGCAATCCACAGGCCGCTTCCGGTGCCGCATCCGTTCCCCGACAGTGCGCCGACGTCGATCGGGCACAACGTGATCGGCCGTCCCCGGTACTCTGCCACCCGCGCGATGTATTCCGTTATATCCCACGGGTGGGGGATCGGTACCAGGCGACCCAGCTCCTCGAATCGCGCGGCGAGATCCTCCATTGCGCCTTCCCTCGTTGATCACGTGACCTATGCCGATATTGCGGTGAGCGTAGTCGCCGACGCAGCATTGTCGCGGACGTGGCCTGCCGCGCAAGCATTCTCGCTTTCACCATCATGATGGCGCTGTAGCGGGCGGCCAGTCCTGCGGCTCGACGTTCACCGGTTTCATCGCGATGTCCTGATCCCAGTCGAATTCCGGAGCGGGTGGGCCCCACCGTACCGGGAGGTCGAAAACGACCTGCTCGGAACCGAAGTCGGTATTCGAGAAGGTGGTCGGAGCGGTGAACCGCACGCCTTTGAACCCGGCGCCACCGTTGAACGTCGCTTCGGTGAACCGCACCTCGCCGTTGAACGCCGTGTCTTGGAACCCGGTGCGACCGTCGAACGTCGCCTTGCCGAACTCGGCGGCGTCGTTGAATGTCGCTGCATTGAACTCGGCGCGACCGTAGAACCTGGCTCCGTGAAATACGGTGTCGCCCTTGAAGGTAGCCTTGTCGAACCAGGCGTGGCCGTCGAACGTAGCCCGATAGAATTCCGCGCGGCTCAACGTCGCTTCTTGGAACTCGGCGTGGCCGTTGAATGCTGCCCGGTAGAACCGGGCGTCACCGTTGAGTACCACTCGTCGGAACTCGGCGCTGCTGTTGAACGTGGTCTCACTGAACCGGGTGCGGCCGTTGAAGGCCGCTGCGCCGAATCCGGCGGGTCCGTTGAACGTTGCCCCGTCGAACCCGGCGGGGCCGTTGAAAATCGCCTCGTCGAACTGGGCGGCGCCGTCGAACGTCGCCCTGTCGAACCAGGTGTTGCCCGAAAAAGTTGCGGCGCTGAAGGCGGCTTCCTCGAGGTGCGCGGTGCGAAGGTCGAAATTGCTTGTCGACCAGCTGTATTCGGCTTCGGATCGCAAATGTTCGGCAATGACCCGGACGATGGTTCGACGGACTTCCCGGTCGTTCTGCCGGTACTCGATGTGCTCTTCGGTTTCGCCGCCGTCAATGCGGGGAACGGTGGTGACGAGCTTGGTGCGGGCACTGCTGCTGTGGTCGGGATCGTAGGGCAGGCGCAGGTAGCCGCAGAGGACGTCGATGCATTGCTGGCGGCGCAGCCCGTCGGATTCGTCGGCGGCCCCAGCCATTGCGTACACCCCGGCGATACGGACCGCGACATCGGTCGCCCCGAGCTGACCGGCAGCAGCGCCGAAGCGTTCCACGAACCTGCTCTGCTCGACGTCGCGCTGGCGGCGGTAGGCAATCACCAGAGCGACGACCCCGCCGACTCCGGCGACGACGGTCAACGAGACGCGGGTGATATCGATCGGCGCCGCCTTTTCTTGGCTGGCGGGCATGATCCGGTGCAGGAACCCGTAGGTCGCGACGGCGACGGCCAGACCTGCACCGAGTGCGAAGCAGACAGCCGGAAGTAGCCTGAGCCGTCCTGTGCGCTGACTGATTGCCTTGTAGCTCTTGCTCATTCGTCCGCGCAGCGCGGTCGTTGTCCTACGCGTTTTCGGGTCGATAGCGCTCACCGTGCCTGGCATCGCTCGATTGTGACCGATTTCGGCACTGTGCCGCACAGTACGGGGTCAGTCGAGCGCGATGTGGGGGCGGAGGATGACGACCGGGATTTCGCGCTCGGTCCATGCTTGGTAGGTGTCGAAGTCGGCGTAGGCGTCGACCAGCTTCGGCCACAGACGTGCGCGTTGTTGCGGGTCGGCGGTGACTGCGTGCACGGCGTGGCGTTCGCGGCCGATTTGGATGTGGGTGTCGGGGGTGGCGCGCAGATTGTGGTACCACTGCGGGTGTTTGGCGAGGCCGCCCTGGGACGCGACGATAACCGTGTCGGCGCCGTCGGTGATATAGAGCAGCGGTGTGGTGTGGGTGGTCCCGGATTTCCGGCCTCGGTGCTCGAGCAGCAGCGTCGGTACCGGCTTGCGGAAGCCGGCGCCGATGCGCCATTTTCCGCCGATGCGTCCACCGGTGCGTTTGTAGACCCAAACTTGGATTTTGCCTGTGTATTTGAAGATCTTCGGCAAAACGGGCGAGTCGAGCTGTTTGGGGCGTGGTGGAGGGGTCATTGTGTTCCTTCGATCAAGCCGACTGGTTTGACCATACATCTAGTCGTATATGTATGGTCAAGCGATGGCGAGATGGCGGGGGCGCGCTTTTGACCGCTGCGCATCGTCCAGTCGTTCGTCATCGACCCCGGCCGCCCACCCCGCCGCGGCGCAGAACTTCGCACTTACCTCACCACCTGGGTCGCCCCGGCACTCGATCCGAGATAGCCGGGTGCGGTCAGTCGACGCCGAGGGGTGGCCGGTGCAGGACGAGTTTGGTGGTGTGGGCTCGGTAGGCGTCGGGGGTCGTCCCAGTCGGCGAGCAGGGTGGTGACGGTTTCGGCGGGGAAGTCCGTGCGAGCGACGAAGTCCAGCAGGGCCGGTAGCACCGGACGCACTTGGGAGACACCGATTTTCAGGGTCGCGTCGTTCGCGTACATGTGCATCAGTGGCACCTTCGTACCCGGCGGGAGGTAATAGCCGACCGGTGTGCAGATCCCGCCGGGTTGCAACGCCCGCAGGGCGGCGTCGACACCGGCGGCGGTGGAGGTGCCCTCGACCACGATGTCGTAGCGGCGCGACGGCAGATCCGCGCGGCGCAGCTTCCCCTTCTTGACCGAATGCGCTCGCGCACCCAGCTTTTCGGCGATTGCGAGGCGTTCGGACCGGTGATCGACGTAGTCGACGACCTCGGCGCCGTGCGCGACGGCCAGCCCGGCGGCGTAGAGCCCGATGCTCTGGGCCGCGCCACCGAGGATGAGCACCGACCCCGCCAGGTCGTTCTGTCAGCGGCGCGACGACGCAGCGCCATGCGTCGGCGAGGTTGTCGCTGGCGGCGGCTACCCGCAGCGGGTCGAGTCCGTCGGGTAGGCACACGAGCATGTGGTCGGCGTATGGGATGCGCAGGCGGTCGGCGACCATGCCGCCCCACGGTCCGCTGGCGGGTCCGAATCCGAAGGCGGCCAGCGGGCCGGTGCGGGTGGTGGAGTATTTGGCGGTGAGTCCGCGCATGCATTCGCGGCACTCGCCGCACGAGACCGCCCACGGCACGACGACGAAGTCGCCGGGCGTGAGTCCGGTTACACCCGAACCGATTTCGAGAACTTCGGCAATGCATTCATGGCCGATCCCGAAGGGGCCCTGGAACGGGACCGGCCCGCAGATACCGGACACCACGGGGTCGATCAGCCCGGCCCGGATGCCCAGATGCATGGCACGCGAGACGTGGCGGTGAATGGGCATGGTGTCGCCGTGCAGCGGCCGGCGACGAACGGGCGCACGATCGCATCCCGCGCGTCGGCTAGAACTGGATCGGGGCGTCCCTGCCATCCGAGGTGGTTGGTGCGCAGGGAGTTCAGTTCCCGCATCAGCTGTGCGCCTGTGCCGCAAGGGCTTTCAGTTCGGCGAAGCGCACCACGGTGCCTGCCGCGCCCCAGGTGCCCTCGGGCTGTTCGTGGATGAGCACCCAGACGCGCAGTGCGTCGTCCACGCCGAGTCCGGCGGCGGCCAGCACATCGGCGGTCACCTCTTTGATCAGGCCCTCCTTGCGTCGATCGGATAGCGCGCCCTCCGGCACGGTGACATCGACTCGGAACCGCGGCAGGTCGTCCTCTGCGCTGCTGAAGCCGCCATCCGGTACTTCGTCGATGCGGCACCACGCCTGCGCGCGGAAGAACGCGTTGTCGGGGGCGCCCTCCCACTTCAGCAGGGTGGCGGGCAGCGTCTGCTGCAAGGTTCGGCGGGTCTCAGGGGACAAGACCGCCGCGGGCAGGGTGAGCTGGATCATCGGCATGGGAGCACCTCCGTTATAACGACTGTTATATGACGTGGACGGTACGCTATGACAGTCGTTATGAGCAAGGGAGTGTGATGGCGCAATCGGAGGCGCGAGATCGGATGGTGGCCGGTGCGGCCGACATGCTGCGCCGTCGCGGGCTGAACGCGACCAGCGTGCGCGAACTGGCCAAGCACTCCGGCGCCCCCCTCGGCTCGACCTATCACTACTTTCCCGGCGGCAAATCCCAACTCGCCGCCGAAGCCGTCCGCTTCGCCGACGCCTTGGCCGCGCGCAAACTTGCCAAGGAACTCCCCGCCGGCCCGGTCGCCGGGCTACGCGCATTCGTGGACATGTGGCGAAAAGTAGTGGTGGACAGCGATTTCGGCGCGGGATGCCCAGTACTGGCCGTCTCGGTCGAAGACCAGTCCGAGGCCGACGACGAACCCCGCCGCGCCGCAGCCGCCGCCTTCGACCACTGGACCGAACTACTCGCCGATTCCCTCCGCACCCACGGCGCAACCCCCGCCGTCGCCGACCGAACCGCCACCCTGATCGTCGCCGCCATCGAAGGCACCGTCGCCATGTGTCGAGCCCAACGCAGCACCCGCGCCCTCGACCAAACCGCGGACGCCCTCGAAAACGTCGTGCGCGCGGTGACCGACCAGGCCGCGAAGTAGTCCGTTACGGTCGCCAGCTGAGCTGAGCCGGGGAGAGTAGGATCGTGCTGGTCGGGGATGGTTTTGTTCGGTGTGATATGCCGACGATCGGGCGGTTTTGATAGAGGAATGCTCGCGATCCGTCATCGGATTGGAGGATTGATCATGCTTCGTATTTCGCTATTGGTTGCTACTGGTGCTGCAGGGGTTGGCGCGGCGCTTTTTCCGGTGACTGCGCAGGCTGGTCCGGATGATCCTGGGACGCCCTGTGGGGACCAGATGGTTATGAATACGCATCAGGAGTGCGTTCAGATCGGCAGCTTTTGTACGTTGTCGGATGGGATGATCATCGGGAATATCGGGCCCGATGGGCGGTGTGTTATTCCCGGTACGAATATTTGAGGTCGTCGAATCCGCTGTGACACCTAATTCGAGTCAGGTGCAGGTGTTTTCGTGCCGATCGCAGTGAAAGTCGTTGAGGCTAGCGGCCTCTGGGGTATTTGGTTACTACGGTGCCGTCGGTGTCGGCGGCCAGGTAGGCGCCGCCGTAATCGTCGGTCAGGTAGACCATGACTGTCGGCTTGTCGTTGTTGAAGGTCCAGGCCGGGTCGACGATTACGTAGCGGAGGGTGGGGGTGGGAATGCCGAGGCTTTCGTCGGCGGTGCGGAACAGGTCGGGGAGGATGTCCCAGTTGATAGCGCTCAGCTTGACGGTGGCTTTGTCCGAGAGTGGGCCGCCTGCGCCCTTTCGGGTGGCTGTTCCGTCGCGGTAGACGAAGAGGTCGTAGAGGTTGGGGTTGTTCTTGACCGGGGCGCCGACGTCGGCATAGGTCGGATAGAACGTTGCCTCGTTGAATTCCTCGCTGCCGGAGACCTTTTCGAGTGCAGCGATGGCCTGGCGGATGCTGGTCGGGGTCAGGAGGTCGACGGGTTTGCCGGTCCCCGGGGCTCCGGACGGGCTTGCGGAACGACTTGTCGTGGGGAATTCGTTGGTCGCGGGTGGATTGCTAGGAGTGGCCTGGTTGCCGGACGAATCGGGCCGTAAGGCGACTATCGCTAACGTGGCGACGATGGCGGCGATGACTGCGGCGGCCGCGAGACCGATGACGATCCCGCGTGAGAGTGGTTTGTGTGCAGTGGGTTTCGCCGAGCCATATGGGTGCGGCGAGGGTGTCGTGCCGCTGGATCCGCGGATCTCGCCGACTGAGCCAGGCATATTGAAGGCATCGTGCGCATTGCCCGCGCCTGGCGTGTCGAATCCGCTGGGAGTGCCGACTCCGCCGAGTCCGTAGGCTGCGCCTGGTGTGCTGAAGCTGGGTCCATGGGCCGCTCCGGAGGTACTGAATCCGCCCGGCGCATCGGCCGCACTCGGGGTACTGAACCCACTCCGCCCACCGAACGCGCCTGGATCATTACCTGCGCCCGGCCTGCCGAAGGCGCCTGGATCACTGCCTGCGCCCGGCCTGCCGAAGGCGCCTGGATCACTGCCTGCGCCCGGCCCGCCGAACGCCCCCGGACCATTACCTGCACCCGACCCACCGAAGGCCCCTGGATCACTGCCCGCCCCCGCCCCATCGAACACCCCTGCCGCACTGCCGAACCCACCCGCCGCAACCGCCTGCGCAAGCATCAAATCCGCCTGCTCGGCCGTCGGCCGACGATCCGGATCAGGCACCAACAGCGCCGACAAAACCGCGGTCAACACTCCAGCCCGCTGCGGCGGCGGCACTTCCCCTCTGATGACGGCAGCGAGCGTGGCGACGGTCGACTCACGCCGCATCGGGTGAAACCCCTCCACCGCGAAATACAGCAGCAAACCGAGTGACCACAGATCAGAGGCGGTATGGCCCTCCTGACCACTGAGTCGCTCCGGCGCAACATAATCCAGTGAGCCGACCACGCTGCCGGTGGAGGTCAAACCGTTCATGCCGTTGATCGCGGCGATACCGAAATCGGTCAGGACCGGTGAACCGTCTTCGCGCAGGAGCACATTCGCGGGTTTGATATCGCGGTGCAGTACACCCACCTGATGCGCGGCACGGAGGGCGGCCAGGATGCCCCGGCCGAGGTGCGCCACTTGTAAAGGCGGCATCGGTCCGCTCGCCAGGTGATCGGCGAGACTTTGTCCGCGAACCAGTTCCATGACAATCCATGGATGCGCCACTTCGGGTGAATCCACGATGTGGTGGATGGCAACGACATTCGGATGACCGATCCGGGCCAACGCCCTGGCCTCCCGCAATACCCGCTCGCGGTGCACGCCGGGCGAGCCTGCGCCATCGGTCTCGGCCCGCACCTCCTTGAGCGCGACCTCGCGATGCAGCGCGAGGTCATACGCACGCCAGACCGTCCCCATACCGCCGCTACCGAGCGGCTCGAGCAACTCGAAACGCCCGTCGACCACTGCACGCTCGGAAATCACGGCGCAAGCCTATGGTATCGGCGCGCCCATGCGACATACGTGTTTCACATACATCATCCGGCGGAGATGAGGCGGTCCAGTCCGGCGAGGATGTTGTCGCGCAGGTTGGGTCGGGCGGGCGCGAACGAGGCGCCGCCGGGGAGGGCGGTCACCGCCACAGTTCCGCACATCGAGGAGACGGTGATGCGTAGCCAGTCGCGCGCACCGGGAGTGGCGGCCAGGGTCGGCGCGATATCGGTGACGGTTGCGAAGGCCAGGGTGTCGATCTGTGCGATGAGGTCGACGACCGCATCGGCGATTTCCGGATCGGTGCGGGCGGCAGCGACGAATTCCAGGAGCGCAGCGGTTGGTTGGCGGCCATCAACGAATTCCTGCAATTCGCCCGACGCGGCCTCAACACCCTTCCGCTCCCGACGCTGCTGCCCGCGATCGTGCGCGTGCTCGCAGAACCGCTGTGGCGTGCCACGCCGCCCGTCGCGACCCGTTCGGTCCTGATCTGCTCGGCAGGCGCGGCGCATCCGAAAATGCGCGGACTGCTCGGGCCGGACTGGAAGACCCGGCACCGCCTCGAATTCGCCTTGTACACAACGGTTGCCACCCTCGCTTGGCAACACCTGCCGCGTCGGCTCACCCTGACGCCGTTGGCCCACAACCGATTCCGATACGAGAAGGTCCGGGCTCGATACAAGAGCCTGCAGCTGAACTCCTTTGCCGCATCGGCCTGAATCGCGCTACTTCCCGGTGCCGACCAACTGGTCGAAGAAGGCGCGGTAGCTGCGCAGCGCCAGCCGTAGATCCTCGGTATCGCCGTCCTCCTCGCGCGACCACAGTCGTTCTAGCGACTGCTTGCGCTCGGCCAGCGTGGCGGACAACTGCTGAACTGTCGCCATGACCAGATCGTCGGCCTGTGTCACCGCGTCGTGCGGGCTGTCCACGAAACTGCCCTGCAACTGCCGCCATGCCGTGCGTAGGCGCTCGACATCGGCGGCACCGAAGAGTGGCTGATCGCCGACTTCCTGCTGCCCTGCGGCCGTGCGCTCATCTGTGTCCGCGCTCTCGTCTGCCGCCGTACGCTCGTCTGCGACTGTGCTCGTGCCTGCCGCAGTGCTCCCCGTGGCCGTGCCCTCGCCTGCGGGCGTGCGCTGGTCTGCCGCCGCCGTGCTCTCGCCTGTCCCCTCCCTCCCAGCCGAGCCCGCAGCCGATGTGGCCCCGCCCCCGCTCGCCTCAGCCTCCGATATCGGCACCGACCCATACGGCGCAGCCGAGTCACCCTCGGTCCCGGTGCGTGTCGCAGTCGGCGAAACCCCTTCCGGCACTTCGTTTTCCAGACTCCGCTCCCGATCCTGTTCCGTGCTCATCGCTTTGCATCCTTCTTCTCGTTCGGCGCGCCGCCGAGCAGGTCTTCGAACAACTCGCGGTACTGCACCACCGCGAATCGCATGTCCTCGGTGGAGATTCGGGTATCGGAGCGCCGGATCGCGATCTCGTGTGCGGCGCGATAGTGGCCGACTGTCGCCGCGTGCTCGACGGACAGATCGGCGAGCTGCTGGTCATATCCTTCGGTGGGGTAGCCGCGCTCGGCCATGATGTCGGCCACCAGCACATCGGCTGCTGTCACCGCATCGGCCGGAGCATCGACGAAGCGCTCCTGCATCCGCGCCCACTCGGTCCGATACCGCTGCTTCTCCTGGTCCGACAGCTCCCGGATATCGAGCTCGGCATGGCGCCGTTCCCGCTCGGTCAGCTCACGGTCGGTGGCTTTACGGCTGTCCAGCTCTTCCCTGGTCCGGTCGTATTCGGGCCCGAACTTCTCGCGCAGCCGCTTTCTCCGCAGCATCGGCCAAGCCGCGACCAGCAACCCGGCCACGACCAAAACCACCACCACGACGACCACTATTGCGATCACTGCAGAAGACACGCGATCCTCCTAGCTCAGACGGTCGTGTCATCCACGTAATGCCTCGCCGACGGCCATCCAAACCTCAGGAACGCACGTCAACCGGTTCGGGCGCGGGCGTCGTTTCGCGCGGCGCGTCGCTGCGACTGTTCAGCCAGGCGCCGACGAACATCAGTGCGGCCCCGAGGGCCTGCGTCAGCGAGATGGACTCCCCGAGCAACATCCACGCGCAGCTGAGACCGAAGGCGGGCACGAGGAACATTGCAGCCGCCGCGGTCGCCGGTCCGACCTGACTTACCGGGCGGTAGTAGAGGACATATGCGAGGGCGGTGGGCAGCACGCCGAGATAGGTCTGATTGAGCCAGAATCCGAGGTCCAGCTCGGACCACCGAACGTCGGAAAGTTCAGGAGCGGCGATGAGCCCGAGCGCGAGGGTGCCCGCTGCGGTGGCGTACACCGTGACGGTAGGGGCGGACAGCCGAGACAGCAGCGGCGCTCCGAGCATCGTGTAACTCGCCCAGCAGGCCGCCGCCGCGAGGAAGACAAGATCGCCGAGCAGCCGATGGGATCCGGTCGCGGGGATGCCGAGAAAGAACACGCCCGCACCGGCGATCGCCACGGTCAGCCCCACCATTCGGATGTGTGACAACCGTTTACGGTTGAGCAACGCCGTCACAACTACCGTGAAAATCGGTGCGGCCATCGGGACGATCACGCTGCCGTCCGCCGCGGGGGCAAGGGCAAGCCCGAGAAAGAACAGAAAGTTATAGCCGAATACGCCGACCAACCCGAGCCCGGCCGCGCGAGCGGTATCGGCGGCGGGCAGTCGCGGCGCTCGCAGCACGATGAGCAGCACGACCGTGCCGATCAGAAATCGCAGAAATCCGGCAACCGCGTGCGGCACCTCGTTGACCGCAAGTTTCGAGGAGGCGAACGCACTGCCCCACAACGCCATGACCAGGACCAATAGCAATCGGATACGCACAGGTCGATCATCGGCGGGGGCCGCGCCCGAGTATTGAACGCTGGTGCGGTGACAATGGGCAGGTGACCGAGCGGGAATGGGTCGACTACCGGCGAATGGCGGACCGCCCGGTCGAGGTCATGCACGCGCATTTCGAACGGCACGTCTACGACCTGCACAGTCACGAGACGTACTCGTTCGGGCTGACCGAATTCGGTGCGCAGACCTTCGACTGCCGCGGCGCCACGCGCACCAGCGTGGCGGGCATGGTGATGGCCTTCAATCCGGACGAGCCGCACGACGGCCACAGCACAACCGAACTCGGATTCACCTATTGGATCGCGCATATCGGATCCGAGTTGATCACCGATCTGCTCTCCGACCGTGCGGGCCGCTCGACCGGCCTGCCGTTGTTCGTCGACCCGGTGCTCCGAGATCTGGTGCTTTCATTGGCTCTGCACAGGCTTTGTGCGAGTCTGATCGGCCCCGCCACCGAACTCGCCGCCGACGAGGCCCTGGCGGCGTCGGTCGCGGCACTGGTGCAGCGTGGCACCCGAAAGCCGACGAGAAGCGCTGTGGTACAGGCTGGTTCGGCAGTCGATATCGCACGACGGGTCCGTGCGGTATTGCACGATCGCTATCTCGACCCCATCTCCATGGACGATCTGGCCGAAGCCGCGGAATGCAGTCGATTCGCACTGTATCGCGCCTTCCGCACCAATTACGGTCTGGCACCCAGCGATTACCAGCGACTGCTGCGGCTGCGCACGGCGCGCCGACTGATCGTCGCGGGCCGACCGATCAGCCAGGCGGCGATCGATGCCGGATTCGCCGATCAAGCCCATCTGACCCGCTGGTTCCGGCGCTGCTACGGCATTACGCCCGGCGTGTATTTCGAAGGGGGTCAGGGCTCGACGGGTTCGAGCGTCGCACCGGTGAATGTCACGAAATCCGGCCCCTCGGTGAAACTTTCGGAAGTTTCCTCGCCGATGTAGAGGTCCAGATGCCGTGGGCCGCCGAGTCCCGGCGTGAAATCGTCGCCGATCGTCCAAGTTGCGGCGCTGAATTTGCCACATACGCTGTCGGGCCTTGCGTTCCCGCAACCGGTGAGCCGCAATCGAGTTCCCGGCTCGATACCATCGGCGGCCGCACTCTCGAACGGATGCAGCGCCTCGCCCCGGGTGTCCCGCGGTTCGGTGTCGAGCCAGAAGCCGACATCGTATGACCAGTTCAGATATTGCCCCGCGTGCCCGCCGCTGGTGATCCGGCCGGTGCCCTCATCGCGCACCACGTCGATGAAATCCTCTGGTAGCGAGCCTATTTCGACATTGGCGTCGGTGCATTCGAGATCGCTGCAGCCGCGTACGGCTTCCAGCGGCCCGGAATGATAGGACTCGACCGCGGTGTAGTACACCGTCACCGTCCAGCCGTTCCATTCGTCGGCCTCGGTATCGAGTCCGCAGGCGACGGCGAGCGGCGACGCCACGAACAGTGACGCCGCGACCACCCCGAACCCGAACCTCACCGCAGCGATATTGCCCGACGCCCCGGGTGCCGCGCCACTCGGTGGCCTACCGAGCGGGTGGACGCGGCCACGGATTCTCCTCGAGATGCTCTATCGACATATTGAACCGGGAGATGAGCCCGCTCAACTGCGCGATATCGGCGGCCGTCCAGTCGGCGACGACCGCGCCGATGCCCTCCTGACTCTGCTCGCGATCGGCGGTCACCAATTCCAGGCCCTTGGCGCTGGCCCGGATCTTGCGGGCAATGCCGCCGTCCGGATCGGGGACGCGCTCGACCAAGCCCTGCTTCAACATCGCGGCGACCTGCCGGTTGATGGTGGAGATATCGAGCTGGAAGGCCTCCGACAGCTCGCGCAGGCTGAGTGGGAAGTCCATCTCCAGTCTGGTCAGGATCAGATACGCCGACCGATCGAGCTGGAAGCCGGGCCTGCGCAACAGCGAGGCCGGGAAGTGCCGGGAGAGCAGGGTCAACTCGAAGACGAGGCGGGTGAGTTCATCGTCATTCTCGGGACCTGATTCGGGCATGGCCCACACTATGTCGGCTGAATCACGCCGATTGCAAATTGTGCATGATACATAGGATATGTACCGTACATATTCATGACTGTTGCAGCCGACGCGTCTTCGACCGTCACCGAGAACGACGCCC
This sequence comes from Nocardia sp. NPDC006982, assembly GCF_042869435.1. NCBI lineage: Bacteria > Bacillati > Actinomycetota > Actinomycetes > Mycobacteriales > Nocardiaceae > Nocardia > Nocardia sp. NPDC006982. The sequence continues at coordinate 56,980 of NZ_JBIAFV010000018.1, read as the reverse complement.
GGCGCCGTCCCGCATCCGGCCTACTCATCGCGACCCTCGGCATGGTCGGTGTCGTCGTATCGCTGATGCAGACGCTGGTCATTCCGATCATTCCCACGCTGCCGACGTTGCTGGACACCTCGGCGTCCAATGCGTCCTGGGTGATCACCGCGACCCTGCTGGCCGGTGCCGTCGCGACCCCGATCAGTGGCCGACTCGGCGACATGTTCGGCAAGCGCCGGGTGCTGTTCGCGAATCTGGTGTCGATGGTCGCCGGTTCGGTGGTGTGCGCGCTATTTTCCGCGCTGGCACCCGAAATCATCGGGCGCTCGCTGCAGGGTGCGGCGGTCGGCGCGATCCCGCTCGGCATCAGCATCATGCGTGACGAATTGCCCGCCGAGAAGGTGGGTTCCGCGATGGCGATCATGAGTGCCACACTCGGTGTCGGCGGTGCGCTCGGCCTGCCGCTGGCAGCGGCGATCGCGCAGAATGCGGATTGGCACATGCTGTTCTGGACCGCGGCCGGGCTCGGTGTCGTCTGTGCCGCACTGGTTTTCGTCTTCGTACCGGAGTCGCCGGTGCGCACACCTGCGCGTTTCGATTTCGGTGGTGCGGTCGGACTGTCGATTGCGTTGCTGGCCTTGCTGATTCCGATCACCAAGGGTGCGGACTGGGGTTGGGGCAGTGCGAGCACGCTCGGCCTGTTCGCGCTCTCCTTGGTGACATTCCTGATCTGGGGCTACTTCGAACTGAAGCAGCGCTCGCCACTGGTCGACCTGCGGGTCTCGGCGCGGCCGCGCGTGCTGTTCACCAATCTTGCTTCCATTGCGGTCGGTTTCGCGCTCTACGGGATGTCGCTGACCTTCCCGCAGCTGATGATGGCGCCGCAGCAGACCGGATACGGCTTCGGCCTGTCCATGGTCAATGCCGGATTGGCGCTGGCCCCAACGGGATTCGTGATGATCCTGCTGTCGCCGGTATCGGCGCGGCTGTCGGCGGCGCGCGGCCCGAAGGTCACGCTGGCGCTCGGTTCGGCGGTGATCGCGGTCGGTTATCTGTGTGCGGTGGTGCTGATGAACAGCGTCTGGGAGCTGATGATCGCGGCGATGATCGTCGCGGGCGGTGTCGGTCTGGCCTATGCCGCGATGCCCGCGCTGATCATGGGCGCGGTGCCGCTCACGGAGACTGCCGCGGCCAACGGCCTCAATTCGCTGATGCGCTCGATCGGCACCTCGACCTCGGCGGCGGTGATGAGCGTGGTGCTCGCCCACATGACGATGCAGCTCGGCTCGCATGTACTGCCCTCGCGCGACGGCTTCCACAGCACCTTCCTGATCGCCACGGCCGCAGCCATTGTCGCCATCGTGCTCACGCTCGTCATTCCGATGCGCAAGGCAGCCGATGCCGCCGATAAGACCGGGCACGCCTGATCATCGGGTCATGAGCCCGAACGGCCACGGGGCCGATCCTCAACGGCGAGGATCGGCCCCGTTGTCGTTCGATGGCGGCGGTTCAGTCGATCGGCACCAGGGAGTACATCCACCATGGCCGTCGCGGGAATTCGGACATGAAGACGTTCAATGTCATTCGGCGCAGTTCGCGGCGTGCCGGATCGCGCACCTGGATCCACTGCCTGGCGATATCGGCCGGTGCGACATCGGTGAGCCACAGTTGCTCCCACTCCGGCGCCGACCGGCAGGCGGAGATGATCTTGTCCAGCCGCTCCTGCGGCACCAGGCCCGGCGCCATCATCCGCAGCGCGTAGACCATCAGATGCGCTTCCTTGTGCCACTCGTGCACGGCCTGTTTGGCCGCCGGATTCAGCATCGTCCACTCGAGGATATTGTCGCCGGGCTCGAGCCCGGGAAATAGCCGCAGGTAAGCGGAGTTCGCGGCGACCAGATCGAAGGTGGGCACGATCTGGAACCAGGCTGGCTGGGCAAGGCTGCGCAAAGTGCGCAGATCGGTGGGCAGCGGCACGCTCGGCACCGGGCCGAAGGTCTCCGGAAACTGGCTCGCCTGGGTGAGACTCACGATGTGGTCGCGGAAGAACACCGGTACACCCAGCGCATCGAACAACCGGCCCAGCGTCGCCGAGGTCGGCGCGACCACGCCCTGTTCGAAATCCTCGATCACCCTCTGCGGGAATCCGGTCGCCACGGCCATCGCGGCCTGGGTGAGTCCGGCCGCCTCACGGCGCTCGCGCAGGTAGCGGGCGATCGAAGGGCGGGTCTCCGCCATGGTGATATGCCTCCTGATCCCTCGGGATCAAGAGTTGATCCCCCCGTTCATATACCCACTCCAACCTAACTTCGACCGAAAGCCTTGCCGCGACGTTGGATAACGCTACGGTGCCAGTTCGACGGACTCGGTATAACGCCGCGCGAGGGTGCGCAGATGCGCAACCAGTTCCGGTGGGCCGTCGACCCGGAAGTCCATCATCAGCATGCTCAGGTAAATGGCAATGGTCTCCAGGGCATCCGCGCCGGTCAGCAGGATGCAGGTATCGGCGTCGATGGCCTCGACCACGCCGACGGCCGGGTTGATGCGGGCGATCACCGTCTCGGCGGGCGCCAGGACCGTCACCCGGGCATGCACCTTCCAGCCCGTGCTGGCGATATGGCGCATCACGAAGGCCACCAGGTCGTCGTCGGGCAGTGACCGTGCGGCGAAGCGGCGCGACCCCGCGACGGCGCGCTGTACCTGGGCGACGGGAATCGCACGCCAGGAATGGGTTTCGAGGTCATAGGCGACCAGATACCAGCGGCGCTGCCAGTTGATCAGTCGGTAGGGCTCGATTTCGTTGTTCGCGTCGGGATCCAGTCCGATGTGCACGGTGGCGCCATCGCGAATGGCGCTCGCGACCGTCGTCAGTATCGCGGCCGGGACCGGGGCATCCGGTTCGCGTGAACCGGTGGTCGCCGGTCCGATGGCGGTTGCGTTGCGCAGCGCGGTCACCTTGCGCTGCAAGCGTTTCGGCAGGATCTGTTCGAGCTTCGCCAGTGCGCGTGCGGCGTTCTCGGTGATATCGGCGATGCCGGTGGAACCGTCCTCGGCCAGGCCGATGGCCACTGCCACCGCGACAGTCTCATCGTCGTCGAGCAGCAGCGGCGGCATGGTGCTACCGCGGCCGAGTCGGTAACCGCCGATCGCGCCCCGCTCGGCGTGCACCGGATAGCCGAGTTCGCGCAGTCGCTGGATGTCGTTGCGCAGCGTCCGGTCCGTGATGTCGAGCCGTTCGGCCAGCTCACGGCCGGTATGCGCGCGGTCTTGCAGCAGCGAGAGCAGGCGCAGAACGCGCGTTGTGGTGGCCGCCACCGTCGCCTCCGGAAATCTTTTTGGATGAAGCCGATGTATTAGGAACGAAACTAGCCTAATGGCCTCATAGGCTTGGTGACATCAGCAAGAAGGAAAAGAAAGGCCAGCCATGAACATCACCACCGCCGCCGACGCCACCGCGACCCTGCGACCCGTCTGGCGTGATGTCCTCGCCACCTCCTACCGCGCACTGACCGATGTGGTCGCGGGTATCGGCGACGACCAGTGGCAGCTGGCGACCCCGTGCTCGGAATGGGATGTCACGCAGGTGATTCAGCACGCCGCGGGCGATCAGCTCGCATTCGCCAAGGCGCTCGGTATCGGAATCGGCCCCACCTACAACCCCTTCGGACCGTCCGGCGCCATCGACGGCACGGCCGCCGAGCTGGTCCGCGATGCGGTCGAGCAGACCGCGACCGCCTGGGCCACCGTCACCGACGAGACCGAGACCGTACCCACTCCACTGCCCCACGGCGCGCTGCCGACCCCGGTCGCCGCGGTCATGTGCGCCTTGGACGCGGCCGTGCACGCCTGGGATATCGCGATCGCGACCGGACAGCCGTCCCCGCTGAACGACGAACTCGCCGGTCACCTGCTCACTGCCGCACGGACCATCACCCCGGCGCCCGGCGGCGGTCCAGAGGCGGAAATCGTTGAGCCGCTGCGTCAGTGGGGTGCCTACGCGGCGATCGTCGACGGCGCGGCGGACGACACGGTGGTCGCCGAGTTGCTGCGCTACCTGGGTCGCGATCCGCAAGCCTGATTCGACCGGGTCTGAGCGCGCACAGCGCAGCTCAGACCCGTCAGCGGGCCGTGACGAACCCTTCCGCCACCATCCAATCCCGCGCTACCTCAGCGGGTTCGCGTCCATCCACGTCGACCTGGCGATTCAATTCGGTGATCGCCTCATTGGTCAGCTTCTTCGATATCGGCGCCATGATGTCGGCGACCTGTGGATGCGCGTCGGCGAAGGACTTCCGCATCACCAGTGCCGCATTGTATTTCGGAAAGAAGCCCAGATCATCCTTCAGCAGGACCAGCCCGAGCGCCGGTATCCGGCCGTCGGTGGCGGCGACCGAGCCGAACCGGCACTGCTTGGCATCGGCGGTGGCCTGATAGACCACCGCATCCTGCACGATCTGCTTGTGCACCTTCCCGACATCGATCCCGTACTTGCGCGCCATTCCGGGATAACCGTCTTGGCGCACATTGAATTCGGTGCCGACGCACGTCGCGGCGGCGGCCGGATCGGTGGCGATCAGCCGGGCATAGTCCGACAGTGTGACGACACCCGTCTCCTTCGCGGTGCCGGCGCTCATCACCAGCGCGTAGGTGTTGTTCATGGGGGCCATATCCGTCCACACGATGCCGTGCGCGGCCAGATCCGCGTCGCGCACCGCCTCGAACTGTCCGACCTCATCCGGAACCGGTGTCTCGTTGCCGAGATAGTTGATCCACCCGGTGCCGGTGTATTCGTAGGAGATATCGATCTGACCGTGCAGCTGGGCATCGCGAACACTGTTGGAGCCCTGGATATTCGTCAGATCCCGGACCTGCGCACCCGCTGCGGACAGGGCGAATTCGATGAGATATCCCAGGATGTTCTGCTCGGTGAAGTCCTTGGAACCCACCGTAATCGAGACACCGTCGAGCTCGGGCACGGGACGTATACTGCCGGGGCCCACCCGCAGCGGCACCGCGCTCCCGGACTGTAATCCGCAGGCGCTCAATACGAATACGGCCGCAAGGCCCAGCACCCACGCCCTCACTTCAACCCCCTCGGCCCCAGGTACTGTTCGGCCAACGCACCGAGCCAGTCGACGAGCAGCGCCAGCGCGACCGCGAGGACGGCTCCGACCACCAGCGTGACGTTATCGCGCAACTTGTACCCGGTATCGATCAGGATGCCGAGACCACCCGCGCTCACCAGGAACGACAGTGTCGCGGTGCCGACGGCCAGCACCAGCGAGGTACGCAGCCCGGCAAGGATATACGGGATGGCGAGCGGAAATTCGATGCGGCGCAATACCGTCAGCGCCGACATGCCCTGGCCGCGTCCGGCATCGATGACCGCGGGATCCACCTGCTGGTAGCCCAGGATCGTATTGCGCAGCACCGGAAGCAGCGAATAGAAGGCGATCGGCGCGACGCCGATCCAGAACCCGGTGGTGCGGGTGGCGAGGTAGAACAGCACGATCAGGCCGATCGCGGGTGCGGCGGCGCCGATATTGGCGATACCGACGAAAAGCGGTGCCAGACGGCGATATCCGGGGCGCGTAAGCAATGTGCCCAGCGGTACCGCCACCGCGACGACGATCACCACGACCGTCGCGGTGATCAGCACATGCTGCCAGGTGACGGTCGCGATATTGGAAACGCTGATACTGGCCTGCTGGGTGACGGTGAGATCGCGCCGGAATGCCCACACCAGCACACCCGCGGCGAGCACCAGCACGAGCGCCGGTTGGACCAGCAGCCGAATGCGTTCGGCCCGACGCAGTGTCGTCGGCGATGCCGTGGCCGGTGCGGTGGTCGCCGTGGTCATGTCGTCGCATCCGTCTCCGCGCCCGCATGCGTGGCGCGCATGGCCGACAGATGGCCGACGAGCGTATCGATCGTGATCAATCCGGCGTATTCACCGCGCCGACCGGTGACGACCGCGGTGGCGGTCTGCTCGGCGAGCAAGGCCTCCAACGCATCCTGCAGCGTCGATTGCAGTGACAGCTGCTCACCGACCGAAGAGCCGACATCACGCAACGAATTCGCCTGTGCCAGTTGCTCACTCGACACCCACCGCAATGGCCGCTGCTGCGCGTCGAGAATCAGCGCCCATGGCCAATCCAGTCCGGCCAGCGCGGCGCGGAGGCTGTCGACTGAATCGGACTCCGGGGCCGTCGGGCAGCTGCCGAGCTCGACATCGCGGACCCGGGTGAGGGTGAGCTGCTTGAGCGAGGCATCCGCGCCGACGAAACCGGCCACCGTCTCATCCGCGGGATCGGCCAGGATCGCCGCCGGGGTGTCGTACTGCAGAATCCGGGATTGATTGCCCAGCACCGCGATTCGATCGCCCAGCTTCACCGCCTCGTTGAAATCGTGGGTGACGAACACGATGGTTTTACCCAGTTCGGATTGCAGCCGCAGCAACTCGTCCTGCAGCAGGCCGCGGGTGATCGGATCGACCGCGCCGAACGGCTCGTCCATCAGCAGTACCGGCGGATCGGCCGCCAATGCGCGGGCGACTCCGACGCGCTGCTGCTGGCCGCCCGAGAGCTGCCTGGGATAGCGATGGCGGTAGGTATCGGGATCGAGGCCGACCAGCTCGAGCATTTCGTCGGTCCGTGCGGCGACCTTCTTGCGGTCCCAGCCGATCAGACCCGGCACTGTCGCAACGTTTTTCGCGACCGTTAGATGCGGGAACAACCCGGCCTGCTGGATGGAATAGCCGATGCCCCTGCGCAATTGGTCCGGGTTCACGCCGGTGACATCGCGTCCGCCGATCGTGATGGTGCCCGAGGTCGGCTCGATGAGGCGGTTGATCATCCGCATGGTGGTGGTCTTACCGCAGCCGGACGGCCCGACGAGGACGACGATTTCGCCCGCCGGGATGGTCAGCGAAACTCGATCGACGGCCGGATCACGTTGGCCCGGATAGTGTTTGGTGACCTCGTCGAGCACGATCTCGACGCCGGATACCGCCGATGCCGTACTGTCGCCGCGGATTTCGGTATCAGTCACGTAGTCCCCTCGAGGTGGTGAGTCGCCCGACGATGACGAAGATCCCATCGAGGATCAGCGCGAGTACGACGATCAGGATCGTCCCGACCAGCGCCTGCGGCACCGCATTCGGACTACCGAGCCGAGCCAGGCCGGAGAAGATCAGATTGCCGAGTCCGGGTCCCTTGGCATAGGCGGCAATGGCCAGAATGCCCATGATCATCTGGGTGCTGACCCGCATCCCGGTCAGGATCGACGGCCAGGCCAGCGGCAATTCGATGCGCGCGAGTACGCGGAGCCGGTCCATGCCGACCCCGCGTGCGGCGTCCACGATCGCCGGGTCCACCGAGGCCAAACCGATGATGGTGTTGCGCAGAATCGGCAGCAGGGCGTAGAGCACCAGCGCCGTAATGGTCGGTCCGACACCGAGTCCGAGGAACGGAATCAGCAGCCCGAGCAGCGCGAACGACGGAACGGTGAGTATGGCGCTTGCCAGCGCCGTCGCCACCGAGGATCCGAACGGGCTGCGGTAGACCAGGATGCCGATCAGCACGGCCACGATTGTCGCGAGCAGCATCGACTGCACTACCGCCGAGACATGCAAATACGAATCGGTGACCAGCTGTGCGCGCCGATGCACCACGAACGTCCACAGTGTGTCCAGGGCCTTACCTCCGTTCGTGAAACGTGTCAGAATGCGTGGCACGCTTGCACGACCTGACGAATTACTCCACCAGGGTTGGCCTGCAACCGAAGTCGCAGGTCTGCTCGTGGCAGTACCGCCGCCCGGCAACGCCGGGTCTTACATGGTTTCCAGCGAGCTTTTAACGTCCGACGCAACTCGCCTAGACGACCTACAAAACGACTTGCCGACATACGGTTTGGTTTTCGCCGCATCCCAAGACCACCGCAGGCTATCACTGAATGTCATGCGCTGACAGGAGATTCGGAACAGTCGCTAACCTCGTCCACATTCGCGGGAACCACGGGGCGGGTCCGTTCGTCCTAATGATCAGGAGTTGAACGCTTGGAGGGGGAGTATGTCGGAGCACGACGTGGCCCAGCGGCAAAGGTATTGGTGGCCGGTGCTCGGCCTGGTCGTGGTTGCACTGGTCGCGGCGGGGGTGGTCGGGGTGCGCTGGTGGCAGGATCGCGCACAACCGGCAATCGCTGGAGACCGCGTGACCATATTTCCCGCGATCGACAGGTCTGGGCTGGACCCCACGCAGGGACGGATCGTCGCGGTTCTCGAACGCGAATTCAAGGCGCAGGGCGGCGGTCCGAAGTACGCCGAAGGTTCCGACGAACCGTGGTGCGCCGACTTCGTCAGCTGGGTGCTGCGCGAGGCGGGGGCACCGCTGGCCAATCCGAATTCCGGATCGTGGCGGATTCCCGGTGTGTACACGCTGCAGGAGTACTACCAGGGTGCGGACCGCTTCGCCCCGACCGGTTCGAGATATCAGCCGCGCACCGGTGACGTGCTGCTCTATGCCGAGGGGAGCCCCTTCAACCAGCACACGAATTTCGTGCTCACGGCCGCGAACGGGACCGTGACGACCATCGGCGGCAACGAATTCGGCGAGGTCGCGATCCATCGTTTCGCACTGGTGGAGGTGCCGGGGGTGGTGGGATTCGGTCGTTTGTGAATAGTGTTGTAACTCAGCCGGTCTTTCCAGTGGCTATGCATTGTCGGCGGGTCCTCCGCTAGCACTTACCATTGACTAGGCGGCGCCCGGCAGCGCCGTCTTTCGGTCCCTGTCCTGCTACCCCCTCATCAGCAGGACAGGGACCTCTGGGTGGGGATGTCGGCCCGACCTCGCCGAATCTGCGTCGCGTACCGTGTCGGTTGTCCGTTGAGAGGTGAGGGTTTCGGAAACTCTGATGCTGCCAATCGAGGAACAGACCGACGATCCCGTGTGGATCGACTACGCCGAGTTCGGGGAACGATTCGTCACCCACGCGGTGACGGCCGAACGGATCGACGCCGCCGTCTCCGCGATGACCGATCACGGCATCGCAATCGGCCCGTTCTCCCTCGGACCAGTGGGTTTGGCCGGATTCATGGCCGAGGGCAAGGTAGGCAAGCCGGTCATTCTGCGCAACGGCCCGCACGTCACCTTCGAGGTGACCGTACCGCTGACGATGTCGGTGAAGGTGCTGCTCGGCGGTCGGAAAATGCGGCTGGAGGCGGTCGCCGAAATCGATCTCACGCTGCATGCGCGCACCGCGGATCCGCTGCTCATCGTCATCGATATCCCGCCGATCGCCTCGCGTGATGTCAGCTTCGTGCTGCGCGCCCAGGCCATCGATTCGGCCTGGGAGTGGTTGCTCGATCCGATCGCCGGGGTGGTGCAGCGCGAGGTCGCCAATCGGGTGAATGCGATGCTGGCCGAACCGCAGGCGCGGCGCAGCCGGGTCTTCGACGTCGAGGCCATCATCAACGGCGTCCGTTCCGAGCACGTCGACCAAGCCGAATTCGACTGGATCGGCTACGACGAATTCGGGCAGCAGTTCTTCTCCCGCATCGTGACCCGGGATCGGGTCTTCGAATTCGTCGAGCGGATGGCGGGCCGTCCCATCGAGGTCGGGCCGCTGCGCGCCGGACCGCGTGACTCCGCCACCGTCACGGTGCAGGGCAATGTTCTGACGCCGCAGCTGACGGATCGCTCGGACGAGCCGGTCTCCTTCGATCTGACACTGCCGGTGAGCCTGGACATCACCGTCGATGTGCTCAAGGCCAACCAGTATCGCGCCGACGTCGAGATTCCACTGGTGCTGACCGCGCGGGCGGCCGATCCGCTGCTCATCGTCGTCGATGTGCCGCCGCCCGCGGCCGATGACCTGCGGCTGGAGTTCAAGGCGCGCGGTATGCGGGCGGCGACGCTCGGTGTGTTGGCCGGTATCAAGAAGCAGGTCGTCGCGCAGGTTGCCGGGGTGGTGCGTGACGAACTCAGCGACAGTTCGGGCCGCACCATCGATGTCGCGGCGCGCCTGGACAGCATCGCCTAGAACCAGCCGTTGACCAGTGTGGCAAGTGTGAATTCGTGTTTCCAGTGGGTCTGGCGGTTCCAATGTGAATATGGTGAAATGAGTGCACGTTCGAGGCTCCCGGCGCGCGAGTGAACCTTGGGGAAGGTGCGCCGGGCACGCTACCTGTCCATGTCGGGTTTGCGCGAAGGAGTCCTGCGATGCGTTCCATCTCTGTGTCTCGCCGCCAGTTGTTCGCCTACACCGCCGCGGCCGCCGCCGTCGGAGTCGCCGCGCCCCGCGCTTCGGCGGCCGGTGTGCTCGGCACCCTCGTCGACTACGCGGGCGGTGTTCCCTCCGCCGGCGCAATCCTGGATGACGGTCACCTCGGCGTCATCCGTTACGTCTCAGATCGCCGTCCGGGCGCCGAATGGATGGAGGGGAAACCATTGCGCGCCAAGGAGGTCGATCAACTGCACGCCGCCGGGCTGACGATCGTGTCGAACTACCAGTTCGGCAAGGGCGCGACCGCCGACTGGCGCGGTGGCATGGAGGCGGGCAAGAAGCATGCCGATCGCGGCCTGGAACTGCATCTGGCCGCGGGCGGTCCGGAGAACCGGCCGATCTACGCCTCCATCGACGACAACCCGACACCGGCCGATTTCGCGACCATGATCGCGCCGTACATCCTCGGCTGGGAGTCGGTGCTCGGCAAACAGAACGTCGGTATCTACGCCAATGCGCCGACCATCGAACTGGCACGCGCCGCGGGCCTGGGTTCCTGGTACTGGCAGCACAATTGGGGCACGCCCAAGGGGTTCGTACACCCGTCCGCGCATCTGCACCAGATCGAGATCGACAAACGCGCCATCGACGGCATCGGCGTCGACGTCAACAACATCCTCGCCGCCGAATACGGCCAATGGTGACTAAGGGATCAAGATCAGGTGGCACTGGTGGCGGGTGCTTCTCGGCCGATGCCGCCATGGATTCCACCTGATCTGATCCGTCAGGTTTGGCAGTGGCAGGTGGGGGCCAAGCGGAGTTCGGGTTCGTCGTCGGGGACGACGCGGAGCGTGGGTCGGTTGTCGGGTGCTTCGTGGTCGCCGCGCCAAGAGAACAGGGACCAGCGAGAGATGCCGGAGAAGGCGGAGCCGAGGCTGCCGATGGAGAAGGACGAGATCACCGAGCCGAAGGATCCGACGGCCCCGATGGACAGCACCGAGCCCACGCTGCCGATCGAGAGGATCGAGTAGGCCGAGCCGATGGACAGAATCGAGCCTTCCGAGCGGAAGGACAGGATCGATCGACGCGAACGCCTGCTCCGGATCGAATGACCCGGATGGATCGAGGGACCGGACCGAAGCGAATCATCGACAGTCGCCATGACTTCGGTCTACCACAGTCCCTTCATGACGGCGCGCTATCGCGGCGATTCGCACCATGTGTGTCGAAAAGACGAAGCCCGGTCCCCCTCAGGGGCACCGGGCTTCGAAAGCATCAGCTAGGCGACGGTGAAGAAGCCGAGCGTCGGCAGGAACGAGCAGGTCCGCGGGTCGGCGTCATCGGCCTTGGTGGTCAGCGAACCGCCGACGACCGCGACGACCCGGCCCGAGCCGGTGTTGACGATCGCCGAAAGCGTGGCCGGGCCGTCCGGGTTGATATGCGCCTCGTCGGTCAACGGCTGGACGCCGGACTGACGGGTGTCGAGATTCAGCCACTGGACCGTCATCGGCGGATTCTGCTCCGGCGTCGGCGACTTGGTGCCGAGTGCGGTGAATACGAATCCGGTCTGACCGGCCTGCGGTCCCGGCGGCGGCAGCTCGGCCGGGCCGGGGACAGCCAGTGCGGTGCCGATCGAATCGGCACCGGGGCCGATGCAGCCCTTGCCGATGGTCGGGTAGAGGAACTGGGCGATGGCCGGGCCACCCTGCGGGACTTCCGGGCCGCCGCCGCCGCTGCCGTCCAGGAAGGTGATGATCCGTTCCAGCGTGGACTTGATCTGCGGCGGCAGGTTCAGCGCATTGAGCAGCGCCCGGACCTGGTCGAGGATGGCGTTCTTCGGGGCATCCGCGATGGGCTTGGCATCGGCAGGTCCGGCGATGGCGCCGACGATGGCCGGGGCCAGCGAGGCGAGCGTATCGATCGGGACGCCCTCGGGAACCATCGGAATGGTGTTCCTCGGTGCAACGGGCGCGGGGGCCGGTGCCGCGACTGCCGTCGACGGCGCAACGAGCGACGCGCTCGCTGCGATGGCGAGCGCGGACAAGGCGATCCGCGATCCTCGGGTGCGAAGCACTGGTCTAGCCGTCCTTAACCTCGGGTACATCACAGGAGCGATGCAAAAAGCCATCGTTTCGGGGTCACTCTAGGGACATGACCGCCGTGTTGTACAGCCGCCGTGCCCCTACTTCTGTTGTGGACGATCAGTGTTATCAGACGCTAGCGCTTTTTCCCTGTTACCAGAGTTAAAGGTGATGCAAATGTTATCAGTGATAATCGTCGGTTGCGGTACGCAAGTTACCGTCTCCGGGCTCGATCCGCACGCCGGGGTCGGTCCAGGGGATTGATGGGATCTGTCACGGCGCCGGTTAGGCTAGTCGCAGCCTTCCCGGAACCGACTCGAAAGCCTGCGAATTGAACCGAAGTCTCCGATTGGCTGTGCCGGTGCTCGGTCTGTCCGTGTTGGCCAGGCTGCTGTGGATGCTGCTGACGAAGAACGGGATGAATCTCGTCGATCTGCACGTCTATGTCGATGGTTCGGCGGCCCTGCTCACCGACGGTCTCTACGACTTCACCTACGCCGAGAAGACCCCGGACTTCCCGCTGCCGTTCACCTATCCGCCGTTCGCGGCGCTGGTCTTCTTCCCGCTGCACTATTTTCCGTTCACCGTGATCGCGGTGCTCTGGCTGCTGGCCATTGTCGCCGCGCTGTATGTGGTGGTGTGGATCGCCTTCGAATTGATCCTCGGCGCGGAGCGGATGCGCGAGTCGCGGTGGCGCACCGCCGCGGTCTGGTGGACCGCGATCGGCATCTGGATGGAGCCGGTGCGGACCACCATCGACTACGGCCAGGTCAATGTGTTCCTGGTACTCGGGGCCATGCTCGCGGTGCGCAGTTCGCGATGGTGGCTGTCCGGCGGCCTGATCGGTGTGATCGCGGGAATCAAACTGACACCGGCGATTTCGGGCCTGTACTTCGTGGCGCGGCGGCGGTGGGGGACCGCGGTGTGGTCGGCGGTGGTTTTCGGTGCGACGGTCGGGGTCAGCTTCCTGATCAACCACAAAGAGGCCAAGCGCTACTTCGGCACGCTGCTCGGTGACGCGGATCGGATCGGTCCGGTGGGCTCGGTCTGGAATCAGTCCCTACGCGGTGCGCTGAGTCGTCTGCTCGGCCATGACGTCCAATCCGGGCCGTGGTGGCTGGCGGCTGTTGTAGTTGTCGCCGTCCTGGCCTTCTTCGCTTGGCGCGCACTGGTTCCCGACGATCGGTTGGGCACCCTGATCATCGTGCAACTTTTCGGGCTGATGGTTTCGCCCATCTCGTGGTCGCATCACTTCGTGTGGCTGCTGCCCACGGTGATGTGGTTGGTGTACGGACCGCTGCGACAGGCGCCCGGCGCTCGGATGCTCGCCGGATATTGGTTGGTTACCACCCTCGTGGGCGTGCCGTGGGTGCTTTCGTTCGCCCAGCCGTCGATCTGGACCATCTCGCGGCCGGGGGTGCTGTCCTGGCTCGGCGCCGTGGACGTGCTCGGTGTGCTGGTGCTCTACGGCTGGGTGATCTGGTCCGGGCGCATGGTCAATCGGATTGCGCCGCAAGCCGATCTATCTCGCGAGCCAGCGACACGTCCAGCGCGGTGAGTCCGCCCGAGTCGTGAGTCGAGAGGGCGAAGGTCACCCGGCGCCAGCGGATATCGATATCCGGATGATGGTTCGCTTTCTCGGCGACTTCGGCGACCTGACCCACGAGTTCGATGCCCGCCGGAAAGCTCGCGGCCTCGATCGTGCGGGTGATGGTGTCGCCGGACCGGGTCCAGTCCGACAGTTCGGTCAAAGCTTCGGTGAGTTCTGCCTCAGTTAGTTTCGGAGCGCTCATGCCTGCACCTCGCCGGCGCTCGGCTCCGGCATGACCGCTCGGGCGGCTGTGTTGTCTGTTCGCTCACTGCGTTCGCTCATATCCGAGTTGTACCCCGATGGCCGCGAAGGCATCAGCGAATCCGAATTCGTCGCTCAGGCGGCGCGGGCCTTCTTGAGGCCCTTCTTCAGTTCCTTACCGCAGCAACCGGCCGCTTCCAGGCGTTTCATCCGCATGATGACAACCGGGCACTTCAAGCAACGCGTCTTCTTGCGACAGCACTTCTTCTTCGGTTTGAGGCTAGAAACCTTCTTCGCCTTGACCTTGCCCATGATTGGTTAGCATACCCTTAGCGGAGTGCGCGGTCTGCGAGCCGCTCGGATGCCGGTACTGTGTAACTGGCCGCAATGCCCTGGTGAGTTTCGATTCTCCACCTGTTTGCAAGGGGTCGGCCGGCATCTATACCAACAGCAGGAGGATTGAGGCGTGTCGTCTGCACGCGATTTTCGCAACGTCGCCATCGTGGCCCACGTCGACCACGGTAAGACGACGCTGGTCGACGCCATGCTGCGCCAGTCCGGCGCCTTCGCCGAACGCGCCGAGCTCGTCGATCGTGTGATGGACTCCGGTGACCTGGAGCGCGAGAAGGGCATCACCATTCTCGCCAAGAACACCGCGGTGCACCGGCACCACCAGGACGGTTCGGTCACCGTGATCAACGTTATCGACACCCCCGGCCACGCCGACTTCGGTGGTGAGGTCGAGCGCGGTCTGTCCATGGTCGACGGTGTCGTGCTACTGGTCGACGCATCCGAGGGACCGCTGCCGCAGACCCGCTTCGTGCTGCGCAAGGCGCTGGCCGCGAAGTTGCCGGTCATCTTGGTGGTGAACAAGACCGACCGCCCCGACGCCCGCATCGAAGAGGTCGTCGAGGAGAGCCACGATCTGCTGCTCGACCTGGCCTCCGATCTGGACGACGAGGCCGCCGAGGCCGCCGAACTCGCGCTGGACCTGCCGGTCCTCTACGCCTCCGGGCGTGAGGGCAAGGCCTCCAAGGAACGTCCCGAGAACGGCAGCGCGCCGGCCGCGGAGAACCTCGACGCGCTGTTCGACGTGCTGCTGGAGAACATCCCGGCGCCCAAGGGCGATTCGACCGCGCCGCTGCAGGCGCACGTCACCAACCTCGACGCCTCGGCCTTCCTCGGTCGCCTCGCGCTGGTCCGCATCTACAGCGGTGAGCTGCGCAAGGGGCAGAATGTCGCGTGGATGCACGCCGACGGCATCAAGCAGGTCAAGATCACCGAGTTGCTGCAGACCATCGGTGTCGAGCGGCAGGCCGGTGAGGTCGCGGTGGCCGGTGACATCGTCGCCATCGCGGGCATCCCGGAGATCATGATCGGCGACACCCTCGCCGATATCGACAATCCCGTTGCGCTGCCGCGCATCACGGTCGACGAGCCCGCCATCTCGGTCACCATCGGCACCAATACATCGCCGCTGGTCGGCCGGGTGCAGGGCCACAAGCTGACCGCCCGCATGGTGAAGTCGCGCCTGGACTCCGAACTGGTCGGCAATGTCTCGCTGCGCGTGCTCGATATCGGCCGCCCGGATGCCTGGGAGGTGCAGGGCCGCGGTGAGCTGGCGCTGGCCATCCTGGTCGAGCAGATGCGCCGCGAGGGCTTCGAGTTGACCGTCGGCAAGCCGCAGGTGGTCACCAAGCAGGTCGACGGCAAGGTGCACGAGCCCTACGAAGAGCTGACCATCGACTGCCCCGACGAGTACCTCGGCGCGATCACCCAGCTGCTGGCCGCCCGCAAGGGCAAGATGGTCCAGATGAACAACCACGCCGCCGGTTGGGTGCGGATGGAGTTCATCGTTCCCTCGCGCGGCCTGATCGGCTTCCGCACCGACTTCCTCACCGAAACCCGTGGCACCGGTATCGCCAACGCGGTCTCGCACGGCTACGCACCGTGGGCCGGTGAGATTCGCGCCCGCCACACCGGTTCGCTGGTCTCCGACCGCGCGGGTTCGGTGACCCCGTTCGCCATGATCCAGCTGGCCGATCGCGGTCAGTTCTTCGTGGAGCCGGGTGCGGACACCTACGAGGGACATGTCGTCGGCATCAACCCGCGCGCCGAGGATCTCGATATCAATGTCACCCGCGAGAAGAAGCTGACCAATATGCGCAGCTCGACCGCCGATGTGATGGAGACGCTCGCCAAGCCGCTGCAGCTCGACCTGGAGGCGGCGATGGAGTTCTGTGCCGCCGACGAATGTGTCGAGGTCACGCCGGAGATCGTGCGGGTGCGCAAGGTCATCCTCGGTGCCACCGAACGCGGGCGCGAACTGTCGCGACGGAAGGCTCGGGACCGGGCTGCGCTGTAGGGCAAGTAGAGTGCGGCACGTGAGCTCGGGGGCTATACGACGCGCGTTGCTGATCATGATGGCGGCCTCCTCCATGGTGCTCGCCGGCTGCACCGCGAATCCGCCACCACCGATCGAGAGCACCGACAGCCCGAAGACGACACCGGCCAAGCCCGGCAAGAACACCGTCGTGGTGGCCATCGACGACATCGGCATCGGGTTCAATCCGCACCTGCGTTCCGATCAGTCACCGGCTACCGCCGCGGTGAGTTCTATGGTGTTGCCGAGCCCTTTTCGGCCGGTACCGCATCCCGGTGTGCCCGGGGCCACCGAATGGGTGCCGGATACCGCGCTGGTGGTCTCGGCCGAGGTGACCGCGCAGGAGCCGTTCACCATCACCTATACGCTGCGCAACCAGGCGAACTGGTCCGATGGCGCGCCGATCGCGGCGGAGGACTTCCGGTTCCTGTGGCAGCAGATGATCACCCAGCCGGGTGTCGTCGATCCGGCGGGTTATCGGCACATTGCCGATATCAGCTCCTCCGGCGGCGGCAAGACGGTCACCGTCACGATGACCGAGCCGTATCCGGCCTGGCGTGAGCTGTTCACGAATCTGCTGCCCTCGCATCTGATCAAAGACCAGCCCGGCGGTTTCGCCACCGGTCTGGTCGAGGGAGTTCAGGTGTCGGGCGGCAACTTCCGGATCAAATCGACCGACCGCGGACGCGACGAGATCCTGCTCGAACGCAACGATCGGTACTGGGGTACGCCCGCGGCTCCGGATCAGATTCTGTTGCGCCGCGGCGGAACTCCCGCGCAGCTGGCCGATTCGCTGCGCACCGGTGACGCGCAGATGGCGCTGGTGCACGGCGGTGTCGCGACCCAGGCGCAGCTGGCGGCGATCCCATCGGTGCGCACCGTGATCATGCCGCAGTCGCGTGAGCTGCAGTTCGTAATCAATGGGCGCAGTGGCGATCTCAGCGATCCGCGGGTGCGGCGCGGGGTGACCGCGCTGATCGATCCGACGCTGCTGGCCACCGTCGCCGGGCAGACCGGCGGCTGGGTCGAGCCGGTGCGCGCGCAGATCCTGACACCGTCGGATCCCGGATATGCACCGACCGCGCCGCCGCGACCGCCCGCCGAGGAGGCGTTCGCACTGCTGGCTGAGGCCGGTTACGGTCGGGCGCCGGAGACGCCGCCGGTGCAGTCGCCGACCTCACCCGCACCGCAGCCCCGTTCGGTCGCGAAAAACGGTAAGGCACTTGCGATTCGGATCGGCGCGGTAACCGGTGACGCCACCGCGCTCGCCGTCGCCAATACCGCAGCGGACCAATTGCGCAGTGCCGGAATCGATGCCAGCGTGCGCAGTCTCGCGGCCGATACCCTCTACGGCAAGGAACTCACCGAGAGCGGCGTGGACGCCATCGTCGGCTGGGAGGTCGCCGGTTCGGATCCGGCCACCGTGCTCGCATCGCGTTACGGCTGCCCGCCGGTGGATACCGGTGCCGCCAACGGGGATTCGCAGACCGCCATCGAGGCGGCCAAGAAGGCGCCGAGCAACCTGTCCGGCATCTGCGATCCCGGACTTCAGCCCTCCATTGACGAATCGTTGCGCGGTGTCGAGGTCGGCCGGGCGCTGGCCGATGCCGAGCCGCGGCTGTGGGCATTGGCGACGGTGCTGCCGATCGTGCAGGACAATGTGGTCGCCGCATCCGGCCCGCGCGTGGACGGTGCGTCGTTGAACGGTGCCATTCAGGTCGGCATCTTCGGTGATGCGGCGATGTGGCGCAGGATCCCATGACCGGTGGACTGCTGCTGGTGCACGCCCATCCGGACGACGAGTCCATCACCACCGGGGGCACCATCGCGCACTACCGCAGCCGCGGCGTACCGGTGACGGTGGTGACCTGCACCCTCGGTGAAGAGGGTGAGGTGATCGGCGACGAATGGGCACAGCTGGCCGCCGAGCACGCCGATCAGTTGGGCGGCTACCGGATCGCGGAGCTCACCAAGGCGCTGACCGCGCTGAAGGCCGGACCGCCGCGGTTCCTCGGCGGTGCGGGCTGCTGGCGCGACTCCGGTATGGCGGGCACTGCGGCGGCTGAGAATCCCCGGGCCTTCGTGCATTCCGGTGCCGCTGCGGTGGAGGCGCTGACCGCGATCGTGCTGGAACTGCGGCCCGAGGTGGTGATCGGCTATGACCCGCGCGGCGGTTACGGGCATCCGGACCATATTCGGGCGCACTGGGTCACCTCGGCGGCGGTGACCGCGGCGGCCGAGCAGGGCTGGGACACCCCGAAGTTCTATTGGACGGTCACCGACGCCGATATGTTGCGCCTGCACACCGAGGCGCTGGCGCGGCGGACCGTGGAGGGGCTGCCCGGCGCACTACCGCGCGACTGGCGGTTGCCCGCCGCGGGAGAACTCGCGAGCGTGCCGAGTCATACGGTGACGACCACCATCGATGTATCCGATTCGCTGGCCGCCAAGCGGGCGGCATTGCGGGCGCATGCCACGCAGGTGACGGTCGCGCCGTCGGGGCGTGAGTTCGCGCTGTCCAATAATGTTGCGCAGCCGATACTTCCGGAGGAGCACTTCATCTTGGTCCGCGGTACACGGGGTCCGGTCGGGGCCGACGGGCGTGAGCACGACTTGTTCGCGGGCCGGTAATTTCTGATCGTTGCCTGAGGGTTGCTGTCGTTGCCGTTTTTGGCGGCGGGTACCGTCTTTGTGATTTCGGACATCAATGTGGAGGGCACAGCGGTTCATGACAGCGGTCGGCGACAAAGCTCACCTCAGCATCGAGGATCACGGTTATCACAAGAGCCTCAAACCGCGTCAGCTGCAGATGATCGCCATGGGCGGCGCGATCGGCACCGGTCTGTTCCTCGGTGCGGGCGGTCGGCTCGAGAGTGCGGGACCAGGGCTTTTCGTGGTCTACGCGGTCTGCGGGGTATTCGTATTCTTCATTCTGCGCGCGCTCGGTGAGCTGGTGCTGCACCGGCCGTCGTCCGGTTCGTTCGTTTCCTATGCCCGCGAATTCTTCGGTGAGAAGGCCGCATTCATCGCCGGATGGATGTACTTCCTGAACTGGTCGATGACCGGTATCGCCGACACCACCGCGATTGCCCAATATTTTCACTACTGGGCCGGCTTCACTCATGTTCCGCAGTGGATGCTCGCGCTCATAGCGCTGGTGCTCGTGCTCGGGGTCAATCTGGTATCGGTGAAGTGGTTCGGTGAGATGGAATTCTGGGCCGCGCTGGTCAAGGTGGCCGCGCTCAGCGCGTTCCTGATCATCGGCACGGTATTCCTGATCGGCCGATTCACCGTCAAGGGTGCGGCGACCGGCCCGAGTGTCGTCGCCGATCACGGCGGACTGTTCCCGACCGGGATTCTGCCGCTGGTCGTGGTCACCTCGGGTGTCGTATTCGCTTATGCCGCCGTGGAATTGGTGGGCACCGCGGCGGGGGAGACGGAGAATCCGGCGAAGATCATGCCGCGCGCGATCAATTCGGTGATCTTGCGGATCGCGGTCTTCTACGTCGGTTCGCTCGTGCTGCTGGGTCTGCTGCTGCCCTACACCAGCTACAAGTCCGGCGAGAGCCCGTTCGTCACCTTCTTCACCATGCTCGGAGTGCCCGGCATCGGCAGCATCATGAATGTCGTCGTGCTGACGGCCGCCTTCTCCAGTCTGAATGCGGGTCTGTATTCCACCGGGCGCATTCTGCGGTCGATGTCGATGAACGGCAGCGCGCCCAAGTTCACCGGGGTGATGGGCGGCAACGGTGTGCCCTACGGCGGCATCATGCTCACCAGCCTGATCGCGCTCTGCGGTATCGCGCTCAATGGCATCGTGCCCGAGCGCGCGTTCGAGATCGTGCTGAATATGGCCTCGCTCGGCATTATCGCGTCCTGGGCCACCATCGTGCTGTGCCAGTTGCAGCTGTGGCGCTGGTGGAAGCAGGGCAAACTCCAGCGGCCGCAGTTCCGCATGTGGGGTGCGCCGTGGACCGGCCTGATCACGCTGGTATTCCTGTTCTTCGTGGTGGTGCTCACCGGCGTCGACTATCCGGTCGGCACCTGGACCGTCGCCTCGCTCGTGCTGCTCATTCCAGCGCTGATCATCGGCTGGTTCGCCGCCCGCAAACGGGTGCTCGCGATCGCCCAGAAGCGCAACGGCTATACCGGAGAATTCCCGGTCGTCGCGAACATCCCCATTGAAGGCGAGTGATTTCGGCTTAGACTCCGATCATGTACAACTGGGATCTGCAGAACGCCATCGCTGCCTTCGTGGACAGCCTGCGCCCTGGCGCGCAGCAACAGCACGACCTCTACATGTCGGTGCTGTACGCGTTCGTCGATATGCAGAGCCACCTGCTCACCCTCCTCGGTTTCCCGCCGGTCGCGTGAGGGTCACTTTCGACAAGGCTCCGGACCGCACCTACGGCGCCCATGACACTCTGCCCTTGGGGCCGGTGATCATCGCCGTTTTGGTCCTGGACGCTCTGATCACCCTCGCCCTCGAGGTGCTCTACCTCCCCACCTATATCAACACCGTCGCCTTCCCTCTGTCCGCAGTGCTGGCTGGTGTGGTGAACGTCCTCCTGGTGATGGGAGTCCGCTCCGTAACCCACCGCGTGGGCGCAATGTTCCTCCCCGTAGCCGCCTGGACCCTCGGCTTTCTGACCTGCTCCGTAACCGGCCCCGGTGGCGACATCATGCTGGGCAGCGACTGGCGGACCCTGTTGCTGCTTTTCTGCGGATTGGTTCCGCCGCTGCTCTACATCTACATCCGATCAAACGCGGGGTTGTTCAGCACCCGCTGAGTCCTGTTGTCGCTATGGGGATCGGCCTCAGGGCGCAACGTGGGCTCAGTCGAGGCGAACGGCCAGGCTGGCGATAACGGCGTCGGTGCGGGCGCGGAGGGTGGCGGCCAGGACGGGGCCGCGGGGGTTGTGCAGCGGACGGTGGTACCAGTGGACGGCTTCTACCTGGGCCAGGAGAACGGTGACTTGGCGGCCGGTTCGGGTTTGGGCGCGGACGTAGCCGACGAGCGTGGTGATGAGACTGCGGTGCGGGCTCGGGAGGACGGTGAGGGGGACACCCGGATCCCACTGTTTCCACTGGGCGCTCAGTCGCCGAGTAGCGGCGTGGTCGATTTCGGCTGCGACGGCGACGATTTCGCCGTCGAAGGCCTGGGCCGTACGCAGGGCACGGGCGGTGACCTCGCTGACCGCGACAACTGGAACCACGATTAGCATTGGTTGTTGATCCGGGGATTGAGGTGGGAGGAAGGGGATTCGGCCGAGGCTGAGTTGGTCGGCGACGCTGCGGTAGTAGTTTTCGGTGCGGGCGAACAGGGTCATCAACGCGGGCACGATGATCAGCAGTAGCCATGCGCCTTCTTTGAACTTCTCGATGAGCAGAACCACGGCGGCGACGGCGGTGAGCAGCGCGCCGAAGCCGTTGAGGATGGCGCGCGGAATCCAACCGGCTCCGCGTTGCTCGCGCCAGTGCCGTACCAGCCCGGTCTGGCTGATGGTGAAACCGATGAAGACGCCCACGGCGTAAACCGGTAGCACGCGGTGGGTTTCGGCATGCACGACCAGCAACACGGTGGCGGCCAGAATGGCAAGGGCCGCAACGCCATAGCGAAACACCGGGCGTTCGGAGCGCAGCGCGAACAAGTGGGCGACCCGATGATCCTTCGCCAGCAGCGACAGCAACACCGGCAGTCCGCCGAAACTGGTGTTCGCGGCCAGGCACAGCGCCAGCGTGACGGCCAGACTGGTCATGTAGAACGGCCACCCGGTCCCGAATGCCGCCGCGGATAATTGCGCGAGCAGGGTGACATCGCCGCGCGGCACCGCGTGATGGCGACGGATGAGCAGCGCCAAACCGAGCAGCATCGTGCACAGCAGCACGCCGAGCGCCACCTCGGTGTGCTGGGCCCGTCGCACTGCGGGCGACCGGAACGACGGCACGGCATTGGCGATCGCCTCGACGCCGGTCAGTGCCGAACACCCGGCCGAAAATGCCTTGAGCAGCAACAGAATTCCGACGGTGTCGTACGGAACGAACGGTTCCAGATCGGTACCGATCACCGCGACCGGTGTCGCGCGGAACAGTCCGACCACGATCACGGCGAGGATCGCGACGATGAACAGAAGTGCCGGTCCCATCAGCACTTTCGCCGATTCGGCCACCCCGATCATATTGATCACGGTGAGCAGCGCCAGTCCGCTCAGCGTGATCAGCAGCAGATGATCGGCCAGCATCGGAAACGCGCTGGCCAAACTGGCCGCACCGGCCGCGAGACTCACCGCGACGGTCAGCACATAGTCCACCACCAGACTCGCCGCGGCGAGCAGACTGGCACCGCGCCCGAGATCCTTCTTCGCCACCGCATAGGATCCGCCGCCATCCGGGTGCACGGCGATAACCTGCCGATACGACAGCACCAATACCAGCAACAGTGCCGCGATCGCCAGCGACACCGGCAATGTCCACGACACCGCCGCCGCGCCCGCCGCGACAAGAACCAGCACGATCGCCTCGGGACCGTATGCCACGCTGGACAGTGCATCCAGCGATAACGCCGACAAACCACCGATCGCGGTCAGTCGATATTTGTCGCCCCGCTGCATCCGCCGCACGCGGCGATCGGCGATGGGCAACTCCCGCGTCGGTGATATCGGGGTCTCGACCACGCTCACCATTGAACTCGGCGCTGCGTCAGCAATCGGTCAGCGACACCGCGCGAGTCGGATCGGTGCGGTCGCGCTCTATTCTCGGAGCGAACGGTCTCAGACACTTAGGCGCGGAGCGATGATGGAACGGCGCATGATCGGGGAACTCGTCCAGGTTCCCGCCGGGGCGATCCATGTCCGGCAGGACGGACCCGCCGACGGCAAACCCATCATATTGCGCGAAACACCAGACCAGGTGGCCACCGCACTGCGCGACTTCCTCACCGACCCGAGCCGATCCCGCCCGGCGGCAAGCTGATCCGATCCCGCATGCGTGAACTCGATCAGCGGGTGCCTAGGCGGCCGGGGGTTGCCGATTCGATGAGGTCCCAGGCCTGGTCGAGGGGGATGTCGACGACGAGGTAGCGCTTCTTTCCGGCTGCGGTGGCGGCCACCACGGTGGCGATGCCGGAGCGGCGCTGCCAAAAGGATTGGCGGACAGTCCAACCGATGATGCCGGGGGCCTCGAGACAGTCGCGGTCGCGGTCGAGCGAGCCGGATCGGGTGATGAGCCAGGCCGGACTGGTGTCGGTGGCGGGCAGCACCGCGTGGCCGAGGCCGCGGTAACGGTCGGCGGCCAGCGCGGCGGCGATCACGGCCGGGAGTGCGGGCAGCAGCCACCACCATGGTGAAAAGTGCTCTCCGGCAAGGGAAATGTACAGCATCGCGACCGCGAGGAGCGCGATCGGGCTCAGCGCACGGGTATACCGGCGGCGGCGCGCGACGGGGCCGTGCGCGATCAGCGGTGCGGTGCTCACCGTCGCGCGCGGCGGGCCGGTCGGCTCCGGTTGCGGTGCTGGGCCCACCGGATCTCCGGCCGGTGCGATTTCATTCGTGGCACCGTGACCTCGGGCGCCTCGGGGTACGAGCAATTCCGCGAGGGTCCGTTCGATGGCGGAGCGCGGCGCCTGGGGCAGGATTTTCTGGCGCGGGCTCTGGCCGGTCATGATGGCTTCGAGCTCGGCGGCACCGGCCATGCGGAGCAGCAGCGGCTCGTTGACGGTCGCGCCGCGGAAACGAGCCAGATCCAGGGTGATCTGCCTGGTCGTGAACAGCCCGTGGCGCAGCTGCAATGTGCGGTCGTCATCGAGCACCCAGAGCCCGAAATATGTTGTCAGATAACGTGCGCAGGCCGCGAGGCTGACGATGACCACGATCGCGACGACCAGCAGTGCGATGGCGACGGCGATGAGCGCCGCGCTACCGTCCTCGATGCTGTGCACCGCGTCCGAACTGACCACGATCTGGTCGAACCCGTACTGAATCGCCAAACCGACAATCGGTGCGATGATCGCGAAACCGGTCAGCGACAGCGGCGCATAACGCACCCAGCTCGCTCGCCAATGACCGATCTCGCGGGCGTTCCCGGACACCGGCCGGTCTTTCCTTAGGTCGGGAACCTGTTGTCCGGCAGTAGATTCCGGCGAACCGGCGGTATGGGCGAGCAGCGCCGTCCGCAAGTCCGGCACCACATCCGCATCCAACGCGTCGAGCTTGAATGTCTCACCCGAATCCGCGTGCTGCCCGGTGCCTATCGCCAACACCGCCAGGCCCAGCACCCGATGCAATATGTCGGCCTCGATATCGACCGACCGGATCCGCGACCGCGGTACCGACAGCTTCTTGCGCTGAATCAACCCGGTCCGCAACTCGACGTCTGTCGCCCCGACCCGATACGTGGTGGTGAACCAGCGCGTCAGCGCGAAGCCGATGATCACCGCCAATGCGACGAGTCCCCAGACAGGATTGCCGGTATTGGTGCCGAGGATCACCGACCCGATCAGCACCGGAATGAACCGCACGACCTCGTTGACGGGGTGTACCAACAACATTCGCTTATCCAGCCGCAACCATGGCTGCTCGGTCTCCGGCGCGAGATCGGTCTCGTACGAACTCACGTCGCATCCCCGCGGTGCAATGCGGCGATCTCGGTCAACCGCGTGACGGTCTGTTCAGCGACCGGCAGGTCGAGCGCGGAGATCCGCACCGCACCGGCCGAGGACGCCGTCGTGACGGTCACCGTCGCCAGTCCGAGGAATCGCTCCAGCGGTCCACGCTCGGTATCGACGGTCTGCACCCGGGAGATGGGCGCCACCCGGCTCTCCACCGTCAACCACCCGACCCGGGTGTACACCGCCTCATCGGTCACCTCCCACCGATGCACCGCGAACCGCCACAGCGGCACCACTGCGATGCTCACCGCCGCGAGTACGAGCGCCACCGCGAACACCATCAACTGCGCACCGCGGCGCTCGGCGTCGACGACAACCCACAAGATCAGCGCCACGACGGGAATCACCCAGCCGAGCGCGGCCTGAATCGTCCACAAGAGCTTGGCCTTGGTGCTTGGACGCCAGGCCGGATCGGCCATGATCGTGCGCGGCTGCGACATGCCTGCCATGGTTCCACGTCACGGCGCGGGCGTCTCCTTCGTCCGCTCCGACCCACCTACCTGCACGGGAATAATTCGCCCGGACGTACCGGAATACTGCGTGAGACCGCACAGTTATCACCCCTCACAAGCACTGGAGGGAGACAGCCCAGGATGTGTAGCGCATGATCGAGGGCGTGACCGAGCCAGCGACCCCGAGCGTCCCGCCCGCACCGCCAACGCCGTCGGCTATGCGCCGTGCGCTGCGGCGGGCCCGTGACGGTGTGACACTGAATGTCGACGAGGCGGCCGTGCTGCTGCACGCACGCGGTGCCGACCTCGTCGATCTGTGTCGCAGCGCCGCCCGGGTGCGCGATGCCGGACTGGAATCGGCGGGGCGGCCGAAGACCATCAGCTATTCCCGCAATGTCTTCATCCCGCTGACCAAGCTCTGCCGCGACAAATGCCACTACTGCACCTTCGTCACGGTGCCGGGCAAGTTGCGCGCCGAGGGCAAGGGCATGTTCCTGGAGCCCGACGAGGTGCTGGAAATCGCGCGTCGCGGTGCCGAACTCGGCTGTAAAGAGGCCCTGTTCACCCTCGGTGACCGGCCCGAGGACCGCTGGCCGGAGGCCGCGCAGTGGCTCGACGAACGCGGCTACGACTCCACGCTGGACTACCTGCGCGCCGTCTCGATCATGGTGCTCGAGGAGACCGGTCTGCTGCCGCATCTGAATCCGGGCGTCATGAGCTGGGAGGAAATCTCGCGGCTCAAACCGGTGGCGCAGTCCATGGGCATGATGCTCGAGACCACCGCCACCCGCCTGTTCACCGAAAAGGGCAACTGCCACTACGGAAGTCCGGATAAGGATCCGGCAGTGCGGTTGCGCGCCATCACCGACGCCGGCCGGCTTTCGGTGCCATACACCACCGGCATTCTGGTCGGCATCGGCGAAACGCTGACCGAGCGCGCCGAGTCGATCATGGCGATTCGCAAGCAGCACAAGGCATTCGGGCATATCCAGGAAGTGATCATCCAGAACTTCCGCGCCAAGGACGACACCGCCATGCGCGATGTCCCCGACGCCGGTATGGAGGAGTTCCGGGCCACCATCGCGGTCACCCGGCTGCTGCTCGGCCCCGACGTTCCGGTGCAGGCGCCGCCGAACCTGGTATCGCACGAGGAATGCCAGGCACTGATCGATGCCGGCATCGATGACTGGGGCGGCGTCTCGCCGGTCACCCCCGACCACGTGAATCCGGAACGGCCCTGGCCGAACCTCGATACGCTGCGCGAAATCACCGAGGCCGCGGGCTACCAACTCGTCGAACGCACCTCGGCGCACCCGAAATACGTGCGCGCGGGCAACCCGTGGGTCGATCCGCGCATCGGCGCACATGTCGCCGCACTCACCGATCCGAAGACCGGTCTGGCGAATCCGGATGCGCTCCCGGTCGGCCTGCCCTGGCAGGAACCGGACGAGTCGTGGGAATCCGCGGGCCGTGTCGACCTCAATACCTCGATCGATACCGAAGGCCGAAATACCGAGAGCCGCAGCGATTCCGCACTCGGCCAGGATGTCGTCGGGGCCTTCGGCGACTGGGACACCATTCGCGAACAGGCTCGTGACCTCGCCGTCGCGGCACCCGAGCGACTCGATTCCGATGTGCTCGCCGCGCTGCGCGCCGCCGAAAACGATCCGGCCGGGCTCACCGACGCCGAGTACCTGGCGCTGGCAACGGCCGAGGGACCAGCGCTGGATGCGGTGGCCGCACTCGCCGACCAGCTGCGCCGCGACGTCAACGGCGACGATGTCACCTACGTGGTGAACCGGAATATCAACTTCACCAATATCTGCTACACCGGCTGCCGCTTCTGCGCATTCGCCCAGCGCAAGGGTGATGCCGACGCCTTCACCCTGAGCATGGACGAGGTCGCCGACCGCGCCTGGGAGGCGCATGTCGACGGCGCGACCGAAATCTGCATGCAGGGCGGCATCGATCCGGACCTCCCGGTCACCGGCTACGCCGATCTGGTGCGCGCGATCAAACAGCGGGTGCCATCGATGCATGTGCACGCGTTCAGCCCGATGGAGATCGTGAACGGCGCGTCCCGTGGCGGGCAGAGCATTCGCGACTGGCTGGCCGCGCTGAAGGAAGCCGGGCTGGACACGATTCCCGGTACGGCCGCGGAAATCCTCGACGACGAGGTGCGCTGGGTGCTCACCAAGGGCAAACTGCCGACCTCTGCATGGGTCGAGGTGATCACCACCGCACATCAGGTCGGCGTGCGTTCGAGTTCCACGATGATGTACGGCCACGTCGACAATCCGAAGCACTGGGTCGGACATCTGCGGGTGCTGCGCGGAATCCAGGACGAGACAGGCGGTTTCACCGAATTCGTCTTGCTGCCGTTCGTGCACCAGAGCGCACCGCTGTACCTCGCGGGTGCGGCGCGACCGGGCCCGACGATTCGGGACAACCGTGCGGCGCACGCCCTCGCGCGGATCATGTTGCACGGCCGCATCGACAACATTCAGACCAGCTGGGTGAAACTCGGCACGGCGGGCACCCGCATGATGCTCAACGGCGGTGCCAACGATCTGGGCGGTACCTTGATGGAGGAGACCATCTCCCGCATGGCCGGATCGCAACACGGTTCCGCCAAGACCGTCGCGGAACTCGCCGAGATCGCCGAGGGTATCGGCCGTCCGGTGCGCGAACGGACCACCACTTATGGGGTGCCACCACGGAAGATCTCCGCGGCGCTGCCACTGACGGTGGGCTAGTCGCTACCAGGTTCCCGGTCGTCGTGCTCGGAGTATTCGCAAAGGCGCGGATGCCAGGGGTGTTTCATATCCAACGAGTGGCAGGCGGGACGAAGTTGGTTAGGGCAGGCCGCCCCGGAGTAACGTGGGCTGCCGGGATAGTGTGACGCTGGGCGGAGTATCCCTGTGAGGACAGACTAGGAGAGCGGCAGTGCCGTACATCATCGCTGAACCGTGCGTTGACGTGAAGGACAAGGCATGCATCGAAGAATGCCCCGTGGACTGCATCTACGAGGGTGGTCGCATGCTGTACATCCATCCCGACGAGTGCGTGGACTGTGGTGCATGTGAGCCGGTGTGCCCGGTGGAGGCGATCTTCTACGAAGACGACACCCCGGACCAGTGGAGCGGCTACGTCAACGCCAATGTCGACTTCTTCGACGAGCTGGGTTCGCCCGGCGGTGCGACGAAGGTCGGCAAGGTGGATTACGACCCGCCGTTCATCAAAGAGCTGCCGCCGATGGCGACTGAATGAGTAATTAGGTACCGAGTGAGTTCTGTGTCACCGCGTCGCCGGGTCAGCGCTCTGCTGCCCGATTTTCCATGGGACACCATCGCGTCGGTGAAGGCCGAGGCCGCCGCGCATCCGGACGGGATCGTCGACCTTTCGGTCGGCACCCCGGTCGATCCGGTGGACCCGCTGATCCGTGCGGCATTGAGTTCGGTCGCTGACGTGCCCGGATATCCGACTACGCACGGCACGCCCGAACTGCGGGCCGCGGCGGTCGATGCATTGAAGCGGCGCTACGGGATCACCGGACTCGACCCGGCCGCGGTGCTGCCGGTGATCGGCACCAAGGAGCTGATCGCCGGACTGCCGCGGCTGCTCGGGCTCGGTGCGGACGATCTGGTCGTCATCCCGGAGGTCGCCTACCCGACTTACGAGGTGGGTGCGCTGCTGGCCGGTACCACAGTGGTGCGAGCGGATGGCCTGACCCAGTTGGGTCCGCAATCGCCCGCCCTTATCTATGTGAACTCCCCATCGAACCCGACGGGCAAGGTGCTCGGTGTCGAGCATCTGCGCAAGGTGGTGCAGTTCGCGCGTGAGCGCGGCGCGGTCGTGGCCTCCGACGAGTGCTATTTGGGCTTGGCATGGGAGGGTCGCGCCGTCTCGATCCTCGATCCGCAGGTGTGCGACGGCGACCACACCGGCCTGCTCGCGGTGCACTCGCTGTCGAAGACCTCCAACCTGGCCAGCTACCGCGCCGGATTCGTGGTGG
Source organism: Nocardia sp. NPDC006982 (assembly GCF_042869435.1). Classification (NCBI taxonomy): domain Bacteria; kingdom Bacillati; phylum Actinomycetota; class Actinomycetes; order Mycobacteriales; family Nocardiaceae; genus Nocardia; species Nocardia sp. NPDC006982. Next base: position 27,389 of record NZ_JBIAFV010000018.1, on the reverse strand, counting down.
GCGATGCGGAACTCGTCGCCGAATTGCTCGAGGTGCGCAAGCACTCCGGCATGATGGTGCCGTTCCCGATCCAGGCGGCGATGACCGCCGCACTCGGTGACGACACCCACGAGGCAGTGCAACGTGAGCGCTACCGTGCGCGTCGCGAGGTGCTGCGAAAGGCCTTGCAGGCAGCCGGTTTCCGCATCGATCACTCCGAAGCGGGCCTCTACCTGTGGTCTACCAGGGGTGAACCGTGCCGCACCACCCTGGCCTGGCTGGCCGAGCGCGGCATCCTCGCCGCACCGGGTGACTTCTACGGACCCGGCGCGGGGGAGTACGTGCGCATAGCGCTGACCGCTTCCGACGAACGGATCGAGGCGGCGGCGCAACGCCTGGCCTGACACGTCCCGCAGTCGGGCCCGATGACCCGGGAACGGCGATAGCCTTGGGGTATGGACGCTGTCACGGTAGTCCCTGTCCCCAGCAACGAGCCGGTGCATTCCTACGCGCCGGGCAGCCCTGAGCGGGAACTGCTGATCACCAAGCTCAATGAGATCGCCGCCGAATCCATCGACATTCCGCTGGTGATCGGCGGCAAACACCGGCCGGGCATCGGGGCTCGGCACGATATCGTCGCCCCGCACCGGCATCGACAGGTGCTCGGCACCTACACCGACACCACGCATTCGGAAGCCCATGGCGCCATCGAGGCCGCGATTGCGGCGGCGCCCGGCTGGCGCAGCACGACCTTCGACGAGCGGGCTGCCGTCTTCCTGCGCGCGGCGGATCTGCTGGCCGGGCCGTGGCGGGAGACGGCCGCCGCCGCGACCATGCTCGGTCAATCCAAGACGGTCCAGCAGGCCGAAATCGATGCGCCGTGCGAATTGGTCGACTTCTGGCGGTTCAATGTGGCCTTCGCGTGCCAGATTCTGCAGCAGCAGCCGCAGTCGAGCGCGGGGGTGTGGAACCAGATGGACTACCGCCCGCTGGAGGGGTTCGTCTACGCGATCACGCCCTTCAACTTCACCGCGATCGCGGGCAATCTGCCGACCGCGCCCGCGTTGATGGGCAATACCGTGGTGTGGAAGCCCTCGCCGACGCAGACGCTCGCGGCCTTCTACACGATGCGGCTGCTCGAGGCGGCGGGACTGCCGCCGGGTGTCATCAACATGGTGACCGGCGATGGTGTCGAACTGTCGGAGGTCGCGCTCGTCGATCCGCGGCTGGCGGGTATCCATTTCACCGGCTCCACCAAGACATTTCAGTTCCTGTGGTCCGAGGTCGGGGCGAATATCGGCCGTTACCATTCGTATCCACGTTTAGTGGGTGAGACCGGCGGTAAGGACTTCATCGTCGCGCACCCGTCCGCCGATCCGGATGCCTTGCGTACCGCGCTGATTCGCGGTGCCTACGAATATCAGGGCCAGAAATGCTCGGCGGCTTCGCGCGCGTATATCGCTCGCTCGGTGTGGCGCACGATCGGTGACGACTTCCTGCAACTGACCCGCGAAATCAGCTACGGCGATGTCGCCGATTTGACGAATTTCGGTGGGGCACTGATCGATCGGCGCGCCTACGACAAGAATGTCGCCGCCATCGAACGTGCCAGGTCGGCGGGTATCGCCATCCCGGCGGGCGGCGAATACGACGACAGCGAGGGCTGGTTCGTCCGGCCCACGGTGCTGGTGGTGGACGATCCGCACGACGACGCCTTCGCCACCGAATATTTCGGTCCCATCCTCGCGGTGCACGTCTACGACGATGCCGAACCCGGCTCCTACGCGGCGGTATTGGCCGAGGTGGAGTCGGCGGCACCCTACGCGCTGACCGGCGCGATCTTCGCGCAGGACCGCAAGGCCGTCGAACAGGCCTCGGCCGCACTGCGATTCGCCGCGGGCAACTTCTATATCAATGACAAGCCGACCGGCGCGGTCGTCGGTCAGCAGCCCTTCGGCGGTGCGCGCGCCTCGGGCACCGACGACAAGGCGGGTTCGCCGCTGAACCTGCTGCGCTGGGTCGCGCCACGCACGATCAAGGAGACCTTCGTGCCGCCGGGTGATTACCGGTATCCGCACATGGGGTCGGAATGAATCCACTGCGGCCGGTCATTCTGGCGGCCTCCGCATCCCCGCGGATGAAACGCATCGTCACCGGGACGCCGGTCACCGCGGAGATCGTCCGGCGCTTCGTGGCAGGTGCGGGCCGTGACGAGTTGATTCCGGCGGTGCGGGAGCTGCTCGCGAGCCATCGGCTGATCAGCGTCGACTTCCTCGGGGAGAACACCACCGACCGGGCACAGGCCGATGCCACGGTGGCGGAATATCTTTCGCTGATCAACGATCTGGCGGCAATGAACGGCTTCCGAGATGTCACGGCGCGCACCGAGGTGTCGGTGAAACTATCCGCGCTCGGGCAGGCGTTGCCCGCCGACGGCCCGGCCATTGCCACCGAGAATCTGCGCATTCTGTGCACCAAAGCGGCCCAGGCCGGAGTATGGGTCACCGTAGACGCGGAGGACCACACCACCACCGAGGCAACGCTGACCACGGTTCGTGAAGTGCGTGCCGAATTCCCTTGGCTCGGTGCGGTATTGCAGGCCTATCTGCATCGCACCGAGGAGGACTGTCGCGAGCTGTCCGGATCGCGAATCCGCTTGTGTAAGGGCGCATATCGGGAACCGCATACCGTCGCCTACCAGCGCTCCGCCGAAGTGACAGATTCCTACCTGTGCTGTCTGGAGATCCTGATGGGCGCTGCGGGCTACCCGATGGTGGCCACCCACGATCCGGTGCTCATCCTCGCCGCCGAACAGCTGGCCGCCGAAACCGGCCGTGGCCCGGACCGATTCGAGTACCAGATGCTCTACGGCATCCGCGATCCCGAGCAGTTGCGGCTGGCCGCCGCGGGCAATGCCGTGCGAGTGTATGTGCCGTACGGCAGCCAGTGGTACGGCTACCTGACCCGCCGCCTCGCCGAACGTCCGGCCAACCTCACATTTTTTCTGCGCGCATTGGTCAGTAAGTCCTAGAGGGATGGCAGCCGGCGGGGTGGGTGAGCTCAGACGAGCGGCTTGCCGAGGCGATGCCGCCTGCGCATATCCCACAGGCAGAGATTCATCGGAAAGAGCCTGGCGGGTTTGGGAAGTATGCGGTGCACGGCGCCGATCGCACGCAGCAGTTTGTTCGCGAAGCGCTCTTGGCGTTCGGTCCAATCCATACGCATCTCGGCGCGCAGGTGCGGCGGCAGCAGACTGGTCACCAAGAACCGCTGCAGCCGGGCGAATAGTATGCGCAACGGCCAGGCGACCATCTTCAGATCGATGAGATCGTTGAAGTACGCGCGGGTGCGGGCATCGACGGTCTTGGTCGCGAGAGTGGTATTCCAATACTCCTGGAAGGCTTTTCGGTCGCGGGGCCACATTTCCGGTCGCATCTGCAGGGTGGTGCCGAGCCGGGCGGCGTACTGGTAGAGCACATCCGCGGTGTCCTCGTCCATCGGCCCGTGCAGCCGCTCCTCCAGATCGACCAGGCCCCAATACAAACAGGCGGCGACCCACAGTTGCAGCTTCGGGTCGAAGGCGTTGTATTTGACCGCGGCCCCCGGCTTGGAATGCACCGCGCGATGTGAGCCGTTGACGGCCTCGCGATAGTTCGCACGGTCCTCTTCGGTGCCCATCAGTGCCACTGCGAGGTAGGTCAGCGTAGTGCGCGTCCGCTTCCACGGGTGCACATCGATCCGGCCGGATTCGACCGTGCTCTCCATCACGCCGTACGCGACCGGCCGCAGGCTGAGCTGCATGATGACATTCGCCGTTCCGCCGAGGAAGGCCGCGACGCCGCTCCAGAATTCGTCCATCGCGAAGTTCTCGACGGTGCCGTAGCGGCAGGTCGGTCCGGGATCTGGCGGCTCCACGGGTAGCGGCAAGGTCATCGTTGGCCTCGTCTTTCAGGGGGTTGATCAACGGCAATCGAAGAGTGATGAGAAGAATTGGTACTAACCTTCTCATCACCTCGATAGCGTGTCAAACGGTCCCCTTATACGAGCGGTTTACCCAGTCGTATGCGGCGGCGAACGTCGAACATATAGGCGTTCAGCGGGAACATTCGAACCTGCTTCGGCAGCCGGGTGTGCACCGCCGAAATCTTCCGCAGCAGCCGATCGAAGCGGCGCTGATCGCGCTGGGACCAGGTCATTCGCATCTCATTGCGCAAATGCTGTGGCAGCAGACCGGTTACGACGAACCGCTGGAGTCGGGCGAAGGTGAATTGGACGGGGCGCGGCATCATCTTCAGATCGATGAGGTCGTCGAAGTAATCGCGCAGGGCGGGTTCGATACCCCGCTTCGGCAGGTTCTCGTCCCAATACCGTTGGAATTCCGCACGATTGGCTGGCCACATCTCCGGTCGCATCTGCAGGGTGGTGCCGAGCCGAGCGCAGTAGTGGTAAAAGTCCTCGGCCACATCGGGATTCATCGGACCGTGCATGCGGGTGTAGAGGTCATCGATGCCCCAATAGAGGCAGGCGGCCACCCAGAGTTGCAGTGTGGGATCGAAGGCGTTGTATTTCACCGGACTCGCCGAGGTCGAGCGGACCGGTCGATGCGATGCGTTGACCGCCTCTCGATACCGCGCGCGCTCTTCGTCGGAGCCCATCAGTGCGACCGCGAGGTAGCTCAGGGTGGTGCGCAGCCGTTTGATCGGGTGCAGTGTGACCTTGCCGCTGTCGACCGTGCTCTCCAGTACGCCGCGCCCGACCGGCCGCAGACTCAGCTGCATGATCACATTGGCGGCGCCGCCCAGGAAGGCCGCGACTCCGTCGACGTACTCCTCGACGGTTTCCGGGGTGATGGGCTCGACGGCGGCGGGGCCGACGTGGTCGGGAATCGGCAGGTAATCGGCACTGCGGAGGGGTTCGGTCATCCTTGACCTCGCCTTTCTGTGGCCATCCGAGATCAAGGCGGATGGATGAGAAGATTCTATATAAACCTTCTCATTGCCTCGCAAAGGTGTCAATCACGCTTTCCGGGGCGTTCGTGGGGGGCGCTGTATGACGGCATGCGATGCTAGCGGTGTCATCGTGTCATCGGAGCGGAATAGGGGTGGAAAGTTATGGCGACGCTGACCAGACTGCTGGCGCTGGTGCGCAGCACTGGCCCGGAGGACCGTAACCAGACGCGGGTGCTGGATGCCGCTCTGCTGGCGTTCCTGGACTTCGGTATCAAGCGGACCAGCATGGTGGAAGTCGCGCGACGGTGTGGGCTTTCGCTGGCCACCCTCTACCGGCGCTTCGCGAGCAAATCCGATCTGATCCAGGCCGTCGGGATGCGGCAGGCGCGGCAATTCGTCGAGGAGGTGGATGCGGCACAGCAGCGGCAGGTCGATCGCGATGCCGGCGCCGAGGATCAGATCGTGGAGCTGTTCGTCGCCTTCCTGAGCGGACTGCGCGGCAACAAGCTGCTCGACCGATTGTTGAAGACCGAGCCGGAGATCGTGCTGCCGTATCTCACGGTCAAGGGTGCGCCGGTGCTCGAGCTCGGCCGCGACTATGTGGCCGAATTCATCACCCGGCTGCAGGGGGAGGGCAAGTTGCCCGAATACGACCCGGAGCCGGTCGCCGAGATGATCGCGCGGACGGCGCTGTCCTTGGCGCTGACGCCGCAAACGGTTCTTCCGCTCGACGACGACGCCGCGATCCGCAAGTTCGCGCGCGACCATGTCGTCGTTTCGTTCAAGCTGTAGCTGACCCACCCCGTCGGCTCCGCCGACTGCCGTCCCCCTGAATCACACCAGCCGCAGGCCGAACCGCCTGCGGATGCGCATATCCCACAGGTATGCGTTGATCGGAAACATTCTGACCTGCTTCGGCATTCGGGCGGTGATCGAGCCGGCGGTGTGCATGATTCTGGCGAGTTTCCGATCGTCGTCGGCGGTCCAGGTCATGCCCATCTGGTCGCGCAGATGCTCGGGCAGCAGGCCGGTGACCACGAAGCGCTGGAACCGGGCGAATGGTAAGCGGGCCGGGCGCGGGAGCATCTTCAGATCGATCAGATCGTTGAAGTAGTCGCGGATCGGGGGATCGATGGTGGTCTTCGCGAGATGTTCGGTCCAGTACTCGTCGAAGGCGGCACGGTCGGCGGGCCACATTTCCGGACGCATTTGCAGCGTGGTGCCGAGGCGAGACCCGTAGCGGTAGAAGGCTTCCGCGTCGGCCTCGTGCATCGGTCCGTGCATGCGCTCGTAGAGGTCGCGCGCGCCCCAATAGAGGCAGGCGGCCACCCAGAGCTGCAGTGCGGGATCGAAGGCGTTGTACTTCACCGGACTCGCCGCGGTCGACTTGACCGAATGATGCGACAGGTTCACGGCCTCGCGATAGAGGTCGCGTTCGTCATCGGTGCCGAGCATGGCGACCGCGAGATAGGTGAGGGTGGTGCGCAACCGCTTGATCGGATGCAGCATGACCTTGCCGCTGTCGACGGTGCTCTCCAGCACGCCGTAGCCGACCGGAAGGGTGCTGAGCTGCATGATGACATTCGCCGTTCCGCCGAAGAACGCGGCGACACCATCGAGGTATCGCTCGATATCGAAGGCGTCCTCGGCGGGTGTGGACGCGGGTTTGCGAAACGGGCTGGTCATGTCGACCCCGTTCTCATCGTTGAGAAGGAATTGCCTAGACGTTCTCACCGTCTCATGGGTGTGTCAACCGCCACGTTCACGTCGAGGGGGAGCTTGATGGTGCGGTGTCGTGTCGAAGTAGCGTGAGCGAATGTCGTTCGGTCCGCCGCTGCTGCTTCGTTCGCTCAATCCGCTCGCTGTCGCCGGGGGAGCGGATATCCCGGATGCCCTCACCATCGACGGGGTGACATTGTCGCGCAGTGATCTGCTCGGTGCGGCAACGTCGGTGGCCGAGCGCATCACCCGCGCCGATCGGGTGGCGGTACTGGCGCGACCGACCGTGACCACGGTGCTCGCGGTGGTCGGCTGTCTCATCGCCGGGGTGACGGTGGTGCCGGTGCCACCGGATTCGGGGACCGCCGAACTGGCGCATATCCTCGCCGACTCCGGTGCGCAGGCGTGGTTGGGCGAGGCGCCGGAGGGGACGGATCTGCCGGTGGTTCCGGTGCGCGTACACGCGCGCTCGTGGCATACATATCCCGAACCCGATGCCGCCACACCGGCATTCGTGCTGTACACCTCGGGGACCACCGGTCTGCCCAAGGGAGTCGTGCTCAATCGCGGTGCCATTGCCGCCGGGCTCGATGCGCTCGCCGACGCGTGGGCCTGGACGCCGAACGATGTTCTGGTGCACGGTCTTCCACTGTTCCACGTGCACGGGTTGATCCTCGGTGTGCTCGGGCCGCTGCGGGTGGGCAGCCCGCTGATCCACACCGGGAAGCCGACGCCGCAGGCATATGCGGACGCGCGTGGCACGCTGTATTTCGGGGTGCCCACCGTATGGTCGCGAGTTGTCGAAGATCCCGATGCGGCAAGGAGATTGGCCGGAGCACGGCTGCTCGTCTCGGGAAGTGCGCCGCTGCCGGTGCCGGTATTCGAGCGGTTGCGCGAACTCACCGGTCACGCGCCGATCGAGCGGTACGGGATGAGCGAAACGATGATCACGCTATCGACTCGGTTCGATGGGGAGCGCCGTCCCGGATGGGTCGGCACGCCCGTCGCGGGTGTCGAGACCCGGCTGCGGGACGAGGCCGGTGCGGATGTCGCGCATGACGGTGAGAGCATCGGTGGCCTGCAGGTTCGCGGTCCGATGCTGTTCGACGGTTACCGCAACCGGGCCGAGGCGACCGCCGAATGCTGGACCGAGGACGGCTGGTTCAAGACCGGTGATGTCGCGGCCATCGATGCCGATGGTTTCCACCGCATCGTGGGCCGGGAATCGGTCGATCTCATCAAGTCCGGTGGCTATCGCATCGGCGCGGGCGAAGTCGAGACCGTACTGCTCGGACATCCGGATGTGGCCGAGGTTGCGGTAGTGGGCCTCCCCGACGCCGATCTGGGGCAGCGGATCGTCGCGTACGTCGTATTGCGCGGTGCCGCACCGGATTCCATCGAGAAGGCTCTCATCGAGCATGTGGCCGAACAGCTTTCGGTACACAAACGCCCGCGCGAGGTGCGCGTGGTGGATTCGCTGCCGCGCAATGCGATGGGGAAGGTGCAGAAGAAGCTGCTCGGCTGAACAACTTGACCTCTACTTCGGTTCAGGTTCTACGGTCGCCGGTATGAGCGCAGCACTGACACCCGAACAGATCGACTACCTGGCCACCCAGCGCCTGGGCCGGCTCGCGACCGTACGCCCCGACGGCTCACCCCAGAACAGCCCGGTCGGCTTCCGCTACAACGCCGAACTCGGCACCATTGATATCGCGGGCTGGAATATGGGCAAATCCTGGAAATTCCGCAATATCGCCAGCAACAACCGCATCGCCTTCGTCGTCGACGACGTCGCCTCCGTCCAACCCTGGCGCGTCCGCTGCCTCGAAATCCGCGGCACCGCAGAACAATTGACCGACGTGGAGCCTTACATCTCCGGTGTCTCCCGAGAAATGATCCGCATCTATCCGACCCGAGTGATCGCCTTCGGCTTGGAAGCAGGCGTCACGCACGGGTAGGGCCTTACGCAGGCCCGGATCAACGAGACGACTACTGGCAATGGGATCTGGAGTCGGGCCGGTGCAGGATGTCCAAAGCACGAGCTGCGGTCGCGCAAGGGAGGTGTCCCCACCAACAATGCCTTTGCCGCCCTCGCCAACCCGACGTCGTCGACTCCACGCATTTCGCCGACAGCCTGAATTCGTAGCGTCCCGCGCCGCCGACGTCGGTGGCGGGTGGCGCGGTGAGCGAGTCTTTGGTCGTGGGATGCCGACGGTTGGCGTGCGCGGGTTCACGCTCCGGCGCCGAGAATGAGGGCGGTGATCTCTTCGGCAAGTGTATGAGCCAGCGGCGCGCCGCGGAATTCATTTGCGGCCCAAGTCCGGACGGCGTCGGCGACTAGAATCTGGGCAATGCGGGCGGCGCGCGCCACATCGGTTCTCGCGGCGAATTTTCCGTCCCGCTGGGCTTGGCGGAAAGGTTCGAGAAACAGGAAGGTGAGTTGGTCGGGGTCGGCGTCGTCGGCCAGAGCACGGCGTTCGAGCCGGTAGGTCTCCATCACGGCTTCGAAGATGAGTTCCGCGGGGTAGTGCCGCAGCCGGCTTTCGAGGGTCTCGATGACCGCGGCGATGACGTCGACCAATTCGTACGGGCGCGAGACCACTGCCTGGGCCGCCTGGTGCGCGTCGCGCATGGTGAACACTTCGACCGCGAGCAGGACGTCCTCGCGCCGGGCGAAGTAAACGTAGAACAGTGCCTTGGACACGCCCGCGGCTTTGCAGATGTCGGTGACGGTGGTGTCGGCGAACCCCTTGGTGCGCCACAGGGCCATCGCGGCTTGCATGATCGCGCTGCGGCTGGCTTGGGCTCGCGCCCGCACCGGAACCGCCCTTGATTGACGGTGGTCATCCTTCTCATCCGAGGGAACTGTCGACATACCGGGCATTCTAACTGCTCTCATATTACTGACTATCGTCAGAAAATTATTGACTATGGTCAGAAATGATGGGACGCTTCCGGTCACGGACGCTCGGTGTCGGGTGTGTGGACGCCCAGCCGGTCCGGGGCGGCGAGGCGATCGACCCGCCCGTAGGAAAAGGGACAGGTATGCAAATCCTCCTCGAAGATCGGGCGCTGTCGGAGGCGTCCAATCTGCGGGCCCAGCAGGTGGTGCTGTGGTCGACGCCGGTGGTCGCGGCCGTGCTGCTTGTGCTGTTCGCGTCGTTTCCCGGCTTCTTTCCGCCGATGTCGCCGAACATGAGCGCGGACCAGGTGGCGTGGTTCTACCGCGAACACACGACGATGATCCGGTTCAGCATGGTCGGGTTCAACCTGTGCGGGATCATGATCGTCCCGTTCTTCGTGCTGATCATGGCGCAGATGCAGCGGATGAGACGCCAAAGCCACATCTTCGCGTTCTCCTACCTGGCCGCGGTGGTGGCGGGGTCTACGCTGTTCGCCTTGTCGGACATCTTCTTCGCGGTGGCGGCGTACCGACCCGACCGGGCCGCGGACCTCATCCAAGTCCTCAACGACCTGGCGTGGATTATTTTCATCGCGCCGATCGGGATGTTGGTGGTCCAGTTCTTGCTGCTGGCGTTGGCGGTGTACTTCGACGACCGCCACGATCCGGTGTTCCCGCGGTGGGTGGGCCACTATTCGGTGGCAACCGCGATCGCGATGGCGCCGTCGGCGGGCGCGGCGGTATTCCACGACGGGCCGCTGGCGTGGAACGGGCTGGTGTCGTTCTGGCTGCGCAACGTCGCGTTCGCGCTGTTCATGATCGTCATGTTCTTCGTGCTGCGGTCCTGCTACCGCCGCCAGGCGCGTGAGTTGGTGGCGGCATGACCGCGGTGACCCCGGTCGAACCCGGTGGCGAGTCCGGGGTCACGGCGCCGCCGCGGCCCAAGCGCGACGTGGTGTTGGTCTACTGGACCTTCGCCGCGTTCTACACCGTGTTTTCCGCGGCTGTGGTGCTGCTGGGCCGCGCCACGCCGCCGCCGCGGCCGGACGTGAGCGATCTGCAGGCCCGCCACTGGTTCGACCAGCATCACACCGGCATCCAGGTCGGGTTCCTGGTGCTGCTGATCATCGCGGGCGGCGCGGCTATCTCCAACGGCATCATCGGCTACTACATGAAACGGATGTCGTCGGGTCCGGTGCTGGCGTACGCGTTCATCGCGAGCATGGGGGTGGGCGCGATCCCCGGATTCCACCTGCTGCTGGTGTGCTGGCTGACCGCGGTTTTCCGGCCCGAGCGCGACCCGCGGGTCCTGCATCTGCTGTACGAGACCGGCGCGTTGTCCTACAACGGGTCGCTGGGGTGTTTCACCGCCGCCTACGCCATGATCGCGATCGCGATCCTCTACGACCGAAACCGCGTCTTTCCCAAATGGTTTGCCTACGTGTCGATCTGGCAGATCGTGACGGAGGTGCTGGCGACCCAGATGTGGGTGTTCCACTCCGGGGCGTTCGCCTGGAACGGCATGATCACCTTCTACATCGCCGTGGCGATCTTCGGCATATGGGTGGCTTGTCTGCTGCCGATCATGTGGAACGCAGGCAAAGCCGAATCCCCCACCACCCCCGCCCTCTATTTCGCCGAGGAACCCCGATGACCGTCTCCGAACCGGACGCGCCCACCGCGGCGCGCGACACACCACGCGACACCGACGCCCGGCACCTGCCCGGCGATCTGGACATGTGGGTGATGGTGCTCGGCGATCTGTTCTTCTTCGGCTGCTATTTCGTCACCTACATGGTGTTCCGGAACCGGTCGCTGCACCAGTTCGAAAGCGCCCAAGCCCATCTGAACATGGCCATCGGCGTCACCAACACCGTGGTGCTGCTCACCAGTTCCATGTTCATCGCCTCGGCGGTCAACGCGGTCCGGCGCGGCGCGGTGAAAACCGCCGAGCGGCTGGTGCTGGCTGCGGGCGGCTGCGGACTGGTGTTCATCGCGCTCAAAGCCGTGGAATGGCACCAGGAAATCGCTCACGGGTTCACCATGAGCAACGAATTCTTCAGCTTCTACTTCGTGCTCACCGGCATCCACCTCGCACACCTGGTCCTCGGGCTGCTGATCCTCGGAATCGTCGTGCGCGAACTCAGAGACTCCGCCAAACAGCGACCCGGCATGGTCGAACAGGGCGCCACCTACTGGCACATGATCGACCTGTTGTGGATCGTCATCTTCGCCATCCTCTACCTCATGAGGTGACACATGAACACCCACCCCGAACCCGCCGCGGGCAGGCTCGCGCCGGGAATCCGGACCATCGTGGCGGTCTGGCTGGTGCTGATCGCCATCACCATCATCCTCTGGTGCCTGACACCCGATCACCACGACACCGGGAACCTGTCCGACGAAATCCTCGTGACCGCCATCGTCGCGCTCGGAATGGTCAAGTCCCGCCTGATCATCCGCTACTTCATGGAAGTGCGATCCGCCCCGCGGTGGCTGCAAATCGCCACCGACGCCTGGATCGTCGCGCTGTGGCTGACACTGCTGGCGGTCCCCCTCTACCGATAGTGGCCGTCCCGCGCCTCCCGTCCGCGGCCGATAGCGCCAAATTCGGGTTCCGCTGGGCGCCCGGTGCGCCGATATCGCGATTACCAGCGACAACGGCGATCTTCGGCCGGGAGGCGAACCATCCGATGACCCTGATCGGCCCTGCAACCGCAAACGTCACGGCGGATCGGGCGGGCCCGGATTGGTTTTAGAGGGCATCTGAGACCTCTACCGCCGCTCGCCAATTTCATTGTTGTTGCGACTGAGTCTGGCGCCTAAAGGTTCGGGGAGGCGGGGAGCCTAGTCGTTGGCGTGCAGGTCGGCGTTGAGTTCGATGCCGGTGCCCTTGCGGTGGACGACCTCGACGGCGCCGGTGGTGGAGTTGCGGCGGAAGAGCAGGTTGTTCTGTCCGCTGAGCTCGGCGGCTTTGACCACGGTGCCGTCGGGGGTGGTGACCTTGGTGCCCGCGGTGAGGTAGAGACCGGCCTCCAGGACACAGTCGTCGCCGAAGGGGATGCCGAGTCCGGAGTTGGCGCCGAGCAGGGAGCGCTCGCCGATGGAGATGATGGTGGTGCCGCCGCCGGACAGCGTGCCCATGGTGGAGGCACCGCCGCCGATATCGGAGCCGTCGCCGACCACGACGCCCGCGGAGATCCGGCCCTCGACCATCGAGGCGCCGAGCGTGCCCGCGTTGAAGTTCACGAAGCCCTCGTGCATGACGGTCGTACCGGAGGCCAGATGCGCGCCGAGACGGACGCGGTCGGCGTCACCGATGCGCACACCCGACGGCACGACGTAGTCGACCATCCGCGGGAACTTGTCGATGCTGTACACGGTGACCGGGCCACGCGCACGCAGCTTGGCGCGCGTCGCCTCGAAGCCATCCACCGCGGCCGGACCGTGGTTGGTCCACACCACATTGCTGAGCAGTCCGAACTGCCCGTCCAGGCTCACCTCGTGCGGCTTGACCAGCCGATGCGAGAGCAGATGCAGCCGCAGGTACACGTCGTGCGCGTCCACGGGAGCGGCCGACAGATCGGCGATCGTGGTCTGCACCGCGATCACATCGACCCCGCGCGCCTCGTCGAATCCGAGCAGCGCCGCGTACTCCGCGGGCGCCTCGTCCAGGCGCTTCGTGCCGGTGTCACCGAACGTGCCCAACTCCGGATTCGGGTACCAGGTATCCAATACGGTCCCGTCCGCGGTCACATTGGCGATACCGACTGCTGCTGCTCCCTGAATGCTCACGTCATCAGAGGTTACCCACCCATCCGCACTCGTGGTGAGCCACGTCGACCGCGATGGCCCGAGGCGCGGACCGACCACCGCATCGCCGCAATGGCGACGGACCCGATCGCAGTGGAACATCGCGGTCGTAGGCTGGCAGCCGTGACCCTCGACTTGCGCGCCGACCCCATCACACTGACCGCGGCTCTCGTCGACATCCCGAGCGTCTCGCGCGACGAGGCGGTCATCGCCGACCTGGTCGAGCGGGCGCTGCGTGAGCAGACAACGGGATTCGAGGTGCTGCGGCACGGGAACGTGGTGCTCGCGCGTACCGATATGGGGCGGCCGACGCGGGTCATCCTCGCCGGTCATTTGGATACCGTGCCCATCGCCGACAACGTGCCGAGCACCTTCGTGGACGAGGCGGGGGAGCGCCAGCTCTACGGCTGCGGCACCGTCGATATGAAATCCGGTGACGCGGTCTTCCTGCATCTGGCCGCGACCGTCGCCGAGCCGGTGCACGATCTGACGCTGATCTTCTACGACTGCGAGGAGATCTCCGCGAAGTACAACGGCCTCAACCACATCGAGCGCGACCTCCCCGATTGGCTCGTCGGCGATCTGGCCATCCTCGGCGAACCGTCCGGCGGTGTCATCGAGGCGGGCTGCCAGGGCACCCTGCGCGTCCGGCTGACGACCAAGGGCGTGCGGGCCCACTCGGCGCGGTCGTGGAAGGGCGACAATGCGATTCACCGCATGGCCCCGGTGCTGCAGCGCCTCGCCGACTACAAGGCCCGCGAGGTCGATATCGACGGCTGCGTCTATCGCGAAGGTCTGTCCGCGGTCCGCATCGGCGGTGGCGTCGCGGGCAATGTCATTCCGGACGAGGCCGAGGTCGATGTGAACTTCCGCTTCGCCCCGGACCGCACCGTCACCCAGGCCACCGAGCATGTGCGTGAGGTATTCGACGGACTCGAGCTCGATTTCGAACTCACCGACGCTGCGGCGGGCGCACTGCCCGGCCTGTCCGCACCCGCCGCCAAGGACCTGATCACCGTGGTCGGCGCCGACAGCGTGCGCGCCAAATACGGCTGGACCGATGTCGCGCGCTTCGCCGCCCGCGGTATCCCGGCGGTGAACTTCGGTCCCGGCGACCCCAATCTCGCCCATAAGCGCGACGAACACGTCCCGGTCGCCCAGATCAGCTCGGTCGCCGAGGTGCTACGCGGCTACCTCACCGGCGTATCCCGGTAGCGTGGGCGCCATGTCCGCCGAAGCCGCCGATAACGAGATCGCAAGCACGCCGAAGTCGACACCCAAGTTCCGCGGACCGATCATGTTCCGCCGCGATCGCAAACCGGGCGGCACCGCCGACCAGAACCTATTGGACCGGCACGGACCAAGCGATTGGGTGCATACCGATCCGTGGCGGGTGCTGCGGATCCAGGCCGAATTCGTCGAGGGCTTCGGCGCGCTCGCCGAAGTGCCGCGCGCGGTCACCGTGTTCGGTTCGGCGCGCACGCCGGCGGGGCATCCGGAGTATCACGCCGCCATGGCCATCGGCGGCGCGCTGGCACAGGCCGGATTCGCGGTGATCACCGGCGGCGGACCCGGCGTGATGGAGGCCGCGAACCGGGGCGCATCGGAGGCGGGCGGGTACTCGATCGGACTCGGCATCGAGTTGCCGTTCGAGCAGAGCCTCAACGAATGGGTCGACCTCGGCATCAACTTCCGCTACTTCTTCGCGCGCAAGACCATGTTCGTGAAGTACTCGCAGGCATTCATCTGCCTGCCCGGCGGATTCGGCACCCTGGACGAGCTGTTCGAGGCGCTCACCCTGGTGCAGACCCACAAGATCACCCGCTTCCCGATCATCCTGTTCGGCAGCAAGTACTGGGCCGGACTCGTCGACTGGCTGCGCGATTCGCTCGGCGGCTCCAGCAAGATCTCGCCCGGTGACCTCGGCCTGCTGCATGTGACCGATAGCGTCGAGGAGGTCGTGCAGATCATCCTGGCCACCGCGGACGGGGCCACTGACACCGATGCCCTCGGGACGGAGGATCAGTGGTGAGTGAAGCCGGATACGCGGTCTGCGTCTACTGTTCGGCCAGCACCGCCGACCCGGCCATGCTCGCCCTCGCCGCCCGGGTCGGCACCGAGATCGCAAGGCGCGGTTGGCAATTGGTTTCCGGCGGCGGTCACGTCTCGATGATGGGTGCGGTCGCGACCGGCGCTCGCGCGGGCGGTGCGCACACCGTCGGGGTGATCCCGAAACACCTGGTGCACCAGGAAGTAGCCGATGTCGATGCCGACGAGCTGATCGTCACCGACACCATGCGCCAGCGCAAACAGGTCATGGAGGACCGCGCCGACGCCTTTCTCACCCTGCCCGGCGGCATCGGCACGCTGGAGGAATTTTTCGAAACCTGGACCGGCGGTTATCTGGGCCAACACGATAAGCCGGTGGTTGTGCTCGATCCCAATGGCTTCTATCGGGGTCTGTTCGACTGGCTGGACCAACTCTACGATCGGAAGTTCGTGTCCCAGCCGGCCATGGCCAGGATCACCGTGGTCGACAATCTGCCCGCGGCCTTCGCCGCGCTGAAACCGGTGCAGGCATCCGAGGTGACGCAGGAGCCGGGAATCACTCTCGACGAGGAGAACTGACGCATTGAGCACTGCCGCCCGCCAGAAGGTCAGCCTATTCGATATCGCGAAGCGGTTGCCGCTCATGGCATTCGACGCACCGTCCATGCTGCGCGGCGCGCGCGGCATGATGGTGCGGCCGGATGACAAATCCTCGGTCGGGCTGTATTTCCAGCGCAACGCGCACCGGCATCCGGATCGGCCGTTCCTGAAATACGAGGGCGAGACCTTCAGCTACGGCGCGGCCAACGCGCAGGTGAACCGGTACGCGCGGGTGCTGGCCGACCGCGGCGTGCAGCGCGGTGACGTGGTCGGCGTGCTAATGACCAACCGTCCGGAAACCCTGTTCGTGGTGCTGGCCACCGTGAAACTGGGTGCGACGGTAGGCCTGCTGAATCACCACCAGCGCGACCAGGTGCTCGCCCACAGCTTCGGACTGCTCGACAGCGTGCTCAATGTGGTCGGCGAGGAATGCCAGGCGGCACTGGACTCGCTCGCCGAACCCCTTGCCAACGTGCTCTTTTCGCAGGATCTGCACCAGGCGGCCGAGGATGCGGACCCGGCCGATCCACCGAGTTGCGCGCAGGTCGCCGCGAAGGAACGCGCCTTCCTGATCTTCACCTCCGGCACCACCGGCCTGCCCAAGGCCAGCGTGATGACACATCTGCGCTGGACCAAGAGCATGTCCGGTCTCGGTGGACTCGGAATTCGCCTGCGCGGCAACGACACCCTGTACTGCTGCCTGCCGCTCTATCACAACAACGCGCTGACCGTCGCGCTGTCGTCGGTGCTCGCCGCGGGCGGCGCCTTCGCACTCGGCAGGCAGTTCTCCGCCTCCCGGTTCTGGGGCGAAATCATCCGGGAGCAGGCGACCGCATTCATCTACATCGGTGAACTCTGCCGCTACCTGGTCAATCAGCCGGTCAAGCCGACCGATCGCCAGCACCGGGTGCGGCTCGCCGTCGGCAACGGTCTGCGACCGGAGCTGTGGGACGAGTTCAAGAGCCGTTTCGGCATCGGCCGGATTGTCGAGTTCTACGGCGCCAGCGAGGTGAATATCGCCTTCGTCAATGCCTTCGGGGTGGATCGCACCGCGGGCTTCGGGCCGTTGCCCTATGCCATCGTCGAATACGACGATGCGACCGGAAAGGCCAAGCGTGACAAGGACGGTCGGCTGCGCCGGGTGCCGGGCGGCGGGGTCGGTCTGCTGCTGGCCAAGGTCACCGATCGTTCGCCCGCCGACGGCTATACCGATAAGGCCGCCTCGGAGGCGAAGCTGGTCCGCGACGGCTTCGAGAACGGCGACGTGTGGTTCGACACCGGCGATCTGGTCCGCGATCAGGGCTGGCACCACATCGCCTTCGTGGACCGGCTCGGCGATACCTTCCGTTGGAAGGGTGAGAATGTCGCCACCACCGAGGTCGAGGGTGTGCTCACCGAATCGGACACGATCTCGCAGGCGGTCGTCTTCGGCGTGGATATCCCGGGCACGGACGGCAAGGCGGGCATGGCGGCGGTGACGCTGCACCCGGACGCCGATTTCGACGGTCGCGCGCTCGCCGAACTGGCCTACTCCCGGTTGCCCGGCTATGCGGTCCCGCTGTTCATCCGGGTCGTCGCCGAACTCGAGCAGACCTCCACCTTCAAGAGCCGCAAGGTCGAACTTCGCAAGCAGGGCTACGCAACCGACGCCGACAGTGAGCTGTACGTGCTCGCCGGTCGGACCGACGGCTACGTCCCGGCGTACGACGAATACGCCGCCGACGTCGCCGCGGCTCGCGCGCCGAAGAACTAGCGCCGATCGCACGGCGGCGCTTTGGGCGCGCTCGACAAGTTACCCAGGTGCTGGCGAAATCCGTTGTTGCCCGTCCCAAGAATGCACCGTCCACAACCCGTTCCCTGGGGCCGTGTTACAGGACTAGGTACAGTCGGGGCATGTTCAGCCCCACCGTAGCGCCGCTCCCTACCTTGTGCGGCAAGCCGGTGGCGACGGATCGGGCGCTGGTCATGGCCATCGTCAACCGCACCCCCGACTCCTTCTACGACAAGGGCGCCACCTTCACCGACGCGGCCGCCATGGACGCGGTCGCGCGCGCGGTCGACGAGGGCACCGATCTGGTCGATATCGGCGGGGTGAAGGCCGGTCCGGGCACCGTTGTCGATGCGGCGGAAGAGGCTCGCCGGGTGGTCCCGTTCGTCGCGGCGATCCGGGAGAAGTACCCGGAGCTACTGATCAGCATCGATACTTGGCGCGCGGAGGTGGCCGAGGCCGCTGTCACCGCAGGCGCGGACCTGATCAATGACACCTGGGCGGGCGCCGATCCGGAACTGGTGCACGTGGCCGCCGATCGCGGGGTCGGCATCGTGTGCAGCCACACCGGCGGGGCGGTCCCGCGTACCCGTCCGCATCGGGTGCGTTATGCCGATGTGGTGGCAGAAGTAACGCAAACCGTGCAGCGCGCCGCAGAAGATGCGGCCGCGGCCGGGGTTCGCAAGGATTCGATTCTGATCGATCCGACCCATGATTTCGGCAAAAACACTTACCACGGGCTCGAGTTGTTGCGGGGAATAGACGTTCTTGTAAATACCGGATGGCCAGTCTTGATGGCGCTGAGCAACAAGGATTTTATCGGGGAGACTTTAGGTGTCGGTCTATCCGAACGGTTGGAGGGCACATTGGCAGCAACAGCATGGTCGGCGGCCGCCGGCGCCCGAGTCTTCCGAGTGCACGAGGTTGCCGAAACCCGGCGCGTCGTGGACATGATCGCCGCGATACAGGGCATCCGGCCCCCCGCACGAACCCTGCGAGGTCTGGCATGAATTTCCATCACCACGACAGCCCGCTCTGGGCGACGACGAATACCTGGGACACCCCGGACTGGACGGTCGAGGAACTGATCGCCGCCAAACGTGGACGCACCGTTTCCGTGGTGCTGCCCGCACTGAACGAAGAGAACACCGTCGCCGATGTGGTGGCCAGCATTCGACCGCTGCTCGGCACCCTGGTCGACGAGTTGATCGTGCTCGATTCCGGATCGACCGATGCCACCGCCGAACGCGCGCTCGCCGCGGGCGCCGAGGTGATCAGTCGGGAACAGGCTGTCCCCGAACTCGATCCGCTGCCCGGCAAGGGCGAGGTGCTGTGGCGCTCGCTGGCGGTGACCAGCGGCGATGTCATCGCCTTCGTAGACTCCGATCTCATCGACCCGGATCCGGCCTTCGTGCCGAAGCTGCTCGGCCCGCTGCTGGTGGTCGACGATATGCATCTGGTGAAGGCCTACTACCGCAGGCCGCTGCGGCAGGCCGGTGCCGTCGACGCACACGGCGGCGGTCGCGTCACCGAACTCGTGGCCCGTCCGCTGCTCGCCGCATTGCGTCCGGAACTGTCGCAGGTGCTGCAGCCGCTCGGCGGCGAATACGCGGGCACCCGCGAACTACTGACCTCGGTGCCGTTCGCCCCCGGCTACGGCGTGGAGATCGGCCTCCTCCTCGACACCTACGACCGCCTCGGCCTGTCCGCGATCGGTCAGGTGAATCTCGGTGTGCGCACCCACCGCAACCGCCCGCTCGCCGACCTCGGCGTGATGAGCCGCCAAATCCTCGGCACCGTGCTCGGCCGCAGCGGCGTCGAGGATTCGGGTGCGGCACTGACCCAGTTCCCGCTGATCGGCGATGCCTTCACCGCGCACAGCACGGAAGTTTCACTCGCCGACCGCCCGCCGATGAATACGCTGCGCCCGGCCTGGGCCGCGGCCTGAGATAACCACGACGAACCCTGGGTGCTCTGCGCGCCCGGGGTTCGTCCGTTATAGCCAGGGCTGCGAATGAAGTGGGCTTGATCTGGAGCTGCCGCGTTCGGTGTGCACCGGCCCCGCCGAACAGCGGCCGCGCCCCGGCACCGACTGTTGTTTCTCGCATCGCCCGAGGTTCTTCTCGCCGTTCGACTTTCAGGTGCTGCTCGATATCGAGTTGGACGAGCGCGGCAGTCGGGCACTCGGCGCCGATCGACGCACCGGATTCCGCGGCGGCCACACCTTCGAACTGGCGGAACTCGTACTCGCCGACCAGGTTCGTGGCAGTCAGGGGCGAGGATCCAGCAATGGGCGGATCAATTCCGCTCCCTTGCGGCCGAGCCAGTCCCGAAGACTCATCAATCCCGGGTTCAATGAACGCAATTCGTTGATATCGACATCGGGGACGCTGCCTTCGCCGCTGTTGATCAATTCGTAGCCGCGAGCGAATCGTTCGTCGATCCGGCGCAGTTCCTCGATCGGGCGTTGGATGTAGGGGACCTCTCGCCCGAGGGCGGCGCTGACCTGAGCCGCGACCTCGGGCGGAGTCAGCGCGTCACCGACCAGCTCGAGCGTCCGGCCACGGTAGCCATCTGGGTTCCGCAGCGCGAGTGCGGCGAAGGCGCCGATGTCGTCGAGCGCGATGAACTGCTGGCATACGTGGGGAGCGGCGGCGGTGCGCAACGCGCCGTCACGAATCCCGACCGTGGCCGACTGCGTGATCAGGTTCTCCATGAAGGAACTCGGCCGTAGCACGGTGGCCGAAACGCCCGACGCGGCGATGTATTGCTCGATCTCCCATTTAGTCGGCTGCCCGCCCCGGTCGGCACCCAGACCCGAGCTGTAGACCAGATGCGTCACACCGTATTTCACCGCGGCATCGGTGATGGCCTTGCCGGCCTGCACCTCGTCCTGTTCCGGGGCCAGCGGCCCGGGGTGCACGCTGTAGACACCGTATGCGCCGTCGACGCAGCGATCGATCGTCGCGGGATCCTCCAGCGAGCCCGCGATCACCTGTGCGCCCGCGTCCATCAAGGTCTGAGCCCTGGGGCTGTCCGGATGGCGTGTCAACGCCCGCACCTGCCATCCGTCGGCGAGCAAGCGGTCCGCGACCGCCCCACCCTGCTGTCCGGTCGCACCGGTGACGAAAACAACCTTGTCCACTGTGTCCTCCGTGGTCGTTTCGGGTCGTCGCGGCCGAAGCCGCACTAACCGGAGAGCTTTCTCCGTTTAATCACTATACGGAGAGTGTTCTCCGTTTTCTAGCGCCGAAGCTACGATCGAGCGATGGGTGATGATGCCGGGCCGATCGCCAAGCCGCTGCGCGCAGACGCTCGCCGCAACCGCGATCAGGTGCTGGCTGTCGCTCGGGAGATGCTGTCGGTCGACGGCTCGTCGGTGTCCTTCGACGAGATCGCGCGCCGCGCCGAGGTCGGCGTCGGCACCGTGTACCGGCATTTCCCCACCCGCGCTGCGTTGTTCGAGGCAGTCATCATCGGTCGCATCGAGGAGTTCGTCGAACGAGCACGCATGCTGTCGGCAGCCGACACCCCGCCGGGGGAGGCATTCCGCGGCTACTTCGCCCATCTTGTCGGCGAGGTAGCCCTCAACCAGGCGCTGTGCGAAGCGCTCGACGACGGCACCGCAATCGTCATCCCCGACCAGCTCCGGCGCGACTTCATCCAGTCGTTCGAAACCCTGCTCTCACAGGCGAAAACGGCAGGGGAAGTAAGACCCGATATCGCCGTCGCTGACGTGCAGGACCTCCTCATCGGCGCCGCGGCAGCCGAACGCCGTGCCCGACTGCGCGGAACCCCGAACCAATTGATCGCAGTCGTGCTCGACGGGCTTCGCATCCGGTAATCGATATGAGCACGAGTTCCGAATCAGCCTTGAACGGCCCGCCTGAACAGCGCGGTATGCGGCACTTTGGTGCGTCGCCGTTGAGTTCACGGGAGCTTCGATCAGCCTGGGCATACATGCGATCGACCGCCACTGAGAGCGCGGTGAGCCCGAGCTCGACGGCGGTTGTGAGAAGATGAGAGGATTTGTTGGGCAACAGATTTCAAGTTCCCAGGCTAGTTCTCGATGGCTCGGCCGCGGATGCGCTGGCCGAGGAACAGCGCTGCGCGGTCCAGGGCTTCGTCTGCTTCGTCGAGGACGCCTGTGAAGGACTGGAACACGTGAGGTACGTCTGCGGTGATGTCCAGGATGACGTCCACGTTGGCCGCTCGCGCGCGTGCGGCCAGGCGGGTGGAATCATCCAGGATCATTTCGTTGGTGCCTGCCTGCAGCAGCATCGGGGGAAAGCCGCTGAGGTCGGCGAGTGTTGCCGGGCTGAGCAGAGGTTGGTGCGGGTCCTGACCCGCGAGGTACATGGCACCGGTGTGTTCCAGGCTCTCGCGGGTGAACAACGGGTCGATCCCCGCTCTGGTATCCATGCTTCGGCCCGTGCGGGTCATGTCGAGACCGGGTGAGAACGCCACGATCGCGGCGGGCAGGGGCAAGCCCGCGTCGCGGGCTGCGAGGCAGGTGGTGACGGTCAGACCGCCGCCGGCGGAGTCGCCCGCGAACGCGATGGCCGAGGGCTGTTCACCGCTGTCGAGCAACGCTCGGTAGGCACCCAGCGCGTCGTCGATCGCGGCCGGGAACGGGTGTTCCGGCGCCAGCCGATAGTCCAGCGAGAAGGCGCGGAATCTGGTTCGGGTCACCAGGTTCGCGGTCAGCGACATGGCCGTGTCGGGTGAACCGTAGACGAAGCCGCCTCCGTGGAAATAGAGGATCGTCCCGGCTCGCGCAGTGTTCACCGGTTCGACGAGCACGGCGGGCCGGTCGCCGAGTGTCATGGTTCGGGTGCGTATCCCGGTCGGCACGCTCATCTGAGCCATCAGCGCTCGGAATGCGGCGCGGATCTCCTCGACCGATCCGAGCCCAGCAGGCCGCGGCTGCCGCAGCAGCGCGTCGATCTTCGCACGTTGTTCCCGGCTCATATGCACCTTCCTGAGAAGTATCTTCCTTTACAGTATATGTCATGGAATATAAATCGCGAGGCGATGCCGTCGACCTGCCGGGCTTGTTCACCGATCTCGTCCGGTGTGAGACGCGGCTGTACAACGCGCTCAACGATCGCCTGCGCGAGCGGCACGGGATCGCCACCTCGCAATTCGAATCCCTGCGCTTCCTGCGTGATCACCCTGGGGCCCGAGTGGCGGACCTCGCGAGCGAGTTCGCCGCGGGCGTGGGGGCGATCAGCAAAGGTGTCGACCGCTTGGAGAAACAGGGATGGGTTGTGCGGCAACCGAATCCTTCGGATCGCCGGTCGTCGCTTCTGGCCCTGACCGATGCCGGTGTGCGTGTGGTCGAGGCAGCGGAGGAAACCTTCTCCGAGCGGCTGGTCCAGTTGCTCGGCACCACCCTCGCTGGTTCTTCGTTATCGGCTGTCGCGCAGGCCCTTTCGCAGCTGCGTGGCGTGCTCGAGCGTGACCAAATCGGCCTGCCCGCAGGCTGATCGGCATAGTCACGGGCCTATAATTCGACAGCCGGTTCCTTCCGGGTTGCGCGAGCGGGCAGGCCGCAGCGCCGCGACCAGCGTGACGCCCGCAATCGTGATGCACTCAATTCGGAAAGGGTTTTCGACGAGCAGGGAACAATCCTGAATCGGGCATGGCTTCGATCACACGCTGCCGCAGCATGGCCGGTTCGGACAGCGGCATTTCCGTGCGCTTTCTCGAAGTGCGCCAAGCGATTCATGGGCATAGTCGATCTCGCTCGGGCAGTGGCTTGTCTTCTAAGCTCTGGTGCCTGTGACGCAGATGGATGATCTCGCATTGGTCCACCAGTTGGCCGATGCCGCCGACAACATCTCGATGCGGTACTTCTCGGCCGGAAGCATAGCGACGCAATCCAAGTCCGACGGCAGTCCCGTCACCGCCGCCGATCACGCTGTCGAGCGGGCCATCCGCGCACGACTCGCGCAGGACAGGCCCCAAGATTGCTTGGTAGGAGAAGAGTTCGGCTCCCATGGCAGCGCCGCACGGCGGTGGCTGATCGACCCGATCGACGGCACAGACAACTTCGCCGCCGGACGATTCGAGTGGAGCACCCTGATCGCAGTCGAGGGCGATGGTGAGGTTCTCACCGCTGGGATCTCGGCGCCGGCATTGCGGCGCCGCTGGTGGGGATCACGCACGGCAGGCGCATGGACCGGTACTTGCGCAGCATGGGAATTGGGCCCGGCCCAGGCACTGGCAGTAACGGGGACCGAGACTCTCGGTAAGAGCACCGCGGTGATCTGGCCGGTGGCGGCCGGGGTTCCTCCTCGGCGTCTGGCCATAGCCACCGCCCTTCTCGCCGAATGTGCCGGCGGCGGGCCGCTGTCGGACTGGGCCGGAGCGTGTCAGGGCGCGATGCTGGTGGCCTCGGGCCGGGTGGATATCTTTCTCCACCTGACCGCCGGTCCTTGGGATATTGCCGCCGCCGTGCCGATCGTGGAGGAGGCAGGCGGACCATTCAGTGACTTGCGGGGAGGGCGCAGCATATCGTCCGGCGCTGCCGTATTCACGAACGGCCGCGTGCACGAGGAAGTCCTCGAACTGATTGGACGCGAACCCATCTGAACAATGCAAGCGCCGTTGAATGGTTCGGACTCATCGACACGAGCTCATCGGCATACAGCGCACCTGGAACGAGCCGATCCCGAGGATTGAGCACCATGGAATAGGTCCCCTGCGCCGGTGCGCCGAGAGATATTGCAAGCGGCCCTGTCTCGGACCAGGGTCGCTCGATGTTGGTTGATGGCTAGGCGTCGGGCCGGTTGAATTCACCCTCTTGTACGCCCGCCATGAAGGCGTCCCATTCACCGGGCGTGAAGATGAGAGCCGGACCAGTCGGGTTCTTGGAGTCACGGACACCGACATGCCCGGCTGCAAGCCAAGCGACTTCCACGCATGCTTCCTTGCCGCTACTCGAGCTCGATTTGAACCACTTCGCGCCGGACACGTGGATCGTCACTGGTCGTGTCTCCTTGCTAGTTTCACGACAGCGGTGAAGGCATCCCATTCGCTGGGAGTGAAGGTCAGTGCGGGGCCATTGGGATTCTTCGAATCACGGACTCCGACGTGTCCGCCTGAGAGCCAAGCTATTTCGACGCATTCATTCTGGCCGCCGCTACGCGAAGACTTGAACCACTGTGCGCCGGAAAGGTCGATGGTCACTAACCGTATCTCCTTGCTATCTTCCTGATTCGATCCCGCGATGGTTGTTCGTCCAGCGTGGCGTGTTGGAGGATTTCGTGGAGTGCACGAAAGCGCTTCACGTCTTCGGCGCCATCGAAAGTCATTGAGCCAATGGCAGCTTCGGTGTAGACCACAGATGGCTCGTTGTCCGGAAAGTCGAGAATGATATGTGGCGGTATCACGCTCCCGGTCGGGAGACCGGCTGTGAACGGCAGCACTCGTATCGTAATGTTGTCGCGGGTACTCAGGTCGGCTATGTGTCGCAGCTGAGGACCCATGATCTGGCCCGATCCGACAAGCGCATATAAAACGTTCTCCTGTAACACAAACTCCGCGTGAACCGGCATGTGCTGCCGCGTGAGTATCCTTGTCCGCTGAATACGGAGATCTACCCGGGTATTGATGTCGTCCAGTGAGTCATCTGGCCGATGAAGTCGTTCTAATGTTCGGGCATAGTCCGGCGTTTGAAGCAGACCAGGTATGACGATCGGCTGATAGAACCAGAAGTCCGAGGCGAAGGATTCCAATTCGAGATACGTGCCGAACCCAGGCACGATCAGATGGCGATAGTCCTGGTACCAGACTTTGGCATTGGCTTGGCTGGCAAGAGATTTCAGATACTCGGTCCGGGCGTCCGGCAGGCAGTAGTACCGGGACAGGTAATCGACCTCCATGTCCCTTATTTTCTCGTACTGCCCGAGCTCGATCCGGCTCAGCGTAGCCCTGCTGATCTTCGTTGCAGCCGCCACTTGGTCGAGCGTCAAGCCTTGCGCCTGGCGTGCGTCCCGTAATGCTCGACCCAGTTGGCGTCGCTGAAGTGTTGTGCCGCTGAGGTCTGCCTGTCTCGGCATAGTCGTGCCCCCTGCTTTCTCAACCGGCGCACCCGCTGATTCTCAGGCTGAGAATCAGCGTAGGTGACTTCCAAGAATGATGCTGGGTGTTCTCGCCCCTTGCAGAGACTCCCGTTCAGAGACTCCGTACCCAGCCCGACCTGCGCAACCATATCGCCATGGCCCAGCAAGAACGAAGCCTCTCTGTACCGCAAGCGCGCGTCTTACGGATACTGAGCTGCGGCGGAATGCTCACCGAACAGCAGATCAAGATTTCCGCGAGCCTCACCGCGTGGACGACACGCCAAACCGTGGCCAACCTCGCCAGCCGGAACCTGATCGTAGCCGGAGCCCGCCGAGGTCGGTACGAGATCACACGGTTAGGCCGAAACACGTTGGCGGCAAAGGCATCTGATTGCGGCTCACCGAAGGCCTGACGCGGATCGAATGACGACAGCGGCAACTCCGGTAGTCCAGGGGCCCAGCTCGATCGGCCCGACGTGGGAGGGCGAGATGGACGAGATACATCGGACCGAGATCGACGGCTTACAGGCCACCTGGCGACTGAACCACCTACGACAGGTCGAAATCATGAACGTACACAACACATCTGAGGCCCTGCCGATCGTCACGTTCGGACCGGGCTCGTATCCGGATCTGGTCCAAGCGCGGGACCAGTGGCCGAAGCTGGCGCAGCTGTGGGACGCGGTTCGCCACGAATTATGGATGGAGCTGATTCCCAGGTATCGGCCCTCGGTCACGGCCCGGTACCTGCGGTGACTCCCGGTACGCCGCCAGGCGACAAGCGGCACGCCAGTGAACTGCCCTCGATTCGAGAGTGGTTGCGCGCTATCGAGAATGCCGCTGGCCCGGGCTGTCACGTCGAGCGCGAGCCGAGTCCGCCCTACGGCTGGAACCTTGTCGACGGATCGGGCGCGATAGTGTGCAGCGGACCTCTGGACCGGCTGGACCAGTGGCTCATTCGTCGGAACGCCGAATCAACGACATCGACATATACGGCGAATAACCCTTTGCCGCAACGGGTTCCGGGCGTGTCGGGACACACTCCAACTGGTCGGGCCAGGCTGCTACCGGTCGAAGTGATGACTCGGTTCACCGCCGCGGTGACCGAGTGGGCTGCTGAGCCACCGGATGCCTCATCCGCGTAGCACACATGCGTTTCAGCGTGGGTTCTCCTCCTCCCAGGGATCACGGTCTCCCACGTCGACAGGGGTTCGATATCGAAGTCTTCGTCCGGCATCATCACCGGCTGGCGGATCGGTGTCGTCCCACGTCGTAGACCATCTCCACCGTCCCATGTACGCGAACCATCACCTCTCCGAAGTATGCGCACACGCTTTCGTAGAAGGTCGCGCTTCAGCCGCTGTCAGCTGGGCGGGATCGGAGAACCGCCGCAGCAGCTCGGCCTTGAGCCGTTCCAGCGACGAGCCTGTCCGTGGCCATGAGAAAGTGGCTCTGGCACACTTTCGATGACGGCGTGCTAATCGACCAGGAGCACACGGCGGCGAAGAAGATCGAAGTTGGCTCTGCCAAACATTTGCCGC
>NZ_JBIAFV010000017.1:0-178791 GCF_042869435.1 Nocardia sp. NPDC006982 | reverse complement strand
CCGTCCGCCCCCTGGCCGACGCCCCCGCGGCCTTCAGCCCCGAGGGACGCACCCGCGGCAGAACGATCATCAAGGTGACCACCGACTGACGCTCGGCGGTCCCGCTCGGGCATATGTCCTCCAGTCGGGAATGAGCAAGCGAATCACTGCGCCCAGCGCATCGGCATGACAACGGATTTGCGCGCCTCGAGCAATTCGTACCGAAGCCACCGAGATCGAAGACTTCGAACTCGCGCGCCCCGAGGCTCCGCATGGCCTGCGTTCGAAGGGCTCTCGGGCAGGGCGCAGCAGGATTCTTTCGGAGCATGCGCTCTGCTGGCAGTGCTCGAGGTTTGACGCTGATGCCGCGAGTACATGGCACAACCCGCTGGACCGGGCCGCCGAACCGGCGCTGGAGCTGGGCCGCGATCACGCCATCGCCTGGGTACCGTTCTTCCCGCTCGGCTCGGCTGCTGGCGTGCCCATGAAAGCTGGGGCGCAACGATTTTCATTCAGGACGCGACGTGTTCGGTAGTACAGAGGGGAAGGACACTCGATGAAAAGGATCATCGGCATCATCGTGGCGGCCGCGGCGGTGACGCTGGCAACGGCATGTCAGGACGGCGTGACGACGCAGCCTTCCGGCGGGTCGTCGGTGCCGAATTCCGCTACCGTTGCCGTGACGAGATCCGCTCAGCCTCCCGTCACTCAGCAGTCGCCAGGTGCCACGCAGCCTGCTGGTGACAATGCTCCTGCCACTGCCGGAAACGGCAGATGCGTCGATTTGAAGTCGGCGGTGGTCACAGCCGCGCTCGGCACACTCGGTCCTGGTGTCGGCGGCGACGGGTTCTACGCGGACAGTGGCACCGACGCCTCCGTCGGCGCTTGTCCCGCCATACTTTGGGTGCTCGCTGGGACTCCGCACGGCACCGCTAGCTCACCCTGGCACGTGATGCTGTTCAACCACGCAGGCTATCTGGGCACCGCGACCAAGAAGTCGACTTCTTATACACAGGTGGTCGGCTCGTCCGATCGCAGTGTCCGGGTCCAGTACCGTTGGCTGGCGGGTAAAGACGCCAGCTGCTGTCCCTCGGGCGGGCCGGTCATTGTCACACTCACCTTGGGCGCCGACGATCGCACGGTGACACCGGACCGTGACTTCCCCACGGAGGTGATCGATCCGAGTTCAGCGAGCTTGCCGCCGGTGTGCCCGGTTACCAAGGCCGTTTTGCTCGAAGCGTTGCGAGGCACCGATATCGAGTCGCGGTTGGCGACGCCGATCGAATTCGAGGATCGAATCGACTGTGCGGGTGAATGGGCGATGGCCCATACGGGAACCCACAACAATACTGTCAACCGAGCCCAAGTCCTGTTCCACTACGTGGCGGCCGACGGGGGCTGGAAGCCTGCGGACCTCGGCAGCGCGCTGCACTGCACCGAGATCGGCGTGCCTGCCGATGTCGCGGACAAGATCTGCCACTGAGCGCCGTGCGATCAGTCGGCAATCTGGCGCGTCGCCCGTTCCGGCAGGATCCCGGCCTGGACGAGTTCGTCGTAGATCCGCTGCTGCTCATCGTCGAGATTCGAGTACAGCATGTCGTATGCCAGATCTTCCTCGGCGAGCACCGCGACCGGATCCCAGTCGTCACCGAGCGCGGCTACGACGGCGCTGCGCCGTCGTGCCTCGTCCAGCGTGAGGTCGTAAGCAAAATTGTGGTCGGCCATGTAGGCATCTCCAACCGGGTTCTTTCCGAAAACGATTTGACGACGATGCCCAACCACGCCTTGTCGAGCAATGACCTGCATCACATTCCACCTCGGACTTCGTCACATTCGACGCCCGTGCGCGGACTGGACCGCAGAGTAAATGCGTCCACATAATTGCCAGGAAACCGCCGAAATCGGGCACGGCGACGCTATCGCGCCACGCCACCAAGAGAGCCGAGCTCGCCAATGGCCGTCGCTGGGTGCTGCCGCCGGCCACCCCGCTGCTATTTACCCCGACGCGAACACCCCGCACAGATCGAATCCGAACTGGGCCGTACGACATCAGCGGCCGATGACGCGCGCACGATATTCGGCAAAGTAGCGCATGTTGAGTTATGGATCGTCGGATGACCTTGCAGGCCAGGTGATCTCACTTCATCAGCCCAGGCAGATCTTCCGGGGCGGCGTGCCGTGACGCAGCCGGACAGCGCGCGTCCCGAACGCGGTGCCGAGAGATCACTACAGGCGTGCTGGGTTGTCTCGGTGCTGCGAATCCGTTGCGCAGCGCGATCGGTGCGGCGGCCGCGTACTCGATTCAGCAGGACTGACTGTGGGTCGGTGAAGGAGTCGAGTCCGAGCAGCTCGAGCTGCTCGGACTCGACGAAAAAGGTTGTGGCCCTACGGGTCAGGGCAGCACCTGCGGGATGACGCCCGGGTTGATCGATCCGACGATCCCGCCGATCACGGCGCCGATAAGGGTGGGCACGGGATCGATGAAGGAACCGGTGGCGGAGCCGATCGCAGCGCCCGCAGCCGCGCCGTTCAGCACCGGATCGGGGTACTGGGCGTCGGGGTTGGTGGTGACATCCTCCAGCGGGAGCCCGGCGATCGGGGCAACAACCGGTGCCGCCGGAGCCGCAGCAGCAGCCTGACCCGCGTCGGCGGACGACGCGCCCGCGAATACGACGGCCACAGCCAACGGCAGGGCACTCACCGCAAGGACGCGACTCGTCTTGATCAGGGCATTACGGAACATTGTTTTCCTAACCTTTCGGGCCCTCGGAACAACCGAGTTCCACTACTTCATCAGGGGGAGACTGCCTCTTGCTGCTCTGATGAATAGACAGCAATCGAGCGGCCACTATTGCGCATCGCGCCCGAAGATACTGCGCTACATGCGAACCCGCACAGTACCGGCATAACAAAGTAATGACCAGAGACCTGACCGGAAAGCCGTGTTCCGTCGGATCATGGCAGCACCGGTGCGCTCGCGCGAATAGCGCCGATGCATGAATGGGCATTCGCACATCCGGCTTTATCGGATGTTCGAGAGAGGTAGCAGCCCGGCCGAGCGCGAAACGCTGATCTGACCCTGTTGTCGTCCATTCGCGAATACCTTCGGTGCATGCACGTGGCGACACGCGACGCGGATTCGCGAATAACTGCCGTAATCGCTCACGGACAGAGCCACCTGGCCGAGCAGCCTCGCAAACCTTTGTGGCCGGAATACGGTGCACGGATGAGTTTTCCGCCTGGCCGCGTACGCCGTGTGCATCGAGGACGGGCGCGTACTGCTCGGGGCCAAAGGGCCGGGGTCCCGGCGGCCGGCGAAATCTGATTCTCAGTTGACAGGTATGTCGCCGTTGACCTTCGTCAACGACAACGTCGACGCAATCCGAAATCTAGCGGGTTTGGCCACGCCGATGGCTCTGCGTGTTGCGGTAACCCTGGGACTGCCGGACCGGCTGCGAGGTGACGGGGCCGCTGTCGAGCAGATCGCGACCGAACTCGACGTGTCATCGGTGACGCTCGAACTTCTGTTGGGACATCTTGCGGCCCTTGGGATTATCGAGCGTGCGTCCATCGGATTCCGGCCAGGCCGCCGACCTGAACACTTCTGGACACGATGGAGATTCCGCTTCGGCCGCTTCGACCTCGAACCAACGTCTGGGACCAGTCCCGAAGATCACGTTGTCCGCGCTCCCGGTCGCGGGGGCGAGGATCGGCAGCGATACGGTCAAGGTGTGTCGGTGCAGAGCGCTGGCGGCTCGTTCGGGAATTACCACCTCGAACGCTTGGTGGGTCGTGGCGGTATGGGTGAGGTGTGGTTGGCGCGCGACCGCACCGGTCGCACTGTTGCGTTGAAGGTGTTGTCTGCGGCGTATTCCGCCGATCCGGGCTATCGGCGCCGTTTCGAGCGCGAGGCAAGGCTGGGCGCCCAGGTGCGCAACCCACACATCGTGCCGATTCACGCTTTCGGTGAGGTCGATGGTCATCTGTTTTTGGAGATGGACTACATCGCGGGCACCGATCTGGCCACGCGACTGCGGTCGGGTGCGCTGCTGCCTGCTCGGGCGGTCGAGGTCATCGCCCAGGCGGCGGAGGGCCTGGATGCCGCTCATGCGGCGGGGCTTGTTCATCGGGATGTGAAGCCGGGCAATATCCTCGAGGACACCAGCGGTTTCGTATATCTGATCGATTTCGGTATCGCCCGCGCCGCGGACGGCAGCGCCCTCACGGCCACCGGTTTGGTGGTGGGCACGTTGGGTTATATGGCGCCGGAACGGTTCACCGGCACGGCCGATGTCCGCTCGGATGTCTATTCGCTGGCCTGCGTGCTGTATGAAACCCTCACCGGGAGGCTGCCGTATGGCGACGGCGATCCGGCACAGCAGATGCATGCGCATTTGATGTCCGAACCACCGCGTGCGTCGCGGGCTGCCGGAGGTGTCCCGCCGCAGCTGGACGCTGTTATCGCCCGCGGGATGGCCAAGAAACCGGTGGAGCGCTATGCCAGCGCGGGGGAGTTCGCCGCCGCCGCAAATGCGGCTTTGGACGGGCCCGTGTCGGCGCAACCGGCCTCAGCGAGATCGGGCAGTCACCCGCCCACCCGCGTTATGACCGCCGTCGCCGCGCCCCCGACCTTGGCCGCGCCCCTGTCGGCGCCGCAATCGCCCGAGCCTCGGACATTCTCGCCAGCTCCTCGAAAGCTGTTGGTGCGCAGATGGTTACCGATCGCCGCCGGTCTAGCACTTGTCGCTGCAGCGGCACTGTGGCTGCTGCTGAGCAGTGAGCTCGGGTCTGACTCCGCTCCAGGCACGACGACGCCCGCTGCTGCCTCGACCAGTTCGCTGCGGCCCTCAACCGGTGGACAATCCCCGGTTCCAGCTGGTGCGGTGCGCGACGGGAACTTTGCTTTCACCGTTACCGGGGTTGCGTCCAACGTGAGCCGCACCGGTTCGGCGACCCCGGGTGGTTCCTACACCATCGTGACGCTGACGGTCACCAACGTCTCCCAACATGGCCAAGTCTTCCGCATCGCCGACCAGCGCCTGAGCACCGCCGCCGGCCGCTCCCTCGCCCCCGATGCGACCGCGACCACCGATCTCAACGCGTCCGACCCTGGCGTCGACCAGATCGATCCCGGCAGTACCCGCACGATCCGCCTGGCCTTCGACCTCCCCGGCAAGGACAAGAACGGCAAGAAAAACGACAAGAAGAACGAAACCCCGAGCCAGCTGGTCCTGCACGGCGCCCCGTCGTCCTCCGGCGTAACGGTGCCGGTCGGCTAGGTTCTGAAAGTTGTTGTCTGCGTTGGCAGATGGGCGAGGTCTCCGGTAAAGGGTGGTCGACTAAAACGAACCTGAATACCGGAGACTTCCCAATGGAGTTGTCAAGCCGGTCAGGTCGCCGTAGTTCGCCGAAAATCGGGCGGATATGGCGTAGCCGCAATATAACCGGGGCCAACTACGATTGACGTTGGGCCGTCCTGGTCGCCGCAGGAAAGCGGGTTGGATTCAGCGTCGGACGCGATAACGAATATGCGTAGCCGCAGGCGTATTGATCACCTCGACGATGTCGAGTTCGATCTCCGACGGCAACATGTCGAACAAGCGACGTCCACGACCGAGCAACACCGGAATCACATGGACCTGCAGTTCGTCCAGCACCCCCGCTGTCAACGCCTCGCGCACAGTGTAAGCGCCGCCGCGTATCTGCACATTCCGCTCCCCAGCAGCAGCTTTCGCCTGTGCCATCGCGCTTTCGATGCCGTCTTGCACATAGGTCACCAGCGGATAACCCCAGCGAGCGGCCGGTGCAGGCGGGCGATGGCTGGGTACGAAGATCGGTTGGCCGTTGTGATCACCACCCCAGTGGTCCATCAGCTCCGCGGTCCGCCGGCCCGACAACACCGCACCCGCGGCGTTCCACTCCTCCTGGAACTGGACGAGCGGCCCGGCCGCGTCGGTCTCCTCGGCCCACAGGTGCAATCGCTCACCGTCCTCACCGCCGAGGAAGTCATCGGAATCCGCGATATACCCGTCGAGCGACATCGACATATCCAGCACTGATACAGACATAATTGACTCTTTCGCAGGTTTCGAGAGTGAGCTTCCTACCCGATCAGACGACGGCGGGCCGTGGAATTCATCGCTAACTCGCCGCAGGTTCCGACGACAGACCCGTGTCGCCACGAACCCCAGCCTCCAGCACGCCGACCAACCACCCCGCCCCGCAGCACAACCACGAAGTCACCCCCAACAGCAGCTACGCCATATCCGCCCGATTTTCGGCGATTACTACCGGAGCCCCCTACTTCGACACAGGCCCTAGCCGCAAACCGACCGGAACCTCGGAGTCGGATCGCTAGCCGACGTCGTGTAGGTCGTCGGTGACGTCGTGTTTCGGATAACTCTCACGGCCTGAGCACCTCGTGACGGTCTGGATAACGATCCGCTGGCGCGTGTGCATTCGGCTATACATTCCGTGGATACGGCAATATGCTGCCGATTGTGTCGAATCTGCGGATCAGTGAGGTTGCTGCGTTGATGGGTGTCAGCGATGACACCGTGCGGCGGTATATCGATCAGGGCCGACTCAACGCGATCCAGCTGGACAACGGGCGCAAGGGTGTGAGCGGCCGCGAGTTGGCGGAATTTCTGCGGGCCAACGCGGAGGCCCCGGAGCCGGGTGCCACGGTCGCGGTCTCGGCGCGGAATCGGATGCGCGGGATCGTGACACGCATCGTGAAGGACACGGTGATGGCTCAGGTCGAGATGCAAGCCGGGCCGTTCAGATTGGTGTCGCTGCTGAGTCGCGACTCGGTCGACGAACTCGGACTGGAGGTCGGCAGCGTCGCGGTCGCATCGGTCAAGTCCACCCATGTTGTTGTAGAAATCCCGGAAAGTTGATGAGGATGGTTCGTTCGCTGAGTGCGGTTGCTCTGACCGGAGCTGTCGCATTGACGTTGGTCGGTTGTGGGTCGGACAAGTCGTCCGATCCGGCACCCACCGACAAGATCTCCGGCACGGTGACGGTATTCGCGGCCGCATCGTTGACCGAGACGTTCACCGAGTTGGGCAAGCAGTTCGAGGCCGCCCATCCCGGCGTCAAGGTTGTCTACAGCTTCGGTGCGAGTTCTGCACTGGCCGAGCAGATCAAGCAGGGCGCCCCGGTCGATGTGTTCGCCTCGGCGGCGCCGAAGAATATGCAGCAGGTCCTCGACGCGGGCGATATCAAGGCCACACCGGTGACGTTCGTGCGCAACCGCCTCGAAATCGCGGTCCCCAAGGGCAATCCCGGCCACATCACCGGTCTCGCCGACTTCGGCAAGACCGAACCCAAGATCGCGCTGTGTGCTGAGCAGGTGCCATGTGGTGCCGCAGCGAAGAGCGTGTTCGAGGTCGCCGGTGTCACCCCGCAGCCCGACACCCGTGAGGCCGACGTCAAAGCGGTACTGACGAAGGTCACCCTCGGTGAGGTGGATGCGGCGCTCGTCTACCGCACCGACGTCAAGGCCGCCGGTGACAAGGTGGAGGGCATCGACTTCCCCGAGGCCGATAAGGCGATCAACGACTATCCGGTCGCGCCGCTGGCCAAGGCCCCCAACTCCGCGGCCGCCGCGGCCTTCGTCGATTTCGTCCGGTCCGACCAAGCGCGCACGGTATTCACCAAAGCCGGATTCGACAACCCGTGATCCGAACGTCGGCGCGACGGCGGGCAACGCGCGGGCGGCGACCGCTCGTTCTCGTGCTGCCCGCCGTCTGCGGTTTGGCGTTCTTGTTGTTGCCGCTGGCCGGGCTGCTGCTGCGCGCACCGTGGCGCGGTCTGCCCGACCGGTTGTTCAGCGCCGAAGTCGGCCAGGCGCTGCGCCTTTCGCTGGTGTGCGCGAGCTCGGCGACTGTCGTCTGCCTTGTTTTCGGGATTCCCTTGGCGTGGCTGCTCGCTCGCGGTGAGATCCCCGGACTCGGGTTCGTGCGGGCGCTGGTGACGGTTCCGCTCGTGCTGCCGCCGGTGGTCGGCGGTGTCGCGTTGCTGCTGGTATTGGGCAGGCGCGGGGTCATCGGCCGTCATTTGTATGAATGGTTCGGTGTCTCACTGCCTTTCACCACCGCCGGGGTCGTCGTCGCCGAGGCGTTCGTGGCGATGCCGTTTCTGGTGATTTCCGTCGAGGGTGCTTTGCGGGGAGCCGACCCACGCTACGAAGAAGCTGCCGCCACCCTGGGTGCGTCGCGCTGGCTGACTTTCCGGCGGGTCACCTTGCCCTCGGTGCTGCCTGGTGTGATCGCGGGTGCGGTGCTGTGCTGGGCCCGTGCGCTCGGTGAGTTCGGCGCCACGATCACCTTCGCGGGCAACTTCCCGGGTAAGACGACGACCATGCCGCTGGCGGTCTACCTCGCATTGGAAACCGATCCCGAGGACGCGATCGTGCTCAGCTTGGTGCTGCTCACCGTGTCGGTGGTCGTACTGGCCGCGCTGCGGGACCGGTGGACGCGAGGAGCGCTATGACACTCGACGCCGAAATACATATCACCCGAGACAAATTCGAGCTCGATATCGCCGTCAGTGTGGCACCGGGTGAAGTCGTCGCACTGCTGGGCCCCAACGGTGCGGGCAAAACCACCGCGCTGCGGGCGCTGGCCGGACTCACCCCGCTCACCGGTGGCAGCATTCGTCTCGACGAAAACACGTGGGATGCACCGCCGAAGCTGTTCACCCCGGCCGAGCGGCGCGCGATCGGCGTCGTATTCCAGGACTACCTGCTGTTCGCGCACATGTCAGCCCAGGACAACGTCGCCTTCGGACTGCGCGCCCGCGGGCACCACCGCCGGGCCGCTCGCGATCGCGCGAAGTATTGGCTCGAGCGAGTCGGCCTAGCTGAGCACCTGCACGCCAAACCGCGTGCGCTGTCGGGCGGTCAAGCTCAACGTGTCGCGCTGGCCCGCGCGCTGGCCACCGATCCGCGACTGCTGCTGCTGGATGAACCGCTGGCGGCACTCGACGCCAGCACTCGTTTGCAGGTTCGCTCCGACCTCGCCCACCATCTCGCCGACTACACCGGACACACCGTGCTGGTCACCCATGACCCGCTCGACGCCATGGTGCTGGCCGACCGCCTCGTCATCGTCGAAAACGGCAGCATCATCCAGGAAGGCCCGCCCAGCGAGGTCGCCCGCAGACCACGCTCGGACTATGTCGCAAACCTGGTGGGCCTCAACCTTTATCGCGGCACAGCCCACGGCAACGTGATCGATCTCGACGACGGTGGCGCACTCACTGTCGCCGAGCCTGCCCAGGGCGCTGTACATGTCGCGTTCCCGCCGAGCGCGGTGAGCCTGCACCTCGAACAACCAACGGGCAGCCCGCGAAACACCTGGCCGGTCACCGTGGTCGGGCTCGAACAGCACGCCAACACCACCCGGATCCGCCTCGATGGCAGCCCATCCGTGCTCGCCGACGTCACCCCCGCCACCGTCGCCGATTTGCGTCTTCAGATCGGAGCGCCCCTGTGGGCCGCGGTCAAGGCGACCGAAATCCACACCTACCCGGCGTGATCCAGGTCAGTAGAGATCTTTGGACAGGACCGGCCAGGATTGCTTCAGATCGTCCTGCCAATAGCCCCAGGTGTGGGTGCCGGTGGGGGGCAGGTCGAAGGTCGCCGGAATCCCCAACTGGTTCAACCGATTCTGGAGGTTGTGCGAGCAGGCGCTCATCGCCGCCTCGATGATGCCGCCGACGACGACGTGGTTGGCCACGCTGATCGGGTTGTACTTGTCGTCGCCCATGATGAACGGGTCGCCGGGAGCGTCGTGCGCGCCGGGCAGACCGCCGCCCGCCGCAACCCAGAGGTTCGTTCCGCGCAGCTTGTCCGCGTGCAGGACCGGATCGTTCGCCTGCCAGAGCGGATTGTCGGCGGGGCCCCACATATTGTCCGGGTTACCGCCGCCCCACGTTTCGACCGTGGTCTGCACGAACTTCTGTCCGACCGGATCACTGGTCTGTGCACAGCCGCTGTAGGCGCCGACATTCTGGAACAGGCCGGGCTTGGTGATCGCCAGCATCAGCACCGATGTCCCCGCCATCGAGTAGCCCGCGATCGAGTTCTTGCCATTGGTGCCGAGCGCCGCATCGATGATCGGAGGCAGCTCCTCGGTGTAGAAGGTCTGCCATTTGTTCACGCCGAGCACCGGATCGGCCGCGCGCCAGTCCGCGAAGTAGCTCCACCGGCCGCCGATCAGCTCGACGACATTGATGTTCTTGTCGCCGAGGAATTGCTTGGCGTCGGTCTTCTGGTCCCATGAGGCGTTACCGTCGACGCCACCGCCGCCGCCGTTGACCAGATACAGCGTCGGGCGCGGGACCGAGTTGTCTGCGGGCAGATCCACCACGACCGGGAATGTCCGATCCATGGCCGTGGAGTGGACCTCGAGCTGCAGCTTGCGGTCGCCGAGGGTCTCTACTTTCTCGATGTAGGAACCGTCCGGTGCCTTGGCCGAGCTGTTGATCGGTGCGGCCGAGGCCGCAGGCGCCCCCAGGCTCACTCCCGTGCCGACGACCGTCACAGCGGCGGCCGCCGCAACGAGAACTCTGAATCGCATACCGCGTCTCTCCTGAAAATCGCATCCGCGCAACGCTCGAGCCCGTTTAGGAAGTCCACCAAATGGGCAGTCGTTACTACCGTAGATCGAATCGGAAGCCGGATGCGGCCGGAAGCCCCCAGTCCTGGGGGTTGCTGAGCGGTGCGGCCGAGAGTCGCATCACCTTCGCCAGAAGAAGTGATGTACTACACCACTCGGGCTCGGGATCTGCTCCAGATGGAAACGGTCGGTGAGATCGTCGGGGTTGGACCACAGCTTTTCGCCGCGACCGATTTCGACTGGTGCGACGACGATGTGCATGTTGTCGATGAGATCGGCGTCGAGGAATTCCCGGACTGTGGCGACACCGCCGCCGATTCGCACATCCTTGCCCTCGGCGGCGTCGAATGCCCGCACCAGTGCGTCTTTCGGAGACGCGTCGAGGAAGTGGAATGTAGTTTCCCCCAGGGTGATCGAGGGGCGCACATGATGGGTGAGGACGAAAACCGGTGTGTGGAACGGGGGTTCGTCGCCCCACCAGCCTTGCCAGTCGTAGTTCTCCCATGGACCCCGCTGCGGACCGAATTTGTTGCGCCCCATGATCTCGGCGCCGATGTTGTTGGTGAAGTCGCGGGTGCAGTAGTCATCGAGGCCGTAGGTGCCGCCGGGGTCTGTTCGGTTGGGCCAGTGGGCGGTGGCGCCTGCCCAGAACATGAGCGCGCTCGGATCGGCATGGCCGAATGGGCGCTCGCGGGTCTGGCCCTCGCCGGCGCCGTATCCATCGCTGGAGACGGTGAAGTTCTGAACTCGAACCAGCTGTGTCATCGGAATCCCTTCTGATTGCAATTTGCAATCAGTTGAGAATTTACCTGAACTGATCCCGTTGTGCAATCAGTTGGGGGCCGACTCGCGACGATTCAGACGCCGAACCCCGTACCAACCGCCTGTTGGAGAACTGACCGCCGTCTATCGCCCGAGCAGCTGCCGGGCGCGATCGCCGCATTCCGGTTGGGTCGAACAGTTACCGCTGGTCACGCGCGGACGTCATCCTCCAAGTCGGCCCACTGTGCAAGTGCTCGGTACAGCCAGTAGAGAGCAGCTCCGGCGGTGGTGGTTCCGGTGATCTCGGTAGTGAGCTTCCAGTAACGGTGGATGCGTGGATTGTTGTCGGGTGCATTGTCGAGGAGTCGGTATCGCAGACGTGGAGTGTCGTGGTCGCGTCGGGCGGTGGCGTGCGCGTCGATGAACCGGTCGAGTTCCGGGCCCGGGTGTGGTTGTGTGCCGAGTGAGTCCACGGCCGCGCATGCTTCGGCGACCCCGGTGACCAGTGCGAGTTTGTCGTGGATTCGGGTCGGGTTCGTCCGCCAGAGCTGTCGTGACATCGCGGCGGTGCATGCGGGATCGGTGATGTGGGTGGTGAGTTCGGCGAAGGCGACGATGTGCCCAGGGGTTGGATCGGCGGATAGCTGCGGGACGTTCATCGCGATGAATCCGTCGAACAGTGCCGGTGGGATCGGGCCGAGCAGTGTCCGCCAGAACGTCACCAGATTGTCGTAAGCGCGGCCCCGATCTTGTACGGACGCAAGCAGTTCCAACCGTCCGGCGCGTTCGGCGGGTGGCGCATCCTCGACCGCGCGTAGCGATGCACGCCGCCACGACAGTACGCCGAGTTCGGTGTCGAGTGCGGCGCGTTCCGCGGCGATCGCATCGGCGATCGACCGGCTGCCGGTCAGAACCTCGATGATTGCCGACAGGCTCAGCCCGAGCGTGCGAAGCCGACGCACCAGCAACACCTGATCGACCGTGGTCGCCGGATCGAACAATCGGTGCCCGCCTCCGCTGCGCCGCGACTCCAGCACCCCGTTGTCGCAGTAGAAGCGGAGCGTGCGGACCGGTACCCCGGTGACTCGCGACAACTCCCCGATACTCACGAGGCCGTCGCGGTGTGTGTTCTCGGTCACATTCGCTGGAACCTCCACCTCGGTGGAGTTCCTACCCTACTGGAACACCCACCGGGACAAGGAGATACGCGGATGGCCGAGGACACCATGATGAGCACCGACCAGATCTGGCGGGCTGTCGCCGCCGAGCGAGCCAGTCTGGTCGAGCTATTGGAGCCGCTGTCGGAAGCCGACTGGGACCATCCTTCACTGTGCGATGGCTGGCGGGTACGCGACGTCGTCGCGCACGTCGTGCTGTCGGCCCGCGCCTCCATCGGTTGGATCCTGATCAATGTGATCCGTGCCCGCGGCAGCCTGGACCGGGCGATCCGCGATACCGCCATTCGTCACGCGGACCACCTCACGACCCGGCAGCTGCTCGGCGAGTTGCGCGACAGCATCGACGCACGGGTCACGGCGGTCGGCACCACACCGGCCGATCGCCTGATGGACCTACTGGTGCACGGCCAAGATATCGCGGTCCCACTCGGCATCACCCGCGATATGCCGGTCGCCGCCGCACGAGCGGCCATCCACCGAATCTGGACAATGGGCGCCCCATTCCACGCCCGCAAGAAATTCACTGGCTACTGCCTCGCCGCAACCGACACCGACTGGTCCGCCGGTGATGGATCCCCCATCACCGGCCCGGTCGCCGCCCTGCTCCTGATCGTGACCGGTCGCCGGCACGCATGGGACCAGCTCACCGGTGCAGGCGCAGTGCTATTTCCGCAACGTGACCGACGGTAGAACGCGAATTTTCTTGCTGGGAATTGACTGGCAATGTCGCGAGAGGTTGCCGAGAGTATCGCGCAGATGATTGTGGATGCCATTGGGCCGCAGTAGTTTTCGATTGCTGATCGTTGCTCTACGAAAGGTCGAACCGATGATTCTGCTTTCCCTCTTGGGCATGACCGGAAGTGCCGCTGCCGCATGGGCCACCGGAAGTGCCGCGATGGGTCTGGGAAATAGCGGCATTCTGCAGTGAGCCATGGGATCGGGCGGGACGACATGGACGCCGTCCCGCCCGATTCCTATCGAGCGGTGGAGCGGAAGCCGCGCAGGCGCAGACTGTTGCTGACCACGAAGACCGAGGAGAACGCCATCGCGGCGCCCGCGAGCATCGGGTTCAGCAGTCCGGCCATGGCCAGCGGAATCGCCGCGACGTTGTACGCGAAGGCCCAGAACAGATTTCCCTTGATGGTGCCGAGGGTCCTGCGAGACAGTCGGATCGCATCGGCGGCCGCGCGCAGGTCACCACGGACCAGGGTCAGGTCGCTGGCCTCGATGGCGACATCGGTTCCGGTGCCCATCGCCAGGCCGAGGTCGGCCTGGGCCAGGGCCGCGGCATCGTTGACGCCGTCGCCGACCATCGCCACCACCTTGCCCTCGGCTTGCAGCCGCTTGACGGTGTCGACCTTGTCGGCGGGCAGCACCTCCGCGATCACCTCATCGATACCGACCTGTGCCGCAATGGCTTTCGCTGCGGCGGTGTTATCGCCGGTCAGCATGATCGGGGTGAGACCGAGTGCCTTCAGCTGCGAGATCGCCTCGGCGGAAGTGGGTTTCACCGCATCCGCGACCACGAGCACGCCGCGGGCCTTACCGTCCCAGCCCACCGCGACGGCGGTCTTACCATCGGTTTCGGCAGTGTGCATGGCCTGCTCGAGGTCGGCGTCCAACTGCTGCGACCAGTCCGTGAGCAGCCTTGCGCGCCCGACGATCACCGCATGGCCGTCCACCACACCCTGCACGCCGAGGCCCTCGATATTCGCGAAATCCTCGACCTGCCGCAGCGCACCGACCTTATCCCGGGCACCCTTGGCGATCGCCTGGGCGATCGGGTGCTCCGACGAATCCTCCAGCGCCCCGGCCAGCGCCAGCACCTCGGCGGTGTCCTCACCTTCGGCGGCAATGACATCCAGCAGGGTCATCTTGCCGGTGGTGACGGTGCCGGTCTTGTCGAGCACCACGGTATCCACTCGACGGGTCGACTCGAGCACCTCCGGACCCTTGATCAGAATGCCGAGCTGCGCACCGCGACCGGTGCCGACCAGCAGCGCCGTCGGCGTGGCCAGCCCGAGGGCGCACGGGCAGGCGATGATCAGGACCGCGACCGCGGCGGTGAAGGCCGCGGCGACCGAACCGCCGGTGCCCAACCAGAATCCGAGCGTCGCGACCGACAGCGCGATCACGATCGGCACGAAAATCCCGGAGATCCGGTCCGCCAACCGCTGCGCTTGCGCCTTACCGGTTTGCGCGTCCTCGACCAGTTTCGCCATCTGGGCCAGCTGGGTGTCGGCGCCGATGCGATTGGCGCGCACCACGATCCGCCCGCCCACATTGACCGTCGCACCGACCACCGCATCCTCGGGACCGACCTCCACCGGCACCGATTCACCGGTGAGCATCGAGGCGTCGACCGCCGAGGACCCCTCGACGACCACGCCGTCGGTGGCGATCTTCTCACCGGGCCGGACCACGAAGGTGTCGCCAACGCTCAACTGCTCGACCGGAATTCGTTGCTCTACGCCAGCGCGTAGCACCGAGACTTCCTTCGCGCCCAGCTCCAGCAGTGCCCGCAGCGCCGCCCCGGCCCGCCGCTTGGAGCGCGCCTCGAAGTAGCGTCCGGCGAGGATGAAGGTGGTGACGCCCGCCGCGGCCTCGAGGTAGATGCTGCCGGTGCCGTCCATCCGCGAAATGGTCAACTCGAACGGATGCTTCATGCCGGGCATTCCGGCCGTGCCCCAGAACAGCGCATACAGCGACCAGCCGAACGCCGCGAGCGTGCCCATCGACACCAGGGTGTCCATGGTGGCGGTGCCGTGCCGCAGGTTGGCCCACGCGGCGCGGTGGAAGGGCAGTGCGCCCCACACCACGACCGGCGCGGCCAGCGTCAGCGAAAGCCACTGCCAGTTGTCGAACTGGAGTGCGGGCACCATCGCCAGCGCGATGACCGGAACCGTCAGCACCAGCGAAACCAGCAGTCGGGTCCGCAGCGCGGCCGTCGGATCCTCTTCCGCGGCCGTTTCCGCGGGCTCCTCGATCGGCAGCGCGGCAGTATAACCGGCCTGTTCGACGGTGGCGATCAACTGCTCCGGTGAGATATCACCGCTGAAGTCGACCCGCGCCTTCTCCGTCGCATAATTGACCGTCGCGGTGACGCCGTCGAGCCTGTTCAGCTTCTTCTCGATGCGATTGGCGCAGGAGGCGCAGGTCATGCCACCGATCACCAATTCGACCTGTCCGGCGGATGGTTGTGTCGCGGTGGTCATCGTGTGCTCCGTTCTGTGCGACTCAGGGTAGTGATCAGTGGCCGTGACCGGCAGGTTCGGCTGCCGGGATGGGTGCGGGACCGGCAACCGAGACGGTGAATTCGGCGGTGCGGACCACGCCTTCGTGCTGGAAATCCAGGAAGAGTCGGTAGTCGCCCGTGCTCGGCGCATCGACGTAGAAGGTAATGCCTGGCCCGGCCGGGGTCACACCGTCGCCGGGGCTGCCCTCCGGATGGACGTGCAGGTAGGCGAGGTCGGCGGCGCGCAATGCCACGAGGTGACCATAGGCCCCCAGGTAGGGCTGCAGATCGGTGACCGGTTTGCCATTGCGGCTGACCGAGAGCACGAC
Source organism: Nocardia sp. NPDC006982 (assembly GCF_042869435.1). Classification (NCBI taxonomy): domain Bacteria; kingdom Bacillati; phylum Actinomycetota; class Actinomycetes; order Mycobacteriales; family Nocardiaceae; genus Nocardia; species Nocardia sp. NPDC006982. The sequence continues at coordinate 162,683 of NZ_JBIAFV010000017.1, read as the reverse complement.
CTTCGAGGCCTGGCCCGGCGTGACCGTGCCGTTCAGCGCGACGGTGTACTCGCCGACCTGCGCGGTGGTCGACGGCGCGGGCAGTGCCCGCGCGTCGTAGTTGCCCGCGACCCGCAGATCGGCGCCGAGCGTCAGATTCTTACCGCCATCGGGTGTGAAGTCGGCGAAGACCCGGTAGTCACCGGCGCGGGTGAGATCCAGCGGGACGCTCCAGGCTCCGGCCTGGTCGAGTACCGGATGCACGTGCTGGAAGGCGGTCATGTCGCGGCGGACCACGATGAGGTGCAGATCCTTGTCGTGGCTGCGGACATAGCTGGTGACGGGTGCGCCGTCGCGATTCAGGATGCGAAACCGCAGCGGAACATTCGCCGCCGCGGTGGTCTGCGGGGTGTCCAAGCGCAGGGTGTAGCCGTTTTCGCTGGCCATGAGTCCCGCGGGTAGCTCCTCGGACTCGCTCATGGCCTCGTGCCCCTTCGCATCGTGCGTGGACTCGGTGGGTTCCGGCCCGAGTGTGGCACCGACGGCCAGTGCGACCCCGAAGACCGCCGCGAGACCGAGGGTGAAGCCGGTGAACTTGCTTGCCGCGTTCATCAGGGGGCTCCGTTCGGATTATTCGGCGGACTGTCCTGCCGAACTCGGCTCTACCATACCCCCCTAGGGTAGGTTGTCAACATGGTACGGGGTGAGGGTATGCAGACGAGAGCCCGGCCCGGTACTGGACCGGGCCGGGCTCTCGTCTGCGATGCTCAGGCTTCGGGGCGGTAAGTGACCAGCGCCACCGCGGGCGCCGAAACCACCTGCACCTCGGCCGACTCCGCAATCTTGATGTGCAGGAATCCACCCTCGATCGACACCTCGACGTCATCGATCGTCCGAACCGGCTGTCCATCCCGGTCGAGCAGTGAATATCCCTCGACCAGGGCGACTTTGGTGGCCTTACGCCATTTCGCGGTCATCGTGTTGCCTTTCGTGGGTTCGGCGGGAGGGAAGTCCAGCTCCGGCTGGGCGACGTGGTTGAAGTAGTTCGACAGGACATTCAGCGCGATATGGCCGACCACCTCGCTCAACTGGGCATCGCTCACGCCATGCTGGTGGGCCGCGTCGATGACGCGATCGTCGACCCGGCCGCGCGATCGCAGCACCTCGCGCGCGACCTGTAGTACCGCATCCGCGTGCGGATCATCGGCGTGCGCCGCACGGGTGGCCGCGATGGCCTCCTCGGTGAAACCCATCCGCCCCGCTCGCATGCTGTGCGCGGCAACGCAGTAGTCGCAACCGTTTTCGCTCGCGACCAGCAGGGCCAGTTGTTCGCGGATGCGGGCCGAGAGCTTGCCGCGGGTGAGTGCGTCGCGCATGTTCAGGTATCCGCGCAGTGTCGCGGGGCTGTTCGCCATGGCGGCGTAGAGATTCGGAACCCGGCCCAGTTGGCGCTGCACTTCGGTGAGCAGGTCGGCCTGCTCGGCGTCGGCGGTTTCGGTCGATACAAGCGGTAGCCGAGACATCGTGACTCCAAACTCGAACATGATGGTACTGATCGGTACCGAACTGAAACGGTACTGATCGGTTCCGAATGAGTCAAGTCAGATGGTACCGATCGGTGCCGTCCTGGTATGGTGATGCCATGGCAACACAGGCCAAGCAGCGACTACTCACCACGGCCGAGGAACTTTTCTATGCCGAGGGCATCAGGGCGGTCGGCGTCGATCGCCTGCTGCAGGAGTCCGGCGTCGGCCGCGCATCCTTCTATCGCCACTTCGCTAGCAAAGACGACCTGGTCGTCGCCGTACTCGAGGACCGGGATCGGCGCTGGTTGGCGTGGTTACGGGAATCCGTCGAAGCGAAGGCGGGCGACCCGGCGGACCGCCCGCTCGCGGTCTTCGGCGCACTCTCGGAACGCTTCGCTCGCAACGACTTCCGCGGCTGCGCCTTCATCAACACCATGGTCGAAGTGGCCGATCCGAGCTCGGCCGCCCATCGGGCCGCCGATCGGCACAAGCGACGCGTCATCGACTACCTCGGCGAAATCCTCACCGCCGCAGGCCGATCCGATGCCGAGGAGTTGGCCGCCGAATTCGCGCTGCTCGTCGACGGTGCGATCGTCACGGCCGTACGCGAGAACTCCCCGGCCGCCGCCGACCGTGCTCGCACCATCGCGCACCGTCTGCTCGCGGCAACCTGACCCCGCTACCTGCCGCTTGGGCGACCTCCCGGTGGTGTGAGGCAGACAACCTCACCAGTCGCGATGGATTCGCAAGTCGACAGCGGTACGTATTCCTACGAACGCGCCCTGAGCTGGTCAGGCGGAGTGGAGATGGCGAGCGGTTGGGGAGGTTTCGGTGGTTGCCGGGTCCGGGTGGGTGCCGAGTAGACGATCGGCGGTGCCGGAGGTGGTCACGGTGAACCAGTAGTGCTCGTTCTTGTAATGGTGATGACGATGGTTTCGCCAAACCGCCCGGTAGAGCGAGCCTTTCGGCTTGTAGTCGGTGTGGATCAGGTAGTGGGTCCACTCGTAGCCGAGGCCGAGGGCGGTGATCATCAGGAGGAAGGTCAGGCCGAGGCCGAGCCGGGGGAAGGCCAGGGTCGCGATCGCGATCAGGACGACAACCAGTACCGAAAGCGTCTTGGTCGGGATGAAGATCAGCGGGATATTGCGCGGATCCACATGGTGCTCGCGGTGTTTGCGGGCCAGTTCGCTATCGATCGGGATCGAGCCGAGTTGCCGCGGCCGCCAATGCAACACCGTGACGTGCACGATCCATTCGAAGACCGGGAAGACCGCGAGCATGACCGCGGGCACCAGCGCATCGGTCGATTGCCAGTCGCCCACAATGATCCGGGCGACCAGCGCCGCCATCAGGGTGGTGCCGATCAGCCATGGCGAAGGGTGCCGGGTGAATTCGCGGAAGGCGGCGGCGAGGGTGAGGCCGCGGCGCAGGGGCCGCTCGTCCTGACGCATACGCGCCGTGGCCGAATCCTTGCTGGATGATTGTGGTTTTGTCATGGTCTTTCCTCGATGGAGTCAGTCGGTGCCGTCCATTCGGTGGCGACCGAGCGATATTCCGAACCGCCGCGGTGATCCGGGATTGCCGATGCCGGATCGCGTATTCGCCATCAGCGTTCGATGTTTTCGGTGCCCTCCAATACTTCGATCAGGGCCGTGGTCGCCGGTTCGAGCAGCGCCCGAGCGGTGTTTGCTGCCTGTTCCGGCGCACCGGCCTCGATGGCGGCGGCCAGGTTTCGATAGGCCTCGACATTGCCCACCTCGGCGGACATGATCGGGGCCAGCGCCGCGAGCGCGGGTTCATAGGCGGCGCGCAACATGTTGAACATCAGCCGGAAAACGATGGAGTCGGCGGCGTCGACGACGTGATCCCAGAACTCCATCGCATGGCGCTGCTGTTCGATCGGATCCTGTTCGGCGGCAAGCGCTTCGACCGTGCGATCCAGGGCAGCGCGCACGCCGGCCGACTCGGTTTTGCCGAGCCGGATCGCCGCGAGTCCGGCCACCTTCGGTCCGTTGTGCAGCCGCGCTTCCAGGATGCTGCGCGCGACCTTCGGTTCCAGCTCACCGGCCTGAACCAGCAGTCGCGGCAGCACCTCCAGCCCGGCCCCGCGCCGGTAGTCCAGCACGGTGGTCGCATCTCCCTGTCGCACCGCCACCAGTCCGGCCGCCGCCAACCGCTGCAGCGCCTCCCGCACCGCCGGCCGCGAAACTCCCAACGCCTCCGCCAACTGCCGCTCGCTGGGCAGCGTCGCGCCGGGCGCCAACTCCCCACTGAGCACATCCGCCGCGATCTGCTCGAATACGTCGCCCGATACCGACCGCTTGACCACAGGTTGCAACGCCATGCCCCCACTCTCCGCCAAATAGGTCAGGAGGTCAAGTGGTCAGACCAGCTTGGTGACTCCTGTGTCTCGCGACGTGCGCGATACACGCTCATATTCGGGTTCGGCTCCGAGGCGGGTCCGCCTGTCGGCGGCCTTGGGAACGTCCCGCTGAGACCAAAACCGCGCAGGCGGCGAGCCGGGTCGGGCTGACAATCGGTGTGGTTCCCGACGCGGGCTCTACCGTCGGCGAAGGGAGCTCGGGGTTGGGGACGGAGCTGCGAGTGGCGCCACGCTGGGTCGGGCCCCAAGCGGCGTAGGCCCGACGCGGGCCCGACTGTCGGCTGCCCTGGGAAGGTCAGCTGGGGTCGGAGCCACGAATGGCGGCGAGCCAGATCGCGGTGGCGGCGGCTACCGAGGTGGCGGCGAGAAAGGCGATGAAGCCACCCGCGGCGACGTAGATCCACATGAGGGCTACGAAAGGCGCGGCGACGGTGGATTGGGCGTCGAGCAGGAGGCGGCGGCGGATCCGCGCGGAATCGGTGGCGAGATTTGCGGCGTCGGGATCGCGGCGGGAGGGATTGTCGATCAGGCGGCCCGGAGGTTCGGAGGTCCGTGCCTTTCCGGATGGATAGAGGTGCTGCGTGGCGGTGTCGACGGAGGTGTCGGTCACGTCGGCCTCGGTCTCCGTCATACCGAGCAGCGCTGGCTCGAAAAACACTGGCAACCAGCGAGTTCGATAGTTCTCGGTGATCTCGAGCCAGCTTCGGCTGACGAGCCGATGTTGCTGTCGCACCCGTTTGATCTCTACGGTTCGCAGGCCGTGGCCGCCTTCGGTTTCCCTGCTGTGGCCGGTATCCGCAATCCCGTCCGTTCCGAACTGTGAGCCGCCATCGCTGCGAGCCGTATTCCTGCGATTCCCGCGCGGTGGGCCGATATCCGCCAAACCGTTCGTCAGGTAGCCCAATGCCCTGGCGAGCTGAAGACCGGTATAGCCCAGAATTCCGAGCGCAACCGTCGCCAATGCCGCCACCTGGTCCACATCGCCGAACGGCGCCCAAGCCAGGCAGACAACCAGGGCGCCGATCGTCACGGAGACCGGATAGGCCAGGGGGTGGCCCGGTCCGAATTTCACTTCAGGAAGCCGACTTTGGTGTAGTCGGGGGAGGCGAGGCCGAACGCGCCGTAGTTGGCGAGGTTGTCGCGCACCGCGTAGGTGCCCGAGGCCTGCTGCAATGGCACCGAATAGCCCTCGGCGAAGATCATCTGATCGCATTTGTTGGCCAGCTCGATGGCCTTCGTCGGATCGAGTTCGGCAATGGTCTGCTCGATCAGCGTATTCAATTCCGGGGATCCGATGCGGGCCTTATTGCTGCCTTGACTGTTCGGGTTGTTCGGGTCATACGCGTAGACCTGTGGCAGCACCCCCAGCGGTAGCACGCTACCGCCCCAGCTGAATTGGGCGATGTCGAAGTTGCCCGGATCGATCACATCCTTGAACAATCCTTGGCCGGGCACGGTTTGGATGGTCATCTTCACCCCGACCTTCGCCAGGTTCTGCTGCACGATCTGCGCGGTCTGCACCCAGCCCTCCTGCTGGTACATCACGTCGCGCAGTTCCAGCTTCCGGCCGTCCTTTTCGCGGACATCGCCGTTGAGCTTCCACCCGAGCGCGTCGAGCATCCGCGCCGCCTCGGCGGGGTCGTAGGCGATGGGAGCCGAATTGTCCTGGTAGCCCTTCTGGCCCTTCATATAGATGTGGTTGTTCAGCGGCGTCGGATTTTCGACGACACCGTTCTGGGCAGCGGTCACCAGGGCCTGCCGATCGATTGCCTTCGAAATGGCAATGCGCAGTTGCGGATCCGCGAGCAGCGCGCCCTTGCCGCCATTGAAGGTCAGATGCGACCAACTGGGCTCGGGCGTGCGCCGCACCACCACATTCTTGGAGTTCCTGGCCCCGGTCACATTCTCGATGCCGGACATATAGGCATAGTCGATCTCGTTGTTCTGGATCCCGGGCAGCACCGCGGAATCGTCGAGCACGCTGAGCGTGATCGTGTCCAGCTTCGGGGTATCGCCCCACCATTTCGGATTGCGGCCCAACGTGATCCGGTTCTGCGCGCGATCGATGCTGGTGAGCACGAACGGACCCGAGCTGACCGGGAGGGTGTCGTGGTCGGCGTTGCTGAACGCATCCGGGGTGGCAGTGACGGACTTCGGATACAGCGGACTGAATTGACCCTGCCATTCGGCATAAGGCTTATCGAAGGTGACGATCGCCTGCCGGTCGTCCTCGCCGCGTTCGACCGTTTCGACCCGGTCGAAGCCACTTGGGGAGGAGATGAGGAAGCCGGGGTCCTTCGTGCTCAGCGCGGCCGCCTCTGATCGCAGGTCCTCCCAGGTGATCGGGGTGCCGTCGGACCATACGGCCTTCGGGTTGATCGTGTAGGTGACCTGCTGGGGGCTGGTATTCGTCAGCTTGATGTCGGTGAAGTAATTGTGATCGACGGTTAGTTCTCCCGCGGCATTGCTCACCCAGGGCGACGGCATGGTCGGATTGATCACCGAGGCCGTGGTATCCGTGGTGCCGTCGATATGCAGATAGTTGAAGTTCTCCGGGAAGTTGGTGATGGCAAGGCGCAGATTCCCGCCGTCGCGCAGCTCGCTGCGATCCTTGGGGTTGATGTCGTTGGTACTACCGATATCGACCGCGCCGGGCGTGATGCTGTTGTCGGAGCAACCGGTCACGATCAGGCCGAGCGCGACAACCGGAACTGCTACCGCGGTTGCGAATCTCATTTCTCGAACCCGACCTTGGTGTAATCCGCCGACGCGAGGCCGAAGGCGCCGTAGTTGGCCAGCCCCTCGCGCACTGCCACGGTGCCCGCGGACTGCACGATCGGCAGCGAGAAGCCCTCGTCGAAGATCATCTTGTCGCATTCGTTGGCCAGCTCGATGGCCTTTTCGGGATCGAGTTCGGCGATCGTCCGTTCGATCAGCGCATTCAGTTCCGGGGAGCCGATCTTGCCCTTATTGCTCAACGTATTCGCCGGGTCGAAGGCATAGATCTGCGGCAGCGCACCCAGCGGGAGGATGCCGCCGCTCCAGGTGAACTGGACGATGTCGAAATTGCCCGGGTCGACCACATCGGTGAAAAGCCCGTTGCCCGGGTAGGTCTGGATGAGCAGTTTGACGCCGATCTTGGCCAGATTCTGCTGCGCGATCTGGGCCATCTGCACCCAGCTCTCCTGTTGGTACATCACATCGCGGATTTCCAGCTTGCGACCGTCCTTTTCGCGGACATCGCCGTTGAGCTTCCACCCGAGATCATCGAGTTCTTTGGCGGCCTGTTCGGGGTTGTAGGCCACCGATGCCGCATTGTTCTGATAGCCCTTCTGACCAACCATGAAAATGTGGTTGTCGAGTGGCTTCGGGTCGACCACGACGCCCTGCTGGGCCGAGGTCGCGATGGCCTGCCGATCGATACCCTTCGAAATGGCAACGCGCAGTTCGGGATCCGCGAGGATCGAGCCGGGCGCGCCATTGAAGGTGAAGTGCGAGAAGCGTGGCGCGGGGGCGCGGCGCACCTTGATGCCGGGCGCGTTCGAGGCCGTCTTGACCTCATCGATGCCCGATACCGATGCCGAATCCAGTTCGTTGTTCTGCAGTGCGTTCAGTCGCGCCGAATAGTCGAGCACGCTGTAGGTGACCGTATCCAGCTTCGGCGTATCACCCCACCACTTCGGATTGCGGCTCAGTACGATTCGCTGCTGCGCCTTGTCGATCGAGGTGATCATGAACGGACCCGCCGAAACCGGCAGGCCATTGCGGTTGACGTCGTCGAAGGCCTGCGGGGTCGCGGTCGACGCCTTGGGGTAGACCGTGCTGAAGATGCCCTGCCATTCCGCATAGTGCTGGGCCATGGTGACGATCGCCTGCCGGTCGTCGACTCCGCGTTCGACCGTGCCGATCTGCGCGTAGCCCTGGGTTGCCGCCACCTGGAAGGCCGGGTTGCGCCCGCTGAGCGCCTCGGCCTGGGATTTCAGATCTTCCCAGGTGATGGGCGTGCCGTCGGTCCAGACCGCCTTGGGATTGATCGTGTAGACGATGGTCTGCGGATTCGTATTGGTGAGTTTGATCTCGGTGAAATAGTTGGTGTCGGTGGTGATATCGCCCGCCGCATCGGATTTGACCGAGCCCGGCAATGCCCACCCGACCAGATCGGAGACCTCACCGTCGGAGTCGACGTGGGATGCATTGAACGTCGCCGGGAAGTTCGTCAGCGCCAGCCGCAGATTTCCGCCGTCGCGCAGGTCGCCGGCGTCCTTCGGATTGATGTCGTTGGCCGTGCCGATCGAGCTGGAGCCCGCCGTCACGTCATCGCCCGACCCGCACCCGGACAGAATCAGCGCGATGGCGACGGCGGGTGCCGCGATCCGAATTCCCACCCGACGCTGCCGGGTGATGCGTGCTGTTGTCATTTCACGAATCCGATCTTGGTGTAGTCGTAGGACGCGAGGCCGGGGGAACCGATATTGGCGAGATTCGCGCGGACGCCGAAGCTGCCGTCGCTCTGCATCAGTGGCAGCGAATGACCCTCCTCGAACACCTTGCGATCCACCTCATTGGCCAGCTCGAGCGCCTTCGCCGGATCCAGTTCCGAGAGGGTGCGATCGATCAGGGCATTGAGCTCCGGCGAGCCGACGCGGGCGTAATTGCCCTGCAAATCGTTAGGGTCGTAGTAGTAGGCCTGTCGAATACTGCTGAACGCGAACGCATCACCCACCCAGATGAACTGGGCGGCGTCGAAATCGCCGGGCTGGATGACATCGGTGAAGTAGCCCGCCCCCGGCCTGGTGTCGATGGTCAGCCCGACGCCGATCTTGGCGAGGTTCTGCTGGATGATCTGGGCGACCTGCACCCAGGTCGGATCGTTGTACATGACATCGCGGATGACGAGCTTGCGCCCGTCCTTCTCCCGCACGTCGCCGTTGAGCTTCCACCCCGCCTCGTCGAGTTCGCGCGCCGCGGCGGTCGGATCGAAGCCGAGGCTATTGTCCTGATAGCCCGCCTGTCCCTGCAGGAAAATGTGATTGTTCAGCGGCTTCGGATTCTCCACCAGCCCGTTCTGAATCGCGGTGACGATCGCCTGCCGATCGATGGCCTTCGAAATGGCAACGCGCACTTTGGCATCGGACAGGATGGACCCCGGCGCGCCGTTGAAGGTGATGTGGCGCCAGCGATTACCCGGCGCGCGACGCACCACCAGGCCGCCGGTATTGCGCACCGTCTGGACATCGTCGACCGTGGTCAGCTGCACCAGGTCGAGTTCGTTGTTCTGCAGCGCCGTGGTCCAGGCCGAGTGATCGAGCACGCTGTAGGTGATGGTGTCGAGTTCGGGCTTGGACCCCCACCATTTCGGGTTGCGGCCCAGCACGATTCGGCCCTGCGACCGGTCGGTGGAGACGACCTGGAATGGTCCGGCACTCGGCCCCATCGCATCGGCGAGGCTGTTGTTGAACGAATCCGGGTCGGCGGTTACGGATTTCGGGAACAGTGAGGCGTTGCCCGCGAACTGACCGCGCCATTCGGCGTAGGGGTGGCTGAAGGTCAGAACGGCCTCGCGGTCGTCGACGCCGCGCTCCACCTTGTCCACGAATTCGAAGCCGTTGGTGATGGCGATCAGGAATCGCTTGTCCCTACCGCTGAGCGCGTTGGCCTCGGATTTGATGTCTTCCCAGGTGATCGGATTGCCGTCGGACCATACGGCCTTCGGGTTGATTGTGTAGGTGACCTGCTGCGGGTTGGTGCCGGTCAGCGCGACATCGGTGAAAAAGTCCTTGTTGATGGACAATTCGCCTGCTGCGTTGGTGTCGAACGCGCGCGGCATCAGCGGCCGTTCGATATCGGCTATCTCGCCGTCGTTACCGTCATTGGACAGGGTGTTCCAGTTGGCCGGATACGTCGTGGTCGCCAGGCGCAGATTCCCACCGTCGCGGACTTCCTCGACGCGCTTGGGGTTGATGTCGTTGGCGGTGCCGAGCGTATCCGACAGCCCCGCCGTCGAGTCGCCGCCCGGACCACAGCCCGCCGCGATCAGACCCAGTGCGACAACCGGTGCCGCCCATTTGGTTCGGGTTCTCGATCGCATCGCGCTCTCCCTCTATCGGCTGACGACCGGCACCGGGACCGCATCGATCAACGCCCGGGTGTATTCGTTGCCGGGACGGTCGAAGATCTGTTCGGCGGGTCCGGCCTCGACGATCTTCCCGCGATACATCACCGCGATATCGTGGGCCAGATTGCGGACCACCGAAAGATCGTGGGAGACGAACAGATACGACAGACCGTGTTCGGTCTGCAGGTTGCGCAGCAGATTCAGCACACCCGCCTGGATCGACACATCCAGTGACGACACCGGCTCGTCCAGCACGAGAATCTCCGGATCCAGGGCCAGGGCACGGGCAATGCTGATGCGTTGCTTCTGGCCGCCGGAGAAATCGGCGGGATAGCGGTCGGCGTGTTCGGGCCGCAGACCGACCTGCTCGAGCAATTGCGGTACCCGCTTGGCGATTTCGGTGCGGGGCCTGCCATCGATGCGCATCGGTTCGGCGAGCACGTCGAAGATCGGCAGCCGCGGATCCAGAGCGGCCGTCGGATCTTGGAAGACGATCTGCATCTTCCGGCGGATCTCCCGCCTGCGCGCCTTGGTCAGGGTCGCGGTATCGCTGCCCATGATCTCGATGGTGCCCTCTTGCGGCTTCACCAGGTCGAGAATCTGGGTGAGTGTGGTGGATTTTCCGGATCCGGACTCACCGACCAGCGCCAATGTGCGCCCGGCGCGCACCTCGAAGCTGATGCCGTCGACGGCGCGGACCTCGCCCTTACGGCGCTTGAACACCACGCCCGAGGTGATCGGATAGGTCTTCACGAGATCCGAAACCCGCAGCACCACACGCTCATCGGTATCGGCTTCGGCGGATGGCTCCGAAATCTCCTGGCGGTAGGCCTCGAACAGATCGGCGGAGGTGACTTCCGCGGTGCGGATGCAGGCGGCCGAATGACCGGGGCCGGTCTTCTCCAACGGCGGTTCGGCCGCACGGCAGTCATCGATAGCGATGGGGCAGCGGGGTGCGAACGAGCAACCCGGCGGCAGCGCGTGCATGGCCGGCGGTGCACCGACGATCGGGATCAGCGGGCTGCGGGCCGGACCGTCCATGCGCGGTATCGAGCCGAGCAGGCCGACCGTATACGGCATCCGCGGTGTGGCGAAAAGCTCTGCCGCCGGTGCGGTTTCGACGATCTTCCCGGCGTACATCACCGCGACCCGATCGGCGAGCGTGGCCGCGATGCCCATATCGTGGGTGATCATGATGACACCGGCGCCGGTGATATCGCGCGCCTTGCGCAGCAGATTCAGGATCTGCTTCTGCACCGTCACATCGAGTGCGGTGGTCGGCTCATCGCAGATGATCAGCGCGGGATCATTGGCAATGGCCATGGCGATGACCACACGCTGACGCATACCGCCGGAGAACTCGTGCGGAAATGCCTTGGCGCGCAATGCCGGTTCCGGAATGCCGACCAGATCCAGCAGCTCGACGGCCCGTGCCGAGGCCACTCGACCGGTCATATCCGTATGTGCGAGTAGGGCTTCGGCGACCTGATCGCCGATTCGATACACCGGTGTCAGTGCCGAGAGCGGGTCCTGGAACACCATGCTGATGGAACGTCCACGCAGCTTGGACAATTGGCGATCGCCGAGCCCGAGCAACTCGCGGCCGCGCAGCCGGATGGAGCCGTTGATCCGCGCTTGCTCCGGCAGCAATCCGATCACCGCGAGCGAGGAGACCGACTTGCCGGATCCGGATTCGCCGACGATGGCGAGCACTTCGCCGTCGGAGACGGTGTAGTTCACCCCGCGCACCGCGTCGATGCGGCCCTCTTCGCTGGGGAAGGAGACCCGCAGGTCGGAGACCTCCAACAGCGGTGCGGTCGAGTTCTTTTCGGTGGAGACCTTGTCCGCTGGGCCCGTCACGCCGCTACCTTCTCTTCCGACCCAGCCTTCTTGCGCGAGCGAGCCCGTTTGGCACTGGGATCGAACGCGTCCCGCAAGCCGTCACCGACCAGATTCGCCGAGAGCACGATGACGATCAGCAGTCCACCGGCGAACATGAACAGCCAGGGGAAAGTGAGCGCCGATGCGGTGCCCGAGGCGATGAGCGTGCCGAGTGAGACATCCGGCGACTGCACACCGAATCCGAGGAAGCTCAAACCGGTTTCGGCCATGATCGACGCGCCTACCGACAGTGTGGTGTCGATGATCAGGATCGAGGCGATATTCGGCAGGATATGACTCAGGATCACCGTCCTGGTCGGCGCGCCCATATATCGTGCGGCCTTGACGAATTCGCGTTCACGCAGACTCATGGTCAGGCCGCGCACGATGCGCGCGCTGATCATCCAGCCGAAGACACTGAGCAGCAGGATCAACAGCAGGATGGACCCGCTGCCCTTCGTCTTCGGCGCGAACAGCGCGACGATGATGAAACTCGGCACCACCAGCAGCAGGTCGACCAGCCACATGATGGCCTTATCGGTGAAACCGCCGATGAGGCCGGCGATCGAACCGGTCAGCGCCGCGATGGTGGTGCTGATGATGGCGACGCAGAAGCCGATGATCAGCGATTTCTGCATACCGCGCAGGGTTTGGGCGAGTACGTCGTGGCCGATGGCGTCGGTGCCGAAGGGATGCTCGGGAGAGGGCGGCTTACGCAGCGCGGTGCCGTCGAGTTCCTGATAATCCCAGGTCCAGAAGTACGGCAGCACATAGGCGACCAACACGAGGATCAGCAGCACGATCACGCCTGCGACGGCGGCCTTATTGCGCAGGAACCGCCGCAGCACGAGCCTGCGCCGACCCGAGGCAGCCGCGACTTCCGGCGCGCCCTGGACAATGATTTCGGCTTCTGTCATCCCACACGCACCCTGGGGTCGAGAATCGCGTACACGACATCGGAGAGCAGACCCGATACCAGTACGACAAGACCGGCGAATGCCGTCACCGTGACGACAACGTAGAGGTCCTGGGCATTGATCGAATTGACCAGCCATTCCCCGACGCCGTGCCAGCCGAAGATCTTCTCGGTGAAGGTCGCGCCGGTGATCAAACCGCCGAGGCTGTAGGCGAACAGCGTCGCCATCGGGATCAACGCGGTCCGCAGGCCGTGCTTGTAGAGCGCCTTGTTGCGGGTCAGACCTTTGGCTCGGGCGGTACGGATGAAATCGCTCTGCAGCACGTCGAGCATGGCATTGCGCTGGTAGCGACTGTAACCGGCCATCGCGCCGAGGGCCAGACCGGCCGTCGGCAGCACCAGATGCTGGAGGCGGTCGAGCAATTGCGGGAAGAAGCCGTTGATCTTGTTCGCCGAGGTCTCGCCGGTATACAGGAAGATCTGCGATCCGGTGAGCGTATTCACTTCCAGCGCACCGTATTTCAGCAAGGTGGCGAGCAGGAACACCGGCGTGCTCAGCACCAGCAGGGACACGACCGTGGTGAAGTAATCACTGAATTTGTATTGCCGGATCGCCCCGGCCGCACCGATCAAAACCCCGAGCACTGTACCGACGATCGAACCGATGATCAGCAGCCGCAGACTCACCAGCACCCGGCGCGGCAGTTCCTCACTGACCGGCTGCCCGGCCAGCGTCTGGCCGAAGTCACCCTGCGGGATGCCCTTCAGCCAGCTGATATAGCGCTGTGGGATCGGCTCGTTGAGATGCAGCTGTTCGGCCTTGGCATCGATCACCGCCTGCGGCGGACGTGGATTGCGCTGTTCGAGACTGTCCAGCGGCGTGAACGTCAGCGACGCCAGACTGAACGTCAGGAACGAGGCCAGCAGCAACAGCACGACATAATTGAACGCGCGTCGTAGCAGGAAGCCGGTCATCAGTCCTCTGGTCCTACGGCTGGTCGGGCCAGCATCGAGTATTAGTCCCTGATCATAAGGACGTGCGTGCGAGCGTGCGTGACACGCGTGAGATCGGCATGTCCTCTATTCTGTCGAGACCGGTGTTTCCAGGCTTTTCCGGTGCTCAAAGGGGGACTGCATGGGTTATCCGCAATATGAGCCATATCCATCGGTCCCGGCACCCGCACCCGGTGGCGGCACCGCGATCACGGCTGGGGTGCTGGCGAGTATCGGCAGTGTGGGCCAATTACTCGGCGGCGGTTTCAATATCGTGCTCGGGCTCACCGACCTGGCCCGTGATCTCTCGGAGTACGACTCGACCGGCCTGTTCGCGCAGAGCTGGATCAAGACCTACTTGCTGGTGGCTGGTTCGATCGCGGTGGTGACGGCGTTCCTGCTCGGTATCGGCGCGATCATGATGTTCACCAGGCGCCCGCTCGGTCGGGTGTTCGTCGTCGCCGGATGCGCGGTGGTGGTGATCGCGGGGATCACGGAGTACGCGGTAACCCTGCACTACACCACCTCGGGCGGGAGCGCGGCGGAGATCGGCGGCGGCATCGGTGGTCTGTTCGGGTTGATCTTCCCGATCACGACCGCGGTGCTCGCCCTGGTGCCCCCGACAACGCGCTGGCTCAACCACAACCCGGTAGCCGCGCCGCCCGTGGCCATGTATCCGTATGGACCTGGCGCTCCAACCGGTGGGTATCCGTCCGGACCTGCCGTGCGACCAGCTGGGTATCCGTCCGGACCCGCTGTACCAGCGGCCAGGTATCCGTCCGGTCCGACGCCCTATCCACCGTCGCCTTATCCGCAATACGGTCCGTCAGCCGATGTTCCCCCGTATCCGCAAGCAGGTACCGATCAGGCGGGCGCGCAGCCCCAATGGGGAGCGAATCCGCAGGCAGCACCGGATTCTCCGCCACCGGATCTGGCGAAACGGCAGTCCGACCCGGCGATGAACGCCGAGGACTCCCCGTGGCGGCGACCGCCGTCACAGTGATAGCCGCGACCTCGCCGAGATGGTCTTCCGGCAGGATGGAATAGGTGACTCGCCTGCACCTGCCCAAGCCGAAGATGGTTGCTACCGATGTGGACGGCACCCTCATCGATCACGACGAGCGGGTCACCGCGCGAACCAAGGCGGCGGTGGCTGCCCTGATCACCGATGGGGTGCCGTTCGTACTCGCCACCGGACGGCCGCCGCGCTGGATCGATCCGGTGGTCGACGGACTGGGTTATGCGCCGCTCTGCGTCTGTGGCAATGGTGCGGTGATCTACGACAGCGCCGCGGACCGCGTGCTCGCCAGCCGGACCCTGGACGTGGACACCCTGGCCTGGATCGCCGACCTGGCCGAACGCGCACTGCCCGGCTGCGGTCTGGCCGCCGAACGCGTCGGCGCCAGTGCACACGACGCGGTGACGCCGCAATTCGTCAGCTCACCGGAATACGAACACGCCTGGCTGAATCCGGATGACACCGAGGTTTCGCGCGCCGAGGTCATCGATGCGCCTGCGATCAAAATGCTGGTCCGACTACGCGGCACCCCCAGTGCCGATATGCGCGCGGTTCTCGCACCGCTGATCGGCGACCGCGCCGATATCACCTATTCGACCGACCACGGCCTGATCGAACTCTCGGCAACCGGCGTCACCAAGGCGTCCGGCCTGACCAGCGTCGCCCAACGCCTCGGTGTCGAACATTCGGCGATCATCGCATTCGGCGATATGCCCAACGATGTTCCGATGCTGTCGATGGTCGGCCACGGCGTCGCGATGGCCAATGCGCATCCGGAGGCGCTCGCCGCCGCGGACGAGATCACGGCGGCGAACTCCGAAGATGGTGTGGCGCAAGTGCTCGAGCGCTGGTGGGTGTGAACGCCCGGGTCAGCTGGCCGGGACCGGATCGGGGCCCGGCGCGACGACCTGGCCGACCGGGTTGCGGTTGACCTGCTGCTGGTAGGTGTCGTTATAGGTCTTCCAGACGGTGGTGATGATGCCGGTCAGCTGGTTGAGAATCAGTGAGCCGTACTGGAAGTCGGTTCGCAGCCCGTTCGGCGCCGCGTAGCCGTTGCTCATCGGCAGCCCGAGCAGCCCGGCATCCCCGCCGAGGGCGAGGAAGCGATCCAGGATCGCGCCCATCACCTCGAACACCTGACCGTTCGGTCCGGTATAGACGTACCCGTTGACGAACTTCGCGTACTGCTGCCCCTGCGCGGCGGGCAGCGGCTCCGACACCGGCTTGCCGAGCGGACCGTCCGGACCGCCCTTATCGGCCCAGTGCCTGGCGATCGCATTCTGATTCACCATGCCGAGCAGCTTGGCCGTGAGTGCGGCCAGCGTGGCGATATCGCTCTGCGGGGTGGTCTGCATCTGCGGTTGCTGGGTTGGCGGCGCCTGTGCCTGCCGTTGCGGCTTGGTAGAGGTGCCGGACGGTGCCGAAATGCCCGCTGCGATATCCCGAATGCGGTCCATATCGGCGTAGGCGGAGTCACCGGGGCAACTGGTGTTGCCGACATCGCGATGCGCGAACACCACCGGCAGCCGAACCGCCTCACCCTGCGCATACGAGGTGAATTCGGTGCCCTCGGAATACATCGTGGTGTAGCCCTTGGGATCCAGGCCCGCGATCTTGGACCGCCACCCGATGAACCGGCCGATCGCATTGATCGCCTCTTCCGAGGGTTCTGCGGATTCGTAGTTGCCCATCAGTGCGACGCCCGAAGTGTTCTCGTTGAACCCACCCGCGTGCGCGCCCTGCACCGGGCGATCCAGTCCGCCGAAGCGGCCCTCGAAGATCTGGCCGTATTTGTCCACCAGTGCGTTGTAGCCGATATCGCACCAGCCCAACGTCTTTGCGTGATACGTGTAGATCGCGCGGACGATGCCCGCCGATTCGGCCGGGGTGTAGTCGTTGCGACCCGCGGTGTGGTGCACGGTGAGGCCGCCGAGCTGGTCGTCGTAGGTGGGTTCCTCGCAGCGGATGGATTCGTCCGCGCCCCACTGGGATCGGGTGATGACATTGGGTCCGCCACCGGGAAGCGCCGCGGCGACATTTTTGAGTGCGCCATCGATCGCGCCGCGGCCCGGATCGATCAGCACGGCCGTCAGTGCGGCGTCGGTCTGGGCCGGATCATCGGAACGTCCGGCGGCCGGGGTGGGCAGCACTGGCACGGCGCCCTCCGCGTCACCCGCGACCGGAGGACGCGGCACGGTCGCCACGGCAGGCTTGCGGGTCACCAGGATCTGCACGGACTTGGTATTGCCGACGTAGATCGGTTCGGTGCCGGTGGTGCCGCCCGTCGCCCGATCGTTGCGACGGGTGTCGACCGCCTCGGCGTCGTACCAGGGACCCCAACCGCCATCGGACTGCCGTGCCCGGACCAACGTCTTGGTATTCGCCAGATCTTGCGCGGTCAGTGCGACAACGCTGAACGGGGTATCGCGGCTGAGCTCCTTGACCTGCGCACCCACCTGGCTGAGGAGTTCCGGCGGGACGGCGCCGGGTGACAGTGCCGGTGTGTCGGGGGTGACTTCGGGCTCGAGCTGGGCGGGATCGGCGATGAAGGCGGCGGCTGGGGAACGGGCTTGGGTGGGTTGACCCGGGGTTGTGCCCTGAGCTGGGGCGAGGGTCTGACCTGGGATGGTTTCGGCGGGAGTCGATTGACCCGGGATGGTCTGGCCGGGTGCCGATTGACCATGCGTAGTTTGGCCGGGGAGC
Source organism: Nocardia sp. NPDC006982 (assembly GCF_042869435.1). Classification (NCBI taxonomy): domain Bacteria; kingdom Bacillati; phylum Actinomycetota; class Actinomycetes; order Mycobacteriales; family Nocardiaceae; genus Nocardia; species Nocardia sp. NPDC006982. The sequence continues at coordinate 145,169 of NZ_JBIAFV010000017.1, read as the reverse complement.
GATTGGCCGGGGGTGCTCTGGCCTGGAACTGTTTGGCCGGGGAGCGACTGGGCGGGGGTGCTCTGGCCTGGAACCGTTTGGCCAGGCAGTGTTTGGCCGGGTAGCGATTGGCCGGGAACCGTTTGGCCTGGTGTGGTGTGTTCGGGGTTGAGATTGGGTAGGGGAATTTCCGTCGGTAGCTCGACACCGGGCGGCAGTGGCAAACCCTGGGGAACCGGAATGGATTCTGGAATCGGCAGCATGCGTAGATCCGAAAGATGCAGATCAGGCAGGTCGAGACCGGTGAGTTCGCGCAGCGGAAGGGTGATGTCGGGCGCCGTGGTGAGAACCACCTCGGCTAATTGCGCGGGGATTGCGGCGAGCTCGCTACCAGTTGTCGCGCGGTAATCGGACGAATCGCTCAGCGTGAACGTCGCGAGCGGAGCCGCTACCGCAAGTGTGGTGACAACCGGGAGCACGTAGGAACGTTTCGGTTTGCGGTACGGCACGAGCATCTCCAATCAGGTCGAACCGGAGCGATTATCTGCATGAATGTCAGGGTTGCTTCCTGATGCATCAACGACCACACTAGTTCACAACTGTCACATGTCTAAACCTTTAGTTGAGGATTGTGTGATTGCTTGAATGTAGCTCTCGATTTGCGGCCGGATGGAACGACATGCCGACAGGTATCGAACCGATCAGGTCCTGGAAAACCGTGGGAGTGAACGGATGCGAAGTAAACGGCACCGGAATGACACGACGCGGGGGGAGCGAAAATTGCGGATGAAAACGAGTGCGCCACGCGGACGAATTGGTGGGCGGCGGATATCGGGAACTCCGATTTCCATCCGTCCAGTTCTGGTCACCGGTGGTGCGGCCGTGCTGGCCGGCACACTACTCGCGTTCTGGGTCTGGCCGACCGACGCCCTTGTCCGGCCGTTGGCGGGACCGGGCCATGGGCGCGGTATGAGTCAGGTCGGCGCGTTCGACAGCGCCCTGGAAGGCTGGACAGCCGAACGCATCCTCGATCACTACTACCCGGGCGCGGCGCTCAGCAAAATCTCGGCGACCACCGTCGGGGTGCGGCTGTTCGCCCAAGACGATTCGACGCTGGACGTCTATGCCGACGCCGGATTGCGAGTCGCGGGCCAAATGCTGCCGCGCGGCCAGGTCGCGCATCTCACCGCGCTGCCCGACGGCGGCGCGAATGTGGTTGTCACGATGGGCTGTGACGGTGCGGTGCTGTGGCAGCGGGCGACCGCCGACCCGTGGATCTATCCGCTCAACCCGCGGCCCAACCGTCCGGCCGCCGAACATCTGACGCTGTGTGGTGGTTCGGCATATCGCGGCTCACTCGGCGTTGCCATGGAAAACGGTGAGGCGCGCACGGTGAACCGCGTCGACGTCGAGGACTATCTGCTCGGTGTCGTCCCGGCGGAGGTACAGGCCAACTGGGTCGACAAGGGAGCGACGGAAGCCCTTCGCGCACAAGCGATCGCGGCACGTTCGTATGCGCTGGCGGAGCACCGCCACCTATACGCGCAGACTTGCGATATCACCGACTGCCAGGAGTATCCCGGCACTGCCAAGGAGGATCCGCGCGCGGCCGCCGCCATCGCATCGACCGCGGGAACGGTGCTTTTGCGGGACGGCCGAATCCTGCGTTCGGAGTACTCCTCCGCACCCGACGGTGGGGAACCGGCCGATATCTACGCCTTCGATGTCGGACCGACGCCCGCCGAGCTCGGCACCCCGGTGGTCGGTGCGGGTAATCCTGTCGATCCCCGCAAGCAGACCCTCGTCGCCGAATCCCCGATCGATGCCGAATACCGCCGGATCGGCGGCGCGAACAGCGCGGTCGGCCGGCCGCTCGGCCCGGAAATGGCGCTACCCCAAAACGCCGGTACCTACCGGCTTTTCACCAACGGCGTCATCATCGAGACACCGACGCTCGGCGCCCAGGTCGTCGACTTCAAGACGCTGATGCAGTTGGTACCGGATACGCACGAGGGCAAGCCGGGGGGCTCGGCGCCGCCTGGCAGCAACGAGCGCGCCGTACCACCCGGCGCGAATGGCACACCCGAGACCGCGGTGCCCGGTGCTGCGAATGGCGTGCCTGAAAGCGCGCCGCCCGGACGTGCGCCCGGTGTGAAGAGCTCACCTGAAAGCGCGGTGCCCGGTGTTGCGAATGGCGTGCCTGGAAGCGCGCCGCCCGGACGTGCGCCCGGTGTGAAGAGCTCACCTGAAAGCGCGGTGCCCGGTGTTGCGAATGGCGTGCCTGGAAGCGCGCCGCCCGGACGTGCGCCCGGTGTGAAGAGCTCACCTGAAAGCGCAGTGCCCGGCGGCGCGAACGCCGTGCCCGGCAATGTCGCACCCGGGCGCGTGCTGCCCGGCGGCAATGTATTGCCCGGGAACGCATTGCCGAGTGCTGCGAATGGTGCGCCTGAAAGCGTGCCGCCCAGCGGCAACATATTTCCCGAGAGCGCGTTGTGGGATGGTTCGAATGCCTCGCCCGAAAGCGTGCCGCCCGGGGGCGCGCTCGCGCCCGAAAATGCCGGGTCGCCGGGACTTTCCGCAGTACCGGGCGCCGCCATCGCGCCCGAGGTCTCGGTCCCGCCCGGAACCACCGTCGCACCGACCACCGCATCAACCCCAACTCCGCCACCCCCACGCGGTCCCGCGATCCCCTCGGCCGCGCCGACAAGTGAGGAATCGGAGCTGACCGAAGAGCTCTAGTCGCCCTACGCACCTTTGTGGTCCACTTGCCTCTCGGCCTCTCGGCCTCTCGGCCTCTCGGCCTCTCGGCCTCTCGGCCTCTCGGCCTCTCGGCGGCTCGGCGGCTCGGCGGCTGCGGCTGCCGCCCGATTACCGCTGCTCGTGCCGCGTGGCGTATTGCCCGCACAGGTCCTCATCCCGGCCCGGCCGCGCCGCTCGCACTCGCGGGCGCGCACCGTGCACTGGGTGTGCGGCTCGCAAAGGAGTGCTGCCCCTCCGGACGATCGGCGCCGGCGGGATGCCGTGTCGACCGCTGGCGTCGGTCCATGGGTGCCGCGGCTTGCGGCCCATTTGCCGCCGCCGGTGTCGGTCTTGGCGAATCCGCTTGCGCGGCAGTAGTTGTCGGTGGCGTAATCGGGCAGTCGTCGAATCAGGACGACGCGGTATCGCCCAGTGATTCGGTCAGGATTCGCAGTAGATCGGCGAGGTGACCGCGGTCCTGCTTATCGAGTGCGGCGAGGAGGCGCTGCTCGTTCGCCATGTGCAAGGGCAGTAGGTCGTCGATCAGGGTGCGGCCGGTGGCGGTGAGTTGGACGCGGATTGCTCTGCGATCCTCTGGGCAGGGTGCGCGCTCGACGAGGCCCTTGGCTGCGAGGCGGTCGATCCGGTTGGTGATGGCGCCCGAGGTGAGCATGGCGACCTGGTTGAGGGCGCCCGCGGTGAGCCCGTCGGCGCCGCCGGAGCGACGCAGGGTCGCGAGCATGTCGAACTCCCAGAACTCCAGTCCGTGTCCGGCGAAGAACTTCTTCAGTTCCTGTTCCAGCAGGCGGGAAAGCCGCTGGATGCGCCCGATCACTGCCATCGGTGACACATCGACGTCCGGCCTTTCCCGGTTCCAGTGCACGGTGAACAGATCGATCGCGTCGGCCACGGTGTTCCTCTCGATAGTGATTATCTCAACATTCATCTACTTGACGGTGAGGTATGCCAACGAGTAGATATTTCAACGTTGAGATTATCAATGAGGAGCGACCAACATGACAACAACCACCGCCGCGCGTGACTCGTACGCCGGCACCCTGGCGCTCGCCGCACTGGCCCCGATCGCATGGGGCTCCACCTACGCCGTGACCACCGAATTCCTGCCGCCGGATCGTCCGCTCTTCACCGCGCTGATGCGCGCGCTGCCCGCCGGGCTCGCGCTGCTCGCCATCACCCGCGTGCTGCCGCGCGGGGTCTGGCTCGGTCGCGCTGCTGCCCTCGGTGTCCTCAATATCGGCGCGTTCTTCCCGCTGTTGTTCCTCGCCGCGTACCGGCTGCCCGGTGGTGTCGCCGGTGTTCTGGGTGCGGTCGCACCGATGTTCGCACTGGCCTTCGCAACAGTCGTGCTCGCCGAAAAGCCCAACGGGCGCAAGGTGATCGCGGGCCTGATCGGTGTCTTCGGGGTCGCGCTCGTGGTGCTGCGCGCCAATGCGCAACTCGATACGGTCGGTGTGATCGCCGGACTCGCCGGTGCGGCGTCCATGGCGATGGGCACGGTGCTCACCCAGCGCTGGGGTCGGCCCGATGGTGTCGGACCGCTCGCGGTCACCGGCTGGCAGCTCACCGCGGGCGGCCTGTTCATCGCGCCGCTCGCCTTCCTGATCGAGGGTGCGCCGCCCGTACTCGACAGCCGGGCCGTCGGCGGCTACCTGTACCTCGGCGTCATCGGCACCGCGCTGGCGTACTTCCTCTGGTTCCGCGGCATCGCGAAGGTGCCGGCCACCTCGGTCGCCTTCCTCGGGCTGCTGAGCCCGGTATCGGCGGCTGTGATCGGGTGGATCGCGCTCGGTCAAGCGTTGAGCCCGCTGCAGGTGGTCGGACTCGGTATCGCGCTCGGCGGCACGCTGCTCGGCCAGGCGGCCGCAAAGCCGCGGATCGAACCTGCCCTGGTCACACCTCGGGTCCCGGTGGATGCACATTAAAGGTTGACCTTGACGTAACGTTAACTTGCAAAGTGGTTGTACCGACGAGAGAGAAGGGAGAACAGGTCATGCGAACGGGCACCGAATGGTCCATCCAGGATCTGGCCAAGGCAGCCGGTACCACCAGCCGGACGCTGCGCCACTACGGGCAGCTCGGGCTGCTGCCGCCGAGCCGGATCGGCGCCAACGGCTACCGCTACTACGACCAGGGCTCCCTGGTTCGGCTGCAACGCATCCTGCTGCTGCGCGAACTCGGCCTCGGCCTTCCGGTCATCGCCGAAGTTCTCGCGGGCGAACAGGACACCGCCGCCGCACTGCGCGCGCACCTGGAACTGCTTCGGCAGGAACAGGATCGGATCCGGCGCCAGATCGAGTCGGTCACCACCACGCTGCACAAGACGGAACGAGGTGAACAACTCATGGCAGCAGAGGTTTTCGACGGTTTCGACCACACTCGGTACAAGGATGAGGTGATCGAACGCTGGGGCAAGGCCGCCTATGAAAGCGGCGACCGCTGGTGGCGCTCACTCACCGAGGCGGATAAGCAGGCGCACTTCCAGACCCACCTGGATATCGCCGCCGACTACGGCCGGGCGCACGCAGCCGGACTCGCCCCGGACAGCGACGAGGTCCAGGCCATCGTCGCGCGGCACTACGACTGGATCGGGGTCGGTTCGCAGCGCCGCCCGTCGTACGAGTACTTCACCGGACTCGGCGAAATGTACGTCGCCGACCCGCGTTTCGCGGCCAACTACGACGTACACGGCGACGGCACAACCGAATTCGTGCGCGACGCGATGAAGGCGTACGCCGAGGCCAACCTGCGATAACAACAAGGTAGGGCGCCCGCACCCAGCGGACGCCCTATCCGCATTTCGCCGGGCAGCCGAACTGGTTGCGGCGCGGTAGAGTTCGCGATCGAAATGAGGAGGGGATTTCGATGGGCTATCCGTATGGGGGACCGGGGCCGCAGCTACCGCCGCACGCGTTCGGCCGTCACGAGCCGGTACCCAACAGCGGCACCGCGATCGCCGCAGCGGCGATATCGCTGATCATCGGATTGTTGTTGGCATTCGGCACCTTGTCGGCGGGTATGTTCGCGTTCACGGAGGTGGACCGGGAGTATCGATCCGGCGAGTTGTACTTCGTCGTCGCGAGCAGCGGTGTGGCCGCGTTGGTCTGGTTGTCGGCCGCGGCACTGCTGTTCCTTCGCACCACCGCCGGACGGGTGCTGGTAATCATCGCGTCCGTGCTCAGCCTGATATTCACAATTGCCCAAGCGGTGGATACCGGTGAGCCGCTCGCACTCATGCTGATGTTTCCACCGCTGGCTCCGCTCATCCTTGCCGCTGTGCCGTCGACCGGCCGCTGGATCGCCGCTGAATCGACATCTCGACCGGGTCCGGTACGGCGGCCGTAGGATCGGAATCGTCCACAACTAGGTGGGGAGGAGTGTCGACGATGCTTTACCGGAGTGGGGATCGGCCGCCGAGCGGGGCGGCCGCGCAGATCGGCGCGGTGCTTGCGGTGCTGTATGGGTTGCGGAGCCTGGTCGGGGGCACGTGGCTGATCGTCGATTTCATCGACAATCGAAGCCGGTTCGACAATTCGCTCGTCATCTTCACCACGCTCGGGGCGGCGCTGATGGCCGCTGTCATGATCGTCGGCGGTCTCCAACTCTGGCGTCAGGACGAGACCGGGCGCTACACCCTGATCGTCGCGTCCGGTGTGTCGATCGCGATCGGCATTGTCGGACTTGCCGTTTCGCTCACCGGTTACGAATTCGGCCTCGGCATCTTCTGGTGGTCCCCCGACGACCACTCACTTTGGGTGTCGTCCGCCTTGTTCGGCCTGGTCGGCCAGATCACCGCCCTGATCCAGGAAAACCTGCTCCGCACCGCTCTAGACCTCATCCAGCCCCTCCTCATTTTCGTCCTGTGTGCCAACAAAAACGCCGCCCGCTGGACCGCCGCCCGCCCGACCCGCCCGTCCCACCCCGCGCTGACCTACTGACCGCGCTCGCGTCGAACGAAACCCGCGCGGCGCGGTACAGTTTCGCGATCGAAGTGGGAGGGAGATCTCGATGGGTACCCATATGGCCAACCGGGGTACGGCTATTCGCAGCAAGCATATGGTGTTGCCGCGAAGACCGCGGGGGTCATCGCGATCATTATCGGCCTCCTCGGCCTTGTCGGTGTGGTGTTCGGAGTGTCCGCCGCGAATGACGCGAGCAACAAGTCGCACGGCTATCACAGTGGTCCGTCCGCACCGGACGTGCCCGGCTATATCTACGGCTTGATCGGCCTCGGCGGCATCGCCTTTCTCTGGGCGCTCGGCGCGTTTCTCCTGTTCCGCCGCAGTACGGCAGGCCGGGTGATCCTGATCATCATGTCCTCGATCAGCCTGATCGGAGCCGCCATCAGCGCCATCGGCGGAAATCCGGCCGGGCTCGTCCTGGGCTGGTCACACTGGCCGTCCTCGTCTGTGCTTGGTCCAGTTCCACCCGTGACTGGATAGCCGAGGGTCGCGCCCGGTACCCATACGGTCAGCCGATTCAGGGCACTACCCGTATCCGCCGCAGCCTCCTGCTGGGCAAACACCGTATCCGTCTCAGTGAGCTTGGCTCACAGGTTGTTTCGGCCGCACTGAAGTACTCCGGACGGAATGCCTTGGGCGCATCCGTCACTAGCCTTTGAGTGCCTGCATCAGTTGATCTTCGGTGATGGGGGGTACCGGGAGGGGGTGGGCGGCCGTGGCTCGGAGGCCGTCCAGGACGAGGGCGAGGTGGCGGCGCCAGGCTTGGGGGGCGATTTTGGCGGTGGCTTCGATGATGCGGGTGTGGGACCAGGTGATGAAGGCTATGTCTTCCAGGACCCAGTCGGGACGTAGGGCGCCGGATTCCTGTGCGCGGGTGACGATTTGACGCATCAGCCCGTGGCCGTATTCCTGGGCGCGCGCAATCGCGGGGCTGGGGGCGCCGCGTAGGGCGAGGTCGCTGAGTAGGCGGTCGGCGGCCTGGAGTTCACAGACCTTCTCGACCAGGTAGACGAAAGCGTCCCAGGGGTCCTGGATTTCGATCGCCTCCCTGGCGATGCGCCCGCCCGCTTCGATGCGGTCCTCGACGGCGGCGGCGATGAGGTCGTCGCGGGTGGGGAAGCGGTTGTAGAGCGTGCCGATGGCCACGCCGGCGCGGGCGGCGATTTCCTTGAGTGGTGCGTCCAGGCCGCGTTCCTCGAAGACCTCGCGGGCGGCGTTGACAAGCGCGTCCCGGTTGCGTTGGGCGTCGCTGCGTAACGGCTTGTCCACGGGCATTCGCCGATCCTACAAATCCGGTACTCGATTTATCTTGAGCATGGGTTCAACTTAATGCTACCGTCGAAGCTAACTTGAACCACTGCTCAACTTAGCGAGGAAGTATGACCAAGACGATCGCGATATTCGGCTTCGGGCCCGGGCTCGGCATGGGGACCGGACGGCGGTTCGGCCGGGAAGGATTCCGAGTGGCGGTCATCGGGCGGAATCCGGATAAGGCCCGCGGACATGTCGCGGAACTGACCGCCGAGGGCATCGAGGCCGCGGCCTTCCCGGCCGATCTCACCGATGAAAAACAGCTGTACAGCGTGGTCGACAAGATCACGGCCGAGTTCGGGCAGATCGATGTCGCGATGCACGGAGCGGCGGGCGATGCGGTGAATCGCATCCCGACCACCCTCGATGTCGACGCCGCCAACCTGCGCGTCCCGCTGGAATTGAAGGTCTACTCACCGATCTGGATGACCCGCGCGCTCGCGCCCGCGATGATCGAGCGCGGGGCAGGGGCACTGCTGTTTTCGTCCGGATATTCCGACAGGTATCCGGTCCCATATCTGTCCAATTTCGGCGTCGCACTCGGCGCGCAGCGCACCTACATTCGCCAGCTCGCGATCGAACTGCAAGGCACCGGCGTCTATGTCGGCCTGCTCAATATCGGCGCGCTGATCGGCAACAGCAAGGCCGAGCGCCTGGTGGACGAGCAGCCGGAACTGTTCCCGGCCGGGCTCGAGATCCTCCGCATGACCAATGCCGAACTGGGCGACCACTATTGGCGCATGTACACCGACCGCGACGTCGTCGAGTCGGATATCGGCTTTCCGGGGTAGTTCTACCGTGGCGGCCGCCGGATTGCCCTGCGGTACGACTCGCGATTCGAGGCCGAGATATGAGCGCTGATCAGTGCTCCATGGCATCGGCGCCGTCGTGTAGTGGCTGGGTGGTGCGATGGGGTTCGGCTCAACAATCAGCGCACCTTCGAAGGTAGCCAGGATGACGATCGCCAGAGCCCGAGCCCGGTCCTCGGGAAGGCCCGAGTCGCCGAGGATTTCGCGAATCCGAAGCTGGTGGGCGGTGCGGCCGCGCGCTATCTCACCCTGTCGGGCCGACGCATCGATGCCGCCGGGGCACTGCGCATCGGCTTGGTCGTGGAGGTCGTGCCCGCGGCGGAGCTGATGGATGCCGCGGGCCGCCTCGCCCGAGACGTCGCACGCGGTCCGCGCGAGGCGCTGATACGTACGAAGGCGAAGGCGGTGCAGCGCATGGGCATAGATGTGGGGATGGCGACGCTGGCGATGTGAACGGGCATTACACCGCGCACATGGACTGCATGACGCCCTTCAGAATCGGCGCACCGTAGGTAGTCGGCGCGTAGGCCACCGTCTGCACGATGGACAACGGCGTGAGTACAGCGTTGCTCATCCCGGTCCAGCCCGCCGCCAGATTTGCGACGGTGAGCAGCAGACTCGTCACATCCAACGTCAGTGTGGCCAGGTCGAAGGCGTTCTCCACCTGCACATCCGCCAAAGCGACCGTGTCGAGCGCCTTACCCTCGTACAGATCGAAACCGAGGTTGGACAGGAAGGTCACCGGACCGTAGTCGAGCGCGTCGACGATCGGTCCCAGTTCCTCGGTCCGGCGCATCAGTGCCAGTTTCGCGACCCGGTTGTCGCGCAGAAAGCCTTGCAGGGACTCGGCGCCGGCGTTCAGCCCGTCTCGATCCAGCGGCAGATCGGCCTGCTCCAGGAAGGCCCTGGTGCGTTCGACCAGCGTCCGGGTGGTCAATTCGGCTATGGGAGTGCAGGTTCCGTTCGCGCGCACCAAGGTGTCGGCGAGATCGATCAGCGCCTGCGGTAATTCGACGTGCTCGGTGTAGACGGATTCGTCGAGTACCAACTTCGGATATGCGTTCGGCGCTGCGCAATTCGCGGCGAGGAAGTCCTGCACCGTGCGCGCCAGCGACTTCACACCGGTGAACACCGCACCGACGATCGGCTTCAGAAAAAATCCGACCGTGGGCACCAGACTGGCCGCGAACTGCGCCGGAATCTTCACGATCCGAGTCGCGAGGATGAAGACCTCGATCACATCGTTCACGGTCAGCCGGGATACCGACACGGTGGTGTCGAGCCGCCCGGTCCGCACCGCGTCCAGGCCGTTGACCAAATACGTGACGATCGGATCGTCGAGGAATTCGGTGCGCTCGTTCACCGTCGACGGCGCGACAGGCAGTCCGTCCCGATGCACCCGCACCGCGGCGATGGTGCCGCGGAAATCGGCGACCTGACGGTCGAAGGCGGCGACCTGCTCGCCCGGCACCGCCGTGCGCAACGCGGTCGCGGCGGCGGTGACGATGTCGTCGAAGGTCGGTGCACCGCCGACGCACACCGTGTCCGCAACAGGTGTAGCTGCCAGCGAGTCGAACTCCGCCGCGTTCGCGGGTGACGGGACGACTACCGCCGCCCCCAACACCGCGAACAGCGCGAGGAACGGGATATGGAATTTCCGCATCATCAGGTCTTCCGGGTCGGGCTGCTGGCGACTGCCGAACTGGACACATGATCAGTTCGCGTCCGTGTGTAATCGCGGCTCTATGGCGGCGGCGTATTCGTTTCGGCAAACACCAGGCGAAATCCCGATGGCATCCAGCGCCGAATGCACGCAGGTCGCGACTCCACCCGGCTCGCGCGCGGACTTCCGATACGCTGGGCACCCGTGACCGTCGCATCGTCCCCGGGTAACTCCGCAAACTCCGCCTCTCAGTTCGATCTGATCGTCGTCGGCTCCGGATTCTTCGGGCTGACCGTCGCCGAGCGCGCCGCCAATCTGCTCGGTAAACGGGTGCTGGTGATCGATCGTCGCTACCACCTCGGCGGCAACGCCTACTCGGAGCCGGAGCCGCAGACCGGGATCGAGGTGCACAAGTACGGGGCGCACCTGTTCCACACCTCGAACAAGCGGGTGTGGGACTACGTGACCCAGTTCACCGAATTCACCGGCTACCAGCATCGGGTCTTCGCGATGCACAAGGGGCAGGCCTATCAGTTCCCGATGGGCCTCGGTCTGATCTCCCAGTTCTTCGGCCGCTACTTCACGCCCGAACAGGCGCGCAAGCTGATCGCCGAACAGGCCTCGGAGGTCGAGACCAAGGACGCGCAGAACCTCGAGGAGAAGGCGATCTCGCTGATCGGCCGTCCGCTCTACGAGGCGTTCGTGCGCGACTACACCGCCAAGCAGTGGCAGACCGACCCGAAGGAACTGCCCGCGGGCAATATCACCCGCCTGCCGGTGCGCTACACCTTCGACAACCGCTATTTCAACGACACCTACGAGGGTCTGCCCAAAGAGGGCTACACGAAGTGGCTGGAGAATATGGCCGCCTCCGAGCTCATCGAGGTCCGGCTGAACACCGACTGGTTCGACGTGCGCGAGCAGATCCGCGCCGAGAACCCGGACGCCCCGGTCGTCTACACCGGACCGGTGGACCGCTACTTCGACTACAGCGAGGGCGAACTCGGCTGGCGCACCATCGATTTCGAGACCGAAGTGCTCGATACCGGTGACTTCCAGGGCACCTCGGTGATGAACTACAACGATTCGGATGTGCCCTACACCCGCATTATCGAACCGCGGCACTTCCACCCGGAGCGCGACAGCTACCCGAACGACAAGACCGTGATCATGCGCGAATTCTCCCGCTTCGCGCAGACCGGTGACGAGCCGTACTACCCGATCAACACACCGGAGGACCGCGCCAAGCTCACCGCGTACCGGGCGCTGGCGAAGAAGGAAACCGCAGCGGCGAAGGTGCTTTTCGGTGGTCGCCTCGGCACCTACCAGTACCTGGATATGCATATGGCGATCGGCAGCGCGCTCAGCATGTTCGACAATGTCCTGCGGCCGCACCTGGAGTCGGGCGAACCTCTTTCGGACCAGGAGGCGTAGATGAGCGACACTGGCGAAGCCTTGCTCATCGAAGCCGACCGGGTGCGGGTGTCCCGCATTGGCACTGGGGCGTAGATGAGCGACACTGGCGAAGCCTTGCTCATCGAAGCCGACCGGGTGCGGGTGTCCCGCACTGACGCTGAAAGCGACGAATGACCTCCCAATCGATCCTGGAAGATATGACCACCGAAACCCGCGCGAAGTCGCTGCTGCAGCGCATCATCCTGCCCCGGCCGGGTGAACCGCTGGACGTGCGCACCCTCTACCTGGAGGAGTCGCCGACCAACGCGCGGCGCGCGCACGCCACCACCCGCACCTCGCTGTCGGTGGGCGCGGAGTCGGAGGTGTCGTTCTGCACCTACTTCAATGCGCTGCCCGCGAGCTACTGGCGGCGCTGGAGCATCCTGAAGTCGGTGGTGCTGCGGCTGGAACTCGCCGGACACGGACGCGTAGACGTCTACCGCTCGAAGGCGGACGGCTCGCGAATCCATGTGCAGGGCAAGGAATTCGCGGTCGCGCTCGCGGCGCGAGCTCAGGGCCCGGAGGAGGCAGCGGAGCGTGACCACGGAGGGACCAGGGAGCGCCGCAAATCCGACACAAGCACTGAATCGGTGCATGTGGAATTCGAGACCGATCTGGGCCCGTTCGAGGACGGCGGCTGGATCTGGTTCGACATCACCACCGATACGGCAGTCACGCTGCTCGCGGGCGGTTGGTACGCGCCGGTCGAGGCGCCCGGTGCGGGCAGCATCGCGGTCGGCATGCCGACCTTCAACCGGCCGACCGATCTGGTGAAAACCCTTGGCGCGCTGGGCTCGGATCCGCTGGTGCTGGAGAAGATCGCCGCGGTCATCGTCGCCGATCAGGGCAACCGCAAGGTGGTCGACGAGCCCGGCTTCGCCGAAGCCGCCGCGGTGCTCGGCGATCGGCTCGCCATCCGCAATCAGCCCAACCTGGGCGGTTCCGGCGGCTACAGCCGGGTCATGTACGAGGCGCTGAAAACCACCGACGCCGAGTACATCGTCTACATGGACGACGATATCGAGATCGAACCCGATTCGATCCTGCGCGCGCTGGCCTTCGCCCGCTTCGCCAAGTCGCCCATGCTGGTCGGCGGGCAGATGCTCAACCTGCAGGAGCGCTCACACCTGCACAGCATGGGCGAGGTCGTGGATCGCGGCATCTTCATGTGGACCTCCGCGCCGAATGTCGAATACGACCACGACTTCTCGAAGTACCCGCTCAAGGACCGCGACAACTCCAAGCTGCTGCATCGGCGCATCGACGTCGACTTCAACGGCTGGTGGACCTGTGTGATCCCGCGCCAGGTCGCCGAGGAGATCGGTCAGCCACTGCCACTGTTCCTGAAGTGGGACGACGTCGAATACGGGCTGCGTGCCCGCGATCACGGCTACTCCACCGTCACCCTGCCCGGCGCCGCCGTGTGGCATATGGCCTGGAGCGACAAGGACGACGCGATCGACTGGCAGGCGTACTTCCACCTGCGCAACCGCCTGGTGGTCGCCTCGCTGCACATGCCTGGCAACGGGCGCGGAATGGTCGTCAACACCGTCAAGGCGACGCTGAAACACCTGCTCTGCCTGGAGTATTCGACGGTCGCCATCCAGAATCTGGCGATCAAGGACTTCCTCGCCGGACCGGAGCGACTGTTCCAACTGCTGCCGAGCGCCCTCGGCGTGGTGCACGAAATGCGCAAGCAGTACCCGGATGCGGTCATCCTGCCCTCGTCCACCGAACTGCCGCTGGCCAGCCACATTGGCGTCGGCGCGGTCGGTGAACCGGCGAATCCGATCGCCAAGGTGGTCCGCCTGGCCAAGGGCGTCGTGCACAACTTCCGCCCGGCACATGCCGAGCATCACGAGCGTCCGCAGCTGAATGTGCCTACGCTGGACGCCCGTTGGTTCCTGCTCTCGCAGATCGACGGTGTCACCGTCACCACCGCGGACGGCCGCGGCGTGGTTTACCGTAAGCGCGATCCGCGTCAGGCCCTCGGCCTGTTCAAGGAGGCCATGCGGCTGCGCAAGGAGTTGGCGGCCCGCTTCCCGGAGATGCAGCAGCGCTACCGCGCCGCTCACCCGACGCTGACCAGCACGGCGGCTTGGGAGAACGTCTTCGGTATCGATACGAAGGATGAGCAGTAGTGAGTCTGGAAGCCACCGCCGCGGACGACAACACCGCGGTGCACTCGAGTGCGAATGGCCACGGCGGGCCGGTATCGGCGGTGCCGTCGGCGCCGCAGCCGCCCGAGGTCAAGATCATCAACGCGGTCCAGGCGACCATCGGCACCAAGCCCGAGGTGATCAAGGCCGCACGCGGCATGTCGCATTTCGGTGAGCACGCGCTCGGCTGGATCGGCATCGCGGCGGCGGGCTGGCTCGTCGACAAACCGCGGCGCCGGCAGTGGGCCGGGGTCGCGGTCGGCGCGGTCGGCGCGCACGCGGCATCGATCGTCATCAAGCGCATCGTCCGGCGTCCGCGCCCCAATGATCCATCGGTGCAGGTCAACGTCTCGACGCCGAGCAAGCTGAGCTTCCCGTCCTCGCACGCGACCTCGACCACGGCAGCGGCGGTGTTGCTCGGCAGACTGACCGGGCTACCCTTGCCTGCGGTGCTCGTCCCACCGATGTTGCTCTCCCGGGTTGTGCTCGGGGTGCACTATCCCTCCGACGTGCTCGCCGGTTCCGCGCTCGGCGCCGCGTCCGCCGCTGTTGTGCTTGCCGCCGAAAAGAGACTCGATAGTGACCGCACAAGAAAAGACGTTCGTTGACATGAGTGAAGAGCCGACCAGCACCGACCTAGCCGAAGCGGTAGTCAAGGGTCCGCCCAAGACACTGGCCGGCGGGCTGTTCAAGGCGGTCCGCCCGCGTCAGTGGGTCAAGAACGTGCTGGTGCTCGCCGCGCCGCTGGCCGCGGGTCCGGATACCGCGACCGAACTGAGCGTGCTCGGCCATGTCGGCATCGCCTTCGTGGTCTTCTGCATGGCGGCCTCGGGCATCTACCTGGTCAACGACGCGCTCGACGTGGAGGCCGACCGGGCGCACCCGACCAAGCGGTACCGCCCGATCGCCGCGGGCGTGGTCCCGGTGAATCTGGCCTACCTGCTCTCGGTGGTGCTGCTCGTCGGCTCGATCGCCGGATCGTTCCTGGCGTCCTGGCATCTGGCCGTGGTGATGACCGTCTACATCGGCATCCAGCTGGCCTACTGCTTCGGCCTCAAGCACCAGGCGGTGCTGGACATCTGCATCGTGTCCTCCGGCTTCCTGCTGCGCGCGGTCGCCGGTGGCGCGGCCGCGAATATCGACCTGTCGCAATGGTTCCTGCTGATCATGGCGTTCGGCTCGCTGTTCATGGCCGCCGGTAAGCGCTATGCGGAACTCCAGATCGCGCTGAGCACCGGCGCCAAGATCCGCAAGTCGCTGGAGTACTACACACCGACATATCTGCGCTTCATCTGGACTCTCGCCGCGACCGCGGTGGTGGTGTTCTACGGTCTGTGGGCGTTCCAACAGGACAGCCTCAAGCACACCAACTGGTTCGCAATCTCGATGATTCCGTTTACCATCGCAATCCTGCGTTACGCGGTCGACGTCGATGGCGGCGAGGCCGGTGAACCCGAAGAGATCGCGCTGGGGGATCGCATCCTCCAGTTCCTCGCAATCGCCTGGATCGGAGCGGTAGGTGTCGCTGTCTATCTCACCTGACGAACTGCTGGTAGAGGGAGCGGAGCGAACAGAACAAGTGACGGAGGAGCCGGCCGAAGGGCCGGCTCGTTCGGCCTTGCGGTTCGTCAGGCTATCCCGAGCCACCTTCGTCGGTGGGATCGCGCTCACCGTCGCACTATTCTCGGTCGGCGCCTGGCAGCGACGCTGGATCGCCGACGACGGCCTCATCGTGCTGCGCACGGTGCGGAATCTGTTGGCGGGCAACGGGCCGGTCTTCAACGAGGGCGAGCGCGTCGAGACCAACACCAGTACCGCATGGACCTATCTGGTGTGGTTCTTCAGCTGGCTCACCAGGGCCAGGCTGGAGTACGTCGTACTCGGCGTCGCGCTGACGGTGTCGATGCTGGCGATCGTCTTCGCCATGCTCGGCGCCGCGCGGTTGTGGGGCGGCACCAAGTCGGCGCTGCTGCTTCCGGCGGGCGTATTCGTCTATATCGCTCTGCCGCCCGCCCGTGACTACGCCACCTCCGGTCTGGAGAGCGGTCTGGTCATCTGCTGGCTGGGCCTGCTGTGGTGGCAACTGGTGCGCTGGAGTCAGACCGAGCGGGTGAAGCTGCCCGCGCTGTTCGGGCTGGTTTTCCTCGCCGGACTCGCACCGCTGATCCGTCCGGAGATGACGCTGGTCGGCGCGCTGTCGCTGCTGATGATCTTCCTCGCCCCGATGCCGCAGTCCCGGCTGCACCCGATCGTGTTGCGCGGCTTGATCGTTGCCGCCGCCGGACTGGTGCCGCTGTGCTACCAGGTCTGGCGGATGGGCTACTACGGCTTGCCCTATCCGAATACCGCGGTCGCCAAGGACGCGGGCGGCGCCAAGTGGGGGCAGGGCTTCAAATACCTCTGGGATCTGGTCGGTCCGTACTACCTGTGGGTGCCGCTGCTGGTGCTGCTGGTCCTGGGCGTGGTCGCGGGCCGCTCGGCGCGTGCCGGAAAGGCGACCGACGAGCGCGGCTGGACGGTGCGCCGGGTTCGTGAATGGCTGCACTCACCGAGTGCGGTGGTCGCGCTCATGCTCGGCAGCGGAATCGTCCTAACGATCTACGCTCTGCGCGTCGGCGGTGACTTCATGCACGGCCGGATGCTGCTGCCGCAGCTTTTCTGCCTGCTGCTGCCGGTCGCCGTGGTGCCGATCCGGCTGCCACTTGCCTCCTTCAACCGCCAAGGCGGTCTGCGCGCGGTCACCGCGAAGGACTGGTCCTTCGCGGTGATCACACTCGCGCTGCTCGGCACCGCGGGCTGGGCGCTGTTCGCGGCCAACACCACGGCCATCAAGACCGGCACCAAGATCAGTGCCTCCGGCATCGTCGACGAGCGCGTCTACTACGTCCTCAATACCGGCCACGACCATCCGATCCTGGCCGAGGACTACCTGGACTACCCGCGCGTGCGGGCCATGGTGAACAACATCGCCGAAACCCCCGAAGGCGGTCTGCTGCTCAACTCGCCGTCGTTCATGTTCTGGTACATCGCGCCCCCGCCGCAGCCGATTCCCGATGGCGGCGCCGGGCATACCGTCTACTTCCTCAATCTCGGTATGACCAGCATGAACGTCCCGCTGGACGTGCGCGTTATCGACCAGATGGGCCTGGCCTATCCGCTGGCCGCGCACACCGACCGGCTCACCGACGGCCGGATCGGCCACGACAAGAGCCTGTATCCGGACTGGGTCGTGGTGGATACCGGCATGGTCGACCGGCATCCGTGGATGCCCTGGTACATGGACGAGAAGTGGGTCACCCAGGCGCGTATCGCCATGAGCTGCCCGGACACGGTGGCACTGAATATCTCCTACCGTGATCCGCTCACCTGGGGTCGCTTCAAGCACAACCTGATCCACGCACTGCACTTCGCGAAATACCGGATCGATCGGGTGCCGAAGTACGAGATCGAGCGGTGCGGGCTGGTGGATCCGTATCCTCAACCGCAAAGGTAAGACGCAACTCCTGTCACACGGGGCCCAAGGATCTCTGTGGGCCCCAGTTCTTCCACTGACCAGGGCAAATAAACGTGGCGCATATCGCTTTATCTCTTTTTGATAACGCCACCGCATCGATGTCGCGATATGGTACGTGGGAACGCCCGTTGGGGCTTCCGATTCGACATGGGCCCATCCAGTGGTCAACGTAGAGACGCGGTCGAAATACGACCGCATAACGAAAGGCCGAAAACCAGATGCGAGGCGTGATCGGGCGAAGGACGCACAATGGACGTCTGAAAACCCGTAGAGCCGGTTCGTGGCTCAAGCGGTCGGTGCTGATGTCGCTGGCTATCTTGCTGCCGCTCGGGGTGTCAGTAGCAGGTCCGGCGGGTTCCGCGTCGGCTGCGTTCAACCCGGACGGTTTCGATTTCTGGGTCGACTCCAGCATGGGGCCGATCAAGTCGCGGATCTTCCGCGCCGCGGACGGCAATACCGGGCGTGTGGTCTACGCGCTCGACGGTATGCGGGCCCGCGGTGACCTGAGCGGCTGGGAGATCGAGACCGAGGTCGCCCGCGAGCTGACCAAGTGGAATATCAATGTCGTCATGCCGGTCGGCGGCCCGTCCAGCTTCTACGCGGACTGGAACGCGCCGGGTAACTTCCTCGGCCTGAGCACCGGTTCATCGGGTTCGGCCAACGGTTCGTCCTCCGGGTCCGCGATGACCGGGTCCTCGGGTTGGAACGAGACCCTCGGCAAGTCGAACACCTACAAGTGGGAGACCTTCCTGACCAGCGATCTGCGCAATGCCCTGCGTGATCGCCTGGGCTTCAGCCCGACCCGCAATGGTGTCTTCGGCCTGTCCATGGGCGGCAGCGCCGCGCTGACGCTCTCGGCCTACCACCCGGACCAGTTCGTCTATGCCGGTTCGTATTCCGGCTACCTGAACATCTCCGCGCCGGGTATGCGCGAGGCGCTGCGCGTCGCGATGATCAGCGCGGGCGGCTACAACATCGACGCGATGGCGCCGCCGTGGGGCCCGCAGTGGCTGCGCATGGATCCGTTCGTCTTCGCGCCGCAGTTGATCCGGAACAACACCAGGCTCTGGGTGGCCGCAGGCAGCGCACTGCCCGGTCCGTCCGACGCGAGCTCGCCGATCGACGTCATCCAGGGCACGCCGCTGGAGGCGCTCGCATTGGTCAACACCCGGGCCTTCCAGGTCCGGATGGCGACGCTGGGTGCGCAGAACGTCACCTACAGCTTCCCGTCCGTCGGCATCCACAACTGGCACAACTGGGAGTCCGAGGTCTACCGCATGATCCCGGATCTCTCCGCCAACATCGGGTAAAGCTGTGTTTGATTTGCAGCGCCTGCGGCGCTGCGTGTTCGCGGCCCCTTGGTGTCTCGCGTCCGACCCTTGCGAGCGACCTGCAAGCAGTCGCTAGCGGCGCCGTCGAGACTCGCGCCTGCGGCGCATGCGCTTCGACGACTCGGACGCGAGACGGGCCGCGAACGTCGATCGTAAGACTCGCTCCGAGCGGGGCTGGTAATGCGGTGATCTGACCGCCTGGTGTGTTCGCACACCAGGCGGTTTTTTTGTTTGCTCGCATCCGTCCGGAACCCCCGTTGACAACGAATCAGCTGCTGGATGCCCTTCGATGGTTGTGGGTTGGATCACTTTTCAGCAACATGGAAGCATTCGGTGGAGATTGATGTGCGAGCAGCATGTATGCAGGTGGTATGTCTGTTTTGGACAGGGTTTGGCTGTCTTTATGCCCGATGAGGCGTCAGTCGAAAATTGCTTGACGTTTGCCGACTGGCCGTCTGGATGAAAGGTCGAGTCGAATGCGAAGTGCGCGCTGGCAACGTAGGCCCGGAAGCTCGGCCGGTTCGTCGGCCGGGGCGGCCGGTGGTTCCTGGGCGAAGAAATGGGTGCTCGGTGTGGCGACGGCGATGCTGTTACCGCTCGGGATCTCCCTCGCGGGCAGTGGCGCCATCGCATCGGCGGGCCTCAACCCGGCGGCCTTCGACTTCTGGGTCGATTCCCCGGTGATGGGTCCGATCAAGAGCCGAGTGCTGCGCGCGGCGGACGGCAATACCAACCGCGTCGTTTATGTGCTCGACGGCCAGCGGGCACCGGAAACGCTCAATGGCTGGGAGATCGAGACCAACGTCCCCGAGATCCTCGCCAACTGGAATATCAATGTGGTCATGCCGGTCGGCGGCATGTCGAGCTTCTACGCGGACTGGAATGCACCGAGCAACTTCTTCGGCGTCACGCCCGGTTCGATGGGTTCGGCCACCGGATCCGGTGTGACAGAAGCCTTTTTGGCGGGGCCCGGGAAGAGCTATCGCTACGACTGGGAAACGTTCCTGACCCAGCAACTGCGATCGGCGCTGCGGGATCGCTTGGGCTTCAACCCGAATCGCAATGGTGTGTTCGGGCTGTCGATGGGTGGCAGTGCCGCGCTGACGCTTGCGGCCTATCATCCGGACCAGTTCAGCTTCGCCGGAGCGTTCTCGGGCTACCTCAATATTTCGGCGCCGGGTATGCGGGAGGCGATTCGGTCGGCGATGGTCGACGCGGGGGGCTACAACGTGGACTCGATGGCGCCGCCGTGGGGTCCGCAGTGGCTGCGGATGGATCCGTTCGTCTTCGCGCCGCGCTTGATCGCGAACGGCACCCGGGTGTGGGTCGCCGCCGGTAGTGCGCTGCCGATGCCCGAGGATCTGAATATTCCATTCCCTGTTGCCGCGGATCGTCTCCTCAGGGGCTCACCGCTCGAGGCGCTCGCATTGGCGAATACCAGGGCATTTCAGGTCCGCATGATGTCGTTGGGGGCGCAGAACGTGGTGTATTCGTTCCCGCCCGCCGGTCTGCATGCGTGGACCAACTGGCAGGACGAGGCCTATCGGATGATTCCGGACATGTCCGCCAATATCGGCTGAGTTATCGGACCGCCGCGAGTCGCTGGCTCCCGCGGAGCATGCGTTGCGGTGAACAAGCCGTCCGGTGCACGGACCGGGCGGCTTTGTTTTGGTCCGCATCGAGCATTTGCCCGCTGGTTGGCTGGATGATCGCTGGCTCGGGAGCCTCGGCGTCGCATGCCCGGCGAAGGTTCGTGGTAAGAGTTCGCGTCGGTAATTCCCCGGACCTCATCACCATTCGGCATCGCGGCGGCTTCTGGTTCGAGCACTTGCCGGTTAGAAGAGCGATAACGCCGAGACCTTCTGTGCGCGGGGAGCATCGGTGTCGAGTGTCGATCCCTCTTACCTCGACAGCGTGAGCAATGCTCGACAGCGGCGAGCAATGGTGCTCGCACGGGCGAAAGGTCGAAACCGCTGCGGCATTGCTGAGTGCGCTGAATAGTTGCCAGTGACTGGCTGCGAAGCTCGGCGGTTGGGGTGGCATTCGTATTGGCGGATCTCCCAGGTGCTGCCGCAGTGGAATATCAACGTTGTCATTCCGGTCAGCGGGCAATCCAATTCCGCTATGCGGGTTCGTATTCGGGCCACCTGAATATTCGGCGCCGGGTATGCGCGAGGTGCTGCGGCTGGATTTCCGCGGCCCGGCGAACGCGGTCTTCCGCTACCCGGCGGTCGGTGTGCACGCCTGGCGCAACCGACCCGACCGAGTGCTCGAGATGCTGCCGGATCCGAGCCGGTCCCCGGGGTCAGGATTCGGACTCCCTAGCGACCCCCTAATCTTTGTTCGAAATTCCCGTTCCGACACGACATCTCCGCACGAACGCGATAAGGTCTCCGCACGATCACAGCTTGTGAACAGGCGGAATTCGGCCACTCGAATACCCCGGTCTTGCTAAGGCTTCGCACGTCGAATAACCTCCAGCGAGCGCAAGTGTGACCAGATCGTTGTAGCGCCGTCTCTTGTGCCGGAATGTCGGGTACCGGTTCGCATGTGACGCGCGTCTCGTTGGCAGCACGGGTGTTGCCCGGCCCGCAAGGGCTACGGGCAACACCACAACAGCAGAAAGAGAGCAGGATTCATGCGTTTCGGCAGGGCGGCCGCGCCGAAGAGAACCAAGTCGGGACGGCGAGGCACCCCTCGTGGTTGGCGGAATCGAATTCTGGCTGTCGGTGCGGCGGCGTTGGCGCTACCGATCGCCGCAGGCGTGACGGGCCCGACCGTTGCCTTGGCTGCGCCGGTGCACGGCCCCGCGCTGCGGACGCCGTCGGGCGGCTTAGAGGATCTGATGGTCCCGTCGCAGATGGGTCCGATCAAGGTCCAGGTGCAGTGGGCGGCGCGCGGCGGTAACGCGGCGCTGTATCTGCTCGACGGCTTGCGGGCACGTGACGACCGCAATGCGTGGTCGTTCGAGACGAACGCCCTCCAGCAGTTCGGCAACGACAACATCTCGCTGATCATGCCGGTCGGCGGCCAGTCGAGCTTCTATGCCGACTGGTACAGCCCGAGCAACACCAACGGTCAGAAGACCACCTACAAGTGGGAGACCTTCCTTACCAAGGAACTCCCGGCCTTCCTCGAGGGCTACGGTGTGTCGCGCACGAACAACGCGGTTGTCGGCCTCTCGATGGGTGGCTCGGCCGCGCTGGCGCTGGCCGCCTACCACCGCGACCAGTTCAAGTACGCCGCGTCCTACTCCGGCTACCTGAACATCTCCGCGCCGGGCATGCGTGAGGCGATCCGCATCGCGATGCTGGACGCGGGCCGCTACAACGTCGACTCGATGGCCGCGCCGTGGAGCTCGCAGTGGCTGCGGATGGACCCGTTCGTGTTCGCCCCGCAGCTGAGGGGTCTGCCGATGTACATCTCGGCGGCCAGCGGTCTGCCGGGCCAGTACGACAACCCGAACTCGGCCGTCGGCTACTTCAACACCGCCAACGGTATGGCGCTCGAGGCGCTGTCGCTGGTGAACACCCGCGCGTTCCAGTCTCGCCTGGCCTCGCTCGGCATTCCGGCCACGTTCGACTTCCCGGCCGCGGGTACCCACTCGTGGAAGTACTGGGAGGGTGAGCTGTGGAACTCCCACAACGGCATCCTCGACGCCACCGGCGGTTGGTGAGCTAAGGGTCAAGACGCCGAACGGCGCCGTCTGCTTCCGAACGGAAGCGGCGGCGCCGTTTCGCATTCGCCAGACGGATAAGCCTGCCCGCGTGTCTTACCCGCAACCGCGCCGCAACCGGGGTAGGAAACACTTGTGGCAGGACTTGCATTCGGCAGATGTCGGCGGCGCGGGCGGCGTAGCGGACGTGTGACCCGTGGCCGGGTCGCGATGCTCGCCACCGCCATCGCGATCCCACTCGCCTCAGGGCTTTCCCCGAGCACCGCACCCGCAAACGCCCAGCCTGCCGCCGCACCCGCTGTCAGCGCGACGGTGCAGCGGGCGGTGTGGCTGAGCGACCGGCGGGTGGCGTTGTGGATCAACTCGCCATCGATGGCCACACCCATCCAGGTGCAGCTGCTGCTGGCCCGGGATTGGAACACCCACCCGGAGGCCAGGTTCCCGGCTCTGTTCATGCTCGATGGTCTGCGGGCAACCGATGAGGAGAGCGGCTGGACCCACGACGCCGGTGCGGTGGATTTCTTCGCCGATAAGAACGTCACGGTGGTGCTGCCGGTCGGCGGTCAGTCCAGCTTCTACTCCGACTGGCTGCAGCCCGACAACGGTCGTAACTACAAATGGGAAACCTTCCTGACCAAGGAACTTCCGCCGCTGTTGGAGAGTCAGTGGCGGACCACGGATGTGCGTGGCATGGAAGGCATTTCGATGGGCGGCACGGCCGCGATGTTCCTGGCCGGGCGCAATCCGAACTTCGCGAAATACGCCGCGTCGTACTCAGGTGTGCTGACCACGACCACTCTCGGCATGCCGCAGGCGATCCAGTACGCCATGCACGATGCGGGCGGATTCGATTCGGCGGCCATGTGGGGTCCGCCGGGCGGTCCGGAGTGGGAGAGCCACGACCCGTATGCGTTGGCGGACAAGCTCAAGGGCGTCAGCCTGTATATCTCCAGCGGTAACGGCTCGGTCGGACCGTTCGACCAGGCCAGCGGCATTCCGGGGGTCAGCACCAATTACGCGGGCATGGGGTTGGAGATCCTATCCCGGCTGACCTCGCAGAACTTCGTGACCAAACTCGGCAAGCTGTCCATCCCGGCCCAGGTGAATTACCGTCCCTCCGGCACACATTCGTGGCCGTACTGGGATTTCGAAATGCGCCAGTCCTGGCCACAGGCCGCCGCCGCGCTCGGGGTCGACCCGAACAAACCGGCCTGCCAGACCGGGGGCGCGATCGCCGCCCTGGCGAGCGGCAACGGCTGGCTCGGCGAATGCCTCACCGGTGAGTACCAGGTGGCGGGCGGCACCGCACAGGACTTCAAGGGCGGCCGGGTCTTCTATTCGCAGGCCGACGGCGCGCACGCGGTCGGGGGCATAATCGGCGGCGGCTACCAGGCCGCGCTCGGCCCGGGCGGTGCGCTCGGCCTGCCCACCGGTGACGAGCGCGGGCTGCCGGACGGCCGCGGACGCATGCAGGCATTCCAGAACGGCCTGCTCTACTGGACCCCGCGGACCGGCGCCCAGGTGGTGCGCGGCGCGATTCTCGACGAATGGGGTAGGCAGGGCTTCGAGCGCGGCCCGGCCGGATATCCCACCGGACCCGAGACCAAGGCTCCCAATAAGGACGGTGTGGTCCAGTCCTTTGAAAACGGTCCGTTCTACTACAGCGCGAAGACCGGTGTGCATCATGTGCAGGGAATGATCTTGGGCAAGTACGCCGAATTGGGTTATGAGAACAGCCAACTCGGCTTCCCCACCGCCGACGAGGCCCCGAGCAAGGATTTCGGTCGCTACTCCAAGTTCGAGGGCGGAAATATCTACTGGAGCCCGCTGTCGGGTGCGTGGCCGGTGCGTTCGGGTCCGATCATGGATATGTGGTCGGTGGTCGGCTACGAGAACGGCAGGCTCGGGTACCCGACGAGTGACGAGTTCGCCGTTCCCGGGGGGATCCAGCAGAATTTCCAGACCGGATTCATTACGGTGCGCGACGGCAAACCCGAAGTCCACGGCATTTAATTCCAACCGGTCTGTTTGCCTACCGCCTGCACGTATGCTCGGCTTTCCTCTAGCCTGGGTGGCGACCCGTCCCCTTAGCGAACAGATCGAGGACACAAATTCATGCATCGGACCCGCGGAAAGGTTATCGGCGTAGTCGTGGGGATCGCCGCTACCGGCTTGCTCGCCGCCTGTGGCAATAACGATTCGACTGTGTCGAGCACGCCGACGCTGTCCCACACCACGACGGCGGCGGCAGCGACCTCCGCCTCGACCCCTGCCTCGACCAGCGCCGGCGCAACCGGTCAGCCGTCGCAGGCCCCCGAGACGCCCGCCGATACGGCGACGCCGGAGCGCCCGCAGCCCGTCCCGACCAATGCCGCACCTGGTGACACGTCGAAGCTCACCGACAAGGACAAGAAGTTCCTCGACGCGCTCAAGGCCGCGGGCATCACTCCGTCCAGCCCGGACATCGCGCTGAGCATCGGCACCTACGTCTGCCAGGGCGTCGCCGCGAATGCCTCCGATCAGGATCTGATGACCTTCGCTACCGCGATGGCCGGATCGGATCCGTCCTTCGATCCGGCGAAGATGCCGGTGGAGCAGGCCGGAAAGATCTACATCGATACGGCTAAGTCGACGTACTGCCAGTGAGTGCGCGCGGTTCGGCCTCCCGCCGGTCCCGAAAACCGGCGGGGTGCCTGCTCTTCATCGGTCTGGTAGTCCTCGTCGTCGTCATCGCGCTGCTGCTGTGGTTCGTGCTCGCCGGACCGCTGCGCAAGCCGAAGCCCGGTCCCAAGCCGCCGCCGACACCGCCGACCGCCCAGCCGGCCTGGTGTCCCGACGTGCAGATGATTTCGATACCCGGTACCTGGGAATCGAACAGCAACGACGATCCGCACAATCCGACGGCCAATCCGATCTCGTTGATGCTGAACGTCTCCGGGCCGGTATCGCAGCAGTTCCCGGAGGGGCGGCTCGATGTCTACACCGTTCCGTACGTCGCGCAGTTCTCCAATCCGATCGCGATTCCGCCGGACGGCCAGCAGTCGTACAACAACAGCCGTTCCGAGGGCTGGCAGCGCACGCAGGACGCGATGGCGAATCGCTATCGCGACTGCCCACTGACCACCTATGTGGTCGCCGGGTTCTCCCAGGGCGCGGTGATCGCGGGCGATATCGCCAATCAGATCGGCGCGGGCAAGGGACCGGTACCCGCGGACAAGGTGCTCGGCGTCATGCTGATCGCCGACGGCCGCCGCACCGGTGACAACGGACCGGGCCAGGCCATCCAGATCGGCACCGCGCCCGCCGGAGTCGGCGCCGAGGTTTCGCTCAACGGGTTGAAGGTGCCCGGGATCACGATGACCGGTGCGCGTTCGGGTGGGTTCGGCTCGCTTGCCGATCGCACGTACACCATCTGCGCGCCCGGCGACATGATCTGCGATTCGCCGCGCGATGCGTTGAGTCCCCTGAACATCGTCGGCAGTGTGCTGACCCTGGTCCGCGCGGTCGGCAACCCGGTGCACAGCCTCTACAACGGCTACGTGGTGGACGGCGATGGCACCACCGCGACACAGTGGACGGTGAACTGGGCCAACGGTTTGATAGAAGGCGCGCCACATCCGGCGCATGCTTGACCGCCTCCCCTGGCCTTTTACCGGTCGTGGGAGCCTCGACAGTGCCGTCGCGGGCCGGCGGTCCAGTGCGGGTGAGCCGCTGGGCGTACCCGGCGAGTTACCCGTGTGCGCACGAAATCAGTCGTTGCCTTGGTGACTGGTCACATGAAACCCGCCTGATCGCGGTGCTAGTGACGCAAGCCTGGGCAACTACACACCACAACGCTGTAAAGTGCGCCTGATGATCGCGACGCCGGCCCTCGAGCCCCCAGAAGCGTGGGCACGATGCGGCCCGGCATCGCGCCCACATTTCCTTACAGCCAGGAGCATGAGTTCATGACAGAAGCCGCACCGGCCACCACGGCGAGCCGTGAAGCGGATGCTGAGACGACCGCGCTGGGTACTCCGCTGCGGCCCTTCCGCTTCGCGGCCGCGGGCGAGGGAAATAAGCAAGAGGGCGGGGCCAGGAAGTTCGTCCAGACCGCGCAGACGGCCGAGGAGTACGGCTTCGACACCTTCGTCGTGCCGGACCACCTGGGTGACCAGATCGGCCCGATCGCCGCACTCGGCGCGCTGACCCAGGCCACCGAGCGGATCCGGCTGGGAACCTCGGTGCTGGCCAACGGTTTCCGGCATCCGGTGGTGCTGGCCAAGGACCTCGCCACCATCGATGTGCTGTCCAAGGGCCGCCTCGAGGTCGGCATCGGCGCGGGCTGGAAGCAGGACGAATTCGTCGCCGCGGGTCTGCCGTACGAATCGCCGGGCGTGCGCCTCGCGAAGCTGGACGAGACCCTGACCATCCTCGATGTGCTGCTGCGTGGCCAGGAATGCACCTTCGAGGGCAAGTACTACCAGGTGAACGGCATCAAGGGCACGCCTCGGCCGCGGCAGGGGCCGCGCCCGCCGATCTGCACCGGTGGCGGCGGTCCGAAGATGCTGCGCCTGGCCGCCAAGCACGCCGATATCGTTTCGGTCGTTCCGGTCACCACCAAGAACGGCAAGGGCCTGCTGTCCGGCATCACCTTGAAGAAGACCATCGAGAAGGTGAACCTGATCAAGGAAGCCGCAGGTGAGCGTTTCGCCGATATCGAGCTGAACTGGGCCATTACCGCGATCGTCATCACCGACGACCGGGAGAAGACCGCCGAGATGGCGCTGTCCGCGATCGAGCGCGGACTGCACCCGGACCTCGAGGTCGACGTAAAACTGTCGGTCGAGGAAATCCTCGCCTCGCCCTATGTGGCGATCGGCACATTCGAGGAGATCGCCGAACAGATCCGTCAGGTGCGGCAACTCACATCGATGTCCTATGTCGGTGTGTTCCCAACCCAGATGGACGCGTTCGCGCCGATTATTCCGCTGCTGCGGGGGGAGTGACCCGGTCTTCTCTGTAACATGACTCTGGTTTGAGAACATCTAGCCGATAGCGGTCTACCGCGCAGACCGCAATAAAATCTGCAGGCTGGCTCTCGCATGTAGAGCACCCGCGGGCGATAGCGAGTCGGGGCCTCACAGGTAACAGCGGCGTTGTCGCCGTCTTGCTGCGTGTGCCTCGGAGGAGATGAAGGAATGGAAGAGACTTTCGACGATTACCTGGATGAGACCGGGAACATCCGTATTCCCGATGATCACACCCTGGTAGACCACGTCGAGAAGCACACCCGCAACGACGCGAACACCCTCGCGTACCGCTACATCGATTATTCGCGCGAGCGTGACGGTGAAGCGCAGGAGCTGACGTGGCGTGAGTTCGGTATTCGGCTGCGCGCGGTGGCCGCTCGACTGCAGCAGGTGACCAACCCGGGTGACCGGGTCGCGATCCTGGCCCCGCAGGGCCTGGATTACGTGATCTCCTTCTTCGCCGCGATCTACGCGGGCACCATCTCGGTGCCGCTGTTCGACCCGGACGAGCCGGGCCACACCGACCGCCTGCACGCCGTGCTCGGCGACTGCGAACCCTCGGCCATTCTGACCGCGAGCTCCTCCGCGGCCGGTGTGCGCCAGTTCTTCCGCTCGCTGCCCGCCGCCCAGCGTCCGCGCATCATCGCGGTCGACGCGATTCCGGATGCCGTCGGCGAGAGCTGGGTGCGTCCCGATGTCGCCGTCGACGACATCGCTTACCTGCAGTACACCTCGGGCTCCACTCGCGTCCCGGCCGGTGTCGAGATCACCCACCGGGCGGTCGGCACCAACCTGCTGCAGATGGTCGATGCGATCAACCTGGACTGGAACTCGCGCGGTGTCACCTGGCTGCCGCTGTTCCACGATATGGGCCTGCTGACGGTGATCCTGCCCGCGGTCGGCGGCAAGTACATCACCATCATGTCGCCGAGCGCGTTCGTGCGCCGCCCGTACCGTTGGATCAAGGAACTGGCCGCCCACAATGACGGTGCCGGAACCTTCGCCGCCGCACCGAACTTCGCCTTCGAGCACGCCGCCGCGCGTGGCCTGCCGAAGAACGGCGAATCGCTGGACCTGTCGAATGTGATCGGCCTGATCAACGGCAGTGAGCCGGTGACCACCTCGTCGATGAAGAAGTTCAACGACGCGTTCGCCCCGTACGGCCTGCCCAAGACCGCGATCAAGCCCTGCTACGGCATGGCCGAGGCGACGCTGTTCGTCTCCGCGACCAAGGCCGAGGACGAGGCCAAGGTCGTCTATGTCGACCGCAACGAGCTCAACGCAGGTCGCATGGTCAAGGTCGAGCAGGGCGCCGAGAACGCCATCGCGCAGGTCTCCTGCGGTTATGTCGCGCTGTCGCAGTGGGCCGCCATCGTCGATCCGGAGACCGTCGATTCCGACGGCGGCGGGCACGAACTGGCCGACGGCCAGGTCGGTGAGATCTGGCTGCACGGCAACAATATGGGCATCGGCTACTGGGGTCGTCCGGACGAGACCGCAGCGACCTTCCACAACAAGGTCGCGCATCGTCTCACCGAGGGCAGCCACACCGAGGGCACCGCGGCCGACGCCAACTGGATGCGCACCGGCGACTACGGCGTGTACTTCGAGGGCGAGCTGTACATCACGGGGCGGGTGAAGGACCTCGTGATCGTCGACGGTCGCAACCACTACCCGCAGGACCTGGAATTCTCCGCCCAGGAGGCCTCTAAGGCACTGCGGCCCGGTTTCGTGGCCGCGTTCTCGGTGCCCGCCAACCAGCTGCCCGCCGAGGTGTTCGAACAGGGCAGCCATTCCGGCCTGAGCTTCGATGCCGACGACGCCTCCGAGCAGCTCGTCATCGTGGGCGAGCGCGGACCCGGCGCAGGCAAGGCCGATCCGCTGCCCATTGCCGACGCGGTCCGCGCAGCGGTATCCCAGCGTCACGGTGTGACCGTGCGCGACGTGCTCTTGGTTCCCGCGGGTTCGATTCCTCGGACCTCCAGCGGCAAGATCGCTCGACGCGCCTGCAAGACTGCTTATCTGGAGGGAACGCTGCGGGGTGGTTACACCCAGCAGGCCTTCCCCGATGCACCGGAAGAGTAATTGCCCGAGGGTGGTAGCCGTAGCGATTGCTTGCAGATCGCTCGAAAAGATCGGCCCCGAATATCGACGCTAGGCGTGGCTTCCCACGGCAGGCGTCGATCCGCCCGGTACGCAGACAGGTAGCTTGAGGAACTGATGGCTGACAACGAGGGCACGCCCGACCAGACGACCGAGATCGTGCTCGCCGATGCGGACGCGATCGATCCCACTGGCGCCGGGGACGTTTCGCAATCCGCCCCGCGGACCGATATATCCGTCGCGGAGCTGCGGGAGTGGCTGCGCCGCTGGGTCGCCGACGCGACCGGTCAATCGATCGAGCAGATCACAGTGGACCGGCCGATGGAGGAGTTCGGGCTGGCCTCACGCGATGCCATCGCACTCGGCGGTGATATCGAAGAGCTGACCGGTGTGGTGCTGACGGCGACGATCGTCTATCAGCATCCGACCATCGCGTCGCTGGCCGAGGTCGTCGTCAACGGTGAGCCGGAGTTGCCGCAGGAATCCGCCGACGATTCGTTCTACACCGCCGGTTATCAGCCGGGCGAGGCGCACGATATCGCGATCGTCGGCCTGTCCACCCGCCTGCCGGGCGCGGGCGATACCCCCGAGTCGACCTGGGAATTCCTGATCAACCGCGGTGACGCGATCCGGGAGCGTCCCGAGGGCCGGTGGGACGAGTTCACCGACGACCCGGCGGTGGCCGCGAAGGTCGCCGAGAGCAACACCTTGGGCGGCTACCTCGACCAAGACGTGGTCAAGGGCTTCGATGCGGAGTTCTTCGCCATGTCTCCGATCGAGGTCGAGCGGGTCGATCCGCAGCAGCGCTTGATGATGGAGCTGGTCTGGGAAGCATTGGAGCACGCCAGGATTCCCGCAAGCGAGCTCAAGGGCGAGTCGGTCGGCGTTTTCGTCGGCACTTCTACCAATGACTTCCAGCTGGTGTCTGCACTTGGATTGGGCCAGTCCGATCCGAGTGCGCCTGCCTCGGCCGATGCATATGCGCTGACCGGTGGATCCTCCGCCATCGTCGCCAACCGGATCTCCTACTTCTACGACTTCCGTGGGCCGTCGGTCGCTGTCGACACAGCCTGCTCGTCCACGCTGGTCGCGGTGCACCAAGCGGTGCGCGCACTGCGCGATGGTGATGCCGATCTGGCCCTGGCCGGCGGCGTGAACATGTTGCTCGCACCCGCGATCACGCTTGGATTCGACTCGATCGGCGCGGTCGCGAAGAACGGTCGTATCAAGGCGTTTTCCTCCGATGCCGACGGCATGGTCCGTTCCGAGGGCGCCGGTCTCGTTGTGCTCAAGCGCTTGGCCGACGCCGAACGTGACGGCGATCAGATTCTCGCGGTGATCAAGGGCTCGGCGGTCAATTCAGATGGCCGGTCCAACGGCATCGTGGCACCGAACCCAGACGCCCAGGCCGATGTGCTGCGCCGCGCCTACCGCGACGCAGGCATTGCGCCGTCCGCGGTGGACTACATCGAGGCGCACGGCACCGGCACCCTGCTCGGTGACCCGATCGAGGCCGACGCACTCGGTCGAGTGGTCGGCCGCGGCCGCGACGACGACAAGCCAGCGCTGCTCGGCTCGGCGAAGACGAACTTCGGGCACCTGGAGTCCGGTGCGGGCGCTGCCAGCCTGGCCAAAGTGGTCATGGCGCTGCAGAACAACATACTGCCGCCGAACGTCAACTATGCCGGGCCGAACCCGTACATCCCGTTCGAGCAGGCCCACCTGAAGGTCGTCGACGAGGCGACGGAATTCCCGCGCTACAGCGGCACCGCGACCATCGGTGTTTCCGGCTTCGGTTTCGGTGGCACCAACGCCCACGTGGTCATCCAGGAATACAAGCCGACTCCGGCTGCGACTGACCGGAACCAGGTCGCGGGCTCAGAAGACGAGACCGCGGAACTTGTCGCCGAGGCCGACGAGGCGGCAGACCAGAGCGAAACGATAGACGCGGATATCGAGACCACAGGTGTGGTCGCGGAGGCCGATCAGATAGTCGCGGAGAGTGCCGAGCAGGTTGCGGGAGACGTAGCGGCCGTTGCGGAATGGTCGACCGAGCGGGCCGAACCGCTGCCGGTGATCCTTGCGGTATCGGCCTACCTGCCTTCGCGCCGCCGCCGCGCCGCCACGGAGCTGGCCGACTGGCTGGAGACCGAAGAAGGCCGTAACACTCCGCTCGAGGATGTGGCGCGTTCGCTGGCCAAGCGCAGCCACTGGCGTTCGCGTGGCGTGGTCATCGCCAAGACCCATGAAGAGGCCGTTGCTGGTCTGCGTGCGATCGCTGCGGGGAAGCCCGGGGCCGGTGTGTTCACCGCGGACGCGCCCGCCGTGCAGGGCCCCGTCTGGGTGCTGTCCGGATTCGGCGCGCAGCACCGCAAGATGGGTAAGCAGCTCTACCTGGAGAATTCGATCTTCCGCAAGGCCGTCGACGAGGTCGACGAGCTGGTGCAGGACGAGGCCGGGTATTCGGTGCGCGAGATGATCCTGGACGACTCCCAGGATTACAACGTCGGCACCTCACAGGTCGGCATCTTCACCATTCAGATCGGTCTGGCCGCACTGCTGCGCGCGCACGGCGCGCAACCCGATGCGGTGGTCGGTCATTCGATGGGTGAGGTGGCCGGGGCCTATATCTCCGGTGGTCTCGTGCTCGAGGACGCGGTGCGCGTGATCTGCGCCCGTTCGCGCCTGATGGGCGAGGGCGAGGCGATGATCAGCGATGACGATGTGCGCAATATGGCGCTGGTCGAGCTGAGTGCGGCCGATGTCGAGGCGATGCTGGTCGATTATCCGGATGTCGAGTGCGCGGTGTACGCGGCGCCGACGAATACTGTGATCGGTGGTCCGCAGGATCAGGTCGCGGCGATCGTGGCCAAGGTCGAGGAGGCGGGCAAATTCGCCCGCGTGCTGGCGACCCGCGGCGCCGGGCACACTTCGCAGATGGATCCGCTGCTCGGCGAGTTGGCGGCGGAGCTGGCCGGTATCGAGCCGACCAAGTTGACGGCTGGTCTGTACTCGACCGTCAACAAGGAACAGTTCTACCGGCCCAGCAGCGATCCGGTGCACGACGAGGCCTACTGGGTCAAGAACATGCGCCACTCGGTGTACTTCACCAATGCGGTGAAGCTCGCGGTGGACACCGGCCACACCACCTTCCTGGAATTGGCGCCGAATTCCGTTGCGCTGATGCAGGTTCTGGGCACGACCTTCGCGGCGGGCGTGCACGATGCGCAGCTGATCCCGACGCTCAAGCGCAAGGAAGACGAGTCGGCGGGCGTAATCTCCGCGCTGGCCCAGCTTTACGTGCACGGGCATCGCGTCGATCTGCCGTCGCTGCTGCCCGCGGGCGGCTATGCCGATATTCCGCGCACCGTATTCCTGCGCAAGCAGTACTGGCCGAAGGCGAAGATGGCCGGTGGCAGCGGCAATGCCCGCGTGCCCGGTGCGCATGTCGCGCTGCCGGACGGCAGGCACGTGTGGGAGGTGCAGGCCTCGGCCGTCACCGATCTCGCGGTGCTGGTGAAAACCGCTGCGGCACAGGTACTCGGCGAGGTTTCGTTGGGCGCGTCGGTCCCGCACGCGGTGCTGCCGACCACCGGTACGCTGACCACCACGTTGATCCCGCACCTCGGTGGTGCGTCGGTACAGGTGCATGCGCGCGAGGGTGCGAGCTTCCAGCTGCTGTTCGAGGCGGTCGTCGCCTCGGGTGCGCCGCTGCCCGAACCCGTTGTCGCCGCCGCGGTTCCGGGAGCCGAGGTCGCGACCACCGGCGATGCCGATTTGGAGATCGTCGAAACCTTCGGTGAGCGTTGGGATCCGGCGGGCAGCCAGACCCTGGAGGAGCGGCTGGCGCTGATCGTCGCCGAGTCCATGGGTTACGCGGTCGAGGATCTGCCGATGGAGATCCCGCTGATGGAGCTCGGCCTCGACTCGCTCATGGCCATGCGCATCAAGAACCGGGTCGAATACGAATTCGATATTCCGCAGCTGCAGATCCAGGCCGTGCGCGATGCCAACCTGAACGAGGTCGGCAAGGTGCTGCACTATGCCATCGAGCACCGCGACGAGGTGCAGGCGATCGCCGATAAGCAGGCGGCCGGTGAGGAGATCGCGGTCGACGGCGGATTCATCGCCGCGGCGCGCGCTGCGGTTGCGGCGGGTGCGGATCCGGCGGCCGTGGTGGCGAATGCCGCTGCCGCCGAAGGGGTTTCGCTGGATGCCGAGAACACCTCGGTGGAGGCGGAGGCCGAGAAGATCGTCGTCGAGGCGGAGACGGCTGCCGGTATCACCGGTGCGGCCGCTGGTACCGCCGCGCCTGCCCCGGCCACTCCCGCGCAGGCCGCTGCGGCCGAGGCCGACGAAGCCGCGATCGAACGCGCTCTGAATACCGAGGACACCACCGCGGTCGGTGGGGCCGAGACCGTGGCTGCCGCTGCGATCTTCGGCGGTCAGCCCGCCGGTGCCGATGAGGACGATGTGCCGCCGCGTGATGCCGCTGAGCGGTTGACCTTCGCCACCTGGGCGATCGTCACCGGTAAGTCGGCGGGTGGCATTTTCAATACCCTGCCGATCCTGGAGGAGGAGGTCGCCGAGAAGTTGGCGGCCCGACTCACCGAGCGGATCAAGGCGGAGGTGACCGTCGACGACGTGCTCGACTGCGAGACCATCGAGCAACTCTCCGATATCGTGCGCAATCTGCAGGACAGCGGTGCGGATGTGGACGGGTTCGTCCGCACGCTGCGCCCGCGCGCCGAGGGCTCGGATGCGGTGCCGGTCTTCGTCTTCCACCCTGCGGGTGGCAACACACTGGTGTACGAACCGCTGCTGAAGCGCCTGCCCGCCGACACCCCGATGTACGGCATCGAACGTGCCGACGGCGATATCGAGGACCGTGCCAAGCAGTACGTGCCGCAGCTGCGCCGCATCCAGGGTGACGGCCCGTACGTGCTGTACGGCTGGTCGCTCGGCGCGGTGCTCGCCTTGGCGGTCGCGCATCTCCTTCGTGCCGAGGGCGCGGACGTTCGCATGGTCGGCCTGATCGACCTGGCCATCCCGACCGAGCCGGAGGACAACAGCCCGGAGGAACGGATTCGCCGTATCCAGCGCTACCAGGCATTCGCCAAGAAGACCTATGGGGTCGAGGGTGAACTGCCGCAGGAGCAGTTGGAAGAACTGGCGCTGGCCGATGACGAAGATCAGTTCAAGATGATCAGCGATCTCGTCAAGATCAGTGGAACCAAGATTCCGGGCGGTGTGCTCGAGCATCAGCGCACCTCGTGGATCGAGAATCGCGCATTGCAGAAGCTGCGCCCCACCCGCTACGAGGGCGACGTCGTGCTCTATCTCGCCGATCGCTACCACGACGGCGCGATCGAGCTGGAGCCGCGTTTCGCGGATCGGCGACCCAATGGCGGTTGGGATGAATACATTCCGAACCTCGAGGTTATACATATTCCGGGTGACCACCTCCAGATCGTTGACGAGCCGCGGATCGGAAAGATCGGAGCCGACCTCACCGCGAAGCTTGCCGTTTTTGCCCCGTAGGGGTGCACCTGATGAGAGGGGCCAAGTGAGCACTACTGCCGAGAAACTTGCCGACCTGCGAAAGAGACTGGAATTAGCGCAGGAACCGGCGGGCGAAGCGGGGGTGGCGAAGCGGGCTGCAAAGGGAATTCCGAGCGCTCGCGACCGGATCAATATGCTGCTCGATCCGGGTACCTTCGTGGAAATCGGCGCGCTGGTTCGCAAGCCGGGTGATCCATCGGCACTGTACGGCGACGGTGTGGTCACCGGGCACGGCCTGGTCGAGGGCAGGCCGGTGGCGGTGTTCTCACACGACCAGACCGTCTACGGCGGTTCGGTCGGGGAAATGTTCGGCCGCAAGGTCGCCGCTGTCCTGGAGTTCGCGACCAAGGTCGGCTGCCCGGTGGTCGGCATCAACGACTCCGGCGGCGCCCGGGTGCAGGAGGCGGTGACCTCACTGGCCTGGTACGCCGAGCTGGGTAACCGCGCCGAGCCGCTATCGGGCATGGTGCCACAGGTTTCGATGATTCTCGGCAAGTGCGCGGGCGGGGCGGTGTACGCCCCGATCAATACCGACGTGGTGGTGGCCACCCACGAGGCCTACATGTTCGTCACCGGGCCCGGCGTGATCCGGGAGGTCACCGGCGAGGACGTCA
The DNA here is from genome assembly GCF_042869435.1 of Nocardia sp. NPDC006982. Classification (NCBI taxonomy): domain Bacteria; kingdom Bacillati; phylum Actinomycetota; class Actinomycetes; order Mycobacteriales; family Nocardiaceae; genus Nocardia; species Nocardia sp. NPDC006982. Next base: position 109,262 of record NZ_JBIAFV010000017.1, on the reverse strand, counting down.
GCCTCGAGGAGCTCGGCGGCGCCGATAGCCAAGCGCAGTACGGCAATATCCATCACGTCGCCGATGATGAGCAGTCCGCGTTCGAATGGGTGCGCGCTTATCTGGGCTTCCTGCCGACGAGCTGCCAGGAACAGCCGCCGATCGTGAATCCGGGGCTGGAGCCGGAGATCACCGAATCGGATCTGGAACTGAATTCGATTGTCCCGGACTCGGATAACTCCGGGTACGACATGCACGACATCCTGTTGCGCATATTCGACGACGGTGATTTCCATGAGATCGGCGCCTCGGCGGGGCGCAATATCATCACCGGATTCGCGCGGGTGGACGGCCGCAGCGTCGGTGTGGTCGCGAATCAGCCGATGGTGTCCGCCGGTGCGCTCGATGCCAGGGCCTCGGATAAGGCCGCGCACTTCGTGCGGATGTGCGACGCGTTCGAGATTCCGCTCGTATTCGTTGTCGACACACCGGGATTCCTACCTGGTGTGGAACAGGAGAAGATCGGCGTCATCAAGCGCGGCGGCCGCTTCCTGTTCTCCTACGTCGAGGCCACCGTGCCGAAGGTGACCGTGGTTATCCGCAAGTCCTATGGCGGCGGATATGCGGTAATGGGTTCGAAACAGCTCGGTGCGGATGTGAATCTGGCCTGGCCGACCGCGCGGATCGCGGTCATGGGCGCGGAGAGCGCGGTCAGCCTGATCGGCCGCAGACAGATCGATGCGGCGCCGGAGGATCAGCGCGCGGCGGTGCGCCAGCAGATGATCGACTTCTACAACGCGACCGTAGCGACCCCGTGGGTCGCCGCCGAGCGCGGCTATATCGACGCCGTCATCGAACCGTCGACCACCCGCCTGGAACTGCGTCGCGCCCTCCACCTCCTGCGTGACAAGGCCCTCGTCCGCAACCCCCGCAAACACCACCTGCTGCCGCTCTGACGGGATCGGGCCGCATTCCCGGCAGGGATGCGGCCCGATGCTTTTCGTGACAGCGGAAGTCAGGCGATGGTCGCCGACTCGATGATGACGGCGTCCTGCGGCACGTCCTGGTGCATGCCCGCCGAACCGGTGGATACCGCGGCGATCTTGTCGACCACCTCGGAGCCCTCGGCGACCTTGCCGAAGACCGCGTAGCCCCAGCCCTGTGGGTTCGGCGCGGTGTGGTTCAGGAAGCCGTTGTCGGAGATATTGATGAAGAACTGCGCGGTGGCCGAATGCGGGTCGTTGGTTCGGGCCATCGCAACGGTGTACTTGTCGTTCTTCAGGCCGTTGTTCGCTTCGTTCTGAATCGGGGCCTGCGTGCCCTTCTGCTGCATCTCGGGGGTGAAGCCACCGCCCTGGATCATGAAACCCGGAATGACGCGGTGGAAGATGGTGCCGTTGTAGTGGCCGGCGTTCACGTAATTCACGAAGTTCGCGACGGTGTTCGGGGCCTTCGCGTCGTCGAGCTCCAGCACGATCGGTCCGTAGTTGGTTTCGAGATTCACCTTTGTCATAAAGCCCACCTTTCCATCCCTATGGCAACCGGTCAGCAGTTCGGGTCGACTTTGCTGACCATGAAGGTCGCCGGCGTTGTAGCCGCACCCGTCTGCGCGCTTGGGCAGCCTCCAGTTCGCTGTGGCCGCACATATCGGCATTGCCGACCACGCGGCTCAGCTCAGGTTTTCGAGCGAAGCGAGATCGAGCATGCGCCGTTCGCGGCCCGGCTTGCGTCCGAGTGGCCGAAGCGCATGCGACGCAGTCGCGAGTCTCGGCCGCTCGGACGCAAGCCACGAGGGGCCGCGAACACGCCGTGCCGCAGGCGCGGCAAATCCAACACAGCTAGCATTGCCAACCGTGCCCGACGCCGCTACCGCTGTCTTGACAAAACCGCCCGCCGCGCCCGAAGTCGCACTGAGCGATTTCCGAACCGCGCGTCTCGTCGCGCTGGTCGCCGGCGTGCTCGGCGCGCTGCTCGCGCTGGCAGCTCCGTTCTTACCGGTCAGCCAGACCACCGCGACGCTGAACTGGCCGCAGGACGGGGCCCTCAACAGCGTGCAGGCGCCGCTGATGTCGCAGGTGCCGATCGATCTCGACGCGCGCATTCCGTGTTCGGCAATCGATCAGCTGCCGAGTTACGGCGGGATGCTGCTGGCTACCGCGCCGCCACAGGGCGACCGGGCCTCGCTCGAGGCGATGTTCGTGCGGGTTTCGGACACCACGGTGGATGTGGTCGACCGCAATGCCGTGGTCGCCTCGGCCGAGCGTGCGCAGTTGGGCGCGTGCACGTCGATCACCATCAGCTCCGACATCAATCGGACCAGGGCGGCGTTCGACGGTGTGACCACGACGATCGAGCGGCCGGTCGAGGGCGCGGCGCCCGGGACGACGCAGAAGGTCGAGGTGCCGGTCGAGGGGCAGCTGAACGGTGATCTGCGGCCGCAGATGGTCGGCGTGTTCACCGATCTGAAGGGCGCGGTGCCCACCGGCCTTTCGTTCCACATGACGGTGGACACCCGGTTCTCCTCCAGCCCGACCCCGGTCAAGTTGATCGCGATGATCGCGGCGGTGCTGTGCACGCTGATCGCGCTCGGCGCACTGGCTCGGCTCGACGGCAGTGACGGGCGCGGGCACCGCCGGTTCCTGCCCGCCAACTGGCTGAAGCCGAACTGGGCGGACGGCGCGGTCGTCGGCACGCTGCTGCTGTGGCATTTCGTCGGCGCCAACACCTCCGACGACGGCTACATCCTGAGCATGGTGCGGGTGGCGCCGCACGCGGGCTATATGGCCAACTACTTCCGCTGGTACGGCGTGCCGGAGGCGCCGTTCGGCTGGTACTACTACGTCATCCAGGCCTTCTCGGAGATCTCCACCGCGAGCCCGTGGGTCCGGTTGCCCGCGCTGTTCTGCGCGATTCTCTGTTGGATGGTGATCAGCCGCGAGGTGGTGCCCCGGCTCGGGCGCGGGGTGCGCAACAGCAAGGTGGCGCTGTGGACCGGTGGGCTGGTCTTCCTGGCGTTCTGGCTGCCGTTCGACAACGGTCTGCGCTCGGAGCCGATCGTCGCGCTCGGCGCGCTGCTGACCTGGGTTTCGATCGAGCGGGCCATTGCGACGGGTCGGTTGCTCCCGGCCGCGGTGGCGATTCTGGTGGCCGCGTTCACCCTGGCGGCGGCGCCGACCGGTCTGATGTGTGTGGCGGCGCTGCTCGCCGGTATCCGGCCGCTGGTGCGGATCGTGGTGCGGCGGCATCGGCAGTTCGCGGCGCAGGGTGTCGGCAAGTGGGGTTCGACGGTGCCGCTGCTCGCGCCGATCGCCGCGGCGGGTCTGCTGGTGCTGATCGTGGTCTACACCGATCAGACCTTCGCCGGTATCCAGGAGGCCAACCGGGTGCGGCAGGTGACCGGCCCGAACCTGGCCTGGTACGAGGACTACCTGCGCTACTACTACCTGTTCGTGGAGACCGTCGACGGATCGCTGTCGCGCCGCTTCGCCTTCCTGATCATGCTGCTGTGCCTGTTCACCACCATGTTGGTGCTGTTGCGGCGCAGGCAGGTTCCCGGCATTGCCAGCGGTCCGACCTGGCGGCTGATGGGCGTGGTCTTCGGAACCATCTTCTTCATGATGTTCAACCCGACGAAGTGGACCCACCACTTCGGCGCGTACGCGGGCATCGCCGGATCACTGGCCGCGGTCACCGCGGTGGCGGTTTCGGCAAGTGCGTTGCGGGCCAGGAAGAATCGGGCGATCTTCCTCGCCGGATTGCTGTTCGTGCTTGCGGTCGCCTTCTCGGGTATCAACGGTTACTGGTACGTGTCCAGCTTCGGTGTGCCGTGGTTCGACAAGCGGATCTCGCTGCACGGCTACCAGTCGAACACCCTGATGCTGGTGCTGTTCGGGCTGGCGCTGGCGCTGGTCGGCTGGTCGGCGCTGCGCGAGGATTACACCAAGCCGCAGCCGTCGGCGAAGTCGGTGCGCGGCAAGCGGATTCGTAAGTTCGCCGCCATCCCGCTGACCGTCGTCGCCGCGCTGATGGTGCTGCTCGAGGTGTGCTCGCTGGTCAAGGGCGCGGTGTCGCAGTACCCGGCGTATTCGCTCGCGCGCTCGAATTTCGATGCGGTGCATGGCAATTCGTGCGGTCTCGCCAATGACGTGCTGGTGGAACCGGATGTGAACAAGGGCAACGGCACGCTCACGCCGATCGTCGATCCGGCGAATCCGCCGAAGAACGGTGATCCGCTGGCCGGCGCCGATCCGGTCGGCTTCGATCCGAACGGTGTGCCCGAGAAGCTCAGCGCCGACACTATCGAGGTGAAGCCGGGCACCGGCAATACCTCCACCCAGTCGGTCGGCCCGGTCGGTGCGGATGGTCAGAACGCGGGCACCGATGGCGGTTTCGGCGCGACCGGTGTCAACGGCAGCCGGGCCACCCTGCCCTTCGGCCTCGATCCGGCCACCACGCCGGTAATGGGCAGCTACCAGCAGGGCGTGCAGCAGCCCGCGCATCTGGTCTCCAGCTGGTACCAGCTGGCGCCGCGCTCGGGTGATCGTCCGCTGGTGGTCATTTCGGCCGCGGGTCGCATCCTGTCCGTCGACGACACCGGCGACACCAGGTACGGCCAGTCGCTGACCGTCGACTACGGCAAGCACCTGCCCGACGGCAGCGTGCAGATGCTCGGCACCTACCTGCCGCGCGATATCGGTCCGTTCCCGTCGTGGCGCAATCTGCGCATCCCGCTCGATGAGATCGCACCCGATGCCGATGCGGTGCGCATTGTCGCCAACGACCCGATCCTGATCGGCGACCAGTGGCTGGCGTTCACTCCGCCGCGGATGCCGAAGTTGGCCACGCTCAACAGCTTCATCGGCCCCGAGCAGCCGGTGCTGCTGGACTGGGCGGTCGGACTGCAGTTCCCGTGCCAGCGGCCGCTGGACCACAAGAACGGCGTGGCCGAGGTGCCCGGGTACCGGATCCTGCCGGACCGGCCGCTGGCCATCAGCTCGACGAATACCTGGCAGGCCGAGGAATTCGGCGGGCTCCTCGGCTTCAGTCAGATGCTGGCGAAGTCGAGCACCGTTCCGACGTATCTGAAGAACGACTGGGCGCGGGACTGGGGTTCGCTGGAGCGGTACGACCAGTACTACCCGAATGCGGTTCCGGCCAAGTTGGATACGGGTACGGCCAGCCGATCGGGACTCTGGTCGCCCGGGCAACTGCGCGTGTTCTAACTCCTAGCTATACCGGCCCGTCGAATCGGAACTCCACCGATTCGGCGGGCCTGTCCTATATCTAAATGCGACCGCACGGAATGTTTGTCATCGAGCGGCGCTCTTCGCCACGCGGAACTCAACTGCCTATTCGTGAGCCCATGCAGACGAAAGCGCGGTGTGGTGCCGAACACGCGTGTGGCCTGTGCTTACGTATCCTCGACAGCGAAAGGCCGCCGCGTTGGCGATTCGCGCCATTGCGACGGCCGGGTGGTCGGGTGGTCGATGAACGGCGGGCTCAGACTTTTGCCATGCGCAGGCCGAGTTCGCGACGGAGTAGCTCTTGCGGGGTTTGGCGGGATAACACACGCAGCACCGCCGGTCGAAGCTCCCGTAGTTCATCTTCGGTAAGCAGTCCGACGAGGTCGCGCAGATCCATATCATCGAAGGCCGCGGTCATGAATAAAAGGTTAAAGCCAGCTTCACCGCTGGGAAGGCATTCGTGGCCAACTTTTACGACATGGTCACGCTGGTTCACCGTCGTAACGTGCGCGTGCCGCGGACACTTCGTCCATGCGATCTTCGGCCCAGGTTTTTATGGCGTGCATCACAGGCTGCAGGCTGTGACCGAGCGCGGTGAGTTCGTAGTCGACGCGAACCGGCACCTCGGCGGTGATCCGGCGTTCGAGTAGGCCGTCGCGTTCCAGAGTGCGCAGGGTTTGGGTGAGCATTTTGGGGCTGACGCCGGAGATGATGCGGTTGATCTCGGCGTAGCGCAGCGGGCCGTCCGCGAGGGCGTTGAGTATCAGGCTGACCCATTTGTCGCTGATCCGGTCCAGCAGTTGGCGGGTGGGGCATTCGGCAATGTAGGCATCGTATTGCTGCTTTGCCAGGTCACGGCGTTGCGCCGCGGTTGTTGTCGCCATCTGCTTCCCCGGTCGATTGTTACGTACTTCTGGGTAACTACTATCCAATAGATAGTAGCTGACCCTAGGTTTGTCGACGAATTCGTATCTCGACAAGCGATAGGAAGCGTCATGCGTGCGGTAGTAGTCCGCCACCCCGGTCCGAAGGCCGTCGTGGAAATCATCGAGGTGCCGACGCCCGAGCCCGGGCCCGGTGCGGTTCGGGTGAAAGTCACTGCGGCAACGGTCAATCCGGTGGATCTCATGGTCCGCAACGGCGTCGGCGGGACCCCGTTCGCCGCCCCGCGCGACCAGTGGGGGATCGGCTGGGATGTCGCAGGCGTCATCGACGCCGTCGGTGGCGATGCCGATTTCGCGGTGGGGCAGGCGGTGATCGGTATCAGCGACCGTCTCGATGTCTCGTTGGCCGCGCAAGCCGACTATGTCGTGCTAGAAGCCCAAAATGTAGCCCCCGCACCGACTTCCGTACCGGCGACGGCGGCGGCCACCATTCCGCTCAACGGGCTCACCGCCCTCCAGGCCCTGGCCGCCCTCGAGCTGACCGCCGTCGATTCCCTCCTCATCACCGGCGCGGCAGGCGCGGTAGGCGGCTTCGCCGTCGAACTCGCCGCCGCCCAAGGCATCCGAGTAATCGCCTCCGCTTCCGCTGCCGACGAACCCACCGTCCGCTCCCTTGGCGCTACCGACTTCATCCCCAGCGGAGCGAACCTCCCGGATGCCGTCCGAGCCCTCGTCCCCGGCGGCGTAACTGCGGCCCTCGACGCCGCGGCCCTCGGGCCCGAAACCCTCGCCGCCGTCCGCGCCCGCGGCCGCTTCGTCTCCATCAGTGTCCCCGCCACCCCGATCCCCTTGCGCGGCACCGAGGTAACCACCGTGCTGGTCCACGCCGACCGAACCCAACTCGACGAACTCGTCGCCCTGGTCGACAAAGGCCACCTCACCCTCCGCGTGGCCGAAACCTACCCCTTGAATGCGGTGGCCGCCGCCCACCAGCGCCTCTCGGCAGGTGGCCTCCGCGGCCGCCTCGTCCTCGTCCCCTAGCCCCCGAAAAGGCGTGGAGGTCGACAACGGTCGCCGCAAGCTCGGCGCGCCGGAGTCCGAGCGCAGCGTGCGCGTCGTGGCCGACCCGTCAACGCAGACAAGCCGGATCGTGATGTCACATTTCGCCGATACAACACCCCGGCCGACTCTGACCGTCGTGGAGATTGGGGCTAATCGGAGTCTGCGAGCATATCCAGGAAAGCGCGCATATCGTCGGCCTCCGGGACGCCGAGATCCGCATACAGGCTCATCGCGATACCGGCATATTCGCGCGCACGACCGACGTCGCCGAGATCTCGGTACGCGCGAGCCAGCCCGTCGTTGGCGCGCGCTCGCTCGGGTAGGTTCAATGCCTCGTCGGCCAACACCAGTGCGGTGCTGTGCTTTTCGGCGGCTGGGCCAGGATCGCCTGCGGTGCAGGCTGTCTCACCGAGGCCGTTGAGCGCGGCCGCTTCATCGCCACGACTGCCCAGCATCCGATACAGGTCACGGGCCCGGGAGTGGTTGTCTGTGGCCTCGTCCAGCAGGTCGTTGCGGCGGCACAGCGATCCCAGATAGTTCAGCACCAACGCCTCGCCGCGCTGATTGCCCACCTCGCGGTGCAGTGCCAGCGCGCGGTCGAGATGTTCGCGGGCGTCGCGGTACTGGTTGTTGTCGGCGCCGAGCAGCATGCCGAGGTTGCCGAGCACGTGCGCCTCGCCGACTCGGTTGCCCAGAAGATTGGCGAGATCGAGCGCCTCGCGCAGGTATCGTCTGGCCTCGTCGTAGTCCCGTTTACGCCACGCCACATTGCCGAGCGTGTTCAGCGCTCTGGCCTCTTGATAGCGATCTTCGGACGCGCGGGCAATCCGCAGTGCCGCCTGCGAATGCGTGGTCGCCCACTCGTAATCACCTTGTCGCCAGCATGCCCAGCCCAGGTCGGTCAACGCTCTGGCCTCGCCGATCGAGTCGGCCAGCTGTCTGCTCGCCAGCAGTGCCACCTGGTGCAAGCGTGCGGCGTCGGAGTGGCGGGAGTTGCCGTCGAGATAGGGACGCAGGGTTTCCGCCGTGTCTCTGGCGTGCGCGGGCCTACCGTGGTTGGACGCGTAAGCCGCAGTCGTGATGAGGTTTTCGCGTTCAGCATCGAGCCACTCGGCCGCGTCCACAGCGTCGTCCAGCGCCGTCACCCGGGCCGCGGAGGGCGGCAGCGGTTGGCGGTGATCGGCGCTGTAGGGGAACAGCAGATCCACCGCTGCCCGCGCGGTGTGCACGTAGTGGTCGAAAAGGCGTGACAGCGCGGCGCTTCGGGCGTCGTCGGATTCGTCCACCGACACCATGGCGCGGGCATGCTCGCGCAGCAGGTCGTGAAAGGTGTAGCGGCCGGGCTCGTATTGAGCTATCACATGAACGTCGAGGAGGTCTTCCAACAGCATTTCGGCATCGTCCACCGAGATATCGGCCAGCGCCGCCGCGGCGCCTGGATCGATATCCCGCCCGGGGTGCAGGCCGAGCAGCCGGAACATCCGCTGCCCGTCCGCGCGAAGCTGCCGATAGGAGAGGTTGAACGCGGCAACGACACCCCGTTCGGCCGTGGACAATTCGGCGAGCCTGCGCCGCTCCCCACGCAGCCGCCCCGCCAGATAGCCGACGGTCCACTGTGGGCGGTGCAGTAGTCGAGCGGCGGCGATCCGCACGGCCAATGGCAGGAACCCGCACAGGTGCAGTACGTCCAGCACCGCGAGCGGTTCGGCGGTGGCGCGGTCGCCGACGATCTGGTCGAAGAGGTCGACAGCATCGCGTGCAGGCAGTGGATCGACCGACAATGCCCGAGCACCATCCAGGTCGACCAGCCGCCGCCTGCTGGTTATCAGGATGAGACTGTCCGTCCCGCCGGGCAGCAGTGGCCGGACTTGATCGGCATCCACAGCGTTGTCCAGCACCGCGACCACTCGCCGCCCGGCCAGTTCCGACCGCCACAGCGCGCCGCGATCGGCGGTGGTCTGCGGAATGCGTTCGGCGGGAATTCCGATCTGGCGCAACAGGATTTCCAGCGCTGCATCCGTCGCGACCGGTTGCCGGTCGATCGTGTGCGCTTGGAGGTCGATGAACAGCTGACCGTCGGGGAATCGGTCGGCTACTCGGTGCGCGGTGTGTACGGCAAGCGCGGTCTTGCCGATGCCCGCCATGCCGTCGATCGTGGAGATGGTCGCCGCGGTGCCGGTGAGTGGTGCGAGGAGATGTTCGAGTTCGGCGCTTCGGCCCGCGAAATCCGGTATGTCGTACGGCAAGAAGTTCGCACAACGTGGCACGGGTTCGGTGCGTGCGGCCGGTGCCGTTACGCGAGTGGCCGGTTCGCCGTCGTCCCGCAATACCGCCTGCTCCAGCGCGACGAATGCGCGTCCCGGATCCAGACCCTGCGCCTGTGCGAGTGCCGTCCGGAACGATCGTGCGGCGGCGAGCGCATCGACCTGTCGTCCCGCTCGATGCAGTGCAAGTATCAGTTGACCGGCCAGCTTCTCCCGCAGCGGGTTTGCGGTCACCATCGCTGCCAACTCTTCGAGCACCGCCTCGTGCCTGCCGAGCCCGAGTTCCACCTCGGTCAACTGCTCGAACGCCGCCAACTGCTTCTCCTGCAGGCGGCGCCGCGCGGGCACGACGTAGTCGGCGTTCAGATCGGCGAGCGCCTCGCCGTGCCACAGCGCCAGCGCCGCACGCAGTTCCGCCACCGCGGCCTCGGGGTCGGAAGCGGCCAGCGATCGGCCGGCACCGACCCGGCTGGTGAATTCCTCGAGATCGAATTGCCCCGGCTCTGGCAGCGCAACGTATCCGGCGGATCTGGTCTGCAGTACCTGCGCCGCGTCCGCTTCGCGCAACACCTTGCGGATCGCCGTCACCGCGGCGTGGATCTGCGAGCGCGCAGTGTCCGGGGGATCCGTGCCCCACATGGCCTCGATGATTCGGTCTGCGCTGCACACTCTTCCGACATTGACCAGGAGATAGGCGAACACTGCCCGATGTCTCGGCGCCGCGGCCGACTCGCGGCCGTCAACCACGATTTTCATTGGTCCGAGGACCGTAAAACGCACACCCATCTCGGCTCCATACAACACCCATCGTGAAGGCATCGCAAAAGTATCAACGGGCCGCAACACGCTGTTCCCATGCCGCAAATGCCCCCTATAGACCCGGAGAACGCGGGTGACGCTGCTGGACAGCTTTTCACTGTCAGCCAGCAGCTGTTCGGCGTCACACCGAACAACGTCAAGGTGATGGCGCAAAGCCCTGCCGCCCTGCGGGGGTATGTCGCCCTCACCGAAGCGCTGGGCGGCAGCGAGATGCCGGCGTTCGCACGTTCCGCTGTCGGGCTGCTGGTCGCCCAGGAGCACGGCTGTGACTACTGCCTTTCGGCGCACAGCTTCCTCGGCAGCCGCCTCGCGGGGATGACCGAGGACGAGCTCAGCGACGCCCGATTCGGCGCGGCCGACGATCCGAAATACGCGGCGATCCTGGCCTTTGCGGCGGCACTGATCCGCCGCCGCGGCGCAATCACCGACGACGAACTCTCCACAGCCCAGGCGGAACTGGCGCCTACCGAACTCGTCGACGTCATCGCTCACGTGGCGCTGGCGATCTTCGACAACTACCTCGTCCTGGCCGGACGAGTGGAGATCGACTGGCCGTTGGTCCGGCATACGGACCACGCCCACGACACAAAGGAAGCGGAATGACTATGCAAGACAGCACGATCGCGGTAGCGGGCGCCACCGGACGGCTCGGCCGTCACATCGTAGACGTGCTCACCGAGGCGGGGCACAAGGTCGTGGCGATGTCGCGGTCGACCGGAGTGGATGTGGTCACCGGTGCCGGACTCGCCGAAGCGTTCCACGGCGTGACCGCAGTGATCGACGCGTCGAGCACGCCGTCCTTCGAACAGCAGGCAGCTACCGACTTCTTCACCGCCTCGGCCCGCAACCTGCACGCGGCCGCGCAGGCGGCCGGAGTGCGGCGGATCGTGGCCGTGTCCATCATCGGCATCGACGGCTCCACCGCTGGATACAACGCCGCGAAGCTGGTGCACGAGCAGGCACTGCTGGCGGGCCCGGTGCCGACGCGAATTCTGCGGGCCGCGCAGTTCCACGAGCTCGTCGAACACATGATGCAGTGGGGCGCACAAGGTTCGGTGATCTACATCCCGAAGATGCGCACCCAACTGGTCTCCGCACGCGCGGTCGCCGAACAGCTGGCCGAATTCGCGACCGGCGCGTGGTCGGCGCACCGAGGAGGCCCGTTCCCGGAGATTGCCGGACCGCGCGCCGAAAACCTGGCCGAGATGGCCCGGCTCGTGAACGCGCGACGCCGGGACGACAGGCCGATCGAGGAGGTCAGCGATCCGGCCAACCCCGACCGCGACCTGTACGAGAGCGGCGCTCTGCTCCCCGGGCCGGATGCCGTCCTGTCCGGTCCGAGCTTCACCGACTGGCTCGACCAGCGGGCCCGCATCCACCACTGATTTCGAATTATCAACTCTCCGAGAGGAACACCTGACATGAACGCTCGCATGAAGAACCCCGCCATGGTCCTGCCTGACGCGATGAAGGGAATCAACACCCTCTACAAGGCCACTTATCAGGGCGGAGTTTCCGCCGAAATGCTGGAATTGGTTGCACTGCGGGTCAGCCAGATCAACGGGTGCAGCGCCTGTGTGCACTCACACCTGGCGGGCGGTCGTAAGGCGGGGGTCGGCGATGAGAAGCTGTTCGCCGTCGCGGCGTGGCGAGAATCCGCTGAGTTCAGTGCGGACGAGCGCGCGGCGCTGCTGCTGGCGGAGGTCGCCACCCGGATCGCCGACAAGTCCGAGGATGCCGTGCCGGACGCCGTGTGGGACGAGATCGCCGATCACTACGACGAAAACCAGCTCTCCGCAGTCATTCTCATGATTGCGCTGACCAACTTCTTCAATCGCCTCAACACGAGCATCAAGGAGCCCGCGGGCGCCAGCTGGGCCTGAGCGGGAATATTACGATGACTTCACCGAACTCGAGATCAGAGGCACTTTCCCGGATCCGGACCGCCGCGTACTGGGTGACGACGCTGCCGGTCGCCGCCGAGATGGTCAAAGGCGGCATGTGGGACCTGACCCGGGAGCCGTTCGCGGTCGAAACCTTCGATCAGTTGGGCTACCCCAGGTATTTCCTGACGATTCAAGGCATCTGCAAACTGCCCATGGCCGCAGTGCTGCTGGCCCCGGGAATGCCGCGGCTCAAGGAGTGGGCCTACGCCGGATCCCTTGCCGTCTATCTAGGCGGCGCGGCCTCGCACCTGGCGAATGGCAATCCACGCAAGTTCGCCATGCCCGCAACGGTTCTCGCCGGGTTCGCGGCCGCTTCATGGGCGCTGCGGCCGACGGCGCGCCGCGATCCGAGTCCCGACCCGATCGGGGCGACCTTGCGGATCGGGCGGGGCATCTTGCACGCCCTGCTCTCCGCACCGCCGCCGGAAGCGGCGCGTCCGTGAGTGCCGACCCCGTTGGCGCAACCGATCCATACCGTTCCATCAGGAGAAACCCGTGACCCTCGACATGACGACGATGTACGCCATGCACCACGCGCTGCGGCGCGAACTCGAATACATCGCCGAAATCGCCGATCGGATCGACGACGATCCGCGCAAGATCCTCGCTACCGCTGCTGGTTGGCAGATGTTCACCAAATCACTTCTGGTGCACCACACCGCCGAGGATGACGCGCTGTGGCCGGTGATGCGGCAGACGCTCGCCGAGCGACCCGACGAGTTGGCACTACTGGACGCCATGGAGGCCGAGCACGCCGTCATCGATCCGCTGCTCGAGCAGATCGACGCGACCTTCGCCGATCCCGACAGCGGCCCGGAACGCCTCGGCGGTCTGCTCGATGCCTTGGCGACCGGGTTGACCGGGCACCTGAAGCACGAGGAGGGCGAGGCATTGCCGCTGGTTCAGGCGGTCGTGACACCGGAGCAGTGGCAAGCGTTCGGTCAGTTGCACGGCAGTCGCATCGGTCCCGCTGCTCCGCAACTGATTCCGTGGCTGCTGGACGGTGCCGACGAGCAGACGGTTCAAGTGCTGCTCGCCCCGCTGCCGGAGCCGGTGCGTGCCGCGTACCGCGATCAGTGGCAGCCCGCGTATGCCGTGCTCGACCGGTGGAGTACGGGCACGGCGACTTCGTGAAGGCCGCAAGCCGCCCTCGGAGCCGGGCAATCAGGCCGAGGGCGGTGTGCGCGTCGGCGGTTCGAGGCTCACAGTGCCGACTCGGCAACCTGCGATTAAAGTACCGGACGGTATTGAGATGAGGGCATGTGCGAGCATGCCGGGTCTTTCCGGACCTGGCGGCGTCGACGGAAACCTGTGATCGATGAGGAGAACCGTCGGATGCGCACTCCTACCTATTGCGACGTCGAGGCGGCCGCCGAACGTATTGCCGGTGTAGTCCGGCCCTTGACCGTCGTGCCGATGGGCAGGCAATCGGATGACGAGCAGGCAGCCGGCTCCCTCCGAATGTCGACCCAGACGGGCGGCGCCGAAATTTTCCTGGGACTCGAGTTCCTGCAGCACACTGGGTCTTTCAAGGCTCGCGGCGCGGCCAACCTTATGGCGGGACTGATCGAAACCGGGACCATGCCTGATGCCGGTATCGTGTCCGCTACCGGCGCGAATGCCGATATCGGATTCGCTTGGGCGGCAAGGGTGTTCGACGTTCGGGCGACGGTGTTCCTGGCCGGTTCAACGCTTCGGGCCAAGGTAGCACGGCTGCGTGCGTTGGGCGCTGAGGTTCGATTGTCAGGCGAAACGCAGGACCACGCAAGGGAATCCGCCCACGAGTTTATGGTGAGCACCGGCGCGATCGACGCCTACACCTACGACGACAACCTAACCTCGGCTGGCGCGGGCACCATCCTGCTCGAATTCGTTGACGCGGTAGCTGGGTTGGACACAATCGTCCTCGCGGTTGGCGCGGGCGGCATGCTCTCCGGAATCGCCGCGGTCGCCGACCATTTCGGCATTCGAGTGGTCGGCACGGAACCCGATGGCAGCCGGGCGCTCAATGCCGCATTGGCTGCCGGCACGGTGCTCGACGTGGACGTGGATTCCATCGCGGCCGATTCTCTCGGCGCGCCAAGGGTTTCCGCTGCCGCGCTGGCCTGGGCCAAGGCCACAGACGTGCGTTCGGTGGTCGTCGACGACGAAGCGATCGTACGGGCGCGGCGGCAGCTGTGGGAGCGGCATCGACTCGTCGTCGAACACGGCTCGGCGACTGGCTTGGCGGCGCTGGCAACCCAGGCATACCAGCCACGCGACGGTGAACGAATCGGTGTCGTGCTGTGTGGAGCCAATACCGATCCCAGCGACCTCGTCGACTGAGCGATCCGTCGCGGGCTCCGGCCCGCGGTCCGAGCGCCCGCCTCCGTGTCTCGGCGAACGCGCTGTGGAAAGCTGGAGATGTGAACCGGTTCCATATCCCACTTCGCCGACAGTGATGCCGACGACCCCGTCATCACCGCCGCGGGCCACATCCAGCAGGGACGCACCCGCTGGGTCGACGGTATGGGCTCGGGGGCATACCTTGGGCCATCGAATTGTGTTCAGGCCCACCGCGCAGTGTGCTATCGCGCTCGGATCGGGTCGGCCTTCTTCCAGCCGTTGACCGACTGCACGGTAGTGGCGATGGTCGCGGGTTGGGCGGTTGGGTCGTAGGGGGTGAATTGCTCCAGGGAGCCCCAGTCTCGGGTCCAGTTGTGGGCGAGGTAGGTCGGGATGGTCTGGGATTTCAGGAGTAGACCGGTCCAGCCGAGGGGGCCGCCGCCGATATCGTCCTGCCAGGCATTGGAGGCGTCGGAGCCGACGCGGTCGGGCAGGATGCGCCAATTGGGGACCTCGGCGACGCCGTCGTGGTGGTCGAACGGGCGCTGGCAGGGGAAGGCCAGGCCGACGTGCCAGTCCAGCAGGACCGGAGCGGTTTCGCCGACAACGGAATTCAGCGTGGCCAGATGCGGCAGCCGGGGCGGGGTGACGGCCAGCCACTGCTTCTGGGTGATGTCGTTGTCGACCGCCACCAACCGGACCGCGTTCACTCCGGCGGGCAACTTGTCCAGTGGCACACGGAGATTGCGCCAGGACGGTGCGGGCCCGATGTCGAGCGGATCGACCGCACCGAGCTTTTGCACCTCGCCGTCCGCCCCGCGCACGCCGTACTCCAAGTGCAGCTCCTGTCCGTAGGTGAGCACACCGTCGGCATCGACCGAGCGGATCCGGCCCGCCGCGGTAATGGCGAGCACCTGGTAGGCCGGGTCATTGCGCATGCTGTCGGTCAGATCGAGCCGGTACCACTGCGAGGTGAGCTTGGCCTGCTGCTGATCGGCCCCGTCCTGGTAGCTGCCCATGATCGGGGTCCGCGCCGGGTCCAGGCCGAACGGCAATGCCACCGTGCTGCCGTTGATTCCGGCCTGCTGGGTGGTGCCGCCGCCGGTGCCTGCACCGGTTGTTTTGGTGGTCTTGTTCTTCGAATCCTTGTTCACCGAATTCGCACCGCCGGTGACGGTTTCCTCGGCATCGGCGGTGAGATCGGCGGCCACCCCGTTGGACGTGAATCCCTTCGATTCGGCGGACAATCCGTCGGCGGGGGAGCCGGCGTAGGGGAGCAGCAGCGAATTCGCCGTATCGGTCTCCACCAGCACCTCGTTGGCGAGCGCACAGGTATTGCCGCTCAGCGATTCGAGATTCGACTTGGCGATCGAGTACGCCGGGTACTGCGTGACCGCCGCCTTGGCCAGCGAGGCCACCTCGAACAGCACGAGCAGCGCCGCCGCGATCGTCAACGGCGCGGAGGCGTAACGCTCGAAACGGCGTGGCGCATCGGTCTTCTCGCGGTACGGCTCGCGATAGTGCAGCCACACCGCGACGAGCAGCGCCACCCCGCTGAGCCCGAGGAACAGTGTGGACAGGCCCTTACCCGCGACCAGCGGCGCCTTGTCCCACCACGGCACACCGTAACTGGATACGTACCACCAGCCATTGGATCCGGTGAAGGTGATCGCCAGCAGGAACAGCACGGCCGCCGCGAACAGCGCCCGGTTGCGTGGCGAGCGAATCCCATTGGTGCCCACCGCGACCGCCGCCAGCGCCGCAAGCGACCCGGCCAGCCCGGCGTAAACGCCGAAGTGGTGGGTCCATTTGGTCGGCGTGAACATCATCAGCAGCAGCGAGGCGAAGACGATGCCGAGAATCCGCACCGACGGCCCGCGCGATGTTCCCGGAATCCGTCCCTTGCGCAGCACCTGCAGCACGCAGACCAGCAGGCACAGCAGCATGATCAGCACGCCGAAGCGCCGCGCCAGCGATCCGTCCGGCGAGAGCATCAGCAGCGAATCCCACCGCGTCCGCTCGTCGAACCAGGCCACATTCGGTCCGACGAGGGTGCGCACCCGGGTCGCTTCCATTACCGTCGCGAGCGTCTGATCGGCGAAAACGACTACCAGCACGAGCGTTCCTGCGGCCAGGCCCGGTGCCAGCAACGCGGCATATCGGAAGAAGGTGGCCAGGCGTGAGGTGCTCCGATCCGTATGCACGTCGACGCGAGTCTGTCGTCCTGACTGTTCGGCACTCGGATTTCCCTGGTCCCCACCAGGATTCGCGGCATAGGCGGGCTCTCTTCCGACAGTGTCGGGTTCGTCGGCCGATCCTGCGGCAGCTGCCGCAGGTCCCTGCTTCGCGCTGGGCGCGGAATCCAGCAATGTGCCGGCCGCATCGCGCGCCCGCCGAATAATGATCTGCAGCACCGGCCGCGACCCCGCGATCAGCGCCGCCACACAGATCAGCCCTGTCGGACCGGCCGCCAGCGAGAACGCGGCGATCAGCACACCGACCGCGGCGGGCAGCAGCCGCCCGGTCGCAATGGCCCGCTCGATCGAGCACCAGGTCAGCAGCGCACCCGCGGCGATCAGCGGTTCGGGCCGCAGACCGTTGTCATAGGGCAGCCAGAACGCGAGGAAGACCAGACCGGCGGTCCACAGCGCCACCTTGTGCCTGCGGACTCGCGCGCCCAAGCGCGGCAGCACCTCTCGGCTGATCACCATCCAGCACACGATGCCGGCGGCCAGCGTCGGCAGCCGCATCCACGGGCTGGCATCGGAGACCTTGGTCATCCAGGCCAGCACCTCGTAGGACCAGCCGAACGGCGCCTCGGGCACCGCGAACCAACGGTAGTAGTTGGCCATGTATCCCGAATGCTCCGAGACGCGGGCCATATTCAGGATGTAGCCGTCGTCGGAGGTATTCGCGCCGATGAAATGCCACAGCACCAGGAGCCCGAGCACCGCCACATCGGCCAGGGTGAACCGCCACCAGTGCGCGGGCAGGAACCGGCGCGCGCGCCGACCATCGGCATTGTCGAGCAGGTGCAATGCGATCAGCGCGACGATCGTGCAGATCGCCGCGGCGATCATGGCACCGAGCTTCAGCGCAGACGGCGTCGAGGAGAAGCGGGAGTCGATATCGGCGTGCAGCTTCGCGCCATCGAGCTTTGCGGCATCCAGATCGGTGAAGACGCCGACCACCTGCGGGCGGATATCGCGGGTGATGGTGTTGCGGAAGGGCGTACCGTCCTGGCGCTTCGCACCGACGAATTCGACCGAGGTCGCGGCCGCCGTGGTGGTGATGGTGACGGACTCGCACCCGGCGATCTCCGCGACCGGTGCGGACAGCAGCGGTACATCACGCTGCAGCACCGCGAGCGTGCCGTCGGTGACCGAGACGATCAGTCCCTTGGCACTGGCCTGGCCCGAGGCGTGCGGAATGGTCGACAGCACCGTCCCCGACCCGGCCGCGGCCACCACCGAACACGGCAGCGTCGCATCCAACCGCAGCGGCACATACGAAACCAGGGGCGCCTCGACACTGGTACGGCCCGCCTGGGGCCAGTCGAGAGCGGCCTGATCCTGTTTCACCGGAAGCAACGGCGTCAACAGTGCCAGCACGAATCCGAGCAACCCGGAGACGAGGGCGATCAGGCGGTTTCGGGTGAACGCTGAAGAAGTTCGGTCCGGTCGCACGAGGCACCATGCTAGCCACCCGCATTGGTGACGCTCGCCACCGAGATCATCGCCGCTGCCTATCGCAGCGGCCGGACGTCCCAGAGCCACACGTCGTCGACCTGTCGCGGCGCGATGCCGAGCAGTTGCGTCACGGTCGTGCGCAGCACCTCGGAGTTCTTGGTGGCGGGCAGGACCATCACGTCGGCCTCCCAGAAGCGCAGGTCGTCGAGTGCCTGTGCGCGGGTGTCGTCGTCGATGGGCGGTACCACCCCGGTGTCCAGGGCGCCGACGAGCAGGGCGGTGGTCGGACGGAAGTCGGGTCCGTAGATGCCTTTCTTGTTCGCGCCGGTCGGGCCGACGAAGTAGCCGCCGGCGAGCGGGAAGTCGAAGTCGGCGTCGGCTTGCCAGCGCAATGCCTGCGCGTCGGGGGGACGCGGCGGCGGCACCATGACAACCGAGCCGCCACTCACGTACTTCTTTACCGTCCCGTCGGCGAAGAACTCCGGAGTCGGTGCGCGCTCGATCACCGGAAGGACGGTTGGGATAAGCGGAGCCAAGGCCAGGCCGAGCGCCGGGAACCAGGCCAGCGGCCGCCAATCGACCGGCGACTGCTTCCACCAGGTGACCGCCTGCTGGGTTGCCAACGCCAGCACCGCACCGATGGCCGGAATCGCGGCCATGGTCAGCCGGGTCTCCAGCACCGTGTTGAGCAGCGGGACCAATTCGGCCCAGCGCCACGGCAATTCGATCCCGGTCGACACCTTGCCGAACATGGCCGTCGCACCGAGTGACAGCACCCCGAAGACAACCATCACCGCGGTCGCCGCCCGGACCACCCGGTCGCGCCACAGCAGCGCCACCGTGACCAGCAGCAACAGCAGCAGTGGCCAGCCGAAATAGGCGTTCTGCTCGGTGTCGTTCATGGATACGTACTGGCCGGGCGCGAACATCCCGCCGAGCGATTCGGCGGGGAACTGCACGATGGCCTTCAGATCGTTGCCCATCGGCCCGTGGTCGATCGAGCGATAACTCTGCGGCCCGAAGAACTGCCACCACAGCGGAATTTCGGTGAGCATCAAGGTGATCCCCGCAGCCAATGCGATGGTCGGGGCGAGCGCACGCACTACTTGCCAGCCGGTGCGCGGTGTGTGCAGGTAGTACACGAGGCCGAAGAGTCCGAAGGCCAGTGCGAAGATCAGCAGCGGTTCCTCGCCGAGTGCGATCTGCAGCGCTACCAGGAAGCCGAGCGTGACGGCATCACGAACTCGCCTGCGTGGCTTGGTCGTCTCCGCACCCGACACACGTCGTGCGATGCGGATCAACAGCAGTGCGATGACCGGAAGCAGCGCCAGCAGCACGAAATTCGGGTGCGCATTGGCATGGGAGATCATCGCGGGCGCGAAACCGCAGAACAGTCCGCCGATCGCGGCGGCCAGCCGGGACTCCACCAATTCCCGGGAGAACAGCCAGTACCAGGCGAAGGCGGTGGAGGCGAGGCCGAGCGTGAGGACGAGCACGAAGGTGACGGTCGGTCCGAACAGCAGCGTGACCGGCGTCAACGGCACCCCGACCCCGAACATGGCCGTATTGGCCATCATGTTCACCCCGGCCGGGAAGTTCTGCAGATTGGTGCCGAGCGGGTTCTCCAGATGCGCCACCGAATGTGCGGTGACCGCGAAGAACCACTCCCACATGGTCTGGTCCTGACCGCTTTTGATCAGGTACCCGCTATGTGTGTTGCGCCACTGTCCGGACAGCACCGTGACGGCCAATGCGAGATAGCTCACCGAGGCGACCAGATCACTGCGATCGACCCGGATCCGTCTCCGCTTCGCGGTGCTGCGCTGCTCGGGTCTGGCCCCGCCAGCCGGTGTCGATCCGTTGGTGACGACGCCTACTGCTGGTGGTGCTTCGACCTGCAAAACAAACTTCTCCCGTAAGTGGTCAGATCAGCGATCCACCGTAACCGAATACCCTGTGAACCGCCTCCCCGGCGCCTTCAGGCCGGACTCGAGTGGCGCGACGCGACCGTTGGCGGCCGCCGGTCAGTGTCCGGCTGGGTCAGCAGTTCCCCACGAGTTACCCATGTCCTCGCGAAATCATGCGTCGAGCGAGCGCACCGGCCGCGCTGATGAGACGGGTGGGCGGCGTCAGCGATTGACGACGACCAAGGTGAAGGGGCCGATATTGGTCGTGGTGAAGTGCGGGTCCGCGAAGAGCTCTTTGGGGAAGCTCACGGTGTAGCGCTTCACATTGGGGTCGTTGGGGTAGACGTCCTTGGCCAGGCGCAGGGTGTAGGTGTCGCCGCTGCTGCGGAAGAGGAAGGCATCCGGTGCGCGCCACGGGGTCTTGCCGAGTGCGTCGGCCAGGGCGGCGGAGGAGTTCAGCTTGCTCCACGACTCGATGGTGGCGGCGCGGCCCGCGAAATCGGCCAGCGGGTTCGCATAGTGCGAGGTGAGCGCCTGGAAGCCGTAGTAGGGGTAGAAGGAAAGGAAGCTGGTGTCGGCGGTGAGGACCACCGAATCCGAGCGTGGACGGCCGGTCTGCGCGATCAGTGCCGCATCGATTTCGCGGTAGTACGATGCCGCACCCGGTGCGCGCTTGTCGGCGCGTTCGCCGTTGCCGTCGGTGTCGGTGTATGCGGTGGTGATCTCCGGCTTGAGCACCTGCGGGATGTCCTGGGTGAACGCGAGCGCACCGACGATGGCAACAACGACTACGGCGAACTTGAACCGCACCGGCTCATCGAGTGCCTGGTAGGCCGCCCGCGCGCCTTCGGCGAAGCCGAATGCACCGGCCGCTGCCAGCAGCACTTCGAGCACGGGCGTCAAGCGGAACGAGAGCAGGGTGGTACCCGCCGCGGTCGCCGTCATCGACAGCAGACACCACAGATAGATGGCCACCACGCCGATCCCGAGCGCCTGCGCCCGCCGCGACGACGCCGCCCGCAACACCAACCACGCCGTCCCGAGCAGGAAGAACGCCCCGGAAAGCGAGAATTCCGCCATCGGCAACGGCAATTGCGCCCCGCCCTCGGGCAGATAGTGGAACGCCGTCCCCGAACTCGGCATAGTCCCACCGAGCATCTTCAATACGAACGGCAGCCACACGACCAGCGCCACCAAACCTGCGATCGCCGCGATGACAACCAGCCGAACCAGCGGCTGCACCGCGGCCCGCCACACCGAACCCGACCCGCCCTCGCCGGTACTGAGCCCCGCTCGGTTCGCCGCCCGCTGTGCCCGCATCGCAAGCCCCGCCGATACAAGTCCCATCAGCCCGACCGCGAAGGCCGCCACCGCGAAATACAGCGTGTAGAACGACGCCGCCATCCCGAGGAACAGCCCTGCGCCGAGCACCGCTCCCCAACCCCCGGCAGTCGCGATGCTGCCATCCTTCACACCGTTGCCCGCTGTGACTCCGCCATCAGATGCGGTGACGCCATTCGATGCGGCGGTGTCACTTGATGTGCTTTTGTCGCCCGATGCGGTGGCGTCACTTGATGCGGCCGCGCCACTCGATGTGCTTTTGCCGCTCGATGCGGCGGCGCCACCTGACGCACCAGCGCCGCTCGATGCCACATCGCGAACAGCAGCGCCCGACAGCTCGAGCGGGCGATACAACGCACCCCACGCAAGAATCAACGCGGGCGGCAGCAGCAGCACGATGACCGCGCTGTAAGCCTCCGGCGAGGCATAAGCGATTGTGACGGCGGTCGTCGCCGCACAGACTCCGATCGCCCAGTCGGCGCGAATCAGCTTGGACCACAATACGAGTGCGATCACCGCGGCCACCGCGAGCGAACCGATGGCATACGGCTTGAACGCCTCCCAGCCGTCCATCCCGAGCACATTCGCCACTCGGCCGCCGATCCAGAACCAGCCGGCCGGATAGAACGGCGGCAGGTCGGCGTAGGTCATATCGTGCAGTGCCGCGCTGTCGGTGAGCCGCGTCAGATATTCGGTGCGGAACTCCTGGTCCACCGAGACGCCGAACAAGTACAGCTTGGTCGCCGCAAGCGGCATCCCCAATGTCACCGTGACGAACGTCGAAATCCCGACCCAGGACAGCACTTTCGCCACCCACGGCCACCGCCGCGCCCGCACCAGCCAGATCGCCGCCCCCAGCAGCGCCGCCGCGCCGACCTGCCCGACCGTGGTCAACGACCTGGTCACATTGGACGAGTTGAACGCCGGCCACTGCACCATCGAAAACGCCACCAGCCCAACGGCGGCAACGATCGCGGCCACTACGGCAGCCAGCAGCGCCTCGCCGATCCCGGAGCCGATGTGCCGGATCAGCAGCGCCCCACGGCCGCGCTCCGGTGCGGAGTGCTCGGCGCGTTCTGCCGTGACTGTGCTCAACGGAGTGCTCCTTCGACAATGCGACGGCTCGAGGTCGGCTCCGAACTTGCCACGCCGCCCGGCCGCTCGCACGGGCAGGGTGCCGAATGCCGCATCGACCGCTCCCGGCGAACCGCGCGGATGGCATCCACCGGAATGGCACAGTGGCGTGCGCTGATGCCGGACTTGCTGTCACGTTGGGCACCGAACTCGCCGGGCAGCCACGGAACCGCGTGCTGCTGATATAGACGAGCCGCACCTGTCCCGCGCAGCGAATGCGCGGCCGACACGGTGCGGCTCGGGGAAATCAGATGGGCAGCTTGCGGAAGATCGGGCGCGGGATGTGGCGCAGGATCATCATCACGAAGCGGAAGGTGCCGGGCGCCCAGACGAGCTCCTTGCCCCGCTGCGACGCCGAAACCGCCAGTGCCGCAATGTCTTCCTTGTTGACGGTGAGCGGAGCCTCTTTGACGTGCGCCGAGAACCGGGTCCGCACCATGCCGGGCCGGATCACCAGCACGCGCGGTCCGTACGGCCGCAGCGCCTCGCCGAGTCCCAGGTAGAAGCCGTCGAGTCCGGCCTTGGTGGAGCCGTAGACGAAGTTCGAGCGACGTACCCGCTCACCGGCCACCGAGGACATGGCGATGATCCGCCCGAAGCCCTGCTTCTTCATCTTCTCGCCGACCAGCACACCGACGGAAACCGCTGCGGTGTAATTGATTCCGGCGACCTGCACGGCTTTGCGCTGGTTCTGCCACAGCTCTTCCGGATCGCCGTCCAGGGCGAACGCGACGATGGCGACATCCACATCGCCGCCGTCCCAGGCCGCGTCGATAACCCTGGGATGGCTCTCGGTATCGAGCGCGTCGAAGTCGATGACGTCGACCTGGGTCGCACCGGCCGACTTCAGCTCGGAGACCGCGTCCTCGCGCAGCGGATCACCGGGCAGTGCGGCCAGGATGATGCGCGCCGGACTCTTGCGCAGGTACTCGGCGCAGATCGCCAAGCCGATCTCCGAGGTACCGCCCAGCAGCAGGATGGTCTGCGGGTTGCCTACGGCATTAATCACTGGAGCTCCAGCCTTCTCGCCATATCGGACATGAAAACGCCTGTGGGATCGACACTTCGGCGGATCTTGATCCACTCGTCGATCCGCGGGTACATCTGGTGGAAGGTCTCCGCGGTGGTGCGCGAATCCTTCGCGGTGTACAGCCGCCCGCCGAACTCCATGACGCGGCGGTCCAGCTCGCTCACCAACTCGTTCAGACCCGGCTTGATCGGGAAGTCGACGCAGATGTTCCAGCCCGGCATCGGGAAGCTCAGCGGTGCGGGATTACCCGGTCCGAACAGCTTGAAAACGTTCAGTGCCGAGTAGTGCCCGGAGCCCTGGATATCGATGATGATCCGCTTGAACTCCTCGACCGCCTCGGTCGGCACCACGAACTGGTACTGCAGGAAGCCGTTGGAACCGTAGCCGCGGTTCCACTCCGCGATCATGTCGAGCGGGTGATAGAACTGCGTCAGATTCTGTACCTTGCCGGTGTAATTGCCGCCCATGGCGTAGTACGCCTCACCGATGGCCTGGAGCGTGAGCTTGTTCATGGTCCAGTTCGGGAAGATATCGGGCACCGTCATCAGCTGCGGCGCGTCGAACTTCAGCGGCTTCTTGCGCAGGCGCTTGGGTAGTTCGTCGACCTTGGCGAGGCGGCCGCGGGTGATGGTGGCCCGGCCGAGCTTCGGCAGCGGGCTGATCACGTCGAACCACGCGCTCGAGTAGGTGTAGTTCGCCTCGCTGCCGTCGCTGTGCGCGGCGATGGTCTCGTCGAGCGTCGTGGTCTTCACGCCGTCGTTGAGGAAGTACGCCGTCTCGGTGGGCGCCATCTCGATGGTCGCGCGCAGGATGATGCCGGTGAGTCCGTTGCCGCCGACGGTCGCCCAGAACAGCTTGGCATTGCGCTTGGGCGTGATGTGCTGCACCTGCCCATCGGCGGTGAGCAGATCGATCGAGCGCACGTGGTTGCCGAAGCTGCCCTCGCTGTGATGGTTCTTACCGTGGATATCGGAGGCGATGGCGCCGCCGATCGTCACCTGACGGGTGCCGGGCAGAACCGGAACCCACAGCCCGAACGGCAGCGCGGCCTTCATGAGCTGGTCCAGGCTGACGCCGCCGTCCACATCGACGATCCGGGTGTCCCGGTCGATCCGGTGGATATTGTTCAGCGCCGTCATATCGACGACGAGGCCGCCCGCGTTCTGCGCGTGATCGCCATAGGAGCGGCCGAGCCCGCGCGCGATGATGCCGCGACGCAGGTGGGCAGGCTTGGAGTCGTTGTCCTCGGCGACCATGGCGACGGCCTTGGCGATCAGTTCGGGATCGCTCGTCGAGAGCACTTCGGAAGATGTTGGTGCGGTGCGACCCCACCCGGTCAATGCCTTGGTCCGCGTCGGCAGCGCGTAGGTGCCGTCGGCGACATTGCCGGAGTTACCGGTTGTGGTGGCGGTCGGAGCTTTCGTGGACATCGGCATAGAGGCTACATGCATGAGCCGATATGCGGTCGGCGTCGTCGTACTCCCCAGTATGTGAGGTCCGGCAGCGGTCGCGTCGCGCCGGACAAGTGTCCAATCGGTGCTCGGTCCGCGTGCCGCGGGTCACCGGCGTTACGCTCGTCGGCGTGCAAGCAGAACCCCAGCTGCCGCTCCCGGCCGAACTGCCGTTGGTCGACGAGCCGGCCGGCGTGACCGACGGGCCCGAAGGCGGTAGCCTGCGTGACCACGAAGGGACCCGGGAGCGCCGAATCGAACCCAGCATCGATGTCGACCTCAAGACCCAGATCATCCGCTTCACCCTCACCGGTGGCCTCTCGGCCATCGTCGACTACGGCATCTACAGCTTCCTGCTGAACCTGATCGGCCTTCCGGTCAGCGTCGCCAAATCGATCAGCTTCATCGCGGGCACCACCACCGCCTACCTGATCAATCGCCGCTGGACCTTCCAGGCACCCCCGAGCCGCGCCCGCTTCATCGCGGTGGTGATCCTCTACGCCGTCACCTTCGCCGTCCAGGTCGGCATCAACCAGGTGCTCTACGCCACCCTGCCGGGCGACTGGTGGCGCCAGCCGCTGGCCTTCGTCATCGCCCAGGGCACCGCGACGGTCATCAACTTCGTCGTCCAGCGCCTGGTCATCTTCAAACTCGGTGTCTGATTTGCCGCGCCTGCGGCGCTGCGTGTTCGCGGCCCCCTGGTGTCTCGCGTCCGACCCTTGCGAGCGACCTGCAAGCAGTCGCTAGCGGCGCCGTCGAGACTCGCGACTACGTCGCATGCGCTTCGACGACTCGACTGTGTTCTATGGCCGCGCCTTCACGCGGACGCGAGACGGGCCGCGAACGTCGCTCGTAAGACTCGCTCCGTCTGGGTCGAGCATGCGGTCAGCGTGGAATAAGGGCGTCGGCCTGCGCCTTCGCCCCGAAGTAATCGCCGCCTTTGGCGCGGACGTTGTCGGTGCCCCACTCCCGCTGCTCGCGCACTGCGGGGACCAGATGCGGGATGTGTTTGCGGCAGTGGATGTAGGCCTCTTCCACATCGACCACCACCCAGTGCTGCGCGGCTCGCCCCTTAACGTTCTCGGGTAGTTCCGGGACGTTGTGGCGCAGCGCGGTGTCGTCCACGATCCGCGCCGAACCGTTGATGTGCAATCCGATCAGATCCTGGACGAAATCGATTAGCAGGATACCTACGTGCGGGTTCTCCAGGATGTTGCCGAGGCTGGCGTGCACACCGTTGCCGCGGTATTCCGGATAGGCAAGAGTGCGTTCGTCGATCACGTGCAGAAAGCCGGGCAGGCCGGCACGGAAGCTTGCGTCGCATTCGCCGTGTTTGTCCGCGGTGGCGATGAACGCCATATCCATCCGGGCGATGAATTCGATCATCGTCGGGTTCAGCTGGTCGAGTACTTGATCTTGATAGAAGCGTTCGGCGCGGTCCTGCGTACCGTACCTGTCCTGTAGTTCGCGCTCACCGTCACTGCCACAACGTGTACCGGGCATCGCGCCCCCTCTGGTAGCTGGAATCCGGCACACCGCAACGGGTTCGACGCTGAGCCCGCGACTAAACCGAAATCCTGTCCATTTTAGTCTGGCAACACAGCAAAATCCATGTTGAGAATGCACTGAATCTTTAGTTAGCGCAAGGGTTTCCAGGAAATAGCTACAATCCGACCGGCCGGAACTTTTACTGGCCGGCCGGCCGGATCGAGCGCAACTCAGGCAGGGGTCAAAGTCACCGGAACGCCATTGAAGACCGCATTTCCGGACGGCACATCCACCACCGAATCATCGGTCAGCACATTGGCATTCACCCCGGCATGCGCCCGGGCCACCGTCTGCGTGCTGTCGGTGTGTCCCCAGCCGTGCGGCAAGCTGACCACCCCGGGCATGATTGCCTCGGTCGGCTCCAGCGGCACCGTCAGCGTCCCCGCGGCGGACTTCACCACGGCGGTATCGCCGAGCCCCAACCGCGCCACATCCGCCGGATTGATGTGCAGCGTGCAGGTATTCGACCCGCTGACCAGCGTCGGGATATTGTGCATCCAGCTGTTGTTGGATCGCAGTTGACGCCGCCCGATCAACACCACGTCCGGCGCGGCATCGGCGAGCCGGGCCCGCATCCGCGCGACATCGTCGAGCAGCGGCTGCGGCGCCAACTCCACCTGCTTGGACGCCGTCCGCAGCACGCCGGGCAGGCGCGGCTGCAAAGGTCCGAGATCGACACCGTGCGGATTGTCCAGCAGCACCTGCAGATTCAGCGTGCTGTATTGATCTCGGCGCTCCCGGGGCCCTTCGTGGTCACGCAGGCTACCGCCTCCGGGCCCGTCGCTCGCGCCGGCATTCCACTCGCCATGGGGTCCGAGCCGCAGCATCAGGTCTATGCGCTGCTCGGTGCTGTTGGAACCGATGAGTTCGGGCCGCCGCTCCGGTATGCCCGCCTTGTGCAGCATGCCCGCGATGATCAGTTCGTCGACGCCGTTCAGCGCCTCCGGTCCGGCGGGCTGCCCGGTGAGTGCGGCCCCGAGCCTGGCCAGGATCTCCGATTCCGAAGGCCGATCGCCGAGCGGGACCAGCGGCCGCGAGTACCGCGCGTAATTGCGAACCGCGAACTGCAGCAACGCGAAGTCGTAATGCGGCGACTGCGTCGAGCGCGGCGGCGGCAGGATCACATCCGCATGCCGGGTGGTCTCGTTCAGGTACCGGTCCACGCTGACCATGAAGTCCAATTGCGCGAACGCAGTATCCAACCGGATCCCGCTCGGCGCGGACAGCACCGGATTACCCGCGACGGTCACCAGCGCGCGCACCTGTCCCGCGCCCGGCGTCATGATCTCGTCGGCCAGGGTCGCCACCGGCAGTTCTCCCATTGCCTCGGGCAGCCCGCGTACCCGGCTGGCCCAGCGCCCGGTGCGGAACGGTTTGGTGCGCGGGATACCGCCTGCCGCCGCATTGGCAAACATGGCGCCGCCGGGTGAGTCGAGGTTGCCGGTCAGCACGTTGATCACCTCGACCAACCACTGTGTCAGCGTGCCGAATTCGGCTGTGCAGGTGCCGATTCGCGCATATACCGCCGCGGTCGGCGCGGCCGCCAACTCCTGCGCGATCCGGATAACCGTCTCGGCGGGAATTCCGGTCCGTTCCGAAACCACCTCGGGCGTGAAATCCGCGGCGGCCGCGCGCACTTCGTCCAGTCCCGCGACATCCACGCGGACGTCGGTCAGACCTTGTTCGAACAATGTGTGCACGATCCCGAACAACAGATAAGCATCGCTACCCGGCCGGATGAACAGATGCTCATCGGCCAGCTTCGCGGTCCGCGTTTCCCGCGGATCGACCACGACGAATTTCCCGCCGCGCTTGCGCAATGCCTTCAACCGGCCCGGGAAATCCGGTGCGGTGCACAGCGATCCGTTCGATTCCAGCGGATTCGCGCCCAGCATCAGCAGATAGTCGGTGCGATCCAGATCCGGCACCGGCACGGTGAGCGGATCACCGAACATCAATCCGCTCGCCACCTGCTTGGGCATTTGATCGGCGGTACTCGCCGAAAACAGATTCTTGGTGCCGAGCGCCCGGATCAGCACCGGCACATACAGCGCCCCCGCCACGGTATGCGCGTTCGGATTGCCGAGATACAGCGCCGCCGACTGATTTCCGTGCTCGGCCACGATCGCCGGGAAACGTGCGGCGATGAGCTCGAATGCCTCGGTCCAGGATGCGGTGCGCCAGGTATCGGTGGCCCGGTCCCGGATCATCGGTTCGGTCAGCCGGTCCGGATCTTCGTCGAGATGACCGAAGCTGGCCCCCTTGGGGCAGATGAACCCCTTGCTGAACGGATCCTGTCGATCCCCGCGAACCGAGGTCACATGGTCGTTCGAGTCGAGTGTGATCTCGAGTCCGCAGACCGCCTCGCACAGCGGGCAGGTCCGCAAAAGCGTCCGGGAGTCATCAGTGAGCTGGGCCATAACCCCCATCATCGCGCGCGATGGATCTCCGCGCACAAGGAAACAAGAATGACCGGTAGCTCCCCCGTCGGAACACGAAAGACCGGTATCCGCTCCTACGGATACCGGTCTTCAGTCGGTCAGGGCAGTGCGGACCCCGCCCGGATAGATACGTCTCGTCAGCAGGCGACGGTGCTGACGGTCGTGCGACGCGAGAGCGCCGAGCGAACCGCCGCGCCGATCGCGACTACCGGCGGGATCCAGCGGGCCTCGCCAGGAGCCACGCCCCAGCAAGCCTCGCCGGTGGTGAGCTGGGTGGGGGGCAGCGGGATGCCGTCGCCGTCGGTGTAGACGGTGGCGCCCGCCTCGCGCAGTGCCTCCAGCGCCATCGCGGCCTTGCGCAGGCCGGTGACCAAGTGGATCTCGCGACGCTCGGCGCCGGGAATCTCGATAACCGGACCGGTCAGGTTGTTCGCGCGCAGGAACCGGCGAACCTCACCGGCCAGCTCACCGCTGATCTCGATACCCGACAGATCCTCATCCGTGATCAGGCAGATTCCGTTGGTCGTTTCAGCGATCGTCCACCCGCGCTGGATGTAGTCCTGCGCCGCGGCAGTCATCTCTGCCGCCGATGCGGAAGTCGGAAACGTGGTGCGCACTGTCTTTCTCCATTCCCCGATAGATCTGGGTCCTGCATACGTGGGTGGTATCGGGGCGGGGTGGGGTGGGCGTTACGGGTTGTACAAAAGATCTTGGTGACTGTCGGGTTCGTCTCACCCGGTAGTGATCGGCTATCACCGAGACGCCTCTTTTTATGGGCCGTGCCGCCGACCCCCGCGGCTGTAGCCATCGGTGTGAATCCACTCCTATTGGCCCGGCGTCGGATTGGGGGAAGGATCGCCATATGGGTGAGCATCGCGTAGCGATTCGATGGGGGGTGGTGGTCGGGTGATCGGCGGGCGAGATGAATCCGATCGTGACGGGGCGGCGGATTCGGCGGAGTTCGAAACCGAATCACGCTGGATCACTTGGAAAGACACCGCTTCCAAGCGGTTCTCGCGCACCGCGGAGCCCGAACCCGCCGAACCCTTCGAAAGTCCGAGGGCCTGGACCGCCGATGCCGCCCGCGGCCTGCTCGACGTGCAGTTCCACCGTCCCGCGACCAGGACGTTGCTGCCGCTGGCCTACATGCTCGGCCTGGCCTTCGCGATCGGCATCCCGATCGCACTGACGGTGCTGATGTGGCAGGTCTCCGCGGTGCTCGGCGTGCTGGCCGCCTTGATCGCGATACCGCTCGGCCTGACCATCGCGGCCGTTGTACGCCTGCTGCTCGAATTCCTGGAGAACGCGTCCAAGCTGGCCAGCAAGGTCGAGCACATCGCCGATCTCGCCGACGATCTGTTCCAGGCGCTTTCCGATGTCGCCGAGCCGGTCAACCAGCTCTCCGAAGACGTTCGCGCCGTGCAGTTCTGGCGCTTCCGCAAGCGCGGCGCACGCAAGTAGGACCGGGCTGAATTGCCGGATCATCGCCTTCGGGAACCTGTTCGTCGCTGTTGCGCCCTTGGCCTGCGTGCGACACCGATCGTGACCTGTGTCGGATTTACTGTGAAACAATGCTGTTCGTATATCGCGAGGGGGAAGCATGGCTTTACCGCAGGGCACAACCGGATCGACCATGCCGCGCAGGCAGCTCGGCCGACATCTGCGTGATCTGCGCAATCGGGCCAGGATGACCACTCGGATGGCGGCGCAGCAGCTCGAATGGTCTGAGGCCAAGATCTGGCGGATCGAAACCGGGCAGACCTCATTGCGCAGCCTGGACGTCGAGGCCATGTGCAAGATCTACGGTGCGCCAACCGATCTCGTCGAACCGCTGACCGCACTGGCCAAGGAGACCAAGGCCAGGGGCTGGTGGACCGGCTATAGCGATGTGATCGCCGAGGGTTTCGAGGTGTACATCGGTCTCGAGGAGGCCGCGCGAGCCCTGGCCACCTATGAGAACGAGCTGATTCCCGGACTGCTGCAGACCGAGGCATACACCCGCGCGTTGCTGAAGTCCGCGCGTTCGGACGCGTCGGAGTCCGAGATCGAACGTCGGGTGCAGCTGCGCACGGCCCGGCAGGCGTTGCTCACGCGCAAGGATTCGCCGCTGCATCTGGATGCGGTGATCAGTGAGTCGGTGCTGTGGCGGCGGGTCGGTGGTGCCGAGGTGACCGTCGAACAGCTCGCGCACTTGCGGCGCATGTGCGACCTGCCGAATGTGCGAATCCAGTTGGTGCCCTCGGATTCCGGCTATCACGACGGCATGGATTCGGGCCCGTTCGTCCTGCTCGAATTCGCCGATACCGCGCAGGTGGAGCTGCGGGAGCCGCCGGTGGTCTATGTCGAGGCGTTCACCGGTCCGGTGTACCTGGACAAGGATCACGAAATCGAGCGCTACCGAACGGCTTTCGCGAACATCAAGGGAGCGGCGGTCGATGCGCGCAGCGGTATCGAGGAAGCGCGCGAGAGCATCTAGCGCGGCGTCCAGCTAGCTTCCGCCGTATCGCTGGGTTCCGTCGAACGTAGTCGAATGGTGGTCGCGCACGGTGAAACCGACCGCCATATCACTACGCTCGGCGAGCTGCCGGAGGCAGATAGCGCATCAGCAATTCGGACGCGGCACTAGCGGCTCAGCACTTCTGGCGACTGCCCCAGGTGCGTTCGAGCACCTCGCGGTGAGTCGGCAGCGCCGACTCGTAAACCTCGCGCCCCTTCTCGGTCAGGCAGACGAAGATCGCGCGCCGATCCTCGGCGCACATACTGCGCGAAACCAGTCCGTCGCGCTCCAGCCGGGCCACCGCGCGCGAGAGGGCGCTCTGGCTCAGGTAGATGTCGCTGGCCAGATCGCTCATCCGATAGTCGCCGCAGGCCGCGTCGACCAGTCGGTCCAGCGTCTCGAATTCGCTGAGGCCGATATCGTGCTTGCCCTGCAGTTCCTTCTCGAGGGCACAGCTCACGGCGGCGTGCCGGTCGAGCAGCTCACGCCACTCGGCGACCAACCCGGTGGGCGCCGCATCGCGCCCCGCTAATTGTGTTGTCGACGGCTTCGACATGGCCCTATCCTAGTGCTCCGCGCAGTCCGATGCAAGCGCATTAAATGTGTTGGCATTTAATGTCTACGCATGTAACGTTCCGGCCATGACTTCTGCAGCAACCGTTTCGGCCGCGACGGCGACCGATCCGATCAGATGGTCCACCCGTCTCTGGGGCATGCTGATCACCCTCTGCATTGTGTTGTTCCTCGATGGTCTCGACGTCTCGATGATCGGTGTGGCGCTGCCGTCCATCGGCGCCGAACTGGATCTGTCGACGTCCACCCTGCAGTGGCTGGTCAGCGGCTATGTGCTGGGTTACGGCGGCCTGCTGCTGCTCGGCGGTCGCACCGCCGATCTGCTCGGGCGGCGCAAGGTCTTCCTGATCGCGCTCGCCGTCTTCGCGCTGGCATCGCTGGCGGGCGGTCTGGTCACCTCCGGCCCGCTGCTGATCCTGACCCGCTTCGTCAAGGGCCTGGCCGCGGCGTTCACCGCCCCGACCGGCCTGTCCATCATCACCACCAACTTCGCCGAGGGCCCGGCCCGCAATAAGGCGCTGTCCATTTACACCGTGTTCGGTGCGGGCGGTTACTCCATGGGTCTGCTGTTCGGCGGTCTGATGACCGGCATCGGCTGGCGCTGGACCTTCCTGCTTCCGGTTCCGATCGCGCTCGCCGCACTGGCCGCGGCCTGGGTACTGGTCCCCAAGGACGAGGCCGCCGAGGAGGGCGGGCACGACATCCTCGGTGCGCTGCTGTCCACCGCGGGCATGCTGCTGCTGGTCTACACCGTCGTCTCCGCGCCCGAGGTGGGCTGGGGTTCGGCGCGCACCATCGGTTCGTTCGTCGGTGCCGCGGTGCTGTTCGCCGGATTCGTCGCGGTGGAGAAGAAGGTGAAGTACCCGCTGGTGCGCCTCGGCATCCTGCGCAAGGTGACGCTGGTCCGGGCCAGCCTCGCGATCATCGCGGTGGCGGGATCGTATTTCAGCTGGCAGTTCATCGTGACCCTGTACATGCAGGATTCACTGGGCTGGTCGCCGCTGAAGCTGGCCATGGCGCTGCTGCCGGTCGGTCTGCTGGTCGTCGCGTCGGCATTCTTCTCCGATAAGCTCGTCGACCGGTTCGGCACCGGGCCGATCATCGCGATCACCATGGTCGTGATGGCCATCGGCTACCTGCTGTTCCTGCGGCTGGACACCAGCCCGTCGTATCTGACGATGATCCTGCCCGCGGTGCTGCTGATCGGCATCGGCTGGGTCGGCTTCCCCGCCATCAACATCCAGGCGACCAACGGCATCGATGACGATGAGCAGGGCCTAGCGGCCGGTGTGCTGCAGACCTCCATGCAGGTCGGCGCGGCCATCGTGCTCGCGGTGAATACCGCGATCATCTCTTCGGGTGACCACGGCGCGAGCACTCCGTCCGCGATGCTCGACAACTTCCGGCCCGGACTACAGTTCGCCGCCGGTGTCGCCATCGTCGGCGCGCTCATCGCCCTGACGGCCTACCTGCCCAAGCGTGCCAAGGCGCGGGCGCAGGAGCCGGAATTGGAGCTCGTCGGCTGAATCCCCTCCGCCGACGGTAAGTCGAACGTCACCGCTCCCTCCTCATCGGGGGCGGTGACGTTCGGTGTTTCATGAGAAGGGCGGAGCGGCAGCATCTTTCGGGGATCGGATATACGTCAGCGGGCGACCGTCCAGACCGACCTTCGGCCATTCGATGCCCAGCCGCGGATCGAAGGCATCCATATCCCTGTCGAATTCCGGCGTGTACTCGATCGAACAGAGATAGGTGACGGTGGAGTGATCCGTCAGCGACAGGATCGCATGGCCGAGACCCTCGGACAGGAACATCGAGCGCCGATCGACATCGTCGAGCACCACGCTGTCCCAGCGTCCGTAGGTGGGCGACCCGGGCCGCAGATCGACGACGACATCGAGGAACGCGCCGCGCACGCAGGTCACATATTTGGCCTGACCCGGCGGATCCTCGGTGTAGTGGATGCCGCGCAGCACCCCGGCCGCCGAGACCGAGCAGTTGACCTGGCGCAGATCGAACGGCCGACCGGTCACCTTCTCGAATTCCGAGGCCTTGAACGATTCGCAGAACATGCCGCGCTCGTCGCCGAATTGGCGCGGGGTGATCACCCATGCCCCCGGCACGGCGAGTTCACGGAACTCCATCGTTCACCAATCCCGTCCGCGCTCGAGCAGATCGAGCAGATACGTCCCGTAGCCGGAGCGAACCAGCGGTTCGGCCAGCGCGCACAGCTGTTCGTCGTCGATGAAGCCCTGCCGCCACGCGACCTCTTCCGGCACGGCGATTTTCAGGCCCTGCCGCTGTTCGATGGTGCGCACGTAGTTGGCGGCGTCGAGCAGCGAGTCGAAGGTACCGGTGTCCAACCAGGCGGTGCCGCGGGCGAGGACATCGACGCGCAGCCGATCCTGTTCCAGATAGGCGCGATTGATATCGGTGATCTCGTATTCGCCGCGCGCCGATGGCCGCAGCCCGCGCGCGATCTCCACGACATCGTTGTCGTAGAAATACAGCCCGGGGATGGCGTAGTTGGACCGCGGCACCTTGGGCTTCTCCTCGATCGAAACCGCTCGGCCCTCGGTGAATTCGACGACGCCGTAGGCGGTCGGATCCGAGACCCAGTACGCGAAGACCGCGCCGCCGTCGATCGCGGCGAAGCGTTCGAGGCTGGTGCCAAGGCCTGGTCCGTGGAAGATATTGTCGCCGAGCACTAATGCGGCGCTCTCGCCGCCGATGTGGTCGGCGCCGAGGACGAATGCCTTGGCGAGTCCGTCCGGTTCCGGTTGCACCACATAGCTGATCGAGATGCCGAACTGCGAGCCGTCGCCGAGTAGGCGGGCGAACGCGTCGGCGTCCTCCGGGGTGGTGATCACCAGGATGTCCCTGATGCCCGCCAGCATGAGCGTGGACAGCGGGTAGTAGACCATCGGCTTGTCGTAGACCGGGACCAGCTGTTTGCTCACCCCGCGCGTGATCGGGTGCAACCGGGATCCGGTGCCACCGGCCAAGATGATTCCGCGCATGGTCATCGAGTCTGCCAGGCGCATCCAGCTCGGCTTCGGCGAGGTTCCGACTCGCCTACGAATTGATCACGAACGTTTGGTGATCCGGCGCGGCGGGCGATATATCTAACGTAGATCACGCTATGGTGTTGTGAAACATCAGCGTGTGAGATGTCAGCGTCGACTCTTGCCTGAGAACCGTTTGGTCGGGTTCGGCGCGCCAGTGTGAGGTAGGTGCGCGATGGTAGCGATCAGCGGGAGTGAATTCGACGCGGGTGATCCGGGTCTGTTGATGAACCCGGACGGTCCGAGCGCATCGGCCCGATTGCTGCTGGCGACCTGCCTCGGTGCCGTGCGGCCGGTGCTGCGGATGTTTCCGGTCAGCCGCTCGACCATCCCGATCGGTGCTCTCGCGATCGACGGTCTGGCGCGACTGCGGCCACAGCCGCGCGGAGTCGACCGAGAACAGGTGACGCTGAACGGTTTTCGGATGGAAATCCTGCGTCCCTCGGGCGGCTCGCGCGCCCTGCGGCACGGCGCGGTGCTGTATATGCACGGTGGTGGCTTCGCCGTCTGCGGGCTCGGCACCCATCGCCCGATCGCGGCCAGCCTGGCCCGGCGCACCGGACTGCCGGTCGTCAATGTCGACTATCGCCAGCTGCCCGGGAACAGTGTCTCCGCTGCGATCGAGGACTGCGTGACCGCCTACCGCTGGCTGCTGCGGCACGGCGCGGACCCGGCCAGGATCATGTTCGCGGGCGATTCGGCGGGCGGCTTCCTCGCCTTCGCCACCGCACTGCGCGCGATCGAGTCCGGGCTGCCGTCACCCGGTGGGCTGATCGGGCTGAGCCCGCTGCTCGATCTGGACTACGCCGCCAAGCGCGACTATATGAATGTCGCGCGCGACCCCTATCTGCCGCTGTCCGCGCTGGAGGCGGTAGTGCGGCTCGGCGCCGAGGTGGACGGGGTGCTGGATCCGCTGGCCTCGCCGGTCAACGGCGCCTTGGCAAGTCTGCCGCCGGTGCTGTTGATCACCGCCGAAGACGAGATGCTGCGGTATGACTGCGAGCTCATGGCCCGCAGGCTGACCGCGGCCGGTGTTCCGAACGCGCTGGAGATCTGGCGCGGTCAGGTGCACGCCTTCATGGCGATAGCCCCGAATCTGCCCGAGAGCAGGATGGCATTGGCCCGGGTCTCCCGGTTCGTGCGTGCCCGCCTCGAGCAGCCCCAACAGGCTCGGACGGCTTGACCTGGATCGGCCGGACGAGTCGCGAACCCCGCATCCGGACCTCGCCTTTCGGCGGCGGTCCGGGGCGGGGCTCTTTGGTTGGGAACCGAGCTTCGAATTCTCCTCGGTTATCCGGAGAATTCCCTGAGGCAGGCACAGAGAAGCTATTCAGGACAGTGTGATTCACCTTTTGTTCACTTGCCGGATGTTTGAAATTATCCCGGCTTCGGGTATATCACAGCCCTATCAAGCGTGCAATGCCGCCCCCCATTTCGGTCGAGCGGCTATCAGCAGCGGAAACCCCGCCCGAGCGATGCGTGGGCGGGGTTTCCTGGGCTCGTTTTCAGTTGTGTGGAGCCGTTGCGCGACTTACTTCGCCGGCGCGGGCGCGTTGAACGGCGCGCTGGTGGTGGCGAAGTACTGGATCGCCGCACCGATCGCGACCGGAGCCGTGATGAAGATCTGACCGAGCAGGGTGCCCAGCGCACCGACGGCGAGGATGCCGGCGACGCAGCCGACGGCCGCGGCCGGGATGAACGGGCCGAACAGGCCGACGATGGTGGCCGAGGCGACCGTGGCACCGGCGATACCGCCGAGAACGCAGCCGAGGGCGCCGCCGCCGAGGCCGCCGACCAGGGTGCCGATGGTGGCGCCCATGGCGATGGTGTCCTTCATGCGGTTGAAGGCGGCCAGCTCACGGTCGTACTGGGTCTTGAACGGGGCCTGGTCCTCGTAGGGCAGCGCGACCGGCTTGTAGGTGGCCTTCGCCATGTCGAGCTGCGGGGTGAGGGTGGCGGTGTGGTCGGCGATGTCCGCGGCGATCGGGAACTCGAAGTCGTCGACGCGGAAGGTCAGCGGGGTGCCCGCGACGGTGGTGCCGTTGGCGGCCTTGATCTTGAGGGCGTTGTCCTCGACGACCAGCGAGCCGGAGTCGATCGAGATGATCGACTGGGTGTCGGTGGCGTTCGCGGTGAAGTTGATCGGGGCGTCGGCGGATTCCGCCGGTGCCGCGTTGACAGTGCCCGCGGTGACGCCCATGGCGGCGATCAGCAGAGCCGAAGTCGCGGCGAATTTCCTCATCAGCATTTTGTTTTGGACCTCGATGTGAAGCGTTCGGAGGGGACTAGACGATCGAAATCTAGACCAGCTAACGAGTGGTGAACCCGTTGTGAC
The DNA here is from genome assembly GCF_042869435.1 of Nocardia sp. NPDC006982. Taxonomy (NCBI): domain Bacteria; kingdom Bacillati; phylum Actinomycetota; class Actinomycetes; order Mycobacteriales; family Nocardiaceae; genus Nocardia; species Nocardia sp. NPDC006982. The sequence continues at coordinate 71,729 of NZ_JBIAFV010000017.1, read as the reverse complement.
CGTTAATTCAAATTTTGTTCACCATCGCGACTCTAGGCTTGGTGGGTTCTTTGAAATGTGCGCGTTGACCATGCCTTTTCACAAAGAACTGAACCACGCGTCTTTCTTTACGCTCAACCAGAGTGACTAACGTCACAGATTGAAACCCTGGTCGCGCGGGTGGATACGGCCGAACGGATCCGGCGCCAGCGGCCCGCGCGGGCGACGTAAGGTCATGGGGTGCGACTGCTCGTAACCGGCGGGGCCGGGTTCATCGGTGCGAATTTCGTCCAACAGACCGTGGCAGATCGTCCCGACGCCACCGTAACCGTTCTTGACGCTTTGACCTACGCGGGAAATCGGGCCTCGCTCGGGCCGGTGGCCGACCGGATCGACTTCGTGCACGGTGACATCGCCGATCTGGATCTGGTCGACGAGCTCGTCAGCGGTGTCGACGCCGTGGTCCACTTCGCCGCCGAATCGCACAATGACAACTCCCTCGCCGAACCCTGGCCGTTCGTGCAGACCAATATCGTCGGTACCTACTCGCTGCTGCAAGCGGTACGCCGCCACGACGTGCGCTACCACCATGTCTCCACCGACGAGGTCTACGGCGACCTCACACCGGACGGTCCCGCATTCGACGAGGACACCCCCTACAACCCGTCCAGCCCCTACTCGGCCACCAAGGCCTCGAGCGATCTGCTGGTGCGCGCCTGGACCCGCTCGTTCGGCGTCCGCGCGACGATCTCCAACTGCAGCAACAACTACGGGCCGTATCAGCACGTGGAGAAGTTCATCCCGCGCCAGATCACCAACCTCATCGACGGCGTGCGGCCACGGTTATACGGTGCAGGCCATCAGGTGCGCGACTGGATCCACGTCGACGATCACAACCGCGCGGTGTGGGACATCCTGGAGCGCGGGCGAATCGGGCAGACGTATCTGATCGGCGCGGACGGTGAACTCGACAACAAGTCCGTGGTGCGGATGATCCTGCGGGCATTCGACCGCGATCCGGACGATTTCGATCACGTCACCGACCGGGCGGGTCACGATCAGCGCTACGCCATCGATGCGACGCTGCTGCGCACCGAACTCGGTTGGACGCCACGCTATCCCGACTTCGCTGCCGGGCTCGCCGCGACCATCCGGTGGTACCGCGACAACGAATCCTGGTGGCGCCCAGCCAAAGCCACGACCGAGCGCGCCTACGCCGAGGCGGGCGAAACGACCATCAACGCCTGAGTCAGCCCCAGACGATCGAGTAGTACTTCCACAGCGCGGCGATCAACGCTATCAGTGTGGCCGCGATGACGGCGACGGCCGGACCCTTGGTCGGGGTCTGGCCGCGAACGTCGGTGAGCCGCAACGGCATCCAGCGCAGCAGCACCACCAGTGCGACGATCGCCAGCGGCACGAAGTACCGGCCCTGGACACCGTCGATGATGTAGTAGCCGACCGGCGTGAACGACATGTACAGCGTCACGTAGATCATCGCGACGCTCGCGAGCAGCGTCAGCGCGACGATCAGTGTGCGCCGGAAGGTGGCCGTCGCGGTATTCATCCGATCCGCGATACCGATGCTGACCGCGAAGGCGAGCAGGCAGGCCAGCACCGACAGCGCGGGGACATCGATGTAGGCGAAGCCGAGTTCACCGAAGAACTGGGTGAACCACCGCTGGTCGCGCAGTGCGATGCTCTCGCCGAAGGTATTCACGAAATTCACCGGGTCGGTGAGGATTCCGTGCAGCTGATCGCCCGGACGCACCGAATTCCATTGGTGCTGCGGGCGCATCAGGCCCATGCCGTCGCCGGTCGGCGCGGCGATCTTCATCCAGACCGCGAAAGCCAGCGCGCCCAGTCCCGCGAAACCCCATGGGATGAAACGCTTCCAACCGGCCGCACCGCCGAGGGCGAACCGGTTCGTCGGCACCAGCACCACGAGCATGGCGAGCAGCACGTAGGTCGGCTTGCTGACCGGCAGCAGCAGGGTCGCACCCAATAGCGCGGCCGTCTCGGTGCGACCGAGACCATCACCCAGGAACAGTGCCTTGACCAGCAAGGCCGAAACCAGGATGGCCAGTGCGTTGGTCATGGTGTCGGCGGTGACGGTGCCCGCCTGGAAGACCGCGATCGGCAGCACGGCGACGGTGAACGCCAGCCACTGCACCCGGTGCGCGCGCAGTGCCCACAGCCCGAATCCGACCAGCGCGAGGTAGGTGGCCAGGCCCGCGAGCCTGGTCAGCAGCATCATCGCGCCGACGTTCAGTCCGAACAGCTCGGCGACCCGAATGCCGATGGCCGCAGGGATATACGGCACCGGCGAGTAGGCGGCGGTATTGGTGAACCAGACCGGCTCCTCGGCCTTGGAAACCGCGGCGCCCTCCATCCGGGCGTAGCTGCCGGGATCGGCCACCATCTGATCCGGCTCTTCCGGATTGGAGCTGTAGTCGTGCAGCGCGTAGCCCATCAGCTCGGTGATGCTGATCGGCACATCGCCGCCATAGGAGATGCCGCGCTCGTCGTGGATCCGCTGCGGCAGGAAGCCGCCGTGCGCGACCTGGTAGGCGCGACCGAACTGGGTGATTTCGTCGTGGCCCCAGAACGGCGGGGTGATCCAGGCGAACAGTGCGCCGAAGACCGTGGCGACGATGGTGAAGGCGACCGTCGCGGCGCCGAAGCGGGCCACGATCCGGCGTCCGAAATCACGTGCCGGATTCGATCTGCTCGAATCAGGTTCGGCGGCAGCGGATTCGGCTGTCGCGACATCGTTGTCCGTGGTCTCCGGTTCCGGATTCGCGGCAGTTGCGGTTCGATCCGCCGAGGTGGTCAACGCTCGGCTCCACCGGTGTTCATGTCACCACCATGCGCGTCGTCCGCGCCGACGGCCGAGTAGCGCAGGTAGACCAGCCGGGCGGCCTCGTGCCGTGAGCGCCGGATGCCGTCCAGGATCAGCCCCGCGGTCCAGGCCAGGCTGCCGAGCAGCAGCAAGGTGAATCCGAGGAACAGTGTCGGGAAGCGGGGCACCTCATGGGTGTTGTAGAACTCGACCACGATCGGAATGGTCAGGATGATCGAGACCAGCCAGCTCAGCGTGCCGAACAACCCGTAGAACGCGACCGGCCGCTCATGTCTGGCCAGGCCGATGATCAGCGCCAGGATCTTGAATCCGTCGTGGTAGGTGCGCAGCTTGCTCTCACTGCCCGCGGGCCGATCACGGAAGCCGACCGGGACCGCGGTCTGGGGGACCCGCAGATGCAGGGAATGCACGGTCAGCTCGGTTTCGATCTCGAATTCGCGCGAGACGGCAGGGAAGCTCTTCACGAATCGGCGCGAGAACACCCGGAAGCCGCTGAGCATATCGTCGACGTTCTCGCCGAACACCTTTCCGACCACGCCGTTGAGCACCTTGTTGCCGGTCTCGTGGCCGGAGCGGTAGGCCGATGCGCCCTCGTCCTGTTTGCGGACGCCGAGCACATGGTCGTACGGACCGTCGAGCAGTGTCTTGATCATCAGCGGTGCGGCCGACGCCTCGTAGGTGTCGTCGCCGTCGATCATCAGATAGATATCGGCCTCGATATCGGCGAAGGCGCGGCGCACCACATTGCCCTTGCCCTTGGTGTGTTCGTGGCGCACGATCGCACCGGCCGCGCGGGCCCGCTCGGCGGTCGCGTCCGTGCTGCGGTTGTCGTAGACGTAGACGACGATTCCCGGCACGGCGGCCTGCAGGTCGGCGACGACCTTGGCGACCGAAGCCTCCTCGTTGTGGCATGGCACCACTGCGGCAATTCGGAGCTCGGTGGAGTCCACCCGGTCAATCCTCGATGTCGGCGGTGAATGGGGAACACCGGGAGGGTACAGGGCGATACCTATTGGTGCTCACTCGGTTCACCGAGCCTACTGGGGTACCGTCGCCGGGTGTCTTACCCAGAGCAGCCCGTGTCATTCTCCGAACGGTCCGGCTCACCGCAATCGACGCCCGTCGACGAGCCGCTGACCGCGAAGGTGATTGCCGCACTGCGGCGCGGCGGCGCTTTCCTGGTGGTCGGCGGGATCGGTTTCCTCGTGGACGCGGGCACCTACAACCTGCTGGTGTTCTGGGGTGGCGAGGGCGTGCTGTACCACGCGCCGCTGCCCGCCAAGATCATCGCGATCGCGGTGGCCACGGTGGTGACCTACTTCGGCAACAAGTGGTGGACCTTCGGGCACAAGAAATCCGATAATCCCGGGCGCGAGTACCTCTTGTATGCCATATTCAATGTTGTCGCTATCGGCCTGCAACTAGGTTGTCTCGGGTTCTCCCGCTATGTGCTCGACCTGTCTTCACCGCTGTCGGACAACATCTCCGGCACGCTCATCGGCCAGATCGTCGCGGTGGTGTTCCGATACTGGGCCTACGACAAATTCGTATTCGTCGGTTCTTCGGACAGTTCGGCTAATGACAAGCAACCATAAATAGCAGGACCGCTCCGGTTCCTGGACAGGCAGCTGCCGAGCCTGATTGATATCCTCGCACCCGCCGCGAAGGCATCCAGGGGCGTGTCTGTCCCGTCGGCACCGAAACGATTTCGAGGACTTCATGGATCAGTCGGCTACCCAGGCCGTTACCGAGACAAATGACCAACCTTCGACCGCGCCCGCGTCGCTGCGCGTCGACCACCAGGCGCCCGATCGGCTGGTGCTGCAGCGCGGCATCTTCACCGGTCCGTCGGCGAAGGTGAGTGACGAGCTGTACGCCGTCGTCAAGGGTCGGGCCAATCGGGAACGCCTGGAGCTGAGACTGGAGAAGGGCGCGTCCGCGCACACCAACACCTACTTCGGGCGCTTCGCGGCCAGCTACTGGCAGCGCTGGACCACGGTCACCGAGGTGTGGGCGAGCATGGTGCTCGATGTGACCAAGAAGGCCCGCGTCCGCGTGGTCGCCTCCGATATCGCCGGGCACCGCCGGATCATCGAGACCGCCGAGATCACCACGAGCGGCCCGCTGACCCTGACCGCACCGCTGGACCAGTACGTCGACGGTGGCGCGCTGTGGCTCGAATTCGATGCCATCGGCGGCGAACTCGGCATTTCCGCGCAGACCTGGTCTGCCACCGCACCCGACCACATGCGCCCGGTCGCCATCGCGATCTGCACGTTCAACCGGGCCGCGGACTGCGCCGAGACGGTGGCCGCGCTCGCCTCCGACGCCCCGATTCTGGAGGCCATCGACGCGGTCTATGTGGTGGATCAAGGCACCGATCTGGTGGAGAACCAGGCGCGTTTCCAGGAGACGCTGCCGATCTTCGGTGACAAGTTGCGCTACATCCGGCAGCCCAATCTCGGTGGTGCGGGTGGCTTTACCCGTGGCCTGTACGAGGTGTCCGCGGTAAACGAGCACGCCGACGTCATCCTGATGGACGACGACATCCTCTGCGAACCGGAAACGGTGTTGCGGCTCAACGCCTTCGCCAATATGACCGTGGAACCGACCCTGGTCGGTGCGCAGATGTTGTTCCTGCTCAACCCGGATTACCTGAATGTCGGCGCCGAGGAAGTGCATCTGCACGAACTCAAGCACGGCCAGAAGGTGCCGAAGGCGTTGCGCAACATCAGCATGCTGAAGAAGAACCAGGAGCGCCGCGTCGACGCCGGCTACAACGCCTGGTGGACCTGCCTCATCCCGGCCGAGGTGGTCGCCGAGATCGGACTGCCGGTGCCGATCTTCTTCCAGTGGGACGATGTCGAATACGGCATCCGGGCCCGCGAGCACGGGTTCGTCACGGTGACGCTGCCGAACGCCGCGGTATGGCACGCGGACTTCTACTGGAAGGACTACGACGACTGGGCGCGCTACTTCAGCACGCGCAATTCGTTGATCGTCGGTTCACTGCACACCGATCTCGACGGCAAAGCCATTACCCGCCAGCTGTTCCGGAGTCTGGCCGAACATCTGGTCGCCATGCAGTACGGCCTGGTGCACACCACTCTCCAGGGCATCGAGGACTTCCTGCAAGGGCCGAAGGTCCTGCGCGACGGTGGAATTGCCGCGCTGGCCGCCGCTCGCACCAGTCGCGGCGACTACGCCGAGACCATCAAGCATCCCGCCGCGACCCCGCCGGTGCGCTCGGCCGATATCAATTTGCGTCGGGCCGGTGGCGAACCGAGTCGGGTCACGGCGGTGCTGATCAAGCGGGCCATCGCCCAGTGGACCGGGCGCACCCAGCACGGGCTGGTCGGCGTCACCCGCGAGGACGCGCACTGGTGGCATGTCTCGCTGTTCGACCACGTCGTGGTCACCGACGCCTCGCAGTCCGGTGTCCGGGTCCGGCAGCGCGATAAGGCGCGCGCTCGTGCACTGCTCATCCGCACCATCCGCGTCCTGCGCCGCCTGCGCCGCGAACTGCCCAACCTCACCCGGCAGTACCGCGCGGCGATGCCGGAGCTGACCAGCCGGGAGAACTGGGAGCGCCTCTACGGCATCGAGCCGAACTGAGCCGGTGCCGCGCACGGTTTGCCCGCCAGTACGAAATGATCGGGCAATCCATGCGCGGCGCGCCAAATAGTGCGCGTGACGACCGCGCTCAGCGCAATGCGGCTTCGAATGCGGCGTACGCGCCCTCGTCGAAGAGCACGAAGCGGGCTTCTTGTACGGATGTTTTCGTGTGGCGCACCGTTTCGGTAGCGATGCGGGCGCCGTCGTCCATCGGCCAGCCGTAGATGCCGGTCGAGATGGCAGGAAAGGCGACCGTTCGCGCACCCAATTCGTCTGCTACCCGGAGGGATTCGCGGTAGCACGAGGCGAGGAGGGCGGAGCGGTCTTCGGTCGCGCACCATACGGGTCCGACGGTGTGGATCACCCATCGGGCCCACAGGTCGCCCCCGGTAGTGGCGACCGCCTCGCCGGTGGGCAGGCCCTTGCCGTAGCGCGATGCGCGCAGATCGCGGCAGGCGTCGAGAATCGCCGGTCCACCAGCGCGATGGATTGCGCCATCGACGCCGCCACCACCGAGTAGAGAAGAGTTGGCCGCGTTGACGATCGCGTCGACCCGCTGTTCAGTGATATCGCCCCGGCGAAGGATGATCGTGGCGGTACCGGGAGCGCCCGAGATCAGGTGCCTGGCGCGCCCTTCGAGTAGCGGCATCAACGCTTGCCGCCAGGCATCGAGACTGACCATCCCGCTCGACATGCCGCCGTGCGCGAACTCCGGTCGATGCACGCTGGCGGGTGCGTTTTTCGCACCGAGACGCAACCCGACGACTTGCTCGAAGCTGTCGTGCAGCAGTGCGATCAACTCGGTGGTAGTCGACGGCGGGTCGAGATCTACGAGTCGACTCCGCATTTCTTGCCAGACGTAGGGATCGCCGCGCAGCCCCCACCCTTCGGGCTCCGGTTCGAAGAGCGCGGCCAACGTTGGTTTACCGGTCACGATAGCGACGGTAGCGGGCTGACAGCCCGAAGGTGGCCCGGGGTGGACCACCTTCGGGGTCGGCGTCAGAGGAACAGGTCGGTGGTCAGTTCGGCGTCGCCGGGGACGACGCGGTACTTGTCCAGATCGGTAATGCCGTGTGCGGCCAGGACTTCGTCATCGAGGAAGAAGTTGCCGCTGGTCTCCTTCGACGGTGAGGTGAGGACCAGGTAGGCGGCATCGGCGTAGATATCGGGGGTGCGGGAGGTGGCGATCATTTCCTCGCCGCCGAGCAGATTCTTGACCGCGGCCGTGGCGATGGTGGTGCGCGGCCACAGCGAGTTGACGGCGATACCGTCGCCCTTGAGCTCCTCGGCCAAACCCAGTGTGGTGAGCGACATTCCGTACTTGGCGATGGTGTAGCCGAGCGCCATGCCCGCCCATTTCGGGTCCAGGTTGAGCGGCGGGGACAGGGTGAGGATGTGCGGGTTGCGGCCGGCCGCGGCGGATTCGCGCAGCGCGGGAATGCTGAGCTTGGAGAGCAGGAAGCTGCCGCGGCAGTTGATGTCCTGCATCAGGTCGTACTTCTTCATGGAGATGGCGTCGGTGGGGGACAGGTCGATCGCCGAGGCGTTGTTGACGACGATGTCGATGCCGCCGAACCGCTCGACGGTCTGGCGCACGGCCTCGGCGACCGACTCATCGATGCGCACATCGCCGACGAACGGCAGTACGGTTGCGCCCGCCGCCTCGAGTTCCGCGGCTGCGGTATGGATGGTGCCGGGCAGCTTCGGATGTGGCTGGTCGGTCTTCGCGATCAGGGTGATATGCGCGCCGTCGGCGGCGGCTCGTTTGGCGATCTCCAGACCTATGCCACGGCTGCCGCCCGACATGATCATCGTCGCGCCCGCGAGCGGCTTCGATCCCGGTTCCGTCATGACCTGCTCCTGTCGTCCAGGCCGCGGGTGGGTGCGCCCGCGACCGTGCCGACCCGTTCGAGCGACCGGCGAGCAGTCGCCGACGGGTGTTGTGCACGTCAAGGGTAACCCAGGCCCCTATGCAACCAGTTGCATAGGTTGGTCGAAGAAAGGGCGCCGGAGCCCCCGACGCCCTTTCGTCGCTGTCAGATGCTGGATGCGCCGGCGATCAACACGATGTTCAACAGGATCATCAATGCCACGATGCCCCAGCTGATGTAGATGAAGATGGCGCCGGGCGTCTTCTGCGGAACCGGGCCGATCGCACCGTTGAGGAAGATGACCGCGGGCGGCTTGTAGTAGAACCGTGCGCCCTGACCTTCCTGAATCGCGGCCGTCGCATTCGCCGGGCCCATATCGAACAGCCAGGGCGTGGTCACCTTCACGTGGTACTGCCCCGGGCCGACCGGAATATGGTTCTGACCCCACCGCGTATTCGGCACCCGCTGACCGTTGATCAGGATCTTCGGCTTGGTGATCGCCAGCAGGAAGGCGAACCACTCATAGGAGGCCTCGACGGTGATGCCCGGCGGGGCGGGCGCCTGCTGCGGAACCGGCTGTCCGTAGGGCGCCTGGCCGTACGGCTGCTGCCCATAGGGCTGAGCAGGCTGACCGTACGGCTGCGGCGGTACGGGCTGGCCGTACTGCGGCTGCGGAATATGCGGCTGACTGCCGTACGGCGGTTGCGGCACCTGTGGTTGGCTGATCGGTGGCTGCCCCGCGGGCGGCGCGTATTGCGGTGGCGCACCGTAGGGATTCGGCGCGCCCTGCGGCGCCGGCTGACCATATGCGGGCTGTCCGGGCCATTGCCCGGGCTGGCCCTGTGGCGGATACCCGCCGGGGTAACTCATCGGAACCCTCCCGTTTAGCGATTTGTGCGTGCCGACCCTACCGTGATTCCGCGGAATCAGCGTTTCGAGCTTCTCTCCTGGTAGAACTGCCGCTGCTGCTTGCGGATATCGCGCCACACCTTGGCCCGTTCGGCCTGCAGCCGCTTATCCGATCGCGCTGCCATCCAGGCGTTTTCCCGTTCGAGTTTGCGGTAGCTGTCGAAGCGCCGCTGGGTGAGCACGCCGCCGTCGATGGCTTCCTGTACGGCACAGCCGGGTTCGCCGTTGTGCGCGCAGTCGTCGAATCGGCAGTGCGCCGCGATGGATTCGATATCGCTGAAGGTTTTCTCGATGCCTTCCGCGGCATCCCAGAGTCCGATGCCGCGCAGTCCGGGCGTATCGATCAGCGTGCCGCCGCCGGGCAGCGGCCGCAGCTCCCGATGCACTGTGGTGTGCCTGCCCTTCTTGTCCGCCGCGCGAACGGCGTTGGTGGCGAAGACTTCCTGGCCGAGCAGGGCATTGGCGAGCGTCGATTTCCCGACGCCGGACGGACCGATCAGCGCGACGGTGCCGTCGAGCATCGCGGTGAGCACATCGAGTCCGAATCCGGTATCCGCACTGACCGCGAGGGCCACCGCGCCGGGCGCGACGGACTGCACTTCGTCGAGCGGAATATCCAGCGCCGCATCCGCTTTGGTGAGCACCACGATCGGCTGTGCGCTGCTCTCCCACGCCAGTGCGAGCATGCGCTCGATCCGACCGAGGTCGATATCGCCGTCGGCCGCACTGCAGATCAGCACGGTATCGACATTCGCGGCGAGCACTTGGCCCTGTGCGCGCCGGTCGGCGGCCGAGCGCATGATCGTGCCGCGGCGCGGCAGCAGTTGTCGCACATTCAGTTCGGTATCGATGCTCACCCAGTCGCCGGTGCACAGGCCGCTGATTTCGGAATCCGAACCCCGCCTGAGCGGGTCAGGCCGGGAGGAGGCAGCTTGCGTAACCACGGACGGCCCCCGCTCAGGCCAAATCAAACGCTGGCAACGGGCGCGCGTGAGTCCGGTCGGTGTCGCGACATCGCATTCACTGCGATCCATGCGGATCACCCGCGCGGGGACGCACCCATCGTGGATGAGCGAGTTGTATTCATTGGCAACGGCTTCGGTCCAGCCGTAAGGGACGAGGAGGTCGCGGTCGACCATGATGGAGGAATCCTTCGTCGGGCGCCGAGCCCGAACCGGACTCAGCGAGAGGTATCTGAGGCGGAAATTCGTGCGACAGCGTGCGTTTGCACGGCTGATCCGGGCACGACAATCCGAACGGTCCGTGTCACGATCTCCACCTCCTCACTCTTGTCTCGACGTTGCTCGCCAACTTTGGCATGGCCTGCAGACCCGCGCAATCTATTTTTCGTCGGTGGGCTTCTGATCCGGAGTCGGCTTGCCGAACTGCTCGTTGCGGCCCAGGCTGCGCAGGTGGAACCATTCGCGCAGACCGGCCGGATCGCGGCGGGTGACGAGGAAGAACCAGGAGAACCGGATCCATTCCTGGGGCAGCAGTTTGCGCATACCCGGCTGGGACATCAGGTAGCCGCGGTTGCGGTAGGTGAAGTAGCGCTTGACCGGGTCGTCCGGGTACTGGGTGTGCATGCGGCCGCCGAGGATCGGCTTGAATTCGGCGGCGCCGTTGGGATGCAGGTAGGCCGTCTGGAGACAGGTGCCGAACGCCAGACCGGACCGAACCAGCCTGCGATGCACCTCGACCTCGTCGCCGCGCACGAATAGCCGCAGGTCCGGAACGCCGATCAGATCGACCGCCTTGGCGGAGATCAGCGCGCCGTTGAAGAGCGAGGCGATGCCGGGCAGGAAGTCTTCATCGCCTAGCTCGGAACGTAGCCGCCGCCAGACCACACCGCGGCGCAGCGGGAAGGCGAGCCGGTCCGGTTCATCGATATCGCAGACCACCGGAGACACCTCGACCAGACCGTGTCGGCCCGCGCAATCCAGCAGCGTGGCAAGGACTTCCGAGCCGTCGGGGCGGCCGTCGTCGTCGGCCAGCCACACCCAGTCCGCGCCGAGGGTCAGCGCGTGCAGCATGCCGAGCGCGAAACCGCCCGCGCCGCCGAGATTGTGCGCCGAACCGAGGTAGGTGGCCTCGACCGGCTGCTGGGCGACCAGCTCCGCGACCTCGGGTTCATTGGCGTTGTCGACCACGATCAGGTGGTCCACCGGGCGGGTCTGGGAGACAAGCACTTTCAGCGATTCGGCGAGCAACTCGCGGCGCTTGTGGGTGACGACGACGGCGACGATTTTGGCGTCGGGACCGGTGCCCGCCGGGGTGCGCGCGGCTTCGATCTGTGCGGGTGAAGGTTCGTCGGAGTCGTCGTCCAGGTCGTCTGGGAGCTGCGTTGCCTGGTCGTCCGCAGGCTGAGGCGTGGATTGCGGTGTTGCGTCGTCTGCGGGCAGCGGGGTTGCGTCTGCAGGCTGCGACGCCGAGTCGTCCAAGGCCTGTGCTGCGGGGTCGTCCGCACGCTGCTGCCCCGGGGCATTCGTAGCTTGCGCTGCCGCGTCTGCGGGCTGAGGTGTTGCGTCGTGCGGCACGGCGTGGGCGCTCGAGGTCGGTGCATCGGAATCCGGCACGGAGTCGATCGGGCCCTCGCGCCCCGCGTCGATCGGGGCGTTGCGCCCGGTCGGCTCACTCATGCCTGATTCCGCTCCAATTCTCGCTCGGTTCCCATTTTCCGTTCCGCTTCCATTTCGCGCAGCACGGTGGCGACGTGATTGCCCGCGTCCGGGCCCTCATAGGCACGCACCACTTCTTCGATACCGCCGCGCAAACGGATCTGCCCGTGGTCGATCCACATGGCGGTATCACAGAGCTGGGCGAGAAATTCGTTGGAATGGCTGGCGAACACCAGGATGCCCGAGCGGGCCACCAGTGATTGCAACCGGATCCGAGCCTTCTTCATGAATTCGGCATCCACCGCGCCGATACCCTCGTCGAGCAGCAGGATCTCCGGATCGATGGAGGTCACCACGCCCATCGCCAAGCGCACCCGCATACCGGTGGAATAGGTGCGCAGCGGCATGGACAGATATTCGCCGAGTTCGGTGAATTCGGCGATCTCATCGATCTTCGACAGCATCTGCTTGCGCGTCTGTCCGAGGAAAAGCCCACGGATGATGATGTTCTCGAAGCCGGAGATTTCCGGATCCATACCGACGCCGAGATCGAATACCGGCGCCACCCGGCCGCGGATGCGAGCGCTGCCGCGCGAGGGTTCGTAGATTCCCGAAAGCAATCGCAGCAGTGTCGATTTGCCCGCGCCGTTATGTCCGACCAGGCCGACCCGGTCGCCTTCTTTCAGCGAAAGGGTGATGTCGCGCAGCGCCTCGACCACCACAACGTCGGACTGATTGCGGCCGATCGCACCACCCGCCTTGCCGAGGAATGCCTTTTTCAGCGATCGCGATTTGGCGTCGAAGATCGGGAACTCGACCCACGCCTGGCGGGTTTCGATACTCACATGGTCGGTCATCGGGCCCGATCTCCTATACCCAGTACGGCACGCGCGAACGGTACTGCTTCATGGCGAAGATCGCCACGATCCAGCCGACTACCGTGATGGAGCCGACGATCACCCAGTGATACAGGTGCTGATCATCGCCGAGCAGCGGTGCGCGGACGATCTCCAGGTAATGGAACGTCGGCACGATTTCGGCCAGCTTCGCGCGCTCGCTCACCTGACCACCCTGTTCTGCGAGGCTTTTCGTATTCCACATGACCGGCGTCAGCACGAACAGCATCAGCGTGAGGCTGCCGAGGATCGGCGCGATATCGCGGTAGCGGGTGCTGAAGATGCCGAACACGATCGAGACCCACATCGAGTTGAGGAACAACAGCCCGAGCGCGGGGATCGCGAAAATGGCGGTCCAGTGCAGTTTTTCCCAGACGCCGAATGCGAACAGCACCACCAGATAAATCAGCATGTTGTGCGCGAAGAACAGCAACTGCCGCCACACCAGGCGATAGACGTGCACGCTCAGCGCCGACGGCAACTGTTTGATCAGTCCCTCATTGGCGATGAAGACATCCGAACCCTCGAGGATGCTGGCCTGGATCACATTCCAGACGATGATGCCGACGGCCACATACGGCAGATACGACTTGATCGACTGGCCGAGCAGCGCCGAGTACAGAATGCCGATCGCGGCGGCCTGCACACCGGTCGCGATGGTGATCCAGAACGGGCCGAGCACCGAGCGTCGATAGCGCTGTTTGATGTCCTGCCAGCCGAGCGAGAGCCAGAGCTCGCGCTGCGTGAAGCCGCCGCGGAAGTCTTTGAACGCGCGCCCGAAGGTCTGCGAGTCCGAGACGATCGCGCTCGCAGGCGCGACGGTCTCCTCCGACGCGGGCGTTTCCGCGTCGGAGCTCACCGGATGCTCCGGCGCGGTGTTCTCTTCAGGAGGCACGGAGGTCTCATCGGAACTCTCGTCGGTACGCGCTTGGCTGGTATCTGAACGCACTGAACCCTCTTCAGGACGATCCGAGCTCTCATCGGGACGCGCCGTATTCACATCGGGGACCGAGTCGGGGCGGGCGGCAGCGGACGGCACGGTGCTCGACACTACCCTCGCAATTTCCCGCGGCGTGAGCGGCAGGGCCCGGAGGCGGTAGCGAAGCGTAACCACGTAGGGCCCCGCGATCGCCGCAAATCAGACACCCCCGACCCGGCTGGCACTCGACTCGGATCTGGTCAGAGATATTGTCCGGAGCCGCCGATCGGCGGGTTCGACTGGCCCCCGCGCGGGTCGGTCGCGTGGATGCCGGGCGGCAGCGCACCCTGACGCATCTGTTCCAGCTGCGCGCGCGCCGCCATCTGCTGGGCGAACAGCGCCGTCTGGATGCCGTGGAAAAGACCTTCCAACCAGCCGACGAGCTGGGCCTGAGCGATCCGAAGTTCGGCATCCGACGGCAAGGCGTCATCGGTGAACGGCAGCGTGAGCCGCTCCAGTTCCTCGCGCAATTCCGGGGCAAGACCCTGTTCGAGTTCGCGCACCGAGGATTTGTGGATCTCGCGCAGCCGGGTCCGGCTGGCATCGTCGAGCGGAGCCGCGCGGACCTCTTCCAGCAATTGTTTGATCATGGTCCCGATGCGCATGACCTTCGCGGGCTGCTCGACCATATCGGCGAGCGATTCCTCGACGTCGTCCTTATTGTCCGCATTGTCGGATTTCTCATCACCGTTGGTAACGACCTGCGCGGTGAAGGGCATGTCCGAGCCGGACTCGACCGGAATAGCCAGCGGCCGGCCGTCGGGTCCGATCACGACAATGGATTCGGGTGCTCCATCCGATTGCGTCATGGTCCCCATCATGTCGCGTCCGCCGCGAACGCGCTAAGTCGGTCGCCCTTCGATCAGGTCACCGGGTCGGTGCCGCGGCGCAGAGGCGGCGTCTATTCTGTTCGGGTCGTGTGGTTCGGATTTGGGTGAAAGTCGGTTGCCATGCTGAGTCCCAGTTCACTGCACCCCCGCCTGCGGGTGAGGGGGAACGCGGTTACCCAGCCTCGCCCGCTGCCCTTAGAGTGGCCAACATGACTTACGACGTCGCGAGGGTTCGGGGCCTGATACCGTCCCTCGGCGACGGCTGGATCCATCTCGACCCGCAGGGCGGAATGCTGGTTCCGGATTCGGTATCTCGTGCAGTATCAACAGGTTTCCGAACCTCATCGTTTTCCCACATCGGCCGCAATGGCGCCGCCGTTCGCAGTGCCGCGATTCTGGATGCGGCGCGCGAGGCCGTCGCGGATCTCGTCGGCGGTGATCCGGCGGGCGTCGTGCTCGGACCGGACCGCGCGGTTTTGCTGGCCTGGTTGGCGGAGTCGCTGAGTTCGCGACTCGGCCTCGGCACCGGGATAGTGCTGTCGCGATTGGATGATGAGGCGAACGTCGCGCCGTGGTTGCGGATCGCGAATCGCTACGGCGCGCATGTGCGCTGGGCCGAGGTCGAGATCGAGACCTGTGAGATGCCGTCGTGGCAGTTCGAGGAATTGATCGGCCCGACCGCCCGGCTGGTCGCGCTGACCGCCGCGTCGCCGATCGTCGGTTCGGCGCCCGCGGTGCGGGTCGCGGCGGATCGGGTGCACGAGGTGGGTGGTCTGCTCGTCGCCGATTGCTTCGGTGCCGCGCCCTATGCCCTCATTGATATCGATGAACTGAATGCCGATGTGGTCGCGTTGAGCGCCCCCGCCTGGGGTGGTCCGCAGATCGGCGCACTGGTCTTCCGCGATCCGGCCTTCCTGGACCGTATTCCGTCGATGTCGTTGAACCCCTATGCCAAAGGCGCCGAACGCCTCGAGGTCGGCGGCCACCAATACGCCCTGCTCGCCGGCTTGACCACCTCCATCGACTTCCTCGCAGGCTTGGACGAGCGCGCCCGCGGCACCCGCCGCGAGCGCCTGGAAATCTCCATCACCTCGCTGCAGGACTACCACGACCAACTGTTCGAGCACCTGATGGACGTGCTCGACAAGATCTCCAACCTGACCGTCATCGGCCGCGCCTCCACCCGCATCCCCACCGTCAGCTTCACCATGGCAGGCATGCAAGCCGAGAAGGTAGCCGCCAAACTCGCCGACGCCCGCATCGGCACCTTGAGCGGCGTCCACGGCGGCAGCCGATTGCTGGACGCCCTCGGCGTCAACGACGAGGGCGGCGCTGTAACCGTCGGGTTGGCCCCGTACACAACGAAATTCGAGATCGATCAACTCGGCCGCGCCCTCGCCGCCCTGGAGTGAGTCCGGGCGCTGCCGGTAGTCAGTATCGCTTCGGCTGCCCCCACTGATTGCTCGGTCGCTCCGGCATCGCGTCGCCGCCCTCGCGTGGCGCGACCGCGTCGGCCGGCGCGATGAAGTCCAGATAGATCCACTGCCCGTTGGTCTCGACCGGCACCTCGATACTGGCCACCCAGCGCCCGTCCACGAGCCGATGCCAGGCCCGCTGCCTGGCCGCCATCCGACCGGACAAGACCAGGCCGTACTTCTTCACCCGCGCCGATACCTCGCGGGTGGGCGATCCATCCGGCGGAAGCACACGATCGATGTCGACGTAGATCGGCAGCAGCGGTGAGTACGGCCGCCAGACGTCTCGATGTCGATTATCGAACATACATTCGAGTATGGCATCGATGATATGTCACGCAACTGTCCGGGGCGCATCGATCCGGATCAGCTGGACGCCACACCGCGGCTACAACGAGACCGACCACTGTGACCACGACAGGTGCCAACGCGAACGGGAGGTTGACAAGCGCAGGTACGGTCACGCCGCCGCCCACTGCGAGCACCCGGATCTGCAAATGCCTGGCCTTCATCGTCACGGCCTTCTTGTCATACCAACCTTGGTACTGCTCCAAGCGATCCGTGATGTAGTCCTCTGGCGCTATCAGAGGCGGGCTCGGCTCATCAGAGCCGGACTGGCTGGAGCCTTCGGTGAGAGGCACGCCGCCCATTATCGACGACCGTCGTGACCGCACCCGGCGATCCAGAAACCCGAGCACCAGTTCGCAGCGCCCGCGCACCGGACGAAACCGTTGCGCTCGACCCGGTTTCGGGCAATGTGGTCTCGGAAAGCATTGCGGTTCCCAGCACCGGGAGGGCGTTCGCGAGGGTTGAAAGGCTACGCTGATTCGGCGAGTTTGCTTGCGAGACAGAATATCTCGCTTTGCGCGCGACTCGGTTCGAAGCTGGAGGGAGCCGAGCCGAGCTCGTCGGCGCTATAGTCCCCGCACACCTGTACGGAGAGGACACCCGATGGCTCTTTCACTGCCCGTGACGTACCTGGTAGGAAGCGCCAACGCGCCGACACGACAGATCGCGATGGAGAAATTCGGCACGATGTGGGAGTACCTACCGTCATTTCCGGAGGGTGACACGGCTTTTCCCGGTTGGATCATGCCGAGGCTGCGCAGTACCTTCGCGCTTCCTGGAATGCGGAAGGTGAAGGACGGAAACATCGAGTTGGCGTATCCAGGGATGCCTGGTTACGAGTACACCGGCGAGGGTGAGCTCGAGATTCCGCCGGTGCTGCTCGGGTATTTCGACCAAGCCGAGGCGGCCAAGCCGATTCTGGAGCGCATGATCGCGGAACGCGGCAGCAGCAAGAGCTATCAGGCGTGCATTGTCGATCCGTACGATCATGCGTACTTCGCCCTCGGGGAGGCCGGACTCGAGCAGCATTACGAGTCGTTTCGGAAACCGGCGTTGGAAGAGATCTTCGCTATTCACCGGCTGTTCGATGGCGATGTGGTGTTCCAGCTCGAGAGTCCCGGGCGCATGTTGACGATCGAGGTGATCGAGTCGGCGCAAGCGCGGGCCGCGAAAGCCGTTGAGCTGGCTTCGGATCTCGCCGCATTCGTGCGCCGGATGCCGGAGGGCGCCCGTGTCACGATCCATCTGTGCCGTGGCGACTGGGAGCACAGCACATGGCTGAAGCAGATCAACGGGTTCGAGCCGGTCGTGCTCTTGGTCAACGCCATCGTGGCGGCATGGCCCGAGGGTAGGACGCTGCAGGGCATTCACATTCCGCTGGCGGCGGCCGACGTACTGCCGTTCGCCGACGTGGACAACCCCGATATCTATCAGCCGCTGGAACAGCTGACCGCCGACGCGACTATCTACGCAGGCATCGTGCACGAGAAGGCGAGTGCGGACCATGTCCGCTTGGCCTTGACGCAAGCGCGGAAATATTACCCTCGTCCCTTCGGCGGGTTGAGCACATCGTGCGGTATGGCTCGGATGACCGAAGCGGAGATGGACCACGCATTGCGATTGCTGATCGAATTGATGGTCACGACGACCGGTTGATCGGCCCGGACCCCGCGACGGCCGCATCGTCGACCAGACCTCGATTCACGCGTGGGACGAATTGCCGAATAGCGCCCGTCAGTGCGACTCCGCGCGTCGCTGCTCCACGGCCGTGACGAAGCCGGGGTGTGCTGACACGATCAGATGGTCGGTCGTGTCCGTCAGCCAGACATCCGCGAAATAGCGGGACCTCGTCCAGGCGACCACGGCGACAGCCAACGCGATCGGAAAGCATCCGGGCAGTACCGCGAAGGTCAGCGGCAGATAGAGCTGCTCGACGCCGAGAAGCCGCGCGACCAAAAGTGCCGCGAAGGTCAGCGCGACTGTCAGCAACGCCAGCGAAGCAATTCGCCGGAACCGCCTGACCTCATACAAGCAGTAGTCGCAGGCCGGACATTCGAACGCTTCTTCAATTGCGGATCCGCGGTGCTGGTCATGATGACCCCGAGTGCCTTGGAAAGCTGGCGCGACACCGCGACATCGCCCGCGCGAGATCATGTATCGGCTCGGGCGAACTCATCTCATGCCCCCGGATGGTCGTAGGACTTCTGTGGCAGCGCAGGCAGATCGCCGGACTGCACCGTACCGATCGCCGCGTAGATGACCCCGGCTATCCCTTCCAAGCTGATATAGAGCGAGGACAGCTTCGAAACCAGCATATTGAATTCCGCAATTGCTTCGAGGGTCGTCAACGTAGCGGCCGCAACCAGCGCGGCAGTGGCGACAATGCCCACGCCTGTTGCCCCGGCGAGTTCCGCCGCAGCCCATTGGATGGCGGCAATGGCGCCGATATCCAGGAGAGTCTGCACTCCATCACCGATTGTCTTTGCGCCGTAATACGCCGCATTCGCAAAATTCTTTATCTCGTCGGCGATTTCGTTCAGGGGATCGACCTGGGCTGCGATTGCAGTCATAGAACCCCTCCTTCAGCGGTACTCCCACACCGCGCTTGGCATCGACAAACCCTCACACAGCAGCACATGGGCCGCAACCCGTCGATCGCGCGCCTCGGAAGCCCGCGTGTCGCGGTGTGTCAGGATTCCCCTCTCGCCGTTGAGGTTTCGCTGACATGAGAGACCTGAAAGAGTAGGTCAGGATTGCGGAGACGGAGGGATTTGAACCCCCGGTCGCTCTCGCGACGCTCGCTTTCAAGGCGAGTGCATTCGGCCGCTCTGCCACGTCTCCAGGCCAACGAGATTACCCGTTGCCGTACGCCGTCTGCCGACGGGTTAGTCGGAGTTGCCTATCTCGTGGTCGACGCGGGCGAAGACCTCGCCGACTATCTCGAGTTGTTCGGGACCGAGTAGGTCGATGAAGTTGCGGCGGACCGCCTCGACGTGACCGGGTGCGGCGGCCTCCAGCCGACGCATACCTTCCTCGGTGAGCTCGGCGAGTACGCCGCGGCCGTCCTCGAGGCAAGTATTGCGGCGGACCATTCGCTGGGTCTCCAGGCGGCGGATCTGATGGGTGAGCCGACTGCGCGAGGACAGCACGCCGTCGGCCAGTTCGCTCATGCGCAACGAACGATCGGGGGCCTCGGAGAGCAGGACGAGGATCCGATATTCGGCGAGGGTGAGATCGGAGTCGCGTTGTAGTTGACGGTTCAGTGCCGTCGCCAAGCGCTGGTTACCGTCCATGTATGCCCGCCAGGCACGCTGCTGCGACGACGAGAGCCATTTCGGCTCGACAGGCGCGTGACTGCTCGGTTCTGGAATCACGACTTCCATTCTATGCGCGCCTGAACTGCACAAACGCACAACCTAGCGGTCCAGCGAAAGACCTGGACACACGATTAATCAAATCCTGGATTATGGCCCGATGGCCGGGAGGGTCAACGGATTGTCGCGATCAAGGAACGGTCGAGCTCGGCTGGATTCGCGCATCCGGACAGGCCCATGACGGAGTCGAAGTCCGCGAGCAGGACGCGCAGCGCGTGCCGCACACCCGCTCGGCCCGCGATGCCCAGACCGTATGCCCATGGGCGGCCGTAGAGCACCGCCTTCGCACCGAGTGCCAGCGCTGTGAGCATGTCCGAACCGGTGCGGATGCCGGAGTCGAACAGGATGTCCGCGCGGTCGCCGATGGTGGCGACCACGGCGGGAAGCGCATCGAGTGCGGCGATGGCACCGTCGACTTGGCGGCCGCCGTGGTTGCTGACGACCACCGCATCAGCACCCGCGTCGACGACTTGACGGGCGTCGTCCGGATGCAGGATGCCCTTGACCGCGATCGGCAGATCGGTCCACTCGCGTAGGTGGGCGAGGTCGGCGGGGCGCAGGGCATGGTTGCCGAACAGTCCGCTCCAGGTGAGGATCGCGGCTCGCATCGCATCCTCGCTCTCCTCGGGTGGCGCGGAAAGCTTCGCGCGGAAGACCGGATCCGATAGATAGTTGGCAATGCCCTTGCCGTGCAGGAACGGCAGATGTGCGAGCTCGAGATCGCGGGGTCGCCAACCGAGGCTCGGGGTGTCGACCGTGACGACAATGACCGACGCACCCGCCCGTTCCGCGCGCTCGACGAAGGATCTGGCGAGTTCGTTATCGGCGGGCCAGTACAGCTGATACCACCAGCTGCCGGCTGCCGCGCCGACGTTCTCGATGGTGGACGAGGCCGCCGTCGAGAGCACGGTACCGACGCCGAGTTCCTTCGTGACCTCCGCGACGATCACCTCGCCGCCCTCGTGCAGCAGCTCCAGCACCCCGACCGGCGCGGTCAGCACCGGCGCGGCCAGTCGCGTCCCGAGCACCTCCACCGACAGATCGCGCGCACCCGGCCCCGAGGTGCCGCGCAGCATCCGCGGCACAATCCGGTGGCGGTCGAATGCGGACCGATTGGCCGACGCCGTCCGCTCCCCGGACGCACTCCCCGCGACATACGCGAAGGCTTCCTTGCTCAGCACCTCGCGTGCCCGGTCTTCCAAACCCGCAGCGGTCAACGGCAATTCGGGCACCGCGCCACCGAGTCCACCCAGGTAGATCTCGTTCTGGAAGTCGACAAAGCTGCTCACGCCGGGAACGCTAGTCCCCCGCCCCCATCCCCGCAGGCCGCTCGCCATATTGCTGCCGCCGACGCCGACCGTCCCGGCGGGACCGACGTCCGGCACTCGAGTGAGCCGCACACTCAGGCGCTGCCGGACTTCTGCTGCGTGCCCGTTCTCGGGCGGCGGTTCTGAGGTGTTGTTGCGCGCTGTGGAGTCATCAGGGCTGAACCTGGGCGCTGCCCGGTGGCGCCCGCGCGTGCGGCACTTGGGTGAGTCGCATACCCAGTACACGGTGTGTGTGCTCGCGAGGGCAGGATGGGGCGGTGCGCGCTATCAAGTTGAACGGGTTCGGGGGACCCGAGGTGATGGAGTGGGGCGAGGCGGCGGATCCGGCGCCGGGGCATGGGGAGGTGCTGATCGACGTTGCCGCGGCGGGGGTTAATCGCGCGGATCTGCTGCAGCGACGGGGGTTCTATCCGCCGCCGCCCGGGGCCAGTGAGGTCATGGGGTTGGAATGTTCAGGGGTCATCGCCGAAGTCGGTGATGGGGTTCGGGATTGGCATGTCGGCGATCGGGTTTGTGCGCTGCTGTCCGGCGGCGGGTATGCGGAAAAGGTCGTGGTTGCCGCGACGCAGGTGCTGCCGGTGCCCGACGGGCTCGACCTGGCTGCGGCGGCCGCGCTGCCCGAGGCGGCTGCGACGGTGTGGTCGAACCTCGCGATGACCGCCGGGCTGGACGCCGGGCAGTTGGTGCTGATCCATGGTGGCGGCAGCGGAATCGGTACGCACGCAATCCAAGTCGCGGTGAGCCAGGGCGCGCGCGTGGCGGTGACCGCGGGCTCGGCGGAGAAGCTGAAGCGGTGCCGCGAATTGGGCGCGAGCGTGCTGATCAACTACCGCGAGGACGATTTCGTCGCCGCGATCCGCGCCGAGAACGGTGCGGGCGGCCCCGGCGCCGACATCATTCTCGACATCATGGGCGCCGCCTACCTGTCCCGAAACGTCGAGGCGCTGGCGCCGCACGGCCGCCTCGTGGTGATCGGCATGCAGGGCGGGGTCACGGCCGAGCTGAATCTCGGTGCGCTGCTGTCCAAATGGGGCACCATCCACGCCAACAACGTCCGCAACCGCCCCACTACCGGTCCCGACAGCAAGGCCACCATCATCGCGGAACTTCGCCGCCACATTTGGCCCCTGATCGCAGACGGCACCATCGCCCCGGTCATCCACGCCGAACTCCCGATCACCGAAGCCCCCGAGGCCCACCGCCTCCTGGACTCGTCCGAAACCTTCGGCAAGGTGGTCCTGAACGTCCGCGACGCCTGAAACGATGCCTCGAGAGCAGCCGCAGCTCCGCTGAGCAACAGCTCTGCCATCAATCCACCGGTGCGACTTCGAGGTCTTGTCAAAGGATTTCGAGCGGAAACGGATCGTGAGCGAGAGGACCACCGGACCCATATCCCGGTGGGCGGCGCCGACGTGGGTGAAGCCGCCTGTGCAGCCGGACAGCGCGTAGTGCTCGATGGTCAACGCTCCGACCTTGTCGAAGGTGACGAGCCAGTAGTGCGGTCTGCCCGCGTCACCGTAGTCGCTCACCTTGTAGGCACGATCTCGGCGGACCGACCAGGTTGACAGCACTTCGGCGCCCAAAAGGATTCGCCCCCCTAATCTTCTGGTCCGTAGTTAACGACGGCGTCCGGTGTCGCACAACATGTGGGCACCTCGCAAAATCTCTACCTTGTGCGAGGTCGGCGATGGCTATGCGACGGCTCTGGGTTCCAGATACAACCGTTCATTGGGAAAGCGCGGATAGCCCCTGGCGTCACCTAGTTCCATTGTTACCGCATCGGCGTAGTGCCGTGCTTGATGTTCCTGCACGAAAGTCAGTGCCGCGGTGAGGCATGCGACGAAGTCGAATCGTGCAGGAATACGCTCAGATGCACATCCTTTCGCCCGATTTCGGAGATGCCTTCGCGTTCATGGCTTCTCGCGGTCTACGACGCTGATCGGCAGGACAACGGTTGCGTCATCTTCGGTCGTGTCGTCGTAGTCGGTGCACCAACCGGCTTCATCTACCTCGGTGACCCCGTTGAGGGTGTGGCAGAGCTTGACGCTGTCGATCGGTGCGAGCCTCGATTTCTCCGGCGTGTGCTCATGAAATACCTGGAGCAACGCGGCCACCGCTGCTGCTATCTCCGTCTTTGGCTGTCGTTCAACTTCATTCATGGAGCATGACTCCGATGGCGTTGAGCGCGTGGTCAGCACGGTCGTCGACGACCCGTATACCGGCCAAGGGGCACGGTCGCGGATTCGGCATGATCGGCGAGCGATCCGCTATTCGGCCATCGACAACGGGCACCATGCCCGCACGGAATCGCGAAGGACACGCCATCTGAGCCAACTCTCCGGTAGTGGTCCTGAACAGCGCCGCGCCGCACATCGACACCCTGATCCATGGCCCACACGTGCCCTCAGGCATCGGCCGGCTCCGCTGCATCGGCTGACCTGAGCAAGCGCGGATCGCGTCGACAACGACTGAACCGAGGGCCGGAAGGTGCATCGTGCATATAGGGGGTGTCCACACCAGGCGTCCTGCCCACAATCCCGTTTGAGCCGCACAGCAGAACGTGACCGTTGAGCGGCTCGGCTCTGCCTGCGGAAGTGCTCACGAATTGGGCTGTGTCAGGCCAGAATTGACTGATGACTGCGCTCGCGTTGACGGCGGATCGGCGGGACGAACTGGCGGCGTTGCTCGGTGATGAGGAGCGGCTTCGCGGCGAGTACCCGAAGATAGCGGCGTACTTGGATACCGCGCCCACGCTGTCGGGGACGGGGGAGGATCGGGCCGACGCCGCGTTCGATTTGCGGTTCGTGCACTACATGACCGGTGGCCGGTCGGTCAGTGCTAATCCGTACTGGGAGATCGTTGCGCCGTCGGTGTACGAGCACGAAGGCCGTCGCGTGGTGAACGGCGGTCGAGCGAAGGGCAGTGCGCGTCTGGGGTTCGCCCAGACAATCTTGCAGGCCGTCTACGCATACGCCATCCCGTCTCCGGAGACGGTTGAGTGGGTGGCTCAGTTCTGCGATGGCCGCAAGGTAGTCGAACTGGGCGCCGGGCGCGGGTATTGGGCGGCCCAGCTGACCGAGGCGGGAGTGGGCGTCGACGCGTACGACTCAGAACCGCCGGACAAGACGGAGAATGTGTCGTTTCTCGGTGCGGCCGGTCAGTCGGACGTGTGGCATGGAGTCGGGGATCTCGATGCGTTCGCGGCGCGTCACGACGGCGGCACGGACGATGTGCTGTTCCTCTGCTGGCCGCCCGGCTGGGGCAACACGATGGCGTCCGACGCGCTTGCCGCATTCGAGGCTGCAGGTGGCGAACGGCTGGTCTACATCGGAGAGCCGAAAGGCGGAAAGACCGGGGATGACGCGTTCTTCGATGGGCTCGCCGCGCGCTGGGAACTGAAATCCGAGGATGCGCAGTTCGTTTCGTGGTGGAACCTGGCGGACCGTGCACAAGGTTGGGTCCGTCGCTGATATCTGCCCGCAGCTGCATGATCTCCGGAATTCCTGCGCCACGCTGTTATTCACGATGGGCGTGGACGCGGTGCCAGTGAGGCACGCGCTGGATTGACCGTCTGCGGCCCGTTGGCATTGGTGTTGTCGAGTGCCGAGTCGGCGGCGCAAGATTGTGCGATGGCTGACTGGGGCACGTACTCGTCCTGGTCGCTGCGGGCATCTCGGCTGGCGCGCTTGGCATCTCAGCATGGCGAGACTGGTGGCATCGTCCACTCGCGGACTGGTCGGTGAGTGGACGGATGGTCTCGGTAGCTCAAATGCCTTCTTTGTCTCGGTCGGTTCGACCAGACGATCCGTACTACGTGTTCGGGATGGCATCAGTCGTCAACTTCGGGGATGGGGACGCACATCGGGTTTCCGTCAACATGTGTGATCGTCCGGGCGCCTACGAGCACGCACCCAGTCTGAAAAGCCACCCCCGATCCCACGCCGACAGCGGAGTTCCGACGAATCGCTGCTGAAGAGACTGGAAGCCTCGCGCAAGCGCAACTGCGAACTCGCCGCCGAAAACCACGACCTTCGCCGACAGCTGTCCCGAGCCCTCGGACAACCACTTGAAGGGGGCTCTGGCGGGGCGGTCCCGTGACAGCGTCGGCGTGAGAAGGACCAGGACTCCGCGAAGCTGACCCCCGCGGCAAAGTAACGCGCGAGTAGGCGTGAGCTGGAAACGACATGGACAAGCCGACGCCCCCAGTCGTCGGCACGGGTTGGAGTGGTTATCGCCCTCAGGTGGTGATGACAGCGGCGACGGCTTCGATGGCGCGCTTGGGTGTGCGTCGCAGGATCGTGGCGAGGTCGTTGGTCGGGGTGCTGGTCCAACCTGCGCGGAATGCGCGGTACACGCCGAGCAGGGTGTCGACCACCGCGGAGGGGATGCCTTGCGCGATGAGGTTGGAGGCGAACTCGTCGTCGGTGATGGATTGATACTCGATCGGCTTCCCGGTGGTCGTAGCGGCGAGCCCAGCCAGATCGGTCCAATCGATACTGTCGGCGGCGGTAAGCGTGTAGAGCTTGCCTCGATGCTCGTCCGAGGCAAGCACCCGCGCAGCAGCCTCGGCAAGGTCGTCGATGTGGGCCGGCGCGGTGCGCGCCTGACCGGCCGGGGCCGCGAGTGTCCCGCTCGCCATCGCGGTCGTCACATCGCGGCCGACGGTTTGCGCCAGGCCGTAGGTGGTGCGCAGGGTTGTCGCGTCCGCCGACAAGCTCCGCAGCAGTGCCTCCGACTCGGCGAAGTCGGACATGCTCGGCAACAGCTCCGGGTCCGGCCAGCTCGTGTAAACGATGCGCCCGATGCCCGCCTCGACCGCGGCCCGGATCGCAGCGGCGTGCTGGCCCGCACGACGCTCGGCCTGCGTGCCGTAATTGGTGCCGTTGATCAACACCGCCGTCACGCCCTGGAATGCCGTGGCCAGCGACGTCGGGTCGTCGAAATCGACCCGACGCACCTGGACCCCGGTCGCGGCGACGGAACCGGGGTCGCGAGTGCCTGCAATGACGTCGGCCTCGGGCACCAGTCGACGGAGATGGTCGAGAACAGGTCGGCCGAAAAGTTCACCATTGGCACCAGTGACAAGAAACATGCGAGCTCCTGTTAATCTCGTGAACAATACCGGGTCATGCGACCCGGTTAGACTATACGGGTCACGTGACCCGTTTGCCAAGGATCGGATTCTGCCGGTGAACGACCACCCCCTGCGCGCCGACGCGCGCGACAACCGCGCCAAGATCCTCGCGGCGGCGCGGTCGGCTTTCGAAACCCTCGGCCCGCAGGCCAACCTGCGCGAGATCGCGCGCCGCGCGGGCGTCGCACAAGGAACGGTGCACCGTCACTTCCCGACAAAACAGGCGCTGTTCTCGGCGATCATCACCGAACGGCTGCAGGAGCTGACTCGGCTGGCGAGACAGCTGCGCACCGCCCACAATGCCGGCGATGCATTCATCACGTTTCTCACCGCGACCGTCGAGCAAGCACGCCACAATCGATCGTTGGCGTCGGTGTTCGACCAAGCCGGCGGCGAGGAAATGCAGACCGCCGGACGTGAGATGAACGCCGAACTCTCGGCCCTACTCGACCAGGCCCAAATCGAGGGCACGATCCGCGACGACATCGATTTCGCCGATGTCCACGCGATCGCCTCCGCTGTCCTTGCCATGGACACGCACCCGGCAACCCGCCCTGCGGACCGCGCAAAACGCATCGCCATCGTGCTCGATGGCCTACGTCCGCCCGACCGCCGAGCATGATCGTGACCGGCACGCTTCAGGATCTCAGCTCGTTATCTCGTAGGTTAGTTTCACGACCTTCGAGAAGGTCTTCACGGCTGTGAGCTTCAGTTTGGCGTCTTGACCTTCTTGGAAGTACTGCTTGCCGCGTCCCAGCAGTAGGGGGTAGATGGTGAGGTCTATCACGTCTATCAGCCGCTCCCGCAGCAGCGTCTCCCCGAACAGGCCGTGGCCCAGGATCAGCAGGTTCCCCCCGTCCTGTTGCTTGAGCCCGGTCACCTCGGCGACGACATCGCCTCGAACAATGGTCGGATTGCCCCAGTCGGCTTTTTCCAGGGTGGAGCTGAATACGTATTTCGGGATTGCGTTGAGCCGGTCGGCCCACATCGGCTTGTGGTTCCCGCTGCCGTAGAGCTTGGCGAACGCCTCGTAGGTGTGGCGGCCGAACAGGATCGCGTCGCATGCGGTCAGCAAGCCCAAGCCGTCGCGCAGGTATGCCTCGTCCTGGTATTCGCCGACACCCATACCCACCGGGTCTTCGTAGACGCCGTCTGCCGAAACCAGGACGTATTCGATCACTTTCCGTGTAGCGCCGGCCTGCGTGGTGGAACCTTCCGGTGTGCCGGATTCCCTGTCGGTAGTCATGCCGCACGACCGGCCGGTGCCGCGCCCGCGTCGAACTCCACCGCAGTGCCGACCTCGACTCCGCCGCCCTCGGCCAACGCCGGGCAGCTCTCGGCAATCGTCACCGCCACATCGAGATTCGTGGCTTCCACGACCGAATAGCCGCTTGGCGAGCTGCCCGCCCCGCAGTCGCCTACGGCAGCTGCTCCGTGTGTGGGGAGGCCGTGATCGATGACATGGTCTCCCAGGCCGCCGAACCAGGCAAGCCACGCCGACAGTGTTTCGGGTTTGCCAGGCGTGAATTCTGGGGGCATCCGGTAGGTGAACACGAACTTGGCCATTATCGGCTCCTTCGATCTTGTCTGGACGGTTCGGGTGCACTACGGAGTGCGCCGTCAACTGTTCAGATCCCACCGTTGGGCAGAACTAGGCGGTGCACAGCACACCTTGTTCGGCGGCAGGTGCTATTGCGCCGGGCCAACACGCGCATTCGGGCGCTTATGCAGGGAGTGTGCGGGGGAGGCCGAATCGGGCCAGGATGCTGTTGTCGAATCGGGTCAAGGCGGTGATGCGGTCGGCGGCGAGGGTGAGGACCATCAGACCTGTGGAGTGCCAGGCGTGGGTGTTGGGGTCGAGGAGGTAGACGCCGAAGGCGGGTTGGCCGTTGGCTCGCGTCGCGACCAGACGGTAGCTGGGGGCTTGGGCGAAAACGGCGGCCTGGAAGCGGGTGACCGCCTCGCGCCCGAGGTATTCGACAGGCAGCGGTGGCATCGTCAGGCGGACGTCGTCGGCGAGTAATGCGACGACGCCGTCGACGTCGCAGGATTCGAAGGCCCGGGTGAGGCGGTCGATGAGCCGGCGCTCGGCTGGTGAGTCGGGCGGCGGGGGTGGTTGCTGTGCGCCGAGCCGGGGTGCCCGCTGCTGCATGGCGCCGCGGGCGCGTTTAAGGGCGCTGGTGACCGATTCCTCTGTGGTGTCGAGGAATTCGGCGACATCGGCGGCACGGTAGCCGAGCACGTCGCGCAGAATCAGCACGGCCCGCTGACGTGGCGGCAGCAGCTGGACCGCGGTCACGAAGGCAAGCGATATCGCCTGTTTGGACTCGTAGCGTGTTTCGGGGCCGGGAGCGGGGTCGCCGAGGCCCTCGAGCAGGACGTCGGGATACGGCTCGAGCCACACCACCTCGCCGTGGGCGGACGGCTCGGGCAGATCGAACCTGGCCGAGCCTTCACCGGGAATCACCATTCGAGGCCTCCTGCCGGCAGACCTCAATATTTTGAGGCAGCGGTTCGTCGCGACGCGGTAGAGCCAGGTCCGGACCGAGGACCGCGCCTCGAACGCGCCGAGTCCCTTCCAGGCGTCGAGCAACGTCTCCTGCAGGGCGTCTTCGGCGTCGTGCATCGAACCGAGGAACCGATAGCAATGCACCATCAGCTCCCGCCGGAAGGGCTCGACGAGCTCGCGGAACGCCTCGGCGTCACCGGCCCGGCACCTGGCGATCAACTCTGCTGTCACCGCATCGTCCTCGTTTCGAGTCGGCCGAGCGCCCACTGCGGCGCGGCGATCGGCGACCGATTCGCCTCCGGTTGCCGGGCCTCAGTCGCGGCCTGCCCAGACGAGGGTATCGGCCAGCTCTTCGGGTCGGCTGAACATCACGTAGTGCGAGCCCGGAATCTGCAGGATCCGGGCAAGTGGACCCAATCGCTGGGCGAACCGCGGGAAGCAGGCGTATTCGCCGGGCGGCAGCGCGAAGTCGCTGATCGGATTCACGTAACTGGCTTGCAGTCCGCCGGAAGCAACCAGCTCGTGAAACCTTTCGAGGTTGAGTTTGTCCGTGAAATATCTGACCGGAAGGGGCGACATCTGGGCGTAGATCGCTGTCGCGGCAGCGGAATCCATGTCGTTGCAGGCACGTTCGCGGACCACCGGGAACGGCAGGATGAAACCCTGAGCCGGATCGGTCATGTCGAAGAAGGCGGCGTCTGCCGGTGGGAATTCGTCGGCCAGCGCGTGCCCGGCAGCGGGGACGAACGCGCTCACGAATACCAACCGCTTGATCCGCGACGGCCCCTGTTCGGCGGCTTGGGCGATGTAGGCGCCTGCGATCGAGTGGCCGACCAGTACAACGTCGGACAGGTCGTGCTCGTGAAGGTACGCGGTCAGGGAGGCGACGGCGTCGGCGTGTGCCAGCGTCATCGGATCGCCCGGACCGTGCCCGGCCAGGGTCGGGGTGTGCACGGTGTGGCCGTTGCCGCGTAGCTCGCCGGCAGTCTGCTCCCATATCGCGCCGGTCTGGAATGCTCCATGAACCAGCACGAACGTCAAAGATGCGGGGGTCATACGAAACTCCTGTCGGTTGGTGACTGCGGCGCGCGTGGCCGGATGACTCGTCACCAGATACAGATCCCCTGCGTCGGCAAAACTGGGCGGCCTGCGCCGCGAAATCGGGCGGATAGTGCGTCACGAACGTGGAGAGGAGCTGGCAGTGTAGGAGGAGCTTCTTGAAGCGGTGCTGCGTGAGAGATGGAGGATTCTCGGCCCTCCAGTGTCGCCCTGCATGGGGGAGGCGCTAAAGCACCCTCTGCTGCGTTAGCTGAAGACTGTCGTGGTGAGCGATGAGGGAAAAGGCGTCCGTTGGAGGCGTCAGGTGGGGATCAGGAAGGCGTTGCGCTGAAAGCCCTTGCGGGGGTTCGCTGTTGAAGCGTCGAAATGTTTAGGACGACATCGAAACCTGGGTTTTATCCGACCTTGGGATGAGTCTGGCGGGGACCTGCTTACTGGCCAGATGGTGTCCGGCGTGAAGGCGGCGCGAGCCTGATCTGCTGCTCTTGCGTGCTGCAAGCTGGTCGAGGGCTACGGGATCCCACTGGGGCGAGTCAGTGAGGGCTTCATACCCTGCTTTGTGGCGGTCGACCGGGGACGGCCCGGCGACCTCCCCACCGCCGGGCGCCTTGGTAATACAGCCGTCCACCGCGATATCGTCGAGGACCAGGCCGACGATGTGGTCGTAGCTGTCCAGAGCGATCGCCTTCAGCCGGGCGGAGACCCCGGCGACGAGCCATTCGTCGGGGCGGTTGCGGATCGTGGTCGCCGAGCAGGACGCATCAGCGATGGCCGCGTAGGAACAGCCGAAGCGCAGCACCTGGATCAGCTTGTCGAACACAATCCGGTCGTCGATACGGCGCCGGTGGCAACCCAGCAGATGCCCGGGATGGTAGAGGGGACGCTCAGGCAACAGTGCGGCGAACTGGTCCCACAAGGGTGGACGATGAGCCATGATGGCAGGGCGGGCACGGACCCTCCAGTGATCAAGAGACGTAAGCACTTTCATGATTGCTGGGACCGTGCAAGCCCACACTCATACCCGGATATCAACACCCAATCTGCGCGACCTCTAAGTAAACGGTATTGATGCTAGCCTTGGGCTAAGTAGACAGTTCACACTGCCGGTGTGCTGGACCTATGCTTCACGCTAGCATTCTCGAAGACACACTGGGCCCGCGTCGACACCTCTGGACTACGCGGAAAAATGGCCGAAACACTCCAAGGTTTGCGCTATGGGTGATCACGTTCAAGTCCTCGTCGATGTCGACGCCACATCTGCCGACGCGTCGGCATTGGCCGACCGAGCTCTGGACTGGCTGGTTCGGGAGGGCATCGTCCTGGCGGAACGCAACGACGGCGATCGCTGGGCGCGGCGTGACTACCCACCGGGGGCGCACTGGGCGAAAGCAGTCGATGAACTGGACGACGACTGCAATCCCGAGTACGGTCCGACGATTGAAATCGGCCGTACGATGTTCCACGGGTATCAGAACGACGTGGGAGATGCGACCTGCCCGTTGTGCGCTCGCCGGACGGACTTCATCACCGAGGACTGGGACTACATCGAAGGAGCCAAGGAACCGTTCGATCTGGCGATAGAGACCTGGCGGGAAACCGGGTTGGCGACAGTCACCTGCGGCTACTGCGACCTGGCCTCCGACGTACAGGCGTGGACCTGGAGCGACGGCTCGATGGCGCTGGGCTATCTCGGCTTCGAATTCTGGAACTGGCCCGATTTCACAAGCCGATTTGTGGACGAATTCGCCGGCGCGCTCGGTGGGCACCGCATAGCCCGTGTCTGGGGGAAGCTGTGATCCGCGCCCGTGGCTCGCACCGTGTTCGGTCATTGGTACCGGCCAGTCGCACACCGATTCGACGACCGTGCAAACCTCCGCTGATCGTTGCGCCGAGGGACGATCCGCACCGGGATCTCTCGTAGCTGTTGTTCCGGTTGCAACCCAATGCGTTTGCGGTATCCGGACACGGGTGCACTTCGCTGATTCCCCTGCTCATCACCCGGGGGTGGCAGACCACGAGGGTCTTGCGCCGCCGTTTCGCCATGATCCGCATCCACGGGTGCTGATCGGGCTGCACTGCCTTGCCGAGTTCAGCGAGGCTGCGAATGTGGTGAACCTCAACGGTTCCCGCGTGCTCGCCGACCTCGCATCTGTCCTTGCGGAGCCGACGGATGAGCTCGGTTCCGCGTGGGCGCGACGCCCGGCCAGGCTTGCGGTTGATGAGGACCGCGTGGACTTGCCGTCTCAACGGTATTCCGCCGAACCGTACGCCTTGATCGTGTTCGGCGACCGCTCGATATCGGTCAGATACGCCAGATACCGCTCG
Source organism: Nocardia sp. NPDC006982 (assembly GCF_042869435.1). NCBI lineage: Bacteria > Bacillati > Actinomycetota > Actinomycetes > Mycobacteriales > Nocardiaceae > Nocardia > Nocardia sp. NPDC006982. The sequence continues at coordinate 39,617 of NZ_JBIAFV010000017.1, read as the reverse complement.
ACCGGTGCCACCGGCCGCGAAACCGGGGACAGCACACGCACCACATGCGTCGCTCCTCCAAAGCAATCCGCGAGATGAACGGGCTGTAGGTAACCACGTCCACCACGCGAATCCCAGGAGCCGAAACCCTCGTGCTCAACATCAACCACACAGCCCTGGCGGCTCTAGATAACGAACGTTATCGAGACAGTTCAAATGAGGCTGTGGGCGACGAGTCGGGCGTCCAGTTCGCGCCGCGCGACGGAATCGCGTGGTTACTTATCGTCGAGTTGCAGGATCATGCTGCGTATGGTCGCGTAGCGGACCAAGTTGTTGGTGACGTCTTCGGCTGTCTGCTTGCCGATGTCTGAGCCGAATGCGGCGCCGAGGGCGTCGATATCGTCCCAGTCGAGCATGGCGACGAGGTAGTAGGGTTCGCCGATCACCGGGGTGGTGTTGTGGCTGGTGGTGTATCTCCGCAGCCCGGGTAGTTGCTTGGCCAGGGGAATGTGGACCTCACGGTAGTGGCGTTCGAATGCCTCGATGTCGGAGGGCATGTCATACATCACGATGAATCGTGCAGTCTGTTTGGTGGTCTGGTGGGCTTCTGCTGGTGTGCTCACGGGTTCAACTCCTCTGGTCGTGGCAGGACCGTCCGCAGTGTGTTCGGTCGTCTCGGTAAACCGACGAATGGCGGACGATGGTATCGACAACGGTCGTGGGATCGGTTCTGTTCAGTCGATGCGGCGCAGCACGATCATCGGAATCTGCCGGGTGGTGGCCTTCTGATACTCCGATGCTGCCGGGTTGAGCTGGGCCATCTCCCCGAACAACCGGTCCCGTTCGCCACCTTCGGTATCGATTGCCTGGACCCGGAACGATTCGGGCCCTACCCGCACTTCGGCGGTCCCTGCCGCCATCAGGTTGTGGTACCACGCCGGATTGATCGGGGCACCGGACTTGGATGCCATCACGACGTAGTCGTGACCGTCGGGCAGGTAGGTGAGCGGCGTTGTCCGGACCCGGCCGGTCTTCGCACCGACGGTGGTGAGCAGCAGCACCGGCACGTGTTCGAACAGTCCCGTCAATCGGCCGTCGTTGGTCAGGTACTGCGCGATCAGCAGCCGATTGAACTTCTCCATGGCGAGCGGGTCGGTGCGTGCCAAGTGCGGGGAAATGTTGGGAAGTGTGTCGCTGGACATGGGAATCGCTCCTGCCGTCATCGGGATCTGTCACTGTCCCGACGTCCGGTGACCGCGCCGATCGACACCACGGCGACACAAATATTGGCGGACCTGTCGAATCGGGCCGTTGTTGTGCGTCGAGTTGTCGGACGGCCCGAACAGCGGGCTGGACAACGCAAATGAAGGAGAACAGCCGTGACCTCTACCCGATCGAACGACGAAGCTGCTATCAGAGCCGTCTTGGAAGGTGTCTACCAGGCATGGGACGCCGGCGACGCCGACGCTTTCGTGGCCGAGTACACCGAGGACGCGACCGCGATCCTTCCTGGTTCCTACCAGCGCAGCAGGGAAGAAATCCGGCAGACCATGGCCGGTGGGTTCGCCTCGTTCCTGAAGGGCTCGAGCACCAGGGACAATATCCACAGCATCCGGCTGCTGGGCAGCGACACCGCCGTGGTTGTCAGCGAAACTGGGATCCTGTTCCCGGGTGAGACCGAGGCGCCCCCGGAGCGGGTCTCCAACGCAACCTGGGTTCTGGTGAAACGCGACGACAAGTGGCTGCTCTCGGCCTATCACAACAGCCCGGCCAACGCCGATCCACGAGGATGACGTGGCAGTTGTCGGCCGCGACGCGCGACTGGTCGCTGGCATGTTGGACTGGGACGACGTGGCCGCGCTTGAAGGGCCGGACACGTGCGACGCTCAGAGTTAGATGACGGTTCCCGGGTTTTGTTGGCGGCGGGAGAGTCGGGGGCCGCCCGCGGATTGCTGCCTGACCTTGGGGTCGCGGATGAGCGACAAGAACTCCCACCCCCGCCACCATCCGCACCTACGTGCTGCGCTACTACGTGCACCATCAGCAATGCCACAAACGGATATTCGGCAAAACCCGCCAGCACTACACCTACTACACCCGCCAGCCACAACTCGACCGCGTCGGCAACCCAGAGTCCTACGCCGACCACCCCCCCGGACGGTGTACGTGCGCGAAGACGCGCTACTGGATTGCGTACAAACCTTTTTCAACGAGCGCGTGTTCGGTCCCGACCGCGCTGTGCTGCTACGCCACCGACCAATTACGCGACCACGACTCCAGCGACCGCGACGACATCGAAGGGCGGATCGCCGCCATCGAGAAGACGGTCGCCGAGATCACCCGCCGTCAGAACAACCTCCTGGACGAGCGCGAATCCCGCAGCTTCTCCAGCGGTGACGAGATCGCTGACGCCTGGGCCGAACGACTGCGTCACCGGTTCGCCGAACTCGAACACGAACGCCGAACCAAGAACACCGCTTTGGAGGCACTGCGCGAACAGGCCGCCCGACGACAACCGAACGAGCCCGACCTGATGGGCGGCCGTAGGCGACCTGCCCCAGATGCGGCTGCGCCGCCGGACTGCATCCCTTCGTCGGCGGCGGAGCCTATGCCGAGCTGTTGGACGGGCGGACCACCACCGACCCCGACGGCGGGCTGGTCGTGTTCTCGCTGCGAGAACTGCCCGAGGAGCTGAAGACGATCGGCACCCTGCTGGTGCTGGATGCGACCTGGCGGCGAGTGTCGAGTCCGGCCGATCGGCGGCCCCGGATGATCACGGTCGACGAGGCGTGGCTGCTCATGCGCCAACCCGCCGGAGCGCAGTTCCTGTTCCGGGCCGCGAAGAGTTTCCGCAAACACTGGGCCGGACTCACCGTCGCCACCCAGGACTGCGCCGACGTGCTCTCCACCGAGTTGGGACGCGCGATCGTGTCCAACGCCGCCACCCAGATCCTGCTGCGCCAAGCCCCCCAGGCCATCGACGAGGTCGCCGCCGCGTTCCACCTCTCCGACGGCGAACAACACTTTCTGCTGTCGGCCCCGCGCGGTAGCGGTCTGCTCGCGGTCGGGGGCACCGACCGCGCCGTCTTCGCCTCGCTGGCCTCACTCACCGAAAACGCTGTGATCACCACCGATCCCAGCGAACTCGCCACCACCGGCGATGACGGCGACACCGATATCGACATCGACGCGCTGGCACCGCTGCCTCCACTCACCGACCCCGGCGACGCCGGGACCGCTACCGCAGACCTCGATGACGACCTCGATGTCGACAGCGGGCAAGAGGTATTCCTCGACGGGCGGACGGCATGAGCTCGGATTTGCCACATCCGCGTCGAGCACAGCCCCAGACCACCCCACCGCGACGGCTGCACTCGGTACCCGACCTGGCCCCCGTATTCGTGGAATGGCTGCAAGGACTGCCACCCGGCTGGGTCAGCGACCTTCCCCCCTCGCACGTCGCGCAACTACTCGCCTTCGGCAACGGTGTCGAACCCGAGCAGGCCACCTTCGTGGTTGCGCTGCTGCTGACCGATCGCACCCACGTACACACCAGTGTGTTCGAGCAAGGCACGGCCGCGTGGCCAAACCTCCCCCGACAGGCAGCCCCGTCCCGGTGCGCCGTCACACGACCATCTCCTTCCGGATGCCGACGCGCGGCGCGTCGCCGATCGCGGGGACCAGATTCCATGCACCCCGGTGGTGGGTTACACGCACACCCGACGCCGGGACCGGATCAGGTATCGCGCCGCCGGGAATGCGCGTCTGCCGCCATTTTGCGGCGTGGCCGGATTCCCATGTGCCCGACCGGGAATCGGCGGCGCGACGGCCCGATACGAGTCGTGCCGAATATCCCGCAGGCACGCCGCACGTGCGGGCAATCCCGGGGGTTCGCTTGACGACGGCGGGTGTAGGGAGCGTTCATGGACCCGCATTCGGGCACGGCGGAAACGGCATCGACACACGGGAAGGGGACGAAATGACCTATACGGCAGAAGAACTCGACCTCTCGAAGCGTTCGTGGAAGTCGCTGTTGTCGCGTCGGAGTGCGACCGCGCCGGGGGCATGGGCTGCTTGGCCCCGCGACGCCGCAGTTCCCAAGGCGGACATCGAGATTCGTATCGCAGAAGGGGCACGAGGGCGAGATGCTGGCTGATCTGCAAGCACAGGGGCAATAGGAGGTTACTGAATGGCAACTGGGCCAGGGCAATTCCGCCAATCGGCGGGAAGAAGGAGCCTAACGCAACCCTATTTCGATGGGAACGGTAATGCCGCTGGTAGCGGCGGGGAGGTGTATCGGACTGCGTATGCAGGCCCCACGTCGACCGCCGACCTGCAGGATCCGACCCGGTATGGCGGTGTGAGTTCGCCCGATTCTGGCAGTGGCAAACGGTGGCTCACTCGTGAAGAGGCAGGTGAATACATGGGTGTTCACCCCGCACCCTTGCGAACTGGGCCGCCAAGGGGCAAGGCCCCCGCTACTCGAAGCCATCCGGCAACTCGTGCATGTATCGGCTCACAGACCTGGACGCCTACCTCGAGGCCCGCATGGTGCATACCGAAGAGCAGCCCGAAGCAGCGTGAGCAAACCCCGAAGGAAGGAGAACCGCAGTGCCAAGACCAGCCACTGAACTCGGCAGCTACGGCGACATAGGCACCAAAGAGCAGAAAGACGGAAGTTGGAGGGCTTGGGCCACGTTCCGAGACTACGACGGCAAGGGCCGCCTCGTAGATGCATCCGGAACAACGGAGAACAAAGCCAAGACGGCGCTTCGGAAGAAGCTCACGGCCCGTCAGAAGCAGTACAAGGGCCGCACCCGCGGCAAGGTCACCCGGGATACCCGCCTCACTGTCCTGATGGACATGTGGCTTGACGAGGTGGAACGAGACGAAGGCGTAGGCCAGCAGTCGTACGACCGATATAAGGCTGAGATAGATGCGAGCGATGACAACCGCGCTCAAAAGAATGCAGTCAAGCTGCGTCCCGCCATCGGCAACCTTCGTGTGTGGGAAGCGGATACAGGCCGACTCGATGAACACATCCAGTCGATCGTTGCTGCCGGACTGAAGTCGAAGGCACGACTGCACAAGGTCATCCTGACCGGGATCATGGGGGTCGCCGTCCGATACGGCGCCCTCCAGGAGAACCCCGTACGTGACACCTCCCGCATGCGCAGACGCACGACCAAGCCCCAGATCATCGAACGGGAACGCTTGGACGGCTTGCGTTCTCAGCTTCAGGAGTGGCTGGCAGGGAACAAGATTCCGGGAACTGCCGCGTATACGCACGGCCCGAAGCGTGATCGGGTCGTGGTCGACGTAGCCGACTTGATCCTCGGCTCTGGAGTGCGCCCGGGAGAAGCGTTGGCGGCTTGCTGGGATCAGTTCGATCTCGAGGCGGAACCGGCGACATTCACCGTGTCGGCGACTGTCGTCAGGCTCACCAGGAAGGGGCTTTTCCTGCAGGAATGGGGCGAAGTCCGATGCTGGGTACCGCGTCGTTGCCCTTCCCGAGTTCACGACCCGCATGTTGAAGCGGTTGCGAGCCGACCCGGTGCACGGGCGGATGTGTCAGGTAAAGGCGCTTCGCGAAGAGGGGGGCAGTGCGGTGGAGGTTGAGGACAAGATTCCGCTCTTTTCCCGGCCGGGGCGGAGTGCTCCGTGATCCGCACAACTTCAACCGGACATGGCGGGACGCACGAGGCACTCTGTACAAGGATGTAACCCAGTACACATTCCGGAAGACAGTCGCAACCCTGATCGCTGAGGCGTCGGATTCGAAGACGGCCGCGAAGCAGTTGGGGCATTCTCGTGAGGGCGTCACGGAGCGGCATTACATCGTCTCGCCGGAGCAGGCACCGGACTCATCGGCCGTGCTGGAGCTGGGACTAGGCACGGCTAGGTGACGGATATTTTTGGTGCCGAATTTTTGGTGTTTCTTTGGTGGTGGTCCGATGCTGCGGACTGACCTGACCTCAAAAAGGTTCTAACCTGGTAAATATGGTGCGCCCGAAGGGATTCGAACCCCTAACCTTCTGATCCGTAGTCAGATGCTCTATCCGTTGAGCTACGGGCGCATGCCTGTGTTCAGTTGTACAGCCCCGGCGAACCGGGGTGTGGCGGAGGCGAGAGGATTTGAACCTCCGGTCCCCGTGAAGGGACAACTCATTAGCAGTGAGTCCCATTCGGCCGCTCTGGCACGCCTCCTGGAGCCTTCTCTTCGAGGGCACCGGTCCTTTCGAACCGCCGAACAGGAAGGTTACAGTAGCCGACGTCCAGATCGCAAAACGCCAGGTAATCACCGAAGATTGCTGTCGAACCAGTCGAAAATCCGGGTCTGGGAATCGATGAGATCGAAGTCTTCGTCGCCGCCTGGCCGGTCGGCGCGGTGGTGCAGGCCGGGGTAGGTCACCACGAGGCTGGCGACCGCGGCGCGGGCGGTGGCGTCCCGGAGTTGGTCCACCTGGGCGGGCGGGGTGTCCGGGTCGTCGGCGCCGAAGAGTCCGAGCCATGGCGCCTGCAGATCGGGGGCCGCTCGGATGAGGGCATCGGCCTCGTCGGTGAGCGGTTCGACGATGCCGGATGCGGCGACACTGACCGCGGCGCCGACGGGGCGATTGGTCGCCACCAGGAAGGCCGCGGTGCCCGCGTGGTCGAAGCCGAGCACGCCGATGCAGTCCGGGAAGACGCCGCGGCGGGTGAGCCAGTCGAAGCAGGCGTCGAAATCGTCGAAGAGCTCGTCGCCGAAAACCTCCTGCGCCGGCTCGCCGTCGATGCGATGGAACAGATTGGGCGCGACCACCGTCCAGCCCTCGGTCGCCAGGGCTTTCATGAGTTCCAGCAATGTCCCGGTGAACTCCCGGGCCTCGTGCAGCACCACGATGCCGCCGCGTGCATTGCCCTCCGGCTCGGCCACCGTGATGGGCACCTGGGCGCTGGCGGTCCGAAGCCGATCGTCGGTCGATGATTGTGGGTCCGAACCGGAAATGATGTCGTCGCGACTACGTAGCGGCGCAATATCGTCGTAAATGCCCGACATGAAACAAGGGTAGGTGGATCTGCTGATCTTCGCGAGAAATTGCACGTGAGCGGCCCTGGCACCCAGATTTCCTGCACCCGGCATATGGTTGAACGGTGACAGCGCACATCCGGCCGGACCTCGATTCGATCCCGGCGTACGTCCCCGGCCGCAACCATCCTGGCGCGGTCAAGCTCGCCAGCAACGAGACCACCTTCGGTCCGCTCCCCTCCGCCGCGAAGGCCATTGCCGAGGCCGCGGAATTGGCGAACCGCTACCCGGATAATCAGGTCACCGAGCTGCGCGCGGCCATTGCGGACTTCCTCGGCGTCTCCTCGGCGAACGTCGCGGTCGGCTGCGGCAGCGTCGCGCTGTGTCAGGAACTGGTGCAGATCACCTGTGACGCACCTACCGACGAGGTGCTGTTCGCCTGGCGCTCCTTCGAGGCGTATCCGATCGTCACCCAGGTCGGCAATGCGACCGCTGTGCAGGTGCCGCTCACGCGAGAGCATGTGCACGATCTGGATGCGATGGCCGCCGCGGTCACCGAGCGCACCAAGCTGATCTTCGTCTGCAATCCGAACAACCCGACCGGCACCGCGGTCGGCGAGGCCGAGTTGGTCCGCTTCCTGGACGCGATCCCGGAGCATGTGCTGATCGTGCTCGACGAGGCCTATTTCGAATACATGCGGCTCACCCCCGAGCAGCGTCCGAACGGTGTCGAGCTGGGCCGCAATCGGCCCAATGTCGTTGTGCTGCGGACCTTCTCCAAGGCGTACGGTCTGGCGGGGCTGCGCGCGGGTTATGCGGTCGGCGATCCGGCGGTGATCACCGCGCTGATGAAGGTGCACATCCCGTTCAGCGTGAACCGGGTCGCGCAGGCAGCCGCGATCGCCTCGCTGCAGGCGCGGCACGAGCTACTCGACCGCACCGACACTCTCGTCGTCGAACGCGATCGGGTGCGCGACGCACTGCTCGCCGCGGGCTACCAGGTGCCGCCGAGCGAGTCGAACTTCCTGTGGCTGCCGCTGGGCGAGCGCAGCGCCGAATACGGTGAGGTGAGCGCGGAGGCGGGGGTGCTGCTGCGGCCGTACGGCATCGACGGCGTGCGGGTGACCACCGGTGATCAGCACGAGAACGAGCAGTTCCTGCGGTTCGCGACCGATCCGGATGTGTTGGCGCGCTTCGGAATCGGCTAAACGCCCAACGCCCGGGAGATCGTCGGCCAGGACAGACCCAACTCGTCGGCCCAGTACGGCCACGAATGCGTCCCGGTCGCCCGGAAGTTCGCGGTCACCGGAATCCCGAGTGCGGTCAGCCGATCGGCCAGCCTGCGGGTGCACATATTGGTCGCGGCCTCCAGCGGACCGCCGAATCCGATGGTGCTGACCAGATCCGGGTTGTTCGGGGTGTCGTATTTGCCGGGCAGTCCGCTGCCGACCGACAGGTAGATCGCCTTGCCGCGCAACGCTTCCGCGTGCAACAGCACGTCATGGTCGAGCCAGGCGGAATCGTGCTGATCGCCGAACATATTGTCCGGTCCGCCACGGTAGGTCGCGACCACTGCGCGGGCCTGCGCCTGTCCGAGGTCGGTGCCCATGGAGAAGCATCCGCTGTGCGCGGCCACCGCCGTGTACAGCTTCGGCTGGCGGAAGGCAAGCATCATCGCGGCCTCGGCGCCCATGGAGACGCCCATCACGGCATTGCGGCCGTTGCCGTTGAACTTGGCATCGATCAGCGGCGGCAGTTCCTTCGTCAGGAAGGTTTCCCACATATTGGTGCCGAGCACCGGGTCCGGGCGCTGCCAGTCGGTGTAGAAGCTGGCCGGTCCGCCGACGGTCAGCACCACGTTCACGTCTTTGTCTTCGAAGAATTTGTCCGCGTGCCCGAGTTCGGTCCAGTTGTTGCTCTCCGCCTCGGCACTGCGTCCGTCGAGCATGTAGACGGTCGGCCGCGGATGGTTCTGCTCGCGCGGCAGCAGCACCTGCACCTCGACGGCGCGACTCATCGCCGGTGAATTCACCCACACCCGCAGCCACCGGTCGTTGATGGGCACGATCCGATCGATCGAAGCCTGCTTGACACCGGGGACGGTCGGCTCCGCCGGGGAAGGACCATCCGCTGAGCCGGTATTCGGGCGGGGCTGGTCGCCGGGCGCTGCTAGCACCGGGGGTGGACCGAACACCGCCGCACCGGCAATCAGTGCGCCGCCAACTATGGCGCTGGAGACCCAACGCCGCACCTCGCGCCGAGACAGCATGGCGCCCATCCTGCCAGAAATGCGAAAGTAGGCGCGCCAGCGATAAACATGCCGGTTGGTATGTGACATGAGGAACCGGGCCCGGCTACTTCGTGGCAAAGTCACCCTGCCAGCGGCGTTCCACTCCGGCGAAGCGCCATATCACCGCCGCGACCACCCAGGTAGCCACGAACAGCGCGAACCAGAAACCGACCGTCTGCACCCTGTGCTTGCCGTTCTCCGCCACCAACTTTCGGGTGGTGTTATCGATCGCGGCAATGTGGTCGGCGTCGAAGGCGTGCCGCATGCCGAGGGTGTATGCGGTGACGCCGAGGCCGACTCCGAAAACCGCGCCCTGCACCACGTGATGTCCCGGCACCACGAATAACAGCAGAGTCCCCCAACCGATGACATGCAGCGCCAGAACGGTCACCGCCATACCGACAACGCTGCGCACGAGCCAATCCTCACTGCTGGACGAACCGTTCGTATAACGGTACTGCGAGCGCAACATACAGGTCGGTCGGGTTCAGGCGGATCGGCAGACGGTTGCCGGTGTCCGGCAGATTCCGAACAGGCATTACGTCGAATTCGGGCACACGGCCAGCACACCGGTCTTAGGCTGCTGTGCGGGCGTTTTCAGGCGTCGATTGGGACGAGCATGATCGTGGACAGCAAACGGCAGCAGCCAGGTCATGATGCTGTGCGCGCGATCGGCAATCCGACAGCCCGCACGGCTCTGCTTCCGAAACCGTCTGCCGTATCTCGGTTCCCCGCAACGCGGAGGCTACCGCGCGGACCTCCGGTGTAGCCCGGTGTCAGCTGCGCTCCGCGCGCGAAATTCTCTGCTCGATCAATGCCTGTCTGTTTAGCCGCAGTACCTGATGCCCGACCGGAGAAAACCGTGAATCAAGCGTTACCCGTTATGTCGCCCGAAAGCTCCGCTGACACAAAACCTTTCGGCCTCGATCTGAAAAGGCGAATGCGGGAGTGCGATGAGTTCTTCCGATTGCCCGAACTCGCGCATCTATCCGCGAACCGCCGCCGCACCGCATTGGAGCAACTCCAGCAAACCGGCAGCTACGTGCAGACCGCCGACGAGATCCTGATCGGCGCCAAGCTCGCGTGGCGCAACCACGCTCGCTGCGTGGGTCGAAAACATTGGCGATCACTCAAATTGCTCGACGCGCGGCGGGTGCGCTCGGCCCGCGACCTGGCCGAGGTCTGCTGGCAGCACCTGCATATGGCGACCAACGGCGGCGCCATCCAATCGATGATCACCGTCGGACCACCGCGCCAGGCGGACGGTCGCGAATTCCGCATCGTCAGCCCACAACTCATCCGCTACGCTGGTTATCGCACCGGCGACGGCACCGTCACCGGTGATCCGGCCAATATCGCGATCACCGAATTCGCCATGAAGCTCGGCTGGCGCGGCGCGGGCACGCCCTTCGACATCCTGCCGGTGCTCATCAGCACTCCGGACGAGCCGGTTCGCTGGTTCGACATCCCGCCCGAACTGGCCCGCGAGGTCGAACTCGAACATCCCGAATTCGACTGGTTCGCCGGACTCGGCCTGAAATGGCATGCGCTGCCCGCGGTTTCGAATATGAACCTGGAGATCGGCGGCATCACCTACCCGTTCGCACCGTTCAACGGTTGGTATATGGGAGCCGAAATCGGGGCACGCAATCTCAGTGACACCACCCGGTACAACATGTTGCCGCTCATCGCCGAAATGATGTGCCTGGATACCAGATACGAGCGTTCACTGTGGCGCGATCAGGCCCTGGTCGAATTGAATCGTGCTGTGCTGTACAGCTTTCGGAAGGCCGGGGTGTATATCGTCGACCATCACACGGTCGCCAAGCAGTTCTGCGACCACGTCAATCGGGAGCAGGCCGCGGGCCGCAAATGCCCGACCGACTGGAGCTGGGTCAATCCGCCGATTTCGTCGGGCGTGACCCCGACCTTCCACCGCTACTACGACGAACCCGAGCCGGATCTGCGCCCGAATTTCGTGCGGCGGGACTTCGGCGGGGAAGGTGAAATCTGATCTTCGTTCGGCAGCGGCAGTGCGGTCGATGGGCAAGAATGGGGCCATGGCACGGCGTTCCATGGGCTCGAAATGGGAAGAATTCGGCGCGCATCTCGAAGGTGCGCCGGGACGGCTGCCGGTCGAGGTGCGGCGGTCGATTCGGGCGCGGTCCTCGGGTGAAGAAGGTGCGGCCGGGGTCCCCGATGATCTCGCCGATTTCGTCGAGCTGGTCGCCGAACGTTCGTATCGGCTCACCGAGAAGAACATCACGACACTGGCCGAGGCGGGACGCAGCGACGACGAGATCTTCGAGGCGGCCGTTGTCGCGGCCTACGGCGCCGCCGACCGACGGCTCCGCGCCGCCCGCCGCTCCTGGGAGGGGCGCTGAAAATGTGGCTCGACGCAGTCGAATCCGGGCAAGAACTCCCGGCCCGAATCATGTTCGCGACCATGCAGCGGTTTGGGCGCACCGAGGTTCCCGCGGTCATGAAGGTCATCTGCTATCGGCACCGCTATTTCGGCACCCCGCTTTCCGACCTCATCCAGGACGCCATGCGCGGACCGTCCTTCTGGACCGTTGCCGAACGCGAAATCTTCGCAACCAGGACCTCCCAGTCCAATGAATGCCCCTTCTGCGACTCCGCCCACCGGGGCATCGCGGGCGCGTATATCGCCGCGGATCTGGTCGATGAGGCCCTGACCGACGGCGAAAACTCGCCCCTGCGCGCCGAAGCTCGCGCCATGCTCGAATTCGTCGGCAAAATGGTCCGCGATCCCGATGGCCTCACCCCCGGCGACGCCGACAAAGTCCGTGCGGCCGGCGTCACGGCCGAGGCTTTCGACGAAGCCGTCTGGGTGGCAACCCTTTTCAACGTCATCAACCGAGTAATGAACACCGTGGGTGCCGAGGCGCTCGAAGCCGGCGAAGCCCAAATCGGCGCCCGCTTCATCAAGGCCTTCGGCTACCGAACCCCACCTCCCGTCCGCTACCTTTCCCGGGGCGCTTGACGTCTGCTGCTCGCGCGGGTGTTATCGGCAAGCGGCGGAGTCGGCCTGCTAACGCCCCGTCCAGATAGGTTGCCGCGCTATCAGGTCCGGCTCGCTCGCCGAGCGCATTCGAAACGCTGCACGACACGCCCCGCGGCACCGCCATACAACTGCGCTCGACGGATCTCGACTACCTCAGGAGCTAGCTGGCCGCGGCTCTAGCTGAGCGTTACTCGTGCTCGAGGTGGGTGGCTGCCGCGAGTTTCGACGCGCCGAATGAAAAGACTCGGCCAACATGAATTCCGCCACGTTGGGCCGCCGCCGCTGCGGCGATCGCGGAATCCGGTAGCTGCGGCACGATCCGGCGGTCAGCGCATCGACGGTCAGTTCGGCAGCCGCGCGGGATCGTGACGAAAGTCTGACGGCCTGGCCTGGTTGCGGCGAATTTTGGCCGCTTGGCATCACAATCAGGGCATGACCTCGGTAAACGATGGAGTGGGTTGCGGGCGGGCTGGGCACAAGATCTCGGGGTGGTGGTGATATGCGGGTATTGCTGACCGGGGCCGCGGGCTTTATTGGAACGCGTGTGCATCGGGAGTTGGTGGGTGCGGGGCATGAGGTGGTGGCGATTGATGTGATGCTGTCCGCGGCACACGGAGTTGGTGCCGTTGTTCCGGAGGACATCCGGTTGGTCGACGTGCGTAATGCGGATGCGCTGGATTCGGTGTTGCGGGGGATCGATGTGGTTTGTCATCAGGCCGCGGTGGTGGGCGCGGGGGTGAGTGCGCAGGATGCGCCCGCTTATGCGAGTCATAACGACTTGGGGACCGCGGTTTTGTTGGCGGCGATGCACCGGGCCGGGTGTCGCCGGTTGGTGTTGGCTTCATCGATGGTGGTTTATGGGGAGGGGCGGTATCGCGGGGCTCGGACCGTTGAGGTCGGGGTGCGCAGGCGCGGGGATCTCGAGAGCGGGATGTTCGAGCATCGGGATCCGGATTCGGATGAGGTCTTGCGTTGGGAGGCGGTGCCGGAGAATGCGCCGTTGCGGCCGCGGAGTCTTTATGCGGCGGCGAAAGTGGCGCAGGAGCATTACGCGTCCGCATGGGCGGCGGTAACCGAATCCGGGGTCACCGCATTGCGCTATCACAATGTCTACGGCCCGAACATGCCAAGGGACACACCATATTCCGGAGTCGCCGCGATCTTCCGATCCGCGCTGGAGGCAGGCGAGCCGCCGCAGGTTTTCGAAGACGGCGCGCAGGCGCGGGATTTCGTGCATGTCAGTGATATCGCTGCGGCGAATCTCGCGGCGGTCGAATATGCGCATACCGGTTTCGTGCCGCTCAATATCGCCTCGGGACGTCCGATCACCATCGGCGCGGTAGCCACCATGTTGGCCGCGGCGCGCGGTGGTCCCGAACCGGTGATCACCGGACGCTATCGCCCCGGCGACGTGCGGCATATCGTCGCGAGCCCCGAACAGGCGCAACGCGTTCTGGGATTCACCGCGCAGGTGGCTCCGCACGACGGCCTTGCCGAATTCGCCTTCGCGCCGTTGCGGGCGGTTGCCGGCGCGGGTGCGCCGGTCGCGTAGTTCAGTTTTCGTTGAGCGGTAGCCGAACTTCGAAGCGGCAGCCCTGCTCTCGATTCTCGGCGCTGATATCGCCGTGGTGGGCTTCGACCAGACCCGCGGCGATCGCGAGACCCATACCGCTTCCGGAGGACACGCCGTCGGACGCGACCGGGGAGCGCGCGGCGGTGCCGCGATAGGCGACCTCGAATATTCGTGGCAGATCTGCCTCGGAGATGCCCGGACCGGTGTCGTCGACGCGCGCCCAGGCCTGGCCGTTGGAGGTGCCCGCGGATATCGCGACCTGGCCGCCGGGTGGGGTGTGCGCGATCGCGTTGGAGACCAGGTTGGTGAGGACGCGGCCGAGGGCTCGATCGCTCGCCGCGACAACGATTTCGGAGTCGGGCTGTTCCGCACGCAGCAGGACTTCGGCGCGTTCGGCATTCGGCCGGTTGGCGGCCAGCACCTCATCGATCAGCTCGCGCAGATCGACCGGCTCCAGTTCCAAACGCAATGCGCCCGCGTTGATCTTCGACATTTCGAACAGATCGTCGACCATCACCGACAGCCGATCGGTCTCGCGCACAATCTGTTCCGCGTAACGCGCCACATCGTCGGTGCCGGTGACGACGCCGTCGGAAAGTCCTTCGGCCATCGCGCGGATGCCGGCCAGCGGGGTCCGCAGGTCGTGGCTCACCCAGGCGACGAGTTCGCGGCGCGAGCGCTCCGCCATCCGCTCCTGCTCGCGGATTTGCTTCTCCCAGACGGTCTTTCGGGCCTGCTCTCGCCCGAGCAGCAGAGCCGCGGGCACCGTGACCGCCGCGACGACCGCGAGCACGACCGCCGTGCGCTCGAGTTCATCGGTGAACATCAACCCGCTGACCCCGATAATGCCCGCGAGCGTGGACAGCGTCGGGATCAGGACAAGCACCGCCATGCTCGCGGTCATGGAGCGATTGCTGGTCGCGCGCAGGATCGCTGCGCCGATGGCGACGATCGGAAGCGAACAGGCCAGCACGTAGCCGATCAATTGCAGGGTGTTCTCAGGCACTGGATTCTCCGTTCCGGCCCCAGATGTAACCGCGGCCCCACACCGTCTCGATCCGGTGCCGGTCACCGAGTTTCGCCCGCAGCCGCTTGATATGCACGGTGACGGTGGACAGGTCGCCGAAATCCCAGCCCCACACCTTGGCCAGCAGTTCCTCCCGGCTGAACACCTGGTGCGGGTGGCGCAGCAGGAAGACGAGCAGATCGTATTCGCGCGCGGTCAAGTCGACCGGCCTGCCGTCCACCAGCGCCGACTGCGAATCCGGCCGAACCTCGACCGCGCCGTCGCGCAGTACCTCCGTGCTCGGCTGCCGCGTCGCCTGCGAACGCCGCAGCACCGAGGCGACCCGCAATGCGAGCTCGCGGGCGCTGAACGGTTTGGTGACGTAGTCGTCGGCACCCGCCTCCAGGCCGAGCACGCGATCGTCCTCGTCGCCGAGTGCGGTGAGCAGGATGATCGGGGTGTCCGGACGTGGGCCGGAACGCACCGCGCGGCAGATCTCGATGCCGTCGGGGGCGGGCATCATCACGTCGAGGACGGCCAGTTCGACGGGGTCGCCGGTGGGTTCGGTGAGTTGTGCCATGGTCGAGGCGCCGTCGGAGGTTTCCACGACGGTCAGTCCGTCGCGTTCGAGATAGCGCCGCACCACATCACGGACCAGCGGGTCGTCGTCGGCGATCAGAATGCTCATGGATTACCAATTCGTCAGGATCGTGTGGGCGAGTACGAGCGTGCCGAGCGCTTGCAGGAATAGCCAGACTCGGGCGGTGGACCGCGGCAGAAACGCGGTCGCGGCGAGCAGCCAGACGTCGAACGGCAGCCAGATGCGCTCGGTCTCCGCCTTGCTCAGGGCACTGATGTCTGCCACCAATATCGCGCACAATCCCGCCGCTACCAAGAGCGCGGTCGCATCGAATGGTCTGCGCAGCGCGCGTGGTAGACCGGCGGCGGTGGCCAGGCCGACCGCGCAGATGGTGGCGGCGAGATTCGCCCAGACCCAGTACGCGTACGGACGCTCGGAGGCGATGCCCTGGTAGTACCGCTCGACCACCAGGTGGTAGCCATCCAGCCACCAGAAACCGGAGAGTGTGAAGGCAGCCACGACGATCAGTGCGCCGAATACAGCAGGTAACAGCGGCCGGACGGTTCGGCTCGCGACCAGTACCGCGACCGCGGGTAGCGCCATGATCACGAGGCCGTAGCTGAGGTAGCTGCCGATCCCGAAAAGCACACCGGAAGCGACCGCGACCCATGGCCGCCGGATCGCGATCGCCAGCAGCGCCACCGCCCATGCCGTGACACCCGTGAACATTGCGTCCGCCGAAACCGCGATCCATATCGCGGCGGGCGCTATCGTCAAGAACGGCAATGCCTTTCGGGCTCGATCCTCGGCACCGAGCGTGCGCAGCGTGACCGCGACCGCGACGATGGCGCTGGATCCGATCAGCAGACACGCCAGTCCAGCCCAACCGCTGCCGCGCAGGCCGATGCGATCGAGCAGGACGAAGAACAGCAGTGCGCCGGGTGGATGCCCGGAGACGTGGGTCGTCCA
This sequence comes from Nocardia sp. NPDC006982, assembly GCF_042869435.1. NCBI lineage: Bacteria > Bacillati > Actinomycetota > Actinomycetes > Mycobacteriales > Nocardiaceae > Nocardia > Nocardia sp. NPDC006982. The sequence continues at coordinate 23,186 of NZ_JBIAFV010000017.1, read as the reverse complement.
GGAGTCCGGTTGGAAATCCAGGATGCGGCCGGAGAATCCGCGCAAGGTGGCCGGGATATCGCGGACGCCGGGGACCTCGTACAGATATTCGTGGCCGTCGGCGAGTCGTCCGGCGAATCCGCGTTGCCAGCCGTCGATCATGGCCAAGGCGAAGGCCCAGGCCAGAGCGGTCAGCCAAGACACCGCGAGCAGGCGTTGCCAGGGCAGCGACTCGGCCATCGCGGAACCGAAAACGATGACCAGTATCGCGATCGCGATGGCCGGTACCGAACCCCAGCCGACATGCGGCAACCAGTTGCCGAAGATGGGGGCCGAGCCCGCGTAGAGCTTGCTCCGCCAGTGTTCGCTGGCAATTCGCGGAACCAGGAATGCTGCCAGGGTGAGTGCGGCGGCAATGCCGGCTCCCAGATACTCGCCACCTATCCGGCCGCGTGGCCGTGTCGCGGCCTCCGTCACGTCATGCACGAACCTCACCATAGGGCCGCAAAGCCTGAAAAACCGGTGCTCGAGCGGTTCTGAATGTGGACGTCACTGTTTCGTCACCAGTTTTGCGGCATCGATTCGGCCGGGCTGGCCTAGCGTCGAGAAGGTGACCGAGACCCTCCACAACCCGGGCGGTGTGACCGTTGTCATCCCGTGCCGAGACGAAGCTGAGGCGTTGCCAGGTGTGCTCGCGGCCATCCCGGCCGGGTTCCACGCGCTGGTCGTGGACAATGGCTCGACCGATGCGACGGCCGAGGTGGCCCGCCGGTGCGGCGCCGCTGTCGTATCCGAGGCGAGCCCCGGCTACGGGGCTGCCGTGCAGGCCGGGATCGCCTCGGCCAGAACAGATTTGGTCGCCTTTCTCGACGGTGACGGATCGATGGATCCGAGGGAGTTGCCGCCGCTGGTCGAACTGGTGCGCGCGGGTGCCGATTTGGCGGTCGGACGGCGTAAGCCGGTGCGTCGCGGTGTGTGGCCGTGGCATGCGCGGCTCGGCAATCGAGTCATCGCAAGGCGGTTGCGTCGCCGATACGGGCTACCCGTGCACGATATCGGTGCCATGCGGGTGGCCCGCCGGGCCGCTTTGCTTTCCCTCGGACCGCTGCACACCCGCTCCGGCTATCCGCTGCAACTGCTGATCGGCGCCGCAGGGGCGGGGTGGCGTGTGGTCGAGCGCGATATCGCGTATCGGCCACGGGCGGGTGGGGTTTCGAAGGTATCCGGATCGTGGCTCGGCACCGTGCGCGCCACTCGCGACTTCCTGGCGGTGCTGCGATGAATTGCTTTCGACCCTCGCCCGTGGCCGCGACACTGCTCGTGCTGGCCAAGGCCCCGATTGCCGGTCTGGCTAAAACACGTCTGACACCGCCGCTTTCGCCCACTGATGCGGCTCGAGTCGCTGCGGCATCGCTGCTGGACACCTTGGAGTCGATGTCGCGGAGTCCGGTCGCGCACCATGTCGTCGCGTTCACCGGAGAACTCGCGGATGCGGAGTGTGCCGATGAAGTGGCAAGGGCGCTGACTGATTTCGACGTCATCCCGCAGCGTGGTGCGTCTTTCGGCGAACGCCTGGCCAACGCGCACGCCGATGCTGCGCGGTACGGGCTGCCGGTTTTGCAGATCGGCATGGACACACCGCAGATCGGCCCGGAGGTACTGAGTTGGGCCGCCCGCGAGCTGGTATTGCGCGGTGACGCACTGCTCGGTCTCGCCGACGACGGCGGCTGGTGGGCGCTCGGGCTGCCGACACCCCAGGCGGCGCGCACACTCGTCGAGGTTCCTATGTCGACCGATCGAACCGGCGAGCTCACCCTGGAAGCCATGCAGCGCTGTGGTCTTCGCGTGCGCTCGTTGCCGCGCTACAACGATGTCGATACCTTCGCCGACGCGCTCGAGGTGGCGCGCGAATCCGACGGGCGGTTCGCGCGCTTGATCCACCAGCTGCACCACACCCTGCTGGCACCCCGATGAGCGATATCTTCGATCTCGCGCTGTCGGGGGAGGACTGCTGGGTGCGCGATACGGACGGACGACGCCATCCCCTGCGCACCCGGCGCTGGCTGGGCTTCGATGCCGCCGACCGTCCGGCCGATGCCGCGCTGACCTGCTGTTGCGATGGACCGACGCTCGATCTGGGATGCGGTCCGGGACGGCTGGTCACGGCACTGCTGCAGCGCGGAGTCATCGCGTTGGGTGTCGATATCTCACCGATGGCGGTGGCTACCACCAGATTTCGTGGAGCGCCCGCATTGCGGCGCGACCTGTTCGGACCGCTGCCCGGCTCCGGTCGTTGGTCCTACGCGATCCTGGCGGACGGCAATATCGGGATCGGTGGCGATCCGGTCCGCTTGCTGACCCGCGCGGGTGAACTCCTGGCTCGCAATGGCATCGCGGTGGTCGAATTCGCTCGTCCCGGTGCGGGTGTGGTGTCGAATCCGATTCGGCTGGAGACGAGAGACCGAGTGGGGGAATGGTTTCCGTGGGCGCGGGTGGGGATCGATCGCGCGGAAGAGCTGGCCGCGGCGGCCGGGTTCCGCATGGTGACGGCGAGGGAGGTGTCCGGTCGGCACATCGCCTGGTTGCGATCGGGCAGGCCCGCTTCGAGTAGTCGGTGGGCGTTGTGATGAAGCGCGGCAGCTGGATGGAATCGTCGGCGCGATTTCGCGTGAATTTCCCGACTACCCCGCGACCACGGGTGACATCCGCGCGCGGACCCGCGGTCGCGAGTCGTGTGGGGATCGCGCTGGGCAGCGCGATATTGCTGTGCTTCGGCACCGGTTTGCTCAGCCACTGGATTCAGCATCCATCGAGCTGGTTCTGGTGGCCCGCCCATCCTGTCTGGCTGTATCGGGTAACCCAGGGCGCGCATGTGATCTCGGGTGTCGCCGCGATCCCACTGCTGCTGGTGAAGCTCTGGGCGGTGTACCCCAGACTGTTCCACCGCCCGATCATCGGTTCGGCTTTACGAATCCTCGAACGCGGCTCCATCGCGATCCTGGTCGGCGCGACGATCTTCCAGCTGTCGACCGGGCTTCTCAATATCGCCCAGTACTACCCGTGGAAGTTCTTCTTCCCCACCGCGCACTACGCCATGGCCTACGTCGCCGTCGGCGCACTGGCCGTGCATCTGGCGGTCAAACTTCCCGTCATCCGGGACGCGCTGCAACATCGGCTGGTCGAATCCCCGACCGAGCCGCCTGCCGACACCAGCACGCGGCCGCATCTCTCGCGACGTGCGGTGCTGACAGGTGCCGGTGTCGCTGCCCTCGCAGCGGGGTTGGCCGTTGCCGGGCAGACGATTCCGTTCCTGCGCTGGGCTGCCGTGCTTGCGCCGCGCAGTGGGCACGGGCCACAGGGCGTTCCGGTCAACCGATCGGCTGCGGCAGCCGGGGTTGGTGATTGGGCCCGTGATCCCGAGTACCGGTTGACCGTCACCATTGGCGATCGGCGGCGCCAGTTCACCAGGGACGAACTGCTTTCCCTGCCGCAGACTCGGGCCGGCTTGCCGATTGCCTGCGTCGAAGGCTGGAGCGCGGGAGCCGACTGGTCCGGGGTGCGCCTGCTGGATTTGCTGGCGGCGGTCGGCGACTATTCCGGTGGCGATATTCGCTTCCGCTCGCTGGAGCAAACCGGCATTTACGGGAGTTCGATTCTGCCGCAACGTCATGCGGTCGACGAGTGCACCCTGGTCGCCCTGACGATCAATGGCGAAACCCTCGATCTGGACCACGGCTACCCATGCCGTCTCATCGCACCCAACCGACCCGGCGTCCTGCAAACGAAATGGCTGTCCGAAATCGAGGTGCTGCCATGATCGCGGCCCGCATACTGCTGCTCCTCGTCGGCAGCTGGCTCGGCTGGTACGGCATCAGCGCGTTGTTCGATCTACCCCCAACAGATCTCGACTCGGTCGCGATCTGGTTCGCGGGCGGAATCCTCTTGCACGATGCGGTCTTCGCCCCGATCTGCGCCGCGGTCGGACTCACCGCTCGCCACCTGCTGCCGCGCACCTGGTGGGCCGTCACCGCCTGCGGTGCCATCTGCTCGGTCGCGCTGGTCTTGATCGCCCTCCCGGTCCTCGACCGTGGCGAGGGCATGCCGAGCAATCCCACCGTCCTGGACCGCAACTATTCCGTCGGACTGGCAGTCACGTTGATCCTTGTATGGTCGCTGGTTTTCCTCGCTCACGCTGTGGCCGGCCGGGCCCGCCGGGGCCGCGCACACAACGAGATACCGGGCCTCCGGTCGCCGTGACAGACGAAGCTCGGCCGCCGATCCGCAACGTAGCGAGGTGCTCTCCTCGCGCCGCTATTTCCACGAGGGAAGCGTCGGCAGCGCGCCACTGAGCTCGGCACCATCGGAACGACCCAGCAGCCACGCGAGCAAGGCAGAAGCGGGCCCGCGGACGGTGTGGTCAGGAGAACCACTCCCAACAGTCGCCGTGAAGTCCGTATCAGTGCTGCGCACCTCGAACGCAACTGAAGGATCAGCCCCAGCTGCAATCCCCTTGGTCAAATCGGCAGCGGCCCGCGGAAGCAGCCGAGCAACGAAATCCTCTGGCCAGTCACCAGGTTGGTAACCGGCCGCCAAATCGACATGATGGATCTCCACCTCTTGCAGCCGCATCCAAATGACCTCGGTCGCCGGAATAGCCCGCCCCTGCCTGGTCCGAACGGTCGCAGTCCACGCCTCCTCGGGAGCGGACTGCGCAAGCGCCAGCCAGCGATTCGCCGCCGCCTCGTTATCGGCCAGCTGCTCGGCAAGTGGCCGCGGCGCACCCGCCTCGATATCGGCATCCCGAATGAACATGCTGGCGTACTGCGGTGTCTCGATCCCGGTCCGCGCCCAGAGCAGCAGATTGACCAGGCTGTCGGCATTGCGGGCGAGGTGCGCGAGCAGATGTCCCCGCGTCCACCCGGGCAGCAGCGAGGGCACGGTCACGTCATCGTCGAGCCCGCGAATGGTATCGAGCAGACGGTTCGTCGCCGCGGCGACGGTTTCGAGCTGAACGGTGGTCTCCGGCGCGTCGCTGGTCACCGAACCGACCTTAGCGATCCGAACCCGGAACCGTCGCACAAATCGCGTCCGCCTCGATCTCGACCAGCAGCGCGGGCGTGATCAGCGCCTTGATCTCGTACATCGACGCGGCCGGACGGATATCGCCGAATGCCTCGGCATGCGCCTTCGCGACCTCGGGCCAGCGAGCGATGTCGGTGACGAAGATCCGCGTCCGAACGACATCGGCCAGGCTCGCACCCGCCTCGGTGAGCGCGGTGCCGATGCGGCGCAGTGCTTCTCGAGTCTGTTCGCCGATATCGTCGCCGCCGACCGCATTGCCACCGGGCAGCGATGCCGTGGTGCCGCTGACGGCGACGGTATTGCCGACGCGAACCGCCCGCGAGTAGCCGACGATATCCTCGAACTCCGACCCCGACGCGATATTCATCCGATCACCCATGGCGACAGCATGACACCAACTGGTCATTCGGACGTAGGGCTTTTGTCGGCTGTCTGCGATAGGCAGACACGATGAAAGCGCACCCTCGTATCACCGCGGTCGCCGTCCTCTGTGTGGGCGTGCTGGCCGCAGGCTGCTCGTCCTCGGATACCAAGGCCGACTTCACCGTGGCCAAGGACCAGCCGCTGGTGATCTCCCTGGACGACCTGCTGGCCGCCACCGGTGGCACCGCCGCCGTGACGATCGCCGATCCGGAACACGGCACGCTGACCCGCCGCCTCGACGGCGCACTGGTCTACCAGCCGAAGGCGGGCTACACCGGCACCGACGAGCTGAAGGTCACCACCACCGACGCGGTTCGCCTGTACACCACCGACGTTCCGCCGCTCGGCGAATTCGGCGGCACCACCGTGCAGGCCAGCGGTTACGGCTCCGCATGGACCCCGGTGCCCGGCGCAGCGGGCGAGTTCTACGGACTCACCGATCGCGGCCCCAACGTGGACGGTCCCGGTAAAAACGAGAAGCTCACCCCCACACCGGGTTTCGTGCCGAAGATCGGTCGATTCAAGTTGGTCGGCAATCGCGCGGTCCTGCAATCCACGATCGATCTGCACACCGCCAACGGCACCCCGTTCAACGGCCAGGTCGATGTCGCCGCGAGTACCGGCGAAACCATCAAGGACCTCGCCGGAAATGTCCTGCCGCCCACCGACCATGGCCTCGACCCGGAGGGGCTGGTCGCCCTGCCCGACGGAACCTTCTGGGTCTCCGACGAATACGGCCCGTTCCTGGTGCATTTCGACGCCAAGGGCGGCGAACTGGAGCGATTCGCCCCGGGATCCGGTCTGCCCAAGGAACTTTCGCTGCGCACCCCGAATCAGGGCATGGAGGGCCTGACCATCACCCCTGACGGCAGCACCCTCGTCGGCGTCGTGCAGAGCGGCTTGAATACTCCCGGCCTCGGCGGTTCGGCCAAAGACGTGGCGATGACCCGCATCGTCACCGTCGACCTGAAAACCAAGGCGGTCAAGGAATTCGTCCTCCCGCTGCAGGATCCGAAGACCACCAAGGTCGCCGACTCCGAGATCACCGCGCTGAGCGCCACCACTTTCCTGGTCGACGAACGCGACGGCAACCTGCCTCCGAAGGCCGATAAGAAGCTGTGGACCATCGATATCTCCGGTGCCACCGACGTCGGTCCGGACTCGAAGGTTCCGGGCGCACAATACGATCCGGAACGCGGCGGCCTCCAGATCGAGGGCAAGCCGCTGGAAACATTGGTCGGCGCCGTCTCGACGAATGACGCGACCGCGGCGCTGAAGAAAGTGGGCGTCACCCCCGCCGCGAAGACCTCGAACCTGGACTTCGCCGCCCTTGTCACGAGCCTGAACGCCGACGGCAAGTTCTTCGGTCACGACAAGATCGAGGGCGTCGCGACGCTCGACGGCGGTAAGACCCTCTACATCGCCAACGACAGCGATTTCGGCCTTGCCGCCAGCAAGGGCGAGCAGCCACCCTTCGGCCTGAAACCCAAGACGCTGCCCAACGGCCTGCAGGACACCGGCGAAATCCTCGAGGTGGACACCACCAAATTGCCCGCGAAACTCGACACCCACACGGTCGAGCTCGAGATCGACTAACTCGAATCACTCTCGACCCACTCGCGGCCTTCCAGAATCACCGCGGCCGCCAACGTGATCAGCCACAGCGACATCGATCCGACCTGGATCCGCTGGGCGACACCGAGCGCGTAATTGCCGGTCAGGTTGTCGGCGACCAACATCCACACGGTCGCCGCCGACCCGATCACCAGCACCACCACGCCGGCCTCGCGCAGGATCCGCCAGCGGTGATATCGGAAGGCGGCCACGCTGAACGCGAAGGTCGCGATGGCGATGGCGGTGACCGCGATGGTGCTGGTCAGCGCGTGCGGCTGATGCAATTGCGGGAACAGTTCGCTGCCACCGCCGCCGCATTCGGCGTTGTCCTGCGGGGTGCAATCGCGCAGCGGGAGCAGCACGTCGCCGATGGTCGCGGCGCCGAAGCAGAACAGCGCGATCCAGCCGATGGTGGTGAATCTGCGGCGCGGAAACAACAGCAGCCCGGCGATCGCGGCAGGCATCAGCAACGCGCCGACGATCTTGTCGGCGGTCGCGAACAACTCGCGATGCGGTTTGCCGACGGCATCGAGTTCGCTGAGGAACGAGTTGACCGGATCGACGTCGATCTTCAGCACGAACTCGAGCAACCACGACGAATAGCAGAGTCCGGCGATCGCGATCGCGACCGCGATGAGCCCGCAGGCCACCCGGACGTGTCGTTCGGCGAGCCTCCGGCTATCAGTCACTGGGCCATTCTCCGCCTCCTCGTTGGTCCGGTGATCAACAGTAGGTGCGTGTGTCCGCACCGACCGGTCTTCCACACACCTCATTACCAACTCGAACACAGGGTTCTGTCAGGTCCGTCGGCGATGGTTGGTAGAACTGAGGAGGTCCCCATGATCGGAATCACAACGGCCATCGCCGGGATGCTGGTGCTGACGGTAATGGCGGTGTCGGGCTACCTGGCCGCGCACGCGCCGCGCTCGCTGGTCCGGGTGCGGGAACGCCGCTAGCGACTGCTGGTCGCTCCAACGATTCAGCTAGCGTCTCGCGGCCAATACGGTCTGGATCCGGTCCGCCGCCACAATGGCGTCCTCGTGTTCCCATACACGGATCACCAGCCATCCCTGGGCCGCCAGCGCCGCATCGGTGGCCCGGTCACGGGCTACATTTCCGCTCAATTTGTCCGCCCACCACTGCGCGTTGTTCTTCGGATCGGTCGCGTGCTGCGGGCACCGATGCCAGAAACATCCGTCCACATACACCGCGACGCGCAGCCGGGGAAAAACCAGATCCGCCCGCCGACGCTGCCCGCGCAACGGCGCCCGATCGACGAAATAGCGCAGTCCGCGCCGATGCAATTCCCGGCGCAGCGCGAGTTCGGGCCGGGTTCCGGTCCGCCGCTGACGGGCCATCCGCGCACTGGTCGCGGCGTCGGTGAGCGGATGCCGAGCCGGGTTCATGACGTACCGAACCTCATGCCGCCCAGCCGCCCATCCGATCGAGATGACTTTCCACATCGGCCAGAAATCCGGGCGGGAACCGTAGATTGCCCATTCCGGTGCGCCGCAGGAAACCGGCGGTGGCACGCGCCGAGAGCAGTCGTGAATCGGTGAGGAAATGCTGCAGGTCTTCGTACGGCTCGTGCACCGGCCACGTCGAAACCGGCACCCGATAGGCGTTACCCGCGCGACCCCACGCGGCGACCGGCCACGGCCGCCCCGGCGGCAACGGCTCATCGCCGGGAATCGGGTCGAGTGGCTCGGCCAGCCGCGCGCCGACCCAGGACGCCATCCGCACGCTCACCGCATTCCCGATCAGCTTCCATCGGTGTCCGTGCCGAATTCCGGGCGCAGTGGTCGCCGGTTCGGTCCAGTCGGCGTCGAAGCCTTGCAGCCGCTCGCCGTCGACGATGCCCGGCGTGACGAGCTCGCCCGAGGGCAACCGCACCGCGGGCGGACTCGCGATCCCCAGTGCCGAACCGCCTTTGAGCGTCGGGATCGCATTCACCGCCCAGCCGAGCCCGCGCACCCCCTCGGTCCAGTAGAAGCCGCACGGATCCTGTTCCGGGTCACCGAGATCGAGCGGTCCGGCATCGTCGCCGAACAGCACCCGACGCGGATCCTCGGTGCGCGAAGCCAGCATCAGCACCCGCTGACGGCGCTGTGGCAGCCCGAACGCGCGCGCGTCCACCAACCGGTATGCCCAGGTGTAGCCGAGCTCCTCCAGCGCGCTCGTGATGTGCCGCATGGCGGCCCCGCGACCCAACTGCAGCATGAACGGCACATTCTCGATCAACAGCCAGCGCGGTCCACGCTGACGGCGCACCAGCCGGAACACCTCGTCCACCAGACCCGAGCGCTTACCTGTGATGCCCGCGGTGCGTCCGGCCTGCGACAGGTCCTGGCAGGGAAATCCGGCGGCGACCAGCTCGGTCCCGGCGGGCAGGGCACGCAGCCGAGTGATGTCCCCCTGCAACGGAATCCCGGGAAAGCGCGCGGCCAGCACCGCCCGCGCACCGGGATCGATCTCGCACAGCAGCTCGGTGTGCCAGCCGTGGCGCCCGAGGCCGAGCTCCAGCCCGCCGATACCGGCGAACAGCCCGACCATCCGCCCGCCCGTCACAGTCATCCCTTCTCGCGGTTGCTCGCGGATCGCTCGGAACCACCAGCGCTGCGTATCCGCTCAGCAGGTTACTCGAGCATCGAATGCGACGACCAGCGACCGCCACGGTAATGTGTCGAGCACCCGATCCGACCGGATGCCCCGAGCAATGCTCACGGTCGAATCACGGTTTGCTCGGTCGTTCGATGACCTTCCACGCGCAGTTCCCGGTTTATCCCAAGAGTGACGCCAGGAAAGTGAGCGAAATGCAGATTCCGTCCACCAAGAACGGAAACTATCCCAACGTTGTCGTGACCAGTCTGGCGGCGACCACTTCGATCGCCGGTGATGTCGACTCCACCTGGAAGGGCCTGCTCAACGGCGAGAGTGGCATCGATGTCCTCGAGGACAGCTTTATCGAGCAGTTCGAGCTACCCGTACGCATCGGCGGACATCTGAAGGTGAAGCCGGCGGATTGCCTCACCAGGCAGGAGTCACTGCACCTGTCGTATGTGGAGCAGATGGCCGTGGTGCTGGCCCGTGAGGTCTGGCGCAATGCGGGCAGTCCGGAGGTGGACAAGAACCGCCTCGGCGTCGCCATCGGTACCGGCCTCGGCGGCGGCGAATTCATCACCTACGCGCGCGACCGGCTGCAGAACGGCGGCTACCGCAAGGTGTCGCCGCTGACCGTGCAGCGCATCATGCCCAACGGCGCGGCCGCCTGCGTCGGCCTGGAACTCGGTGCGAAAGCGGGTGTGGTGACACCGGTCTCGGCCTGCTCGTCGGGTTCGGAGGCGATCGCCAATGCCTGGCAGATGATCGTGATGGGCGATGCCGACATGGTGGTCGCCGGCGGGGTCGAGGGTTCCATCCAGGCCGTGCCGATCGCGGCATTCACCATGATGCGCGCCATGAGCACCCGCAACGAGGACCCGAGGGCCGCCTCGCGACCGTTCGACAAGGATCGCGACGGATTCGTCTTCGGTGAGGCGGGCGCGATGATGGTCATCGAAACCGAGGAGCACGCCAAGGCGCGCGGCGCGACCATTCACGCGCGTCTGATGGGTGCCGGGATCACTTCCGACGCCTTCCATTTGGTCGCACCCGATGTCGAGGGCAAGGGCGCCGCGCGGGCGATGACCAGGGCGATGCAGAAGGCCGGTATCAGCAAAAGCGATGTCGGCCATGTCAATGCGCACGCGACCGCGACCCCGATCGGCGATACCGCCGAGGCGCAGGCCATCAATGCCGCCGTGGGCGACCATGTTTCGGTCTACGCGCCGAAATCCGCACTGGGCCATTCGATCGGTGCGGTCGGCGCCCTGGAATCGGTGCTGACGGTGCTCTCGGTGCGCGACAGCATCGTTCCGCCGACGCTGAATCTGGATAATCAGGATCCAGAAATCGAGCTCGATGTGGTCAAGGGCGAGGCCCGACCCGGACGAATCGACTACGCCGTGAACAACTCGTTCGGTTTCGGCGGGCACAACGTCGCGATCGCTTTCGGGCGGTACTGAGCCAAGTCGGGAAGGCGCACCTGCTAGCCTTCCCGACACTTCGTTATCGACCTGTGTTCGGTGTAATCGCACGGCCTGAGTGCCTGCGTTGGCAAAAGGATAAGGCGATGATCGACGAGACCTTTGACGACTATTTGGACGATCAGGGCAATATCAAAATCCGTGGCGACAAGACCCTGATCGACTTCGTCGACAAGCACAGCGCGGAGAACGGCGACGAGCTCGCCTACCGCTACATCGACTACTCGCGCGAGCGTGACGGCGAGTACATCGAATTGACCTGGCATCAATTCGGCGTGCGGCTGCGGGCCGTCGCGGCCAGGCTGCAGCAGGTGACTCGGCAGGGTGATCGGGTGGCGGTGCTGGCCCCGCAGGGGCTGGACTACGTCGTCTCGATCTTCGCGGCGGTTTACGCGGGCAATATCGCGGTGCCGCTGTTCGATCCGGATGAGCAGGGCCACACCGATCGCCTGCACGCGGTGCTCAATGACTGCAAACCATCGGCGATTCTGACCGTCGGTTCGGCCGCCGCGGGTGTTCGGAACTTTTTCCGGTACCTCCCGGCGGCCCAGCGTCCGCGGATTATCGCGGTGAACGCGATTCCGGACAGCGTCGGCTCGAGCTGGGTGCGACCGGAAATAAATATCGACAGCGTCGCCTATCTGCAGTACACCTCCGGCTCCACGAGGACCCCGGCCGGTGTCGAGATCACCCACCGCGGGGTCGGCACCAATTTGCTGCAAATGATCGATGCCATTGGGGTACAAGAGAATTCCCGTGGCGTAACCTGGCTGCCGCTGTTCCACGATATGGGTCTGCTGTCGGTGATCCTGCCGACCATCGGCGGCGGATTCATCACGATCATGTCGCCGAGCGCTTTCGTGCGGCGGCCGTATCGCTGGATCAAGGAACTGGCCGCCGCCTCCGACGGCGCCGGAACTTTCGCGGCCGCACCGAATTTCGCATACGAACATGCGGCGGCCCGCGGCAAGCCGAAAGCCGATGAGGAACTGGATCTTTCGAATGTGATCGGGCTGATCAACGGCAGCGAGCCGGTTTCGGTGTCGTCGATGCAGAAATTCAACGATGCATTCGCGCCGTACGGTCTGCCGAAGACCGCGCTGAAGCCCTGCTACGGCATGGCCGAGGCAACGCTATTCGTTTCGGCGACCAGGGCCACCGACGAGGCGAAGGTCGTCTACGTCGATCGCAATGAGCTCAACGCCGGGCGGATGGTGGAAGTGCCGAAGGGCACGGAGAATTCGATCGCACAGGTGTCCTGCGGTTATGTGGCGCTATCGCAGTGGGCGGTGATCGTCGATCCGGAAACCGGCATCGAGCGCGGTAACGGCGAAGTCGGCGAAATCTGGCTGCACGGCGACAATATGGGCATCGGATACTGGGGTCGGCCGGATGAAACCGTCGCGATCTTCCACAACATCTTGGCGCAGCGACTATCGGAGGGCAGCCACGCACAGGGCACCGATCCGGACGCGAAGTGGATGCGCACCGGCGACTTCGGTGTCTACCTGGACGGCGAGCTGTATATCACCGGCCGGGTGAAGGATCTGGTGATCGTCGACGGTCGTAACCACTACCCGCAGGATCTGGAATTCTCGGCGCAGGAATCCGACACCGCACTGCGGCCCGGATTCGTCGCGGCATTCTCGGTGCCCGCGAATCAATTGCCCGCATCGGTATTCGAACAGGGCAGCCATTCCGGCCTCGCCTTCGATGCCGATGACACCTCGGAACAGTTGGTGATCGTGGCCGAGCGCGGCACCGGTGCGGCGAAGCTGGATCCGCAGCCGATCGCCGATATCGTGCGCGGCGCGATCGCACAGCGCCACGGCGTCACGGTGCGCGATCTGCTGCTGGTTCCGGCGGGCTCGATTCCGCGCACGTCCAGTGGCAAGATCGCCCGGCGCGCCTGCCGCACCGCGTATTTGGAGGGCACATTGCGCGGCGGCTATCAGCAGCAGGACTTCCCGGACGCGCCGGTTGATTCGGAGGATGTGACCGTCTGATCTCGGGTTATACGACGGTAGAATTGAAGTAGCGGCAATCGGCGCCCGGGCATCCGGGCGCCGATGTCGTGTGCGGTGCGTTCGGGGGTGTTGCGGGGTTCTTGACCTCGAGGTTACTCGAGGTTGTTGGCTGTGGACGTGGCGGAAAATCGGTTGGCCGATCTCGGGACTGATGCCACGCTGAAATGTCGGACCCCGATGCGAACATCACCCGGGATCCGTTCGCGACACAGCCAATCCAAGACGATCACGAGGGGGAGCTTTGTCCGTCACGCTCGATACGCCGTTGGCCGACACGGAGGTCGACAGACCGGAGCGGCCGGCCGCCGCGGCGCCGGGCCGCCTGCAATCGCTTCGCCGGTTCTGGCCGTATCTGCGGCCGCATCGGTTCACGCTGCTCGGGGCCACCACGCTCGCGGTGCTCGCCACCCTGACGGCGATCATGATTCCGCTGGTCATCGCGCGGATTATCGACGGCCCGATCCAGCGGCGCGATTTCGGCGGCATCGTGTTTCCGGTGCTGCTTGTGCTGTCGCTCGGTCTGCTGGAGGCGTGCGGCGTATGGGGTCGGCGGTGGCTGATCGCGAAGCCCGCGGCCCAGTTCGAGATCGAGATGCGCGCCAAGATCTTCCGCAAACTGCAGACGCTCTCGATCGGACGCCACGATTCCTGGGAGTCCGGCCAATTGCTCTCCCGCGCGGTCGACGATATGGGCACTATGAAGCGGTTCGTCGCATTCGCGGGGCCGTTCCTGATCATCCACTTCATCGTGATTCCGATCGGTCTGGTGGTGCTGTTCGCGCTGAGCTGGCAGATCGGGCTGACCTTCGCGGTCCTCGCGATCCCGCTGTCCTACGTCTGCGTGCGATTCGAGCGGCGCTATGGCGTGGCCTCGCGGCGCTCGCAAGATCAGGCCGGTGACTTGGCCACCACTGCCGAGGAGTCCGCGCAGGGCGTCCGGGTGCTGAAGGCATTCGGTCGCGGTGCGTTCTTCGGCGGGCGGTTCACCGCGCAGTCACGGGAACTGCAGCAGACCGAACTGCTCAAGGTGCGGCTGGATGCCACGCTCTGGTCGGCGATGGTGTGCCTGCCGCAACTGGCCATCGCATTCGCGCTCGGCTACGGCGGTTACGCCGTCGCGCACGAGATGATGACGCTCGGCACGCTGGTCGCGAGCATCACGCTGGCGACCTTCCTGCAGTGGCCGATCATCTGGACCGGCTTCCTGCTCGCCGAGTTGAACGATGCGCGCACGGCGGCGGACCGGTTCTGGGAGATCATCGACACCCCCGTCGAAATCACCGATCCGGCGGATCCGGTGGCACTGCCGAAGCGCATCGTCGGCGAACTGACGATGCACGGTGTGCGTTTCGCTTTTCCGGACGCAAAAGGTGAAGTGCTGCAAGATATTTCGCTGAAGGTGCGGCCGGGTGAGACGGTGGCGCTGGTCGGCGCGACCGGTAGCGGCAAAACGGCGTTGCTCAACCTGATTCCGCGGCTCTACGACGTGACCGACGGCGCCATCACCATCGACGGCATCGATATCGCGTCGATGCGGGTGTCCGATCTGCGTTCGCTGGTCTCGGTGGCATTCGAGGAGCCGGTGCTGTTCTCGGCGAGTGTGCGGGAAAACGTAGCGCTCGGCGATCCGGAGGCCACCGACGACGATGTGCGGCGCGCGCTGGATGTCGCCCAGGCCACCGATTTCGTGAACGACCTGCCGTGGGGACTGGATACCCGAATCGGTGAGCAGGGGCTGAGCCTGTCCGGCGGTCAGCGCCAGCGGCTGGCTCTGGCCCGCGCGGTGCTCGCGCGAGCAAGCGCGGGGGAGCGGACTCGGATCATGGTGCTCGACGACCCGCTGTCCGCACTCGATGTGGAGACCGAGGAGCGCGTCCAGGAACGGCTGCGCACAGTACTGGCCGGTGCCACCACATTGCTTGTGGCGCACCGACCTTCGACCGCGGCACTGGCCGACCGGGTGGCACTGCTCACCGACGGCCGGATCGTCGCCGAAGGCGCTCACGATCAACTACTCAAAACCAGCAGTCGCTACCGCGAGCTGATGGGAGGTGAATCATGACCACCACCGAAACCACCGTCCCCGCCGCCGATTCGGCCGACCGCGACGAGGTCGCCGACTGGCGCGGCATCGCCAACGAGGACAAGGCGGTCACCGAGACCGGAAATCTCGTGCTGGCCGGTCGATCTCGGCGCCTGCTGCTGAGCCTGGTCCGGCCGTACCGCAAACTCGCGGTCTTCGCCCTGCTGCTGATCGTGCTCGACAATGCCGCGATGGTGTCGGCGCCGCTGTTCGTCGCGCACGGGCTCGACGTCGGCATCGCCGAGGGGGCCGCGGGGAACTGGGCGCCCTTGGCACGCACCGTCGCGGGTTACCTCTGCGCGGTCGGCGTCGGTGTCTTTACCACCTTCGTCTTCCTGCGGATCTCCGGAAGGCTCAGCCAGAGTGTGCTTTTCGATCTGCGGGTCCGGCTGTTCGCCCATATGCAGCGGCTCAGCGTGGCCTTCCACGAGCAGTACACCTCCGGCAAGGTCGTCGCACGACTGACCGGTGACATCGAAACTCTGCAGCAGCTGCTGGAGAGCGCGCTGAATCAGGCACTGAGCGCGATCCTTTCGGTGCTGACCATCGCGGTGCTGCTGATCTACCTCGATCAGACGCTCGCCGCGATCGTGCTGCTCGGATTCGTGCCGTTGGCGCTGGTCACCCGCTGGGCGCAGCGCAGGCAGCGAGCGGGCTACCGGCGCACCCGCGGCGCCATCGCGAAAGTGGTCGTGCAGTTCGTGGAGTCGATGGGCGGCATGCGCGCGGTACAGGCCTTCCGTCGCGAGACCCGCAACGAATCGGTGCTGGCAACCGAGGACGCCGAATACTTCCGGGCCACCACCGCGGCGATGCGCGGCATGGGCGACTATGCCGGTCTCACCCGCCTGCTCGGCAATCTGACCACGGTGATCGTCATCGTGGTCGGCGCCTGGCAGGTGATCGAGGGCAACCTCGCCGTCGGCGTCCTCGCGGCATACCTGTTGTACCTCAACGAGTTCTACGGTCCCCTCGATGAGCTCGCCCAGGTATTCAATGCCTACCAGTCCGCGGCGGCCGCGCTGGAGAAGATCTCCGGTGTGCTCGAGGAGGAACCCTCGGTTCGGGAACCGGACGAGCCGATCACATTGGCGAAGGCGACCGGTGCCGTGCGGATGGACCGAGTGTGGTTCGGCTACGGATCTCCAGGGGTGCCCGAGTCGTCGGAGGGCGATGCCGTGCTCGTGGATTCCGCCGCGCGCAGTGTTGCGGGTGTCGTGCCGGATGGCTCTGGTGCGGTGCCGCCGAGCGGTCGAGCGCGTCCGGTATTGCCGGAGTTCTCGTTGCAGATTCCGGCCGGGCAGGTGATCGCACTGGTCGGTGCCACCGGTGCGGGCAAGTCCACGTTGGCCAAGTTGTTGACGCGGTTCTACGACCCGTCGGGCGGCACGGTGACCTTGGACGGTATCGACCTGCGGCGGTTGTCCGATGCGGATCTGCGGCGCAATGTCGTGATGGTCACGCAGGAGTCGTATCTGTTCTCCGGATCGGTGGCCGACAATATTCGGCTCGGCCGGCCGGAGGCCAGTGATGCGGAGGTGTTCGCGGCGGCGCGCGCGGTCGGGCTGTATGAATTCGTCACCGCGCTGCCCGAGGGCTTCGACACCGATGTGCGCAAACGCGGTGGGCGATTGTCGGCGGGGCAACGGCAGTTGGTCGCGTTCGCCAGGGTTTTCCTCGCGGATCCGGCGGTGATCGTGCTGGACGAGGCGACCTCCAGTCTGGACATTCCGAGCGAGCGGCAGATCCAGCGCGCGCTGGAGACGGTGCTGCGCGACCGCACCGCCGTGATCATCGCGCACCGGCTCTCCACGGTCGCCATCGCCGACCGCGTGCTGGTGCTGGAATCGGGCCGGATCGTCGAGGACGGCACGCCGAGCGAGCTCATCGAGGGCACCGGCCGTTTCGCCGGCCTGCACGCGGCATGGCGAGAGTCGCTGGTGTGATGCGGGCACGGGGCCTGCGTCGCTTACGGTAGATACGTGACGAACCCAGACCTCGGCCCCGACAGCCAACCGGCGACATCGCGGTGGCCGGCGATCCTCACATGGCGCGCGCACAACGCGTCACGGATGGAGTCCGTCCGCGTGACGCTCAATGGCAACCGCATCCGCGCCGCCGGTCGCATGATCGGCGGCGAATGCGCCGACCATCCCGCGTTCAGTGCGTCGTATGACCTGGTCACCGACGAGAACGGCATCACGAAGCGGCTGTCCCTGCGCAGCACCACCGCTGCCGGGGAACGCCAGGCCTCGATCGCCAGGGACGAGGAGAACTACTGGCTCGTCGACGCCGGCGGCGGCCACGTCCGCTCCACCTTCGCAGGTGCCCTCGACGTCGACGTCGTACTCAGCCCGTTCTTCAACACCCTCCCCATCCGCCGCTTCGCCCTGCAGAACGGCGTCGACAACATCCAGGTCCCGGTCGTCTACGTCCGCCTGCCCGACCTCCTGGTCCAGGAAGCCAGCCTCACCTACAGCAGCGGCGCCACCGGCATCAGCGTGCTTTCTCCCGTCTCCAGCGCCACCGTCACCGTCGACGCCGACGGCTTCCTCCTCGACTACCCGGGTCTCGCCGAGCGCATTTGACCCGCTGCCTCGCACCGTCACGCGGCAATTGCTGCTGCGGCGCCGCGCACGGATCCGCCGGGCGAATGCGTGGCACGCAGCCTGGTGCGTGCGGGTCGCTCCCAGCTTCGTGAGCACCCCGCCGCGTCGCGCATTCGACCCGCTGCCTCGCACCTGCACGCGGGAATTGCTGTCGCGGCGCCGCGCACATTTCGCGCCCCGCACGGACGCCGGGCGAATGCGTGGCACGCATCGTGGCGCGTGCGGGTCGCGAGCACCCGGCCACGTCGGCCTGCTTGCCGCAAACACTCGAGTCCGGGGCGGACGGTGATTCCCTGCGCAGTGGTCGCGAGCGACTCGATGATGCTGTCTCCTCGGTGTTCGGCCCCTCGCGTTGCGATCAGTCCAGCTGGGTGATCACCCCGCCACGTTGGCCCGCCTCGCGCAGCGCCTCCAGCCAGTTGTGGTCGCCGGGGCGGATGTCGGTGATCTCCCAGCGCTGGGCGGTTGCATAGCGTTCACGGCCGTCGTGCCCGGCTTCGACGAGGTCGACCAGGGTGCCTTCGTCGCGGAGGCTGTCGCGCGCCGCGCCGAGCACGGTGAGCGTCTCCTCCAGCACATCCAGCAGGGCGGTGGCGTTCGGTTCGCAGATGGCGCGGACCAGGTCGGGGGCGGTGGCGGCGACTCGGGTGCCGTCACGGAACGAACCCGCGGCCAGTCCGAGCGCCAGCTCGCCGCCCGCCGCACCGGCCACCGCAAGCGCCTCGGCCAGGACATGCGGCAGATGGGAGATCCGGGCCACCGCCCGATCGTGCTCGTCCGCGACCACCGGGGCGACCACCGCACCGCAGGCCAGCGCCAAGCGCACCACCCGAAGCCACGGTTCCGGATGGGTGCCCTCATCCACGCCGACCGCCCACACCGCAGCACGGAACAGTCCGGGATCGGTAGCCGCCCAACCGGATTCGGAGGTGCCGGCCATCGGGTGCCCGCCGACATAACGAGCCGCGAGCCCGTGCCGACGCACCGCCTCGGCCACCGGCGCCTTGACGCTCACCACATCGGTGAGCGAGCAGCGCGGCGCGAAGGTGGCCACCTCGGCGAGGATGTGGTCCACCGCGGGCATCGGCACCGAGACGACGATCAGCGCGTCGGTATCCGCGGCCCGGGTCAGCACCCCGAGCAGATCCCCGGTGACATCGAATCCGTCCGCTCGCGCGGCCTGCCCACCCGCCTCTGACCTGTTGTAACCCCACGCGTCATAGCCCGCGCCGACCGCGGCGCGCAGCAGCGAACCGCCGATCAAGCCTGTCCCGAGGACACACACCGGTGCTTTCTGGTCAGGAGTCATCGGAACAGATTCGCATACGACTTCAACATTTCGGCTCGAGCCGACTACCGTTGCGGCATGGCAGCACAGCGCTCGGGCACGAACAAGGCTGCGTCGGATGATTACGACGACGTGGAAGGGTTCGCAGTGGCGGTTGTCCGCGAAGAAGGACAATGGCGGTGTAGTCCGCTGAGTCAGGCCGCGCTCACCGATTTGTCCGCGGCGGAAACAGAACTCAAAGCATTGCGCAGTTCCGGTGCGGTGTTCGGATTGCTGGATATCGATGACGAGTTCTTCATCGTGCTCCGGCCCGCGCCGAGCGGTACCCGGATGCTGGTCTCGGATGCGACGGCCGCGATCGACTACGACATCGCCGCCGATGTCCTCGAGGCCCTCAATATCGAAATTCCGGACATCGATCCCGACGAACTCGACGATATCGAGCCGTGGGAGGAGGGCGACCTCGGCGTCCTCGCCGACCTCGGCCTGCCCGAACCCGTGCTCAGCGTGATCCTCGCCGAGACCGATCTCTATCCGGACGAGCAGCTCGGCATGATCGCCCAGCGGCTCGGCTTCGCCAACGAACTCACGGCCGTGCTGGACAAGCTGCCGCGCTGACGTGAGCCTGCTCACCGACGACACCGACATGGTTCGCGTGGCGATCGCCGCCGCAGCCGATGCGGGTGATCGCGACGTACCGGTCGGTGCCGTCGTCTTCGATGCCGACGGCCGTGAGCTCGCGCGCGCGGCCAATGCCAGGGAGGCCCTCGGCGACCCGACCGCGCACGCCGAGATCCTCGCCCTGCGCCGCGCCGCCGCCGTCGTCGGCGACGGTTGGCGCCTGGAAGGCTGCACGCTCGCGGTAACCCTGGAGCCGTGCACCATGTGCGCGGGCGCACTGGTGCTCGCCCGCGTCGGCCGCCTGGTCTTCGGCGCCTGGGAACCGAAAACCGGTGCCGTCGGCTCCCTTTGGGACGTGGTTCGGGACCGCCGTCTCAATCACCGCCCGCAAGTCCGCGGCGGCATCCTAGAAGCGGAATGCGCAGCCCTTCTCGACGCCTTCTTCCGCGCCCAACGCTGACTCCTTCACCCCCGCTACAGCCGATTTAGCGATCCGCCCCCCGTCCGGTATGGTTGTCGGCGGTGGCGTGTCCGAGCGGCCTAAGGAGCACGCCTCGAAAGCGTGTGAGGGGTAACCCCCCTCCGAGGGTTCAAATCCCTCCGCCACCGCTTACGCCTCCCACCTGAATCGCCAGGTGGGAGGCTTTTTCTTGCCCGCAGAACGCGTGATCGTCCGTCGTGCCCACAATTGCCCACAATCCTTCGGCGCGTACGCCGCGTTCGCGAGCTTGTCCAGGTCGTCATCGAACAAGTCCGTGTAGGTGTTCAACGTCTCCTTGGTGTCCTTGTGGCCGAGCAGCCCAGCGAGAGCGAGCACATTCCCGCCCTCGGAGATCGTGAGACTCGCGCAGGTGTGCCGTAGGTCGTGCGGCGTAATCGGCTGCACCTTCGACTTTTTCACGGCACCGGTGAACCGACCATCGGATGTCTTCGGACGGGCAGGTACCGCGCCGGGTCGTCGGGGTGCGGAAACACAAGCGCGTCCGGCCGCCGCCCCTTCACGTGCTCGGCGAGCATGGACCACAGGAAGCGTGGGACGGGCACTGCGCATCTCCTTACCCTTGGTCTGCCCCTCGGCATGATCGACCCGAGCTGTACCGCGTTGTCCGCCACCGTGATACGTCGACGAACAAAGTCGATATCCCGCACTCGCAACGCGATCATCTCGCCCCAGCGCGGACCCAGCAGGCAAGGCACGGGACCATAAGGCTATGCCGCTCTACGGTGAGCCCATCGTGACCGGGCATTACTCGATCGGCGAGTGCGGGAACCTCGTCCATGCTGGGCGGGCAATCGAACAGAAGCTCGACCAGCGCGACACCTTGGCGGAGGTCGCGGCACTGGGCTAAGGACGGCTATTCGGTGCCGGGCTCGAACGGCGGCACGCGATCGAAGTCCGGCGGATGGTCGTACTTCTCGATCGTTGCCTTGCTCGTCGACGCGTCTTGGAGCACGAATTCCCAAGGCCCTGAATTGATGTCGAAGTTCTTGCCGTACCCGATCCACTTGCCAACCAAGCGGTGCCCGGTCGGTTCGATCAGTAGTTGGATAGCCCCGTTGTACCGGGCTCCCCGGTAGTAGCCGCGCGGATCGGTGTCCTCGGTCCACGTACCGGTCGCGACACCGCCGTCGACATCGAGTTCCATGCTCATGACCGATGGCGCCGAGCCGGGCAGGCTCCGCACGGTGAGGTGGTCACCGTGCTGCAGGATGACGACGTAGTGCCCGGTGCCGAAGGTCTGTTTCCGGCCCGAGCTGTAGTACTCGTAATGCGACAGCCAGATGCCCGAGTAATTACCGGGATTGGGGCGCGGTCGCGGCGTGGTGCTCGGGCGCTGGAGACGGACCGGCTCCGATGGCTCGACGTCGTGTCCGCCGTGGCCATCGTCGGTCACATGCGCCATCGCGAATCCGAGGTGCTCGATCGGCAACCCGAGGACTCGTTCGAGTGCGCTGGCGTGCGATGGGCGGGGGGTGCGGGTGGTGCCGGACTCCCAGCGCTGCACGAGGCGTTTGTTGGCGCTGCTACATCCGATCTCGCGCAGTGCGCGTGCGAGATCGTCTTGGGACATCAACCGACCCATCCGCGCGGCGCGTAGGGCGGTATTCGGTGCGGTCATGTCGGCCACGATAGACCTTGCTCCGAGAAAATGACACCCAAATGTCGCCCTTGTGGGTGCCGATTGGACGTCAGTCGCGACGCCGCGCGGTCACGCCTGCCAGGAACACGCTCGTAGATGCCCCGACGTGCCGAGGGTTCTCCCCCGAAGGCGTTCGGCGCGTTGGGCTTTCCCTTTCCGACACGTACGACACACACCAAGGCGGCACGCCCATGACCGCGAAACTCATCGCCACCCTTGTCACCATTGCGGCTGTACTGCTGCTCGGCTGGCTGCTGTTCGTTTTTCTTCCCTGGCTACTCGATCGCGACGATGCGGTACCCGATGGCGCGGTAGCGGCGGCCGAGATCCTGGAACGCATTGCGGACCAAGGATCATTGCGCACCGACTCATGGCAATTGGAGCCATCGCACCGTGCCCCGGCTGAGGGCTACACCTCGGAGCAGGCGCACGCCGAAATGCAGCGGCACCGCGAATGTGGCACCGATCGGTGCGCCGCGAAGCACATGGCGTTCTGGACGCTGGTCGACGCCGGACACGTCACCCCTGACGTCAGGACCGTTCGATGAGCGAGATCGTCGAGTCCGACGACCCCGCCTTGCCGCAACGGATCCCGTTCGTCGGACCGCCGATTCCGGTCGATCTGCTGCCAGCCGAGTTGATGGAGCGCTTTGTGAGCGCGGTCCGCGAATGGGCTGAAGGCGAGGACCAGTGACCGATGACAACTCCTCGATCGTCGACCAGCTTGAGAAAGTCAGTGCCATGGCGGAGGAACGGGGGTACGGGCTGCGCCGTAATCCCCGTCCCCCGTACGGCTGGGAGCTGTACACACCTGATGGTCAATCTCCGATGTTCGGGTCGCTCGATCATGTCGAGCGGTTCCTGACGAAATCCGGTGAGTCCAACTTGGACTCCTCCGGCGCAGCCCTGCGATTTGCAGGCACATTTTGGGCGCAACTTGCTCTAAGACAGGGTGATCTGTAGTGAATTACAGGCATGTGTTTTCGCAGGTAGACCGTTGTTTGAGCCTCGGGCCAGCGGGCGGAAAGGGTTTGAGCGGTCCCCGATGACGAGACCACCCGGAATTGAGTCCAGGTGATTTCGTTCCGTGTTCAGTTGGTCCCGCAGGCCACCGGGTGGTGGGTGCAGGTGCAGGCCGTAGCGTACTCGGCCGGGGTCAGGTAGCCCAGCGCCGAATGCCGGTGCCGCCGGTTGTGATCGACCTTGAAATCGCCGATCACTACGCGGGCCTCGA
>NZ_JBIAFV010000016.1:0-180282 GCF_042869435.1 Nocardia sp. NPDC006982 | reverse complement strand
GCCCGGTCCCATTCCGAACCCGGAAGCTAAGGCCACCAGCGCCGATGGTACTGCACTCGACAGGGTGTGGGAGAGTAGGACACCGCCGGAACATCATTGCGAAAGGCCCCCAACACAGTTGGGGGCCTTTTTGCGTATCAGAGCTCCCCGCAATGTATTTCAGTGCATCAGGGGGTGAGAGCTACTTCTTGATCGGGCGGCGAGCCTGTAGCTGGGCGCTGTCAGCTGCCGCACGCCCCGCCGCCCAACCATTGGCGTTGCCGATGGAAATCCCGCGGTCTCGGATGGTGGGGAACAGCGCGTCGAACGCCTCATCCACTTTGTGCTGGTGGGAGCGGAGCACCGGAAGCAAACGCGCGGGATCCGGGGATTCCGCAATCGTCGTCTCATTCGCTTCTTCGAGTCGCTCACCGATGCGCGTTGCATAGGCGATGAGGAATGACTTGCGGTATGCACGGCTTCTGGCATCGGCGCTTCGCTCGGATTCGTTGCCGCTGGCGATCATCGCTCTGGTCGCCTGAACCAGCAACGACGTCGTCAGCAATTCGACTGCCTCCAAGTCGCCTTCGTCGCCGACGACGGTCATGAAGCCGAATGCCGAGGCGAAGATCGCGCGGCACCGGTTGGCCTTTGCGACCACATCGACGAGCAGCGCTTTCGCGTCGGCATAGGGGGTTTCCAACCAGATCCGACACGCGCCGGGCAGATCGGGCACAGCGTTGCCCGCATCGACGAGTACCCGATCGAGCGCGTATTTGGTCATCAGCTCCTGGGCCTTGGCCGAAAGTGCCTCCGCCTCTTCGGGATATGACGTCGACTCGGCCTTCGCGAGCAGTCCGCGGACTCGGCTCAGAACCTTGACGTCGACGGCGTGGTGGTGTGCTGCGGCTTGCGGTCGTGCAGTGCCGGGCAAGGGCCGGATCAGTTCGAGCTTGGGTAGTCGGATCAGCATCGCAAGCGCCTCGACCACAGTCGTTACCGCCTCTGCCGCAGTCAGTAATTGCCTCGCGGCCCACTGACCGAGGTGCGGTTCTGATGCGGACCACCAGATGTCGGCTCCCAACTCGGCGAGCTGCAGCTGCCAGGTCTCATCGACTGATCCCGGCGCGAAAGGCCGGACGTAGGCGGCCATGACATCGATGAGTAGCGCGATCGCGAACTGGTCCACGCGTCGCCGCGCGACCTGGTGGATGTCTTCCGGCAGCCAGCCGTATTGAAAGATTCGGCCGATGATGTGCTGTGCCGCCAGGTGCGCGCCGTCCGCCTGTTCATGCGTCAGCGACTCGCGCCCGACGAGCTGTTGCGCGAATTGCTCAGCGGCGCGGGCATTTCCCTGCGCGGCTTCCATTGCCGTCGCCATGATCGCGTTCGCGATCTGCTCGGAATCATCCGGCCCACTGGACTGCGTAGACCAGAATACAGAGCCCCCGGCGGCGCCGCGTCCCGAGTGCCGTCGACGTTTTTGCTTGCCCACGACCGATCCTCCTCACGTAGTCCGGAGGCAACTCGCTCACAACCGTATAGGCCGGGAAAGGCCGAGGATGACGTGCATCCAATGCGGCGCGTATCGGTAGCCGTCGGATGCGGAAGCACCGGTAGTCGGCGGCTCTCCGGGTAGACCCTGAGCTGGAGGCCGGCTATGTGGGGGATGCGTCCTGATCCGCCATGCCGGAGTGCGGGCCTACGGTTGTGGCTGGGAGGTCGCAATGAAATCCGCCACGGTTCCGTTGACCGTCATCGGGGTCTATGCCGCGGTTGCGAGCTTCGCGTTCGCGGCCGCCCTCACCGAGACGATCATGTTGTATCCCAATATCTTTCGTGATGTACCCGAATCGCTGGCGCAGACCCAGCAGTTCATGAGTGAGGTCGCGGTCGGTGATGTGATGCGCCCGCTCGGCGGCGTGCTGACGGTGTGCGCGCTGGTCGCCTGTGTTGCAGCGGTCCGGTATCGCCTCGCCCGGGGATGGGTCGGCGCATCGATGATTTCTCTCATCAGTGGCCAGTTCTTGCTGTCGATCCTGTACCTGTGGCCCCGCGCGACGATTCTGTTCGACGAACGCTCCCGGCACAGTCTCGCCGAGATCGAGAGTGCGGCCACCGAATTTCAGGTAGGCGAGTGGGTTCGGATTGCGGCAGCGCTGGCGACCGCGGTATTTGCGGTCGCCGCCACGTTGAGTTGTTATCGCACACGGGTTCTCGCCACGGTCGACGCGCGGTTCGAGCAGCCGGCTTAGGGGCGGGTGCCCGTGGACCACAGGGGCGTCGTCTCCACCCGCGACAGTCGCCAGCCCTCCGCCGTACGAACCGCGTCGAAGCGGTAGACCTCGCCGAGGGTGTACTGCGGCTCCGACACGGCGGTCGTGGCCGGCGCGAATGTGGCGATGAGATTCGCGCGTACCTCGGCCGCATCGCCGTGCAGGTCGATCATCACATTGGTGATGAAGTGCTGAATGCGCTTGTCGTCGGAGTGATTCCGGCTCGCCTGCGCGATGAGCGCGTCACGGCCCTCGGCCCGGCCGCCGGGGGTTTTCGCGGTCGCGTCGGCGGTGTAGATCGTGCGGAAGTCATCGAAGCGGCCCTCGTCCAAGGCGCGGCCCAATTGGTTGACCAGTCCGGTGATTTCGTTGCGGTCCACCAGTTCGCGGAGTTGGTGCGTGTCGTCCCTGGTGGCAGTGGTGCAGGCGGTGAGCAGCGCCAGCGGCAGTGCGGCGAGAGGGAGGAAGCGGCGGATCTTGCTCATCGGTCGAACCTTTCGAACTAAATGTTGGCTGCTCCAACGTTGGCGAGTCCAACGATAACAGATCGTGGGTTGCACCAACAAGTCTTGCTACATTGCTCTCATGGAGATCGCGCACGAGGACACCCCGGGCAGGCTGCGCGCTCTGCCCACCCGACTGGTCAACCAGGTGGCCATCCTCGCCAACAGGGCGACCGAACGCGCCTTCGAAACAACCGGATCCCGCCGCTACCACTACGCCCTGCTGGCTACCCTCGGCGAGTTCGGCCCCGCCAGCCAGGCCGATCTCGGCCGTCGCACCCGCATCGACCGCAGCGATATCGTCGCCGCACTGAACGATCTGGCCGAGCGTGACCTGATCGAACGCACCCCGGATCCGAGCGACCGCCGCCGCAATATCGTCACCATCACCAAGGCGGGCACCCGCCACCTGGACGAACTTGACCAACGAATCGAAGGCGCCCAGGACGATCTACTCACCGCTCTCTCCGTCGCCGAGCGCCGCGAACTGGTCCGGCTGCTCACCCGGATCCTCGATGATCATGTGCAAGGGTGATCGGACCCCTATTTCCGCAGGCCGGGGATAGGGCGCGCGGAGCGAGCAACTAAACTGCATCCGTGAGTCTTGTGCTGCTACCTGCTGTCGATGTCGCCAATGGAGAGGCCGTGCGCCTGGTTCAGGGGGAGGCCGGCAGCGAAACCAACTACGGCTCCCCGCGCGACGCGGCACTCGCCTGGCAGGAAGCCGGTGCGGAGTGGGTGCATCTGGTCGATCTGGACGCGGCATTCGGCCGTGGTTCCAATCGTGAACTGCTGGCCAAGGTCGTCGGCGAACTCGATGTCAAGGTGGAGTTGTCCGGCGGTATCCGCGACGACGAATCCCTGGAGGCCGCACTGGGTACCGGCTGTGCGCGGGTGAACCTCGGCACCGCCGCGCTGGAGGATCCGCAGTGGTGTGCCCGCGCCATCGCCAAGCACGGTGAGCGCATCGCCGTCGGCCTGGATGTGCGGATCATCGATGGCGAACACCGGCTGCGCGGTCGCGGCTGGGTCAGCGACGGCGGCGATCTGTGGGAGGTGCTCGAACGCCTCGAGCGTGACGGTTGCTCGCGCTACGTGGTCACCGACGTGACCAAGGATGGCACCCTCACCGGTCCCAACCTGGATCTGCTGCGCGAGGTCTGCGCCGCCACCGACGCGCCGGTCATCGCCTCCGGTGGCGTTTCCACCATCGAGGATCTGATCGCCATCGCCGAACTGGTGCCCGAGGGTGTCGAGGGTTCGATC
Source organism: Nocardia sp. NPDC006982 (assembly GCF_042869435.1). Taxonomy (NCBI): domain Bacteria; kingdom Bacillati; phylum Actinomycetota; class Actinomycetes; order Mycobacteriales; family Nocardiaceae; genus Nocardia; species Nocardia sp. NPDC006982. The sequence goes on along the minus strand of NZ_JBIAFV010000016.1, from coordinate 176,258 downwards.
GTCGGTAAGGCGCTGTACGCGGGCCGCTTCACGCTGCCCGAGGCGCTGGCCGCGGTCCGCTGACGATTCGATGACCGCCAACCGCCTCGATACCGAACTACCGGCCCTGCTCGACGTCGCCGGCGAAATCCTCGACGCGGCAAGCCCGCGTTTCATCGAGGGGGTCGGCGCGCCGAGCGCGGTGGCCAAGGGCCGCAACGACTTCGCGACCGAACTCGACCTGGAGTTGGAGCGCACCATCTCCGCACAGCTCGAACACCGCACCGGAATCGAGGTGCACGGTGAGGAATTCGGCGGTCCACAGCTCACATCGGGGACCGCGTGGGTGCTCGATCCGATCGACGGCACCTTCAATTACTCATCGGGACACCCCCTTTCGGGCATGCTGCTGGCACTGGTGCACGAAGGGGAGCCGCTGCTCGGGCTGACCTGGCTGCCACTGCTCGGCCAGCGCTATTCGGCGGCCGTCGATGGTCCGGTGCTGCTCAACGGCGAACCGCTGCCGCGCCTGCCGCACGGGAAGCTCGGCGAGGCGATGATCGGCTTCGGTGCGTTCAATGTGGACTCCGCCGGACGCATTCCCGGCCGATTCCGTTTCGACCTGCTCGGTCCGCTGAGCAGGCTGTCGTCACGGGTGCGTATGCACGGCTCCACCGGCATCGACCTCGCGTTCACCGCATCGGGCGTGCTCGGTGGCGCGATCGTCTTCGGGCACCATCCGTGGGACAACGCCGCGGGCGTTGCGATGGTGCGTGCGGCGGGCGGGGTGGTTACCGATCTGGCAGGGGATCCGTGGACCATCACCTCGGGTTCGGTGCTCGCCGCCGCGCCGGGGGTGCACGAGGAACTGCTCGAAATGATTTGCACGGTCGTCGACGATGCGTGAGGCTGCGCACGAAGGACAGGGGCTGGCAGCCGACGGAGCCGGCGGGGTGGGGGAAACAGCATGATTCGAAGAAGGGTGAGCCGATGACGTTGGCGGTACGTGTTATTCCGTGCCTGGATGTCGATGCGGGCCGGGTGGTCAAGGGCGTCAACTTCGAAAACCTGCGTGACGCGGGCGATCCCGTCGAACTCGCCGCCGCCTACGATCTACAGGGTGCCGACGAGCTGACCTTCCTCGACGTCACCGCCTCCACCGGCGACCGCGGCACCATGATCGATGTGGTGACCCGCACGGCCGAGCAGATCTTCATCCCGCTCACCGTCGGCGGCGGTGTGCGCACGGTCGAGGATGTCGACCGGCTGCTGCGCGCGGGCGCGGACAAGGTATCGGTGAACACCGCCGCCATCGCGCGCCCCGAAGTCTTGCGGGAAATGTCGCAGCGCTTCGGCTCCCAGTGCATCGTGCTGTCGGTGGATGCCCGCACTGTTCCGGACGGCCGGCCCGACACTCCGTCCGGCTGGGAGGTCACCACACACGGCGGCAAGCGCGGCACCGGCATAGACGCCATCGAATGGGCCGTGCGCGGCGCCGAACTCGGCGTCGGCGAGATCCTGCTCAACTCGATGGATGCCGACGGCACCAAGACAGGCTTCGACCTGCCCATGATCAAGGCCGTCCGCGACGCGGTGTCGATACCGGTGATCGCCAGCGGCGGAGCGGGCGCGGTCGAACACTTCGCCCCCGCCGTACAGGCCGGCGCAGACGCAGTCCTGGCCGCCAGCGTCTTCCACTTCGGCGACCTCACCATCCCCCAGGTAAAAGCCGCCATGCGCGCAGAACAAATCATCGTGCGCTAGCCCGCGCCCCGGCGCACACGAAGCTGACGCACAACCGGTGACTGCCTCGCACAAGGTATAGCCTCTCCGATGTTCTCAGGAGATTTGCGCAGCCTCCGGTGGAATTCGGCGGCGAAAACCTCAGTGCCGTAACGCCGATGGTTGGTGCGGTCGAGGGTTCCACCGATGTTGTTGTGACCCAAATGGATTTGGCTGCGAGGCTGATCGACGGCGTGCCTTGCAGGTCCTTGGTGAGCTGAATCGCACTCGCGCGGCTTGAATTTTCTTCGGAGAGTTCGGCCGCCACGCCGGGGCGGTGATTGCTATCTGCTCGACAGTTACCCAGGCTTAGCGACCATGTCCGCCACGTGTCCCGCATGTTCCTGGTCATCGCCGATGCTGGTGTCGACACATGGTTCGGTTCGCTATCTGCGTTGTGTCTGTGGCAAATGGCTGGTTGCCCACCGGGGCGGGGTGAATTTGGTCACCGGCCGGGCCGCCTGCGCCAAAAAGCCTGTGGCCGAACATCTCGAACTGATTCCGCTGCCGGAGGAGTAGGAACTGTCGCGGCGGATGGTGTTTCGGCACTACACGATGTGTTCCGGCGGGGAGCCCCCTGTATAACGGTGATATGACTCTCGACCCCGCCATCGCCGCCCGGCTCAAGCGCAATGAAGCCGGACTCGTCGCCGCGGTCGCGCAGGAGCGCGGCACCGGCGATGTGCTGATGGTTGCCTGGATGGACGACGAGGCGCTGGCCCGCACGCTGGAAACCCGCAAGGCGACCTACTATTCGCGTTCGCGCCAGCAGTACTGGGTCAAGGGCGAAACCTCCGGCCATACCCAGTACGTGCACGAGGTCCGTCTCGACTGCGACGGCGACACCATTCTGCTCGTCGTCGACCAAGAGGGCGCGGCCTGCCACACCGGCACGCACACCTGTTTCGACTCCGACCTGCTGCTCGCCGACAGCTGAGCCCGATCTGCTAGGAATTCGGCTGCTCACCGAGCTCCTCGACCGGCGCCGACCTGCCGTTGGACTGGCTCAGCGTGTCGCTGAGCTGCCTGACGAGCAGTTCGCTGAGGTCGGCGAGTTGCGCAGTCTGTTCGGCGTCGAGACCATCGAATACCAACTGCCGCACCGCATCCAGATAACCGGGCGCGGCCTCGACGACCTTCGAATAGCCGTCGTCGGTGAGCACCGCCTGCACGCCGCGGCGGCCGGTGGTTGCTGACCGTTGCGCCCAGCCCATTCGCTCCAGCTTCGACACCACATGGGACAGTCGCGATAGCGATGCATTTGCTTTGTGGGCAAGCTCACTCATCTGCAGCCGGTGGCCGGGCTCCTCAGATAACAGCGTGAGTACCCAGTATTCGAAATGCGTCACCCCGGATTCGCGCTGCAGGTGAGTATCCAAAGCGCCTGGTAGACGTGTCATCAGCGCTACGATCGCGCGCCAAGCTCGTTGTTCGTCCGGGTCGAGCCACTTCGTCACTGGGTGCCTTCTTTCGAGCCAAGTGACGTCTTATTGTTAGCGAACCTAGCGATTAACGAAAAGCATGTTCACGGTCACTCGCGTGAATGAGTTTGCCACGACTTCGCTCGACCGTCATGAACTTGGTCCGCGACGTGAGGTCACTCACAGGGCCGGATGGCGTGTCGGCTACGTGTCCTAGGTGACCGTCGGCGTTTGCGGAGTGGCGGCGGGCGGCGTCGGTGCCGCCTGCTTGCCGGGATGCCTGCGCCGCCACCATCGACGGCTGACCAGGGCCGATGCGGCGAGGAAAATCGCGACCGCCACAATGGCGCCCACCAGTGACGCGCCACGGAAGGCGGGCGCGTCGACGTCCAGAATTCGTTGGCCGGCATGTGCGGCACTACTCCCGCCGAGCACGATCGACAGTGTCATCAGATTCGGAATCGCGACGATCACCGCGAGTAACGCGGCAGCACCCGCGATGAACTTCCCGGCTCGCCGCTTCCAGATCCATGCAGCGAACAACAGTAGGAACAGCGGGATGGCGGTGCCGAGCAAGCCGTACACCAGCCCCCAGCCGATGCCCTTGCTGAAACTGCCGCTCACCAACTCGGCGATGCGCTGGGCCCACCAGCGTGGAATGAACGCCGCCAGAATGAAGTAGGCGATGATCAGTAAGGCGATGACCGCCAGTGCGCCGATGATCCGGGTGCGCCACGTGGCCAGCGTGGATTTCTGCCCGTCCGGCCGAACCTCGCTCGAAGTCATGAACCCAGCGTATGCCGGGCAACTAGGAGATCAACGGCGATAGACCTGGCGTTTTTCGCGGTGGCTACCGCGCGTTCGCGAACAGGGCTACTGCAGAGCGCGTTCGCGCAGGAACTTCAGCGCCTCGTCCGCGTGCACATCGGACCGCAACTCGCCGGTGATCACCTTGGCGACCTTGCGATCCCGGTCGATCACGAAAGTCTGCCGCTTGACCGGTGCGAGCTTGCCGAGCAGCCCGCGCTTCACCCCGAACGCCGAGGCGACCTTGCCGTCGGCATCCGATAGCAACGGGTATCCGAGGTTCTGTTTGGAGGCGAATCCGGCCTGGGTGTCGACGTTGTCGGTGCTGATGCCGACGCACGATGCGCCCAGCGCCGTGAATTCGGCGGACAGATCGCGGAAGTGGCACGCCTCCGCCGTGCAGATCGGCGTATTCGCGGCGGGGTAGAAGAACAGCACCAGCGGACCGTTCGCGAGCAGCGCATCGAGCGAACGCGGGACGCCGGATTGATCGGGAAGCTCGAATTCGGGGGCGAGCTGACCTGTCTGCATAGTGGGGACAGTACCGGGCGCGAGGTCGGTTTGCCGCCCCCGCGCTCGGTTCCCGTCACGCCGGAGACCGGAATGACGGGTTCTTATCGCGACTAAGCGCCGATGAGAGCGGCGACCTCGGGATTTTTGATCTCCATGACATCGAGAATTCCGTGCGCGCGCAGGAGCGGCCTGAGTTCCCTGATACGGTCGCTGTGGGTGGCGTATTCATCCGGAAAGTGGTGCTTGTCCAGGGCTTCCAGCGCCTTCACGTAGGTGACGAAGGAAGCTAGGGCGTTGACTTGGTTGGAACTCGGTGATCCGCCCATCGAATGCAGGCCGACCATCCGCGGGGGTTGACCCGGCAGGCCGGAGCTGGCGGCGCGCCGCCCGTCCGGCGCACCAGGTTGCGAGGGGTACATCAGTTGTCTCCTCCCGAAATGGATACCGCGTATGAGATCGAACGGGGCGAGTGTAGTGACGGCTGTCACCAGCGCCCGCAGCACGTCGGAACCGGACAGTCGGTTCAGGAGGATGGGACGCGCCGACAAGGCTGTCGGTGCCGCCTGGGATGATGGACACATGCCTGGCGCGTCCACCCCCACCACCACGACCCGCGAACAGTTCCACCAACTGGCCGCGGGGCACCGGGTGGTCCCCGTGACCCGAAAGGTGCTGGCGGACTCCGAAACTCCGCTGTCGGCGTACCGCAAGTTGGCCGCCGATCGGGCCGGTACCTTCCTGTTCGAGTCCGCAGAGACCGGGCGGTCCTGGTCGCGCTGGTCGTTCATCGGCGCGGGCAGCCCGTCCGCATTGACGGTTGTCGACGGTGAAGCGGCCTGGCTCGGGCACACCCCGGTGGACGCGCCCTCCGGTGGCGATCCGCTGGTTGCGCTGCGCGAAACCCTGCAGTTGCTGCAGACTGAGCGGCTGCCCGGCCTGCCCCCGCTGACCGGCGGCATGGTCGGCTATCTCGGCTACGACGCGGTGCGCCGGATCGAGCGGCTGCCCACCCTCGCCGCCGACGATCTGGGGCTGCCCGAGATGGTGCTGATGCTCGCCACCGATCTCGCGGCCTTCGATCACCACGAGGGCGCGATCACGCTCATCGCCAATGCGGTCAACTGGAACGGCACCGCCGAACGAGTCGACGAGGCCTATGACGATGCGGTGGCCCGGCTGGACCGGATGACCGCCGCGCTGGCCGCGTCCTCGGAGTCGACGGTGTCGGTCTTCGATCAGCCCGACCCGGAGTACATCCGCCGCCGCACCACCGAAGAATTCGGTGCAGGCGTGCGCCGCCTGGTCAAGGAGATCGAGGCGGGCGAGGCCTTCCAGGTGGTGCTCTCGCAGCGTTTCGAAATGGATTACGACGGCGCGCCTTTGGACCTCTACCGGATGCTGCGCGCCTCCAATCCGAGCCCGTACATGTACCTGATCCACATCCCGGACGGCGACGGCGGCACGGCGTTCTCCATAGTCGGCTCCAGCCCGGAATCGCTGGTGACCGTGAAAGAGGGCGTGGCGACGACACATCCGATCGCGGGCACCCGGTGGCGCGGCGCCACCGAGGAGGACGATCTGCTGCTGGAGAAGGGACTGCTGGCCGACGAGAAGGAGAACGCCGAGCATCTGATGCTCGTCGACCTCGGCCGTAACGATCTGGGCCGGGTCTGCCAGCCGGGCACGGTGCGGGTCACCGAGTATCGGCACATCGAGCGCTACAGCCACGTCATGCATCTGGTCTCGACGGTCTCGGGCCGCCTCGCGCCGGGCAAGATCGCGCTGGACGCGGTCAACGCCTGCTTCCCCGCGGGCACGCTGTCCGGTGCGCCGAAGGTGCGCGCGATGGAACTCATCGAGGAACTCGAGCCCACCCGGCGCGGCGTCTACGGCGGTGTTGTCGGCTATCTCGACTTCGCGGGCGATGCGGATACCGCGATCGCCATCCGCACCGCACTGCTGAAGGACGGCACCGCCTATGTGCAGGCGGGTGCGGGCATCGTCGCGGATTCGGATCCGGATTACGAGGACGTCGAATCCCGCAACAAGGCCATGGCGGTGCTGCGGGCAGTGGCGGCCGCGAAAACCGTTCGGGCGTATAGCGCACCTGCGGACGGCGGCGCGGAATGACCGATTCGGAACCCGCCGATACCGATCCGACCGCCCCGGCGGATTCGCAGACCGCGAAGCGTAAGTATTCGGTCGGCGCGATCGTCCTGCTCGCCGTCGCCGCTGCGGCGCTGTGGGGCTCCTCCCGAATGACGTGGGTGACTGTCTCGTCCACCGACGGGCTGACCGAACCGCGCACCGACAAACTGAACGGCGGTGTCTGGTTCGGTGCGCTCACTCCGCTGGCCCTGGTACTGCTGGCCGCAATCGCCGCGGTGCTGGCGACCCGCGGCTGGTTGCGGCGCATGTTCGGTGTCCTGATCGGTTTGGTCGCCGCGGTGACGGCCGTTCCGGCCTTCGCCCTGCTGACCAGATCCGGCGCGACCGCGGCCCGTGCCGCCACCCTGGCGGAGCTGCCCGGCCGCGCAACGGTCACCGAGGTGGTCACGTCCCAGTTCCCGGCCGTACTTTCGCTGCTGGGAGCGCTGGCGGCCTTTGTGGCCGGTGTCCTGCTGGCCCGTATGTCCGAGGACGCCGCCCGCCTGTCCGGCAAGTACGACAATCCGGTCTTCCGCAGGGCTGCCGCCACCGAACAGGTGACGCGTCAGCGCACCGACGAGGCGGCCGGCGATACGGGTCAGCTTTCCGAGCGAGTGCTCTGGGATGCGTTGGACGCGGGGACCGACCCGACCGAGGAAGCGAGTCGGCCCGCTCCGGCGACCGACGATTCCGCCGATCATGATCAGGGGAAACAAAGACATCGAGGTGTCTGAGCAGGTGACTACAAACCCCGGCGCAGTTGCGCCACAAGCAGCCATTTATTCTTTGTCAGCATCGGTGAGACAGCGCCTGGGGGGATTCTCAGGCAGCAAGTCCGTCTCCCCAGAAAGGATTCGAGCCAGATGACGGTACTCGACTCGATTCTCGACGGGGTCCGCGCGGATGTGGCCGCTCGGGAAGCCCTTCTGGACTTCCAGGCGATCAAGGCGGCCGCGGCCGCGGTACCCGCGCCGCTGGACGCCCGCGCCGCGCTCCTCGAAGACGGCATCGGCGTCATTGCCGAGGTCAAGCGGGCCAGCCCCTCCAAGGGGGAGCTCGCGGATATTCCGGACCCGGCGAGTCTGGCCAAGTCCTACGAGGACGGCGGAGCGCGCATCATCAGCGTGCTCACCGAGGGCCGCCGCTTCCACGGGTCGCTCGACGATCTGGACGCGGTCCGCGCGACCGTGAATATCCCGATCCTGCGCAAGGATTTCGTCGTCGGGCCCTACCAGATCCACGAGGCCCGTGCGCACGGCGCCGACGTCATCCTGCTCATCGTGGCCGCCCTGGAACAGGACGTGCTGAGCTCGCTGATCGACCGCACCGAATCCCTCGGCATGACCGCCCTGGTCGAGGTGCACACCGAGGAAGAAGCCGACCGCGCCCTCGAGGCCGGCGCCTCCGTGATCGGCGTGAACGCCCGAAACCTCAAGACCCTCGAGGTGGATCGCGATGTCTTCGCGCGCATCGCTCCCGGTCTGCCCACCGAGGTCATCCGCATCGCCGAATCCGGTATCCGCGGCACCGCCGACCTGCTGGCCTACGCCGGTGCCGGCGCGGATGCCGTGCTCGTCGGCGAGGGGCTGGTCACCAGTGGCGACCCGCGCGCGGCCGTCTCCGAACTGGTGACCGCGGGCACCCATCCGTCCTGCCCGAAGCCCGCGCGGCGGGGTCGGTGACGACAGTGAGCGAGCGAAGCGAGGGAACCATCGACACCGCGGCTCGTGCGCGCATGACGGATCCGAGCGCCGGCGAGGCGGAGTCGTGACGGCACTGCCCAAGGCTTCCGACGGTATCCATGAGCGCAGCGACCACGAGCCGGATCCGGGCGGCCACTTCGGCGTCTACGGCGGCAGGCATGTGCCCGAGGCGCTGATGGCGGTGATCGAGGAGGTCACCGCCGAATACGAGAAGTGTCGCCTCGATCCCGCCTTCCTCGACGAACTGGACCGGCTGCAGCGCGACTACACCGGTCGCCCGTCGCCGATCTTCGAATGCCAGCGGCTCGCCGAGCACGCCGGTGGTGCGCGCATCATTCTCAAGCGCGAGGATCTGAACCACACCGGTTCGCACAAGATCAATAACGTGCTCGGCCAGGCATTGCTCGCCAAGCGCATGGGCAAGTCCCGGGTCATCGCGGAGACCGGCGCCGGTCAGCACGGCGTCGCCACCGCGACCGCGTGCGCACTGCTCGGCCTTGAATGCGTCGTCTACATGGGTGCGGTCGATACCGCCCGCCAAGCGCTGAATGTGGCCCGCATGCGGCTGCTCGGCGCCGAGGTGATCTCGGTGCGGACCGGTTCGCAGACCCTCAAGGATGCGATCAACGAGGCGCTGCGCGACTGGGTCACCAATGCCGATGCCACCTATTACTGCTTCGGCACCGCCGCGGGCCCGCATCCGTTCCCGATGATGGTGCGCGATCTCCAGCGCATCGTCGGGCTGGAGGCCCGTGCCCAGGTGCGGGCGCTCACCGGGCGGCTGCCGGATGCGGTTACGGCCTGCGTCGGCGGCGGCTCCAATGCCATCGGCATCTTCCACCCCTTCATCGACGATCCCGGTGTGCGGCTGATCGGTTACGAGGCGGCTGGCGACGGCATCGAAACCGGAAGGCACGCCGCGACTTTCACGGGTGGCACCCCAGGCGCGTTCCAGGGCGCGTACTCGTACCTGCTGCAGGACGAGGACGGCCAGACCATCGAATCGCATTCGATCTCGGCCGGCTTGGACTATCCGGGTGTCGGTCCGGAACACGCCTACCTCAAGGACATCGGTCGCGCCGAATACCAGCCGATCACCGATACCGAGGCGATGGACGCGCTGCTGCTGCTCAGCCGCGCCGAGGGCATCATCCCGGCGATCGAATCCGCACACGCGGTGGCCGGTGCGATGAAGCTCGGCAAGGAACTCGGCAAGGGCGCGATCATCCTGGTGAACCTGTCCGGGCGCGGTGACAAGGATATGGACACGGCGGCACGATGGTTCGGGCTGTTCGACGACCACGCCGCCGACAAGGAGAGCCAGCAGTGAGTCAGCAGTCCCGCCTTGCGAACACCTTCGCCGCATGTCGCGCGGAGGGCCGGGCCGCGCTGATCGGCTACCTGCCCGCCGGCTATCCGGATCTGGCCGGTTCGATCGAGGTGTGCCGCACCATGGTCGAATCCGGTTGCGACATAGTCGAAGTCGGCGTCGCCTACTCCGATCCGGTGATGGACGGACCGACCATCCAGGCCGCCGCCGATCAGGCGCTGCGCGGCGGTGTCCGGGTGCGCGATGTGTTCTCGGTGGTCGAGGCGATCACCGCGGCGGGCGGTAAGGCCGTCGTGATGAGTTACTGGAATCCGGTGCTGCAGTATGGCGTCGACCGTTTCTCGCGCGATCTGGCCGCCGCGGGCGGGTCCGGCATCATCACCCCCAACCTCATTCCGGAAGAGGCCGACAGCTGGTTCGTCGCCTCGGCCGCACACGATCTGGACCGCATCTTCCTGGTCGCGCCGTCGTCCACCGAGGAGCGTCTGGTCAAGACGCTGGAGGCCAGCCGCGGCTTCGTCTACGCGGCATCGACGATGGGTGTTACCGGTGCCCGTGATGTGGTCTCCTCTGCGGCTCCGGCCCTGTGTGCGCGCATCCGCGCCCACTCCGATATCCCGATCGGTGTCGGCCTCGGCGTGCGCAACGGTGTGCAGGCGGCCGAAATCGCCTCCTACGCAGACGGAGTCATCGTCGGCTCGGCACTGGTGACGGCTGCGGCCCAGGGACTCGACGCGGTTCGCACCCTCACTGCCGAACTGGCCGAGGGTGTTCGTTCCGCGACTGTCGCCTCCTAGGCGCCCCCGAGAGGGGCACGCCGACCGCGAATCTCGCGATGCGGCCGTGCTCCGCTACGGTTGGGGCCGTGACCTTACGAGTCCTCGCAGACAGCGTCCTGAGCAACGGTGCCGTCACCGCTGATGTGCTGGCCTACATTCCCAGCCCGTCCCAGGGCGTTTGGCATATCGGTCCATTCCCGCTACGGGCCTATGCCCTGTGCATCATCGCCGGCATCGTCGTCGCCATCTGGTGGGGTGAGCGGCGCTGGCAGGCGCGCGGTGGGCAGAAGGGCGCGATTCTGGATGTCGCGATGTTCGCGGTGCCATTCGGTCTGGTCGGCGGGCGGCTGTACCACGTTGCCACCGACTGGCAGAAATACTTCGGCGCCGACGGTCATCCGATCGATGCGCTGAAGATCTACCAGGGTGGCCTCGGCATCTGGGGTGCGGTCTTCCTCGGCGGCGTCGGCGCCTGGATCGGCTGCCGGGTCTACCGAATTCCATTGCCCGCGTTGGGCGATGCGATCGCGCCACCGATTCTGCTGGCCCAGGCCATCGGCCGGCTCGGCAATTACTTCAACCAGGAGCTCTACGGCCGCAAGACCGATCTGCCGTGGGGTCTGGAGATCTACCTGCGCTTCGACGGTGAGGGCAAGCTCGACATGATGAACGGCGTCTCCCAGGGCGTCGTCGACAAGGTCGTGCAGCCGACCTTCCTGTACGAGATGATCTGGAACCTGCTGATCGTGGTGCTGCTGGTGCAGATCGATAAGCATTTCCGCATCGGGCACGGCCGTCTGTTCGCGCTCTACGTCGCCGGGTACTGCCTCGGCCGCTTCGTCGTCGAACTGCTGCGTGACGACGAGGCGACCAAGATCGCGGGCATCCGCATCAACTCGTTCACCTCGGCACTCGTATTCCTCGCCGCCGTCGCCTATTTCGTCTTCGCGACCAAGGGCAGGGAGACCGCCGATCAACTGCAACCGTCGACGGTCTCGCGGCCGTGGCCGTGGCAGATCGGGGCCCTGCGGGCGGCGGGTGCCGAATCCGAGGCCGCGTCGAAGGCGGCCGCGGTGGCCGAAGCAGCGCCGCCGAAGCACCGTGCCGAGCATCCGGATCCGACAAAATCCGAGAACTCCGGCAACGAACCGGATACCGCCGGCGATAACTCAACGGAGTCCGAAACCTCGGACGCCGAGCAGGGCAAGGTCGATACCTCGAAAAGGGACGCCTGATCCCATAACGACTTGGGCAATACGTCGGTGCACCGAGTAGACACGCGATCGCGTGTCCGCGACGATACCTGCGGGCGCCCAATTGCCCGGCTAAATACGCGGGGAGGCGGGTGAGCGCCCGTCGAAATGCACGAATGATGGAGGACATTTAGTGACCGACCCCTACCAGAACCAGCCAGGCTTCGGCGGCCCACAGTATGGTCCGCCCGGGACGGGGCCGGACCTGAACAAGCAGCCCGATGCACCGGGACAGCAGTATCCGTCGGATCCGTACAACCAGCAGCAGCCGCAGTACGGTCAGCCACAGTACGGCCAGCCGCAGTACGGCCAGCCGCAGTACGGCCAGCCCGATCCTTACGGTCAGCAGCCGGGCGGCTACCCGCCCGCGCCGTACCAGGGCGGCGGCTACAACCCGAACGATCCGGAAGCGCCCTACGGTCGCGATCCGTTCGGCGTGCCGTTCTCGGATAAGCAGAAGCTGACCGCCGGTCTGCTCCAGATCTTCCTCGGTGGCTTCGGTATCGGCCGTTTCTACACCGGCCACACCGGCATTGCGATTGCCCAGATCGCGGTCACCTGGTTGACCTGCGGTATCGGCGGCATCTGGCCGCTGATCGACGGCATCATGATGCTGACCGGCAAGGTGCCCGACAGCCTCGGGCGGCCATTGCGCGACTGACCGCCGCGAACAGTCGACCGACGGGCCCCGTCGCATCGGATGACGATGTGACGGGGCCCGTCGCCATTTTCGGCAGGCTGTGCGAGGATTCGGCGCACCGTGATCGCAATACTGTCGGTCGGTATCTTCCTGGCGTAGCCTGAGCCGGGTTTTTGTGTCGAGAGAGGGACTTCCGTGCGCCGCAAGCTGTTCGCCGCCGCCATGCTCGCCATCGTCGCCGCCACCGGGCTCACCGCCTGCGGCAGCAGCAGCGATCCGAACGTGCTGAAGGTCGGCACCGAAGGCACCTACTCGCCGTTCAGCTACCAGGGCTCCGACGGCAAGATCACCGGCTACGACATCGAGGTGATCCAGGCGGTCGGGGACAAGATCGGCAAGAAGATCGAGTTCGTGCAGACGCCGTGGGACGCGATCTTCGCCGGTCTCGAGTCCAAGCGCTTCGACCTGGTCGCCAACCAGGTGTCGATCACCGACGAGCGCAAGGCCAAGTACGCCCTGTCGCAGTCCTACACCACCTCCGAGGGCGTGGTTCTCACTCGCGCGGACAGCAACAACATCACTTCGCTCGCGGACCTGAACGGCAAGACCAGCGCGCAGTCGGCAACCAGTAACTGGGCCAAGGTCGCCCAGGCTGCGGGTGCGAAGGTCGAGGCGGTCGAGGGCTTCGTGCAGGCGGTTCAGTTGCTGAAGACCGGCCGCGTCGACGCGACCGTCAACGACAGCCTGGTCGCGCTCGACTACCTCAAGAAGAACGGCGACACCGGCGTCAAGATCGCTGCAAAGGCCGGCGAGGTCAGCAACCAGGCGTTCGCCGCCCGCAAGGACGACGCGCTGATCGGCCAGGTGAACACCGCGCTGGATCAGCTGCGCGCGGACGGCACGCTGGCCAAGATCTCGGAAAAATACTTCGGCACCGACGTCAGCAAGTAATTGTCCGTGGATCCCGCAACCAGGGAGCTGATCTGGCACAACCTGTGGCCGATGCTGCAGGCCACGATCGACAAGACCATCCCGCTCACCGCCATCAGCTTCGTCATCGGTCTGGTCATCGCGTTGTTCGTGGCGCTGGCACGGATGTCACCGCTGTGGTTCCTCTCGGCGCCCGCCAGGTTCTACATCTCGATCATTCGGGGCACGCCGCTGCTGGTGCAGTTGTTCATCGTGTTCTATGCGCTGCCGCAGTTCGATATCGTCATCGATCCGTTCCCGGCGGCGGTGATCGCCTTCAGCCTCAATGTCGGCGGTTACGCCGCCGAGGTCGTGCGCGCCGCCATCCTGAGCGTCGCGGAAGGGCAGTGGGAGGCGGCCAAGGCGCTCGGCATGTCGTATGCGCAGGAGTTGCGGCTGATCATCCTGCCGCAGGCCGCGCGCATCGCCGTGCCGCCGCTGTCCAACACCCTCATCTCTCTGGTGAAGGACACCTCGCTGGCCTCGACCATCCTGGTGACCGAACTCCTGCGCACCGCGCAGCTGGCCGCGGCGCCCACCTTCGACTTCTTCGCCCTGTACGGCGTCGCCGCGTTGTATTACTGGGTGATCTGTCTGGTCCTCGGCTTCGGCCAGACCCGTCTGGAAACTCGGCTGTCCCGCCATGTCGCCCGCTGACGAGGCCCGTTTGTACTTTCCGCTAAGCCTTCGTACATATTTTTCACCTAGCTTTCACCGAGGCCACAGCAGGCTAGGGGCACTACACGGGACTAGGCTCTACTCGTGATGCGACGGACGAAGATTGTGTGCACTCTCGGCCCAGCGACCGCTACCGAGGAACGTATTCGGGAACTCGTCGAGAGCGGCATGGATGTGGCGCGGCTGAATTTCAGCCATGGCGAGCACTCCGACCATGCCGAGAACTACAAGAAGGTGCGGCAGGCCTCGGACCATGTGGGCCGCGCGGTCGGCATTCTCGCCGACCTGCAGGGACCGAAGATCCGGCTGGGCCGCTTCACAGAGGGCAAGACCGTATGGGCCAACGGTGAAGAGGTCCGCATAACCGTCGACGAGATCGATGGCACCCACGATCGCGTCTCCACTACCTACAAAGAGCTGGCCAAGGACGCTAAGCCGGGCGATCGCCTGCTCATCGACGACGGCAAGGTCGGCGTCACCGTCACTCGGGTCGAGGGCAACGATGTCGTCTGCCGGGTGACCGAGGGCGGACCGGTCAGCAATAACAAGGGTGTCTCGCTGCCGGGTATGGACGTCTCCGTGCCCGCGCTGTCGGAGAAGGACATCGAGGACCTCGAATTCGCGCTCAAGCTCGGCGTGGACTTCATCGCGCTGTCCTTCGTGCGTTCACCCTCGGATGTCGAGCTGGTGCACGACGTGATGGATCGGGTCGGTCGCCGAGTTCCGGTGATCGGCAAGTTGGAGAAGCCCGAGGCCATCGACAATCTCGAGGCCATCGTGCTGGCCTTCGACGCGGTCATGGTCGCCCGCGGTGACCTCGGCGTCGAACTCCCGCTCGAGCAGGTGCCGATCGTGCAGAAGCGGGCCATCCAGATGGCTCGCGAGAATGCCAAGCCGGTCATCGTCGCCACCCAGATGCTGGAGTCGATGATCGAGAACTCCCGCCCGACCCGCGCCGAGGCCTCCGATGTGGCCAACGCGGTGCTCGACGGCGCCGATGCGGTGATGCTGTCGGGTGAGACCTCGGTCGGCGCGTATCCGATCGAGACGGTCCGCACCATGGCGCGCATCGTGCACGCGGTGGAGACCGAATCCACCCAGGTGCCACCGCTGACCCACGTGCCGCGCACCAAGCGCGGTGTCATCTCCTACGCCGCCCGCGATATCGGCGAGCGGCTCAATGCGAAGGCGCTGGTCGCCTTCACCCAGTCCGGCGATACGGTTCGCCGGCTGGCGCGTCTGCACACCCCGCTGCCGTTGCTGGCGTTCACCCCCCTTCCCGAAGTGCGCAGCCAGCTGTCGCTCACCTGGGGCACCGAAACCTTCATCGTCCCGACCGTGGACAGCACCGATGCGATGATCCACCAGGTGGATGTAGCACTTCTGTCCATGGAGCGATACCAAAAAGGTGATCTGGTGGTAATCGTGGCAGGCTCCCCGCCCGGTACTGTCGGCTCCACCAATCTGATCCACGTGCACCGTATCGGTGAGGAGGACCATTAGTCGTGAGCGCTTCGCTAGGTGGCGCTGTCGGCCTCAGGGCCACAGCGGAGGGTACCGACCTCGACGTGCTGCTCGGACTGCTCGATCTGGAACAGGTCGACGAGGATGTCTTCGTCGGCCAGCATCCGGAGAAGGTCTGGAGCCGTACGTTCGGCGGTCAGCTGGTTTCGCAGGCGATCATGGCGGCGGGACGGACGGTCGACGGCGACCGTCCGTTGCACGCCGTCAACGCGCATTTCGTGCGTGGTGGCGATGTGAAGAAGCCGATCGAATATCAGGTCGACCGCCACCGCGACGGACGCTCGCTGGCCAACCGCACGGTCACCGCGACCCAGGACGGTCAGGAGCTGTTCGTCATGCTCGCCGCGTTCCAGGATTGGGGCAAGGGGCTCGAGCACGCGCACGCCCAGCCGGAGGTGCCGGATCCGGAGACGCTGCCGCGCGTCGAGGAGAGCTTCGCAGGCTTGGAAGACAAGCTGGAGATGTTCGTCAAGGCGCCGCATCCGATCGATATGCGCTACACCAATGACCCGGCCTGGATCCTGAAGGGCACTGGGGAGCGGCTCAATCACAACCGCGTGTGGATGCGGGCCGATGGCAGGCTGCCCGACGATCCGCTGATTCACGTTGCGACGCTTGGCTATTCGTCCGACACCACGGTGCTCGATTCGATCATCACCACGCACGGCCTGTCCTGGGGGCTGGACCGCATCGTGGCCGCGACGATCAACCATTCGATCTGGTTCCACCGCCCGTTCCGCTTCGACGATTGGGCGCTCTACGCCACCGAATCCCCGGTGGCCGCTGGTTCGCGTGGCCTTGCCACGGGCCGATTCTTCTCTCGCAGTGGCGAATTGCTCGCCACCACGGTCCAAGAAGGCATTATCCGCCACTTCCCGGCGCGGCGCTGATACCGCGAAACCGAGCGCAAATCATAGGGATTCGCGCTCGGTTTCGAAGTCGAAGCTGTCGCGGCGTTGCACTCGGATGGTCCGCGGGATCTCCGGATCCATTGGGCAGCTTGCGGTTTCCAACATCAGGCGCTTCTCCAGCGCGCTCAGGCTCGGTGCGGTCAGATCGCGCGGCGCGCCGACGAGGCTGAGTGCGATCTCATAGGTGCGTCTGGCGCCCTGCTCCTGGCCGGGATGCTCTACCCGCCACTGGGTTTCGAGTAGTAGGTGTTCCGGTGCATCGGGCTCGACGGGCAGTGTGAAGCGCCAGGCGAAGACATCGCGGTCCTGGAGGTGGTCGTCCACCACCTCCCGCACCGAATCGACGACGCGATCGAGGGTTTCCGGTGTCACATAAACATGGAGCGAAACATCCGAAATTCGTTTCGGCATGTCTGATTCCTGTCGTGTGTCGAACCATCAACGGCGGAAGTTATTCCGCGCGCGAGTGTAATCCCTTTACCCGCTAATCGGACACCGGGCCCTGTGTGTCACCGGATTCGCTGGGCGGCAAGGAAGGCGGCCAGCGGCGCGGGACGTGCTCCGGGAGCCACCACGAGGCCGGCGCGCTCGTCCTCGTCCGGCCGGTGCTGCTCGTGCGGCGCCAACGCCAGCAGCAGCGGCACCAATGCCTCGGCGATGCGGTCGCCCACCTCGCAGAACGCGGCCTCCGACAGTCCGACCGGGTCGGCGATATTCTCCCGGCCGACGAGTGCGAGATCGTGGCGGGCGCGGTGCAGATCGGCGATCGTCTCGGCGCCGGTGACCTTGGCGATGCGATGCGCCTCCAAGAGGGTGAAGGTGCGCGATCCCGCGCCGAACGCCATCTGCGCCGCCTGATCCCGGATCTGCTCGGTCATGGCGAGCACCAGATCCGCGCGGTCGATCAGCTCCGGTTTGAGTTTGCGTGCCCGGAAATGGTCGGCGTCCGCGCCGAGCCCCTCGATCGTCCGCGCGGCGAGCGGTTCGATCGGAAAGCCAACCAGCGCACGGGTTCCCGCACTCTCCGCGGTGAGCCCGGGCAGGTTGTATTCGACCGCTACGGCGCGGGTGAGCCGCTCGGCGATTACCGAACGGCAGACATTGCCGTTGCAGACGAACAGGACGTGCATGCGGATACGGTAGGCCGCGCATGGGCCGACCAGAAGGCTGTGGAGATCGAATCACAGCCCACGGAACACATATTCATCTGCTGGTCAAGTGCCGTACACGAAGTACGCCCCGGTATTCGGATAGACGCTCGATCCGTGTTGCCGCAATGCAGCCGATCGGTAATCGAGGTCTGGGCGTCCTGCTGAAGGTACCCGGCGCGCGTGGTTTCAACCATCACAGTATTGCCACGGTTGGGGATCGGATTTACTCGGACTCCCCACGGTAGTAAGCGGATTCGGCGACGACCGGCGCTGTCTTGTCCGCTTCGCCGTGCACCCGTCCCCGGGTCGTGAACTTCCGGCCGCGCGAGGCCACGACGGGTGCGAACCGCGGCAGACCGGAGGCGCCTTCCATATCGTCGTACATCGCGTCGATACCGCCGCGCATGAAGTAGGCCTCGTGCCAGAACCCGGTCCCCCCGGAGTCGCGCAGGAACTTCTGCCACCAATCCCGATGCGGCGCAGAGCGTGTCCACTGTTCCAGCGAATCCAGATCCCGCCAATACTGCCGCGCCCCCCAATGCGGCGGAAACAGCGACCAGATCACGTCCTCGTGCAGCAGCAATCCGTCCGGCCGATCCTTGTGCGATCGGTACAGTTTCGGGCCCAGACCGAGCAATCGCAGGATCCCGCGAGGCTTGCGTACGCGCATCCCGAGATAGATGACGACCAGATCCGGATACCCGGACAGATCGACAGTGGTCCTGTTCACCCGCATCGAGGCACCTCCGCATCGGGCCGCCCACTGCAAACCCTACGCCGGAAAAACGAGACAGCCCGCGCCCTAGTTCGATCACCGCCCGGGCGGGCCTGTGTGAGAACGGCCCCATGCTCCAAGAGCATGGGGCCGCCTACCAGTTGGTGCCGATTGTGGGACTCGAACCCACACGTCCTTTCGGACAACGGTTTTTGAGACCGTCGCGTCTGCCAGTTCCGCCAAATCGGCGCACCGGTGGGAAAGCATAGCGGGTCACTGTCGAAAATCACGAATGGGCTGGGTCAGAAGTGATAGACGCCCGGTTTGCGCAGGGTATATGGGTTGTATGCGGAACTGAAAGGTACTCTTTACATCACTCGACGGCGATAGTGGGGCGTTGGACCGGTGCCCGGACCGCGGCCACTCGTTCGCATGTCGGGGACACGGCATCGGAACCAGAGGGGTCTACCTATGAGCAACACAGCAGGGGGCGCCGGCACGAAGCGGGACGCCGGGGCGAAGCGGGTCGTCGTCGCGGAAGACGAGGCGCTGATCCGCATGGATCTGGTGGAGATGCTGACCGAAGAGGGCTATCAGGTTGTCGGTGAGGCCGGCGACGGCCAGCAGGCGGTGGATCTGGCGGTGGAACATCGGCCGGATCTGGTCATCATGGATGTCAAGATGCCGCGCCGCGACGGTATCGATGCCGCGGCCGAGATCGCGTCGAAACGCGTTGCGCCGGTTGTGATTTTGACCGCATTCAGTCAGCGCGATCTGGTCGAGCGGGCTCGCGATGCCGGTGCGATGGCGTATCTGGTCAAGCCGTTCACGAAGTCGGATCTGGTGCCTGCCATCGAATTGGCGGCCAGCCGCTTCCACGAAATCACCGCGCTGGAGAGCGAGGTCGCCAATCTGGCCGACCGCCTCGAGACGCGCAAGCTGGTCGAGCGGGCCAAGGGCGTGCTCATGCAGACCCAGGGATTGTCGGAGCCGCAGGCATTCAAGTGGATTCAGCGTACGGCGATGGACCGCCGCACTACCATGAAGGCGGTAGCCGAGGTCGTGCTGGAAAATCTCGCCCCGAAGTAGGCCCGTCCTTGCGCCTCGGCGGTACAAGGCCGGAAATTTTACTTTCCGGAAACCCGATCGCGATGAAAAATTCGAAACGAAGTCGATCGGATGATCCGAATGTGATGCGCAGCTAACGTACCAACGCTATGTTCTGACCGGGCTGACGTGGTCGGCCTCCTCGGAGGAGAGCCCGGGGGAGCACAGGACGTAGAGGTGAAACGTGCTTAGTTCGACATGGCGCAGTCGTTCGATGCGGGGTGCATTGGCCATCGGTGCCGCCGCCGCGCTCGTGCTGACGGGGTGTAGCGATAAATTGACCGACGGTGGTTCGGGCACCTCCGGCACCAGTGGCGCGGGCGGTCTGAAGATCCAGCCGGTCATGCAGATCGATGCCAACGGCAAGCAGGTGCCGAAGTCGGACAGCGCCTCGGCCGCCG
Organism: Nocardia sp. NPDC006982; assembly: GCF_042869435.1. Taxonomy (NCBI): domain Bacteria; kingdom Bacillati; phylum Actinomycetota; class Actinomycetes; order Mycobacteriales; family Nocardiaceae; genus Nocardia; species Nocardia sp. NPDC006982. The sequence goes on along the minus strand of NZ_JBIAFV010000016.1, from coordinate 156,447 downwards.
ACCCGGCGGGCGACGGTAAGGCCACCTGCCCTGCGGGTACCGCGATCGCCATGGCGGGCGCGCTCACCGGTCCGGACGCGGCCCTCGGCATCAATATCGTCGACGGTGTGAAGCTCGCGCTGGACAAGCACAACAAGGCCAACCCGGGCTGCAAGATCGAGCTCAAGCAGTTCGACACCGAGGGCGACCCGCAGAAGGCCACCCAGGTCATCCCGCAGATCGTCAACGACAAGTCGATCATCGGCCTGGTCGGTCCGGCGTTCTCCGGTGAGACCAAGGCGACCGGCAAGATCCTCAGCGACGCCGGCCTGGTTTCGACGACGGCCTCCGCCACCAATGAGACGCTGACCCAGAACGGTTGGACCAGCTTCTTCCGCGGTCTCGCCAATGACGGCGTGCAGGGTCCGTCGGTCGGCAAGTACCTGGTCAACACCGCGGGCTACAAAAAGGTCTGCGTCATCCAGGACAACACCGATTACGGCACCGGTCTGGCCAAGACGATCATCGAGGGCCTCGGCTCGGCCAACGATGCGTCCTGCAACGCCAGCATCAAGAAGGGCGACAAGGACTTCTCCGCCACGGTCACCAAGATCGCGAGCGCCGCGCCGGACGCCGTCTTCTACTCCGGCTACTACTCCGAGGGCGCCCCGCTGGCCCAGCAGCTGAAGTCCGGTGGCGTGAAGGCGGTCTTCGTCTCCGCCGACGGCACCAACGATCCGCAGTTCGTCGCCCAGGCCGGCAGCTCGGCGAAGGGCGCGGTGCTGTCCTGCCCGTGTGGTCCGGCGCCGGATAAGTTCACGGCGGATTACAAGGCCCTCAACGGCGCAGAGCCCGGTGTGTACTCGGTCGAGGGCTACGATCTGACCACGATCTTGGCCAAGGGCATCGACGGCGGCAAGCTGACCCGTCCGGACCTGCTGGAATACGTGCGGTCCTATGACGGCCCCGGTCTTGCGCGCCAGTACAAGTGGAACCCGACCGGTGAACTGTCCAACGCGCTGATCTGGATCTACGAGGTCAAGTAGCCCTAGACAATCCCCACGGCGGCACGTACAGGGGTTCGTGGAATCCCCGTACGTGCCGCCGTGTCGGGTGGGCGAATGAATGAGGGCAAAAGACGAATGACATCAACGGCATTTGCCGGTGCAGCACAACTCGCCGGCTCGATCGACTTCAACTACCACGGAGTGATCGATAACTTCTGGCGACTGACCGTCGACGGGGTGACCTACGGCTCAATCTATGCCTTGGTCGCCGTGGGCTATACCCTGGTCTACGGCGTATTGCGGCTGATCAATTTCGCCCATTCGGAAATATTCATGCTCGGCATGTTCGGCCAATTGGTCGGGCTCATGCTGTTCGGATTCGTGGCGAATCCCGATGTGTACACCCAGGGCATCATCCTGACGGTCACCTATCTCGCGTTGGCGATGATCATCGGCATGCTGGTATCCGGTGGCGCCGCGGTCGGATTGGAGCGCGTGGCCTATCGGCCATTGCGCAAACGCGGGGCCAAACCGCTCAGCTTCCTCATCACGGCGATCGGTATGTCGTTCGTGATCCAGGAATTCGTGCACTTCATCCTGCCGAAGATCAATCCCAAACTCGGCGGCACCAATGCGCAGCAGCCGATCAAACTGGTCGAGCCGAGCGTGCAGTTCAGCTTCTTCGGCGCCGAGGTCGACAACATCAAACTTCTGATCGTGCTCGCGGCGATCGCGCTCGCGATCGTGACCGAGGTGCTGATCAACCGGACCAAATTCGGGCGCGGCATCCGCGCGGTCGCCCAGGATCCCGATACCGCGACGCTGATGGGCGTTTCGCGGGAGCGGGTCATCATGTTGACCTTCTTCATCGGCGGTGTTCTCGCCGGCGCGGCCGCGCTGCTGTACGCGATCAAGATCCCGCAGGGCATCATCTACTCCGGCGGATTCATCCTGGGCATCAAGGCATTCAGCGCCGCGGTGCTCGGCGGCATCGGCAATCTGCGCGGCGCACTGCTGGGCGGCATCCTGCTCGGAGTGGTGGAACAGTACGGCCAGTCGCTGCTCGGTTCGGAGTGGCGCGATGTCGTCGCGTTCGTGGTGCTGGTGCTGGTGCTGATGGTGCGCCCGACCGGCATCCTCGGTGAGAGTCTCGGGAGGGCCCGCGCATGACCGACTCGACCAAAACCCCGGACTCGGTACCCGAGACGACCAATGCGGCCCCACCCAAACATGGTGTGGGAGACGCGATTCGGACCTGGTGGGACGGCCTGAGCCGCCCCGCGCAATGGGGCGTCGGCGTGCCGATCCTCATTCTGCTCGCACTGCTTCCGCTGTTCCCGCCGCCGCTGCTGGATACCCCCGGCTACAACTTCGGTCTGGTCATGGCGCAGGTCGCGATGTACGCGCTGATCGCCATCGGCCTGAATGTCGTTGTCGGTCAGGCGGGTCTGCTCGACCTCGGCTACGTCGGCTTCTACGCCATCGGCGCGTATACGGTCGGCCTGCTCACCAGTCCGAACAGTCCGTGGAATCAGACCGACGGCGGCTGGCTGAATCCGACCTGGGCCTGGATGGCCTGTCTGCCGATCGCGGTCGCGGTGACGGCCATCTCCGGCATCATCCTCGGCACCCCCACGCTGCGACTGCGCGGTGACTATCTTGCGATCGTCACCCTCGGCTTCGGTGAGATCGTGCGGTTGCTCGCCGACAATCTCTCCGATATCACCAATGGCAGCCTGGGTTTGTCCGGTGTTGCCTTCCCGCATGTCGGCGAATCCGCCAGCAAGCCGGAGGGTGTGTTCTCCGGCGGTAACAGCGGAAATGCCGACAGCGCGAATCTGCTCGACCGAGCCAGTTACGGCACCTGGTGGTACTGGTTCGCGATGGTGCTCGTGATCATCGTGCTGCTGATCGTCGGCAATCTGGAACGCAGCCGGGTCGGCCGCGCCTGGGTGGCCATTCGCGAGGACGAGGACGCCGCCGAGATCATGGGCGTGCCGACCTTCAAATTCAAGCTGTGGGCCTTCCTGATCGGCGCTGCCGTCGGCGGCATGTCCGGTGCGATCTACGCCGGTCAGGTGCAGTTCATCAATCCGACCGGGTTCAACATCATCAACTCGATGCTGTTCCTGTGCGCGGTTGTCATCGGCGGCCAGGGCAATAAGCTCGGAGTCATCTTCGGCGCGTTCATCATTGCCTATCTGCCGGCGCGGCTGCAGTCGGTGAAATTGGTGAGCAACGAGTCCACCGGGTACATCCTTTTGGCTATCGATGTGCTGGTCTTCGTCGGGTTGATCCTCGTGTGGAAGTACAAGGGCGACAGTCTGAGTGCGTGGCCGCGGCGCGGCTGTATCACCGGCATGGTGGTCACCGGCGTCTTGGGTGCACTGCTGCTGGGCAGCGTGTTGCTGTTCCGGGTCGGCGGTGCGCAGTCCCTCGGTGACCTCAAGTACATGTACTTCGGAATTACCTTGGTGGTCATGATGATTCTGCGGCCACAGGGTCTGTTCCCGGTGCGGCAGAAGCTGCTGACCTTCGGTAGGCAGGTGTATCAGGCCGTGCGTAAACCGGGTGAGCGTGAATTGATCGGAGCGCGACGATGACCGGGCCAGGCGCGGGTGACGCCCTGTTCGACAATGAGGATATGGCCGCCGGTTATGCGGCCCCGCCCGAGGTCGAGAGCGCGGGCGAGGTCGATGTCACCGCCGTGATCCCGGTGCTCGCCGATGCCGAGGTGGTCGCGGATGTGGTTGCGCCGCACCGCGATATCGAGACCGCGGTGGGTGCGCCGCTGCTGCGCACCGATGAGCTCACGGTGCAGTTCGGCGGTCTGACCGCATTGGACAAGGTCAGCTTCGAGATTCGCCGCGGTGAAATCCTCGGACTGATCGGACCCAATGGCGCGGGCAAGACCACCTGCTTCAACGCCATCACCGGTGTCTACAAGCCGGCCTCGGGTCTGGTGTATTTCGACGGCAAACCGCTGACGAAGACCAAGCGCAACGAGATCACCCGGCTCGGTATCGCCCGCACCTTCCAGAATGTGCGGCTCTTCGGCGAGATGACCGCGCTGGAGAATGTGGTGGTCGGCACCGACGCCAGGCATAAGACCTCGGTGCCCGGTGCGATCTTGCGCACCCCGCGGCACCGCAGCGAGGAGAAGGACGCGATCGAGCGCGGCATGGCCCTGCTCGAATTCGTCGGAATCGCACCGCGTGCGGTGGAGAAGGCGCGCAATCTCTCCTACGGCGATCAGCGCCGATTGGAGATCGCCCGCGCACTGGCCACCGAGCCGAAACTGCTCTGCCTGGACGAACCCGCCGCCGGGTTCAATCCGAGCGAGAAATCGGCGCTGATGGATCTGATCCGCAAGATCCGCGACGACGGGTTCACCGTGCTGCTGATCGAGCACGATATGCGCCTGGTCATGGGTGTCACGGACCGGATCGTGGTGCTGGAGTTCGGTCGCAAGATCGCCGATGGGCTGCCCGCGGAGATCCGCGACAACCCGGACGTGATCGCGGCGTATCTGGGTGTGCCGGATGCCGAGGCCGCGGCGGCCGAAAAGGCCACTGCCGTAACCGAAGTGATCGAACCGGAACAGCCCGTCGACGAATCGACTCCGGCCGGTGGCGAGCATCGCAAAGCGGAGCCGCGCGACTTCAGCACGGCGCCGCCGCTGCTCGAGGTCGACGATATGGTTGTCAACTACGGCAGAATCCAAGCGCTGCACGGGGTTTCGCTCCGTGTCGCCGAGGGTGAGCTGGTGACCCTGCTCGGCGCCAACGGCGCGGGGAAGACCACCACCATGCGTGCGCTGTCCGGGTTGCTTCCGCTGACCCGCGGCAAGATCAGGTTCGAGGGTCGCGACATCACCCAGATGAAGGCACACGAGCGGGTGACGCACGGGTTGATCCAGGCGCCGGAGGGCCGGGGTGTCTTCCCCGGTATGACGGTCCAGGAAAACCTCGATATGGGTTGCTACGGAAGGGCTTTCAAGCAGAAGGCGGAGTACGGCCAGACGCTGGAGTGGGTCTTCGAGCTGTTCCCGCGGCTGTCCGAGCGGCGCAAGCAGGTCGGCGGCACGCTCTCCGGCGGTGAGCAGCAGATGCTGGCCATCGGCCGCTCGCTGATGGCGCGCCCGCGCCTGCTGCTGCTCGACGAACCGTCGATGGGCTTGGCGCCCATGGTGATTCAGCAGATCTTCCGGATCATCAGCGAGATCAACCAGCAGGGCACCACGGTGCTGTTGGTCGAGCAGAATGCCCAGCAGGCGCTGACCCGCAGCGATCGCGCCTACATCCTGGAGACCGGTGAGGTCACCAAGAGCGGTATCGGTGGGGATCTGCTCACCGATCCGGCCGTGAAGTCGGCTTACCTCGGCGTGGGCTGAAAGTCGGACCCGTCCGTGGCCGCCTTCAGGCATGATGGCGGGATGTGCACGGCGAAGGCCGAGCTGGCGCTCGGTGTTCGCCGTGCACATCAGACGCTGGCCTGCGTTGGGCGCTGGCGCGCCCAATGACCACTACTGGAGGAATGGCGCTGTGGACGGGCATGACGAACTGACGAATCTGGCCGACCGCTACTGGGACAGTGTGCTGGCGGCCGCGCCGAGCACAGCCACTTTGCTCGGCGACCACCGCTTCGACGACCGCGTCGAGGATCGCTCGCCCGAGGCCGAACAACGACTGCTCGCGACCTTGCGTGAGTTGCGCGATCAGGTCGTCGGTCTAGACGCCGAAAAGCTCGACGGAACCGGCCGGGTCACCCGCGGTCTGCTGCGCACCGAACTGGATACGGCCATCGACAATCTGGCGTGGCGGCCGACCGAATTGGCATCGGACCAGATGGACGGTGTGCACGCGGGCATGCTCATGATGGCCCCCCAGACCAAGGCGCCGCAGCCCGAACATGCGCACGCCCTGGTCCGGCGGTATCGCCAGTTCGGCACGCTGTTCGAGCAAGCCGTCCAGCAGTTCCGCAACGGCCTGGCCGCGGGCCGCACGCCCGCGCGCATCACCATCGAACGCTCGCTCAACCAGTTGGACGGCTACCTGGCTTCCGATATCGCCGCTGATCCGTTCGTCACTTTCGCCGGACCGGCGGACTGGGATGGGGAAGCCGACTGGCGCACCGAACTCACCGAGGTCGCCCGCGAGGTGATTCGACCGGCGTTCCAACGCTATCGGGATGTACTGGCCGACGAATTGCGGCCCGCCGCCCGTTCCGATGACAAATGCGGCCTGTGCTGGCTCGGTGCCGACGGCGAAGACATCTATCGACGGCAGCTGCGCCGCCACACCACCCTGCCCGATCTCGGCGCGGACGAGATCCATGAACTCGGTCTCTCCGAATTGGCGCTGTTGCGTGCCGAATACGCTGCGGTCGGGACCCGGCTTTTCGGTACCGCTGATACCGCCGAAATCTTCACCCGCCTGCGCCGGGATCCCGAACTGCGTTACGTCAGCGGCGAGGAGATCATGGCCGATGCGCAACGCGCGCTCGGTGCGGCGGTCGCGGAGATGGGCAACTGGTTCGGCCGCCTGCCCAAGGAATCCTGCGATATCGTCCCGGTGCCGGAATTCCTGGCCGCGGATGCGCCTGCGGCGTACTATTTTCCGCCCGCCGCGGACGGATCCAGGCCCGGCACCTACTTCGTGAACCAGCACGAACCCACCGGCCGCAGCCGCTACGAGACGGCCGCGGTGGCCTATCACGAGGCGATTCCGGGGCATCACCTGCAACTCACCATCGCCAATGAACTCGATCAGCTGCCGCGATTCCAGCGGCAGTCCTTCGCGAATACCGCCTTCGTCGAGGGCTGGGCGCTCTACACCGAACGCCTCGCCGACGAAATGGGTTTGTACGACGACGATTTGGCGCGCGTCGGCATGCTGGCCGCCGATTCGTGGCGGTCGTGCCGACTCGTCGTCGATACCGGAATCCACGCCAAGGGCTGGAGTCGTCAGCAGGCCATCGACTTCATGGTGGCCAACGCACCGGTCGGGCTGACCGAGATCGAGGTCGAGATCGACCGCTATATCGCGATCCCCGGTCAGGCCGTGGCCTATAAGGTCGGTCAGCTCGAGATTCGTCGGCAACGTCGGCAGGCCGCCGAGCGGCTCGGTGCCGCCTTCGACATCAAAGCCTTCCACGATGTGGTGCTCGGCTCCGGCTCGGTCAGCCTGCCGGTGCTGCGCGAACTTGTGGCCACACTGTGACCCGTTGAGCGGCTCCTCGAGTTGCGGACTGATGTGGGCGGAGTTCCAATGAATGTGCGGTGATCGAGCTCTCTAGGTAGGTCATGAACAGCACGTTCAGCTCTCGGCTCGGTCTGTTGCGCGGCAATCGCTTCATCCTTATCTGTGTGGTGTTCGGTGTGATCGGTGCGCTCACCGCGGCGGGTCTGCTCGTGACCGGACGCTCCGCCAGCGCGGGTGAAATGCGTACCGCGCGTACGATTTCCGATTCGACGACACCGGGATTCGCGGGCGCCTTGCCCGACTCGGCGAATCCGATCGGCGATGCCGCGCCCCCGGTCGCCTTCGCGCCGTTGGCCGGGTTATCGCCGGCCGGGATGCCGGTCGCGTCGAGCCGCGCGGTGCAGGCGCTGGCCGATCATCCGCTCTTCGCTCAGCACGTCGGACTCGGCAGGGTCGATTGCAAACTGCCCGCCTGGCATGACGATCCGGAGACGGCGCGGGCCTTCTACCGGTCCGCGATCGCCTGCCTGGACGCGTCATGGGAACCGACACTGCGCGGCGCCGGACTGCCGTTTCATCCGCCGCGGCTACTGGCCCCCACCGAATCTCGTGAGGTGGCAAGCCAATGCGTGCAGCGACTGCGCAACGGCCCGACAACCTTCTACTGCGCGCTCGACGAAACCGTGGTCCTGCCGTACGACGCCATGCGGCCGCTGTCCAGCGGCTCGCGCCGGGGCGCCCAATTGGCCGTCCTCAGTACCGAATACGGGCACCACGTGCAGAACCTGATCGGCGTCATGCAGGCCTACAACGAGAAACGGGCGACCGTCGGCAAGGAAACCACCGCCGGTCGCGAACAGAGCCGCCGCATGGAACTGCAGGCCCGCTGCTTCTCCGGCATGTTCCTCGGTACCAACTTCGGCCGCGCCGATATCGATGAGCAAACCTGGACCGAAGCCTCCCACGCCGTCCAGGGCGGCCACGCCACCCGCGATCCCCGCATGCAGGGCACCGAGGAAAACGTGTGGGGCTGGTGGAAATGGGGCTCCGACAAGGGCGACACCTGGGAGTGCAACACCTGGTACAGCTCCCCGGCCCACGTCGAATGAGTGCGCCCGGTCCTGCGATCGGGCATATCGTGAACTGCATGACTGGACGGGCTACCGAGCTACAGTTCGATGGAGACGATGACATCCGCCGATTCGATGCGGCCGGAGTTGGACACAGCGGTCGATCCGATTTGCCCGAGCGGGTCGAGGAGATCCTGCGGGCGGACTGGGACCGCTAGCGCCGCACTCCGCGTCGATCTTCGGTCAGTGTCTCGAGCACGGCCGCGGTATCCAGATAGAACGGCCGGATCTCGGTGATCAGTCCGTCGCGGAAGGCCATCAGCTGCATTACCGAGGTCTCCAGCATTCGGCCGGTGGCGCGGGCCAGCATGCGGCCGCGGTTATAGATGACCACCGCGTCGCCGTCCACCACGAACCGCTGCTCGAGGAACTCCAGCGAGGCCCAGGTCCGGCTCATCGCAGCCATGAAGTGCTCGATGCCGTCGGGGCCGTGCCATTCGCCGCCGTAAGGGAGGTGCTCGGCCTGATACATGACGACATCGGGGGCCAAGCAGGCGGCCATCGCATCGAAGTGCGCGCCGTCGGTGATGTAGGCGGCCTCGGCGGCGAAGAAGTTCTGCAGTGCAGCGCGGGTTGTGGTCACCGGGAAATCATGGTCGCCGCGGCGTAGCGTTTCCGGCGGAAATCGGACGGCTCGCTGGACTCGCACAACAAGAGGGTGCCGCGGCTGTGGGTTGTCGGTAGGGCTCCCTAGACTCTTGCACGTGACCCCAGCGACTACTGATCAGCGTTCCAGCGTCGTGCCTACGGCAGCCAGTGATGCGGGTGGTGAGCGGCCGACGTTGTTGCTATTGGACGGGCATTCGATCGCCTATCGCGCGTTCTTCGCGCTGCCCGCGGAGAACTTCAAGACGGTCACCGGGCAGACAACGAATGCGGTGTACGGGTTCACCGCGATGCTGATCAATCTGTTGCGGGACGAGAAGCCGACGCATATCGCGGCCGCTTTCGACGTCAGCCGCAAGACCTTCCGCACCGAGGCGTATCCGGAGTACAAGGCGGGGCGCAATGCCACGCCCGATGAGTTCCGCGGCCAGGTCGAACTCACCAAGGATGTGCTCGGCGCCATGGGCATCCCGGTGATGGCGATCGACGGTTTCGAGGCCGACGACCTGATCGCCACCATCGCGACCCAGGCCGTGGGCGAGGGTTTCCGCGTTCTGATCGTCTCCGGTGACCGTGATGCCATCCAGCTGGTCAGCGATGAGGTCACGCTGCTCTACCCGCGCAAGGGCGTCTCCGATCTCACCCGGTTCACCCCGGATGAGGTGATGGCCAAATATCAGCTCACCCCGGCCCAGTACCCGGATTACGCGGCCCTGCGCGGCGACCCGAGCGACAACCTGCCCGGTATTCCTGGTGTCGGGGAGAAGACCGCCGCCAAGTGGATTCGCGAATACGGCGATCTGACCACCCTCGTCGACAAGGTGGACGAGGTGAAGGGCAAGGTCGGTGACGCATTGCGCGCCAACCTCAGCAGTGTGGTGCTCAACCGCCAGCTCACCGAGATGGTCCGCGACGTTCCGCTGCCATACACCCCCGATCAGCTGGCCCAGCAGCCGTGGGATCGCAACAAGATCCACCAGCTCTTCGACGACCTGGAGTTCCGGGTGCTGCGCGACCGGCTCTTCGAAACCCTCGCCCCGCCGGAGCCCGAGGCCGAATCCGGCTTCGAGATCAGCGGCGGCGCGCTCGAGGTGGGCGCGGTCACCGGGTGGCTCGCTGAACATGCGAAAGTTGGTGTCCGACACGGTATTTCGGTGGTCGGCACCAATACCCCAGGTAATGGGGACACGCGCGCGCTCGCCATCGCCGCCGCAGACGGTGAGAGCGGCTACATCGATGTCGCCGTGCTGACCCCGGAAGACGAAGCCGCACTTGGCGCTTGGCTCGCCGATCCGGCCGTGCCGAAGGCGCTGCACGAGGCCAAGGCCGCCATCCACGCGCTGCGTGGTCGCGGCTGGACCCTGGCCGGTCTCACCAGCGATACCGCCCTGGCCGCCTACCTGGTCCGCCCCGGCCAGCGCAGCTTCAACCTCGACGATCTCTCGCTGCGCTACCTGCATCGCGAACTGCGCGCCGAAACCGACGAGACCCCGCAGCTGTCCCTGCTCGACGATGCCGACACCGTGGACGCCGAGCTGGCGCAGTCCGAAATGCTGCGCGCGCGGGCGGTTCTCGACCTGGCCGAGGCACTCGACGGCGAACTGCGCCAGATCGAATCCAGCGCACTGCTCGACGATATGGAACTGCCGCTGCTCAGCGTGCTCGCCGAACTGGAGAACGCCGGCATCGCGGTCGATATCGAGCAGCTCGAGAACCTCCAGCGCCAGTTCGCCGATAAGGTCACCGACGCGGCCAACGCCGCCTATGGCGTGATCGGCAAGCAGATCAACCTCGGCTCACCCAAGCAGCTGCAGGTGGTGCTCTTCGACGAACTCGATATGCCGAAGACCAAGCGCACCAAGACCGGCTACACCACCGACGCCGACGCGCTGGAATCGCTGTTCGAGAAGACCGAGCATCCGTTCCTGCGGCATCTGCTCGAGCACCGCGACGCCACCCGGCTCAAGGTCACCGTGGACGGTCTGCTCAAATCCGTCGCCGATGACGGCCGCATCCACACCACCTTCAACCAGACCATCGCCGCCACCGGCCGACTGTCCTCGACCGAGCCGAATCTGCAGAACATCCCGATCCGCACCGACACCGGCCGCCAGATCCGCGACACCTTCGTGGTCGGCCCGGGCTACCAGTCGCTGATGACCGCGGATTACAGCCAGATCGAAATGCGCATCATGGCCCACCTTTCCGGTGACGAGGGCCTGATCGAGGCCTTCAACTCCGGTGAGGATCTGCACACCTTCGTCGCCTCCAAGGCCTTCGATATCCCGCTGTCGGAGGTGACGCCCGAGATGCGCCGCCGGATCAAGGCGATGTCCTACGGTCTCGCGTACGGCCTGAGCTCCTATGGCCTTTCGACGCAGCTGAAGATCAGCACGCAGGAGGCCAAGGAGCAGATGGAGGTCTACTTCGACCGCTTCGGCGGCATTCGCGATTACCTCTACGAGGTCGTAGAACAGGCACGCAAGGTCGGCTACACCGAAACGCTATTCGGCCGCCGCCGCTACCTGCCCGATCTGGACTCCAGCAACCGCCAGCGCCGCGAGGCCGCCGAACGTATGGCCCTCAACGCGCCCATCCAGGGCACCGCCGCCGACATCATCAAGGTCGCGATGATCAACGTGCACAAGGCGATCAAGGAGGCGGGCCTGCGCTCGCGCATGCTGCTGCAGATCCACGACGAACTGGTCTTCGAGGTCGCCGAGGGGGAGAGGGACACCCTCGACGCACTCGCCCGCGAACAGATGTCCTCGGCGATCACACTGTCGGTGCCGTTGGACGTCTCCGTCGGCACCGGCCGCAGCTGGGACTCCGCCGCGCACTGAGCGTTGGGTGCGGCGCGCCGGAATCCGGTGTGCCGCACCGTAATTCAGTGCCCAGCGGCCAGTAATTTGTACTGTGCGGCGGCCTGCTGATAAAGGTCCTGGACCTGGGATGCTCCGACGTTTCCCACGTAGCGGTCATAGGCGATGTAGCACTGATAGTCGGCGGACAGATCGATGACGACCGGATCGTCGAGCTTCTTCAAACATTTCGCATCGGGCAATCCGGGCGGCGGATCGATGACCGCGAAACTGTCGGTCGCCTGGTCGACGAATCCCGCGATGAGTCGAGCCGCCGCGGCGGCGTCGGCGGTTCGATAGACACCCGAATCGTCCAGCGCGAACGCATCGACCTTCGTATCGGTGAACAGCCGACTGGTCAGGTCCGATCGACCGTGCACATGCAGGGCGGCATGCGGGGTGTAGACGCCAGGCGTCCGGTTGACCGCCGTCTTACCCGGGATGGTTCGCCCGAGCAGTCCATCGACATCGACGGGGAGCTCCGCCAGTGCCGACCACGGTGGCGATTCGCCCGATCACATGGCTTGTCGGGCGGTGTCGGCCGGTAGTCGCGCAACATCTCGAATTGCTTATCCAGGACCCGTTTGGTGAATTCGGCAAGCGGCACCGGGTCGGGCGGCGTGGCGAGCGGATTATTGGTCCAGATCCGCAGCAGGTATTCGCCTCTGGTCAGCCAGGTGGTCAGCGAATCCAGTTCACTGACCCGGGTGCGAGCCTGCGGGTAGCCGGGGATGGTCGCTGTCGCCTTGGCCGGATACTCCTTGTCGTCCACTGCGGCCAGATAGTTCATCGCCGCGGTGGCCTGCTCGGCAGTCGAGAAGCGCAGAATAGCCATCTCCACACTCGAGCCGAGCGAAAACTCCTGGCGCGCTGCGCGTAGGTGCCGAATCCAGCGATCAATCCCGGCACCGGCCCGAAGAATTCCTCGACATTGCCGACACCGCTATTGGCCGGCGGCGGATGCTTCTGCGTGAAGGCCCGATTGCCGCTCCTGGTGATATTGAAGACCATTCGACTATCGACATCGATCAGCAGCGGCACATGCTCGCCGAGGCGCAGTGCCTCCTGAATCGCACCCTGCTCCTCGGACCGCTCGATCGTGCGCGGGGTGGTTGCCCGAGTCGAGTTTCGAAATATCGATGGCGGGCGGTGCGGTCGATCCCGATTCACCACAGCCGCTGGTAATCGTGAGCACCGCGACCAGCGGCAGCACACCGCCGAATGCGATCCGTGCAGACTTCATCGGCTGCTCACCCGTTTTGGCCAGGATCGAATACTGGGCGGCGGCACGCTGATAGAAGGCGGCTTCCGGGCTATTACCGCGCTGAACGCGGCATTCGCGCCGATAACCGCGACGTAGCGGCCATAGACCATGGCGCACAGGTACTTATCGTTGCGAATGGGCTCGGCCTCGTCGAGTTCGATGCACCGGGCATCGGTCACGCCAGGGGGATCGGTGATCTCCTCGTCGTCCTTGCCGAGCACCGTGACTGCGGTCTGCAGGCGGAAGGCGGCGGCGAGATCCCTTGTCCGATAGACAGTTCCGTCGTTCTGCCCGACCAGATCGACACCCGCGTCGGCGAATGCCTTCGTCGCGACCGCAGCGTCACGCTCGAAATGCAGTTGTCCGGCCGGAGTGTAGATGCCGATGTTTTCTTCGCGCAGAAAGATGCCGGGCGAACCCTTCGCCGTGCGCAGCGCAAGGCTCATGATCCGGTCGGTATCCAATGGCAGATCCAGGATGTCATCGACCGGTGTCGGATTCAGCTCCGCGAGCCGCGCGTCCTGCAGTCGCAGCATCTTTTTCGATTGCGTGGCAATCGCATTGGGATCCGGTTCGGCACGGTCACCATGCTGAGCACCACGAACGGGCCCCGCCAGGCGTACACCCAGCCCTTGGCGTCGGTGACCGAGGATGCCGTTGCGTTCGTGACGCCGTCCAGCGCGATGCTGTGGCGGCCGGGCAGGGAATTCGCAGTGTCCAGGTCGAATTCGGTCGCCGCGGCGCGGGCGGCGGCATCGCTCGGGAATCGCATGATCGAGATCGTCATGAACTTCCGGTTGTGCAGATCGCCATTGGACCGCGTGGTCAGCGCCCCGCCGATGAGATGGTTGCGTTCGGCGATCGGCGCATAACCGATGGTGCGGGTACTACGTCAGACCGGCGGATCGTTCACGTTCGAATGATCACTGCTCGCGCCGGACCAGTCTCGCCGATCCCGTTCGCAGATCGATCTCATCGCGCGGCGGCGCTCCATCGGACTTATCTTCTTTATGCATCAGTGCCGTCTGCCGCTGCTCGAACTCGTAATGCTTCGAACCTTGAAAGGTCGCGGCAACCTGTTCGAATCCGGTTGCGGCGACCGGCGTGTGCTTGCGGTGCTTGAACCACGGCAGTATCCGACTGCCGGTGAGCCGATTCCACAGCACCTCGACGAATGCGAGTCCGATCAGCAGGATGGCCAATCCGGGAATGGTCATGGCGACAAGGGCACCCATGTGACCGAAAGTACCGCTCCGACGACGGCTTGCCATCCGTCCTCGGCGCTATGCTCCTGAGCTGCGCAAATGGTACTCGCGAGTAGGCGCGACGGGGCGAGGAATGTGGTTGCTATTGCGTCGAGATCGACCTATTCTGGTCGGCGTGCCGAATCCCGCCGACCGCCACAGCGCCGCGCTCCACGTCGCAGACCGCGACAGCGCAGTGCTAATTCCGCTTACCGCGATGGTGGCAACCCGGCGACTTCTCGTAGTAACCCGCCGTAGCGGGGTCTGATTCGGACCGGCCCCCTCGCTGCGGGCTACTGACTACTTACTGCTGGTCCCCTCTGTCAATTGAGAAGACAATCCTCGGGAAGACCTTCGCACAATGACCATCCTGACTCTTGACCCCAACATGTTCCTCGCCGCAGCCCCCAAGGCGCTGCGCGCCGAATGCGCCGATCTGACACCCGCGCAATTCCACCACCGCTATTGCGAGCACTCCGGCCCGATTCGGGTCGGCGACTGGTCGCCCGCGGGCAATCGGAGCGCGGAGTTCACCGCCACCCTGGAATTCGCAGACCACCTGCGCACGGTGATCGCTGCAGGCAGTCCGGTCGCCGCGATGACCTCGGCTCTCTACGACGAGGGCTATCCGGTCGAAATCCTGCAATTCCACCAGCGCCGCACCGCTGCGGGCACCGCGACGTTCGTGCAGTGCGAATGCAACGGCAGGCGCGGCTGGGGCGCGGCCTTGGCCGACGACGGCGCCGAATCAACGGTCCGCGCCATGATCGCGGGCGTCAACAAGCTGGGCGCCTGAGCGCACGAAAACCCAACGGGCCGTTCACATTCCGCGGAATGTGAACCGCCCGTTGGTGCGGTTTACTGACCGGTCTGCTGCTCGGCGAGTTGCTTGCGCACCTCGTCCATATCCAGCGCCTTCACCTGGGTGACCAGATCCTCCAGCGCGGCCGGCGGCAGGGCGCCGGGCTGCGCGAAGACCAGCACGCCCTCGCGGAACGCCATGATGGTCGGAATCGAGCGGATGTTGGCGGCGGCGGCCAGGCCCTGTTCGGCCTCGGTGTCGACCTTGCCGTGCACGACATCGGGATGCTTGTCCGAGGAGGCCTCGAAGGTGGGTGCGAAGCTCTTGCACGGACCGCACCAGTCGGCCCAGAAATCGACGAGTACCACGTCGTTCCCGGTGACGATCTCATCGAAATTCTGTTGGTTCAGCGTCTGGGTGGCCATGACGTCCTCTCGTGTCGATTGTCGCCAGCTACAACGTCCGGCGCGGTATATATCTTCCGGCGGTGCCGCTATCTTCCTCGGGCGACCGGCCACTCGCGCCGTTGATCGCCGTCCCAACGCCGGATACCCACGACGGTCGCGGGAAAATCACGGTCCCTGGCGACGGCGTGGATCGCCTCGCCCAAATGCTGCGTCGGTACCCGTCTGGCCAGGGTGATATGCGGCGTCCACTCGTCGGGCTGCACATTCGACGGTATGCCGGGACACGGCGAAACGACGGCGAAAATACGACGTTGCAGTGCGAGCAGGTGTTCCGACGGCACCACCGAACGGACCAGGATCGGATTGCGCGCACCGAAGACCAGCACGCCGCCTAGTCGTATCGGAATCGGCCGGAAAGTGAGCTGGTCCAGCGCGTGATCGATGCGCGGCCAGATCTGCCTGGCCACCGCGACGGTGATGTGCGGCCGGTTGGTTTCGGCCTGCTTTCCGGCCAAACTCGGAATGCCTGCATCGACGAGCAACTGCCACTGCCGCCGGATCTCCGCGTCGGCCACATCGTCCAATAACAATTCGACCGACTGCACCATAGTTCACGAGAGGTTAGCCGCCCGCGCGGCTCGATGGGCGGCGAACACGCGGCCCAGTTGTCGGCGAACAACTTGCGTCGCGGGAGGATGGCCAGGTGAACCGTGAACCCATGCGACTCGGCCTCATCGAAGGTGACGGCATCGGCCCCGAGGTGGTCCGCGCCACCCGCGCGGTGGTCGACGAAGCACTCGCTGCGGCGGGCGCGGCCTCGGTCGACTGGGTTCGGTTGCCGATGGGCCGGCACGCCATCGCGGAATTCGGCAATCCGCTGCCGGAACTGACCCTCGCGGCCCTCGATGAACTCGATGCTTGGATCCTCGGCCCGCACGATAATGCCGCCTACCCGCCCGAACATCGAATCGCACCGGGGGGCGCCATCCGCAAACGCTTCGGCCTCTATGCGAATATCCGCCCCGCCCGTGCCTTCGCCGGAATCAATGCGAGCGCTCCCGATATCGACCTGGTGATCGTCCGGGAGAACAGCGAGGGTTTCTATGCCGACCGCAATATGTTCGCCGGATCGGGCGAATTCCGGCCCACCCCCGACGTGGCGATGGCGGTCGGCCTGATCACCCGGCCGGCCTGCGAGCGGATCGCGCACGAGGCCTTCCGGATCGCGGCCGCGCGGCGCAAGCGGGTCACCATCGTGCACAAGGCCAATGTGCTGCCCATGACCATGGGCCTGTTCCGCGACGTCTGCTATGACGTCGCCCGCGCCTATCCGGGCGTCGAGGTCGACGACGAACACGTCGACGCGGTCGCCGCCCATCTGGTCCGCGC
Organism: Nocardia sp. NPDC006982; assembly: GCF_042869435.1. Taxonomy (NCBI): domain Bacteria; kingdom Bacillati; phylum Actinomycetota; class Actinomycetes; order Mycobacteriales; family Nocardiaceae; genus Nocardia; species Nocardia sp. NPDC006982. Next base: position 139,555 of record NZ_JBIAFV010000016.1, on the reverse strand, counting down.
CGCCCACGACTACGACGTGGTGGTGACCGAGAACCTCTTCGGCGACATCCTTTCCGATCTCGCGGGTGAGCTGAGCGGCTCGCTCGGCATCGCCGCATCGCTCAACTGCTCGGCAACCAAGGCGATGGCACAGGCGGTGCACGGCGCCGCGCCGACACTGGCCGGACACAACCGCGCAAACCCGGCGGCGCTCCAACTCTCGGCGGCAATGTTGTTGCACTGGCTGGGAATTCGCGACAACAACCGCGCGCTGTCGAGCGCTGGTGAACGCATCGAACGCGCCGTCGCGGGCGCCTTCGCCGCGGGCATTGCCACCGCCGACCTGGGCGGTCTCGCCTCGACCAGTGAATTCACCGAGCAGATCTGCGCCAGGGTGCGCCGGCGCTGACCCGCACCGGCGGGGCGACCGGGAACCCGACTCGTTCGAACACCGGACCGTCCGGTAGGGTCCACCGCCGGTACCTGAGTGTTTGCTGTGCCCGGAGTGTTCCGCACAGAACGGATAATCTTCCGTTACTGTCCAGCACGAAACGCCACGATCGCTTAGATTGCCAAACGGGTGGTGACACCCGGGTTTCTCGAATCCGAAATGTGGAGGGCTGCTGTGTCTGTTCGATCGGTTCTTGGCAGGCGCGCCCTGCAAGCGATGTGCGTACTAGCCGGTGGTGCGCTGGTGTTGACGGGCTGTAGTAACTCCGAAGACAACTCGCCCGCAGTGGCGAAGGTACAGGGTATCGACAAACTCGACACGGCCGCCGCGCTGCTCCCGGACAAGATCAAGCAGTCGGGCAAGCTCGTCGTCGGAGTCAATATCCCGTATCAGCCCAACGAGTACAAGGATCCGAGCGGCAAGATCGTCGGCTTCGATGTCGACCTGATGGACGCGGTCGCCGCAACCCTCGGCCTGAAGGCCGAATACCTCGAGTCCTCCTTCGAGAAGATCATTCCCGCGATCCAGGCGGGCACCTACGACGTCGGTATGTCCTCCATCACCGACTCGAAGGAACGTGAACAGAGCGTCGACTTCACCACCTACTTCAATGCGGGCAGCCAGTGGGCGCAGCAGACCGGTAAGCCGATCGACCCGGACAATGCCTGCGGTAAGCGGGTCGCGGTGCAGGCCACCACGGTTCAGGACACCGACGAGATTCCGGCGCGCAGCAAGAAGTGCGAGGCGGAGGGCAAGCCCGCCATCGATAAGAAGCCGTTCGACGAGCAGAGCGCGGCGACCAACGCACTGGTGCTCGGCCAGGTCGACGCCATGTCGGCGGATTCGCCGGTGACCGCGTACGCGATCAAGAAGAGCGACGGCAAGATCGAGGCGGCGGGCAAGGTCTTCGATTCCGCGCCCTACGGTTGGGCCATCCCCAAGGGTTCGGCGCTCGGCAAGGCGCTGCAGGCCGCCGTCCAGCACCTGATCGACAACGGTAAGTACCTCGAGATCACCAAGAACTGGGGTGTGCAGGAAGGCGCGATCACCAAGTCGGTCATCAACGGCGCCGCGGGCTGATCGATGTCGTCATCCGAAACCACGTCGGCGCCCGGCGACAACACCGGGCCCGGCGGGCCGATCGACGCGGCAGAACCGGAGCCGATCAAGGCCGTACCATTACGTAGGCCGGGCCGCATGATCGCCGCAGCGATCATGCTCGCCCTGCTCGGGTTGTTCATCTACGGCGCGGCCACCAATCCCGCGTACGGATGGGGCACCTATCGAAAGTATTTGTTCGACAGCCGGATCGCCTCCGGCGCGGCGGTCACCCTCGAGCTGACCGTACTCGCGATGGCGATCGCCATCGTGCTCGGCGCGTTGCTCGCGGTGATGCGTCTGTCGCCGAATCCGGTGTTGCGCGCCGTGGCGTGGGTGTATCTCTGGATCTTCCGTGGCACACCGGTTTTCGTGCAGTTGGTCTTCTGGGGGCTGTTCCCGTCGCTGTACAAGTCGATCCAGTTCGGTGTGCCGTTCGGGCCCGAGTTCGTGCGGATCGACGTGCAGGGACTGCAGGCCGCGTTCGCCTTCGCGGTGATCGGCCTAGCGCTGAACGAGGCCGCGTATATGGCCGAAATCGTCCGTGCCGGAATCAATTCCGTCGGCGAGGGACAGCGCGAGGCCTCGACGGCGCTCGGCATGTCGTGGTCGCAGACCATGCGCAGGACCGTGCTGCCGCAGGCCATGCGGGTGATCATCCCGCCCACTGGCAATGAGCTGATCGGAATGCTCAAGACCACTGCGCTTGTCACCGCGATACCATTGAGCACCGACCTCTACGGGCGGGCCCGTGATATCTACGGCGTGAACTTCCAGCCGATTCCATTGCTATTGGTCACCGCCACTTGGTATCTCGCGGTCACCAGCGTGCTGATGGTCGGGCAGTTCTACCTGGAGCGCTACTACTCGCGGGGCGCCTCGCGGCAGCTGACCGCCAAGCAGCTGCAGGAACTGGCCGACGCTCAGACGATTGTGAAGGCGAAATGAGCGCAGACAAGGTAGAGCCGGCCGGTGTCCAGCCGATGATCCGTGCGGATCGGGTGTGCAAGAACTTCGGTGCGCTGCAGGTGCTCAAGGGCATTTCGCTCGAGGTCGGGCGTGGCGATGTGCTCTGCCTGATCGGGCCCTCGGGTTCGGGTAAGTCGACCTTCCTGCGCTGTATCAACCACCTCGAGCAGGTGAATGCGGGTCGGCTCTATGTCGACGGCGATCTCATCGGCTATCGCGAAAGGGGTGGCAAACTCTACGAATTGCACCCGCGCGATGCGGCCAAGCAGCGCCGCGATATCGGCATGGTGTTCCAGCATTTCAACCTGTTCCCGCATCGGACGGCGCTGGAGAACATTGTCGAGGCGCCCATCCAGGTGAAGGGCATCCGCAAGGCGGACGCGACGTCTCGTGCGCTCGAGTTGCTGGACCGAGTCGGTATGGGGGACAAGGCGAATGCCTATCCGGCCCAGCTCTCCGGCGGTCAGCAGCAGCGCGTCGCGATCGCCCGCGCGCTGGCCATGGATCCCAAGCTGATGCTCTTCGACGAGCCCACCTCGGCGCTGGATCCGGAATTGGTCGGCGAGGTGCTCGGGGTCATGCGCGAACTCGCCGCCGACGGCATGACGATGGTGGTCGTGACCCACGAAATGGGTTTCGCCCGCGAGGTTGCCGACCAACTGGTGTTCATGGACGGCGGCGTGGTTGTGGAGGCGGGTAATCCGCGGGAAGTGCTCGCCGACCCGAAACATGAACGCACCAAGGCGTTCCTGTCGCGGTTGCTCTGAATTCAGTGGCCGCCCAAGCCGATACGGAGTTGTCCGAGTAGGACTTTCGAGGCCGGACTGCCCGGGCGATCGCGCCGCCACGCCAGCGCGAGTTGTCCGCGCAGCTCCGGTTCGGTGATCGGCAGCACCCGCACGCCGAATGCCGTGGCTTCCTCGGCGGTCAGCGCGGGCACCACCGCGATGCCGAGGCCGCGGGCGGCGAGCCGCAGCAACAGCGGGGGAGCGGCGGCCTCGAATGCGATATCGGGTTCGAATCCGGCTGCGGCACAGGCGCGGTCGAAGACACCCCGGATACCGGTGCCACGCGGTAGACAGATCAGCGGGTGCTCACGCAACTGGTCGAGCGTGATCGATGCACGCTTCTTACCGCCCAGCGCGACCGCCGCGACCACCGGCGTATCGAGCACAACATCTATGCCGATATCGGCGCCGATCTCCGCACCGGTCAATCCGACCAGGGCGATATCCAGCTCACCGCTGCGCACCGCCGCGAGCATCCGTTCGGAGGTGTCCTCGGTCAGGCTGATGCCGACCTGCGGGTGGTCGTCGTGAAAATCCGCGAGCACCGAGGCGATATCGAATTCCTCGTCGCCCGCGCCGGAGATGCAGCCGAGGCGGACGTGTCCGCGCAGCAGTCCGGTGAATTCGTCCACCGTCGTGGTAATCCGCTCGGTCGCCGCCAGTGCGGCCCTGGCATGCGGCAGCACCGCCGCGCCCACCTCGGTCAAGGTCACCGAGCGGCCGCCGCGATCCAGAAGTTGCTGTCCCAGTTCGTGTTCGAGCTGGCGGATCTGGGCGCTGAGTCCGGGTTGGGCCAGGTGCAATCGGGCGGCGGCGCGGGTGAAGTTGGCCTCCTCCACCACGGTCACGAAGTAGCGGAGTTGGCGCAGTTCCATAACTGTTGATTATAGGTCCAAGCAGAACTGTCTGTTATACTTCTGGATCGGCGCGCGGCATCGTCTATGACATGGGAAACACCGCAGAGATCATCAACACCTTCACCGGCCCGGTCTTCCGCCCCGGCGACGCCGGATATGACGAAGAGATCGCCGGCTTCCAGGCCGCATACCACCACCGCCCCGCACTGGTCGTCGGTGCGGTGCACGCCGAGGATGTGCGCGGCGCGGTCGAATACGCCGCGCGCCACGGACTTCCGGTCGCGGTGCAGGCTACCGGGCACGGCCTCTCGGTCGCGGCCGACGGCGGCGTACTGATCAGCACCCGCCGGATGACCGATATCCGGATCGACCCGCAGGCGCGCACCGCCCGTGTCGGCGCCGGAGTGCGGGCGGGCGCGCTGGTCGAGGCCGCCGCACCGCACGGGCTGGCGCCGCTGAACGGGTCCTCGCCGTCGGTCGGGGTCGTCGGGTACAGCCTCGGCGGCGGATTGGGCCTGCTGGCAAGGCAATTCGGTTACGCCGCCGAACATGTGCGCGTCATCGAGATCGTCACGGCCGACGGTCGAGTCCGCACGCTGACCCCCGGCGACGAACTCTTCGGCGCGGTGCTCGGCAGCGGTGGCAACTTCGGCGTGGTGACCGCGCTGGAACTGGAACTCGTGCCGGTCGCCACCGTCTACGGCGGTCAGTTGGTCTTCGATACCCCACTGGTCGAGCAGGCCATGGAAGCCTGGAAGGACTGGACCGCGACGCTGCCCGACGAGGTGACCTCGACGGTGACCGTCATGACCTTCCCGCCCATTCCGCAGATTCCGGAACCGCTGCGCGGGCGCTATGTCGCGTCGATACGGATCGCGTACAACGGATCCGCGGCGGACGGCGAGCTTCTGGTCGCGCCGTTGCGGGCGGTCGGGGATCGATTGAAGGACGATCTGCGGCTTCTGCCGTACACCGAATCGCACACCATCCACAGCGATCCCGACCACCCGCATGCCTACGCCGCCACCAACGCCTTGCTCGGTGAGCTCACCGGAGAAACGTTGTCGGCCTTGCTCACTGCCACCGGACCCGAATCGACGATTCAGGCGGTGGTCGATATCCGGCACCTCGGCGGTGCGCTGGGCAGGCGTGGTCCTGCGGGGATTGCCGTGGACAACCGGGATGCCGAGTACATCGTTCGCGTCATCACCATGCCCGGGCCCGATGCGGGTGATGCCGCACCCGAGGACCATGCGGTGGTCCGCGCGGTACTCGCGCCGTGGACCGTCGGCCACAGCCTGAACTTCCTCTACGGTGCGGGTGCCGCGGCCGACGAGGCGCAGACCCGTGGTGGCTACGCGCCGGACACCTACGCGCGGCTGGCCGTGCTGAAGGCGAAGTACGACTCCCGCAACATGTTCCGCTTCAACCGCAACATCACACCTGCGAACTGATCGCCGCGACCGCCCTATCGCGGCGGGCGGTCTGATGCTATCTTCGTGATATCACTTTGATACTCGGAGGATGTCATGAAGCTTCGGTCGGCGTTCCACGTCAACGGCTTTCTCGTGCTGGTGTCGTGGTTTGTCCTCACGCTCCTGATCGGTGGCGGCGCCATTGCCGGATACGCCGTGGCCGCGCACAACGACAATGTGCTCGCCCTCGTCGGCGCGATCATCGCGACCGTGGTCGTGGTCGTGCTCCTGCTGCTGGCCACCGGGCTCACCGTGGTGAATCCCAACGAGGCCAAGGTCGTTCAGTTCTTCGGCCGCTACATCGGCTCGCTGAGCGAACCCGGCTTCTACTCCGTGGTGCCGCTCACCGACCGGCGCAGCATCTCGCTGAAGGTGCGTAACTTCGAAACTCAGAAGCTCAAGGTCAACGATGCCGACGGCAATCCGGTGGAGATCGCAGCCGTCGTGGTCTACCGGGTGGTCGACAGCTTCAAGGCCGCCTTCTCGGTCGACGACTACGAGGAGTACGTGGAGACCCAGTCCGAGGCAGCGGTGCGGCATCTGGCCACGACCCACCCCTACGACGCCCACGACCAGAACACCACCAGCCTGCGCGACGGTGCCGAGGTGGCCGAGGAATTGACCATCGAATTGCGCGACCGCACCGATCTGGCGGGTATCGAGGTCATCGAGGCCAGGATCACCCACCTTGCCTACGCGCCTGAGATCGCCCAGGCCATGCTCGTTCGGCAGCAGGCGGCCCAGGTGGTCGCCGCGCGCACCCGCATTGTCGAGGGCGCGGTGGGTATGGTCCGCCTCGCACTGGACCGGCTCGCCGAACAGGGCGTCGTCGAACTCGACGAGGAACGCAAGGCCGCGATGGTGTCGAACCTGCTGGTCGTGCTCTGCGGTGATCGCGCCACCCAACCCGTCGTCAACACCGGCTCGCTCTACTCCTGAGTCGCCTCATGGCCGAGCGCAAGAAGATCCTGCTACGCCTGGACCCGGCGATACACGAGGCCATTGCCCAATGGGCCGCCGACGACCTGCGCAGTATCAATGCCCAGATCGAGTACGCACTGCGCCTCGCGTTGAAACAGGCGGGCCGAAGCCCGAAGGCGAAACCGGCCGAGGAGTAGCCGGAACAAGCTCTGCCGCAACGATGCCGAATGCCCACGGGTATTCGGCATCGTCGGTATTCGGTCCGACGATGTCAGCGCGCGAGTTCGCCGAGGAGTTCGAGGCTGTCGGCGTACAGCGCGTGTTGCGCGCCGCGGTCATAGGACGCCTTCGACGACGGTTTCGCGGTGCGGCCAACAAAATGCCGGCCGGACACCTCGTCGAGCGACGGATCCGTGACCAGCCACGCGAGATCCTCGCCCGATCGGCGCGGCGTATTCACACCGGGCAATAACACCAGACCTCGAGCGACCGTGCGCCACAACAGTTGTGCCGCCGCCCCGGCATCCCTGGCGAGTCCGGTGCCCGGCATCAGTCCAGGATCGAAGGCGTTCACCGTGATGCCGCGCGCCTCGAATTGTCGCGCCAATTCGTAGGTGGTCTGCAGGTTCGCCAACTTCGACGTGCTGTAGCGGCGACGACCGTCGCGCTGCGCGGATTCGGTCGACTCGGGTGGATAGGCGAGTTCGCGGACATTGGTATCCAGCGGATCGGGCATGCCGGTGAACTGATCCGGATTATGCGTGCCCGAGGTGACGAAGACGATGCGCGCGGGCGCGATCAGGTCGTCGAGCAGTGCTTGGACCAGCGCGACGTGTCCGAGATGGTTGACGCCGAAGGTGGCCTCGATGCCGTCCTCGGTGTAGCTGCGGCGGGTGAATTGCAGTCCGGCATTGCAGACCAGCGCGTGCAACGGAGGCAGTCCGCTCCTGCGGAATTCCTCGGCGAAATAGGCGACGGAGGCCAGTGCGCCGAGGTCGAGTGTTGCCGCTCGCGCGCCTATGGCGGCGGCCTCCGTCTGGGCCCGCTCGGCGTCGCGCCCGGTCACGACGACCGTCCATCGTGGATCGGCGGCGAGCGCCCTCGCGCATTCACGGCCGAGTCCGCTGGTGCCGCCGGTGATCACAACAGTTCTGTCACTTGTTGTCATATGGCAGAGTCTGCCATATGGCGCGCTGTGCGACAATATTCCGATGTCGTTGCGGGATCGGAAGAAGGAGCGGACCAGGCGAGCGATCGCCGATGCCGCGCTGCGATTGTTCGTCGAGCGCGGGTACGACGCCGTGACCGTCGCGGATATCGCCGCCGAGGCCGAAGTCGGGACACGCACCCTGCATCGCTACTACGCGAGCAAGGACGAATTGCTGTTCGCCGAGGACGACGAGCATCGCGCGGAGCTGGCTCGGCTATTGGCCGACCGTCCGGCCGACGAATCCCCGGAGGAAACCATGGCAGCGGTGATCGCCCCGTTGGTCGAGCGTTTCGCCGATCGCATCGCCGACGCCCGCGCCCGCAATGCGCTGATCGCGGACAATCCGGCCCTGCAGGCCCGCGAGCTGGCCAAGCGAAATGCGGTGGAATCCCTTGTCGCCGAACACCTTGCGCGCCGATTGGGCGTAGCGGCGGGCACCGATGTGCGGCCGCTGCTGTGGGCCAAGGTCGGTATGGCATGCTTCTTCGCGGGCTACGAGATCTGGCTGCACACCGGCGGCGACCTCGGTTCGCACATCGGCGATGCGCGAACCGCACTGCTCGATGAATTTCGTTCGGCCGGTATCTGACCCGGCACTTCAGGCGATGCCGAGTCCGCAGTAGCGTGATCGGGTGCCAATTTCGTTCGACACCAGTGGATTACAGCAGCTCGACAGCAACGTGTGGCGGGACCCCGCCACGGGCGACATTGTCCAGTTGAGTTACTTCGATCTGGTACCAGATCTGCCCGCGCCACTGACGGAGTTGGCTACGCTGCGCCGCGGGCTCGCCGAGATCCATGCCGAAAGCGGTTGTCTCATCGAGGCTTTCGTCGTCGGTATCGATTCGCAACCCGCGCTGCTGCGGCTGCAGAAGATGCGACTGCCGGATCAGCCGACAGGCCTGGTCTTCGCCGCCTCGCTCACCGTGCCGAAAGCGAATTGCAGCGCGGTGCTACAGATCCTCTGCCCGGAGACCGGCACCACCGGAATCCGTGAGGCGGTACTCGCACTGGAGATCGGCTTCGACAATATGTACCCGCCCCATCCGTACGCACCCGGTCTGCAGGGCGCGCTGCCCTACAACATGGCCGATGACCTGCGCTGGGACGAGCGCTTCCCCGATCATCCGCTCTCGCGTGCCCGCCGCTGGGCGGCATATACCTGCCCTGCCGCCCGTCTCGATCCGAACTTCGCGGCCCTCCCGGCGTTCTGAGAAATCAGGCGTCGGCCGGTTTGTGGGTGACGAAGATGGCGGTGCCGGGGAACAACTCACCCCGCAGCGGACTCCACTGTCCCCACTCCCGCTCGAGCCATTCCGGCCAGTCCGGTTCGACGATGTCATCGAGCACCAGCCCCGCGGCGACGATCTCGCGCACCCGATCCCCGATGGTGCGGTGGTGTTCGACGTAGGTCGGCGCGCCCTCGCTGTCGACCTCTACATACGGCGTGCGGTCGAAATAGGGGATCGAGGCGGTCAGGCCGGCGGGTCCGGGGTCGTCCGGAAATATCCAGCGCATCGGATGGTTCACCGAGAACACCCAGCGACCGCCCGGCCGCAACACCCGCGCAACCTCGCGCATCACCAGTTCGGAGTCCGCGACGAACGGGATCGCGCCGAAGGACGAACACGCCAGATCGAAGGATTCATCGGCGAACGGCAATGCCTCGGCCCCCGCCTGCACCAATGGCACCCGCGGTCCGCCCCGCGTCATCGCGGCGAGTCCGCGCGCGAGCATCCCCATGGACAGGTCGAGCCCGACCGGCTGCGCTCCCTGCCCGGCCAACCAGCGTGAACACGGTGCGGATCCGCATCCGATCTCCAGGATCCGCTTACCGGCGACCTCGCCGAGGAAATGCATATCGCCCTCGTGCAAGCCCTCCGGGCACCAGATGAATTCGCCCTCAGGGGAGTCGACGCCGAGAAAGTCGGCGTGGGTTTCGTGATACTGGTCGGCATCGGCGTCCCACCAGCGCCGACTGGCCTGCTGACTGGCGGCCGAACCGATTCTGGTCCGCGCGGTCGCGGTGGTCCCTAGCAGTGCATTTGCCTGCGCATGGCGATCTTCCGACACGCCGTCAGACTATCCCGGCGTGGCGTCGGGACCGGTTTGCCCGGCTGGACCAAGGTCGCGTACGCTGAACGCGCGAGTGTCTTGGGTACTGCCCGTACCGGTGTCATTGCAGTAACAATCTGCGGGGGCAACTGTACAGAAAGTAACGCCAACACCCGTGCTGAGTTTCACAAGCGTTTGCGTGCGGTACGTTCATTATGTCCGTCACGTCGCGTCATCGCGGTGAGATCGCAGCGTACCGAAAGTTCCAATGTCCGCAACCGACCACAATCCGTCCGGAGCAAACCGACACATGCCCACCACCGTCACCTCGCCGCAGGTAGCCGTCAACGACATCGGCTCCGCCGAGGACTTCCTCGCCGCCATCGACGCCACGATCAAGTACTTCAACGACGGCGACATCGTCGAAGGAACCATCGTCAAGGTCGATCGCGACGAGGTCCTGCTCGACATCGGTTACAAGACCGAAGGCGTCATCCCCTCTCGCGAACTCTCCATCAAGCACGATGTCGACCCCAACGAGGTCGTTTCCGTGGGCGATGAGGTCGAGGCTCTTGTTCTCACCAAGGAGGACAAAGAAGGCCGCCTGATCCTGTCGAAGAAGCGGGCGCAGTACGAGCGGGCGTGGGGCACCATCGAGGAGCTCAAGGAGAAGGACGAGGCCGTCAAGGGCACCGTCATCGAGGTCGTCAAGGGCGGTCTGATCCTGGACATCGGCCTGCGCGGCTTCCTCCCGGCCTCCCTGGTCGAGATGCGCCGGGTCCGCGACCTCCAGCCGTACGTCGGCAAGGAGATCGAGGCCAAGATCATCGAGCTGGACAAGAACCGCAACAATGTGGTCCTGTCCCGCCGCGCCTGGCTCGAGCAGACCCAGTCCGAGGTCCGCAGCGAGTTCCTGCACCAGCTGCAGAAGGGCCAGGTCCGCAAGGGTGTGGTCTCCTCGATCGTCAACTTCGGCGCGTTCGTCGATCTCGGCGGCGTCGACGGTCTGGTGCACGTCTCCGAGCTGTCCTGGAAGCACATCGACCACCCGTCCGAGGTTGTCGAGGTCGGCAACGAGGTCACCGTCGAGGTCCTCGACGTCGACCTGGACCGCGAGCGGGTTTCGCTGTCGCTCAAGGCGACCCAGGAAGACCCGTGGCGTCAGTTCGCCCGCACCCACGCGATCGGCCAGATCGTGCCGGGCAAGGTCACCAAGCTGGTTCCGTTCGGTGCGTTCGTGCGCGTCGAAGAGGGCATCGAGGGCCTGGTGCACATCTCCGAGCTGGCCGAGCGCCACGTGGAGGTCCCGGATCAGGTTGTCGCGGTCGGCGACGACGCGATGGTCAAGGTCATCGACATCGACCTGGAGCGTCGCCGGATCTCGCTGTCGCTGAAGCAGGCGAACGAGGACTACCACGCCGAGTTCGACCCGTCGAAGTACGGCATGGCCGACAGCTACGACGACCAGGGCAACTACATCTTCCCCGAGGGCTTCGACCCCGACACCAACGAGTGGCTCGAGGGCTTCGACAAGCAGCGCGAAGAGTGGGAAGGCCGCTACGCCGAGGCGGAGCGTCGCCACAAGATGCACACCGCGCAGATGGAGAAGATGGCGGCCGACGCCGCGGCCGAGGCCGCGAACGGCGGCGGCGCGTCGGGCAACTACTCCTCCGAGAGTGGTGCGCAGGCGTCCTCCGGCCAGGCCGAGCCCGCCGGCGGTTCGCTCGCCAGCGACGCCCAGCTCGCGGCCCTGCGTGAGAAGCTCTCCGGCAACGCCTGATTCGTAGAGCAGTAGCCAAAGGCCCCGGTCCGATCGGACCGGGGCCTTTGTGTTGCGGCAACCGGTAGTGTGCCCGGACATGGGGAGCAATCCGGGCAAGAACGATTATCTCGACCACGTGGTAGCGCAGCAGGCGGCGCTCGAGGGGGACCTGCGCAGTCGCAAACCCGTCGCCCTGGCGCCGATGGCGGCGGCCGCAGCGCCTGCGGCACCGGGCGGTCCGGAACGGCGCGGTGCGATCGCCAAGCGGGCCGAATGGGTCGGGCCCACCCCACAGGGCAGTGGTCCGGGGCCGGTGGAGGTCCGGGTTACCGGATTCTGGCGCTGGCAAACGGTTTTGGTGCCGCCCAATGCCTTCGTCGTGCACACCCGGCGCGGTCGCGGGGAACCGCTGCACATCGGCCTCGGGGTGTCGTTCCGGTTCAACCCTGCGACGGATTCGTATCTCGTTGTGCCGGGCGCGATGCAGACGATTCTCATCAACGCCTACTGCATCTGCAGTGAACTGCAGGGCGTGCTGGTGCAGGGCTATGTGCAGTGGATCATCGAGGATTTCGCCACCGCGTACCGCAAGCTGGACTTCTCCGATGCCGAAGATCCCATGCGGCTGGTCAACATTCAGCTGCGCGAGCAGGCCGAGGCGGCCATCAAGGACAAGGTCTCCACGATGGGTGTGCGCGATGTGCTCAGCGATAAGCAGCCGATCATCGAAGAGTTGACCGCGCGGCTACGGGCGGTCGCCGAGGGCAGCGCCGATCGAAATGCCGAGGCGGACAGCGATCGTGGGCTCGGCCTGCGCATTGTCACGGTGCAGATCAAGGAGGCGGTGGTCAGCTCCTCGACGCTGTGGGAGAACCTGCAGAAGCCCTACCGTAGCGAACAGAACCAGATCGCCCGCCTCGCGGAACTCGCCGCGCAGGAAGTGCTTTCGGCCCGCGAGACGGACGCGAATCGGGTCGCCGAGGAACGCAGGATCGAGAACGAGCGGGAATTGGCCGAACTGCGGGCGCGCAACGAGGCCGCGCGGTTCGACCGGGAGACCGCGGAACGGTTGCGGCGCACCACCCGTGAGCACGACGATCAGCGCGCGGTCGCCGATCTGGCCAAGGAGACCGCACTGCACGCGCTGCGATTGGAGCGCGAGCAACATGGCGAACAGGCCGAAAACCTGCGCAGGAAGCTGGAATTGCGTGAGCTGGAACTCGACGGTGAGATCGCCGTCGCGGCCCGGCGCTCGCGTGCGGCGCATGATGATGCTCTGCTCGATCTGGAGCGGGATCGGATTCGCATCGACAATACGAATCACCGTTCGGCGGCCGCTACGCAGGCGCAGCTGGTCGATTCGCTCCCGCAGATCGTCGCGCAGTTGCCGACGCCTGGTGAGTTGACGACGTATCAGCTCGGCGGGGATCTGTCCGGGCTGTCCGCGCTCATCGGGCAGCTGACGCGGGTGCTCGAAACATGGTCGGCGGCAAGGCAGGTGAGCGAGAGCAGGGCAGGCATCGACGAGTCGGGGATCAGGTGAACCGCCGATAGCGACAAGTCGGACAATCGACCAACTTTGCCGGAATGTGTGCCCGACTCAGCGATAGGGTGCAGGCGAGTCGGTAGCCCGCTGGCAAGATCAACCCCGACAAATCAGTCCGGATGAGAAAGAACACCACGCATGTGCGCAGCGAGTCCGTTCAGCGGTCTCAACCGTAGGCAGTTCCTGGCGAAGGCCGCCGCGGCGGGAGCGGTGGGCGCATTGGCGTCCTGGGCCAACCCGATCATCGAACGCGCCTATGCCGCCGATCCAGTCGGCACCGGTGGTCTCGGTGATATCGAGCATTTCGTGCTGCTCATGCAGGAAAACCGTTCCTTCGACCACTATTTCGGCACCATGTCCGGTGTGCGCGGCTTCGGCGAGGCGTCAAAGGCGTGGCAGCAGTACGGATGGACGCCCGGTGTCGGTCCGACCCCGGACGGCTTCGTGAATCCGTTCCGCCTCGATACCACGCGCGGCGCGACCCTCGACGGTGAATGCATCAACGATCCGGACCATAGCTGGGGCGGTATGCACCGGGCCTGGAACGGCGGCGCCAACGATCAGTGGATGCCGATGTCCATTGCCGGCGTCGGCCCGGCCAACGCACCCGCGGCCATGGGCTACTACCTGCGTGAGGACATTCCGATCCACCACGAACTCGCGGATGCGTTCACCATCTGCGACAACTACCACTGCTCGGTCCTGGGCCCGACGGACCCGAACCGGCTGTACTGGATCAGCGCGACCATCGACCCGGACGGCGTGGCCGGTGGGCCGCTGTTGGAGACGCCCACGCTGATTCCGCAGCACGTCTACAGTTGGCGGACCTTCCCGGAGAACCTCTCCGAGGCGGGCGTCAGCTGGAAGGTCTACAACAATCGCGATGTCGGCCCGCTGTCCTCGGTAATTCTGGACGGCATGCTCGGCTGTTTCACCCAATCCTCGGATCCGAATTCCGAATTGGCTCGGCGCGGTCTTGCGCCGGTGTATCCCAACGACTTTCAGGCCGATGTCGCCAATGACACGCTGCCCGCTGTGTCCTGGGTGATTCCGTCGTTGATCAACTGCGAACATCCCGCGTTGCCCGCCGCGTTCGGCGCATACGGCATCGTGCAATTGCTCGATATCCTCACCTCCAATCCGAAGGTGTGGGAGAAGACCGCGCTGATCATCAGCTACGACGAGAACGGCGGCTTCTTCGACCACGTCACCCCGCCGACCGCGCCCGCGGGCACACCGGGCGAATTCGTCACCGTGCCGCTGGATCGGGTGAAGGCGTCGAACGGTGTCGCGGGTCCGATCGGTTTGGGGTATCGCGTTCCCGGCCTGGTGATTTCGCCGTACAGCCGCGGCGGGCTGGTCGCCTCGGAGACTTTCGATCACACGTCCCAGCTGCGGCTGGTGGAAACCCGCTTCGGCGTCGAGGTGCCGAACCTGACGCGGTGGCGGCGCAGTGTCACCGGCGATATGACCTCGGCCTTCGATTTCGGCTCGACCCCGGATGCGGCGAAGCCGGTGCTGAGTGATCCGAAGCCGAAGATGGATGCCGCGATCGCCCAGTGCGGCCCGAATATCGCACTGGGCACCGAAACCTCGGGTGTTCCGTATCCGGTGCCGCCCAACCAGATGCCGACCCAGCAGCGCGGCTCGCGACGCCGTCCGAGTGGCATCGTGCGGGGCTAGCTCGCGAGTATTTTCGCCGTCGCCGAACGGATGGGCCGCAAGGCCGACGACCTGACGATCGGGATCGCCGCGGCCTTCGGTGTGTGGGGATGTGTTGCGGTCCTGGATCATTGGGCGGCCGGGGATTTCACCGAACCGCTGAAGGATCGGCCGGGCGGTGCGTTGTAGCCCATCCGCGACCCCGGCGGTATTGTCGCCGGTTTGGTTGCGATGTTCCTTCGTCCGCCGGATCAGGAATACCTCGTAATCCATGGATAGGCCGAACAATACGGCGAATACCAGCATCGGTAGATACACCTGCAGGAGTCCGGTGCTGTGGAAGCCGAGTGCGAATTCGCCGACGCCGTGCTGGAATACCGCGACGGTCAGTGCGAGCGCGCTGCCGGTGGCGACCACCTCGATCGGCGCGAGCAGCCCGGGACCGAAGTTGTTCCTGACGAGTTCGGTCGCCTGCCCGGTCGGTCGATCCGAGAGCGAGGTGAGGCCCATATCGACGTCGTAGCGGATGCCGGTGATCGGTGCCGCCGCGGCCAGTAGCAGACCGCCCCCGATCGTGTCGAAGAGCACAGGTCGTCCCATGACGGTATGCGCCCACCGCGCCCACGCACTCGAGGCCGCTACGGACCGCACCTCGGCGGGCCGCAGCCGGATCGGCAGCGCACCGCGATTCACCGCCGGGCCCAGCGTCGCCAGCAGTGCGGGCAACAGGGTGAAGGCCGCGATCAGCGTGGCGATGACGGTCACCACCACACCGATCGCGACACCGTTCAGCATCGGCAGCCCGACCACCGACAGTGTGCTCAGCGAGATCATCTCGATGAATCCCGAGGCCAGAATGGTGCGGCCGGTCGTATCGATCGCGGTGCCGGTGGCGATCATCGTGGCCACCGAGAGCGCCGGCGAATCGAAGGTCAGAAAGGGCGGTCAGGCCGAATAGCGCGCCCACGGCCACGGCGATGCCCGCCGCCGTAACCGTAAATGGGCAGGGTGGCCGCGACCACCGCACCGAGGGCTAGCACCGGCACCGCGGTCGCCACGGGCAAGCCGATGGCCTCGGCGCGTTGCATATCGGTGGTCTCGACGTCGATGAGATCGGCCTGTGCGGGCGCGAACCCGGTGATCATGACCTCGACGCCCGAATCCGAAGCGGCAGCCAATTCGGACTTCAGCTGTCGGGCGATCGCGACGCGCTCCGGTGTTTCGCCATCGACGCCGACAATGTCGAAGGCGGTGTGCCGGTCGGCCGAGATCTGGGCCGTGGCGTTGCCTTCCAACGGGCCGATCGCACCTGCCACACCAGCGGCGGCACGGGTAGTGACCCAGCGCCCGATCGATCACCGTGCGGAACTCCGGTATGTCGACGGTGCGCTGCGCGGAATGCTGACGGCAGCACGAAGTGACCCAACCCCTGATGGGGCTGGGTCACCGGAAGTTTGTGGCCGGATAGGCGGCTGAAATCAGCTGGCGGTCGCAGGCGCCCAGTACGCGGTCGCGGCAGCGGAGCGTTTTCGCATGGCCGCGAAGCTGTGCCGGGCGGGGCTGATCAAAGCGGTGAACCACGAGCGGCGGTGCTCGGCGAGCGCGGCCGCGACGGCAGGGTGCTTGATGCAGTGCATGCCCCCCGCCTTACCCAAGCGGTGGCGACCCGCCTGGTTGATTTTGGTGCCCAATGATGTTCCTTTGCTTGCTGGTGCTGGCCTGGATCGCCACGGCGAAGATTAGTCGAACGAAAGTGTTCGGCACAGTATTTTGCACGAGTAATTGCCTCGGCGTGTCGGAAAGTTGTGGTCCGGGGGCGGGAATCGACCGGAAATGTTGCGAGATGGTCTCGGCCTAGTCACGGATCGGGCAAATGGCGTTTCAGACGGTGGAATGTGCGGCGCGAGTGGGTATTCCGGCCCATTGGGTGGAATGTGCGCACAGGGGGTCGGTTCGGCGCGACATCGCGGATGCGAGACTGGTCGAATGTTGCGGATCGGCCTCACCGGAGGCATGGGAGCGGGCAAGTCGACGGTGGCGCGGATTCTCGCCGAGCTCGGCGCGGTGATCATCGATTCCGATGTGATCGCCAGGGAGGTCGTCGAGCCGGGTACCGAGGGCCTCACGGCGTTGGCGGCGGCGTTCGGCCCCGACATCCTCGCCGCCGACGGCAGCCTGGACCGGCCGGCGCTGGCGGCCAAGGCATTCGGAAACGACGACGCCCGCGCGACGTTGAATTCCATTGTCCATCCATTGGTCGGTAAACGAACCACGGAATTGATTTCCGCCGCGCCGTCGGATGCGATTCTCGTTCAAGATATTCCACTTCTGGTGGAAAACGGTCTCGCACCGCTGATGAATCTCGTATTGATCGTCGACGTGCCCGCGGAAACTCGGATACGGCGATTGGTGGAATTCCGTGACGTTTCCGAAACGGATGCGCGGGCGCGTATTTCGGCGCAGGCCACCGATGAACAGCGCCACGCCGTCGCGGATGTGCTGTTGGACAATAGCGGTGAACCGGGGGCCATCGATCCGGTTGTCCGGCAATTGTGGACGCAACGGTTGGTGCCGTTCGAGGAGAACCTGCGCACCGCGACACCGGCGCGGCGCAAGGAGCTGCGCGTCGTGCCCGCGAATCCGGAGTGGGCGGCGCAGGCGCAGCGGCTCATCGCCCGGCTATGGGTGGCGTGTGGTCCGGCGGCATCGCGAATCGACCACATCGGCTCGACCGCGGTGCCGGGATTGCCCGCCAAGGATGTGATCGATGTGCAGATCACCGTCGCGGATCTGGCAGCCGCCGACGGGCTGCGAGACGCGTTGGGGGCGGCCGGTTTTCCGGTTCGGCCCGATGTCACCCGCGACAACCCGAAGCCGACCGCGGCGGATCCGGCGGGCAGCGATACGGCGTTGTGGGCCAAGCGTTTTCACCAGAGTGCCGATCCGGGGCGGTTGGCGAATGTACATATCCGGGTGGCGGGCTCGCCGGGGCAGGAGTTCGCGCTGCTGTTCCGGGACTGGCTGATCGCCGATGCGGCGGTGCGCGAGGAGTATCTGGAGGTCAAGCGCGAGGGTGCGGACAAGGCGGCCGGGCTGACCGGTGAGGCGGCGACCTTGGCGTATCTGGATGTGAAGGAACCATGGTTCGATGCTGCCTACCCGCGAGCCGCGGCCTGGCGCGACAGCGTCGAACGCTGAGCGGCGGTACTACAGCCAGGTCAGGGTGATGTCCAGGGTGGCGAGCCAGCTGTCGAGCGAGTAGCCGTTGGCGGCGATGCCATCGATCGCGATGGACGCGTGTTCGATGGCGGCCTGGGCTTCGCGGAGGGTGATGAATCCCGCGGTGTGCGCGGCGAGTAACTCGTCCACGTCGAGCAGCTCGATCTCACGTCCCGAGCGCACCACGATATCGAGGTAGTGGTCCACCGACTTCCACTTCTTCGGACCGACCTGGGCGAATTGGCCGAGGTCGACATAGTAGTCCTGATCGCGCTGATGCGCCGGGTGATAGTGGAAGATTGTCACCCGAATGGAAAGCCCGGGCAGCAGCCACGATTCGATGTAGTGGAACTGCGGATGATCCGAGGTGCGCGCCATGTACAGGCCCCACGGCTCGGTCCAATAGCGCTCGACCGGCCGGACGAAGCCCTTCGGGTCCGTGTTGGTCAGGTCCGCGAGATTGAAGTACTCGACCTTGGGCCTGTGCACGTCCACTGATGGTGCCTGTGTCATGCAAATAGAATCTACCGCCGCTGCCGCGCCGTCGAGTGGTACGGCAGCGGTTGGGCACATCGTCCGGCGGATCGGCTACATCCAGGTCAGTGTGATCTCCTTGGTGGCAAGCCAGGGCTCGACCTCGTGTCCGTGCGCGGCCAGGCCCTCCATCGCCTTGGTCGCCCGGTCCAGCGCGTGATGCGCATGCGTCGTGTCGATCAGACCCGCCGAATGGGCGGCCAGCAGATCGTCCACTCCGCGCAATTCGGCCGCGCGGGAGTGGCGCACCGCGATCTCGAGGTACTGGTCCATCGACTTCCAGCGCTTGGGCTCGATCCGGGTGTACTCGCCGATATGCAGGCAATAGTCCAGGTCGCGGTGATGTCCTGGCTGGTAGTGCACGATAGTCACGCGCAACCAGAGTTCGGGCAGCAGCCAGGTCTCCATGTATTGGATCCGTGGACCGCCGACGGTGCGTGCCACATACAGTCCCCACGGCTCGACGTGCACGCGGTCGATCTGGCGCACGAAACCCTTGGGATCGGTCATGGTCAGCTCGGCGATATTGAAATGTTCGATCTTCGGTCTTAGCTGCGTGGTAGTCATCGGCGATCCCGGTGCGGCGGTGGTGGTTGGCTGGATCAGGGGCGCGACCCCCCGAAAGTCACGCGCAACGTAACCGGCGATACCGGTCACAGCGGGCGCGGCGGCAAGCAATGGAATCAGAGCGCTCATTGGCCTCATCCTCATGTCCGACAACCAAATCAGGCTACACCTGCCGCGGCCGGCTCGCCGATGCCGAGAAAATGCCGAATCTCGTTGCGGCAACGGACATTAATGTCCGTTTACCTGTCCTATAGGACAGGTAACGGATTGCGCATCAGCCCTGGGCGCGATGATGCTTCAGATCGCGAAAGAATACGCCGATCGTGATCCGGTGACGAGCCCTACGCCGGCGGATCCGCCGGGCCGCAGAATCTGTCGGTGCCTGCGCCTAGGCTGGTGACCATGGCATTCGCAACCGAAATCCCGGCGGAAGGCTACGAGGACCGGGGCACCCCGCTGGCGCATTCGGAGTTCCGGCCGGTCGGGGAGATCGAGCGGGCCGATGGGCAGTTCCAGGTCGTCAGTGAACACCAGCCGGCCGGTGATCAGCCCGCGGCCATCGCCGAACTCGAGCGTCGCATCAATGCGGGCGAGCGTGACGTGGTACTGCTCGGCGCGACCGGCACCGGTAAATCGGCCACCACCGCGTGGCTGATCGAGCGGCTGCAGCGGCCGACGCTGGTGATGGCGCCGAATAAGACCCTCGCCGCGCAGCTGGCCAATGAGCTGCGAGAGATGTTGCCCAACAACGCCGTCGAGTACTTCGTCTCGTACTACGACTACTACCAGCCCGAGGCCTATATCGCGCAGACCGATACCTATATCGAGAAGGACAGCTCGATCAACGACGATGTCGAGCGGCTGCGGCATTCGGCCACCTCGAGTCTGCTCTCGCGTCGCGATGTCGTGGTGGTCGCGTCGGTGTCGTGCATCTACGGCCTCGGTACCCCGCAGTCGTATCTGGATCGGTCGGTGCAGCTGGATGTCGGCACCGAAATCGATCGCGACGCATTCCTGCGGCTGCTGGTCGACGTGCAATACACGCGCAACGACATGTCCTTCACCCGCGGTTCGTTCCGGGTGCGCGGTGACACCGTCGAGATCATCCCGTCCTACGAGGAACTCGCGGTCCGCATCGAATTCTTCGGCGACGAGATCGAGGCGCTCTACTACCTGCATCCGCTCACCGGCGATGTGGTGCGGCAGGTCGATACCGTCCGGATCTTCCCGGCCACACACTACGTCGCGGGTCCGGACCGGATGGAGCGTGCTGTTCGCGATATCGAAGCCGAACTCGAACAGCGGCTGGCCGAGCTCGACCGCCAGGGCAAACTGCTGGAGGCGCAGCGGCTGCGTATGCGCACCCAGTACGACCTGGAGATGATCCGACAGGTCGGATTCTGTTCGGGCATCGAGAACTACTCGCGCCATATCGACGGGCGTCCGGCGGGGTCCGCACCTGCCACGCTGCTGGATTACTTCCCGGAGGATTTCCTGCTCGTCATCGACGAGTCGCATGTCACCGTTCCGCAGATCGGCGGCATGTACGAGGGCGATATGTCACGCAAGCGCAATCTGGTCGAGTACGGGTTCAGGCTGCCGTCGGCGATCGACAACCGACCGCTCACCTGGGAGGAGTTCGCCGAGCGGATCGGGCAGGCGGTCTATCTGTCGGCAACGCCGGGGCCGTACGAACTCGGTCAGGCAGGCGGCGAGGTGGTCGAGCAGGTGATCCGGCCGACGGGTCTGGTCGATCCGCAGGTCGTCGTCAAGCCGACCAAGGGCCAGATCGATGATCTGGTGCACGAGATCCGGCTGCGGACCGAGCGTGACGAACGGGTGCTCGTCACCACGCTGACCAAGAAGATGGCCGAAGACCTCACCGACTATCTGCTCGGGCTCGGTGTCCGGGTGCGGTATCTGCATTCGGAGATCGATACGTTGCGCCGGGTCGAGCTGCTGCGACAGCTGCGACTGGGCGAGTACGACGTGCTGGTCGGCATCAACCTGCTCCGCGAAGGTCTCGACCTGCCCGAGGTGTCGTTGGTCGCGATCCTGGACGCGGATAAGGAGGGCTTCCTGCGCAGCAGCACCAGCCTCATCCAGACCATCGGACGTGCGGCGCGCAATGTCTCCGGTGAAGTGCACATGTATGCGGACAAGATCACCGACTCGATGCAGCACGCGATCGAGGAGACCGAACGCCGCCGGGCCAAGCAGGTCGCCTACAACGAATCGATGGGCCTCGACCCGCAGCCGCTGCGCAAGAAGATCGCCGACATCCTGGATCAGGTGTATCAGGAGGCCGACGACAGCGAGGTGGCCGTCGGTGGCTCCGGCCGCAATGTCAGCCGCGGCCGTCGCGCCCAGGGCGAGCCGGGGCGGGCGGTCAGCGCGGGGGTGTACGAGGGCCGCGACGTCAAGTCGATGCCGCGGGCCGAATTGGCCGATCTGGTCAAGGAACTCACCGCGCAGATGATGAATGCGGCCCGCGAGCTGCAGTTCGAATTGGCCGGTCGGTTGCGGGACGAAATCGCGGATCTGAAGAAGGAACTGCGCGGGATGGATGCCGCGGGGTTGAGTTGAGCGGCGGCGTCTTTCGCCGCCGCCGGACTCGGCATGGCTCAGCTCTGGGTGGCCATCCATTCGTTCACGCGGCGCTCGGCCTCTTCGCGCGAGACATTCTCTACCTTGGTCATCACCGCCCAGCGGTGGCCGAAGGGGTCCAGGACCACGCCGAAGCGGTCGCCGGTGACGAATGTCTGCGGCTCTTCCGCACTGCGGGCGCCGTTTTCGATGGCCCGCTTGACGACCGCGTCGACATCGGGGCAGTAGTGCACGATCGAGGTGTGCACCCATTCGCCGTTGGGAGCCAGGACATTGTTGTCCGGAATGGGCATGCCCAGTTGCAGGGTCGAGTCGCCGATCTTCAGTTCGGCGTGTGCGGGCTGGCCGTCGGGGAGATCGTTGCGGCTGATCACCTCGGCCTCGAAGACGTTGGTATAGAACTCGATTGCCTTATTCCCGTCCGGGACGGCCAGGAAGCAGGTGATGGAGTGGTAGCCGTCGGCGATGGGGTTCACGGTGTTCGCTGTTTCGCTCATGGCTGCGCCTCGCTGGCGCTCGGCTCCGCCATGCGCGACGCGCGCTGTGTCGATGATTCGCTCACTTCGTTCGCTCATGCCGATAAGCCTCGTCGAGCGCGGCGAAGTGGTCTTGTAAGAAAGCGACAACCGTGACCGGCGCAGCCGACGGGCCGGTTCCGGTGCCCGCGCTCGACAATGTGAAGGGCATTCTGCATCCCGATGAGCAGGCCAGACATCGCTCGTTGGCGCGGTTGTCGGCCGGGCCTGAGGTCGGGCGGTTCGTCGAGTGGTATTGGTCGGTGCGCTGGGATCTGACCGGTCGGCCGCCGTACTACGCCGAGGTGCTGCCGTTCCCATGCGTGAACGTCACCTTCGAACGCACCGAAACCCGCACCGGCGGATTTGTCAACGGCGTCTGCACCACAAAGTTCGTCCGGGAACTCAGCGGCGCGGGGGAGACGTTCGGCGCACGTTTTCGCGCCGGTGGATTCGGTGCGTTCACCGGATTGGATGTCGGTGCGTTCCGGGACACCGCCGTGCCGCTCACGGACGTGCTGCCCGAGGCCGCCGGGCTGGCCGAGCGCGTATCGGCCGAATCCTCGGATATCAAGCGCCGCAGCATAATCGAGGATTTCCTGATCGGCCGAATGGCCGCGACGGATCCCAACTACCGACTGGTGCTACGCATCGTCGACGCCATGGAACAGGACCAAGAACTGACCAGGGTCGATCAGGTCACCGATCGGTTCGATATCCCGATCCGCACATTACAGCGGATGTTCCGGCGCTATGTCGGCGCCGGACCGAAATGGGTGCTGCGCCGATACCGGCTCCAGGACGGTGCGGATCTACTCGCACGCGGGCGCATCGAAGATCTGGCCGCACTGGCCACGGAGTTGGGTTATTTCGATCAAGCGCATTTCTCGCGTGAGTTCACCGCGGAAGTCGGAATGGCTCCACTGGAATACGCCAAGAATTCGCTACGCTCCCGTAACGAGGTGACTTCGAAGGTCGTCCCGACCAGAATATAGTTTGCAGGATCGCTCGCGTTCGACCATTCGAGCACGAATCGGAATCGGCCCTCCACATCAGTGAATGAGGAGTTCGTGATGGATGTCTTGGTCTTGATAGGGCGAGTACTTTTCGTGGTGTTGTTCTTCAGTTCCGCGTTCGGGCATTTCACGCAGACCGATGCGATGACCGATTATGCGCGGAGTCGCGGGCTGCCGCAGCCGCGGGTCGCGGTGCTGGCGGGTGGCGTCGTTCTCGCGGTGGGCGGCCTCAGCGTGCTGCTCGGCGTATGGGCCGACCTCGGGGCGCTGCTGCTGGTGATCATGCTGGTGCCGACGGCATTCCTGATGCACCAGTTCTGGAAGGAGACCGATCCGCAGGCCCAGCAGGGCGAGATGATCCATTTCAACAAGGATCTCGCGCTCGCCGGCGCCTCGCTGATGTTGTTCGCCTTCTTCGCACATGTCGACGAACTCGGATTGACCATCACCGGACCGCTTTTCACCGGTCTATAGATACGACCGGATTGCGCCGATCGCGCCGATATTGTGAGCCGTAAAGACGCCGTCGGCATTTTCGGGTCGACGGAGCTCCATCGCGGTAACTGCGGAACCGGGTGGATGGCGTCGGCCCGGTCGAGTACGTTCTTACTGGTCCCGGTCGGGTCGACATTGCCGTCGTATAGCGGCTGCGGTCGGGTATATGTGATGAATATCCCAGGGGGGCAAGAGCGTTCGCGCCGGTTGTGATGGATCACAAGTCGCGGACCCCGAAATTAGATCCGCCCAGGTCGCAAAGGTCCTGCGGCATTCGCCGGATGAACCTGTGTCGGTAAACCCAGAACACCCGAAGTGTGATGTGTTGCGATTTCTGCTATTTCCGGCCGATTTGCCGCTATGGTCGACCCCAGTCGCCGCGCCGGTGCCACGACTCCACGTGGCACCGGCGCAGGCACCCGACACCACATAGTTGGAGGAGAAAGCCGTGAGGGAGCGAAGCGAGCGAATGGGCGCAGCGCCACAGGCGGTCATGCCGGAGCCGAGCGCTAGCGAGGTGGAGGCATGACCGCCTACCGGACCATTGTCGTCGGTACCGATGGCTCGGACTCGTCGTACGTCGCCGTCGACAAGGCCGCTTCGCTGGCCGCGGCCGCGGGTGCGACCCTGGTCGTGGCCTGCGCGTACTACCCGACCGACGATCGCGATGTGGCCGCCGCCGCCGATGTGCTCAAGGACGAGGCCTACCAGGTGCGCGGCTCCGCGCCCACCAACGAGATCCTGCGCACCGCCCGCGACCGCGCGACCGCCGCGGGCGCCGAGCAGATCGTCGAGCGTGCGATCGTGGGTGAGCCCGTCGAATCCCTGCTCGCGCTCATCAAGGAGGTCGAGGGCGATCTGTTGGTCGTCGGTAACCGCGGCCTGAACACCCTGGCCGGCCGATTGTTGGGTTCGGTGCCTTCGGATGTGGCGCGCAAGTCCCGCTCCGATGTGCTGATCGTGCACACCGTCAGGTAAGCAGTAAAGCCGAAGCGACAGCCGCACATTCCCCGGAGTGTGCGGCTGTCGTCGTCAATCCAGTGCGCTGAGCACCGGTGGCAGGTTGCCGGTGTGCACCACGCCGAGTCGCTGGGTCGCCCGGGTCAGCGCCACGTACAGGTCGTTCATCCCACGCGGCGATTCGTCGAGGATCCCCTGGGGTTCCACCAGATAGACCGCGTCGAATTCCAGGCCCTTGACTTCATGCACCGTGAGCACACGGACGGATTCGCCCGCCAACTCGGCAAAGTCCGCGACCATCTCGTGCGGTGTGATGACGGCCGTGGTACCAGGGCCGGTCTCCGCTGCTACCAATTGCGCTACCGCACTGCGCAATTCGCTCGCATCGACGGCATGGGCGCGGGGCCGCACCTCCGTCTCCCGAACCGACCGCGGCACCGACGCGGCCGGATCGATCTCGGCGAGCACATCCGCCGCGACCGCCATGATCTCCGCCGGGGTCCGGTAGTTCACGGTCAACTCGGTGAGCTTCCATCGTTGTGCCACATAGGGTTCCAGCATCCGCTGCCAGGACGAGGCGCCCGCCGGATCGCCGGTTTGCGCCACATCGCCGACCACAGTGACCCACCGATTAGGTATGCGGCGCATCACCATCCGCCAGGCCATCTCCGAAAGTTCCTGTGCCTCATCGACGATCACATGGCCGTAGGTCCAATTGCGGTCACCCGCCGCGCGTTCCGCGGTGGTCTGCCGATTGCGTACATCCTGACGTTCGGCCAGCTGGCTGGCGTCGATCAGGTCGTAGGCCATCAGGATCTCCGGATCGAGGTCGTCCTCGAGATCCTGTGGCGCGGAACCGGTCAGGATGTCGAGCGCGTCCTGCGCCTCGGCCAATTGGGCCCGCCAGCGACGGCGGGCGCGTTCGCGTTCCTCGGTGTCGTCGATGCCGAGTAGTTCGGCCAGTTCGTCGAGCAGCGGTGCGTCCGGCGCGCTGAATTCGCCGTTGTCCGAGCGCGCGAGTTCGGCTCGGTCGGCCGGATCCAGACTGCTCGCGGCCCGGTCGAGTCGTTTGGGATCGGCCAGCAGATCCGCGAGCACCTCCTGCGGCGACAGGATCGGCCAGAGCTTGCCGATGGCCGCCTGGATCTCCGGATCGGCGCGCATTTCGTCCCGGATCTCGGCGAGATCGGTTCGGCTGAGCAGACTTTCCTTACCCGCCCCGTCGGCTGCGCCTCCTGCCATCCCCCGGGGGCCGCCGGACAGATCCGCGCCCATGGTCTGGGCCAGTTGTTCGGTGAGTGCGTCGATGACCGAGGAGGCAAAGATCGGCCGGGCCAAATTGTGCGGACGCCGCGAGGAGCGGGCGCGACCGCGCGCCTTGGTTGCGATCTTGCGATCGAGTGTGACCGGGTAGCCGTCGAAGGCGAGGCGGACCGGCTCGGCGGGCACCTCTTGACGGTCGCGCACCGCCTGCTTGAGCACCTCCAGCATGGCCAGCGAGCCTTTGACCTCTCCGGCGCGCAGCGAATCCTCGCGGGTGGCCTTCACTCCCGGATACAGATCGCCGATGGTGGACAGCAGCACGCCGGTCTCACCGAGCGATGGCAGCACCTGACCGATGTAGTCGAGGAAGGTGGCGTTCGGACCGATGATCAGCACACCGCTCTTGGCCAATTGCTGACGGTAGGTGTAGAGCAGGTATGCCGCGCGGTGCAGTGCGACGGCGGTCTTGCCGGTGCCCGGACCGCCTTGGACCACCAGCACGCTCTTGTGCTCGGAGCGAATGATCGCGTCCTGCTCGCTCTGGATGGTCTCGACGATGTCGTTCATATGGCCGGTGCGCGCGGCGTTGAGCGCCGAGAGCAATGCGCTCTCGCTGCCGACCCCGCCCTCACCATCGGTCACACCCGCGGTCCGAGCGGCGTCGAGGTCCAGGTATTCGTCATTGATGGCCGTGACCCGCCGATTGCGGGACCGGATATGTCGTCGCCGGATCACCCCGTCCGGGGCGGCGGTCGTCGCTAGATAGAACGGGCGGGCCAGGGGCGCGCGCCAATCCAGCAGCAGCGTCTCGTAATCGTCCTTCTCGTCGAGGATGCCGAGCCTGCCGATGTAGCGGTATTCGCCTTCTAGCTCACCGTCGAGGTCGATTCGGCCGAAACACAGGCCGTGTTCGGCGGCGTCGTATTTGGCCAGATCCTCGGAATAGAGCTGGCTGAAGGATTCGCGTTCGGTACGGGCCTGCGGGGTTCCGCCGGTTTCCAGCAGCACGGTGCGCAGCCGTTTCGTGGCGTATTCGCGCATATCGTCGAGTCGTTCATAGAGCACGGACAGGTAGGCCTGCTCCAGGTCGATCTCGCGGTTCCGCTCGGGTGTGCCGTCGTGCGCGGCACGATCCTGAGTGAGGCGGTCGGGCAAACTGAACTCCTTGTCACCGCGATGAGCCGGTGCACACGCAGGTCACGGTGCACGCGAACGCCATTGAAAACAGAGTTTTCGAGTCTACTGCTGGTTCGGCGGGCTCGCTGTAACCGCAGGCAGCGGGTCCGTGGCCAGGACCGGCGTGAAATGTTGGACGACGGGAAACGGTTCGTAGAAGTGATGGAGCAGTTGCTTCCAGCGCTGATATCCGGCGGACCCGCGGAAGCCGTCAACATGGTCGCTCAACTGTTCCCATCCCACCAACAGCAAATATGTGTCGGGCGCCTCGACGCACCGTGACAGCGATAGCGACCGGAAGCCCGGCATACTCTCGATGATGGGCCTGGCCTCGGCGAACGCCGCCTCGAAGGCCGCCGACTCGGCGGGGCGGACGGGCAACAGCGCGTGTTCGATGATCATGGAACCCTCAGGAAGCGTGCGTGTTATTCGGTCTGCGGCCCAGGCTGGTGCCTTCCCGATGGCCGGTCGGCTTGGCGCGGTACATCGCCAGATCGGCGTCGTGCAGCACCGCCTCGGGCGTGCGGTTGTCGCCCTCTGCGAGTTCGGTCACGCCGATCGAGGCGTTCACCTCGATCCGGTGCCCGCGCGCGATGATCGGCTCGGCCATGGTCGAGCGCAGCCGCTCGACCAGTGAGTCGAGATCGACGCGTCGGGTCCGGCCGGACAGCAGTACCAGGAATTCGTCGCCGCCGAGACGGCCGACCAGATCGGTGCCGCGCAGTGCGCGCTGCAACCGCTGGGCCACGATCTGCAGCACGGTATCGCCGATCGCGTGGCCGAGGGTGTCGTTGATCGCCTTGAATCCGTCCATGTCGATGAACAGCACGGTCGAGACCGGCAGATCCTCGCTGGCGGCCAGCGCATTGGCGAGCTGGGACAGGATCAGTGAGCGGTTGGCAAGTCCGGTCAGTGAGTCGTGTGTGGCTTGGAACTCCAATTGCCTTCGACTGGCCCGGAATTCGGTGATGTCGGCGAAGGAGGACACCGCGGGTGAATCCGGATCGCCCGGATTGAGCAGCCGCGAACTGCCGGAGAGCCAGCGACGCTGACCGTCGTGACGGTCGACGCCGAAGATGTATCCGGTGATCGTTTCGCCGGTCGCCAAGGTGCGTGCGACCGGATGTCGGCTCGGCGGTAGCGGCTGGGCATTGGCGTCGAGCAGGATCAGCGGCAGTTCGTCGATCGCGGCGCCGATGAGTTCGCCGGTGCGTTCGTCGGTGCCGAAGATCCGCACGGCCGCGGGATTGGCCGATTCGATGCGGCCGTTCCGGTCGATCACCACCACGCCCTCCTCCAACTGCGAGACCACCGTGGTGAAGTACTGTTCGGCCCGGCGCTGCGCGGCCTCGGCGGCGCGCTGTGCGGTGAGATCGTGGATGACCACCTGATAGGCGAGATGGTCGTGCCATACGGTGAGCACCGAAACGGTCTCGACCGGGACGATCTCGCCGTCGACCCGGATCAGCTCCATTTCGGTGGGTTCGGAGGCGGCGCCCGCGGTGGTCAGCTGGTTGATGCGGTCCACCATGCCGGGTACCGAATCGGGATGCACGAATCGGGTCAGTGGCTGGCCGATCAGCTGATCGGCGCTGTCGGCGGCGAGCATGCGCGCAGTGGCTTGATTGGCGTAGACGACGGTGCCGCGCTCGTGCACGACGATCCCGTCCGGGGTGTGTTCGACCAGGGACCGGTAGCGCTGCGCCAGTTGCTCGGCGTCGACCCCGGCGTCGACTGCCTTGTCCTGATCCACTCCGAACCCCCGATCATCGACCCGATCATGGCCATTGGAACATGGGATTATTCTGGTCTCGACGTGTACAAGATCACATCGTCGACGCTATTGCTTCGCTCACAGTGCGGCCCCTCGATCCGCCGCTATCTGGTGATCATTACAGAACCCGGATTTGTGAACATTTCTCGAGCCGAACGTCGCTTCGGCCCCGGGAGCCGGTGAAGGAGCGATGCCATGCCGGGTACCAACCCGAACAGTGAAAAGCACCATCAAGATCATATGACGATCGCCGGGATCGGGGCGGTCAGCGGGTACGGCTGGGGTCGGGAGACGCTCTGGCAGGGACTGCTGAGCGGGAAATCCGCGGCCTCGCTACAACCAGGCTACGGCTTCGGCCGCGATGAGCACGCCTGGGTTTCGCTGATTCCCGATGGTGGCGATCCGATGGTGAGCACCAGCCTCTACGGGCGTGCCATGCAGGAGGCGGGTCGCGAGGCGATCGCCGACGCCTCCGCGCGCGGGTGGCGACCGGGCCGCACGGTCGGCCTGCTGCACGCCATCGTGCTCGGCGACGTCGCCAATTGGCGCGACTTCTATCTGGTCGATGAGGGGCACCGGCGCTCGCGCGACTACATGCGACTACTACCCTCCACACCGATCTCGGTATTACAGCAGGAATTCGGCTTCCACGGGCCATCGATGAATGTCTCGGCGGCGTGCAGTTCGGCGAATGTCGCGCTGATCACCGCCAAACTCTGGCTGCAGTGCGGCGTCGCCGACGACGTGATCTGCATCGCCACCGATATGTCGGCCACCCCTGAAATGCTCGAGCACTTCGTCCGGCTCGGCGCCGCGGTCGGCGATGCCGAACCACTGGTCGCCTGCCGCCCCTTTCAGGAGGGCAGCCGCGGTTTCAGCATGGGTGAGGCGTCGGTCGCCTTCGTCCTCACACGGTCGGTCGAGCGGCCCTATGCCGCGGTGCTCGGCGGCGGCATGACCAATGACGCCTATCACGTGGTTTCGGTCGATCCGGGGCACACCCAGATCTTCAACTGTGCGCGTCACGCGCTCGCGGACGCTGCCATCGCCCCCGCGGACGTGCGGTATTTCAACGCGCACGGCACCGGCACCCGGCAGTGCGATGTGGCCGAGCGGGATCTGCTGCGGCGGATGTTCGACGACCGGCCGCACGTCTATTCGGTCAAGCCTCTGGCCGGGCACTGTCAGGGGGCGGCGGCCGGTGTCGAGGTGGCCGCCGCGGCGCTGGCCTACGACCGCGGCATCGTGCCCGCCGCACCGATCGTCGCACCCGCCTACGAGCGACTATTGGACGGTCCCACGCCCTTCGAGGGCGGGATCACGGTCAAGCTGTCGCTCGGCATGGGCGGCAATAATTCGATGGTCGTGCTCGGTCCCGTCGACTGAGGCCGTTTACGGAAGCGGCACCGACCAGGACAATTTCGTGCCCGGCATGCCCTCTGTTTCGTGCATACCCGCCACCGCGGGTCCGATGGTGAACTGCCCGTCCGACTTCTCGGCCCGCTGCTCCAGATTCCGCAATCCGCTGCGGATCACGTGATTCGGGATGCCCCAGCCGTCATCGGTGACCACGATGGTCAGATCATCGGCCACGCTGATCGCCACCGAAACGGTCGCCGCGCCGGAATGTCGCACCGCATTGCTCACCGCCTCGCGCACCACCGCCTCCGCGTGATCGGCCAATTCGGCCTCCAGCACCGAAAGCGGTCCGGTCACCTGCACGGTGGCCCGCAGTGGCGAATCGGTGGTCTGCTGGCGCACCGCATCCTCGATCCGCTGCTGCAATTCGATGCCGCCGCCATTGCCGCCGTGCAGATCGAAGATGGAGGTGCGGATCTCCTGGACCACCTCCTGCAGATCATTGATGACCGTCGAAAGATGTTGGCGCACTTCGGGCACCTCGGCGCGCGGTACCGCGCTCTGCAGGGTGAGCCCGATGGCGAACAGCCGCTGGATCACGTGGTCGTGCAGGTCGCGGGCGATGCGGTCGCGGTCGGCGAGGATATCGAGTTCGCGCATTCTGCGCTGGGTCTCGGCCAGCTGCATGGCCAGCGCGGCCTGGTCGGTGAAGGCGTTGGTCAGCTCGACCAGTTCGTCGGGGTAGGGCGGTGAGCCGATGGGACGCACGGTGACCAGCGCGCCGAGGGTGGCGTCGGGTGTGCACAGCGGCAGGATCAGTGCGGGCCCGACATCGTGCAGTGGGACGCCGAGGTCGATCAGGGCGGCATCGTCGAAGCGCAGCGGTGTGCGGCGGGTGAAGGCCTCACCGAGTGCGGTGCCGTCGGCGTCCACGATCAGTCCGTCGAATCCGCTACCCGGACCGGACCATTGGGTAATGACGAGTTCGGAGACCGCGACGAGTTGGAGTTGCGGTACCGCGGTGCTGGCCAGGAACGATTGATGTGAGCCGGTCAGGGTGCGCGCATGGTCGACGACGTGGGCGAGCACCAGATCGGGTTCGGTGCCCGCGAGGAATTCGGTTGCGATATCGCGGGTGGCCTCGATCCAGGCCTGTCTGGTACGCGCCGATTCGTAGAGCCTGGCGTTGTCGACCGCGATACCGGCCGCGGCCGCCAGCGCCTGCACGAGTACATCGTCGTCCTCGGTGAACGGCTGACCATTGGCTTTCTCGGTGAGGTAGAGACTGCCGAAGACCTCGTCACGAATGCGCACCGGGACGCCGAGGAAGGTGTGCATCGGCGGGTGGTGTTCTGGGAACCCCACGGACGCAGGGTGTTTCGAGATTTCGTCCAGGCGCAGCGGTTTGGGTTGGGTGAACACCTCGCCGAGTACGCCGTGTCCGGCGGGAAGTCGGCCGATGCGCTCCCGGATGGTGTCGTCCATGCCTTCGTCGAGGAACTGGGTGACCTGCTGCTCGTGTCCGCGTACGGCGAGCGCGCCGTAGCGGGCGTCGACCAGGCTGGTAGCGGTGTGCACGATGGCGCGCAGCGTTTCATCGAGGTCGAGGCCGGAGGTGACGGTCAGCATCGCCTCGACCAAGCCGTCCATCCGGTCGCGTGAATCGATGATCAGCTCGACGCGTTCCTTGACCTCCGACAGCAGCTCCCGGAGCCGAAGTTGCGACAGCGTGTCGCGTACCGAATAGAGGCCGCTGCCCAGCTCTTCGGTCATGACGGCATCCTGTTCTGGCTGGCGCGTAACAGCGCCTACGCCAGTCTAGTTGGTCGATCGAGGACTTTCGGCCCTGTTCGCGGTGGCGTAGCGGTGATGGCATAGTCGCACACCGGGAATAGAAAGTAGGGATGTCCTATGAATTCGCCGTTGCGTTCGTCGGAGCTGTGGGCCACTGCCGCCGACCCCGAACTTGCCGTGACCACCCGGGGTGCGGTGCCACCCGCGGATGTGACCAGGGCGGTGCGGGGGATCGGCCGCGTACTGCGCCGGCACCACCTCGACGCAGCGGCGCGGGTGCGGGTGACCGCGCCGGTGGATTCGGAAGAACCCACGTTGGTACAGGCCAACATTCGCATACACGACACCCCGACCCGCGTGCAGGTCACCGGTCCGCGCGGCTTCGCGGTGACCTTCGCGGTGGAACGGCTGGACCGTCAGATCGCCCGGCTGGCGACCAAACAGTCACGCGAGTGGCCCGATCCGGCGCGTCCGCCCCTGGCCAGGGTCACCGAGCCGCGCCCGATCGTGCGGAGGAAGCACTGCGCGTTGCTGACCGGTACGCCCGCCGAGGCGTCGGCGGTGATGGATGCGATGGATTACGACTCGTACCTGTTCATCGATGCCGAAACCGGTGAGGACGCCCTGGTGAGCTGGGCGGATCCGGTCGGCGTCCGGCTGACCAGGCAGCGCACCACACAGCCGCCGCAGGCTCCGGCGCAGCGGCCGCTCACGGTGAATTCCCTACCACTGATCACGGATTCGGATCCGGCGTCGGTCCTGATCGAGGAGGCGGCGGTGACCCGGCTGTGCCGTAAGGGATTGCCGTTCCTGTTCTTCACCGATGCCGACAGCGGCCGCGGCCGCCTGCTGTACCGCCGCTACGACGGGGATCTCACCATCGTCGTTCCGGTCGAAATTCGCTAGCTCTCACGCAGTTTGGAGGCCAGCACCGCGGCTTGGGTGCGCCGTTCCATGCCGAGTTTGGCCAAAAGTCGGGAGACGTAATTCTTGACGGTCTTCTCCGCCAGGAACATTCGCGCCGCGATTTGTCGATTGGTCAATCCCTCGCCGAGTAGTGCGAGCAGTCGACGTTCCTGCTCAGTGAGGCCGGCCAGGGGCCCGTCTTTTTCGGTGCTGGAACGTAGCCGGGCCTTGAGTGCGGCCGCCGCGCGGTTATCCAATAACGAACGCCCGGCGCCGACCTGTTTGATCGCCGCGGCCAATTCCATGCCCTTGATGTTCTTGACGACATAGCCGCTCGCGCCCGCCAATATCGCGTCCAACATGGCGTGTTCATCGGTGTAGGACGTCAGGATGAGGCAATGCAAATCGTCGATTTCGGCGAGCAGGTCGCGGCACAGTTCGATGCCGTTGCCGTCGGGAAGTCGGACGTCCAGTACAGCGACATCGGGTCGCAGGGCGTGAATGCCCGCCATGGCGTCGGCGACATCGCCGGCCTGGCCGATCACGGTTAGTTCCGGATCGCTCTCCAGCAGGTCGACGAGGCCGCGCCGGACGATCTCGTGGTCGTCGACGAGGAACACTGTGATCACGCGACCTCCTGTGCGGTGCAGGGGATCTCGTGCGCCCCCGGCGTGTGGTCCTACCCGACAAGGTATCCCTCGGCGGGCCGCACCGGTATGCCTGGGAACGACAATTTCGAGTAATGGCGACCCGAATTTACCGACGAGCACTATCGAAACACCGAAAGAAACCGACCGCTTGAATGGCATTGTGCGAATCGGGGTTCCGGGTATGCTGAGGCCGAAGTCATTCATAGCGGTCTTTGGTAGCGCGGCCTTGGAGGGCCCCATGCATAGTTATGTCGAACAATGACATATTCAGCGACGCTCGATTTCGGCAACGTTTTCGGTCCGCCGCGGAGCTGTCCCGATTGTGGTTCGCATGCTATCGGCACCTTCGTCGACCACCGGGACGCCCTGTTCCGATGCGGAGAATGCGGCGTGCAATGGCGGTTCGCACATGGCCGCGCCATTCGAGAGTTCCCCGCTATCGATTCCCAGCCGGGACCCGAAGAAGCGTGGACGTGTCCATGAAGATCGGGCTGATCGTGCGGCCGTGAGTGCCCGCGCCGGTGGTTACATCGCCTTCGTCGGCCGGATGAATGCGGAGAACGGGCGCATCGGGCGGTCTGGATCGGCTGGCGCGCCGAAAACTGGTGATGATCACCAAGATCCGCGAACCGGAGCAGTGGCGCTACTACACTGAGCGGGTGCGTCCACTGATGGGAGCCGACGACCCCGAACCGCGTCAGGAGCCACTGGCGCCTCGGGTAGCGACGAGCCGGGCCATGCTGCCCACGCCGGTCGCTTGACGAGCCCCTGGGGTGACGGCGCCGATCCCGGGGCGCCCCGGGCGGTCGCCGGGGTCACCCTGGTCGAGGGCTCGACCTTCTGCATCAGCGAGGACGGCGGTGTCATCAGCCCGAATCGTGCCGAGGGATTGTTCGTGCGCGATACCAGGGTGCTGTCGCGGTGGCGGCTGACCGTCGATGGGTTGGCGCCGCAACCGCTCACCGTCCAGCACACCGAGCCCTATAGCGCGACGCTGCTGGCCAGGACGCCGCCGCGGCCCGGACGCGCCGACAGCACGGCACTGGTGACCGTCGCGCGGTATGTCGGCGACGGCATGCGCGATGACGTGACCGTCCGCAATCTCTCCGGTGCGGCGATCAGCTGTGTGGTGGTGCTGGAACTCGATGCCGATTTCGCCGATCTGTTCGAGGTGAAGGAGGGGCGGATCGGCGACAGCGTGGTGGTCACCAAGAGCAAGGCGACGGCGGGCACGGTCGAGATCAGCCGGACCGATCTGCCGCTGGCAGTGACGGTGACCGCCGCGGGGGCGACCGCGGTCGATCGCGAATTGCGGTGGCAGGTCGAGCTGCCCGGGCGGGGGGAATGGTCGGTGTGCATCCAGTACCAGCCGACGCTCGGTTCGGTGGTGACACCGCGGCATCAGTGTGGGAATCCGATCTCGCACAGCGCGCCCGCACTGCGGATGCGCGAATGGTACGAGAATTCGCCGTCGGTGCAGACCGACGATCAGACACTCGCTGAGGTACTGCGCCGCGCTGTCGTCGATCTCGGCGCACTGCGCATCTTCGATCCCGGTCATCCGGAACGGGCGGTGGTCGCCGCGGGCGCGCCGTGGTTCATGGCACTGTTCGGGCGGGACTCGCTGCTCACCTCGTGGATGGTGTTGCCGCTGGACCGGCGGCTCGCCGTCGGCACGCTGCAGAGTCTGGCGGGTCTGCAGGGCAGCGAGGTGCGCGCCATGACCGAGGAGGAGCCGGGAAAGATACCGCATGAGGTGCGGTTCGGGCGGGCGGCGACGTCGCTGCTCGGCGGTGACACCGTGTACTACGGAACCGCCGATGCCACACCGCTTTTCGTGATGTTGCTCGGTGAGTTGCATCGCTGGGGACTGGATGCCGAGACCAGGGACGAACTGCTTCCGCATGCGGATCGGGCCCTGGAATGGATCGAAAACTTCGGTGACGCGGACGGCGACGGATTCGTCGAGTATCAGCGCGCGGCCGAGCACGGTTTGGCGAATCAGGGGTGGAAGGACTCCTGGGACGGGGTGAACTTCGCCGACGGCAGGCTGCCCGAGGCGCCGATCGCGCTGGCCGAGGTGCAGGGATATGTGTACGCCGCGTATGTGGCCCGGGCGGCGCTCGCGGCCGATGTGGGCGATCACCCGAGCGCGGATCGGTTCCGCGTCAAGGCGGCGGCATTGAAGGAAGCGTTCAACAAGACGTTCTGGTTGCCCGAGCACGGTTGGTTCGCCATCGGTCTGGACGGGGACAAGCGGCCGATCGACGCGCTGACCTCGAATATCGGGCACTGCCTGTGGACCGGGATCATCGACGAGGACAAGGCGCGGCCGGTCGCGGATCACCTGCTGTCGCCGGAGATGTTCAGTGGGTGGGGTATCCGCACCTTGGCCACCAACATGGGTGCCTACAACCCGGTGAGCTATCACAACGGATCGGTCTGGCCGCACGACAACGCGATCTGCGCCGCCGGACTGATGCGCTACGGCTTCACCGAACATGCCAACCGTGTGATCGACGGGGTTCTCGACGCGTCGACTCGCTTCGGCTATCGACTGCCCGAGCTGTTCAGCGGTTTCGACCGCGCGGAATTCGACGCGCCGGTGCCGTATCCGACCTCCTGCTCGCCGCAGGCGTGGGCGTCGGCGGCGCCGCTGCTTTTCATGCGGAGCATGTTGCGGTTGGAGCCGGGTACCGGCTCGGCGTCGGTCGCGCCCGCGGTGCCGGATCGGTACCTGCCCCTGCGGGTAAGCGGGGTCCGGGTGGGGTCCGATGTGCTCACCGTCACCGTGGACAATGGGGGCTGGCAGCTCAGCGGATTAGCTGGAAAGCTGCGTCGATCCGACTCCTGACCTGGACCGATGGCCGGGGAACCCGGCGTGCGACGAAACTTGTCGGTGGGTCGGCCTAGCATGGCGCTGGGGGTATCACGTCTGTTGGACCGACACGATCGAGAAGGGACACCTGGTGGCGGAACGCCTCACTGTGCGCGGAGCTCGGGAGCACAATCTCAAGAGCATCGATCTCGATCTGCCCCGCGACAGTCTCATCGTGTTCACCGGTCTATCCGGTTCGGGCAAATCCAGCCTCGCCTTCGACACGATCTTCGCCGAGGGGCAGCGCCGCTATGTCGAATCGCTGTCGGCCTACGCGCGCCAGTTCCTCGGGCAGATGGACAAGCCGGACGTCGACTTCATCGAGGGCCTTTCGCCTGCCGTTTCGATCGATCAGAAGTCGACCAACCGCAACCCCCGATCGACGGTCGGCACCATCACCGAGGTCTACGACTACCTGCGTCTGCTGTATGCGCGCGCCGGTACTCCGCACTGCCCGGTCTGCGGTGAGCTGATCGCCAAGCAGAGTCCGCAGCAGATCGTGGATCAGGTGCTCGCCATGGAGGAGGGCATCAAATTCCAGGTGCTCGCGCCGGTGGTGCGCACCCGCAAGGGCGAATTCGTCGATCTGTTCGACCAATTGAACAGCCAGGGCTATTCGCGCGTCCGGGTCGATGGCGTGGTGTATCCGCTCACCGATCCGCCGAAGCTGAAGAAGCAGGAGAAGCACGACGTCGAGGTCGTGGTGGACCGGCTCCAGGTGAAGCCGAGTTCCAAACAGCGCCTTACCGATTCGATCGAGACCGCGCTGCGGTTGGCCGACGGCATCGTGGTACTGGACTTCGTCGACCGCGACGAGCACGCCCACGATCGGGAGCGCCGGTTCTCCGAACGCCTGGCCTGCCCCAATGGTCACCCCCTGGATATCGAGGATCTCGAACCGCGCTCGTTCTCGTTCAACTCGCCATACGGCGCATGCCCGGACTGCACCGGACTCGGCATCCGCAAGGAGGTAGATCCGGAACTGGTGGTGCCCGATCCCGAATTGAGCCTGGCCGAGGGCGCGATCGCACCGTGGTCGCGCGGACAGACCGCCGAATACTTCACCCGGTTGCTGTCGGGTCTGGCCGAATCCATCGGATTCTCCATGGATACGCCGTGGCAGGACCTGCCGCCGAAGGCGCGCAAGGCGGTGCTGGAGGGCAGTTCGGATCAGGTGCACGTCTCCTACACCAACCGGTACGGCCGGAAGCGTTCGTATTACGCCGATTTCGAGGGCGTGATGCCGTTTCTGCAGCGACGCATGGAGAGCACCGAATCCGAGCAGATGAAGGAGCATTACGACGGGTATATGCGCGATGTGCCGTGTCCGGTGTGCAACGGTGCTCGGCTACGTCCGGAAATTCTGGCCGTCACCATCGCCTCGGGCGGTGAGAAGAAGTCCATCGCCGATGTGAGCGAATTGTCGATCGGTGATTGCTCGGCATTCCTGAACGCCTTGACGCTGGGGGAGCGGGAGACCGCCATCGCCGGGCAGGTGCTCAAGGAAGTGCAGGCGCGCCTTGGCTTCTTGCTCGATGTCGGACTGGAATATCTGAGCCTGTCGCGGGCCGCGGCGACGCTGTCCGGCGGTGAGGCGCAGCGCATCCGGTTGGCGACCCAGATCGGATCCGGGCTGGTCGGTGTGCTGTATGTGCTCGACGAACCGTCGATCGGTCTGCACCAGCGCGACAACCGGCGGCTCATCGAAACGCTCACGCGGCTGCGGAATCTCGGCAATACGCTGATCGTGGTCGAACACGACGAGGACACCATTCGGGCCTCGGACTGGGTGGTCGACATCGGTCCGCTGGCCGGTGAGCACGGTGGTGAAGTCGTGCACAGCGGACCGTATCAGGAACTGCTCACCGACCCGAAATCGCTGACCGGCGCATATCTTTCGGGCCGCGAGCGCATCGAGGTGCCGATGGTGCGGCGGCCGGTGAGCAAGAAACGCCAGCTCACCGTGGTCGGTGCGAACGAGCACAACCTGCGCAATATCGATGTCAGCTTCCCGCTCGGCGTGCTCACCGCGGTCACCGGTGTTTCCGGTTCCGGTAAGTCCACGCTGGTCAACGACATTCTCGCGACCGTGCTCGCGAACAAGCTGAACGGTGCGCGGCAGGTGCCGGGCCGGCACACCCGGATCAACGGCCTCGATCATCTGGACAAGCTCGTGCAGGTGGACCAGTCGCCGATCGGCCGGACGCCACGCTCGAATCCGGCCACCTATACCGGCGTGTTCGACAAGATCCGGACCCTGTTCGCGGCAACCACCGAGGCGAAGGTCCGCGGCTACCAGCCCGGCCGGTTCTCGTTCAATGTCAAGGGCGGCCGCTGCGAAGCATGCTCGGGTGACGGCACTTTGAAGATCGAGATGAACTTCCTGCCGGATGTGTATGTTCCGTGCGAGGTCTGTCACGGCGCCCGGTACAACAGGGAGACGCTCGAGGTGCACTACAAGGGCAAGACCATTGCCGAGGTGCTCGATATGTCGATCGAGGAGGCCGCGGAATTCTTCGAGCCGGTCACCTCGATCCACCGCTACCTCAAGACCCTGGTCGACGTCGGCCTGGGCTATGTGCGACTCGGCCAGAGTGCGCCGACTCTCTCCGGTGGTGAGGCACAGCGCGTCAAACTGGCGGCCGAACTGCAGAAGCGCTCCACCGGAC
The DNA here is from genome assembly GCF_042869435.1 of Nocardia sp. NPDC006982. NCBI lineage: Bacteria > Bacillati > Actinomycetota > Actinomycetes > Mycobacteriales > Nocardiaceae > Nocardia > Nocardia sp. NPDC006982. The sequence goes on along the minus strand of NZ_JBIAFV010000016.1, from coordinate 100,400 downwards.
GCACCGTCTACATCCTCGACGAGCCCACCACCGGGCTGCACTTCGAGGACATCCGCAAGCTGCTGCTCGTCATCAACGGCCTGGTGGACAAGGGCAATACGGTCATCGTCATCGAACACAATCTGGACGTCATCAAGACCTCCGATTGGGTGGTCGACATGGGTCCCGAGGGCGGCTCCGGCGGCGGTACGGTCGTCGCCGAAGGCGCCCCGGAAGATGTTGCGGCAGTGGGCGACAGCTACACGGGCCAGTTCCTGAAGGAGGTCTTGGCACTGCCCGCCGCGACCAAGCCCAAGGCTCCGGCCAAGAAGGCAGCGGCGAAGAAGGCAGCCCCAGCGAAGAAGGCGACGAACAATTCGTCGGCCACCAAGGCGACGGCGACCAAGATTCCGGCACCGAATGCTGCCGCCGCGAAGCGCGCATCGCGAAAGGCCGCTGCGCTCCGCTGATCTCTCGCAGAGCAAGCCCGGTCAAATGCCTATAAAACCTAGCGAGGGTAGTCAAATGGTTGCTCGAAACAGCACCCACAACCACCATTCGACTACCCTCGCCAAAACGCTCTAGAACGCGACCACAGCCGGTTGGCTGAGCTGGAAATTGTTGGCTGCGTGCATGAACGCGGGAGGTATGTCGGGTACGGCACACGGCGTGCCAGCACTGCTCCGGCAAACCGTGGGATGGCAAATTGTGGCTGGCCTGACCCGCCTGGCCAAAATGACAAAAATCTCCCCACGGGGCGGCGTCCCCGTCTCCGCTAGGTCTACCTTCGGGAGGCCTGTTGTTGCGCGCCGACTTTCAGGGAACCGCTGAACAAGACAGGCGTGGCCGTCCAGTGGTTGTACCGGAGCAGTGCTGGGCACCTCGTGTGTCGTACCCGCCGTACCTTCGGCAGTCGGCTGGACAGGCTCGCAGCCTCCAGCTCAGTCGGCCGGCCGTCGTTGCGTTCGGAGCGGCTTTTCGGCGAAGGTAGTCAAATGGTGGTTGTGGGTGTGTTTGGAGCCACCATTTGACTATCGTCGATGGGTTGCGGACTCAGCGGTTCGCGATGGTGTGGATCAGTTCGGCGAGTTCCTTGTATCGGGACCACATCGGCCAATGGCCGGTGGGCAGATCGATGTATTCGGCGTCGATCTTGGCCAACTCGGCGAACATTGGTTCCTGACCCGCGTCGCGGAGTTTTTTGACCAGGTCAGCGGTGATGCTGTTGCAGATCACCGTCGTCGGGATGGCAAGGCGCGCCGCGGAATCGCTCAGTCGCAGGGGAGCGGCGGCGACTCCAGCGGGTTCGGAAACGGCACATTCGCGGAACCGGGCCAGGGACACCTCGTCCAGTCCGGTGAGGCTATTGCCGTCGGCTTCCAACTGATCCCAATCCGGCAGCGCGAGTTCGCGAACGGTCGCATCCAGTGCGGAATTGAGGATGAAGCCATTCGGTAGCGGAGCGGCGTCGACATAAATGCCGCGGCCGAAGCGTTCCGGGGCGATATCGGTGGCGAGATAGGCGGCCGCCGCGCCGCCCGAGTGCGCGACGACCACCACGGCTTCATCCGGGGCGATTTCGTCGAGGATGGCCTGCGCCTGCATTTCCAGGGTCGCGTCGAGCCGGTCGTCATCGTCCGGATCGAGTCCGGGCAGCGTCAGCGCCGACACATCGTCACCCCGGCCGCGCAGTTCGGCCGCGACGTCGTCCCATGCCCACGCGCCGAGCCAGAATCCGGGGATCAGAAGTATCCGTGCCATGCAGTGAGCATCGCACGCCGAACCTGGCGGAACGCAAATCCGCAGTAATATGTCTGGGTCACCGAGATGGCCACGCGCACAGTGCGTTTCATTGTTCACAAGGTGAACTACTTCGGGTCGAGTTGGATTGCCCCGTGAGATCGACGGGCAGCGGCGGCACGGATTGCCCCGCGTTGCTTGCGGCCCACCCGGGTGGCATCTCCGCGATTCCGGGCGGGCCACATCGGCGTGCCTACGAGCTTCGAGCTGGACCGAACCACCGCGTCAATGCGTTCCGGAGTCGGTCATCTTCGGTACCGACTTCACCTGCCCAGGCCACATAGCCGTCCGGTCGGATGAGTAGCGCGTCAGCGGGCGCGTCCGGACAGGTCGCGATCACGGTATCGACCCGGTCGTTCCAGTCGCCCGCGATATCGGCGAACCCGCTGTTCTCGGTCAATTGGACCAGTACAGCTCGTGCCGAGTGCAGCAGATCGGCGATACGTGTTCGGCCGTCCGAGGTTTCGAGGGTGAGATCAGGGACCATGCGTCCGGACAGGGGGTGCGGATCGCCGACGTCGTAGCGGATATCGGATCCCGCGAGCAGATGTGCGATATGTCCAGCGCTTTCAGGTGCTTTGAGTAGTTCGCCCATGAACTCGCGCAGCGCGGTGACCTCCGGACCGGGCGCCATCAGTGCGAGCTGGGACAGTGAGTGCATCATGACGCGCTCGCCGACCGGGTAACGCTCGGAGTGATAGGTGTCCAGCAGTCCCACGGGTGCCCAACCGTTCACCTGTGCGGCGAGCTTCCAACCGAGATTGGCCGCGTCCTGCAAACCGAGGTTGAGGCCGGGGCCGCCCATCGCCGAGTGCACGTGGGCGGAATCGCCCAGCAGGAACACATTTCCGTCGCGATAGCGTTCGGCCAGTCGAGTGTTCTGGCCTTCGGTACGGCGCAAGGCGTGCGGGCCGGATCCAGGCGGTGGCGCGATCGGCAGGTCGACACCGAGCACCCGCCGCAGACTCGCGCGTAGTTCGTCGAGCGTCATCGGCGTATCCTCCGGTACCGGATCGCCGTCGAACTCCATGGTCGCGACCAACGGGCGGCCGCGTTCGAGCTCCGCGAAGATGAACATGCCACGTTCGAGTCGGTTATGTCCGAAGGGGAGTCGCCCGAGGCCGGGAATCAGGATGCCGCCGTCTCCGGTTCGCAGTTCCTCCGGCACACTCACATGTGCCATCCGGACCAACTTCGATGCGTTTGTGCTGCCGGGGAATTCGATTCCGATGTGTTTGCGGACGAAGCTCTTGCCGCCGTCAGCCGCGACCAAGTATGTGGTGGTCAGGTCGTACTCGCGGTCGGGACCCGTCACTGTGACGGTCACGCTCCCGTCCCGCTGGACCAGATCGGTCAGCTCATGGCCCCAGCGGATTTCGATACCGAGTTCGCGTGCCCTCTTCTCCAACAAGCGAACCAGTTTCGGCTGGGGGATGAGCAGCGCGTACATCGGATTGTTCGCGACTTCGGCGAACGACACCGGCATCCCACTGAACAGATAGCCGGGCACGGGCTGCGGAGCGCCCGGCGCGCCGCCGAATTCGTGGTACAGGCCGCGCATATCCAGCAGCCGAATCACCTGGCCGACAAGGCCGTTCGCTTTCGGCTCGGCGCTGGGCTCGCTCAGTTTCTCCAGCACGATGGGACGCACGCCGAGCAGTGCGAGTTCGCAGGCGAGCATCAGCCCGTTCGGTCCGGCACCGGAAATGACTACGTCGAAAGAGTTTTCGGGCATGACAAATACACCTCTAGTTGCCTTTGAAAAGTGAGTGTGCGGTGAGTCAGTCGTCGACGGACGGCGCGGGAAGTCCCGCGGCTACCTCGTCGATGGCTTGTCGTAGCAATGTGGTGAGCAATACCGGCGGATCCGCGTACACATAGGTCGCGGTAGCGGCCTGGTAGATCGCGCCGATCGCGCCGACGACGAGGCGGGGATACAGATCGCGGGCCGCGTCGGTTCTGGTGCGTGCCGCGATCGCCTCGATCCAGTCGTCGGATACCGCCTTGGACACCGCGGTCCGGGTCTCCGGCGCTTCGAGCAATTCGCGAATGACCGCCAGTTGGCGCGGTGTCGGCGGGTGGTCTCCGGCGCCGTCGGCTTCGAGTGGTTCGAGGACTGCCGCGGTGATCGCGGTCCAGAGCGGCTCGTCCACGGGCCGGTTCCGCAGTGCGATCAGACTGCGCTGGATCCGCTCGGTCTGCCGGTAGGCCAGCGCCTCGTGCTTACCGGTGAAGTAGTTGTTGAAGGTCCTGACCGACACGCCCGCGCGGGCGGCGATGTCCTCTCTGGTGATATTGGCCAGTCCGCGTTCGAATGCCAGCTCGAGCGTCGCATCGCTGAGTGCCTTGCGGGTGTCGAGTTTCTTGCGCTCGCGAAGGCCGAGGACTTGCTCATCTGGCATGACACCAGAGTACGACGAAACTTGCCCATCGGGCAATGTTTCCCGCTGGGCAAAATTTAGCTAGGCGTAGACCGGGCCGGTGTACTTCTCGCCCGGACCCTTGCCCGGCTCGTCCGGATGCGCCGAGGACTCGCGGAAGGCGAGCTGCAACGACTTCAGGCCGTCGCGATACGGACCGGCATGCGGGCCGAAGTATTCGATAGACGAGGTGATCAGCCCGGCGAGCGCGGTGATCAGGCGGCGCGCCTCGTCCAGATCGCGGCGCGGACTGTTGTCCGGATCCTCGTCGGCGAGTCCGAGCTTTTCCGCTGCCGCGCTCATCAGCATCATCGCGGCGCGGCTGATGATCTCGACCGCGGGGATCTCGGCCAACTCGCGGACGTCGGTCGCATCGGATACTGCCTCGTCACTCATAGGCACGAGGATGGCATCGTGGTGGTCGGGCGCGGTCGCCGGGGCGGGGCGATTCGGCGATAGCGAGTGGGAATGTTAGACTTTCCGCTGACGACCGCCCCGGGCTTGCCTGGGGCTGATAAGTGGAGCCCGACTCCCACCGTTGCCGACGAGCAATCGTACTGGTCAAACGGTCCGGTCCCCCGCCCTGCCTGGGCGGGTTTCTTGTGCGGAGGGTCCTCGGCGAGGACCCTCATGGACAAGGTCGGCACGAGCATGCTCGTGGTCGAAGGCCGGTCGACTCGGGCCCCGTAGCGGAATACCGCAACGGGGCCTTTGTGTTGAAAAGGGGTTGCCGTTATTGCGCGCGGTCGTCTGACGACACCGCTTGACCTAGGAGGCCCCATCAGCACTGAGACCCGCATCAACGATCGCATCCGCGTTCCCGAGGTCCGACTTATCGGACCGGGTGGTGAACAGGTTGGGATCGTGCGTGTTGAAGATGCACTACGCGTCGCCCTCGAGGCGGATCTCGACTTGGTCGAGGTCGCGCCGGATGCCCGTCCACCGGTCTGCAAGATCATGGACTACGGCAAGTTCAAGTACGAGACGGCGCAGAAGGCGCGCGAGTCTCGCAAGAACCAGGTGCAGACCGTGATCAAGGAGCAGAAGCTCCGTCCCAAGATCGACGACCACGACTATGAGACCAAGAAGCGCAACGTTGTTCGCTTCCTCGAGGCCGGCTCGAAGGTCAAGGTCACGATCATGTTCCGCGGTCGTGAGCAGTCGCGTCCCGAATTGGGCTTCCGGCTGCTGCAGCGTCTGGCCTCCGACGTCGCCGAATTGGGTTTCGTCGAGACCTCCGCCAAGCAGGACGGTCGCAATATGACCATGGTCCTCGCACCGCATAAGGGTGCGAAGACGCGGGTGAAGGCGCAGGAGGATTCGCGGGCACCGCGTCCCGCCGCCACCGAAGCGCCTGCCGCTCCCGCACCTGCCGCGGGCGCACCGGTCGCCGAACAGGCCGCGCCGGCCGACCCGCAGTAATACCGATCAGAAAACCGGTGGTCCGACGAGGACCACCGGTACGAGACAGATAGAGGAATCCATGCCGAAGATGAAGAGCCACAGCGGCGCCTCGAAGCGATTCAAGGTTTCGGGCCGTGGCAAGCTGCTGCGTCAGCAGGCGAACCGTCGCCACCTGCTCGAGCACAAGTCCACTCGCCGGACTCGTCGTCTGGACGGCACGGAAGCCGTCGCGTCCGTTGACGTCCCTCGCGTCAAGCGCCTCCTGGGTCTCTGAGACCTAGGCCAGCACCCGCGCGACCGGGATTCCGGACGCCGACCACCGACCAATTCCAGGGCGTCACGCACAGCGCCCCCTAGATCGACAAAGGACTGACCCATGGCACGCGTCAAAAGGGCCGTCAACGCGCAGAAGAAGCGCCGTTCCGTTCTCGAGGCCTCCAAGGGCTACCGCGGCCAGCGCTCGCGGCTGTACCGCAAGGCCAAGGAACAGCAGCTGCACTCGCTCACCTATGCCTACCGCGACCGCCGGGCGCGCAAGGGTGACTTCCGCAAGCTCTGGATCGCCCGTATCAACGCCGCGGCGCGCCTGAACGACATCACCTACAACCGCTTCATCCAGGGCCTCAAGGCCGCCGGTGTCGAGGTGGACCGCAAGATCCTCGCCGAGCTCGCCGTCTCCGACGCGGAGGCGTTCGCCGGTCTGGTCGCCGTCGCCAAGGCCGCCCTCCCGCAGGACGTCAACGCCCCGGCCGCCTGATCCGCACCTGCGTGACGACACAGCATTCGGAACGACCCGTGGATGCGCTCTCCGAGCACAATCCGCGGGTCGTTTCCGCTGTCAAGCTCCAGCGCGCTGCGCAGCGTCGCAAGACCGGACAGTTCCTGGCCGAGGGCGCGAATTCCGTTGCGGCGGCGCTGGAAGCCGGGCGCGTGCGCGAGCTGTTCTACTCGATGCACGCCGCGGTTCGGGAGAATCAGCTGATCGCCGGGGCCGCCGCCGCGGGCGTGCGCACCACGTTGGTGAGTGAACGCGCCGCCGAACACCTCGGTGAAACCGTCACCGCGCCGGGGCTCGTCGCGGTGTGCGACCACATCGACGTGCCGCTGGCGGACGTGCTGGCCGAGCGGCCGACACTGCTCGCCGTCCCGGTCGAGATCGCCGAGCCCGGCAATGCGGGCACACTCATTCGAGTCGCCGATGCGGTGGGCGCGAATGGCGTTGTGCTGGCGGGGGATGCGGTCGATCCGCACAACGGCAAATGCGTCCGCGCGAGCGCGGGCAGTCTGTTCCATGTGCCGATCGCGCGACATCGCGATATCGGCGAGGTGCTCGATGCCGTTGCGGCAGCGGGCATTACGGTGCTCGCCACCGCCGCCAAGGGCGAGGTCGATCTGGACGACGCCGACGAACTGCTGGCCGGTCCGGTGGCTTGGCTGTTCGGTAATGAGGCGCACGGCCTGGACCCGTCGGTAGCCACCCGGGCCGACCACCGAGTGCGTATCCCGATCCACGGCCGCGCCGAGAGCCTGAACCTTGCTGCCGCAGCAGCTATCTGCCTGTACGCGAGCGCGCGGGTCCAGCACACGAAGTAGGTTGGCGCGAACCTGCAGTGGAACGCTCGGGTCGGATGGGCCCGATGGCCAGGAATCCGTTCGGTCACAGCGAATTTCACTCCGCTTTGCGAAGCAGTCAAAACCCTTGTGGGTCTTTGCTATTCACTTCCGCGCCGCTTGCGCTTGGGCTTACGCTGCGATACTTGCACTGGCCAGCACAGCGCCCAAACCAACACCGCCAACGGCACACCAGCCGCCAGCACCAGCCCGGCCGTGCTCCAATTCATCATCCCTGCCTTCCACAGGAGAACGCGGTCCACCGAGCGAAAGACATTCGCGGAGCAACAGTTTCGACGTCCGCGACACACATCACCGCATGCAACATCAGCACATCCATATGCAGCGGCGACGGCATTATCACCGCATCCACATCGGCACCCCGAACCTGGTCGACCAGCGGCACCAGCGTGAGCTCCGGCGGCCACACCAGCGCGTAGCCGAGCCGCCGCGCCAGCCGCCGCACCTGCGCGGCATCCCATTCCGGCATTCCGGTGACCACCGGGTCTACCCAACCCAGCGCGGTCGGACGCGACCTCATCGTTGCCTTGCATCGTGGGGTACGGCTGTCGGTCTGAGCTGTGCGGCGAGTGCCGCGGCATCGGCATCGGGGTCGGTCAGCCCATCCAGTACATCCAGTAAGGTCTGCATGTCGGGGCCGGGTGCCGCCGGTGGCTTGGGATCAAGCAAATAGCGACAGTCCAGCCGCTCGGCGCCGCAACGAGTCACGATCACATGCTGCGGCGCGTCCAGCCCAGACCCATTGGTCCGTTCGAAGCGCACGGCTTTCGGCTTTCTCTCGTCAGCATCGGCGGATGTGGATCGCCACGGCGTGTGCTGCTGGCAGATGTCCGTGTCCGGATTCATTCCGTGCAGTCCCTCCTTATCGCGTGTTGGTAAGCACCCGCCGCCGGGGAGCAGTCGCCACCGACCGTGTGGCGTGGTCCGGCGGTCGATGTGCCGAAGGGGAACATGGCATCGACCCAGCGGCGGGGCTGCATTGAGCTTCGCGCTTGGCGAACGGCCGAAGGGCCAGCGAAGGGACAGGAAGACGCAGTCTCCGCATCGATCTACGCTCGAAGCATGGGGCAGCACCACATTGGGCAAGCACTCGCCGCCGAACGCAAGATCGCCGGGCTGAGCCAACGGCAGTTGGCCACCCGCGCCCGGTACAGCCTGAGCATGGTCAAGGCTGTCGAGCAAGGCCGTGAGGTCGCTTCACCCGGATTCATCTCCGCGGTGGCCAGCGCGCTACTGATCACACCCGAGCAGTTGACCGGCGCACCCTACAACGACGGTAAGCCGCTGTCCGACGCAATCAACAGGTTGTCGATTCTGCTCACCGAAGGCCGTTACGCCCGCGCCACCGAACCAGCCCCGCTCGAACGGCTCGAGGCGGAACTCGCAGCGGCACAACAGCTTTACCGTAGCGACCGTACCCGTCAGACCATCGAGGTGTTGCCCGCACTGATCCGCCAGCTGCACGGCGCGATCCGTGAGCAGTCCGGCGACGTCAAAGCGCACGCTTACACACTGTTGACCTCCGCCTACGTGCTCGCCGAATGGTCGGTGCGCCGCACCGGACACATGATGATGGCGCTGCCGGCGCTCGACCTGGCCGACAGCTACGCCCCACTCGCCGACGACCCGATCTACGGCGCGTTCTCCGCACTCGCCCGCGCACGGGTGCTCACCCATTACGGCGAGTCCGCCGTAGCTGCCCAACTTATCGACTCGGCTATCGACGCCGCCGACGACAGCAGGGCGGGAATGGTGCTCGCCGGGTACGCGCATCTGACCGGCGCGATCAATGACGCCCGGACGCTGAACTACGCCGCTGCGGCCGACCATGTACGCGCGGCACACGAGTTCGCAGCCCGCACGGGGGAGACAGATCTGTACATGACGGCATTCGGCCCACTGAACGTCGAGATCCACAGCCACGCTGTGGAACTCGAAGCGGGCGACCCCAACAAGGCAGCTGTCGAAGGCGACACGCTGACCTACACACCCGGCGCCCCACCGACCCGTATCGCGCACCACTGGCAGGACAACGCTCGTGCCTGGCTGATGTCCGGCAAGCCCGACCGCGCCTTGGCCGCGCTCAACAAGGCCCGCGCCGCAGCACCCCAGCAAACCCGGCTGCACCCGTCGGTTCGCGAGACGCTCTCGGGTATCGCCATGGCCCAGCGTCGGCAGACAGACAGCTTGCTCGGGTTCGCATCCTGGCTCGGGTCGACACTGTAACCGACGAAAGACACTGTCGCCGTGCAGAATCGAGCCATCATGCACACAGCTCGAGCCCTACCTTTCGCCGCAGCGCGACAAGGCATTTGATGCGTTTCGCGACTCCGAACCGGCGGCGGAACCGTCGTGGATTCACAACTTTGACAGGGCTGAATTGTCCGGCACGGTCGGGTGATCTGCTCGAAATCGATCGCCAGTACCCGTCATTCGGGGCCGAGCTGCAGCGGAGTTGATGAATTCGAGAAATAGCACATCTACAGAAGGTCGTGGTCACAGCATCCGGGGATCTCGACCCCGCCGCCCGATCAAGGTCTCCCACCTCGCTCTATCGCTACCCTAACGAGCATCAGTTAGGATCCGCATCATGAGTGATGGGGGGACACCAGCCTCTGGCCAGAACCTCTCGGTGGTACCCGAGAAGGTGCGCGAGGTCGGCAAGTACGTGTACGAGTTGGCCGAGGCACTGCGCACGGCGTTGGATTCCGCTGCGAAGGACGTCGCTTCGCTGACCGATGGCAGCTGGACCGGCGATGCGGCCAACAAATTTTCCGAGGGCTGGACCGAAGTGCGTGACGGCGGTGTCCAGATCATGACCGCTCTGACCGGGATGGCGGAGAAACTGGGCGTCACCGCTGACACCTTTCAGGCGGGAGACGAGAGCAACGCCACCACATTGAGCACGTCGAGTTTGGATCTGCCATGAGCTCTCAGTTTTCGGTCGACCTGGACCATCTCGATGAGATCGTGGTTCGTCTGTCGGGACTGGCCGGGTTCATCGGCGAGCATCTCGATGAGATCGATGACCGGGTCGCCACCCTGGCCGGCAGTGGGTGGGAAGGCGTTGCTGCCCAGGCATATGCCGATGCACACGCTCAATGGGTCACTGGGGCACGCGAATTCGTCGAAGGTGTGAAGGATGTCAGCGACGCGGCCAAGGCGGCCCACGCGCGCTACACCACCGCCCACGGCACCAATTACACAATGTTCTCCCAGGGATAAGACACATGGGTGTACTGGTTATCGACTGGCAGACCTACTACGACGCCGGCAAGAAATGCCACGCCCTGGCCACCGACCTCCGTGCCGCCGACAAACCGGTCCACGATGCGGTCAAAGGTGAATGCGCGGGCATGGCCGGTGACACTGGCGGATGTGCGGCATGGGGTAGGACCTATGACCGTGTCGCCCAGGAAACGATGCAGACCTGTACGAACCTGGCCGATGCGCTCACCAACTTCGGCAACATGCTCTATGCCGCTGGATACAACTGGGCACTGGCCAACGAGTCCGACCCGATGCCCGACCGTCCGAGCGTGACGGCGATGTCGGAGTACAAGGTGTCGATCCCGTCCTCGGTGGGCACGAATGGTGACGGTGTCACCGAAGGGGAGGGCAGCATCCCGGGCTTCTACGACGCCCTTGTCGGCAAGATCCAGGAAGAGTTCGGAAGCAAACTCCCCAACGGCAACAAACACAAACTCGCCAAAGCCGCGTCCGTCTGGAAGGACTTCGCCGGGCACAGCGCCATCAAGGAAGCCGCAGGTCGGATCACCGAGATCAGCAACCTGTTCAGTGATATCCAGGACAAGACAGGTCTCGAACCTCTCCTCGGGCACCTGACCACCCTGAACGGCGGCGCTACTCACCTAGCCTCTGCTTCGCTGGCCCTGGCCACCCCGGTCGAGGAATACAGCAGTGCCACCTCCGAGGCCCGCGAAAAGTTCAAAGACGCTGTCACCAACGCCTTGATCGCGGCGGGAACAACCGTCGTCATCGGTGTCGCGGCCTCCTGGATCACCGCCGCCCTCAGCGACGTCGCCGCCGGTGTGGGCGTCGTCGCAATCGCTGGTAACACCGCCAGAGTGCTCAAAAGCACCTACGACATCAGTAAGCTCGCCAAGATTATCGGTACGGCAGCGGCAGTCGCGGGTGGCGCAGCCTTTACGGTCACGGCGTTCGATAATGTCTCCTCCGAAGATCTGGCTGGATGGGCCGTCAAAGTCGGTGCCATTATCGCCATGAAAGTTTACGTTGACAGTGACGATACCGTCGCTGACGGCACTGACCGACCTAAGAAGGTTCCCGCAGGTGGCTCCGGAAAAGAAAAGGCCAGCGATGCGCCGAGCTGGGCGAAAGGCAAAGCGCCCTATGTGGGCGAAAGCGGCAAAGCTTATGCTCGACGACTGATGGACGAGCACTATGGACCGGGAAACTGGGAAGGTACCGGACCCAATAGCGAGTTCAATAAGATCAAGAAATACGGCGACCGGTCGTGGCAAAATCCGAATTAGGAAGTGAAGAACAGGAGTGCCGATGCGCGAAATCTTCATCCTAGACCACTGGTATGAGTTGGAGAACGGCGAGGAGTTTGTCAGAACCGTTGGGATGTACTCCACCGAATTGAGGGCCGTACAGGCTGCCGAGCGAATGAAGGACCTGCCAGGTTTCCGCGACCGACCTGACGATTTTCATATCGATCGGTACACAGTCGGCAAGGATCACTGGTCTGAAGGCTTTTTCACCCCCTGATTCGTAAGCGAGACGAGAGGTCGGATTGATGGGTTCAGTGTTCTTACTCGAACATGTCTATCAGAACGATGATAGGGAGGAGGAGCGCAAGCGAATCGGCGTGTACGAATCAGAAGAAGACGCCCGCAATGCCATCCTCCGCCTTCGTGATCAGCCGGGGTTCCGCGACTACCCTGCGAATTTTGTTGTTAAACCCTACGAGGTAGACAAAAGCTATTGGTCAGAAGGTTACGGTAATACTGACGAAGGTCGATGAAAAGGACTGCTCGCCCCAATTTTGGATATAAAGAAAATAGCTGCGGGGGAGCAGGATGGTTGCCGCCGCGATGATGAAGCTCGAACTCGAGAAGCACGGGATCGCTGTTGTTGACGAAGACGATACGAGCGCCGCGTATCCGGTGGCGCGAGTACTCACTTCCACGGTTTCCGCGATGGCTGAACCCAATATAGGTGGGGGCGCCCGGGTTCTGGTGGAAGTGCTACGTCGCTTCGGCGGTATCGCACCGCGTGCTCTGCTCGTCGCGGAGTTCCTTGTCGGCAACGGTCCGGCTGTGCAGATCGAAATCGCAGTCGTGCCTTTCGACCTGCTCGACGGAGCCGACCAACCAACTTGCCCGAGCCGACTGTGGACACGTCCGTTCACCTCGGGTCTGCCGACGGATATGGCCGACGCTGTCCTGCGCGGTCTGACTGCCGAGCCCCGAATCGCCTTGCCTCCCGGTGTGCTCCGCGTCGACCGCGCAGGTTTTGACGTCATGAATTCTTCGGAACCGATATTCGCCCAGGCTGCGACGGTTTTGGGGATCGCTATCTCGGCGAAGCTTCTCGGTAATGACCCCGAACCCGCGTTGCGGGACGCCATCCAGACTTGGTAGTGGCTGGTAAAAGCCATGAGCCCACCCTCTGCCCGGGGCAAAGCGATACCGCCCGATGCGATAGCTCGGGCTGGAGTGCGTTGGCGCCGCCAGATCGAGGCGACGGGCTAGGGGACGGCTGGTGTGCCGCCGGGAGCGACGGGCAGGCCAGCCGCTTGCCAGGCGCGGAAGCCGCCGATGAGGTCGGTGGCTCGGTGCAGGCCGAGTTCGAGGACGTCGGCGGCAGCCAGGCTGGATGCGTAGCCCTCATTGCAGACCAGCACGACCGGAGTGTTCTCGGTGAGACCGGGCAGCCGGTGCGCGCCGGTCGGGTCGAGGCGCCATTCCAGCACTATTCGTTCCACCACGACCGAACCGGGGATTTCGCCCTCGGCGAGTCGGTTGGCGTGCGGGCGGATATCGACGACCAACGCGCCGTCGGCCAGTAGTGCCGCCGCCTGCTCCGGGTCGACACGATTGAGTTTGGCTCGTGCCTGGTCGAGCCTGTCCTCGGCGCTGATAGCACTACCTTCTTTCATGGCTGCGACCTCCAGGGAATGCTTTCGGCGCTTGTCCTTCGAAGACTGAAATGAGACGGCGTCCCCGTAGGTTTTAGCTGGAGGCAGGTCGTCTTGGAGGGTGTCGCCCCGGCGAGGACTGGTCTTATGCCTGCGCCTCGCTCGCCTGCGGCATGACCGGTTCGCTCACTGCGTTCGCTCATACGCCCACGAAATCCGTGAGCGTGCGGTACTCGCGGACCGGTCGCAGTGGTGGCGAATACGCGTGTACCGACGCGGCCGGGCGGGTGCTGTGGTTGCGCAGCCGATGCGCGCGTTCAGGTCCGAAGGCGACAGTTTCGCCCGCCCGCCATTGCGTCGTGCGGACCGGGCCGCCGGGATGACGGTATTCCTCGCCGAGTTCACCGATGGATACCGTGAACGAGCCGGACGCACCGCCGTGATCGTGCGGTTCGGTGCCCTGTCCCGGTGCCCACGACAGCAGCCACACCTCGACGCCCATGGTCAGCGCCAGCCGCGTCCACCAACGTTGCTGCGTATCGAACCGCACGATGTCCAGAAGCGGTGTTGCCATGGCATCGGCGACCGACCTGGTCAACTCCCGCAATTCCGCCGGCGACCACAGCGTCCGCTCCGGACACACCGCCTCGCGTATCAGCGGTACATCGACCGAGGGGTGAATATCGTTGGTGTGCTTGAGATTCACCGGCAGTGATGTGGTCAAGCGAGATACTCCTGACATGGTCGTGGGGACAAATCGACTGCGCTGCCATCAACCGCGACGAAGCGGTCTCGCGCATTTTCCGGCACCACGACGCCGTTGCCATCGGTCTGGATCACCATGAGCAAAACTGCGCACCCGCAGGCCGTGCCGTCACGGCACGGGACACACCGGCTACTCCGCCTCGGCACGGAGGCTTTCGAGCATGTCGGTGGCCCAGCAGACCTCGACCGAATCGGGGCCGGCGACACCCATGGCGGCCATCACGGTGAGCAGCATGCCGTTGCCGAGGAAGCGGCAAATCTCCGCGATGGATGCGCCGGTGAGCTCTTGGATCACGCTGTAGATGCCGCCGAAGCGCTCGCGGACGTTCGGGCCGATGGCCGGATCGGAGGCGGCGGCGAAGGCATGTAGCAGCACCAGGAGTAGTTCGCGTTCGTCGAGGAACGTCTTATAGCCCTGGCCGAGCGCGCGCATCTTCTCGTCCTGCGTGGAGTCGGGTGTGATGCCTTCGGCGGCGGCCGCGCGGAAGATGTCTTCGATGCGGTCGCATACTTGGTTCGCCGCAGCCAGGAACAGTTGCTGTTTGGTGCCGAAGAGGCGGATCACATACGGCTGCGAAACTCCGGCCAGCCGCGCGATCTCATCGGTTTTCGTTGCGGCATAACCGGATTCGGCGAATGCGGTGACGGCCGCGCGCAGTACTTCCTCGCTGCGTTCGGATGCGGTCATCCGGGTTCGGGTTGAACTCGCCATCGTGCTCCACTTCGTCGTCGGCCGCTCGCCATTGACATGTTATCAGCCGATGCATACTCTTCGAGCAGTTAGTTATCAGTCGATTACAACAAAGGCTGGACATGTCCGAGACACTCGTAACCGCCGCCCCGCAGGCGTCCGTCGAACAACGCGCGGGCGGGCGGGCGCTGGCCGCCGTGCTGGCCGCGGTCGGCATCCCGATGTTCATGGTCACGCTGGACAACCTGGTGGTGACCAATGCGCTACCGGTGATCCGCACCGAACTCGGCGCCTCCCTCGCCGATCTGCAATGGTTCGTCAACGCCTACACGCTGGCCTTCGCATCGCTACTGCTCACCGCGACATCCATCGGTGACCGGCTCGGCCGCCGACGGGTCTTCCTGGCCGGTATCGCGATCTTCACTGCGGCATCGGCGGCGTGCGCGCTGGCCACCGAGCCCTGGATGCTGATCGCCGCCAGGGCGATACAGGGTTTCGGTGCGGCCGCGGTGATGCCGCTTTCGCTGACCCTGCTGTCATCGGCGGTCCCGGAGAAGATGCGCAGTGCCGCCATCGGCATCTGGGGTGGCATCTCCGGACTCGGTGTCGCACTCGGCCCGCTGATCGGCGGCGCGGTGGTCGAGGGGCTGAGCTGGCAATGGATCTTCTGGGTGAATGTGCCGATCGGCGTGCTGGTGCTGCCCTTCGCGGCGCGGGTGCTGACCGAATCGCACGGGCGGGCCAAGCGGCTGGATCCGCTCGGGCTGGTGCTGTCCGCGGGCGGTGTGCTCGCGGTGGTGTGGGGCGTGATCCACGGCGCCGATGACGGCTGGACCTCGACCGGCGTGCTTACCGCGCTGATCGGCGGTGCGTTGTTGCTCGGACTGCTGATCGCCTGGGAGTTGCGGACGCCGGATCCGATGCTGCCGCTGCGGTTGTTCCGCTCGCGGGCATTCCGGGTGAGCAATACGACCGTCTTCACTTTTTCGGTCGGCGTCTTCGGCTCGATCTTCCTGCTGGCGCAGTACTTCCAGGTGGTGCAGGGCTTCGGGCCGCTGCAGTCCGGCATCCGGACCATGCCGTGGACGATGGCGCCGATGGTGGTTGCGCCGCTGGCCGGGTTGATCGTGGACCGGGTCGGCGCGCGGAATCTGCTGACGGCCGGACAGGCGTTGCTTGCGGTGGCCCTGGCCTGGATGGCGGCGGTGGCCTCGGTCGACGCGAGCTACGTCGCATTCGTCGGGCCGTTCCTGCTGGGTGGCATCGGGATGGGGCTGACCTTCGCGCCCGGTGCGACCGTGGTGATGGCCAGTGCGAGTCCAGAGGATCGGGCGATGGCGTCGGGCACCAACAGCACCATCCGTGAGGTGGGTGTGGCCATGGGTGTCGCCGTGCTGGCGTCGGTCTTTGCCTCACACGGCTCCTATACCGATCCGCAGAGCTTCGTCGACGGTCTGATTCCCGCCGTGTGGGTCGGCGCCGCGATCGTCGCGGTGGGCGCGGTGCTTTCCCGGCTGTTGCCCAGCCGCATCACCGCAGTGGACTGATTGTCACGGCACTGATCGGCGGCTATGCGCCCGCCCCATGTCATTCGCGTGGGGCGGGCGCGCAGCTGCGTTCTGGTTACGGCCGCCGTCGTGGGGTGCGCGCCACTTCCGGGCCTTATCACGACGGGCTTTTGGACATGAGTGGTGCGTGCCGGGCATCGAACCGGGCGCAACCTGCGGCGAGGCCGAAGCGTGCGCTGTTCGCAATCCTGGTCCCCGTCGCGGGGTTCGCGCTGTTCGTCGTCGGAAATGGGAACTGCGGCGCGCTGTGGCGATCAACGAATTGCCGCTGTCCGTCGAGCCGCGCTGGCCGTGGGTGAACTGCGCAAGTTCGAGCTGGCACACGCTCGGCAAGCGCCACAGCGGTAATCCGGATGAATCGGCCATCGCGCATCGAATACGATTCGACCAGCAGCAATGTGGGTAGGCAATTACGCGGACCCGCGAACCGATCCCCAGGGGAGAGACGAACGATCGTGGCCGACGACAACGATGGAGTCGAGAACGCAGCGCTGAGCGAGGAGGCATTGGCCGCCGCCGCGGCAGAGGCCGAGAAGGCGTTTGCGGCGGCCGCCGATCTGGATGCGCTCGCGGTCGCCAAGACCGAGCATCTCGGCGGTAAGGCGCCGCTGGCGCTGGCGCAGCGCGCGCTCGGCAGCCTGCCGAAGTCGGAGAAGGCGGACGCGGGCAAGCGCGTTAACGTCGCGCGGGCGCGGGTATCGGAGGCCTTCGAATCGCGCCGCACGGTCCTGCTCGCCGAGCGCGACGCCGCCGTGCTGGTCGCCGAGACGATCGATGTGACGCTGCCCGCGCGCCGGGACGCCGTCGGTGCACGGCATCCGATCACGGTTATCTCCGAGCAGATCGCCGACGTCTTCGTCGCGATGGGCTGGGAGGTCGCCGAAGGGCCCGAGGTCGAGACTGAGCACTTCAACTTCGACGCGCTGAATTTCCTGCCCGACCATCCGGCCCGCACGATGCAGGACACCTTCCATATCGCGCCTGAAGGTTCGCGGCAGGTGCTGCGCACGCACACCTCGCCGGTTCAGGTGCGTTCGCTGCTCGAGCGCGAACTGCCGATCTATGTGGTGTGCCCCGGCCGGACCTTCCGTACCGATGAGCTCGACGCCACCCACACCCCGGTCTTCTCCCAGGTGGAGGGACTGGCGGTGGACAAGGGTCTGACCATGGCGCATCTGCGCGGCACCCTGGACGCGTTCGCGCGCGCCCTGTTCGGGCCGGATACCCGGACGCGTATGCGTCCCAACTACTTTCCGTTCACCGAGCCCTCTGCCGAGGTCGACGTGTGGTTCCCGGACAAGAAGGGCGGCGCGGGCTGGGTCGAATGGGGCGGCTGCGGCATGGTGAACCCGAAGGTGCTGATCGCCAGCGGGATCGATCCCGAGGTGTACAGCGGGTTCGCGTTCGGCATGGGGCTGGAGCGGACACTGCAGTTCCGCAACGGCATCCCGGACATGCGGGACATCGTCGAGGGCGACGTGCGTTTCACGCTGCCCTTCGGTATCCGGTCCTGAGCTTGTCGATTTCAACGACCCTTCGATCGAGAGAGCGAAACGTCAAGTGCGAGTAGCGCAGTCCTGGCTGACCGAAATCCTCCAGCGGACCACCCCCCACTGGTCGGTGACCCCGGAGGAGCTCGATGCCGGATTCGTCCGCGTCGGGCTGGAGGTCGAAGAGGTCGACAAGCTCCAGCGGGTGAGCGGTGATATCGATAAGCCGCTAGTGGTCGGTCGTGTCGCCGAGATCACCGAGCTGACCGAGTTCAAGAAGCCGATCCGGTTCTGCAAGGTGGACGTGGGCAACCCGGAGCTGCAGGAGATCGTTTGCGGCGCAACGAATTTCGCTGTCGGCGATCTGGTGGTCGTGGTGCTGCCGGGCGGGGTGCTGCCCGGCGGATTCCAGATCTCCTCGCGCAAGACCTACGGGCATGTGTCCAACGGCATGATCTGCTCGGTCGCCGAACTCGGTATCGGCAAGGATCATTCGGGGATTCTGGTGCTCGAGCCGGGTACCGCCGAACCGGGCACCGACGCCAATGAGCTGCTCGGACTCGACGATACGGTCATCGAGCTGAACATCACGCCTGATCGCGGGTACTGCTTCTCGACCCGTGGTCTGGCGCGCGAGTTGGCGTGCGGATTCGATCTCGAATACGCGGATCCGGCGGTGCGGACACTGCCCGATGACGAGCAGGACGCATGGCCGGTCCGGCTCGAGCCGGAGTCCAAGTGCACCCGTTTCGCGGTGCGCCGGGTCACCGGTATCGACCCGAATGCGGTGAGCCCCTGGTGGTTACAGCGTCGGCTGCTGCTTTCAGGTGTGCGCCCGATCTCCCCCGCGGTCGATGTCACCAACTATGTGATGCTCGAGCTCGGCCAGCCGCTGCACGCCTTCGATGGGGCCAAGCTCAACGGCGGGCTCGTCGTGCGCACGGCCAATAGCGGCGAGACGCTGCGCACGCTGGACGAGGTCGAGCGGGTGCTCGATGCCGAGGATGTGGTGATCGCCGACGATTCCGGCGTGGTCTCCCTCGCGGGCGTAATGGGCGGTGCGACAACGGAAGTCGGCGCGGAGTCGACCGATATCGTGCTCGAGGCCGCCACCTGGAATCCGCTGCTGGTCTACCGGACCGCGCGCAGGCACAAGCTGGTCTCCGAGGCCGGTAAGCGTTATGAGCGCGTCGTCGATCCGGAGATCAATGTCGCCGCGCTCGATCGCGCGGCCACGCTGCTGGCCGAAATCGCCGGTGGCACTGTGGAATCCGCGCTTACCGATGTTCGGGTTCCGGTGCCCGCCGCGCCGCCGATCCGGATCGATATCGATCTCGCCGATCGGGTGGCGGGCGTGGTGTATCCGACCGGAACCTCGGCGCGTCGGCTCGCGCAGATCGGCTGCACGGTCGAGGTGGGCGTCGACGAGGCCACCGGCCACGGACAGCTCGTCGTCACGCCGCCGAGCTGGCGGCCCGACCTGGCCCAGCCCGCCGATCTCGTCGAAGAGGTGCTTCGGCTGGAGGGGCTGGAGCAGATTCCGTCCGTCATTCCGACCGCGCCGGCCGGTCGTGGGCTGACCACCGCGCAGCGTCGCCGTCGCGCGGTGAGCCGGGCGCTGGCCTTCGCCGGCTGCGTCGAGGTGCCGCCGCCGCTGTTCCTCGCCGCCGGGGTTTTCGACATCTGGGGTCTGGACGCCGACGATCCGCGCCGCAACACCACACGGGTGCTGAACCCGCTCGATGTGGAGCGCGCGGAATTGGCGACCACGCTGCTGCCGGGGCTGCTGGAAGTGGCCGCGCGCAATATCTCTCGCGGTGCGCGCGATCTCGCGATCTTCGGGATCGCGCAGGTGGTGCTGCCCGGTCCGAATGTGCGCGCGGTGGCGGCGCTGCCGGTGGATCGACGTCCGACCGATGCGCAGATCGAGGAACTGCTCGATTCGCTGCCCGCCCAGCCGGTGCACATCGGCGCGGTACTGACGGGTCGGCGAGAACCGCGTGGGCCGTGGGGTGCCGGGCGTCCGGCGGAGGCCGCCGATGCCTTCGCTCTCGCCGATGCCGTCGGCGATGCGGCGGGCGTGAGCATCGAGCGTCGTCCGGCGGTCCACCTGCCGTGGCATCCGGGGCGGTGCGCCGAGTTGGTGGTCGATGGTCAGGTCATCGGGTATGCGGGTGAATTGCATCCGGCAGTTCTGGAGCGGGCGGGCCTGCCGCCGCGCACCTGCGCCGTCGAACTCGATCTCGATGCCCTGCCGCTGCGCGAATCCCGCCCTGTCCCAGTGGTTTCCCCGTTCCCGGCGGTACTGCAGGACGTTTCGGTGAGTGTCGCGAAGTCCGTGCCCGCGGCATCGGTCGAATCGGCGCTGCGCACTGGCGGCGGTGCGTTGCTGGAGGATATCGCCCTGTTCGACGTGTACGAGGGCGCGCAGGCGGGTGAAGGTCGCAAGTCGCTGACCTACGCACTGCGTTTCCGTGCCGGTGACCGGACACTGACCGAGGACGAAGCGAGTGCCGCGCGTGATTCGGCGGTCGCCGCCGCCGCCGGCGCGGTCGGTGCGGTACTGCGCGGCTGATGAGCTGATATCGGCCCCGGGCGCTACTGCGTCCGGGGTCGATTTGCGTTGTGGCTCGGTGCCTTACGTGTCGCCCGTGAGCCTGCGATTTGCCGATGTGGTCGGTGCGGTGCTGCGCGGCTGGTGAGCTGTTATCGGGCCCGGGCGCTACTGTGTCCGGGGTCGATTTGCGTTGTGGCTCGGTGCCTTACGTGTCGCCCGTGAGCCTGCGATTTGCCGATGTGGTCGGTGCGGTGTTACGCGGCTGGTGAGCTGATGTCGGGCCCGGGCGGTCCTGTGCCCGGGTCGAATTACGTTGGGGCTCAGTGCATTTATGTTTCCCTGCGACCATGCGATCGCCGACGCAGGTAGCGAGCGATTCGTTGTGCGCGGGTACGGTGCGTGCCGCCGATGCGCTCACCGCCCACTCGCGTACGAAATCCGCGATATTGCTGAGAATTGGCGTTGTGGCGCTAGGGGCACGGATATTGCAGGCGCCCGGCTGTCACCACACGGCGAGGGCCGCAGATTGCGACGTTGCCCGATAGTTACCGACGGTGGGAAGTCTGAGTGCGCGTTCCATGGCATTGTCGACGCGAATCAGCCACGGGCCCCGAAAGGGCCGACTGTCGATGAGAGGGTGCACATGGGTTTGCGCATGTCGGTGTTGCGAGGACATCGGGTTTTCCGCCGACTGGGGGCTGTCGCCGCGACCATGGCGGTCGCGGTCGCGCCACTGATCGTCGCGGCTCCGCAGGCGAACGCGGCCGCCACCGTCGAGCGGATCGAGCACACCTCCGCGCAGCAATGGCAGATGTATGTTCGCTCGCCCGCGATGAACCGGACCATCCACCTCGACGTGCTGGTGCCGGCGAACCAGTCGGCATCTCGGCCGACCCTGCTGCTACTGGACGGAAACGGGGCATCGGAATCCCAGCCGGCGAGCACTTGGACGCTGCGCGGTGGCGCCGAGGAGTTCTTCGCCGACAAGCCGGTCAATGTGGTGATGCCGGTCGGTGGCGGGGGAACCTACTACACCGACTGGTTGAAGGATGACCCGAAACTGGGGCACCAGAAGTGGGAGACCTTCCTGACCTCGGAGTTGCCGCCGTTGATCGACCGTGAGCTGAAGGGCAATGGGGTCTACGCCGTGGGCGGGCTTTCGATGGGAGCGGGAGCGGCAGCCATTCTGGCGGTGCGGCATCCGGATATGTTCAGGGCCCTGGCGGCCTTCAGTGGCTGCTACTCCACCGACGGTGTCGGGCAATTGTCGGTGCGGCCGGTAGTCGAATCCAAGGGTGGGAATCCGGACAATATGTGGGGAGCCGCGGGTAACCCGGAGTGGGCGGCGCACGATCCGAGCAAGCACCTCGACGCGCTGCGCGGTAAACCGGTCCACCTGTACGTCGGCACGGGCGTGCCCGGACCCGATGATGCCCCGTTCGATGATCGATGGTCGTGGCCCAACGACCCGATCCGGTCGAACGAGATCGAAAACATCTCGCACGACTGCACCCTCGCTGTCTCGCCGGCTATGAAGTTGTTCGGTGCCGATCTCTCCATCGACTACGCCGCCGTCGGCGTGCACTCATGGCCGTACTGGAAGGCCGCACTGCCCAAATCCTGGCCGGCGCTGAAAGCGGGTCTCGGCGTATAACGGAACACCGGTCACACGCGGTTGCTGCTGGTACGCACGGCGGCCAGCAGCAGGTGCGCGGTGTAAAAGGATCGTGCGCTGCGTCGCGGAACACGAGCGCGGGAATAGGGCGGGTGTGAGTCGGGTTACACACGTCAGCCGTGGTTTGTGCGCGGCGGAATCCGGTGCGACGGTGGGAGATTCGATGAGTTTACGAGCCATCTGGAATGGCACGGTGTTGGCCGAGAGCGACGACACCGTGGTGGTCGAGGGTAATCACTACTTTCCGGCGGGAGCGCTGAAGACGGAGTACTTCCGGGACAGCGATACGCATACCGTGTGCGGGTGGAAGGGGCTCGCGTCGTATTACACGGTCGAGGTCGAGGGCGCGAAGAATCCGGATGCCGCCTGGTACTACCCGGATCCGAAGCCGGAGGCCGAGCAGGTGCGTGACCGGGTCGCGTTCTGGAAGGGCGTCGACGTCGTCGAGGTGTAGTGCATTCGGGGAGTCGGCGCGCAGCGGCGGCGGGTTCCGGGTAAGAACGATGGCATGCGACATCCGGCCAGTCCGATCCTCAATGCGCTGACCTTCATGCCCGATCGCCAGGTAGTGCAGACGCCGTCGATCCTCGGGATGGACTACACCGAGTTGTCCATCCGCACGACCGATGGCGAGACGCTGCAGGGTTGGTGGCTGCCCGCCACACGCTCGATCGGGCACGTCCTGTTCGCACACGGCAATGCGGGCAATATCGGCGACCGGGTGCCGATCTACGCGCTGCTCACCCAAATCGGTTTGGACGTACTGACTTTCGATTACCGAGGCTACGGGCGCAGCACCGGGCGACCCACCGAGTACGGCACCTATCTCGACGCCCACGCGGCCCGCGGGGTCTTACTGGAACAGCCGGGCGTCGACCCGGATCGTGTGGTCTACCTGGGCAAATCGCTCGGCGGCGGCGTGCTGCTCGAACTCGCGATCGAGCATCCACCCACGGGGCTCATTCTGATGTCCACCTTTACCGGGCTGCGTGACGCGGCCCGCTCGGTATATCCCTTCCTGCCCAGCCCGTTCGTCCCGGACGCCTATCCGAGCCTGCGCCGCATCAGCAAGCTGCGCGCACCCGTGTTGATCATGCACGGCGACCAGGACGAACTCCTGCCACTGCGGCATGCCGAGCGGTTGTATGCGGCGGCACCCGAGCCGAAGCGATTTGTGGTCTTTCCCGGCGGGCATCACAACGATCTGATCATGTCGACCGGAGTCGACTGGCAGGATTTGATCCGCTCCTGGGCGGGTGAACTGCTCAACCCGTGATTGCGCTGATGCGTAGCCTGGCGATATGAGTGATTTGGGTGAGATCACCGCGCGCCTCGCAGCACTGTCCGATGACGAACTATTGGCGGTGCTCGGCGCTGCCACCGCGGGGCGACCTCGGCTCTCGTGGGTGCACACCGCGGTTGTGGAGGCAGCCGGACTCGGTAATACCGGCTCCGAGGCCGCTGTGAGTCCCGCCACTGTGACATCGCAACCGCATGACCAACAGTCGGGCACGGGAGCATCCGGGCAGGTCGGAGGCATTTCTCCGGTACCTGCGGTACCGGTACCGCCGACCGGTATCCCGTCCGGCTCCGAGCTGGGCGGATATTCGTCCGGCGGCGTACCTACTTTTGAGTCAGTTCGCGATAAGGTCGAGCAGCGCTTCGGCACCGCGCAGGGGATGGGCGAACTCGACCGGCAGACTCCTGCGGGCCGCAGCGCCGACGAACAATGGGAGGCGCGCGAGAAAGCGGCGCGCGAGCGTCTGGCTCAGATACGGAAATCGTTGCACGGCAATGACGTCGAATCGAACGATCCGTAACCTGACCGAGCGACGGACTACGAATGTGATGGTGATATTCGATGAGCGAGCCGCGTGAGATCGCCGAACGGCTACTCGATGCCCAAGTGGAGTTCCTGCTGGCCGAGGTGAGCGGCGAGCGCTTCACCGAGGTCGTCGTCCGGGACGTGGAATCGGTGCTCGGGGTGGCCGACACCCTGATCTTCCGCGATGTCGTCGGCATCGATGATGCCAAGGAAACGGTCCGCACTGTCATCGATCTCATCGGCGGCAGTCCGGTCATCGCGGATATGGTCGGGGTATTCGCCGACTCGATCTACGACCACATCGCCACGAACAACGACTACACCCTGGGGCAGGTGGTCGACCGCGAACCGGTCGAGGCGCTGCTGGAGAAGATCTTCGGCATGCATCAGGCGCAGGAGCGGATCCTGGAGCGGCTGACCGAGAGCCCGCTGGTCGCCACAGTCGCCTCCAAGTTCGTGGATAAGCTCATCTCCGATTTCATGGAGGCGAATAAGCAGTTCGCGGGCAAGATTCCCGGTGTCTCATCGCTGATCTCCATGGGACAGTCGGCGGCCAAGACCGCCAAGAAGGCCACCGAGAGCACCTTCATCGGCGATATGGCGGGTAAGGGTGCGGTATTCGCGCTCAAGCGCACCAACAATGCCATCCGGGAGATGTTGCGCGACGCTCCGGTGCACGATGCCGCGATGGAGTTCTGGGATCTGCACGCCGACGAGCCGGTGAGCGGTCTGCGGGACTATCTGACCCAGAAGGATCTCAACGAACTGGTGCTGCTCTGCTACGAGATCGCGGTGACCACCAGGGAGAAGGAGTATTTCGGGCTGCTCGTGGACGAGTGCGTGGATGTCTTCTTCACCAAGTACGGCGATTTCACGCTGGCCGCGATGCTGCCGGAACTCGGTCTGTCCGGCGACGATATCGCCAAGGAGATCCTGCGGTACGGTCCCGCCGTCATCGAGGGTGCGAAGCGCAATGGCGTGCTGGGCAAGCTGATTCGCGAGCGGCTGGAGCCGTTCTACACCTCGGATGTGGTGCTCGGGATCCTGGGCGAGGTCAAGAGCTGAGTCCTCAGCGTACGAAATGATCGCCGCTGCGGACCTCTTCGACTGTGCGGCTGATCATTTCGCGCAGCGTCGTGGTGATGCGCCGGCGATCGGTAGGCTTCACGATCACGGTGCGACTGCCGAAACTGACATAGCGGCCGTCATTTTCGAAATCGGTGATCTGGAAGTCCTTGCGGCCCTTGGTATGCCGATTGTCCACGCTGCCGAGCGGATACACCCCGACGTGCACGGTGGCGGTCGTCGGGCGACGGAAGAATGTGTCGAACTCCTCGCGCACCGTCGGACGCCACGCGTCGCGCACCACAGGCGGCGGCTTCTCCAGCTCCTCGATCGGTACCCGCATCGGTTTACCCTGTCCCGGACGGGATTCCGGCAATACATCGACCACGGCGGGGGCCAGATCGTCGGCCGCTAGGAACAGCAGGTCCACATCCCCGCCATGCTCGTGCTCGGGGCCCGGCTCCTGCATAGCCAGTGCGCCGTGCTGGAAATGCACGCCGCCGTGCGCGCGGATCTTGCGCTCGTTGCGCGGACCGCGGAACCCCGCCACCTCCACCCGCGCCTCGGGCGCCAGCAGCACCTCGACGGCGCGCACCAGATCCTCGTCCAGTTGTGGCACCACCACCTGGGCCGCGGCCCGACGCAGCCGATCCGAATCCTCCTGGAGGACCTCGGTGGAACGATGTCGCAGCGGATAGGGGAGCACATCCCGTCCGGTCGATTCCCAGAGCACTCGGAATTCGAGCGCGGTAAAACGCCACCGCCGCGCGGTTGTCATGCGGTCTTCCTGTCTGCCGACGCTCATTCGCCGATGACCGGCGGGACCGTCTTCGGTGCATTGGCGAGCCCGATGAGCTCTTCGCCGTTCTGCTGGTTGATCAAGTAGTCGGGGATGGCTTTGCTGGACTCGTTTTCGTCCTTGCCGCCGCGATTGCCGGGGGACCCCATGCCGGACATGCCATTGCGACCCGTGGTGGCAGCGGTGGTTGTGGCAGCGGCGGTGGGCGTGGCGGAGCCGGTCGGTGTGCCGGTGACGGTTCGGCCCGGGGACTGGGCGGTCGAACCGGGGGTGCCGCTCGGGCTGCCCGAGTGGGTCGGCGAACCCGCGCTGGTCGGTGTTGTCGTCGACGACGGGTTGGTCGCGGTGGTGTCCGGCTTGGTCGTGGTCGGGTCGGTGCCGGTGGTGCTCGGCGTCGTCGAACCAGCCGTCGACTGGGTACCCGACGGATCGGTGGTCGGACTCTCCTCGGTGTTCGAGGGTTCTTGTTTTGGCTGGCTGCCGCCGGGGGTGGAACCGGGCTGGCTGCCGCCGGGGCTGTAACCCGGCCCGGTGTTGGGGGTTTCGCCCGGCTTCGCGGTCGGATTATCAGGTTTCGGGATGACCGGAACGTTGGTGTCTGTCTCCTCGATCACCGGGGCGTACACAGTGCGCAGCACACGGACCGCTTCCGCATGCGCGGTGCTCTCGGCCTCGTCGTTATCGCGCCAACCGCGGCCCGCGATCCAATGCCTGGCGTTCTCGACATTCGACCGGAGGTCAGGGGCATGCGGCACAAGGGCTTTCGTCGGTTCCAGACCGGTCTCGAGTTCGGCGACCTTGCTTCCGGTCAGCTTGGCGGCGTTGGCGAGTTGCACAGCCTGGGTGCTGTAGTCGCTGACCGCCTTGGCTACGGCATTGCGCGAAGCGCCTTTCCAGATGCTTTCGTCGGTCGCGCGTTTCATCGCGTCATTGAAAGTATTCAACGAGGTTTCAGCGCGTTTGCCGATTTCATTCCATGCTGTCGCGAGATTGCCGACGGCGGTGAGATCGATCTTGTCGACCTTTTCGCGCAGTTGCGAGGTGGACGGGGTATCGAAGTCGTCGCGGGATTTGACCGAACGCGGCCGGAAATCGCCCTGGAAGCCGATGCCATTGGCGGTGCTGCGGACGCCGTCGCGCTGCTCATTGAATTTGGTCTGCACTGCGGCGGGGTCGACGCCGGGTTTGCGCTCGTCGCCGGCGATCCAGTCGGTGAGGCTTTCCAGCATTGCGGAGCCGAGATCGCCTGCGCTCCAATTGAACATGCCGAATCCCATGGTGTCAGCCGCCTAGTGATTCGGTGTTGGTGTTGAAGTATGTCGAGTTGGTCACGTCTTGACCGGTAATGCGCTTGATCGACAGGGCCATGATTTGGCCCATATCTTTGACGACCTCGATGTGTTCGCGGATGATCACGTCGATCGAGTTGTTCTCGCCGGTGGCTTGACCTTTGAACATTTTGACCAGGTCGTTGGCCATGTTGAAATCGCCGAAGCCTGAGACGTTTTGGGCGGCATTCGCGTACGTGAGCATGGCATTGAGATCGTTGATGCGATCGTCACACGCGGTCAGGCACTGGCGCGCTGCGGCTTCGTCATCTAGATACAGTTCCCCGGTCCGAGCTTGGCCTGCGAACTTGCGCCACTGAGCAATGTCGTCTTCGCTCACATCTCCCCCTTCTGGCTACTTCGGAAGAACTTGCACGATCGAGGAACCGACTCGGTTCAAAAGGACGCACGGGTCCTCAGGGTTATCGAGGGCGGCGTTGTTGACCAACATCAATTGCAGCACGCCCTGAGCGGCTGGAAGGACAACGTCGCAGCGAAGGTCTTTGGACCCTCCTTCGACCCGGAATTGGCGGCCGCTTCGCCCCCCGACGGTGGTGTCATGAAAATCGACATTGCCGGGCTTCTGCTCAAAGTCGGATACCGGGCGAGCCGTGGAGAAGACAGTGATCGAATACTTGGGGGCCTTCCAGCCACAGATCTCCCACCCCGACTGGTGGACGCCAGCGATACCACTTTCCTTGGTCGACGGCTTGACCCCGGCTGCGGTGAGTACGTCATCGGGGATCTGCGTGCAGGGATCGAACAACTTCACAGGAGCGGCGCTCGTTCCGCTGCTCGGCGTCGCGTCTCCGCTCTTCGAGCTCCCGCACGCGACCAACCCCGGCAGCACAGCCGCCGCGAGCAGCATCAACTTCAATCGGTGCGCCATCCCCGCCCTCTCGACCTGCGGCTATCCGGAGATCATGACCATATCAAACGATATGCGGGGCATTGCTGGTCGCGATGGGAGGTGGGAGCGAAGGATTCGGCCGGAATCGTGCACAGCGAATCCTCGGCACAGCTGTCTGCGACGGCCGTCACGTCACACCGTCCGGCGCCGCGGTGTGAGCGGATCGACACCGCGGAAACGGTGCATTACCAGCATGTATACAAATGCGTTCTGTGACCGTTTTGCCCGGTTTTCGCGTTGACAGCGACCTACCCCTGCAGCAGGCTGCTGCGTGACCTTCCGTGTGCTCGCCGTGGAGCTGTCACGGCTTGGCAATCGGAGGAGCAGGGTGGTGCGTTTACGTCAACGGTCGGAAAAACCCGGTGGCACAACGGATATGACTGCCGACTCCAGAAGTGAACGCCAGGTTGCCGGAAGCGGAATAGTGCGACCGCGCACGATTCGGGGGCAATTGGCCCGAATCCTCGTCGTCTCATTGGTTTTGGTATTGGCGCTGCTCGGCGTGACGGTCGCCCGGGAGGTCAAGGCCTTCCGAGACAGTGGTGACACCGTGCGCGCGGTCTCGCTCGCGCTGGCCGTCCAGGATCTGGTGCAGCAGGCACAGCGCGAACGCGGCCTCAGCAATGGTCTGCTGGGCGGCGATGCCCGGCTGGTGCAGACCGTGGCCGATCAGCGGGTCGAAACGAATCGTGCGCTGGCCGCACTCGAGGAGGCCGCGGCCGGGAACGCGCCGGGCGCGGCCCAGGTGCGTTCGGCGATCGGCCAATTCGACGCGCTGGATGCGACCCGTACCCAGATCGATGCCCGCCGCACCAGCAGGCAGGCCGCCTTTCAGTTCTATACCGACGGTATTTCCGCACTGAATCGTCTGACGCTCGGGCTCGATCAGGCGCGCGACGCCGAGGTGCGGCACGGCCTCGAGGCGCTGTACGCCCTCGGCGAGGCCAAGGAGCAGACCGCCAAGGAACGCGGATTCCTCAATGGCGTCTTCGCCGCCGATGAGTTCCGCAATGGCGAGTATGTCGAATTCCTCGATATTCGCGCCGCCAAGATGGCCGGTCTGACCGCCTTCGCGCGCGACGCGACCGCGGCACAGCAGGCCGAGCTCGATGCGGCGCTGCGCAGCGAGAATGCCGTCAAGGCTGGTGAATCGGAGCGGATCGCGATCGCGTCGAGCGCCGGTCCGCTGGGGCGTTCGGTGGATCCGAGCACTTGGTGGGCGCAGATGACGGCGGTCATCGATGAGCAGCGCACGGTCCAGCAGGCGGTCGGTGACGATGTGCAGCGGCGCGCGACGGCGCTGCGCCGGGATGCGTTGTTGACCCTCGGCGGCTTCCTGCTCGCTGCGCTGATCGCCGTTGCCGCCGAGGTAGCGCTGGTCTTCACCAGTGTGCGCGCCATCGTGCGTCCACTCGCCGAGTTGGCGGCGGAGGCGGATGATGTCGCCAATCACCGACTGCCCGGGGTGATCGCGGCCTGGCGGGAATCCGATGACACCCAACCGGATCCGCCTGCGCCGGTGCGCACGCCGCGCGGCGCGAGTGTCGAAATCGCCGCGGTGGCGGGCGCACTGGACGGTGTCCAGACCACGGCCTTCGAATTGGCTTCGGAACAGGCGCTGGTCCGCCGCAATACCACCGAATCGATGGCGAATCTGGCGCGGCGCAACCAGAATCTGGTTCGCCGTCAGCTCGGGCTGATCAGTGAATTCGAACGCGAGGAACTCGATCCCAAGGCGCTGTCCAATCTGTTCGAGCTCGATCACCTCGCTACCCGCATGCGGCGCAATGCCGAAAGTCTGCTGGTGCTGGTGGGTGCGGGAAGCCCGCGGCGCTGGGCCGAGCCGATTTCGCTCACCGATGTGATTCGCGCCGGGTTGTCGGAGGTCGACGACTATCGCCGGGTGGTGCTGCGGCGAGTGGACGATCTCGCGATCACCGGCGCGGTGGTCACTGATCTCGCGCATATGCTCGCCGAGCTCATCGAGAACGGATTGGCCTTCTCTCCACCGGATATGGAGGTCGAGATCTACGGACGCAAGCTGCCTGCCGGATATCTGCTCGCGGTGGTGGATCACGGTGTCGGGATGCCGGTGGAGCAGTTGGACGAGGCGAATGCCCGGCTGCGCGGCGAGACCGATTTCGTTGTCGCGCCGACGCGGTATCTGGGCCACTACGTGGTCGGCCGGTT
Source organism: Nocardia sp. NPDC006982 (assembly GCF_042869435.1). NCBI lineage: Bacteria > Bacillati > Actinomycetota > Actinomycetes > Mycobacteriales > Nocardiaceae > Nocardia > Nocardia sp. NPDC006982. The sequence continues at coordinate 70,175 of NZ_JBIAFV010000016.1, read as the reverse complement.
GGCGCGGCGGCTCGGGATCGAAGTCGAGTTGAATGTCTCGCCGGTGAGCGGGGTCGTCGCGCGGCTGCTGTTGCCCGCGGGAATCATTGCGGGAGAGAAAGATCGGCGCGCACCCGCAGCGCGAGAGCGGAGCGATTCGGCTGCGGTGGCCGGTGCGCAAGGGCAGGTCGAGTCGGCGGCGACCGGTGACCTCCCGGCCTTGGGGGGATCTCCCGCGAGCGAAGCTGTTTCGCCGAGACCGGTGCTCGGCAGGCCGCGGCACAGTGCCCCGGCTGATGGGGCTCCTGGCGCTCCGGTTAACGGCGCTCGGATAGCTGGTGCCTCGGTGAACGGGACCTCGGTGCCGGTCGCTCTGGTCAATGGTGCCCCAGCCGATGACGCGGTGGTAGGTGGCGGCTCCATGCCTGGTGCCCCGCTCGCCGGTGCTCCGGACCCCGACGCTTCGGTGCCTGGCGCTCCGCTATCCGGTGCGCCGACCCATGATGCGCGGACGACCGGCGCATCCGACCCCGACGGCACCGCGTCTCGGCCACCACGCTCCGGTGGACCCGCGCATTCCCGACCGGGATTCGTCGCACCGGGACCCGCGCCGTTCGCCCAATTCCTGTCCACGCCGGACGGTTCCGATGACAGTGCCGAATCCATCGGATCCATCGGATTTATATACACACGCGACGGGAGCAATGGATCGCTGACCCGTCTGCCCAGCGCTACCGGAAGTGATGGTGCCAGCCGAGCCCCGCACGGTGTGCCCGCAGCCGACGGATCCGGTGCCCGCCCTATCGACGGCATAACCGCATTCAAGGGTTCACAGCCCGCTTCGCCGTCTTCGGCCAGCGGTTCGCTATGGCAGGTTCCCGAAACGGTCACAGCGGCAGCGGAATCCGCTGGTGCGCCGAACGTGGTGCAGCGCACCAAGAACGGATTGGTCAAGCGCAACAAGCGAGCACGTCCAGCGGACATCGGAACTGACGGCGCACCAGGGCTTCTCGCTCCTGAGCCGCCGAGCGCTCCGGTCGCGGATCGCTCACCGGCCGAGATTCGCAGCATGCTCTCGTCCTTCCGCGCCGGACATGAGCGTGGCGCTCTCACCCCGCCAGGAACAGGGACGTCCGAAAACATCCCGCGCGCCACGGATTTGGCGCAAACCTCGGCTTCACCCACCACCGCAGAGGAGATTCGATGACCACCCATATACAGGCTGCGGACCCGCACACCTTCAACTGGATGCTGGCCAACTTCGTCCGCAATACCGATGGCGTCCGCGATACCGTCGCCGTTTCCTCCGACGGCCTGCTCATCGCCATGTCGGAGGGCCTGGACCGTACCGGTGCGGATCGACTGGCGGCCATGGTGTCGGGTCTGTCCAGCCTGGCTCGAAGTGCCTCGCGCAGTTACGCATTCGACGGCCTGAAGCTGATCATGATCGAGATGAAGCGTGGCTTCCTGCTGGTCTCCGCCATCGGTGACGGCAGCTGCCTCGGGGTCATCGCCGACGGCGGTTGCGATGTCGGTCTCGTCGGCTACGAGATGGCGGTGCTGGCCGAGCGGGCCGGTGCGCTGCTGGACCCGGCGCTCATTTCGGAATTGCGAGAGTCGTTGCGCCGATGAGAGATCCATACCGGCCGCGGTTGCCGGACCCGCGGATGATCCCGGTCAACCAAACTTTCGGCCGGCTCGCGGCCGGCCGGTCGCCGAAAGACAGTCCGGACGAGCAGGGCGTCGATGACCGATTCGTGCGCCCGTTCGTCGTCACGGCGGGACGCACCACGCCATTGATCGACGGGCTGCGCATCGAAACACTGGTGCGGGCGCTGCCCGCCGCGCTGTCCGCGCCGCTGCACTTCGAACAGCGCACCGTCGTTCGGCTGTGCCAGCAGCCGCATTCCATCGCCGAAATCGGGACGGCGCTGCACGTTCCGGTGGGCGTCGCGAAGGTGATCGTCAGCGATCTCGCGGCCGCCGGGCATGTTTCGGTCCGGGACGCTCCGGAACTTTCCACCGCAGCCATCGAGAGGATCAGGGACCTTGTACGGGCACTCTGAATATCGGACACCACCGGCCGAGCGGTCGATGCCCTCGTCGGTCAAGATCGTGATCAGCGGCGGATTCGGTGTCGGCAAAACAACATTCATCAGCGCGATCTCCGAAATCGAACCGCTGGTGACCGAGGCGGCGATGACCGAGGTCGCCATCGGCGTGGACGATCCGGGGCGGCGCGCGGATAAGACCGAGACCACCGTCGCCCTCGACTTCGGCCGCATCACCCTCGACAGCTCGCTGATCCTGTACCTGTTCGGCACCCCCGGCCAGGACCGCTTCGTCTTCCTGTGGGACGACCTGGTCGACGGCGCGCTCGGCGCGGTGATCGTGGTGGACACGGGCCGGGTCGAGGACTGCTATCCGGTGCTCGACTACTTCGAAGAGCACAACACGCCATTCGTGGTGGTGGTCAACCGATTCGAACAGGGCGAGCACTTCGAACTCGACGAGGTCCGGGAGGCACTCGAGCTCGACGAGTGGATCCCCATCCTGGAATGTGATGCGCGAGACCGGGGATCGGTAAAAGAGGTACTCGTCGCACTGCTCGAACAGGTGCTCGTCCAGCGCCTGTCCGCACCACGCAGGCAACCCAGCGAGGTCGGCTGACCCGGCGCTCGTGGGCGAGCAAAAGGAACGGATGCTGCGCGGCGAATTGTACCGGGACAGCGATCCGGATTTGGTGGCCGAGCGCATCCGGGCACAGCGGGTTGTGCGACGAGTTCAACCGCACGCGCCGGGAGGAAACCGAGCGGCGCGATGCGGTGCTGGGGGAGCTGTGAGCGATTCACCGAGATCGAACATTTTCGCGGGATCACCGATGAATTCCGGGCGCACTCGCCGTCTTTGCTCGTGATACCGCTCGAGACTAGGAGATATCAAATGAGCAACGGCAAGGATTTCACCCTCACCCACGTCGCGGTGCTGGTCGGCGACCAGGACAAGGCGCTGGAGTTCTACCGCGATGTCATCGGCTTCGAGGTCCGCCAGGATATGCCGTTTCCGGGCGGTCGCTGGCTGACCGTCGGGCCGGCATCGCAGCCGGGTATCGAATTCATCCTGGAGAACCCAGGGATGAACCCGAACGAGGCCGCTCGCGCGGCCGCCGAGGCCAGGCTGGCCAGCGGTGCGCAGGGCACCCTGATCTTCACCACCGAGGCCGTCGACGACACCTTCGCCCGGCTGCGTGACGCCGGTGTCGATGTCGATCAGGAGCCGATCACCCAGCCCTACGGCGTCCGCGACTGCGGTTTCCGCGATCCGTGGGGCAACCACCTGCGGTTCTCCCAGCTGCTCGGCTGATTCGCCGCGAACCGCCCGAGGCGAATGTCACCGCCAACCGGGTCGCACCTGGCACTAGGGTCGAAATTATGACCCAAGCGCGGATCGAGACGGAACAGGATGCGACCCGGCCACTGCGCGATGACATTCGCTTCCTTGGCGGCGTCCTCGGCGACACCATCCGCGATCACGAGGGCCCCGAGGTCTTCGACTTGATCGAGCGGGTGCGGATCGAGGCGTTCCGGGTGCGGCGCGAGGAGGTCGAGCGCAGCGCGGTGGCGGAGATGCTGGACGGCGTCGAGATAGCGGTCGCGCTGCCGCTGATCCGCGCGTTCACCTATTTCGTGCTGCTGGCGAATCTGGCCGAGGATATCCAGCGCGATAGGCGGCGCGCGGCGCATGAGGCGGCGGGGGAGCCGCCGCAGGATTCCTCGCTCGCGGCGACCTACCGCAAGCTCGACGCAGCGGCCCTGGACGGCGCCGAGGTCGCCGATCTGCTCGCCGACGCCTTGGTATCGCCGGTGATCACCGCACATCCGACCGAAACCCGGCGCCGCACCGTTTTCGATGTGCAGACCCGCATTACCGAGTTGATGCGATTGCGGCAGCGCTATACCGAAACCGAGCGGGCGCGTGCGGATCTGGAGCTGCGGATCCGCCGCCAGGTGCTCTCGCTGTGGCGCACCGCGCTGATTCGATTGCAGCGCTTGCGGATTCAGGACGAGATCTCGGTCGGTCTGCGCTACTACGACATCACGCTCTTCGACGTCATTCCGGCGATCAATGCGGAAGTTCGGGCGGCGCTGCGGTCCCGGTGGCCGGGCGCGGAATTGCTGCCGCGGCCGATCCTGCGCCCCGGATCGTGGATCGGCGGCGATCGTGACGGAAATCCTTATGTGACAGCGGATGTCGTGCGTCAGGCAGCATCGCAAGCGTCGGCGGTGGCGTTCGGACGGTACCTGCACGAGCTGGTGGAGCTGGAGAAGTCGCTGTCGCAATCGGCGCGGCTGGTGCTGGTGACACCGGAAGTGGCCGCACTGGCCGAGGCCGGTTATCCCGATCCCGCGACGCATTCCGATGAGCCGTATCGCCGTGCGCTGCACCGGATTCGGGCGCGACTGTCGGCGTCGGCACTTGCCGCGCTCGGCGAATTGCCCGCGGACGGGCTGGACATGGGTGCACCGGCATACGCGACCCCGCAGGCGGTACTCGACGACCTGGACGCCGTGGACGTCTCGATGCGGGCCAGTGGTGACGGTCTGCTCGCCGACGATCGGCTCGCCGCACTGCGATATGCCGTCGAGACATTCGGATTTCACCTGCAGGGCCTGGACATGCGCCAGAACTCGGAGATGCACGAACAGGTCGTCACCGAGCTGCTGGCCTGGGCAGGTGTACATCAGGACTACGCGAGTCTCGCCGAGCCGGAGCGGGTAGAACTGCTCGCCGCCGAGTTGCGTACCCGTCGCCCGCTGCTCGGCCCGCATGCACGGCTCAGTGAACTCGCCGCCAAGGAGCTCGATATCGTCCGTGCCGCACGGGATGTCGTCGTCACCTTCGGCGTCGAGGCGGTCCCGAACTACATCATCAGCATGTGCACCTCGGTCAGCGACATGTTGGAGGCGGCGCTGCTGTTGAAGGAGGGCGGGCTGCTCGATCCCGGTGAGCCCGATGGGCCGCCGAGCTGCCCGGTGAATATCGTGCCGCTGTTCGAGACCATCGAGGATCTGGGTGCCGGTGCGGCGACCCTGTCCGCGGTGCTGGATGTCCCGGTGTATCGAGAGCTGGTGGCTGCCAAGGGAATGCGGCAGGAGGTCATGCTCGGATACTCCGATTCCAACAAGGACGGTGGGTATCTGGCCGCCAATTGGGCGCTCTACCGGGCGGAGCTGGATCTGGTCGAGGTGGCGCGCAAGACCGGAATTCGCCTGCGGCTCTTCCACGGTCGCGGCGGCACGGTCGGTCGTGGTGGCGGGCGCAGCTATGACGCCATTCTCGCCCAGCCCATCGGCGCCGTGCGGGGCTCGCTGCGGTTGACCGAGCAGGGTGAGGTGATCGCGGCCAAATACGCGGAATCCGGTGCGGCGCATCGCAATCTGGAGTCGTTGATCGCGGGCACCCTGGAGTCGACGCTGCTCGATGTGGAGGGGCTCGGCCCCGATGCCGAGCCGTCCTATGACCTCATGGATGATCTGGCGGCGCGCGCCCGTGCGGCTTATGCGCGGCTCGTGCACGAAACACCGGGATTCGTCGAGTATTTCCGGCAGTCCACGCCGGTTGCCGAGGTCGGCGATCTGAATATCGGCAGTCGTCCCGCCTCCCGCAAGCCGACGAATTCGGTGAACGATCTGCGGGCCATTCCGTGGGTGATGTCGTGGAGTCAGGCCCGCGTCATGCTGCCGGGCTGGTACGGGACCGGTGCGGCGTTGGAGGAGTGGGTCGGCGGCGATTCCAACCGCTTGGCGATTCTGTCGGACCTCTATCGCCGCTGGCCGTTCTTCCGGACGGTGCTGTCGAATCTGGCCCAGGTCATGGCCAAGAGCGACTTGGATATCGCGGCCAGGTACGCCGAACTCGTCGATGATGTGGCATTGCGCGAACATATTTTCGGGATGATCCGAGACGAGCACGCCCGCACCATCCGCATGCACGCCGCGATCACCGGCAATGATCACCTGCTCGCCGACAACCCGTCACTGGCGGAATCGATCCACAACCGCTTCCCGTACCTGGAACCGCTGAACCAGATGCAGGTCGAGTTGCTGCGCCGGCTGCGGGCGGGCGACGATTCCGAACTCGTCAAACGCGGCATCCTGCTGACCATGAACGGACTCGCCACCGCGCTGCGCAACTCCGGCTAGTTACGCCGACACGATGGCGACCGCATCGATCTCGACCAGCATTTCCTCCCGCGGCAGGCCGGTGAATACCGTTGTGCGGCTCGGCAAAACGTCTCCGGTGGTGTTGGCGGTGACGAACTGGCCGTAGGCGTCGTTCATGACGGCGAAGTCCTCGCGCTTGGTCAGGTAGACGCGCAGCATCACCACATCGTCGAAGGTGGCGCCGCTCGCCTCGACGATTGCCTTGACATTCTGCAGCGTCCGAATCGTCTGGGCGGCAACGTCGCCGGGGAAGAGGTACTCATTGGTCGCCGGGTCGACCGGACCCTGGCCCGAGACCTGCACGAACGGGCCCTTGCGCACGCCCTGGGAGAAGGTGTGCGCGGGTGCGGGGGCGTCGGTGGTGCGGACGGCGATTTTCTCACTCATGAGTGGCCTTTCATCGGGGTGCGGCCGGGAGTCCAGCCGAGTTCGGCAGAAATGGCATCGGCCGCCGCACAAACCCTCGGCAATTCGGCCAACACCTGGTCGTGGTCGAGCAGCATGTCCGGCACCGACATCGAGACCGCGGCGACCACCGTCCCGGTGCCATTGCGCACCGGGACGCCGATGCAGTTGACGAAGCTTTCGTGCTCCTCGTGGTCTTCCGCATAGCCCTGTGTCGCAACGAGTTCCAGCTCTTCCAGATAGCGCTCCGGGGTGCGGATGGTGCGGTCGGTGAACTTGCGGTAGTCGAGGCGCTCGGCGATCGCGCGCCATTCCGTGCGCGGCTGTGCGGCGACGAGCACCTTCCCGACCGCCGTGCAGTGCAGCGGGGCGGGTCGGCCGATGCGGGAATACATGCGCACGCTCTGGATCGCATCGAATTTGTCGATGTAGATGGCGTCACCGGATTCGTAGGTGGCGAGGTGAATCGTCTGTCCGGTAGCGGAATTCAGTGCGCTCAGGTGCGGGCGGGCGATGGTGCGAACATCACGCTGTTCCAAGGCACGATTGGCGAGTTCGAAAAGCCGGGAACCGAGAATGTATTGGTGCTGACTGTCGTGGGTGACGAAGCGCTGCGATTCCATGGTTTGCAGTAGCCGCAGCACCGTCGACTTGTGCACGCCGAGTTCACCGGCCAGCTGATCGAGCGAGCGCGCATCCTCCCCGAGCGAAAGCAGGATGGTCAACGCGCGCAACAAACTCTGGCTCATGACTGCGCCTCGCCGGCACTCGGCTCCGTCATCGCCATGGGCGCTGTGCCTTCGATTCGCTCGCTCATGACGCCACATTCTCTGCTACGACATCCCTGCTGTAGTGCACGCGCCCCCAAGCGGACTCGTCGAGCATCGCCAATGCTTCCAGCGCACCGGGTGACGGCAGTTCCGCGACATCACCGGTGCCGGTCAGCGCGGCCGCGGCGCACAGATGCCCGAAGCGCAGCCGCTGCGCCAGCGGGCGTCCATGTAGCAGGGCGGCAAGATAGCCGCCCGCGAAGGCATCACCGGCACCGATCCGCTCGGTGATCTCCAGTTCCAGCGCGGGTACTTCGACGCGCTCGGTTCCGGAGAACCCGGTCACCGAATGCTCATTGTTCTTGACCACCAAGTGTTCCGGCTCGGGGAACAGTGCGCGCAATCGGTCGGCATCGTCGGTGCCGAAGACCGCATCCGCCTCGTCGGCGCCGAGGAACACCACATCGCAGCCGCGTACCTGACGAGCCAGCACCTCGGCTGCCCGCTCGACGCGCCCCGCCCACAGCGCCGGACGGTAATTCAGATCGAAGCTGACCAGCATGGCCCGGCGGGGAAGTGTGACAAGGGTTTCCGTGAGGCGGGTCGCGGATTCCGAGAGCGCGGTGGTTATTCCGGTGAAGTGCACGAGGTCGGTGCGTTCGAGCAGTCCGGCCGCCGCTGTCAGATCGGCGGTGGACAGTGCGCTGGCGGCGGAGCCGGTGCGGTAGTAAAGCATGCGGCTGGCTCCATCGGCCAGATCGGTCGCCTTGCCCGAGCCGCTGCCGCGCTCCTTCACATAGACGGCGGTGGGGCGTGCGGGATCGATGACAACCGCCGACACATCCACGCCGCGTGCCGCGAGGTGTCCGGTGAGATACCGGCCGAATCCGTCATCGCCGACCCGGGAAATCCACGCGGCGTCCACATCGAGCTGAGCGAGCACGGTGGCCACATTCGCCTCGGCGCCGCCCGCGGTTCGCTCGAAATTCTCCGAGTCCTCCAGCGGACCGGGACACGCCACCAGCACGGCGAGCCCCTCACCGATGGTCACCGCCCGCGGGCGGAGCGACGTAGTAGGCCACGTCACATCGATCTCCCTTCTGCCCTTGCGGCTACCGGCCATCCAGTGCAGAATAACCACACAAAACACGATGTGCAACAAGTGTTGCAAAATATGCAATGCCTGAGCGATATGATTCGGCGGAGAGATTCCGCGGGAAGGAGCGACATGGCTATCGATCAGAAAGCCGTTGCCGCACTGGCGGATCGGACGCTCGGACCCGAGCACAAGGGCCTGCCGCCCGCGGCGTGGGGCCGCACGGTTCGCGACTTTCTGGACTCCGCGCCACACCTCGACGAGTTCGAAACCCCGGTATTGACCGTCGACCGCGCGGCTGTCGCGGCGAATGTCGCGGTCATGGCCGATTGGGCCGCGGCCGCGGGTGTGCGCCTGGCGCCGCATGGGAAGACCACCATGGCCCCGCAGCTGTGGGCGCAGCAGTTGGCCGCCGGGTGCTGGGGGATCACCTTCGCCACCGTGTGGCAGGTACAGGTGGCCCGGTCGTTCGGAGTCGGACGGATCGTGCTGGCCAATGCGCTCGTCGATCCGGTCGGATTGCGCTGGGTCGCCGCGGAATCCGCGCGGGATCCGGAGTTCGAATTCTTCTGCTGGGTCGACAGCGTCGAGACTGTCGCGCTGATGGAGCAGCACCTGACGGGTGATGTGCGAATTCGGGTGATCGTCGAACTCGGTGGGCCGCACGGGCGTACGGGCGCGCGCACGGTCGAACAGGCGCATGCGATTGCCGAGGCAGTCGGCCGCGCCGAGCGACTGACGCTGGCCGGAGTCGGCGGTTATGAGGGTGCGCTCGCTCACGATCGCACCCCGGACGGGATCGCCGCCGTCCGGCACTATCTGGACGAAATCGCCCGCTTACACCGCGAACTCGCCGCAGCCGGACGCTACCCGGACGGCGCGATCGTCACCGCGGGCGGCAGCGCCTTCCCGGATCTGGTCGTCGAATGTCTGGCCGGACTCGCCGATGAGCAAGGTGTTCCGACCGCGGTGGTTCTGCGCTCCGGTGCGTACATCATTCACGACGACGGCTTCTACGCGGGCATTTCGCCGCTGGCCGCGCCACGCAGCGAACGACCGCTGCGCTCGGCGATGCACGGCTGGGCGCGGACCGTTTCGCGACCGGAGGCAGAACTCGCGCTGCTGGACGCCGGTAAGCGTGATCTGCCATTCGATGAGGGGCTTCCGGTCCCGCAATTCGTTGCGGGACCGGAAGGTTCGTTGAATCCGGCGGCACATGTCAGTGCGCTCAATGATCAGCACACGTTCCTGCGGCTGCCGGGCGGTGCCGCCGGTGACCTGCCAGTCGGCAGTGTGGTGCGGCTCGGCCTATCACATCCGTGCACCGCATTCGACAAGTGGCGGTTGATCCCGGTCGTCGATGATGCCGATGCGGCACGGCCACGTGTTGTCGATCTCGTTCACACCTTCTTCTGACGAGTGGCCATGACGGACTTAGTGTTTCGCGATATCGATGTCATAGACGGCACGGGAGCGCCACGCTTCCGCGCCGATGTCGGCATCGATCGGGGACGGATCAGCACTATCGCCGACCCGCGAACGATCATCGACGCGGCCCGGTTCATCGACGCGCCTGGTTCGGTGCTCACCCCCGGCTTCATCGATATGCACGCGCACTCCGATCTGCATCTGCTCACCGAGCCCGGCCATTTCCCGAAGATCAGCCAGGGTGTCACCACCGAGGTCATCGGACAGGACGGGCTCTCGTATGCCCCGATCGATGACACCGCGCTGGCGGTGTTGCGGCGTCAGATCGCCGGATGGAACGGCAATCCCACCGATCTGGACTTCTCCTGGCGCACGGTCGCGGAGTATCTGGACCGGCTCGATCAGGGCATAACTCCGAACGCCGCGTATCTCGTACCGCAGGGCACGCTGCGGCTGCTGGTCGTCGGTAGCGAGCAGCGCCCGGCGACGGTGGCGGAGATCCGGCGGATGCGGGACCTGCTCGCGCAGGGGCTGCGCGAGGGTGCTGTCGGTATGTCGAGCGGGCTCACATATACGCCCGGAATGTATGCGGACACCGGGGAATTGGCGGCGCTGTGCGAGATCGTCGCCGAATACGGCGGGTTCTATGCGCCGCATACACGCTCCTACGGTAAGGGCGCGTTGGCGGCATACGCCGAGATGATCGGCCTGGCTCGCAGCACCGGGTGCGCACTGCATCTCACCCACGCGACGATGAACTTCGGCGTGAACCGCGGGCGCGCACCGGAATTCCTGGCGCTGATCGACGCGGCCCGGGCCGAGGGATGCGATATCACCCTCGACACCTATCCGTACTTGCCTGGTTCCACCACACTTTCGGCGCTGCTGCCGAGCTGGGCGATGTCCGGTGGCCCGGATGCGGCATTGGCTCGCATCGATGATCCCGAGATGCGCGCGCGAATCACGTTGGACGTGAACGTGAACGGTTCCGACGGCTGCCACGGCGTCACGGTCGAATGGGAGACCATTCAAATCAGCGGTGTCGCCAATGCGGAGCTGGGGGAGTACGTCGGTAAGACCGTCGCGGAAATCGCGGCCGATACCGATCGCGCACCGGTTGCGGTGTTCTTCGATCTGCTGCGCAGAGATCAGTTGGCCACCACCATTCTGCAGCACGTCGGGCACGAGGAGAATGTGCGCGCGATCATGGTGCACCCGGTGCATATGGGCGGCAGTGACGCACTGCTCGTCGGCGATCGGCCGCATCCGCGCGCCTGGGGCACCTTCCCGCGCTATCTGGGCCATTACGTCCGCGAGCTCGGTGTGCTCGGGCTGGAGGAGTGTGTGCACCACCTCACGGGTCGGCCCGCCGAGCGGCTGCGACTGAGCGACCGCGGACACGTATTCACCGGGTACGCAGCCGATCTCGTGCTGTTCGACCCATCGACGATCACCGATGCCGCGACCTTCGACAACCCGAAGCAGCAGGCGCGCGGCATTCGGCACGTGCTGGTAAACGGCGAATTCGCCATCGAGAACGGTGCGCCCACCGGCAAGCTCGCCGGCCGCGCGCTGCGCATGGATGCCACGCGGAAGGAGACATATTGAACGCCACGAGCGCTCTGGAAGTCATGCGCGCCGACCGCGTGCTGACCGTGGTGCGGGCACCGGAGATTCCGGATCCATTGGCGCTCGCGGATGCGCTGGCGCGCTCCGGGATTCGCACCTTGGAGCTCACCTTCACCACGCCTGGCGTCCTCGATTACCTGCGTATCGCCGCAACAGCTCCCGATGCTGTCGTCGGTGTCGGAACCGTACTGCATGCCGACCAGGCCGCGGCCGCGATCGATAACGGTGCACGGTTCCTCGTCACGCCCGGTGTGCGCGCGGAGGTCGCGGCCGTCGCGGCCGAACGCGACATTCCGGTCGTCATGGGCGCTTTCACGCCCACCGAGGTGCTCACCGCACTCGACCTCGGTGCCGCCGCGGTGAAGATCTTCCCCGCCAGGGCGCTCGGTCCCGGCTATTTGAAAGACCTGCGCGGTCCCTTCCCCGATGTGGCGCTCATTCCCTCCGGGGGCGTCAATGCGGGCAATGCCGCCGAATTCCTCGCCAACGGAGCCGTGGCCGTGACCGCGGGTACCGATGTCGTGGCCCCATCCGACGTCGCCGCGGGCCGATGGTCCGAAATCGCTTCGCGTGCGGCGTCATTCGTTCGATCCATGAATTGAGAGGTACCCACCGTGAGCGAGCGCAGCGAGCGAGCCATCCAACACAGCGCCGAGTGGCGTATGCCCGGGCCGAGCGCCAGCGAGGCACGGGCATGAACGCCACTGTCGACTGGCTGCGCACCACCACACCCGGATTGCTGGTGCTGTGCAGTCTCGCGATTGCCGTACTGCTGTTCGCCATTATCAAGGTCAAGCTGGAGCCGTTCATCGCGCTGCTGCTCACCGGGCTCGGGCTGGCGCTCGCGGCCGGACTACCGGTGTCGAAGATCGTCGGTACGGCGATCAAGCCCGGTGATTCGCTGCTGGAGACCGGTTTCGGCGGCATTCTCGGGCATATCGCGGTCATCATCGGCCTCGGCACGGTGCTCGGTGCGATTCTCGAACGCTCCGGTGGTGCGGATGTTTTGACCGGCAAGCTGCTGAGCCTCTTCGGTGAGAAGGGCGCGCCGGTCGCCATGGGTCTGCTCGGGCTCATCTTCGGCATCCCGGTCTTCTTCGATATCGGCATCTTCGTGCTCGCACCGCTGATCTATGTGGCCGCCAAGCGTGGTGGGCGATCGCTGGTGCTGTATGCGATGCCGATGTTGGCCGGTCTGTCCATGACCCACGCGTTTCTGCCGCCGCATCCGGGTCCGGTGGCACTGGGTGGACTGCTCGGGGTGAGCCTGGGATGGCTGATCATCATGGGATTCGTCTGTGGCTTACCGGGTTTCATCGCCGCGGGCATCGTGTGGGGCACCTACATCGGCAAGCGGGTACAGGTCGAGGTGCCTGCCGAGTTCTTGGTGCGGCCGGAGGCCGAGTCCGCGGCGAAGGGCGAAGGTCCGGGCACCGCAACCGATCCGGAGGCCGTACGCACCGAAACCCGCCCACCAGCGGTCGGGCTCATCGGCGGCATTATCGCGATTCCGCTGGTGCTCATCCTCGGTGCGACCTTCGGCAGCCAATGGCTGGACAAGGCTTCGCGGCTGCTGCAGGTGCTCACCTTCCTCGGTACACCGGCCGTGGCGCTGCTGATCGCCGTGCTCGTCGCGTTCTATCTGCTCGGTGTGCGGCGCGGTTCCAGTGTGCAGGAGCTCAGTACGCTCACCGCGGAATCGCTGAAGCCGGTCGGCATGCTCTTGTTGGTGGTCGGTGCGGGTGCGTTCTTCGGAAAGGTCATCTCCGCCACCGGCATCGGCACCGCCCTCGCCGACACCATGTCGGCTGCCGGTCTGCCGGTGATCGTGCTGGCGTACATCATCAGCTGCGGCCTGCGCATCGCACAGGGCTCGGCCACCGTCGCCATCGTGACCACCGGCGGCATTGTCGCGCCGCTGGTCACCGGGCACGGCTATTCGCAGATGGCCATCGCACTCATCGCCATGGCGATCGCGGCGGGCTCGATCATCCTCAGCCATGTGAACGACGGTGGCTTCTGGATCATCTCGAAGTACTTCAACCTGACGGTGAAGCAGACACTGCAGACCTGGACGGTGCTCGAAACCGTGCTCTCGGTGGTTAGTTTCGCGGTCGCGGCGGTGCTGTTCGCGATTGTCAGCTGAACTCGCTCCAGCCCGGCGTCGGATCGAATCCCGGTGCCGGGCTGGTCAATTCGTGCAATCGAAGTTCTGTAGTGCGGCAGTGCAGCGATCGGCTTGGGCACGAATCGCCGCGACGAGTTCGGGTGGGCCGCTGAGCAGCGTGAAGTCGATATCGACCGAGGTGATCATCCAGACCAGCGCCTCCGGCGAATCCGCCCCCACGTGCAATTGGCAGCTGTGGTCGTCGACTGCTTCGATGACGCCCATGCCGGGCCAGACATTCGCCGCGGCGTCCTCGGCGGACTTGTGCAGCAGGGCAATTGCTTGATGCGGCCACGCCCGTGCGGACAGTCGCAGCGAAAGGTGGGCCGCGACATCGCCTTCCGGGAGTTCCCGTGGCGTGAAGCGCGGGCCGGTGGGGGTTCGTGGCGAGATGCGGTCGGCTCGGAAGGTGCGCCAGTCATCGCGATCCACATCCCAGGCCACGAGGTACCAGCGTCTGCTGAAGTGCACCAGGCTGTGCGGCTCCACCGTGCGACGGGTGGTGGCACCGCTGTGTGCGCGATAGTCGAAGCGCAAGCGCTCGTGCCGTTGACAGGCCTCGGCGATGGCCATCAAGGTGTCCGGTTCGACCGTTGCATCCGGTGTCCCGACCCGGACCGTCGCGCCACGCAGTGTGCGGACCCGGTGGCGCAGCCGCGGCGGCAGCACCTGTTCGAGTTTGGTGAGTGCGCGCAGCGATGCCTCCTCGATGCCCGCGACCGTCCCGTCGGAGGCGCTGCGCAGCCCGACCGCCACCGCAACGGCCTCCTCGTCATCGAGCAGCAGCGGCGGCAGTGCGGCCCCGGCGCCGAGTCGATAGCCCGCGGTGCCCTGTGTGGCGTGCACCGGGTAGCCGAGTTCACGCAGCCGATCCACGTCGCGGCGGACTGTGCGGTCGGTGACGCCTAGTCGTTCGGCGAGTTCGGTCCCGGTCCAGTCGCGGTGGGTCTGCAGCAGGGCGAGCAGTTTGAGCAGGCGCGCCGAGGTTTCCAACACGGGATCCAGAATGTCAGATGCTTAGGAACGATCCTGTCCTAAGAGAGTAATACCGTCGCTTTCATGAACCTCGAACAGGACATCCGCCCCTTCCGCATCGAGATCCCGCAGGCCCAGATCGACGATCTGCACGCCCGGCTGGCGAATACCTTGTGGCCGGATGAAATCCCGGGCGGCGGTTGGGATAAGGGCGCTTCGATTTCGTATATGAAGGGGCTCGCCGATTACTGGCGGTCCGAATACGATTGGCGCGCAGTCGAAGCGCGGCTGAACGAGCTGCCGCAGTTCGTCACCGATATCGACGGGCAGCAGGTGCATTTCCTGCACGTCCGCTCGCCCGAGCCCAATGCCGTGCCGCTGGTACTGAGCCACGGCTGGCCCGGCTCGTTCATCGAATTCCTCGATGTGATCGGACCTTTGAGCGATCCGAGGGCGCACGGCGGTGATCCGGCCGATGCGTTCCATCTGGTCATCCCGTCATTGCCGGGATTCGCCTTCTCGGAGCCCGGACCAAAGGTCGGGGACGGTTCGACCGAGCAATTCGCGCAGGTGGTGGCGAAGTTGATGGCACGGCTCGGCTACGACCGGTACGGGGCGCAGGGCGGCGACGCGGGCTTCTTCGTCTCGACCGAACTGGGACGGATCGCCACCGACCATGTGCTCGGCATCCATGTGAACGGGCCGATCACGCTGCCGTCCTGGAGTGCTGACGGTACGGAACCGGAGTACAGCCCGCAGGATCGGGCGAAGCTGGACAAACTCACCGGTAGCGAAAGCTATACGCGGTTCGGCTATGCGATGGTGCAGGCGGGGCGTCCGCAAACCCTGGCGATCGGCATGCACGATTCACCCGCTGGGCTGCTGAGCTGGATCGTGGATCTCTTTCAGCGCTGGACCAATCCCGCGCTCGAGTTGCCCGACGAGGCGGTGGATCGCGACGCGCTGCTGACCAATGTGAGCCTCTATTGGTTCACCAGGACCTTCGTCTCCTCGATCCGGCTGTACGGGGAAGGGGACTCATGGGGGATGCCTGCGCGGAATTCCGGCGTGCCGACTGCGGCCGCGGTATTCGCCGGTGACAATTCCATTCGCGTACTCGCAGAGCAGCAGCACAACATCGTGCGCTGGACGGAGTACGGCTGGGGTGGTCACTTCGCCGCGATGGAAGCACCGGACCTGCTGACCGACGATGTGCGCGCGTTCTTCCGCTCGCTGCGCTGAGCATTTACTGGGTGTGGCTTGCGCAAGGTCACGGAGCGTGCGGGCCTCGGTAGCGTTCGGCCATCGCGTAGGCCGTCGCGGCGAGCCGGTCGCGGAATTCGGGCGGGTCGAGAACCTCGCAGAATTCGCCGAGCGGCAGGATCGCCCCCGCCAGCACCTCATAGGACTCGGAGGGAATGGTCACTTCGACCCAGCCCTCGGCGTCCGGTTCGGTTGCCGATGCCATCGCCTCGGCGACCGCGGCGGGCTCGTTCGTCAGCCGGAGCAGTCGCAACTGGGCGGCCGCGATCCGGCAGCGAGCCCGCACTCGCAGCATCGATCGGGCGAAATCATCGGCGGACTCCGACCAATGCTCGGCGAGGTTGAAATCGTCTGGCCGCTTGAAGGATTCGCCGAACTGCTCGGCCGAGGCGATCCGGCTCACGCGATAGGAGCGGATGGCCGATCCGTCGCGTGCGACGAGGTACCAAGTCCCGGCCTTCAATACGAGGCCGAGTGGATCCAAGCGGCGTTCGACGGCTCGACCCTTGCGCTGATACCGAATATCGAGTCGCCTGTCGTGCCACAAGGCATCGGCAATCGCTGCGAGCGTTGGTGTTTCGTCGGGGCGATGGAACCAGCCCGGCGCGTCCACATGGACGCGTTCCGCGATTCGTGTTGCCCGGCCACGCAATTCAGGTGGCAGAGCGGCGAGCACTTTGAGCTGCGCGGTCGCCAATACCGTGCCGAGCCCGAGATCGGCAGCGGCCGCGGGTTGTCCGGCGAGCAGTACCGCATCGGCTTCCTCGGTGGTGAGACCGGTCAACCGGGTGCGGTACCCGTCGACGAGCCGCACGCCGCCGGTCCGACCCGGTTCGCTGTAGATCGGCACGCCCGCGGCGGACAGCGCCTCGATATCGCGATACACCGTGCGCACCGACACCTCCAGCTCGCGCGCGAGCTCCGGCCCGGTCGTCCGGCCGCGGGTCTGGAGCAGCAACAACAGCTGCACCAGTCGACTCGCTCGCATGATTCGAGATTAGCCGTAAAACCTGACAGAAGGTGTCAAGTTTTGCTCGTACCGTCGATCCCATGACCACATGGAGCCAGTTCACCGAAGAAGCCCCGCGTATCGCCACCGTCTTCACTCGTCGGCACCAGGCCACCGGCAATCTCTGCATGCTCGGCACCCTGCGCTCCGACGGCTTCCCCCGCATCAGCCCCATAGAACCGCGGATCTTCGAGGGCATGCTGGTAATCGCGGGCATGCCGAACACCACCAAATTCAAGGACCTCGCCCGCGACCCGCGCTTCTGCCTGCACACCGCAACCGTCGACACCCAAGTCGGCGACGGTGACGCAAAGCTCTTCGGCACCGTCATCGACCTCCCCGACAAGGAAGTCCACAACCGCTTCGCCCAGCAACTGTTCGACGAAACCGGCCTCGACATCCGCGGCCAGGAATTCGACCACTTCTACACCGCGGACCTGACCAGTGCCTCCACCGTCGAGGTCATCGACGATCACCTGGACATCACCATCTGGAAGCCCGGGCAGGGGGAGCGGGTGGTGCGCAAGCACTGAGAACGGCCGGTCGGCGGTGATCAGCTGAGGCAGTTCGGCAGTGATCACCGCCGGATCAGACGGTGCGCTTTCATGGGCGCGCTACTCGCCGTAGTGGTAGCGACATGCGAAGATGACCGCCGTATCGTCGTCGATCTTGCACACAATGCGGTGCTCGCCGGTGATGCGACGCGACCAGAGCCCAGACAGATTGTGGCGCAACGGTTCCGGCTTCCCGATACCCTCATATCCGTTGCGTTTGATGTCCTCGATCAGAGTGTTGATGCGCCGCAACATTCTACGGTCGTTTGCCAGGAACCATTGGTAGTCTTCCGATGCCTCGTCCATCTCGGTATCAGTTGGCTGAGGCGAGCTCATCCCTGCGCCGCCGCAGAAAGGTCTGTTCTGCGGTGTTTTCTGTGTGGGCGATGGCGGCGTCGTAGGCCTGAACTGCCTGTGCGGTGCGGCCGAGTCGCCGTAGGAGGTCGGCGCGGATCGCGTGATACAGGTGGTGATTCGGTAGATCGATTTCAGAGAGCAGCGTGAGCGCCGCATCAGGACCCTCGACTTCACCGACCGCGACCGCCCGGTTCAGCGCCACCACTGGACTCGGTGCTATGGCGGCCAATTGGTCGTAGAGCTGCAGGATTTGTTGCCAGTCGGTGGATTCCGGATCGGGGGCGTCGGCGTGCACAGCGTTGATTGCGGCTTGGATCTGGTAGGGGCCGGGTTGGTTGCGGCGCAAGCACTCTCGGACGAGGGCATGTCCCTCGGCGATGAGGGTGCGGTCCCAACGGTTGCGGTCTTGGTCGGGCAGCGGCACGAGCGATCCGTCCGGTGCGGTGCGGGCGGCTCGGCGCGATTCGGTGAGCAGCATCAGCGCGAGCAGCCCGTGTACCTCCGGCTCGTCGGGCATCAGCTCGATGAGTAAGCGCCCCAAGCGGATTGCCTCGGCACACAGGTCGGTTCGAACCAGCCGATCACCGGAGGTGGCGGTATGGCCCTCGGTGAAGATGAGATAGATGACGGCCGAGACCGCGCGCAGGCGGGCGGGCAGGTCGGCGTCGCGCGGGACGCGGTAGGGGATGCGGGCGTCGCGGATCTTGCCCTTGGCGCGGACGAGCCGTTGCGCCATGGTCGATTCGGAAGTCAGGAAGGCGTGCGCGATTTCGGGTGTGGTGAGACCGCCGAGCAGCCGCAATGTCAGTGCCACTTGGGCATTCAGCGATAGTGCCGGGTGGCAGCAGGTGAAGATCAGGCGGAGGCGGTCATCCTGGACGGCGGTCATATCGTTGGGTTCGTTGTCGGCGTGCAGAAGTGCGGCCTCGGCATGGCGGTCGTCGCGAGATGCTTCGCGCCGCAAGCGATCGATGGCTCGGTTGCGCGCGGTGGTGATGATCCAGCCCGGCGGGCTCGGCGGGAGTCCATCGGTCGGCCACCGCTGTATGGCGGCAGTGAATGCGTCCTGCACCGCGTCTTCGGCGATGGTGATATCGCCGAAGACGCGGATCAGGCTGGCGACCGCGCGGCCGTAGTGTTCGGTGAATACGGCCGCGATCGCGGCGTCGGTGCTCAATGATCGGCCACCGGCCGGACCTCGATCGGCAGGGTGATCACGGCGGCCATCTTCTTGCCCCAGTCGAGCGCCTCGTCCAGATCGGCCGCCTGGATGACGGTGAATCCGCCGATGTGCTCCTTGGTTTCGATATATGGGCCGTCGGTGACGAGCACGTCGTTGCCTTGGGCGCGCACCACGGTGGCGGTGCTCGGCGCATGCAGGCCCGCAGCGAAAACCCAGGCGCCCGCGGCACGCATCTCGTCGTTCAGCGCGTACAGATCGCGCATGATCTCGTCGAGATTGTCCGGCGGCGGACTGTCATCGGGTTGATAGATGCTGAGCAGATACTCCTTCACGACTCCTCCTCATCCCCGCTGGTAGGTGGCGATCACGACGCCGGTGGGGGTGGTGACGCTGCCGGTGAGTCGAAGTTCGCCGAGCTCCGTGCCATCGAACAGCCGCCGCCCGCCGCCGACCACGATCGGATGGATCAGCAATAGATACTCGTCGACGAGATCGTTGCGCATCAACGTTTGCAGCAGATCGCCGCTGCCGAGCACTACGAGATCCTGCCGCAGTTCGCGTACCGCGGCGACGACATCGCCGCCGAGCAGTGTGGAGTTCTCCCAAGGCAACGGTTCGGTCAACGTCCGGGACGCGACGAACTTCTCGGTCTTGTTCAGCACCTCGGTGTACGGATTGTCGGTTTGGTGCGGCCAGAAGCTGTAGAACTGCTCGTAGGTCCGCCGTCCGAGCAACAGCGCACCGTGATGGGTCGCCATATGTTCGCCCATCGCCCTGGCCTGCACGGGGTCGTCGTGACGATGCGCCCAGCCGCCGTGTCGAAAGCCGTCCCGGGTGTCCTCATCGGCCCCGCCGGGGGACTGCATGACGCCGTCAAGGGTGAGGTGCTCGACCGCGATGATCTTGCTCATGGGGAGTCCTTTCCGTTGGCCGGTCGGTGACCGGCTTCACTACCTACACGAACGGCCCTGCGGCGAATCGACATCGCGGACAGAAATCGGTCGGATATTTCGGTGCCCGCCGAAATATCCCGGCGCGATCATGGTGTGGTGCAAACCCGAGGAGCCGAACTGGCCGGACTGGCCACCCTGCTTGCCGACCGCACCCGCGCCGATATGTGCCTGGCTCTGGTCGACGGTCGCGCCTGGACGGCGGGTGAGCTGGCCCGTCACGCCGGAGTCGCGCCGTCCACCGCGACCGAGCACCTGGACCGGCTGTTCGACGGCGGTCTGCTCATCGAACGCCGTCAGGGCAGGCACCGCTACGTGCAGCTGGCGAGCCCGCAGGTCGCCGAGTTACTGGAGACCATGGTCGCCCATCTGGAACCGGTGCACCCGGAACCCACGACGCTGCGCGCGTCCACCGCGGCGGCGGCCCTGGCTCGTGGCAGAACCTGCTATGACCACCTCGCGGGCCGACTCGGCGTCGCGATCACCGCTGCCATGACCGAGCGCGAACTGCTCGATGACGAAGGCGGCTTCGCCCTCACCGAGGCGGGCTTGGCATGGCTGACGGGGCCGATGGGCGTCGAGGCGGACACGCTGCGGACGCGCCGCCCGATTGCCCGCCCCTGCCTGGACTGGACCGAACGCCGCACCCATCTCGGCGGCGCCGCGGGCGCACAGCTGTGCCGCCGACTGCAGGCGCTGGATTGGGTGCGACGCGTCGGATCCGGCCGCGCTATGCGCCTGACCCAGAAGGGTGAGATCGGTCTGCGCGAGGCACTCGGTATCGATCCCGCAACAGTCGGCTGACACTGCGCCCGTTTCGCGCAGGATCGATCGAGTGCCGAATCTCATCGACGCGATTGACCCGCAACCTTCCCGGGTATCACTGCCCGGGCGATGCGGAACCGCCTGGTGACGTGGGCCAGGATCGGTAGAGCAGGACCCCGTTCATGAATGGGCTTGCATAATCGTGCATAATCATCACATGGTTGATTCGTCGAGTAACCCAGTGTTGCGGGTTGCTGTGGCCGGTGCCAGTGGATACGCCGGCGGTGAAGTGCTGCGCCTATTGCTCGGTCATCCGGCCTACCGCGACGGGCGCCTCGTCATCGGGGCGCTGACCGCTGGCTCGAATGCGGGCAGCACGCTGGGGGAGCTGCAGCCGCATCTGCTGCCGCTCGCCGATCGCGTGCTCGCGCCGACCACGCTCGACGAGCTGGCCGGCCACGACATCGTCTTCCTCGGCCTGCCGCACGGTCAGTCCGCCGCCATCGCCGAGCAGCTGCCGGAGTCGACGGTGATCATCGACTGCGGCGCCGACTTCCGGCTGACCGACGCGGCGGCCTGGGAGAAGTACTACGGCACCACCCATGCGGGCAGCTGGCCCTACGGCCTACCGGAGCTGCCGGGCGGGCGCGAGCGGCTGCGCGGCGCGCGCCGGATCGCCGTGCCCGGTTGCTATCCCACGGTCGCCAGTCTTGCGCTGGCACCGGCGATCGCGGCCGGAATCATCGAACCCAAGGTGAATGTCGTTGCGGTGAGCGGCACTTCGGGTGCGGGCCGCAAACTCGACATCGGCCTGCTCGGGTCCGAGGTGATGGGTTCGGTGCGGGCCTACGGCATCGCGGGCGCACACCGGCACACCCCGGAGATCGCGCAGAACCTGCAGGCCGCCGGTGGCATCGAGGTCGCTGTGTCGTTCACCCCGGTGCTGGCGCCGATGCCGCGTGGCATCCTCGCGACTTGCACGGCTCCGAGCCGAGTCGACGCCGACCAGGCTCGCGCGGTCTATGAAAAGGCTTACGCCGACGAACCATTCGTCCAGCTGCTGCCGGAAGGCATACTGCCGCAGACGGGTTCGGTGCTCGGCTCCAATGCCGTGACCCTCCAGGTCGCGGTGGATGCCGATGCCGGACTGCTCGTGGTGATCGGCGCGATCGACAACCTGACCAAGGGCACCGCGGGCGCCGCGGTCCAATCCATGAATCTGGCCGTCGGATTCGACGAGACCGCAGGACTTTCCACCGTAGGAGTGGCACCGTGACGACGATCGAAACTTCGGCGGGCAAGCTGGTCCGGAGCCAGGGCGTGACCGCACCGCTCGGCTTCCGGGCGGCGGGCATCGCCGCAGGCATCAAGGCCAGCGGAAAACCCGATCTGGCACTGGTATTCAACGAGGGCCCGGAATACGCGGCCGCGGGCGTGTTCACCCGCAACCAGGTGAAGGCCGCACCGGTGCTGTGGTCGCAGCAGGTGCTCACCGCCGGCCGTCTGCGTGCGGTGATCCTGAATTCCGGTGGGGCCAATGCGTGTACCGGTCCGGGCGGATTCCAGGACACCCACCAGACCGCCGAGGAATTGGCCAAGGCGCTGAGCAATTGGGGCACCGAAACCGGAGCGGGCGAAATCGCCGTCTGCTCAACGGGTTTGATCGGCGACCGGCTGCCGATGGACAAGATGGTTCCGGCGATCACCGAGATCGTGCACGAAATGGGCGGCGGGCTGTCGGGCGGTCTCGACGCGGCATACGCGATCATGACCACCGACACCGTGCCCAAGGAAGCGGCCTTCCACCACCGCGACAAGTGGAATGTCGGCGGCATGGCCAAGGGCGCGGGCATGCTCGCCCCATCGCTGGCGACCATGCTGGTAGTGCTCACCACCGATGCCGCCGCAACTGCCGAACAACTGGATCGTGCACTGCGCAACGCGACTCGGCTCACCTTCGACCGGCTCGATGTCGACGGCTCCTGCTCCACCAATGACACCGTGCTGCTGCTCGCCAACGGGGCGAGCGAGGTCACGCCGTCGCAGCAGGACCTCGACGCGGCGGTGCTCGCGGTCTGCGACGATCTGGCCGCCCAACTGATGGCCGACGCCGAGGGCGTGACCAAGCGCGTGCAGATCACCGTCGCCGGTGCGGTCTCCGAGGACGAGGCGCTGGTCGCGGCGCGCGCCGTCGCCCGCGACAGTCTGGTCAAGACCGCGCTCTTCGGTTCCGATCCGAACTGGGGCCGGGTGCTCGCCGCCGTCGGCATCGCACCGGTCACCCTGGATCCGAACCGGATCTCGGTGTCGTTCAACGGAAATCCGGTCTGCGTCGACAGCGTCGGCGCACCGGGTGCGCGCGAGGTCGATCTGTCCGGCGCCGATATCGAGGTGCGGATCGAGCTGAATGTCGGTGACGGCACCGCCACCGTGCGGACCACCGACCTGTCGCACGGCTATGTCGAAGAGAATTCGGCCTACAGCTCATGAGCGAGCGCAGCGAGCGAACATCAACACAGCCAGCTTCGCTGGGCATGGCGGAGCTGAGCGCCAGCGAGGCGCAGCCATGACCAGCGATGCGGTGCGGGAACTTTCGGCGTTGGACAAGGCACACGTCCTCGCCGACGCATTGCCGTGGCTGCAGAAGTTCCGCGACAAGATCGTAGTCGTCAAATACGGCGGCAATGCGATGATCGATGCGGAGCTCAAACAGGCCTTCGCCGCCGATATGACGTTCCTGCGCACCGTCGGTGTGCACCCGGTGGTGGTGCACGGCGGTGGACCACAAATCAGCGCGATGCTGAAAAAGCTCGGGCTGGAAGGTGAATTCCGCGGCGGCTTCCGTGTCACCACACCCGAAGTAATGGATGTGGTGCGGATGGTGCTGTTCGGTCAGGTCGGCCGGGAACTGGTCGGGCTGATCAATGCGCACGGACCGTACGCGGTCGGCATCTCCGGTGAGGACGCGCGGCTGTTCACCGCGACCCGGCGCACCGTCGACGTCGACGGCGAGGCCACCGATATCGGTCTGGTCGGCGATGTCACCGAGGTGAATGCCGACGCAGTGCTCGACCTCATCGGCGCGGGGCGTATTCCGGTGGTTTCCACCATCGCCCCGGACGCCGACGGCGTGGTGCACAACATCAATGCCGACACCGCCGCCGCCGCACTCGCCGAAGGCATCGGCGCGGAAAAACTGGTGATCCTGACCGACGTCGAGGGCCTCTACACCAACTGGCCGGACCGTTCGTCGCTCACCTCGCGCATCGACGCGGCCGAACTGGCCGAGTTGCTCCCGCGTCTGGATGCGGGCATGGTGCCGAAGATGGAAGCCTGCCTGCGCGCCGTGCAGGGCGGGGTGCCGACCGCACATGTCATCGACGGTCGCGTCCCGCATTCGGTGCTGTTGGAACTGTTCACCGGAGAAGGAATCGGAACGATGGTGACGCCCGCCCCGCTGCCGACGAGCGCGGCGGACACACTGAACGGAACGAAAATATGAGCGAGACAGCAGAGCTGCAGCAGCGGTGGTCCGCCGCGTTGATGAAGAACTACACCACCCCCAAGGTCGCGCTGGTGCGCGGCGCGGGCGCGGTGGTCTACGACGCGGACGGCAGACGCTACGTCGACTTCCTCGGCGGTATCGCGGTCAACAGCCTGGGCCACGCCCATCCGGCGATTCTGGAAGCCGTTACCCAGCAGCTCGGCACGCTGGGCCACACCTCGAATATTTACGCCAACGAACCGGTCATCGAACTTGCCGAACGGCTGCTCGCGCATTTCGGCGACGGTGAATTCGGAGACGGCCACGGTCGCGCGTTCTTCTGCAACTCGGGCACCGAGGCCAATGAGGCGGCGTTCAAGATGGCGCGGCTGACCGGGCGGCACAAGATCATCGCGACCGACGAGGCATTCCACGGCCGGACCATGGGCGCACTCGCGCTCACCGGGCAGCCCTCCAAGCGGACGCCGTTCGAGCCGATGCCCGCGGGTGTCGTCCACGTGCCCTATGGCGATGTGGCGGCGCTCGAGGCGGTTGTCGACGAGGACACCGCGGCGGTATTCCTCGAACCGATCATGGGGGAGAGCGGTGTTGTCGTGCCGCCCATCGACTATCTGGTGAAGGCGCGGGAGATCACCGCGCGTCACGGTGCGCTGCTGGTGCTCGACGAGGTGCAGACCGGTATCGGCCGGTGCGGAAAGTTCTACGCACACCAGGCATTCGGCATCGTGCCGGATGTGATCACGCTGGCCAAGGGGCTCGGCGGCGGGCTGCCGATCGGTGCGGTGCTGGCCACCGGACCGGCCGCCGATCTGCTGACGCCGGGACTGCACGGCACCACATTCGGCGGCAATGCGGTCTGTGCCGCAGCGGCTTTGGCGGTACTGCGCACCATCGATGAGACCGATCTGCTCGCCCACGTCGAATCCGTCGGCAAGCGGCTCAGTGACGGCATCGAGCTGCTCGAGCACCCGCTGATCGATCATGTGCGTGGTGCGGGTCTGCTGCTCGGTATCGTGCTGACCGACGATATCTCGGCCGAGGTCGAGAACCGGGCGCGGGAGGCGGGCTATCTGGTGAATGCGCCCAAGCCCAACATCATTCGGCTCGCGCCGCCGCTGGTGCTCACCGAGACCCAGTCCGACAATTTCGTCGGCGATCTGCCCGAAATCCTGGACGGTGCGATCGCGGATGCCAAGGGGGCCAAATGACACTCCGGCACTTTCTGCGCGACGATGACGTCACGCCTGCCGAGCAAGCCGAAATCCTCGCGCTCGCAGCGGAATTGAAAAAGGATCCGTTCGCACATCGGCCGCTGGAAGGGCCGCGCGGAGTCGGGGTGATCTTCGAGAAGAACTCCACCCGCACGCGGTTCTCCTTCGAAATGGGTATCGCGCAGCTCGGCGGGCATGCGGTGGTGGTCGACGGTCGCGACACCCAGCTCGGTCGCGAGGAGACGCTCGGTGATACCGGCAAGGTGCTCTCGCGCTATGTCGATGCGATCGTGTGGCGCACCTTCGAACAGGTGCGACTGGACGAAATGGCCGTCACCGCAACGGTTCCGGTCGTCAATGCCTTGTCCAACGAGTTCCACCCGTGTCAGGTCCTCGCCGATCTACAGACCCTCGCTGAGCGCAAGGGCAGTCTGGTCGGTCGCAACCTCGCCTACTTCGGTGACGGTGCGAACAATATGGCGCATTCGCTGCTGCTCGGTGGTGTGACCGCGGGTCTGAACATAACCATCGCCGCGCCAACGGGTTTCGAGCCGCTGCCGTGGATTCTCGAGGCCGCGCGCAAGCGGGCCGCCGAGACCGGTGCGACCATCACCCTCACCGGTGATCCGGTTGCCGCCGCGGCGGGTGCCGATGCTCTGGTGACCGACACCTGGACCTCCATGGGGCAGGAGAACGACGGCCTCGACCGCGTCGGCCCGTTCCGGCCGTTCCAGCTCAACGACGATCTGCTCGCCAAGGCGCAGCCGGATGCCGTTGTGCTGCACTGCCTTCCGGCGCATCGCGGCGAGGAGATCACCGACGAGGTGCTCGACGGGCCGCACAGCGTGGTGTGGGATGAGGCGGAAAACCGGCTGCACGCGCAGAAGGCGTTGCTGGTCTGGTTGCTGGCCAAACGAGGTGAAGCGCAGTGAGCGAGTGCCGCGAGCGATCCGCTGCCGCGGGACCGACGGGCACGGAGGCAGTGGCTCGGCGTGACCGCATCAGCCTGCGATCGGCGTTCTCGCGGCTCGGTGCGAGACCCGGCAGCGAGGCGCGGCCATGAGTGTCCAGCCCGACGCGGGTAAGTCCGCCCCCGCAATCGCTCGAACCCGCGCCGGCCGCCAGTCCCGCATCATCGAACTGCTGACGGCGCATGCGGTCCGCAGCCAGACCGAACTCGCGGCACTGCTCGCCGCCGAAGGCATCGAAACCACCCAGGCCACCCTGTCCCGCGACCTGGATGAACTCGGCGCCGTGAAATTGCGCGCCGCCGACGGTGGCGCGGGCGTCTACGTGGTACCCGAAGACGGCAGCCCTGTCCGCGGTGTCACCGGCGGCACCGACCGCCTCTCCAAACTCCTGGGCGACCTCTTGGTCTCCACCGACGCCAGCGGCAATATCGCCGTCCTGCGCACCCCACCCGGCGCGGCCCACTACCTGGCCAGCGCCCTCGACCGCGCCGCCCTCCCCTTCATCGTCGGCACCATCGCCGGGGACGACACCATCGCCGTAATAGCCCGCGAACCCCTCACCGGCGCCGAACTAGCCGCCAAAATAGAAGAGTTGGCTTGAGCCTGCCCGGCGTCCTCAGCGCGGTCACGCTTGGTGACGCATACCAGTGCCTACCTCGCATAGGGCACACAACCTGGGCGACGTAGGTGCAACCTGCGCGATGTGGTCGCGAGGAACTGTCAGCCGAAGGGGTATTGGCCGCCGCCGTGGGAGGTGCCCGGGGTGCCGACGTTGAGGATGTCCTGTACGAGGTCGACCAGGGCGCGGCCGATGTCGAGGACGTCGTTGCCGAGGGTGCTGAATTCGCCTGCTATGAGGTGCAGCAGCATGGGGTCCGTCCTTTGCCCGCTCCGACAGTTACCGGGTAAAGCGTGACATAGGTGGACAGGGGTGCCAAGGTGCTAGCGGAAGGTGGAACTCGGACCCGGTTGTGAATGGGCTTGCATCATCATGCATAATCATTTGCATGACGGTGCGGGCCGCCTGACGTGCGATTTGGGTGCGTCGGTGGGCGCCGCGCCCGGCCGCCCGCGGATGCGGGCACGACCTGCAGACAAGCACGAAACCGAGGAGCACAAAGACATGTCCGAGCGCGTCGTACTCGCCTACTCCGGTGGGCTCGATACCTCCGTTGCGATCAGCTGGATCGGCAAGGAGACCGGCGCCGAGGTCGTGGCGGTCGCCATTGATCTGGGCCAGGGCGGCGAGGACATGAATGTGGTGCGCCAGCGCGCGCTGGACTGCGGCGCCGTCGAGGCGATCGTGGTCGATGCGCGCGACGAATTCGCCAACGAGTACTGCCTGCCGACCATCCAGGCCAACGCCATGTACATGGGTCAGTACCCGCTGGTCTCGGCGATCAGCCGCCCGCTCATCGTCAAGCATCTCGTCGAGGCCGCCAAGTTCCACGGCGCGAGCACCGTCGCGCACGGCTGCACCGGTAAGGGCAACGACCAGGTCCGCTTCGAGGTCGGCATCGGCGCGCTCGCCCCCGACCTGAATGTGATCGCCCCGGTCCGCGACTACGCCTGGACCCGCGAGAAGGCCATCGCCTTCGCCGAGGAGAACCAGCTCCCGATCAACGTCACCAAGAAGTCCCCGTTCTCGATCGACCAGAACGTGTGGGGCCGCGCGGTGGAGACCGGCTTCCTCGAGGACCTCTGGAATGCGCCGACCAAGGACGTCTACGACTACACCTCGGACCCGACGGTCAACTTCGAGGCGCCCGACGAACTCATCGTCACCTTCGACAAGGGTGTGCCGGTCGCCATCGACGGCCGCCAGGTCAGCGTGCTCGAGGCCATCGTCGAGCTGAACCATCGTGCGGGCCGCCAGGGTGTCGGCCGCCTCGATATGGTCGAGGACCGGCTCGTCGGCATCAAGAGCCGCGAGATCTACGAGGCCCCCGGCGCCATCGCGCTGATCACCGCGCACCAGGCCCTGGAAAACGTCACCATCGAGCGCGAACTGGGCCGCTACAAGCGGCAGGTCGAGCAGCGCTGGGGCGAGCTGGCCTACGACGGCCTCTGGTTCTCCCCGCTCAAGCGCGCGCTGGACGCCTTCGTCGCCGAAACCCAGCAGCACGTCACCGGCGAGATCCGGATGGTGCTGCACGGCGGGTCCGTCGTGGTCAACGGCCGCCGCTCCGAGCAGTCGCTCTACGACTTCAACCTGGCCACCTACGACGAGGGCGACACCTTCGACCAGTCCCTCGCCAAGGGCTTCGTGCAGATCCACGGCCTGTCCTCCAAGGTCGCCGCTCGTCGCGACCTCAACCAGAAGTAGGCGGTGGCCTCGCCTTCGCTCGGGCCGAGCGCAAGAGATCAGCGACGGACTTCGTCCGACTGCGCCTATTAGGCTCGATCGGGTCGGCGCGCAGTGAGTCGCCGACCCGAAAGGAGCGCTGTGCGGACCGACGACGACAGCTGGGATATCGAATCGAGCGTGGGCGCCACCGCCCTCGGCGTCGCCGCCATGCGAGCCGCCGAGAGCCGTCGCCCGGACGCACTGTTCCATGACCCGTACGCCGAAGTGCTGGTGACCGCCGTCGGTTCGGAATCCTGGACGCGCATCGTGCGCGGGGACATCCCCGATCTCGAGGAGGCTGCGACAGCGGCGATGGGCCCTATTATCTCGGCCCTCATCGCACGCACCTGCTACCTCGACGCCTACGTCCAGGAGGCGGCCGCCGACGGCATCCGGCAGCTCGTCATCCCCGCCGCGGGCCTGGATGCCAGGGCATATCGGTTCGAATGGCCGGTCGGCACAACGGTTTTCGAACTGGACCTGCCGAAGGTTCTGGAGTTCAAGGACAACGCGCTTGCGGATTTTGCGCCCACGGCAGACCGCCGCGCGATCGCGGTGGATCTGCGCCAGGATTGGCCTGCGGCGTTGCGGGACAATGGATTCGATTCGGCCGCGCCGACCGCATGGCTGGTCGAAGGCCTCTTGCGTTACCTCCCCGCGGACGCTCAGGACCGGCTGTTCGACAACATCGTGGCATCGAGCGCACCGGGCAGTCGCATCGCGATCTACCGCTCATCCGGTGCCGCGCCGGACTCGAAGGCATTGCAGGATGCGCGATCGGCCGGGGTCGACGTGACGGTCGATGTCGGCGAACTGTGGTACTCCGACGAGGGCCGCAGCGATCCGATCGACTGGTTCACCGAACACGGCTGGACGGTGTCGCGCGCCGATCCGGCCGAGGTACTGCGCAGCCGGGGCCGGGAGGTATCCGACACGGCCGCTGCCCACCTGAAGACCGACATTTTGTTCACCGCCCGACGACCCGGAGGAGACAGCACACGATGACGCAGAGCGGCAGCACCAACGAAGGGGCGCTCTGGGGCGGACGTTTCGCGTCCGGACCGGCCGCGGCAATGGCCGCGCTGAGCAAGTCGACCCATTTCGACTGGGCGCTGGCTCCCTACGACATTCGCGCGTCGAAGGCACACGCGCGTGTGCTGCACAAGGCGGGACTGCTTTCGGAGAGCGACCTCGCCGCCATGCTGGCCGGGCTGGATCGCCTTGCGGCGGACGTGGATTCGGGTGCGTTCGCCCCCGCCGAGGCCGATGAGGATGTGCACGGCGCGTTGGAGCGCGGGCTGATCGAGCGGGTCGGCGCCGAACTCGGCGGCCGACTCCGGGCCGGGCGGTCGCGTAATGACCAGGTGGCCACGCTGTTTCGGATGTGGCTGCGCGATGCGGCCCGCCGGGTCGCCGCCGGACTCCTCGATGTGGTCGAGGCGTTGGTCGCCCAGGCCGCCGCGCATCCGGACGCGGTAATGCCCGGCAAGACGCATCTGCAGGCCGCGCAGCCGGTGCTGCTCGCGCACCATCTGCTCGCACACGCGCATCCGCTGCTGCGCGATATCGATCGGCTGCGCGACTTCGACAAGCGGGCCGCGGTGTCGCCCTATGGTTCCGGCGCACTGGCCGGATCCTCGCTCGGACTCGATCCGGAAGCCATTGCGGCCGAACTGGATTTCGATGCCGCCGCGGCGAATTCGATCGATGCCACCTCCGCACGTGATTTCGCGGCCGAGGCGGCCTTCGTGCTCGCCATGATCGGCGTCGATCTGAGCCGGATGGCCGAAGAGGTGATCCTCTGGAGCACACCGGAATTCGGCTACCTCACCCTCGCCGACGCCTGGTCCACCGGCTCGTCGATCATGCCGCAGAAGAAGAATCCGGACGTCTCCGAACTCACCCGCGGCAAGGCAGGCCGCCTCATCGGCAACCTGACCGGACTGTTGGCTACCCTGAAAGCCCAACCGCTGGCCTACAACCGGGACCTGCAGGAGGACAAGGAACCCTTGTTCGACTCGGTCGCCCAGCTCGAGCTGCTGCTCCCGGCCATCGCGGGCCTGGTCTCGACGCTCACCTTCCACACCGACCGCATGGCCGAACTCGCCCCCGCCGGTTTCACCCTCGCCACCGATATCGCCGAATGGCTTGTCCGTCAGGGTGTTCCGTTCCGCGTCGCGCACGAGGCCGCGGGTGCGTGTGTGCGCGCCGCCGAGGCGCGCGGCGTCGGCCTCGACGAGCTGACCGACGAAGAGTTCGCCGCCATCGATCCGGCATTGACTCCACAGGTCCGCGAAGTGCTCACCGTGCAGGGCTCGATCGCATCCCGCAATGCGCGCGGCGGAACCGCGGGCGTGCAGGTCGCAGCGCAACTCGACGAGATCCGCAACGCCGTCGCCGAGCTGCGCCGCCTTGTCGCCTAACTGAACTGGCCCCCGCTCGGCGACGACCGAGATCAGGTGGAATCCATGGCGGCATCGCCCGAGAAACCCCGCCACCAGTTCCACCTGATCTTGATCCGAACCTGTGCGGGGCACTAGAGGGCCGGGGATGGCTGGGGCCGTTCAACGGCCCAGCAGGTCGGCCACGTGCAGCAACGGCGCGGCGATTGTTGGAATCGCGGACGGATCGCGCAACCGGCCCGCCCGGTACGTCAGCAACTCCTGACCGACAAGGCTCCAGTCCGGGACGGTTCCGGCGAGATGCGCGTCGATCAGCGGTTTGCCGACGAGCCAGCGGGCGAAGTCCGGATCGACGGCATTGATCCGGAAGCGTGAGTCGAAGGAAGCATCGCCGGTGGCGGTGGGCTTGTCGCCGAACAGTGTGCGACCCAGCTTGGACAGCACGCCGCGGGTGGACACGTTGACCGACGGGAAGGGGCGGTCCAGCACCACCACGGTCGCGATCAGGTGGTGCGTTGTCGTAGTCCTGTTCGACGCGGAACGTGGGCCGACCGTCGCAGCGACGGTTTCCGTTTCGTATCTGTACTCTGCCACTGTCACCCACCTACCGGCGATCTGCCCCGTCAATGTCACGCCCAGATAGCGTCCACCCCGGGGCATGCGCGATACCCACCGAGCCCGCGAGCTGTCCGCGAACGTCCACCCATGCTGGGTCGCCCACTGCCGCAAGATCCTTCGGCGCTCGCGCTCGGCACGAATCGTCAGCGGAACGAACACAATGAGCGTGACCAGTATCAGGATCGGCCCGGCCAGGACCAAGATCACCGCTGCGTCCATTGTCCCTCCTCGATCGACGACCGAATTGTGCGGTGCCGACCTTTCGATCGGGATGGTCGAATGCTTATGGCGCCGACCGCACCCCGCCCGCCCCGGTTTACGCTGCGCCGATGACCCTGCTGTTGCTGGCGCTGGCCATCGCCTCCGAAATCACCGCGACCGTCTCGCTCAAAATCTCCGACGGTTTCACCAAATTGGTGCCTTCGATCATCGTGGTCATCGGCTACGGTGCGGCCTTCTTCTTCCTCTCCCAGGCACTGAAGCGCGGCATGCCGATCGGCGTCGCCTACGGCATCTGGTCGGCGGTCGGCGTCGCGGCCATCGCCGTGATCGGCGTCCTATTCCTGGACGAACGACTCTCGTTGATCCAGGTCGGCGGCATCGCCTTGGTGATTCTCGGTGTCCTTGCCCTGGAACTCGGTGGCGCACACTGACATCCGCGCTGCGAGATTGTCGGCGGGTGGCTGTTGAATGACGGCTCATGAAGAGAGATTTCGAGGCGGGGACCTTCACCGCGGATCGACCGGCGGCGCTGGCGGCGGTGCCCTTCGCGGGCAATGATCCGGCGGAAGCGTTGGCGGCGTACGGGATCGAGCTACCGGCGGCGTCGGTGGTCGAGCGGACGGTGTCGGGGGCGCCGGTGTGGGTGGTATCGACCGAGCCCAGTTATGCGGCGGCCGGGCTGTGGGAGCAGGTGCGGGAGGTGCATCCGAAGACCGGATTGTGGCCGGTGCTGACCAAGACCCATACCTGGTATCAGACCGGATCCGAGCGCGGCTGGGAGCAATCGCGTGAGTTGTCGATTCCGGAATTCCTCGCGGGAACCGATGCGGCGGACTGGTTGCGCGAGAGATATCGCGAGCGGTCGGGCGATGACTACGAGATTCCGCGAGGCGGACCGGACTGGGCCGAGCTGGATCTCGAGCTCTACGACTACGACGGATTCGATTGGGGCGACGTCTGGAGCATTCGTGGCGATTGCGACGAATTCGATCAGCTCGCCCTGGTTCCCGCCGCGAATTCCTGGATGGTTCCGCACGAACTGCAATGGTCGGGTGCGCTCAACTGTGACCTCGACGGCGCCGACCACGCAGTGATGCTGCGCCGGTGGGCGGCCTCGGAGCGCCGCTGCGAACTCGTCGCCCTGGATTCCGACACGCTGTGGCTCGCCGTCGCACACGAGCCGGAGCTGACCGAAGACGCCGCGCTCGCGCAGGCATTGGAGGCGTACCTGTACTGCCCGGATGCCGCCGAACAGGATCGCGATTCACTCGATGAACTCGCCGAATCCCTGCTTCGGCAGCTGTGGCGCTTCTGGTGGGACTGATCGGTCTCGTTGCGCCCTGCGCATTTTGTCGAATTCGTCCCATGAGAGGTGGCGGCGAACGTAGCATCGGCCGATGGATCGGACGTTTGCTCAACTGAGTCGACGCGGGTGAGGGTATGGCATCGGAACCGGGCGATGTAGTACTCGAGGCTCAGTCGTTGGTGAAACGCTACGGCGGTGTCGACGCGTTGCGGGGGGCCAACTTTCAGGTGCGCGCCGGTGAGGTCGTCGCGTTGATCGGCGATAACGGCGCGGGCAAGTCCACGCTGGTGAAATGCCTTTCCGGGGCGGAACAACCGGATTCGGGGACCATCGTGCTGGACGGTTCGCAAACGGTGCTCGGCTCACCGACCGCCGCACGCAGGCTCGGCATCGAAACCGTGTACCAGGACCTCGCCGTCGCACCCGATCTGGACCCGGCCGCCAACCTCTTCCTCGGCCGGGAGCTGGTTCGCCGCGGATTGGCGGGCAGACTCGGCATGCTCGACAAGCGGGCGATGCGGACTCGAGCCGTCGAACACTTCCGGCGCCTCGGCGTGACGCTGCAGAGCACCGATGTGCCGATCGGCGCACTGTCGGGCGGACAGCGCCAGAGTGTGGCCGTGGCGCGTGCGGTGCTGTGGGCGAGCAAGGTCGTCTTCATGGACGAACCGACCGCGGCCCTCGGCGTTGTGCAGCGCGAACGGGTGCTCGAGGTGATCCGCAATGTGCGTGACCAGGGCATTGCCGTCGTCCTGATCAGCCACAATATGCCCGAGGTGCTGGCCGTGGCCGACCGGATCGAGGTGCTGCGCCTCGGCAAGCGGGTCGCTCGATTCGTCGCCGCCGATGCCACGCTGGAGCAGTTGGTCGGTGCGATGACCGGAGCGCTGTCACACGAGGACGCCGCATGACGAAAGAAGAGCCGAATGGCAGCCCCGATCTGCCGGAACGCACTGTGCTGCAACGGCTTCTCGGCGCGAGCACGCTGTGGATCGGTGTGGTGCTGGTCGTATTGTGCATCGTTTTCAGCATCATCCGCCCCGACGCCTTCCCGACCCGATTCACCCTGCAGACGCTGCTGATCGAAACCTCGGTGCTGCTGGTGCTTTCGGTCGGCATGACCTTCGTGATCATCACCTCGGGCATCGACCTGTCGGTCGGCATGGTGCTGATCTTCGCCGGTGTGCTCGGCGCGAAAACGATGGAATGGCTGAGCCCAGACGAGAACGCCACCGGCGCGGGGTGGGGGATTATCGGCGTCGGCCTCTTGATTTCCATTGCGGGCGGCGGCATCTGGGGATTGCTCAATGGAATTCTGGTGGCAAAGGCCAAGATTCCACCGCTGATCGTCACACTCGGATCCTTCGGTGCGGCACTAGGTGCGGCACAACTGATCACCGGCGGTGTCGACACCAGGACGGTGCCCGATAAGCTGCGCAACTCCCTGGGTTTCGGGACGTCGCTGGGCGGCGTACCGAATCTGGTGCTGGTCGCGGCGGCGGTGACGGTGCTCGCCGCCTGGGCGCTGCACACCACCCGATTCGGTCGCTACACCTACGCGATCGGCTCCAATGAGGAGGCCGCGCGGCGTTCGGGCATCGCGGTCACTCGCCACCTCGTGCTGGTCTATCTGATGACCGGATTACTCGCCGGACTGGCCGGATTCATGAATCTGGCTTACTTCGGCACCACCACCATCGGCGGACACGGCACCGACAATCTGGATGCCATCGCCGGTGTCGTCATCGGCGGGACCAGCCTTTTCGGTGGAATCGGCACCATTGTCGGCACGGTTATCGGCGTTTTCATTCCGTCGGTGCTGCGCAAGGGATTCGTCATCGCGGGGGTGCCGGTGTTCTGGCAGCCGATCGCGGTGAGCGCGGTTCTGGTGGGGGCGGTGTGGTTCGACCAACTGCGCCGTCGAGCCCGGGACCGCAAGTAGAGAGGTAAGCAGTACAGCACTGCGCGATAAGAGAATAAGGCGGAGGTAGCCAAATGAGGGTGGCGAAGCGGACCGCGGTGATGATCGGCGCGATGGCGGCGGTCGGCACGCTGGTGGTGGGATGTGGTGGCTCGGTGAACAATTCCGGCGGTACGGATGCCAAGAAATTGGTGCTGATTCCCGGTGTCGCCGACGAACCGTTCTACATCTCCATGCAATGCGGCGCGCAGGACGAGGCGAGCAAACTCGGCTACAAGCTGGAGACACAGGCGCCGACGAAATTCGATGCGGGTGCGCAGACTCCCGTACTGACCGGTGTGGTGGCCAATAAGCCCGGCGGCATCCTGATCGCCCCGACACATGCCCAGGCGATGGCGAATCCGATCAAACAGGCAAAGGATGCCGGGATCAAAATCATCGAGGTCGATACCGCACTGGACG
This sequence comes from Nocardia sp. NPDC006982, assembly GCF_042869435.1. Taxonomy (NCBI): domain Bacteria; kingdom Bacillati; phylum Actinomycetota; class Actinomycetes; order Mycobacteriales; family Nocardiaceae; genus Nocardia; species Nocardia sp. NPDC006982. The sequence goes on along the minus strand of NZ_JBIAFV010000016.1, from coordinate 34,456 downwards.
ACACCTCGATCGCGCTGTCGTCGATCGCATCCGATAACAAGAAGGGCGGCGAACTCGCCGCACAGACGCTGGCCAAGCTCATCGGCGACAAGGGACCCGTGCTGGTGATCAACACCAAGGCCGGAACCTCCACCACCGACGCGCGTGCTCAGGGCTTCGAAGATGCGGTGAAGGCCTTCCCGGGCATCACCTCGCTCGGCGTGCAGTACAACAACAATGAAGCGGCACAGGCGGCTTCGATCGTCACCGCGACGCTGGCCGCCCATCCCGACCTCGCCGGGATCTTCGCCACCAACCTGAGTTCGGCCGAGGGCGCGGCCACCGGATTGCGCAATGCCAATAAGCTCGGCCAGGTCAAACTGGTCGGCTTCGATGCGAGCCCGAAACAGGTCGAGGATTTGAAAGCCGGTACCGTGCAGGCACTTATCGCGCAGGATCCGGCCGGGATCGGTGCGAAGGGCGTCGACGAGGCCGCGGCCGCGCTGGAGGGTAAGCCGGTCACCCGCAATATCCAGACCGATATGGTGGCGATCACCCAGGCCGATATGGATGCCAACTCGAAGTACTTCTACAAGCGGAAGTGCTGACGGGCTCGACGTCGGGTCCGAGCCCGCTCGGACCCGGCTAATCCTCCACTCGCACCGTGTATCCCGAATTCTCCAGCGCGGCAAGCACATCATCGCGATGCGTGGGACCCCGCGTTTCCAACGTCAGTGATACCTCGACCTCGTCGACCGCGAGCCACCCACCGGTCCGTGAGTGCACCACATCCACCACACTCGCACCGGTCTTCCCGACCACCGCGAGCAATCCGCTCAACGCACCCGGTCGATCCGAAATCGTCACGCGCACAGCCAGATAACGCCCGGCGGCACCGAGACCGTGCCCGATGATCCTGGTCAGCATCATCGGATCGATATTGCCGCCGGACAGGATCGCGCACACCGGCCCCTGCAATCCGAGTTCCGTTGGCTCGCAACTCATCAGGGCCGCCACGGCGGCGGCACCGGCGGGCTCGACGATCAACTTCGCGCGTTCCAGACACAGCAGCAGCGCCTTGGACAGCGCATCCTCGTCGACCGTCACCACCGCGGGCACATGCGCCGCGACGTGCGCGAACGGCACCTCACCGGGCAGTCCGACCGCGATACCGTCGGCCATGGTCGACATCCGCGTCGCCCGCACCGGTTTACCCGCAGCCAGCGAATCGGGCCATGCCGCTGCCTCCGCGGCCTGCACGCCAACCACCCGTACCTGCGGTGCGACATGATGCAGGGCAATGGCGACCCCGGCGAGTAGCCCACCGCCGCCGGTCGGCACGATCACCGTCCCGACTTCGGGCATCTGCTCGATGATCTCCAGGGCCACCGTCGCCTGCCCGGCGACGATATCGGCGTGATCGAACGGATGGATCAGCGTCGCACCGGTCCGCTCGGCGAAATCCAGTGCGGCATCCAGCGAGTCGTCGATGGTCTCACCGACCTGCCGCACCTCGGCCCCATATGCCTTGGTGGCCACCAACTTCGGCAGCGAAGCGCCCACCGGCATGAATACCGTCGAGCGAATCCCGAGCGAAGCCGCAGCCCACGCCACCCCCTGCGCGTGATTGCCGGCACTGGCCGCCACCACGCCGCGCGCCCGATCTTCCGCGGGAAGGTTCGCGATCCGGAAGTATGCCCCGCGCGGCTTGAACGAGCCGGTCCGCTGCAGGTTCTCGCACTTCAGCCGCACCTCGGTTCCGGCGTGTTCGGACAACACCCGTGACGCGACCACCGGCGTCCGCCGAATCACCGGCGCCAATGCCGCCGCGGCCGCCTCGATACGGTCTATTCCCAGCAACTCCATGCGCCCATGCTGCCAGCCCATGGCGCGGATGCGCTGCCACATAGGCAGAAATCATCCGATGATTTCCCGAGCCTATCCGGCCTTCGCGAGATTGTGCGCAAGGGCACCGAGCCGCGCCAGCCGAGCATCGCCGAGCGGCGTCAGCTTCCCGCCGAGCCGATTGGTGACGAAGGCCAGCGACATCCCGGTGGCCGGATCGGCGAACGCCCCCGAACCGCCGAGGCCGAAATGACCGAACGCGGAGATGGGATCGGCCTTCGACGGCTTCATCGGCACACCGTGGTAACCCAGCGCCCACGGAATGCGAAACGCCAGAACGTAATCGGGAGTGAAGACCTGACGCTGGGTGATCTGCTCGATGGTCTCCGGACGCAGCAACTGGAAGTCCCCGAGCCGACCATCGGTCGCGAGCGCGCTGTACATCCTCGCCAGGGCACGCGCCGAGAAGACGCCGTTGACGCCTGGAATCACCGAATCATGCAGGCGCGGATCGGAAACCATATCCGCGAATCCACGCGGAGTGGTTTCGGCGGCCGCAGCGAAACGAGTCCGGCCCATGAGCCGCGCACTGTTCTCCCAACTCATGCCCGCAACGGTGAGCCGAGGAAAGTTGGTGGCAATGCGGCCGCGTTCGGATTCCGGCACGCGGAACCAGAGTTCCTCCGCCGCGAGCGGTTTCGCGATTTCCGTGCGCAACAGCTCGGTGAAGTCCGAACCGGAGACCCGTCGGATCAGCTCGGCGACCAAGTGCCCGAAGGAGATTCCGTGATAGCCGCTGGTCACCAGGTGACGCGGGTCAGGGGAGCAGGCCGCGAGCGCGGCGGTGACCTCGGCATCGTCCAGGAAACGCGATACCGGCCCGGGCAGCAGATCGCGCAGCCGATGCAGACCCGCCCGGTGGGTGAGCATTTCCCGCACCGTAATGCGCTCCTTGCCCGCCGCCCCGAATTCGGGCCAGTAGGTGGCGACCGGCTCGTCGTAATCGAACAGGCCGCGCTCGGCCAATCGGTGCGCCAGCGTCGAGACCACACCTTTGCCGGTGGAATAGGCCATGGCCACGGTATCGGCGGCCCACCGCACGCCCGGATGCGCGAATCCGGCCCACACATCCACCACCGGTTCGCCGTGCTGATAGACCACGAGCGCCCCGCCGCCATCGCTGGGCCTGCGGAACAGCCTGTCGAATTCGGCGACCAGGCGCACATAGCGACGATCCACCGACTGCGTTGCCGTAAGTGTCATCGGATTTCCTCTGTCGTTAGACCAACCAACAGCATGGCATGGCGGCGATCGCGGCCATCGCGGAGCCGAAATTCCAACCGTGAGACCAGTCGGTTCGGTGAACTTTTCCTGACCGTCACATCCGCGACCGAGATCGCAATACGGCTCGCATAGCGTGGCCGCATGCCCCCGAGACGACGATCGGCGCTACTGGCCAGGTTGGTTGTCGACGAACCAGGCCGACCGCAAGTGATCCTCGGCGAACTGCGCCGGGTGATTCTGGATGGTGCCGTGCCGCCGTGCACGGTGATCCCATTGCGGGAGGTCGCCGAATTATTCGGCGTCAGCCACATCCCGGTGCGAGAGGCGCTCAAGACATTGATCGGGGAGGGACTGGTCACCCATCGGCCGCACGGCGGTTATGCGGTGGCCCAGCTGACCTCCAACGAGCTGCGCGAAATGTATATCGCGCGGGAGACCCTGGAAACCGCCTCGCTGGCGGCCGCTGTGCGCAATGCCACCGACGCCGACCGCGCCCGCTTGCTCGAAGTGAATTCGCTACTGGAACAGGCGATTCGAGATGACGACCCCGTCGCGTACCACCGCCAATCGCGCCATTTTCATGTGGCGCTGACCAAGCCGTCACGGATGTTCCGGCTGCTGCACATGCTCGAATCGGCGTGGAATGTCACCGAGCCGGTGCAGTCCATGGTGCATATCGGCCGCGGCGATCGGGTGCGCCTGCACACCGATCACGCGCTGATGCTCGATGCGTTCATGGCCCGCGATGTGGACCGCCTGCTGCTGATCGCCGAACGGCATCACCGCAGGTTGGAGACGGTAATCGCGACATTGCCCACCGATACCGGACTGCTCGCGCCGGAAGATATATCGATCGCGCAATAGCCGGGCAATAACTGCGCAATGGCCGGGCAATGCGTTGTTTCTACCGTCGTTTCGATCAACAGTTTCACCTTCGGATGGGAAACACCATGACCGAAACGCTCACCACCGCGGCCCCGCCCGTACTCGCGCCGCCCGCCTACGACCCACGGCTGACGAATGCGGATCTGGCCCCGCTGCGCAAGCAGACCTGGGGCTCCTACAACATCTTCGCGTTCTGGATGTCCGACGTGCACAGCGTCGGCGGCTACGTCACCGCGGGCAGCTTGTTCGCACTCGGACTCGCCAGCTGGCAGGTGCTCGCGGCGCTGCTGATCGGCATCACCATCGTCTATTTCTTCTGCAATCTGGTCGCCAAGCCGAGTCAGGTGACCGGTGTGCCGTATCCGGTCATGTGCCGCAGCGCATTCGGGGTGCTCGGTGCGAATATCCCGGCCATCATCCGTGGCCTGATCGCCGTCGCCTGGTACGGGATTCAGACCTTTCTCGCCTCGGCGGCACTGGATGTCGTACTGGTGAAACTGTTTCCGAGCCTCGCTCCGTATGCGGTCGTCGGCGACTATGGGTTCCTCGGTCTTTCACTGCTCGGGTGGGGCAGTTACCTATTGCTGTGGGTCGTGCAGGCCTGCGTGTTCTGGCGGGGCATGGAATCGATTCGCAAATTCATCGACTTCTGCGGTCCCGCTGTGTATGTCGTGATGTTTCTGCTCTGCGGCTATCTGATCGCCAAGGCCGGCTGGAGTGCCATCGACCTGAAGCTCGGCGAGGTGAAGTACACCGGTTGGGCCTCGGTCCCGGTCATGCTCGGCGCGATCGCGCTGGTCGTGTCCTATTTCTCCGGTCCGATGCTGAACTTCGGCGATTTCTCCCGCTACGGAAAGAGTTTCGCGGTGGTGCGGCGTGGCAACCTGCTCGGGCTGCCGGTCAACTTCCTGCTCTTCTCGCTGCTGGTCGTGATCACCGCATCGCTGACGGTCCCGGTCTACGGTGAGCTGATCACCGATCCCGTTGCGACGGTGGCCCGTATCGACAGCACCTTCGCGATCGTGCTGGGCGCGCTGACCTTCGCCATCGCCACGATCGGCATCAATATCGTCGCCAACTTTATTTCACCGGCTTTCGACTTCTCACACGTCAGCCCGCAGCGGATCAGCTGGCGCGCGGGCGGCATGATCGCCGCGGTCGGCTCGGTCCTGATCACGCCGTGGAACCTCTACAACAATCCGGAGGTCATCCACTACACCCTGGAGGTGCTCGGCGCATTCATCGGCCCGCTGTTCGGTGTCCTCATCGCCGACTACTACCTGGTGCGCAAACAGCAGGTTGTCGTCGACGACTTGTTCACCCTGTCGCAGACCGGATCCTACTGGTACAGCAAGGGTTACAACCCGGCGGCGATCATCGCAACCGCCGTCGGCGCGATCATCGCGGTGATCCCGGTGCTGGCCAAGGATGTCACCGGCATGTACACCGCCGCGCAGTACAGCTGGTTCATCGGCTGCGGCCTCGGTTTCCTCACCTATTACCTGCTGGCCACCCGAACCCGGTTGGCAGTGAAGGGAGTTACCGCCTGATGCGCATCCGGGTCGTCAACCCGAACACCACGCGGGCGATGACCGACACGATCGAGCAGTGTGCCCAGGCCGTAGTGGGCCGGGGCACACTGCTCGACGCGGTAACCGCCGAGATGGGGCCCGCCTCGATCGAGAGTCACTACGACGAAGCCCTCAGTGTCCCGGGCATTCTCGCCGCCATCCGACGCGGCGAACAGGAGGGCGTCGACGGCTACGTGATCGCCTGCTTCGGCGATCCGGGGCTGGACGCGGCCCGAGAACTGGCACGCGGGCCGGTAATCGGCATCGCGGAGGCGGCAATGCACACCGCGAGTCATCTCGGCGGCGGATTCAGCATCGTCACGACGCTCGGCCGGACCATCGGCCGAGCGGACGAGCTGGTGTATCGCTATGGCATGCAACGTTTTTGCCGCGGCATCCACGCCTGCGAAATCCCGGTGCTCGCACTGGAAGATCCGGATGCCCGCAAAATCGTCACCGAGGCATGCGGCGATGCGGTCGACGCCGATGGCTCCGATGCGATCGTCCTCGGCTGCGCGGGCATGGCCGACCTCTGCAACCACATCCGCGACGAGATCGGTGTACCGGTGATCGACGGCGTCGCGGCTGCCACCCTCACCGCCCAGTCGCTGATCACCATCGGCCTGCGCAAATCGGGTAGGGGAGAGTTCGCCGCACCACCACCGAAGCCGTATAGCGGCCTGCTGCGTTGCTTCGGCTCTAATTCCTGAGCTGTCAGGCGGCCGCGGCAAGGGCTTCCATCGCCGCGTCGGGATCGTCGACATCGACGACGAGACGGGTGAACCCGGGGCCTGCGAGGTCGATGAGAATCGCATGGCCGTCGAATCTGGTGTCCCAGAACTCTTTTCGCCCTTTGCCGCGGTAGGTGCCCGCCGCGATCACGCCGGGAAAGAAGGTGCCCGGTGCGCGGACCCACGGTGGGCGCAGATCGACCGGGGCGGGAGTCACCTCTTTGATATCGGCCAGATCGAAGGTCACGTGCTCGCGCAGGGCCAGCAGTCGGTGCCCGCCGAGCACATGAACCGTCACTTTGTCGTCCGTGACTTCGACTTCGACCATCGTGCACCTCGCTGAATTCAAGACCTCGTACGCGATCCAGGATCCGAGTCGCTCCTGTTCGCACCCTGTGCCGTTCCTGTGATTTCTCGAAGGCTTTGTCTGGTGTTACAAGTCCCCTATTTCGGGCAAAAATACTTGCTGAAACGTAGATATGCGCATTGAGGCATGAGATTGCAGATCCTGTCAGTCGGTCAGCACATGTTCCGAACCAAAACAGCAAGGAGTTGGGGACTCTGCCGAGGCAGCCAGTTACGGAGCGCCGTGGCGATTACGAGAGGACGCCGGGAGATGATCGTTGGCTGACCCGGCCTGCGAACCTGAAACGGCCGGGTCAGCGGACGACCTCCAACGAGCCTCAGATGACCCGAACCGCTTCTTCGGCGATATCGAGCACACCGAGCAGCCACGGCGTATAGCTCCCAGGATCGTCGGCGATCGCATCCCGCAGCGCCTCGGGTTGGATCCACGCGTAGTCGGCGACCTCCGCCGGATCCGGCCGCGGCGCCGCGGTCCGCAGGAACTCGGCATCGAGCCGTCCGATGAGCACATGATCCCACTCGTGCTCCACCCGACCGGTCGCGGAATCCTGGGCGTGATACCGGAAGATTCCGACCTCGGTCAGCGCGGTGGCCAACCCCAACTCCTCGGCCAACCGGACCGCGGCGGCCGCCACCACCGGCTCACCCGGCGCCGGATGACCGCAAGCCGTATTGGCCCAGAGCAGCGGAAACCGCGTCTTCACCGCGGCACGCTGCTGCAAAAGCACCCGACCCGCCTCGTCGTACAGCAGCACCGAGAACGCGCGGTGCAGCAGCCCGGGCGCGGTATGCGCCTGCGCTACCGGGCACGCACCGACCGCGCGCCCGGCCGCGTCGACCAGCTCGACGGGCAGGGCCTCGCGGTCGGTAATCGGCTTCGCCAGCGTTTCGGTCACAGCTCCGCCTCGCTGGCGCTCGTCTCCGCTGTGACCGATGGTGCTGCGCCCATGATTCGCTCGCTCCGCTCGCTCATGCCTCCGCCTCGCTGGCGCTCGGCTCCGCTGTGACCGATGGTGCTGCGCCTATGGATGGCTCGCTCCGCTCGCTCATCGCCCCACCTTATCGGCGGCGATCAGCAGGTATTGGAAGCTGCCCTCCTTGTAGGCGGTCAGGAACGGCTTCTCCACGCCGGTCGCCAGCTCGGATTCGGTGCGCAGCTCCCAATAGGGAATCGTGGCGGCAGTCAGATCGATGACGTTGACCGGCACCAGATTGTTGTGGGCCAAGGCCCGGAAATACTCGCTGCGCGGATGAATCATGCAGCCGTAATGGGCGTCGATCCAGCTGACCGAGGCCGAACGCCCACCATTGACATCATTGGAGCAGCCGGTGATGCAGACGTAGCGACCGCCGGGTTCGAGCAGCCGGGCGAACTCCTCGAAAAGCTCGCCGAGATCCACATACATGGTGGTTTCGTTGGTCCAGATGCCACGCCTGGATCCGGTGTCGAAACCGGTATCGAGCATATTCCGGAAATGGAAGCGCACCTTGTCCGCGACACCGCGATGGGCGGCCTGATCATTGGCGAAGCCGACCTGGTATTCGGAAATGGTGACGCCGTCTACCTGACAGCCGAAGCGCTGATTGGCCATAAAACTCGTACCGCCGCGGCCGGAGCCGCCGTCCATCAGCCGATCGCCGGGCCGGATATCACCGAGGTGGTCCAGCAGCAGCGATGCCTGGGCGGTCTCCAGGCGGTGCAGTTCCTTGACGATCCGTTCCTCGCGAGAGTCCGCCGGCCCGGCCAGCGCCGCCTGATCGGGTTCGCCGATGCCGTAGTGGTGGTGGAACAGCCCGTCGACCTCACCGAGTTTGGTATTGACCCGGTCGTCATTCGGGTTGTTGTTCCAGTACTCGGCAACGGCCTTCTGGTAGCTGGTGCGCAGGACGGACCCCGTGTCGGGATTGAGCATGGTCATGCCTGATCATCCTCTCGTGTTGCGGTACTGCTGATTACGTTGCGGTACTGGCTAATTCGACTCGTTGTAGCGCTTGCTCGCGGCGTGCCAGGCGCGGTTACCGCCCATCCACGCCCAGAGTCCGCCGAGGAACCGTCGCAGTTCGGCCGATCCGGCGGCGGCCAGTGGACCGGCCTCCTGTTCGAATCGGTGCACCAGTTCGTCGTGCACGACGGCGGTGCGCAGCACCGCCTCGCGCCGGGAGCAGCGCTCCTCCGCGGCCAAGACCGTCGGCAGGTTGAATTCCCTACCGTCCGAACGGTCTTCGCGCGCCATCGAATACAGGTCGTTCACCATCTGACTGGCGAGTGCGGCCGTGGTCACGACCCGGCGCACCCGTGGATCGGTGTACTCGGCGGCCTGGAGCTCATAGCCGCCGACCACATCGATCGGCGCCATACATGGCAGGAAACTGTGCGGCTGCCGATTGGTGAGGTACTCCCACACCGGTGGCATCCGGTGTGCGGACCGCCAGCCGGCCTCCGCGCCGAGCGCGATGAACCATCCGGCGATCTCGGTACGCAATCGAGCCAGCTGTGCCTGGGTCGCATACCGGGACAGATGCTCGAAGGACGTACGGAACGCGCGCAGGATCGGATCGGCCTGTAGTGCCCGCTCCAGCTGTGGCTGGTAGCGAGCCGGGAGGTGGACGGGATCCATTGCTGCGGCGGCCAATTCGAGTCGGGGGCCGAGTTCGGCCTCGGCACTGGACGGCGTGCCGTCGGGTGCGGTCTCATCGGCTCCTTCCTCGCAGTAGTAATCGTCGACCGACCATTCCGAGACCGCGCATTTCGCGGCCGCGAGCAACCGGTCCGCATCGTTGCTGTCCGGATGGGCGAGCATGATCAATCGGCCGAAGTCGGCATCGCGCAGTTCGTCAAGGCGCCCGGCGTACAGACCGATATCCCGCGCCCAGTCGATGAGCCCGTCGTTGACCAATTCGGCCAACGCCGGGTCATCACGCAGCGGCGGTGGACAGTACAGCGGTGGAATCGGTGCCGCGGTGCCTTGCAGGTAGGCAGATGCGGTACCTAATCCGGTGGGGCCGAATGGAATTCGACCGCGGTTCGTTTTCGGTTCGGCTGGGGCCGATCCTGCCGGCGCGGCCCCCTGCGCCACGCCGACGGCGATCGTTGTGGCGTCGAACGCCACCGGTGGCGGCTGGAGACCAGCCGCCCGGATAGTAGGTGTGCGTGCGGGGTCGGGTACCTCAGTAGTAGGTAATCCCGCTTGGGTGGTGGTGGACGACGGAAGTAGGAGTGCAGCCGCACCCAGGCCGCTGGGTCCGAGCAGGCTGCGCGGAACAATCGCCTCAGGTTGGGTAGGTCGGTCCAGTTCTGACGAATCAGCTTCCACCACCTGGGTTTCGGATGATTCGGGTATTGCTGTGCATTCGGATAATTCCGTACTTTCCGGTATATCGGTGTTTTCAGGTGGAGCCGAGGTTGCCGGTTCCGGAACCTCCAGCGGGAGCGTTGGTGGAGCGGTGGTTTCGAGGTTGGACAGCAGTGCCGCGACAGCGGCGGCCACCTCGTGGGTGGCGGGTGGTGCCGAGGCGCGGGAGAGCACCGACATCGGTCATCACCCCGGTCAGTCCGCCTGCCGGGCGACCAGGACGTTGTCGAGCACGCCCAGTGCGTCCGGCACCAGCACGGCCGCCGAGTAGTAGCAGCTGACCAGGTAGGAGATGATCGACTGGTCGTCGATGCCCTTGAAGCGGACGTTCAGGCTCGGCTCGTATTCGTCCGGGATGCCGGTCTGGTGCAGGCCGATGACGCCCTGATCCTTCTCGCCGGTACGCATGGCGAGAATCGAGGTGGTCTGGGTATCGCTGACGGGGATCTTGCTGCACGGGTAGATCGGGACGCCGCGCCAAGCGAACACGCGGTGTCCGTCCACCTCGACCGGATCCGGATACAGGCCGCGCCTACTACATTCACGACCGAAAGCGGCGATCGCTTTCGGATGTGCCAGAAACAGTTTCGTGCTGCGCCGCATGCTCAACAGCTCATCCATATCGTCCGGCGTCGGTGCACCGGACTCACTGTAAATGCGCTGTTTCAGGTCGCAATTGTGCAGCAATCCGAAATCGGGATTGTTGACCAGATCGCTCTCGCGCCGCTCGTAGAGCGCCTCGATGGTGAGCCGGAGCTGCTGTTCGACCTGGTTCATCGGATCGTTGAACAGGTCGGCGACGCGGGTGTGCACCCGCAGCACGCTCTGGGCCAGGCTGAGCTCGTATTCGCGCGGGGCGTCGTCGAGGTCGACGAAGGTGCCGGTCAGCAACGGCTCACCGAAGTGGCCCGAGGAGATCTCGATATTCGCCTCGCCCTTGGTGTTCTGCGGACGTGCCGGAGCGTCGGCGACACGGGACAATTGCTCGCGGAGCGCCGGGGTGTACTCCAGCATTTCTTCGAGCGTTTGCCGGGACAGCACCAGCATGGTGGTGGGGGTGACGGTTTTGACGGTCACCGGCCAAATACCGGACCCATCGATGAGGGTTTCATCACCGAAGAAATCACCGCCACCCAGCATGCCGAGCTTGGTTTGCTCGCCGAATTCCCCGGTGCCGATCTTGCTGAGTTTGCCGTGCACGATCAGCATGACCTGATTCATCGGATTGCCGAATTCGGCGACCACCGTGCCGGGTTCGAGGTCGCGCTGCTCGAAACGCTGGGCGAGCGCGCGCAGTACCTCTTCGTCGTCGAAGTCCCGCAATTGCGGAAGTTCGGTGAGTTCCATCGGGATCACTCTGGCTTGCGAGCCGTCGATGACGAACTCGACCTCGCCGTTGCCGACGGTGTGGGTCAGCCGTCGGTTGACACGGTAAATACCACCGTTGACCTGCGTCCATGGCAGTGCGCGAGTGAGCCAGCGCGATGTGATGCCCTGCATCTGCGGCTCGGACTTGGTGGTGTGCGCGAGCTGGTGGGCGGCACCGGTGCTGAGGCTCTTGCGCCCGTTGGTTTCTGTTTGGACTGGCATTTCGATGGTCATGCGTGGTCCTCACCTGAGATGGTCACCGAGACGGTCGATTGTGCTGTACTGGTGGTTCGACGGATTCTCGAATTCGGCGGTGGTGCACAACAATTCGACAGGCGGCAGGCCTGCTGGGGTATGGCGGCATGGTTGCCGAGAGAAGTGGCCGACCCGAGACATGCAGACGGTGACCGACTCTCCCGTGCGAATTGGCTTACGCGACATTGCGTTCCGAACGGGTTCGATCCTAAACCGCGAAAGATGCTGCGCGCACACGAATCTCGAGAATGAAGCCACGAGAATGCTGGTCTGTTTTTCGGATGGTTACGACATGACCTCGATGCGGATAACTGCCGATAACGACCCGGTGCGAATCGGTGCGGACCGGGCAAGGCTGTACGGTCGGTATCTTTTGCGCACCGCCGCCGCGAACATCCCGCATCATCGGCCCGACCCGGCATGGATCCCGTCACAGCCGACCCATAATGGATACACGGTGTGGGAAGCTCGTCTGAGCACATCGGGGTGTGTGATGCGGGTCACTTTGCAGGGTAGGGCCAGGAGCGATCGTGAAGTTGAATGTGGAAAGTGTGGTCGGGTCGGTGCAGCGGTTGATGGCAACGGCCCAGAACGGCCTCGAGGTCATCCGCTTCGGCGGGTTGACCCACGATGTCGAGTCCTCGCCGTTCGAGGTCGTCGAACGGCGCAGAATGTATCGACTGCGCCATTACTTCCCCGACGATGCGACGCCGGGTCGCCCAGTCGCGGTCCTGGTACCGCCGCTGATGGTCAATGCCGATATCTGGGATGTGAACGCCGACGACGGCGCGGTCGGCATTCTGCACCGCGGTGGAATCGACTGCTGGGTGGTCGATTTCGGTTCGCCCGCCAGTGAGGAGGGGGGCTGGGAACGGGACCTGGCCGATCATGTCCTCGCGGTCAACAGCGCCATCGATACGGTCTGCGACGCGACCGGCGCCAATGTGCACCTGATGGGGTACTCGCAGGGCGGCATGTTCGCCTATCAGACCACCGCCTACCGCTCCGGCAAGGGCGTGGAGAGCATCGTGACCTTCGGCAGCCCGGTGGATGTGGTCGCGGGCATGCCGTTCGGCCTGCCCTACGGCATGGTCTCCGATGTCGCGGAGTTCCTGGCCGACCATGTGGTGACCCGCCTGCCCATCACCGATTCCATGGTCCGGCTCGGCTTCCAGATGCTCGATCCGATGAAGACCGCCAAATCGCGCATCGACTTCCTGCGCCAGCTGCACGACCGAGAGGCATTGCTGCCCAAGGAACGTCAGCGTCGGTTCCTCAATAACGACGGTTGGGTCGGCTACGCCGGTCCGGCGGCGGCGGATCTGCTCAAACAGTTCGTCGTGCACAACCGATTGATGCTCGGCGGCTTCGTGATTCGGGACCAGCCGGTTTCGCTGGCCGAGCTGAAGTGCCCGATCCTGGCCTTCGTCGGCGAGGTCGACGATATCGGCCAGCCGGCCGCGGTGCGCGGCATCGTCCGCGCCGCACCCAATGCCGAGGTATACGAAGCCAGTTTGGTGGCGGGACATTTCGGCCTCGTCGCGGGCAGCATGGCGACCAGGCATACCTGGCCGCTGGTGCGTCAGTGGATCGATTGGATGGACGGCGATCAGCCGCTGCCGCCGGAGATCGCGCCGATGACCGACCATGTGGCGACCAGCCGGCCGAATTCGGCGGCCACCCGGGTCGTGCACACCGCGGCCACCCTGGCCGAGGCGGGCGCAGGCGTCGGCAAGGCGCTGGAGGGCATTGCCGGCAATACCGTGCGCGGTTCGATCGAACTCGCGGGTGAGGCCGCGCGCGCACTGCCGCGGCTGGCTCGACTCGGCATGATCCAGCCACATACCCGCATCTCGTTGGGCCGCTTGGTCGCCGAGCAGGCGCGCCGCGCGCCGCTGCGCGATCTGTTCCTCTTCGACGATCGCGTGCACACCAATGCCGCCGTGAACGCGCGCATAGATAATGTCGTGCGCGGGCTCGTCTCCGTCGGCATCCGCCCGGCCATGCGCGTCGGTGTGGTGATGGAGACCCGGCCGAGCGCGCTGGCCACCGTCGCCGCGCTCTCCCGTATCGGCGCGGTGTCCGTATTACTCGCCCCCGGTAGCGAGTTGGATCGCGCCATCGAACTCACCGGCATCAAGGCCCTGGTCTCGGATCCGGAGAATCTGCGCGCGGCGGCGGCAACCGGCACCCGGGTCCTGGTGCTCGGCGGCGGTAGCACGCGCACTCTCGCTATTCCATTGAGCGATGACGTGATCGACCTGGAACAGATCGATCCCACCCAGGTCGAGCTGCCCGCCTGGTACCGCCCGGATCCGGGTCTGGCGCGGGAATTGGCCTTCGTGCTCGTCACCGGCACCGGCGACCGCCTGGAAACCAAATACATCACCAACCACCGCTGGGCGCTGTCCGCTTTCGGTACCGCGACCTCGGCCGATCTGGATCGCAAGGACACCGTCTACTGCCTTGCGCCGCTGCATCATTCGTCCGGTCTGCTGGTGAGCCTGGGCGGCGCGATCGCGGGCGGCAGCCGGATCGCACTGGCCAGGTCGCTGGACCCGATCCGGTTCGGCGAGGAGGTGCACCGCTACGGCGTCACCGTGGTCACCTACACCTGGACCATGCTGCGCGACATACTCGATGCCGAGGTCTTCCCGGCCGGACACCAGCATCCGATCCGTCTGTTCATCGGCTCGGGCATGCCCGCCGGGCTGTGGCGACGCACCACCGAACAGTTCACGCCCGCGCGGGTACTCGAGTTCTACGCATCCATCGAGGGCGACGTGGTGCTGGCCAATGTGGCCGGTGTGAAAGCCGGCTGCAAGGGCCGCCCCGTGCCGGGCACCGCGAAGGTGGAGTTGGTCGCCTACGACCCGGTCACCGAGCAGATCCGAACCGACGGGTCCGGCTTCGCGCGCCGGTGTGCGGATAACGAGGTCGGGCTGCTGATCGGCAAGGCGACCGAGGGCGTCGACCTCTCCGACGGCGGGCTCCGCGGGGTGTTCACGGCGGGCGATGCGTGGATGCCGACCGAAAATCTCTTCCGCCGCGACAGCGACGGCGACTACTGGCTGGTCGATCGCACCGATACGGTGATCCACACCGAACGCGGCCCGGTCTTCACCCAGCCCATCGTCGACATGCTCAACGACATCACCGCCGTCGATATGGAGGTCGCCTACGCACTGCCCGTCGGCGACCATGCGCTGGCGGTGGCGGCGGTCAGCGTCCGCAAGGGCTTCCGGCTGGAACCCAAGGATGTGACCGAGGCGGTGCGCGCACTCGATCCGGACCAGCGACCCGACATCGTCTACGTCGCCGACGAGATTCCGCGCAGTTCGTCCTACCGCCCGTCGACGCGGGCCGTGCAGGCCGCGGGTCGTCCGCAGCCGGGACCCGATACCTGGTGGTACAACCGGGAATCCGAGGCCTACGAAATCCGCACCGAGGACGAAACCGGAACCATCCTCGGCGAATAAGCCCGCGCCCCATCGTTCCGGTTTCGGTCGCAACGGCGGGGTAGCGTGGATGCCAGGTCCGCGGCGACAACGGAGGTTTCGAGATGTCGTGGAAGGTCAAACTGGGCGTCGGCATACTGGCGCTGTTGGGCGCGCTGATGGTGATCGGGTTCGTGAAGAGCCTCGTCGTGTCCCTGGTGCCACTGGCTATCCTGCTGTTGGCCGGTTACGGCGTGTTCCGGCTCTACGTCGGCAGTCGCGGCAAAGCCACCGAGACCGAAGCGCCACAGCTGCCCGCCACCCCACCACCCGCGCTCCCGACCCGTCCCACGAAGGATGCGGCGACCAGACTCCGCGAGATCCGCGAGGAGGCCGCCCGTCAGCAGGGGCAGCCGTAGGCGGGTACGCTTGCCGCGCCGGATCGTGTTGGCGAGTCGGTTGATTCACTACCAAGAGGGCGATGCCTCGCGCGGGCTGCCCGGCGCATCCGGGTGGCGTAGTTGCCATGTCGACAACTGTTCAGGGGTGCTGTGAGACCGAGCCTTATCTACCGCAACGGAACCATCTACGAGCTGTTGATGCGTGGGCTGTATGGGCGGCACTACCCCGCTCGGTATCGCGCGATCGCCGAACTCGTGCCCGATGGCGTCAGCGTGGTCGACCTGTGCTGTGGACCCGCGACGCTGTACACCCGCTACTTGCGCGACCGGGCCATCGAATACACCGGACTCGACCTCAACGGCCGATTCATCGCCAGGCTGGCCCGGGCGGGTGGACGCGGCGTGGTGTGGAACTTGCGTTCCGATACCCCACTGCCCGAGGCCGATTACGTCATCATGCAGTCGAGCCTCTATCACTTTCTGCCCGAGCCTGCTCCGGTCATCGATCGGATGCTGACGGCGGCGGGAAAGCAGGTGATCATCGCAGAGCCGATTCGCAACCTGGCCACCAGCCAAAATCGGGTGCTCGCTGCGATCGGCCAGCGGTTCACCGATGCGGGCGACGGTGCACAGGCGCGCCGGTTCAGCGAGGCGACTTTGGACGCGTTCTTCAGCGGTTACGAGCCGCGCGTGGTGCAGCGGTCGCTGATCGCCGGTGGCAGGGAGAAGCTGTTCGTGCTCACCGCGTGAGGTCCGCCGCTCGCCTCAAACGGTGTATGCGGTGACGGCGTCGATGACCCTGGCGATCTGATCGTCGGTGAGATCAGGCCAAAGTGGTAGGCGCACAACGGTTCCCGAGAATTCGGCGCTTCGCACGCAGGCCTTCGGGGTGCGGCCAAGTTTGAGTCCGGCCGGGCTGGAATCCAGCGGAACATAGTGGAACGGCGCCGAGATGCCGCGTGCGGCCAGATGTGCGATCAGATCGTCGCGCTGCCGCTCGGTAGGTGTGCGCAGGTAGTACAGATGCGCGGTATGTGTGCGGTCCTCGGGCACCGCCATGAGCCGGACATCGTTGCGGCGGGCCCAGTCCGGCAGTGCGGCGGCGTATGCGTCCCAAACCCGGTGCCGTCCGGTCTGGATCGTCTCGAATTCGTCCAGCTGCGCGTCCAGCACCGCCGCGTTGAGCTCGCTGGGCAGATAGCTGGAGCCGATATCCTGCCAGGAGTACTTGTCCACCGCGCCGCGCAGGAAACGGGCGCGGTCGGTGCCCTTCTCGCGGATGATCTCGGCGCGCGACATCAGAATCTCGTCGGTGAGCAGCAGTGCACCGCCCTCGCCGCAGTGCACGTTCTTGGTGTCGTGGAAGCTGAGCGTGCCGAGGGTACCGAGGGTACCCAGTGGGCGATCGCGCCACCGGCCGCCGAGGCCGTGCGCATTGTCCTCGACGATGGCGATGCCGTGCGCATCGGCGAGTGCGAGCAGCCCGGCCATATCGGCGGCCACCCCGCCATAGTGGATGACCACAACGGCCTTGGTTCGCTCGGTGATCACCGCGGCGACCGACTCAGGATCCAAATTGCCCGTTTCCGGGTCGATATCGGCGAAGACGCAGGTGGCGCCGCGCAGTGCCATGGCCGTCGCGGTCGAGGTGAACGCGAAACTCGGCACGATCACCTCATCGTCGGGGCCGAGCTCGAGCAGCAGACCCGCCATCTCCAGTGCGGAGGTGCACGAGGTGGTCAGCAGCGCATGCGGTGCCTCGGTGATGGTCTTCAGCTTCGCGGTGGCCGAGGCGGTGAACCGCCCGTCGCCGTGACTGTGGTCGGAGGCGAGAACGGCCTCCAGATTGGCCAGTTCGCGGCGGGCCCGGAACGGGCGGCTGAAGATGACGCGGTCAGTGCTCAACCCGGTCGTTCTCCCTGCTGGCGGTGGTCGTGGTCATTTCCCGGTTATCCGCCGGGCGCGGTGTAGGCGACCCGACGGTCAGATACAGCGGCTTGCCGACGAGGATATGCAAAGCCACACCGAGGTATTCGGCGATGAGTCCCAGCGAGAACAAGATCGTTCCCGAACATAGCAGCAGCACGACGATCATCGAGGCCCAGCCCTCGGGCGCCCAATTGTCGGCGGTGAGCGCCTCGTATACGACGAACGCGGCCATCACGCCACCGGCCAGCGCGAGGGTGACCCCGAGCAGGCTGACCAGCCGCAGGCCCCGGGTTCCGCTGCACAGCACCATCTTCCAGAACAGCGAGAACAGCCGCCGGTAGTTGTAGCCGGATTCCTCGCGGCCCTCGGCGCGCAAGGTCACCGGCACCTGTGCGACGGTGCCGACCACCCAGGTCAGCGCGACGTCGAGATAGGCGCCGTTGGAGGCGACCTCGGCGAGTTGGCGGCCGATATCGCCGCGGATGAGCCGGTAGCTTTCGAATCGGGTGGAGTCCGGGAAGGCGAAGATCGTCGCGAGCACCACCTTCGCGCCGCGCGAAGTGATATTGCGCAGGAATCCGTGCGGACGGGTGTTGGTCGGCTTCGAATAGACCAGATCGGCGCGCTCGGTCAAGGCCGCGTCCAGGAATGCGCCGATGAAGGCGGGATCGTGCTGGCCGTCCTCGTCCATGGTGACGATCCAGTCGCCCTGGGCGGCCGACATTCCGGCGATGGTCGCGGCGTCCTGCCCGAAGTTGCGGCTGAGCCAGACGATGCGGACCTCCGGATAGGTCTGCTCCAGTTCCTGCAGCACCACATCGGAGCGGTCGGGACCGTGGTCGTGCACCAGGATGATCTCGTCGACCGTGAAGGCGACGCCGCCGGGGGTGTCGGTGGGATCGGTCAGCCGGTGCAGTTCTTCGACAAGTCCACCGATGGTTTCTTCGCCCCGATAGATCGGCACCACGACCGACACCGCATGCGGCTGGTCGGCGCCCGGCCGAGCGGGGCGTCCGTTGGTCGCACCCGCGGGCGAGCCGTTGGGGTGGGCGGTGGGAATCGGCATCAGCTGGATCGACTTTCGATGACGGTGCGTGCCGGTAATCTCCGCTGGACAGCAGAGCCCGAGCCGCCGTGAACTTTAACACGGTACGCATACGGCATTCCGGAGCAGCTCATCGCACCATCATGGTGGTGTCGGCGCGTCGATGCCAAGCTCGACTGTGCGCTGTAGGGTTTGGAACTCGTGACGGTTGGTGCAGTGACGGAGGCGAAAAACGCAGGACCCGACGCCCGCGACAGCGAGCCCGATTCGCGTCGGGAGGTGTACCGATGGGGTGCCGTCTGCACGCTCGGTGTCATCGCGGGATACCTGGCGGTACTGCTGGCCAACGCGCGGCACTTCTACACCGACGACACCGAATCCCAGTACACCGGACTCTGGGTGGGATTGGGACGCGCGCTCCGTGACGGCACCTTCCCGGTGCTGGTGCCCGAGCGCTGGATGTCGGGCAACAACACGATGGATGATGCCGGCCTGTTCAACCCGCCGCAGCTGCTGATCGATCTGATCGCTCCGTCGGTCGACAACATGGCGGTGTACGCGACTATCGTCAAACTGATCTTCGCGATCATCGCCGCGCTCGGTGTCTACCGGATCTGCCTGGTGTACGGCGCGCGGCCGGTGTGGTCCGCGGTCGCGGGTGTCGCGTTCCCGCTGTCGGGTTTCTTCCTGTTCTTCGACGAGGCCAGTTGGATGACCGCGCTGACCGGCACCGCATGGCTGGTCCATGCCTGGGCGTCGTCGGTGCGCTACACCCGCGGTCTGGGCGGGCCGATTCCCGTCTTCATCTACCTCTACCTGGCCATCTCCACGCAGTACATCTTTCCGGCCGTCGAGGCGGCGCTCATGCTGCTCGCCGTCGCGGTGGGCGAGCTCGTCTACCAACGCAGATGGCAGCCGGTGGCGCGGTTGACCGTGGCCGCGACGGGTGCCGGTCTGGCCGGATTGCTGACCTTTCTGCCGAGCATGCTGTCGGCGAAGGTGACCTGGCGCGGCACCATGGAGATCAATAACGACCAGTTCTTGACGGTGCCTTGGTCGGAGTCGCTGAATGCCAGTCTGCCGAGCACATTGCCCGCGTTCACCTCCTGGTGGGGCTATATCCAGCCGATGCCGGTCACGTATATCGCCTGGTTCCTCATTCCGGCGCTGGCCTTCATCGACTGGCGGCGCGCCCGCGAATCCTGGCGCGAGCTCAGCGGGGTCGCACTGTTCGCGATCATCATGCTGATGTGGAGTGCCGGACCGGGTTCGATCGGTCCGCTGCGCTGGCCGGTGCGGGTGCTGCCGATGCTCGCGCTCGGCCTGCTCGTGCTGGTCTGTGTGTTACTCGGGCGCTACGCCACCCTGCGTGATCTGAAGAGCCGCGGCATCGCCGCCGCTCTGCTGATCGGTTTGCTGTGGGTGCGGTCCTTTTCCGCGGATCCACACAATGTGGTCCGGCATGTGCTGGCGGCCGCCGCGATCGGCGCGCTTGTCGCCGGGGTGGTCTGGCTGGCCCGTAACCGGAGTCTGGCCACCGCGGGTGTGCTGACCATCGTCGCGATGTTCCCGATCGCGTTCTATCAGGTCAATGCCGCGCAGCCGACGCCGATGACATGGCATCTGCCGACCAACAGGTCCGAGGCGCAGGCCGCGTTCCCGGACTTTCCCGGTACCACGATCCAACTCGGCGAGCGCGGGCTGCTGCAGCGCGACGATATGAGCCTCGACGGCGCCTACGGATCCCTGGTCTTCGGCAACTACGCCAAATCGCTCGAGCTGACCTATGTCAATGGCTACACCCCGACCGGTCACTTCTATTTCGGCGAACTGCTGTGCATGCGCTGGGACAGCAGCGTCTGCCCGGACGCCTATCGGCGGATGTTCGCCCCGGAGCCGACCACCGGCCGTCCCCTTGTCGATCTGATGAAGCTGGACCGGCTGGTGTTGCAGCGCGCCCTGTTCCCCGATGCGCGCAATCAGCCGGCACCGGAGGGCTGGAAGTGGGTCGACTATCCCGGTCACGAGCGCTACATCTCGGTGCTGGAACGCGTGGACGGTCCGATCTCGACGGTGAACGGCCGCGTCGCGGATGCGAAAAACGTGACAGCGACATCGATTTCGGAGACCGATACCACCAGCCGGGTGCGGGTGTCCTCGGCCGGCGGCGGCAAGGTGGTATTCGCGCGCCTCGGCTGGCCGGGTTACCGGGTGACCCTGAACGGTAAGCAGATCCCGATCACCACCGTTGCGAAGTCCTTTGTCGCCGTCGACATACCCGCAGGCACGCAGAACGCCGAACTGGTGCTGACCTGGCGGCCGCCGGGCTGGAAGATCGGCATCGGCACCACAGCGCTCGGCATCGCCGCCATCGGGGTGCTGCAGTGGCTGTGGGTGCGATCGCGGCGTCGGGATCCGGAACCGCCTGCGGCGGATCCGAGCCCCGGCGAGCCGGATCGTGAACTGGCGGACGTGGTCTCGTAGCGGTCGATCCGCGCAGGCCCGATCGGAGGTGTCCCTCGCCGAGTGCGCCCTGTAGGGTCTGGAACTCGTGGTGGAAAGCAGCGCCCCCGCCCGGCGGGACGTGTACAAATGGGGATTCATAACCGCTCTCGGTGTGATCGCCGGATATGGTGCCGTCCTGCTGGCCAATGCCAGGCATTTCTACACCGATGACAGCGAGTCGCAGTACGGCCCGCTGTGGGTGATGCTCGGCCGGTCCCTGCGCGACGGACAGTTCCCGGTGTTGGTCCCCGAGCACTGGATGGCGGGCAACTACGCCATCGAGGAGGCGGGCCTGCTGAATCCGCCGCAACTGCTGATCGATCTGATCGCGCCCTCGGTCGACAACATCGCGCTCTACACCACCGTCATCAAGCTGATCTTCGCGGTCGTCCTCGGGACCGGTGTGTACCGCATCTGCGTGGAGTACGGGGCGCGGCTGCCGTGGGCCGCCGTTGCGGGCGTGTCGATTCCGTTCACCGGTTGGCTGTTGTTCTTCGACGAGGCGAGTTGGTACACCGCCTTTACCGGTACCGCGTGGCTGGCGCACGCGTGGGCGTCCGGCGTGCGCTATACACGGGGACGGGGCGGCCCGATCCCCACCTTCGTTTTCCTGTACCTGGCCATCTCGGTGCAATACATTTTCCCGGCGGTCGAGGCCGGGCTGATGATCGGCGCGGTGGCCGTGGGGGAGGTCGTCTACCAACGTAGGTGGCAGCCGTCGCTGCGACTGCTCGCGGTCGCGGGCTGTGCGGCCGTGGCAGGGCTGGCCACCTATTTGCCGAGCATGCTGTCGGCGAAGGTGACCTGGCGCGGCACGGCTCAGATCAATAACGACCAGTTCCTGACCGTGCCGTGGTCGGAATCGCTCAATGCCAGCCTGCCCAGCTCGTTGCCGGCGTACAACTCCTGGTGGGGTTATGTGCAGCCGATGCCGGTGGTCTATATCGCCTGGTTCCTGATTCCGGCGCTGGCCTTCATCGACTGGCGCAAGGCGCGCGCGTCCTGGCGGGAGTTCAGCGCGATCGCGCTCGTCGCGCTGATGGCGCTGATGTGGACGGCGGGGCCGGGCACCATCGGCCCGCTGCGCTGGCCCGCGCGGGTATTGCCGATGCTGGCCCTCGGACTGTTGGTGCTGGTGTGCGTGCTGCTCGGCCGCTTCGCCACCTTCGAGAATTGGCGTGGCCGCGGTATCGCGGCGGGTGTGCTGATCGGGCTGCTGTGGGTGCGGTCGTTCTCGGCGGCGCCGCGCGAGGTCGTCTGGCATGTGGTGGCGGCGGTCGGAATCGCCGTGCTCGGCGCGGCCGTCGTGTGGCTCGGGATGAAGAAAAGCATGGCCGCGGCCTGCGCGTTGACCATCGTTTCGGTGTTCCCGATCGCCTTCCTGCAGGTGCATGCGGCACAGCCGACGCCGATGAGCTGGAACCTGCCCGAGCAACGGTCGCAGATGAAGGCCGCGTTTCCCGAATTTCGGGGCACCACCCTGCAATTGGCCGATCGCGGCTTGATCCGGCCCGAGGATCGTTCGCTGCGGGGCGCGTACGGATCGCTGGTCTTCGGTAACTACGCCAAGGATCTGGAGAAGACCTACGTCAGCGGCTATACGCCCAACGGGCACTTCTGGTTCGGTGAAATGCTGTGCATGCGCTGGGACACCAGCGTCTGCCCCGACGCCTTCCGGCGGGCCTTCGCGACGGAGCCCACTACCGGCAGGACGATCGTCGACCTGATGAAGGTGGATCGGGTAGTGCTGCAGAAGGCGCTGTACCCGGACGCGCGCAATCAACCCGCACCATCTGGCTGGCAGTGGGTCGACTATCCAGGTCACGACCAGTACATCGCAGTGCTCGAGCGAGTGGGTGGGCTGCTGTCCACGCAGAACGGCCGGGTGTCGGCGGTCTCCGGCGGCACCGCGATGTCGGTGTCGGAATCGGAGCTGACCAGCCGGGTTCGCGTGAGTTCGGATAGTGGTGGCCGCGTGGTCTTCGCACGGCTGGGCTGGCCGGGCTATCAGGTGAAGCTGAACGGCCGCGCGATCCCCTTCGACGTGGTCGCGAAAACCTTTGTCGCCGTGGATATTCCGGCCGGTACCAAGAACGGCGACCTGGAGCTGACCTGGCGGCCGCCGGGGTGGAAGATCGGCGGGGTCGCGATACTGCTCGGGCTGTTCGGAATCGGCGCATTGCAATGGATGTTCGTGCGCGGTCGCGAGCGTGACGAGGATGCGACGCTGACCGAACCGCCGGTGACCGAGACGGTTTCGGAACCTGATCTGGCGGGAGTATCTCGTTGACAGCTGACCAGCAGGCCGAATTCACGGCGGATCATGCGGGTGCGACCGGCGCCGAGGATCCGGGTGTGCTGCTGCGGCTGGTGCGTCGGCAGGAGATCGCCTTCGCGCTGGTCGGTGCATTCAATACCGCGCTCGGTATGGGGCTGACCGTGCTGTGGCTATCGGTGCTCGGCAGTAATGTGCCGCCCGCGGTCGCGGTGGTCGCCGCCTATGCCGTCAGCATCGTCATCGCTTTCGTACTGCATCGCACGCTGGTCTTCCGGGTGCGCGGACATATGCTGCGCGATTTCGTTCGCTTCGTAGCGGTCAATTCCGGTGGGCTGCTGATGAATATCGCACTGCTGTCGCTGGCCGTCTCGGTGCTGCATCTGCCGAGTAGGCCGGCCGCGGTGGTGGTGATGGGTCTGGTCGCCGTCGCCAGCTTCTTCGGGCATCGCTACATCTCGTTCCACCGGGCGCCCGTGCCCGAGCCGCCATCGGCCGGTTCGGGTGCGGAACGGTCCTAGGCGCCGGGTAAGTTATCGATCATGCCGGAGGAAACCGCCTTGGACGCCACCCTGTTGAGCCTGCTCGCCTGCCCGCAGGACAAGGGTCCGCTGCTGTTGGTCCGCGATGACAAGGGCGCCACCGCCCTCTACAACCCGCGCCTGCGCCGCGCGTACCCGATCGAGAACGGCATCCCGGTGCTGCTGATCGATGAGGCCCGCGATGTCACCGACGCCGAACACGCCGCCTTCACAAGTCAGCACGCCGACGCCTGAGCAGCCATCGGCCCGGTGGCGCACGATAGCGTGCGCCACCGCGAGTTACGGTGCGGGAGTATCGATTTCACCGGTGAGGTAGCGCTGCAGCGTGGGGGAGACGGCCGCGACCAGTTCAGGACCCGGCATCGAGGCCAGCGGTTCTATCTCCAGAATTTTGCGCGCGACGAGCACGCCGATCATCTGCGTCCCCACCAGCGCGACCCGGGCACGGCCGTCGTCCTCGGGCTTCGCGATCCGCATCCGGACCCGTTCCAGGACGACATCCAGGACAAAAGTCCTGGCCAGCGCGGTATCGCCGCCCGCGAGAATGCTGCGAACCGCCGCGACGACCCCTGGGCCGGCGGGGGAGTCCCATACCGCGAGCACCGAGCCGAGAATGGTTTCGCCGAGCCGATCCAGCGGCGCGGCCTCGATCCGGCGCAGTGTGGCCTCCGGATCGATCGGCAACTCGACCACCGCGGCGAACAGTTGCTGTTTGGTCCCGAAATAGTGGTGAACCAGCGCGGGATCGACCCCGGCGTCGGCGGCGACGGCGCGAATCGAGGTCTTGTCGAAGCCGATCTCGGCGAAGCGGGCGCGGGCGGCCGCGAGGATTTCCTCGCGGGTGTCGGAGCGGCCCGGCCGGCGACCGGAGCGAGTGCCCCGGTCGCCGTTGGTCGTCGGGTCCTGTGCAATCTCCTCGGCCGTCACGCGGTCCGCCGTCGTAGCGTGGCCGCGCCCAGGCAGAGCGCGACGATCGCGAATCCGGCGACGACCGCCAGGTCACGCAGCATTTGTCCGGTGACGTCCTGATGCGTCGAAACCTGTTGCAGCGCATCGACCGCATAGCTCAGCGGCATCACATTGCTGATCGCCTCCAACCAGCCGGGCAACTGTCCACGCGGAACAAGTAAGCCGCACAGGAAGATCTGCGGCGCGACCACCACCGGCATGAACTGCACGGCCTGGAATTCGGTGCGCGCGAAGGCACTTGCCAATAGCCCGAGCGCGACGCCGCAGACCGCGTCGATCATGGCGATCACCACCACCCAGACCGGACTGCCCGCCGAATTCAGGCCGAGCAGCCCGAAGGAGACCAGACAGGCCACCGCCGCCTGCGCCGCCGCGGCCACCGAGAAGGCAGTGCCGTATCCGGCGAGCAGATCGAGTTTCGACAGCGGCGTGGTCAGCAGCCGCTCCAACGTGCCGGAGGTGCGTTCGCGCTGCATGGCGATCGCGGTGATCAGGAACATCACGATGAACGGCAGGATGCCGAGCATGCTGATACCGACGCGATCGAATATCGGCACCGGGTTGAAGGGGTTCGGCGGGGTGTCCTTGTAGATGAAGTAGAGCAGCGCCATCAGGACCGCCGGAACCACGAGAATCATTGCGACAGTGCGGTGGTCGTTGCGCAGCTGACGCAGGATGCGTCCGGTCGTCGCGGCATAGGGACGCAGTGTCGGCGTCCGGCGGCGGGGTACGAGGGTGGTGGTCATGCCGCACGTCCCATCGTGATCAGAGTGAGGAAGGCTTGTTCGAGGTTCTGCTCACCGGTTTCGGTGCGCAGTTCGTCGGGGCTGAGCTCGGCGAGTAAGTCGCCCTCGCGCATCAGCAGCAGTTTGTCGCAGTGCTCGGCCTCGTCCATCACATGGCTGGAAACCAGCAGTGTCGTTCCGTTCGCGGCCAATTCGTGGAACTGCTTCCACAGGTCGACGCGCAGCACCGGATCCAGGCCGACCGTCGGCTCGTCCAGGATCAGCACCTCCGGCTGCGCGACCAAGGCGCAGGCCAGAGACGCGCGGGTCTCTTGGCCGCCGGAGAGTTCGTCGCCGCGCTGGTGGGCGTGATCCAGCAGACCGACCGCGCCGATGGCTTCGTCGATGTCGTCGCGGTCGCGGCCGTAGAGCGCGGCGAAGTAGGCGACGTTCTCACGCACGCTGATATCGCGGTAGATGCTCGGTGCCTGGGTCACATAACCGATCCGATGCCGCAATTCCGCCGCGCCCGCCGGTAGCCCGAGCGCGGAAATCTCGCCGGACGCCACGATCTGGGTGCCGACGATGCTGCGC
The DNA here is from genome assembly GCF_042869435.1 of Nocardia sp. NPDC006982. Taxonomy (NCBI): domain Bacteria; kingdom Bacillati; phylum Actinomycetota; class Actinomycetes; order Mycobacteriales; family Nocardiaceae; genus Nocardia; species Nocardia sp. NPDC006982. The sequence goes on along the minus strand of NZ_JBIAFV010000016.1, from coordinate 8,397 downwards.
ATGAGCGTGGTCTTGCCGCATCCCGACGGACCGAGCAGTCCGGTGATGGAACCGCGCGGGATGGTCAGCGAGATGTTGTGTAGGACTTCGCGACCGCCGCGGCGCACGGTGAGGTTGCGAACCTCGACGGCATGGGATGAGTGCAGGTCCGTCATGGGACGCCTCAATTCATCGAGTGTTGAATTCACTGTGTGATGAATTTAGCGCGATCTGATCCTGGGGGCAAGACCCGTCAGTGGTGATGTGCCGGTATTCCGGCCGACTGACCCGGCTCGACCACGACAAACTGGCCCATCATGCCCTGGTCCTCATGCCGGAGCAGGTGGCAGTGATACATGTACGGCGAGTTCGGATCGGCGGGTCCGTCGAACCGCATGGCGAGCTTCGCGCTGGCATTCGGCGGCAGGAAGATGGTGTCCTTCGGTCCGGTCAGTGCGTCGGGCGACGGCGCGCCGTTCACTTCGAGGACGCGGAACTGCACATCGTGAATGTGGAAGTTGTGCGGCATGCCGTCGTTGTTGTGCACCACCCAGGTTTCGGCGGTGCCCCGGGTGACCGTCAGATCGATCCGATCCATCGCCATCGGGCTGCCGTTGATGCCACTCAGATTCAGTTCGAAGTTTCGTTCGCGCACCGAATCGGAGCCATCCGGCGTCGACGGGTGTGCCAGTGCCGCAGGCAATTCCGGCGAAGGCCGCAATGTCGATGCCGCACGGAGTTCGAGGATGTCGAAGCTGTCGTCCCCACCCGCGAATCGCTGCGTCCAGAAGTCCAGTCCCGCATCGAGTTTCGTGCTACGCAGCATGGTCCGTTCGCCGGGCCGCACGCGAACCACGATTTCGGCGCGTTCGCCCGGTGACAGCCGCACCCGATCGAGCGCGACAGGACGTTCCAGCAGCCCGCCGTCGGTGCCGACCAGCGAGAAGCGGCGGTCGTCGGCGAAGCCGAAGGTGTAGACCCGCGCCGTCGACGCGTTGAGCAGCCGCAATCGCACGAGCTCATCGCCGACATTCCGATACGGCGTGAGGGTTCCGTTCACCATGGTCCGGTCGCCGAGGAACCCGACGTCGCGGAACATGCCGTGTGACGAATCGAGCTGATTGCCACGGAATTTCACGTCCTGGACGATGACCGGCAGATCGTCGACGCCATAGTTCTTCGGTAGCGAAAGAGCTTCGGACACTTCGTCATCGAGCAGGAAAAGCCCCGCAAGCCCACGCCGGACGTGCTGTTCGGTCGCGCCGTGTGGATGCGGGTGGTACCAGAGCGTGGCGGCGGGCTGGTCCACGGTCCAATGCGGTGTCCACGTGCCACCGGCCTGCACCATCTGATGTGGCCCGCCATCCATCGCCGCGGGCAGATGCATTCCGTGCCAGTGCACTGTCGACTGCTCCGAAAGATTGTTCCGGACTTCGACTTCCACCTTTTCGCCGCGCCGTGCCCGCAGCGTCGGACCGAGATAGTTCCCGTTGAACCCCCACGTCTCGGTCGCCTGCCCTGCGCGGAATTCGCTTTGTCCCGAACGCATTTCGAGTTCGAAGACACGCGTGCCATCGGATCGCACCCGGGACTGCGCCAGCGGCGGAATCGCGAGCTCATTGCTGAATTCGCCGCTGCCGACAGTAGATACGGACGCACTGCTGTACACCCAAGAGACGCAGCCACCAACCGATAGCAGCACCACCACCGCGACCGCCGTGACGATCAAGAGCAACCGCCGCAACCACCGCGGCCGGGAAACCGAAGACATGCCGCCGACGGTATGGATCACCGGCCCCCGGCCACATCCGGGAGCGTCCCCATTTCGCCCCTGATCTGGTGTGTGTCCCACGTCACATCGTATGGCTGTCACGTCCGGCGGCGGTGCTTTGTCCGATGGTCGTCACCAACCAACAACCTGCCCCGGTGACACCGACCATGGGAGCAAGCCATGACAAAGCATCGGATCGTCGTACTCGGCGCGGGCTACACCGGCATGCTGGCCGCCATCCGGCTGGCCCGGCGGACCCGCAAACTCGACGTCGAGATAACCATCGTCAACCCGTCCGCCCGCTTCACCGAGCGGCTGCGCATGCACCAGGTCGCCGCGGGTCAGGAGTTGGCCGATAATCGGATCCCGGAGATCCTGGCGGGTTCGGGCGTCGAATTCGTCCAGGGCTGGGCGACTTCCATCGATCCCGAGGCGCGGCGGGTCTACATCGACGGCACCGGCACACTGCACTACGACGAGCTGATCTACGCGCTCGGCAGCAGCACTGACACCAGCATCGTGCCCGGCGCCGCCGATCACGCCTGGACCCTGAACGATCCGCGCACTGCGCACCGCTTCTCCGAACACCTCGCGGTGGTCGCGGCCGGTGCCGGCACTGTCGCGGTCTGCGGCGGCGGTCTGACCGGCATCGAGGCGGCGGCCGAAATCGCCGAGAGCCACCCGGGCCTGCGCGTCACGCTGATCAGCAGCACCGAACCGGGCGCGATGATGGGCGATAAGGCTCGCGCCTACCTGAACAGGGCGCTCGATCGGCTCGGCGTTGCCCGCAAGGTCGGCCAAGCGGTCACCAAGGTGCTCCCGGATGCGGTCGAACTCGCCGACGGCGAACTGGTTTCGGCCGATCTGACCCTGTGGACCACCGGTGTCCGCGTCTCGCCACTTGCCGCGCAGGCGGGCATCGAAACCGACGCACGCGGGCTGATCGTGGTCGATCCGACCCTGCGGTCGGTTTCGCACCCGAACATCCACGCCGTCGGCGACGCTGCCGCGGTGCGCCAGGCCTGGGGTCAGATCCACGGCACCTGCCAGTCCGGTCTGCCGACCGCCGCCTACGCCGCCGACTCCATCGCGCGGCGATTGAAGGGCAAGAACGTCGAGCCGTTCCGGTTCGGTTACTTCCATCAGCCCGTCAGCCTGGGGCGCAAGGATGCGGTGATCCAGTTCACCAAGGCCGACGACACCCCTGGCCGGTTCTACCTGACCGGACGAGCGGCCGTTTTGTACAAGGAAGGGGTGAGCAGCAGCCCGGTGCCGAGCTTCAAGCTGAGCAAGAAGATGACGGTCTCGGTCCAGCTGTCCAACGGCGGCAAATCCACGCGTCGGACCGCATGAACCGGCCCGGATCAGCCGTCCGCCGACCAGGCGGGCGGTTTCCGCGTTCGTCCGGAAAGTTGGATTGCCAAATCCGGACTTGCCCTAGGAGCATGGTCCAGATGGCCGACGCTACGTCCGCGCAGGACCCATTCATCGAACACCGGCGGCTGCTCTTTTCCACCGCCTACCGGATGCTGGGCACCGTCACCGATGCCGAGGACATCCTCCAGGACACCTGGCTGAAGTGGAATGAAACCGATCAGTCGACAGTCCAGTACCCCAAGTCCTATCTGGTGCGCACTGTCACCAACCTGTCGTTGAACCGGCTCACCTCGGCCAAGGCCAAGCGCGAAACATATGTCGGCCCTTGGCTTCCCGAACCCCTGCTGACCTCACCGAATATCGCCGAGGAGACCGAGTTGGCCGACACCGTCTCCACCGCGATGCTGGTGGTCCTGGAGACCTTGAATCCGGTGGAACGCGCGGTCTTCCTGCTGCGCGAGGTGTTCGGATACAGCCACGCCGAAATCGCCGACACCCTCGACAAGCCCGAGGCCACCGTGCGGCAGATCGCGCATCGAGCCCGCTCCCATGTGCAGTCCCGTCGCCCGCGTTTCGATACCGATAAGGCCGAGCGCACACACATCACCGAACAGTTCATGGCCGCCTGCGCCGGTGGCGATCTCAATGCCCTGATGGATCTGCTCGCCCCCGATGTCACCTCATGGTCCGACGGCGGCGGTGTGGTCACCGCGGCCCGGCGTCCGCTGTACGGACCGGATCATGTGGCGCGCTGGGTTCTCGGCGTACTCGCCAAGCCGTCGGTCGCGGGCATCGTCCTCGAGCCAGCGCATATCAACGGCGAACTCGGGGCGCTCGCGCGCATCGACGGAAACCCGGTGGCGGCGTTCACCTACGACATCGTCGACGGCCACATCCACAACCTGCGCTTCCAGGTGAACCCGAGCAAGCTCAAGGGGCTCTACATGGGGACCGACGTGATCGGATGACCAGTTCGGCGTGTTGCTTTACGATCCTGCCGTGACCAGCCAGACCACGGAACCGAACGTGGACGGAGGACAGGTTCGGGTTTCCACCCTGGAACTGTTCTTCGATCTCGTCTTCGTCTTCACCATCACCCAGCTCACCCACGTCTTCACCCACCATCCCGGCTGGGAGGCGCTGGCTCAGGTGCTGGTGCTGTTCGGGGTCATCTGGTGGATGTACAGCGGCTACGTCTGGCTCACCAACGAAGTGGCGCCGAGCAATTCGCAGCGCCGCACGCTGCTGCTTATCGGCATGTTCGGATTCTTCGTGCTTGCGCTGGCGATCCCGGACGCGTTCCACGGCACGGGTCTCGCCTTCGGCCTCGGCTACGTCCTGGTCAACACGGTGCACACGGCGCTGTTCTGGGTCAGCGGCGGCACCTCGGCGAGCCAGGCGATCAAACGCATCGCGCCGCTGAACGCGCTCGCCGCGGCGCTCGTGCTCGCGGGCGGTTTCGTGCACGGCTGGTGGCAGTACGTTTGCTGGGGGCTGGCATTCGGGGTGCAGGTACTAAGTCCGTACCTGGTCGACACCCGCGATTTCGTGGTGCGGGCCAGCCATTTCTGCGAGCGCAACGGGCTGGTGATCATCGTCGCCATCGGAGAGTCGGTGGTCGCGATCGGTCTGGGCCTGGCGGGGGAGAAGCTGACCGTGCCGCTGACCGCCACCGTCGCACTCGGACTCTGTCTCGCCTACGTGCTGTGGTGGGCCTATTTCGGGATCGATGACGACCTCGGCGAGCACGCACTAGCCGCGGTCCCTGATCGCGAACGCTCGCGTCCTGCGGTGCTCGCCTACGGTTACGCGCTATACCCGCTGCTGATCGGCATCACCGTCAGCGCGGCGGGCATCAATATGACCATCGCGCACGGCAACGAACCCGCCTCCGTCGCCGCCGCGTCCGCGCTCTCCGGTGGCGTCGCGCTGTACTTCTTCGGCCAGTTCTGTTTCCGGCTCGCCCTCGGTCTGCGACGCCCGTGGTCGCGACTGCTCGCCGCCGCCGCGGTGGCCGCGACCATCCCGATCGGTATCGCGTGGGTCGCCTGGGCACAGCTCGCGGTGCTGGTCGCGGTCAGCTATGCCGCGGTGATCATCGACGATCTCGTCACACTGCGCTCGGGCCAGCACAGTCGCTACGTCTGACTTTCAGGAACAATGGAGAGTCGTGCGTAATGAGGAACTCGCGGTCGAACCACCCGCCGCGGCTCGCCGACTGCTCGGCTCGACGCTGTGGTCCGGACCGGTCGGCGTGCGAATCGTCGAGGTGGAGGCATATGGCGGCGATCCGGCCGGACCGTGGCCGGATCCCGCATCGCATTCCGGACGCGGGCGGACCAAGCGCAATGCGGTGATGTTCGGGCCCGCCGGAGTGCTGTACGTCTACCTCAGCTACGGCATGCATATGTGCGTGAACGTGACCAGCGGCCCGGACGGCACCGCGAGTGCGGTACTCATCCGGTCGGGCGAGGTAATCGCCGGGGCCGACACGGTCAGGGAGCGACGACCCGCGGCCCGCACCGACGCCGATTTGGCAAGGGGCCCTGGGAATCTCGGCAGCGCGCTCGGAATAACCCTGAGCGACTACGGAACTCCGCTCTTCGACCCTGCCTCGCCGATCCGGTTGGAGTTGAACGGCGCGATCGACCCCACCGAGATTTCCGACGGGCCGCGCGTCGGGGTCAGCAGTGCCGCGGATGTGCCGTGGCGATTCTGGCTCGCATCGCCGGCGGTCTCGGTCTACCGGCGCAGCCCGCGTGCCCCGATCGAAGCGGTATAACACCAGGTCACAAGAATTTTCGGGATCGGCGATGAGTTTTCGCCGCGGTGTCCGTCCTATCTGTTGAACGCGCTCCACCCGGCGCGACCCGACCCGAAGGAAAGACAGATGACCGCCATCGCCCCCGCCGCCCCGATCACCGCCGCCGTCGCCCACCGCCCCGGCAAGAAGATGACTATCGCGCTCTGGACCGTGCAGGTCCTGCTCGCGCTGTTCTTCATCATCGCCTCCGCCGCCCCGAAACTGCTCGGCGCGCATGCGGCGGTCGAATCCTTCGACACGATCGGCTGGGGCCAGTGGTTCCGCTACTTCACCGGCGTCGTCGAACTCGCCGGCGGCATCGGCCTGCTGGTGCCCCGCCTGACCGGCCCCGCGGCCGTCGGCCTGACCATCACCATGGTCTGCGCCGCACTGACCCAGGTGTTCCTGCTCGGCGCGCCCGCTCTGGCGCCGTTCCCGCTGGTGCTCGGCGTGGTATTCGTCTGGATCGCCTGGCAGCGTCGCGACAGCATCATCGCGCTGCGGGAGCTGCCGGCTCGCTGAACATCTGAACAACGCACATGATCGGCAGACCGCGCGGTCTGCCGATCGTCGTCGCGTTTACCGAAAATCGTTCGCCCTGCGTGGCGGCGCGCGGCGACACTGAGGGCCATGCCGGTCGCGGGGACCGGTGCGGAAAGATGGGACAGCGTGAGCGAACGAAGTGAGCGAACCATATGCCAGCGCGCATCGCGCACGCTGGAGCCGAGCGCCAGCGAGGCGGAGGCGTGAGCGGCGAGATCATCGACGAACTGACCTGGCGCGGACTGATCGCGCAGTCCACCGACCTGGACGCCCTGCGCGCGGCGGCATCGGCCGGTCCGCTGACCCTCTATGCCGGTTTCGATCCCACCGCAGCCAGCCTGCACGCCGGACATCTGGTCCCGCTGCTGGCTCTGAAGCGGTTCCAGCGCGCGGGCCATCGCCCGATCGTGCTGGCCGGTGGTGCCACCGGACTCATCGGCGATCCGCGCGACGTGGGCGAACGCACCATGAATTCGACCGATACCGTCGCGGAATGGGCGGGCCGGATCCGTTCGCAGCTCGAGCGCTTCGTCGACCTCGACGACTCACCCACCGGCGCGATCATCGCCAACAACATGGACTGGACCGGCCAGCTGTCGACCGTCGACTTCCTGCGCGATATCGGCAAGCACTTCTCGGTCAACGTCATGCTGGCCCGCGACACCATCAAGCGCCGCCTGGACGGCGAAGGCATCTCCTACACCGAATTCAGCTACATGCTGCTGCAGGCAAACGACTACCTGCAGCTTCGCCGCAACTACGGCTGCACACTGCAGGTCGGTGGTTCGGATCAGTGGGGCAACATCATCGCCGGTGTCGAGCTGAACCGGCGCGTCGACGGTGCGGCGGTGCACGCGCTGACCGTGCCGCTCGTCACCTCGGCCGACGGCAAGAAGTTCGGCAAATCGACCGGTGGCGGCAGCCTGTGGCTCGATCCGGAAATGACCAGCCCATACGCCTGGTACCAGTACTTCGTGAATACCACCGATGCCGATGTCGTGCGGTACCTGCGCTGGTTCACCTTCTTGTCCCGCGAAGAGTTGGCCGAGCTGGAATCCGCCACGGCCGAGCGTCCGCACGCACGGGAAGCCCAGCGCAAGCTGGCCGAGGAAATGACGAATCTGGTGCACGGCGAGGCGAATACCCGGGCCGTGCAGTTGGCGAGTCAGGCGCTGTTCGGACGCGCGGATCTGCGTGAACTCGATGAGCCGACGCTGTCGGCAGCCCTGCGTGAAGCCGCAGTCGACGGCACGGTCGCCGAGGTCGGTGTCGGTGAACCGAGCACGATCGTCGATCTGCTGGTCGCCACCGGACTGTCGGAGAGCCGCGGCGCCGCGCGGCGCGCGGTGAACGAAGGCGGAGCGTCGGTGAACAACGAGCGGATCTCGGATCTGGAATGGACGCCCGCCGATGCCGACTACCTGCACGGACGATGGTTGGTGCTGCGCCGCGGCAAGCGGAACTTCGCAGGCGTACTGCGGGCGGGCGCATAAAGATCACGTGGCTCGGGTCACATTCGAGTGGCCCGAGCCCGTTTTCCGGGGTGTCAGATGGCCTCTGACCTGCGAAATAACATCCGTGTAGTGCGGATTTGACTCGACGTTCTCCGCCGCGTAACTTTGTCCAAGTCAGAGCGACACGGACACCGACCCGGAGCCCAAAGCGCAGCGGAAACGTTGAGCACAGCGGCCTGGGAAACGAGGTAGGACGAGGAGCGCCTGGCGATCAGCGTTGCCGGATCGGACGAGCAGACTTGACTCTGCGCGGGCGGTTGGCTAGGCTAGGACAGTTGCCTCAACAAGCCCCCCGGAGAGAATCTGGGGTCCAGTTGTGTGCGTGTGTTCTTTGAGAACTCAATAGTGTGTCGATGAATGTCAGTGCCAATTTTTTATTGGTTCCGGCCTCTCATACCCCCGTGTGGTGA
>NZ_JBIAFV010000015.1:0-201773 GCF_042869435.1 Nocardia sp. NPDC006982 | reverse complement strand
ACGGCCCAAGCTCAGAACACCGGGCACATGATCAATCATCATGCCCCAGAACGCAATTCGCATGGGTCAATCACGGAAAGCGTGCCAGATCCAGTTCTAGTTCGGCCTTGTCGACGTGGTCACGATGGACGATCAGGCGGCGGGAGCGCGAATCCTGGATGCCCAGTACATGGGTGGGTTGGCTGTGCGGTGTTGGGAAGCCGTGCAGTTCGGCGGCCGTGTGATACGCGGCGGTCAGGGTTGGCACTCCCATGGATAGTCGGGCCGCTTCGACACGGAGTTGGGCGGAGGGCGAAGTGGTCGCTTCGCGGAAGACGCCGCGGAAGACTCGGACCCATTCGCCTCGGTCGAGTAAATTTCGCATCTCCGCGCGGGTGTACTCGCATAGCACCTGCCATGAGGTGAACACCCCGAATTGCTTGTCCCGTACTTCTTCCAGGCCTGGTCGCATACGCCAACTATCGGCGAAACCGAACCTCGCCCTCGGTGCCCGACCAGCGCAGACAGAAAGTCTGTGGATAACCGATTCCCTGTGGACAACTCGCCGTTGCCGCAGCGAACCTTCGAGACTCGCGCGGGCCCCGCCACCCAAAGCAGCCGGCTCGCAGGCGGCCATCGAGGCCGATCGAAGGAGCGCTCGAGATGGGGCGCAGAACCATCATTCGACTCGACTCGTCGACCGCATGGCTCCATGCGGCTTACCTTCCGCATGGAGCAGACGTGCGGCCGATCGTGCCGCTGCTCCAACTACACCGCGGCTACGCGCTTGGCCAGATCGTCGGCCAGTTGCTGGGCTTGAACCGGGTCGGTCGCCTCGACCATCACCCGAACCAGTTGCTCGGTTCCACTGGGGCGCAACAGGATTCGCCCGGAGTCCCCGAGGGCTCGTTCGGCTTCCGCTACCGCCTCGCGGATTTCGGGGGCGGCGGCGACCGTGGCCTTGTCGGTAACCGGGACGTTCACCAGCACCTGTGGCACGGTCTGCAGCACCGCAGCCAAATCGGCCAGCGTGCGGCCGGTCTGCGCCATACGAGCCATCAGTTTCAATCCGGTGAGGATGCCGTCGCCGGTGGTGCCGTAGTCGGAGAAAACCACATGGCCGGACTGTTCACCGCCGAGGTTGTAGCCGCCGCGACGCAACTCCTCGAGGACGTACCGGTCGCCGACGGCGGTGGTGCGCAAGGTGATTCCCGCTTCGCGCATCGCGATGTGCAGACCCAGATTGCTCATGACCGTGGCGACCAGCGTGTTCTGGACGAGCGAACCGGTCTCGTGCATGGCAAGCGCGAGGATGGCCAGGATCGCGTCACCGTCGACGACGGCGCCCTCGGCATCGACGGCCAACGTGCGGTCGGCGTCACCGTCGTGTGCGATGCCGAGGTCGGCGCCGTGCTCGCGTACCGCGTGCTGAATTTGTTCGAGATGCGTTGAGCCGCAACCATCATTGATGTTGAGGCCGTCCGGTTCGGCATTGATCGCGATGACCGTCGCACCGGCCGCACGGTAGGCCGCGGGTCCGACCTCGGAGGCCGCGCCGTGCGCACAGTCGACGACGACGGTCAGCCCTGACAGGTCCTGTCCGGTCGCCTCGACCAGATGCTCGACGTACCGCTCGTGCGTGCCCGCCTCGCTGTATTGATTCGGGATCACCAGCCCGTGATCGCGGGCGCCGGAAGCGTTCAGCACGCGACCGACCCCCGCACCGATCGGCCGCAGCGTCGCATCTTCGGCGATCAACGCCTCGATCCGGTCCTCGATCGCATCGTCGAGCTTGTGCCCGCCGGCCGCGAAGATCTTGATTCCGTTGTCCGGCATGGGGTTGTGCGAAGCCGAGATCATTACGCCGAGGCAAGCGTCGTACAGACCGGTCAGATACGCCACGGCCGGAGTCGGAAGTACGCCTACCGAAAGCACATTCACGCCCGCGGCGGTCAGACCCGCGGTGACCGCGGCCTCGAGCATCTCACCGCTGGCGCGTGGATCGCGACCGACCACGGCGAGCGCACGCTCCTTGCCGCGACTCAGGATCTGCGCGGCCGCACCGGAAACCCGCAGCGCCAGTTCCGGACTCAGCGATTCATTGGCAAGCCCACGGACTCCGTCGGTGCCGAACAAACGTCCCACTACCCTCGCCCCTCATCGTAGATCCGCGGCGTGCGCGACGGGCACGGAGGCGGCAGCCCGCGTAACCACGCAGGGCCCCGCAAACGCCGCAAATAGATACAGCACGAGAGCAGGCGCCCAGCCGTACTGGGAGCCTGCTCTCGCACAGGTGCCCCGCCGACCGTACCGCCTCCGACACCTCCAGGGTGGCGGATGACGGTGGCCGACGTAGCCAAAATCAGCGCTTCGAGTACTGCGGCGCCTTACGGGCCTTCTTGAGGCCGTACTTCTTACGCTCGGTAGCACGCGGGTCACGCGTCAGGAAGCCGGCCCGCTTGAGGGCGGGACGGTCGTCCGGAGTGACCTCGATGAGCGCACGGGCGATGGCCAGACGCAGCGCACCGGCCTGGCCCGAGGGGCCACCGCCGACGAGACGCGCGTGGATGTCGAAGGACTCGGTCCGCTCGACGGTCACCAGCGGCGACTTGACCAGCTGCTGGTGCACCTTGTTCGGGAAGTAGTCCTCGATGGTGCGGCCGTTGAGCACGAAGTTGCCGGTACCGGGCAGCAGGCGCACACGAACGACGGCCTCCTTGCGACGACCGACGGTCTGCACCGGGCGGTCGATCACGACCGGGGCGTAGGCGGCGGGCTCGGCCTCGTAGCCGTAGTCCTCGTCGACGACCTCGACGTTGGCGTCCTCGGCGTAGTCCTCGTTGAATTCCTCAGGAGCGGTCACTGGGCCACCTGCTTGATCTCGAACGGAATGGGCTGCTGAGCGGCGTGCGGATGCGTCGGGCCCGCGTAGACCTTCAGCTTGCCCGCGATGGCGTTGCCGAGCTTGTTCTTCGGGATCATGCCCTTGACGGCCTTCTCCACGAGACGATCGGGCCGCGACTCCAACACCTGACCGACAGTGCGCGACTTGAGGCCGCCCGGGTGTCCGCTGTGGTGGTGGATCAGCTTGTCCGCCTTCTTGTTGCCGGAGATGGCAACCTTGTCGGCGTTGATGATGATGACGAAGTCGCCACCATCGAAGTTCGGCGCGTAGGTCGGCTTGGTCTTGCCGCGCAGCAGATTCGCTGCCTGGACGGCGAGACGGCCGAGCACTACGTCAGTGGCGTCGATGACGTACCACTTGCGGGTCACGTCACCCGCCTTGGGGCTGTACGTAGGCACAGTGGTTCCCTGTCTGTAGTCGGTGTTGCCAGCCACGGCGTGCAGTCGAGCGGTTCCCGGCGGCCGGTTGAGACCCAGGGCTCGACGTACTTCCACACGCCAACGGGCAACGATACCAGCCATGCCCCAGCGGTATGAAACCGGTCAGATCTCGATCGGTGGGCCGTGGTCGATGGCGCCGGGCGGGCCCGGGACCACGTAGCGGGGGACGTCGATGCTCGGCTGCGCGCACTCCGCACCCGCGGCGTCGAATCCGGAATCGCCCGGTTCCGATACCAGGCCAGGGTCGTATCCGCGAGCCGCGGCAATGCCTTCACGCTGCTCATTGGTGACATACGGGGTCAATGGGCAGGAGACCGGCGTGCCGGCGACCGAAGCAGCCGGTTCGACTCGGTCACCACCGGAGGGCATGGCCATCGCGGCCAGCACGGCGGCACCGGCCACCGCCGGCGCGCCGAACAACTTGCCCCAGCGCTTGCCCTTGCCCCTGCGCGGCTTGTCCGCGTCATCGTCGGATTCGTGCGGATGCCACTCCGACTGCGGCGGTTGATCCTGCGGCGGCTGGTAGGGACCGCGCGGACCCGACGGCGGCACCGGTCCCTGGGCTGCGGGAGGCCGACCGATAACGCTGGGCCGCTGCTCGTCCGGATACTGCCCGGGCGGGCGGGTGAATCGGCTACCCAACTCGGCGAGGTTCGGCGGCAAGGACTCCCGGCTGACCCGGGTGGTCGGCTCCTCCCCCGTCGGCTCGGTCGAGGGTTGAACGGTCGGATATCCGGGCCCGTACTGAACCACCGGCGGATGCGACTGCCCGGCCTCGCGCTGGCCCTGCCCCTGCTCCGGTCGGACCGGCCCCTGCTCAGGCCGAACCGGCCCTTGCTCCGAACGAGACGGCTGCAACGCCTCGGCCTGGCGCTGCGCCGACAACGCCTGCGCCTGCGCGGCCTCGGCCTGCCGCTGCACCGAAAGCGCCTGCTGCTGTGCCGATTCGGCCTGATACTGGGGCGACTCCGCCTGCCGCACCCGCGGCGGCGCGGGCTCGGCATGCCGTCCCGCCGACTCCGGCTCACCGTTCTCGTTATCGGTCACCAGCAGATGCGAGGCACCGAGCACCAGCGCGTGCATCGGATGATCGGCCACATGCAACCGGTGCCCGAGATGATTCTGGAACGCCAAGCGCAGCGCGTCGTTGAAGCAGACATTGCCGGACAACAGCACCGTCGAGGTGTCCGCGCCGATCGAGCGGGCCGCGGCCATCACCTCGATCACCACATTGTCGGCCGAACGCGCATCGCGCATGGCCTCCGCGGTGACCGGCACGTCGACCGATTCGGTCGGCTGCTCATCGTCCCCGTGCACCGCGACGACCAGCATGGTCCGCCCGTCGGAGTACACCCCGGTCGCGCCGATGCCGTGTGGATTGCGATCGTCCGGGGACCGCACCAGACCGAGCGCACGCACATATCCGGACAGCGCAACGCTTTCCGGCAGCGGTTCGACCGTGACGTCCAGCCGTTCGACCAGGTCGACGTACACATCGACCTTCGCGTCGGGCCAGCCGTCCGGGAACGGCAAGGCGACCAGATCCGGTTTGCCGCGCAGATATTTGCCGATGGCCGCGAGCGGGTTGTACATGCGGGCACGGAAGACCAGCTCGGCAGGCCAGGTCGCACCGGCCACCACGATCTGCGGATGGCCGAGGATGTCGCGCACGTCGGCGATCGCCATCCCCAGATCCGGCCGCTGCCGCTCCACTCCGGCGGTGTGCAGCCGACCCGACGAATCCGCCAGCAGATATGCCGGCGGCGTGTATGTACCTTCTACCTGCACGGGCCGGATCGGTGTCCCACCGCCGCCCGCGGCAACGGACACCACATCCCATCCGAGATGTACTGCCCCAACTCGCACCGTCACAGGCATAAGTGTGCCTGCTGCGCGAGCGACATGCTCACCGCATCTGGTGAGAGCCCGCCTGAGCGGCCCCTCACGCGTTCGACTTCCGCAACCGCAGCCGACGCCAGGTGATGATCGCCAATACCGCGGTTATCGCGACGAGCAGGCCGATATCGAGATACCAGATATTCGGCTCGTGCTTCCACAGCGCGTCGGGTTGCGCATTGGCGAACAGTGTCCGAATATCCACCGTCGACGCCCCGGCCGCATAACCCCATCGTGACGGGAACAGCCACGAGACCTGTTCGAGCACCACCCGGTCGGTCACCGGAATCAGGCCGCCCGCCATGACCAGCTGGACCATGATCATCACCACGAGCATCGGCATGACCTGCTCGTTGGACTTGGCCAGACTGGACAGCAGCAGGCCGAAGACCACACAGCACACCGCGGTCAACGCGATATCGAGATAGAGCTCGGTGGGCCCGTTCGGGATCACCGCACCCTCCAGCGGCGGCTTCTTACCGACCAGCGTGATGCCGACCAGCACCGCCGCCTGCAGGAACGCGGTAATGCTGAACACCGCGATCTTGGCGAGCAAATACGCGGAGGGCAGCAGCCCGACCGCGCGCTCGCGATAAAAGATGGTGCGCTCGCCGACCAGATCACGCACGGTCAGCGTGGATCCCATGAAGCAGGCGCCCAAAATCAATACGACAAGCAGTTGCTGGGTCTCGCTGCCTCCGGACGGGACGAACAGCACCTCGTTGCCGCTCTGCACCTGCTCCAGCGGACCGCTCTGGAAACCGTTGCTGCCCGGCACCACCAGCGACAGCGCACCGAGGATAAAGGGCAGGATCACCAGGAACGCCAGGTAACCGCGGTCGGCGAAGATCAATCGGACCTGCCGTCGCGCCAAGGTGGAGAACTGCTTGGCGCGCCCGGATTGCGGCGGGCTGCCCGCCGAGCCCTGACGCGGTGGCGCGGGCGGTGGCGGCGGTGGCGCGAAGGCCAGCCTGGACCGGTACGCGGCGAATGCCTGATCCGGATTCGCGGCGACCCGCCCGAAAATCTCCGCCCAGTCGCTGGTGCCCATGGCCGCGCCGACGCTGGCCGGGTGACCGCAGAAGGCCGTCTTGCCACCGGGTGCGAGCAACAGCACCTGATCACACATGTCCAGGCAGGCCACCGAGTGGGTGACCACGATGACGGTGCGACCGGCATCGGCCAGCTCGCGCAGCATCGTCATCACCTGACGGTCCAGCGCCGGATCCAGGCCCGAGGTCGGTTCGTCCAGGATCAGCAGCGACGGACCGGTGAGCAGTTCCAGCGCCACCGACGCGCGCTTGCGCTGACCACCGGAGAGCCGGTCCACCCTGGTCTCGGCGTGTTCGGTGAGCGAAAGTTCTTTCAGCACACCGTCGATCACCTGCTGGCGGTCAGCCTTCGAATTGTCCGGCGGCAGTCGAAGTTCGGCGGCGTAGCCGAGGGCTTGGCGCACGGTCAGCTGACGGTGCAGCACATCGTCCTGCGGCACCATGCCGATGCGGGAACGCAGCGCCTCGTATTCGGCGTGCAGATTGCGACCTTCGAAGGTGACCACACCGCCGGAGGGCTGCGTGCTGCCCGCGATCAATTTCGACAGCGTCGATTTGCCCGCACCGGAAGGTCCGATGAGTGCGGTGAGCGTGCCCCGTCCCGCCTGCATATTCACATCGACGAGCAGCTGCTTATTGCCCTCGACAGTGAATCCGACACCGTGCACGTGCAGGCCCTGTTCGGCGACCGGCTTCTGCCGATGCACCAATGTGCCCTGCTGGACGACGAAGTCGATATTTCCGATGGTGATGATGTCGCGCTCGCGCAGCACCGTGCGTTGTTCGCGACGGCCGTTGACGAAGGTGCCGTTGGCCGAGCCGAGGTCCTCGATGGTCAGGCCCTCGGAGTCCGCGACCAGCCGGGCGTGCTTGCGCGAGGCCAGCGGATCGTTGACGACGATCTGATTGTCGGAGGTACGACCTATATTCAGCCCGCCGGGCGGCAGGCGATCGGCCCTCGCGATCGGCGCCGTGGACGGGCGGGTGCGAACCGGCGGCAGCATCGAGGTGTCGGCCTTGAAGGTCATATTGACGTTCGGCTGCTGCGGTTGGGAGGGCGGTGGCTGCTGGGGTTGCGGCTGCGAAGGCGGTTGCGGGGGGTGCTCTGGACGTTGCTGTTGCGGACGCTGCTGGGACGGGGGCGGTGCCTGCGGTGTCCGTCGCGGATGTTGATAACCCGGCGGCACCGACGACTGTGGTTGCGACGGTGGCGGTTGCGCTGCCTGCGGTCGCTGCGGCTGGGCCGGCGTCGCGGGCAGCAGATGCAATAGCGGACCACTGATCGCATCACCGAGGCGGACTTGCGTCGGCCGATTGATCGGCACCGGCTGACTCAACCGCCGCGCATCCACGAAAACGCCGTTGGTGCTGCCATTGTCGGTGAGTACCCAGCTGTTCCCCTGCCAGGCGAGCGTCGCATGCACCCGCGAGACCAGTGGGCTGTCCACGAACAACGTCACTTCCGGTGCGCGGCCCATCGTGACCTGTTGATTCGAATCGAAGACCCGTTCGGTTCCATCATGGCGCACGGTGATGGTCTGCGCCCCCGGTAAAGACATGCAGCGGATACTATTCCATCACCCGGACTTCGGCGGTGCCCCCGATGCGCCTTTATGCCCCGATCCGGAGACCGTTATGAACGTGCGACCGGCCGACTAGGGGGAGCCTTGCCGAAACTCCGAGCGACCGCAGTCATTGCCGCAGCACTGTGCGTAATCGCAATGTTGGCGGGCTGCACTCGCGCGGTCCACGGTCGAGCGGTTTCGGTCTACGACGATCCGTTCAAGGTCGCCGGACTGCCCACCACGAACGGTCCGAGCGGACCGCGCGACGGCGTCCCCGACAGCTCGCTCACCGCGGTGAACGGCGACAGCGGCGAGGTGGATGCCCTGGCGCTCAACGCGATCGATGATATCCAGACATACTGGCGCGCCGAATACAGCAAGGACTTCGACGGCGAATTCAAGCCGGTCGACAAGCTGATCTCCTGGAGCGCGAAGGCGCCGCGCACCCAGGCACTCGAATTCTGCAGGGAATCCACCTATCACCTGGTGAACGCGGCCTACTGCCGACTGGACAACTCGATCGGCTGGGACCGCTCGGTGCTGTTGCCGACGATCGAGGACACCTTCGGCAAGATGGCCGTGATCATGGTGCTCGCCCATGAATACGGACACGCCATCCAGACCCTGGCGAAAATCGTGCAGGCGAAGGATCCGGTGATCGTCAAGGAGCAGCAGGCGGACTGCTTCTCGGGTGCGTTCATTCGCCATGTGGCAGAAGGCAAATCCAAGCACTTCACCATCAATACCTCCGACGGCCTGAACTCGGTGCTGGCCGCGACCGTCGCCATTCGGGACTCCAATCCGGATGATCCCGAGAGCGTGCACGGTTCGGCATTCGAGCGGGTCACGGCCGTGCAGATCGGCTTCACCGATGGTCCGAAGGCGTGCAAGGCCATCGATATGCACGAAATCGAGCGCCGCCGTGGCAATTTGCCGCAGAGTTTCAAGGACGATCCCGGCCACGGCGAGAATCCGATCGACAAGGACAGTCTGATCGAGCTCAGCAAGGCACTCGCCGCGATCCTGCCGCTGAAGTCGGCGCCGACCTACGACTACTCCGGCGCGAAAATCGACTGCAAGAACGGCGTTGCCACACCGCCGGTTTCGTATTGCCCGGCCAAGAACACCATCGCGACCGATGTGCCGGCGCTCGCGCAGCGCGGCACCTCCGATGCCGATGACAATGATCCGTTGCCGCTCAAGGTGACCGGCGATTACAACGGCTACATCGTCTTCATCTCGCGCTACACCCTCGCCGTGCAGCAGAGCAACGGCCAGCAGCTCGTCGGTGCCAAGACCGGATTACGCGCGGCCTGCCTGTCGGGTGTGGTCACCGGCAAGCTCGCGCAGCCGGGACGAACCCAGGCCCAGGGCGATATCGTCTTGGCCGCAGGCGATCTCGACGAGGCGGTCTCCGGACTACTGGCCGACGGGCTGGCGGCCAGCGATATCGAGGGCAAGACCGTACCGAGTGGGTTCTCCCGGGTCGACGCGTTCCGCGCCGGAGTGCTCAACGGCGAGCACACCTGCACGTCGCGGTATTCCTGAGCTCCCGATCGTGAAATGTGTCAAAACGCGCAACACCTGCACGACCTGATGAATTGCTCCACCAGGGTTGGCCTGCAACCAAAGTCACAGGTCTGCTCGTGGCAGTACCACCGCCCGGCGACACCGGGTCTTATAGATGCCGCGGGTCGGCTGGTCGATCACCCGAAAGGTGGCGGGGCGGCTGGTTCGAATCGCAGCACCCGGTTGCCGATCATGATTTCGGTGCCGGGTATCAGGCCCATCGGCTGGTGGGGTGGGAGGCGGATCCAGTCGCGGTAACCGGGCAGGCGGGTGCGGGTGCCATTGGTGGAACCCCGATCCACCAGGGACACATCCCAATTCACCAGCAGCACCTCGGCGTGCGCGCGGGACATGCCGCCCGAGGAATCCTCGACCTTCAACGGCACCATGCCGCGGCGGGCCTGTTCGGAATGTTCTGGATCGCGGCCGAGGACCGCATCCGCGGCCAGCATGTAGGTCATGCCGTCGTCGAGGACCAGCATGCCCAGCGGCGGGCGGACCACCTCGATCAGCTGCTGCGTCTGATCCACCGGCATCCCGCAGACCGTGCAGAACGCCGAGCGCGGATCGCTGGGATGCGCACGCGCGCACTTGAATCCCAGCACCTTGACGGTGAGCGCGGTGGCCTTCGCGGTGGCCTCCAGCCTGCGCTGCAGATCCGGATCCGGGCGCGGGGCCGGATTGGTGCCGCCCATTTGGGTCGGCGCGTGATGCGGGTCGACCGGTTCCTGCTCCTGAACCGAATCGAGCATCGCGGTAGAGGCGCGGGTCTCGGTCAGATGTTCGGCCTCGAGCTGCGGTTCGGGCTCGGGACGCTGGGTCGGTCCCGAGTCGATGCGCGCGGTCGGCGGTGGATGCGCGTGCTCGGATCGCGCCGGTTCGGACCGGCCGCGCACCGCGTCGGACCAGACGATCGCGCCGCCCGCCTGTGCGATTCCCTCGACCAACCAGCCGATCCCCCGCTCGGCGGGCATATCCGGAATGCGGCCCTTGGGGTCATCGACGAAGAGCGCGACCGCACGCGCGGGCACCGATGCGACCCGGTCCACCGTGAAGGCAGCATCGCTGCCCCGATAGCGCTCGAGCGTTCCGTCACCGGCGAGCACCGCGGTGACGGCACCGTGCAGGAAGATTGCCACCCCGCCGGTCTCGGCCGCGGACAGGATGCCGAAATCGATTGGCGCACCGGGACTGATCCGCTCGGCATGCGTCATCAGCCAGCGGGTTGCCGCCCGCGCGACCAGCGCGCCCTGCCCCTCCGGATGTTGTTCGGCGGCGTCGCGCACGAGTTCGGCCAGCGACTCCAGCGCGATGACGGCGGGTGCGTCCGGAGTCGGGCGCGCATGCCCACGATGTGCGACGACCACCACCGCACCCGCGACCCGGGCGACGGCGTGACCTCCGACAACGACCTCAACCTGCCGATCCTTCAACGGTATCGGCCTTTCGGAGGTGCGCATCGCGCGGTCGTCGCCACATCGACAAGGGTATTGCAATCCAAGCCCTGAGGGGTCCCCCTCCCCGGCGTCCGTCCGGTAACTTCAGATGGACATCGGGAGGAACGAGGGGCCTGTCATGGTTAGGACTTCGCGCATCGCGCTCGCCGTGGCTTGTATCGCGGTGACCGGCGTGCTGGCCGGCTGCAGCGGCGTGCAGGGTACGCCGCTGGCGGCCGAGCAAGACGTGCGCAAACTGGAGGTCGGCACCTATCCGGTCGATCGACACAAATACGACCAGGACGCGGGCTCGAATGGGGCGCTGGTCGAGGGCATGCGAATGTCGGAGGCCGTGGTCGCCAGTTCGAAGATCGACCCGTCGCTCACCTACGGGCGCGAAGGCAAGGTGCTCAGCAGCATCGACGATGCCGTCGAACACGTCGCGTCCGCGTCCAAGCCGGTGCTGGTGAACCGTAAGTACCTCACCGGATACGCCACCAGCGGTTCGGACAAGCCCGATCCACCGGGTCAGACCCGGCCGTCGGCCGACACCACCGCGATCACCAACGTGGTATTCCGGTTCCCGGACGAGGCCACCGCGAAGATCGCCGCCCGGGAACTCGAAGACGCCGATATCAACATCTCACCCGACAACCGCAAACTGACGTCGAGCAAATATCCGGATGCCTATATCCACTGGCGCCCGGGCATTGCCAATATCGGAACCTTCATGGCGCACAAGGAGTTCGTCATCTCGCTGTTCGTCGGACGGCCCCGCGCGGACAGTTCGGACCTGCAGAGTTGGGTCGAGAAGACACTCGACGCCCAGGTCCCCGCGTTGGACAAATTCCAAGCCACGCCACAGGACAAATTCAGCAGCCTGAAGGTCGACCCGGAGGGCATGCTCGGGCGGGTAGTGGTCGCGGATCGTCGTGGGCACACCCCGAATGCCGATAACTTCGCGATCTACGGTCCGAGTTATTTCGTGCACTCGGCCGAGGACGAGGCCAAGACCCAGAAGCTGGTGGACGAGGTCGGGGTCGAGCGGTTCGCCATCGTCGACAACGGCTCGGTCACCCGCGTGCGCGACTATCCGGCCGGCCAGAAGTTCATCGACGGGCTGATCGACGAGGTGCGCAACACCTTCGACCCGATCGACGCACCCAAGGATGTGCCAGGCGCGAAGTGCTTGCAGCTCAACAGCAAAGGCGATCCCGAGCGGCAGTACAAGTACCGCTGCTACGTCCCGTACAAGCGGTATGTCGGTGTGGTCACCAGCGATAAAGAGCCGGATGTGCGGCAGAAGGTGACCGCGCAGTACGCGCTTTTGGCCAATAGCCTCTGACACGGCATGCGCAGAACGCGGTTCCGGTGCTCAAAACCCACGTGACGTAGGGGCCGGCCGAGTCGCTGCCCTTCCCAAAACGGTTCCGGCGCTGACGAGAGGTGTGAAGTAGGATCCCGCGGGGAGTAAGCGAACGGGGAGAACAGCTCCGGAACGGGGGAAGCATGAGGTACCGAGGCGGGTTCGTCGCACTGCTCGCCGCAGCAACCGCAGCGAGCGTGAGTTGTTCGACGACCGTGACAGGGCAACCGGGGCCGGGGCTTTCGCCGGTCGATGTCGTGACATTGAAGACCGGGGCGTACACCGCCGAGCCGACTGCCTACGCTCCCGACATCACCAGCATTCCCGACTTGCGGCTGATCGAAGCGCGCCGAATGCTCAACTACCTGGTTCATCCGTTCGAGATCGACAGCGAAATCAGCGTGACCGCGAATCAGACGTTAATGGCGAATGCCGATTCGATGATCAGCGAGAAATCCTTTCCCGAACTGTATCGTCCGGTCGCGACGGACAACAATCTCCTTGCGGGAGTTTATGTCTCCGGCACCAACGGTAATCTCCGCAGTCGTAAGAAGCTGATCATCTCGATATTGCGCTTCCCGACCGACGCGGCCGGGCGAGCCGCCGCCGACCAGTTCGATCAGCTCACCAACAGCAATCCGGGCCGTCATCCGGTGGCCATCCCGGGTCATTCGGATGCTCGGGCCTCCTCGGCCGACGACAAGACGGTGACCTCGTTCGTCGCGCACGGCCCGTACGTGATCGTGGCGAATGCCGCTCTCCCCCAACCAGATCAGACCATGGTCGCGAACAATATCGGTAAAGCGATCGACCTGCAGATCACCCGATTGGACCAGCAGAAGCCGGTACCACTGGACGACTTGCTCGACCTGCCGACGGATCCGGACAACATCATGCGCCGCGCACTGCCCGAGGCCCCGGACTTCAGCGACCCGTTCATCGGCAAGAGTGATTTCGGCTATTTCGAACCGTCCGGCGAACTGCACTTCGAACGCAATCCGATCGAGCTGCAGAAGGCATTCGATGAGAGCGGGGTCGATCTTGTCGGACGCCGTGGCGCGATCCTCTATCGTGCGCGGGACCTGTCCGGCGCCTTCCACCTCCAATCCGTCCTGGCCAAGGCCGGTAAGAACGACGAGATCATCCCATCGCCACCGGGCCTGCCCGATGCCACCTGTATCAAGCTCGATACCAGAGACGACACAAGGAATTTCGATCAATATTGCGTCGTGGTCTATGGGAGGTACGCGGCCGTTGTCGTAGGGCGCACGTTCACCGGAAACCTGGACCCGGTGCTGTACCAGCGCGCCGCCGCTCAATACGCAATCCTGGCCAAGAGCGAGTGAGTCCGAACATGCGATTCCGACACAGCCTGTACGCCATGATCGCCGTGGCCCTCGCCGCTACCGCAGCCTGCGGTGACAGCAAGGACGCGACCACCCCCGCCATCGACGTAACCAAACTGGACTCCGGGAACTATCCGACAACGCCACGCGATATGGAATCCACGCGCACGGCGGACTCGGGAGCCAACCTGGAGTCGGTGCGGATCGGAAACTCGATACCGTTGCCTTTCGAAATAGACGGGAAGTTCGCTTACCAGCGCCTGGCATCGGTGGATGGGCGGACCACCCTGAAATCACCGGCAACCATGACCTCTATCCCGAGCATGGAGTTCCCCGACCTCGCGCAAGGACTCGTCGCCGGGTGGGAATCATCCGGCGAACGCCGCAAAAACCCGTGGGTCGGCAGCTCGGTAATCATTGATACGCTTCGATTCTCCGACGCGGCCAAGGCCGAGACCGCGGCCCGTCGCCTGGCCGACCGCCAGGCGGAGCTGGACCCCGGCGAGACCGTGACGATCCCGGAACACCCGAGCGCCCGGGCGAAATGGTCGCCCGGTAAACGGACGCTGGATTCATTTCTCGCACACGACACCATGCTGCTGTACGTGTACATCACCGATCCGGTCAGCGAACCTGTCGACACCGCGCCGCTGATCGCTTTCACCCAGGCGACGTTTACCAAGAGTATCGAGGCACTGAAGAACTATTCGCCGACGCCGATCGATCAGCTCGGGTCCCTTCCGCTGGATGTGGACGGCCTGCTCGGCCGGACCCTGCCGCTCGAAGACCGGCAGATGAGCATTTCCGGGATCGATCGGACGAGGCTCATGACCGCACGCAGCGCGCTGCCCTCCGAGAGGTTCCCGGCACTATCCAAAGCCGCCTTCGATGATGCCGGCGTCGATCTGGTCGCATACTCCGGCGAAAAGGTTTTTCGCACTCGCGATGTCAGCAGCACCGTCCGCCTGATCGCCGCCCTTATCGATCAGCGATCCGATGGATACCGCCCGATCGACGCGCCACCGAACATGCCGGACGCGAAGTGTTTCGACACCAAGGACAAAAAGACCTCTTCACTCAGTTATCCGCCGGTGTGCTATCTCGCGTACGACCGATATGTCGCGAAGGTCGAGGGAACCAATGTGCAAGAGGCGTACCAAAAAGCGGCTGCGCAATACAAGTTACTGGCTTACGGGCGTTAGGGGGAGGGCATGAAGCTCACTACCAGGCCGACGGCCGTTCGAATAGTGGTGGCGTTGTGCACGGTCGCGGCGTTGGCTACCGCATCGGCGGGCTGTGGCTCGCAGGTGACCGGACAGCCGGTCCGCGCAGAGCCGGACGCGTCGAAGCTCGATTTCGGCAACTATCAGACCAAGCCGCGCCAAGTGGGTAATGCCAAGAGCAGCAAACAAGCTCGGGCGCGCGAAGCACAACGACTGGCCGACTATGTGGCGCTGCCGTATGAAGCCGATCCCGCCTACGTCGAGGATGCCTGGGGCATCGCGACGCATATTGTCCTCAACCGCAAGACCCTCGGCAGCCTGGTCATCAACGACACCTTCGATGATGTCGCGAAGGAGTTGGTCGCGGGCTGGGTCAACGCGTGGCGAACCGGGGGCGCGCAGGAGGACAAGCGACGAACGCTGAATGTCGCGGTGCTGATGTTCCCGGATGCGCAAACCGCGTCGGCCGTCGGACCGACCCTCGAACACGACGACTTCACCTACAACGCCGACAATCAGCCCGTTTCGATTTCGAAGCCGAATACGTACGCACATTGGCGGCCCGACATCTCCTCCGTCGGCTCATGGACGGTGCACGACCGGTACATCGTCTACATCAAAGTGGTGGACGATACCTCGGCACCCGATCTGCCCGCGTTGACATCGCAGGTCGAGAAGATGCTCGCAGTGCAACTCCCGCTGCTCGACAAGTTCCAGCCGACTCCGGCCGGCGAACTCTCACGTATCCCGCTCGACCCACAGGGTTTACTCGGCCGAACCATACCCAGCAATCCGGAAAGTCCCATTCGCGCGGAGCCCGATGGTGTTTTCAGCGGCCGCGGGACGGTGTCGTTGATGAATGCCGGCCAAGCAACACTGCCGGAACTGGAGAAGTACAACGTCGATCTGGTGTCCTTCGGCGATGCCGTCGTCTTCCGAACCAAATCTCTGAAGGACGCCGACGGCCTCTGGACGACGTGGCAGCCACTGAAGCCCGATCAGAAGATGGTCGCTGCACCGGCCGGACTCGGCGAACATGTCCAATGTTTCGCGGATGGAGTAACCGAGAAGAATCCGACCGGCTCGACAAATCTCTGTATGTTCCAGGTCGATCGGTACGTCGTGCAGGCATTCGGGAAGCAGCTGCAGGATCTGCACCAGAAGGTCTCCGCGCAGTATGTCCTGCTGCAGAGCCGTTGAGGACGGTTCGGATGCGACTCGAATACCCACCGACGACTTGCTAGATTTCTGACGGAGGCTCGCGTGTCCGGGCGTTCGACATCATCGAGGAGGACCGAATGGCGTTGCGGCCCGGCGCAATCGTAGGCGGCTACCGGGTACTTCAAGTTCTCGGCAGCGGCGGTATGGGCACGGTTTACCTGGCCCAGAACCCGATCCTCCCGCGTCGCGACGCATTGAAGGTGCTGAGCGCCGATCTGTCCACCGACGACGAATTCCGCGCACGCTTCGAGCGCGAAGCGAATCTGGCTGCCGGACTCGATCATCCGAATATCGTCGCGGTGTACAACCGCGGCGAGGAGAGCGGGCAGCTGTGGATCGCCATGCAGTACGTCGACGGTGTCGATGCCGCGGACGAGGCCAAGAAGGGCCCCTCCGTGATGACCCCGCAGCGCGCCCTGCGGATCGTGTCCGAGGTGGGCAAAGGGCTCGACTACGCGCATCGGCGCGGGCTGCTGCACCGAGATGTGAAACCGGCGAACTTCCTGCTCTCCGCCGCCGAAGCAGGCGATGAGGAGCGGGTACTGCTCACCGACTTCGGTGTCGCAAAATCGTCCGAGGACGGCCAAGACCTCACCGCGACAGGCAATTTCATGGCTACCGTTGCCTATGCCTCGCCTGAGCAGTTGGTCGGAACCAGCCTGGACAATCGCGCCGATATCTACAGCCTCGGCTGCTCGTTCTTCAAGCTGCTGACCGGGCAGAACCCGTATCCGTCGACCATGCCGGCCGTGGTCATGATGGGCCACATGCACGAGCCGCCACCGAAACTGAGCGCGGTTCGACCGGGACTGCCGCCCGCGTTGGACGCGGTGATCGAGAAGGTGATGGCCAAGGACCCGACACAGCGCTACGCAACATGTCGCGAGTTCACCCAGGCCGCCGAGGCCGCCCTATACGGTGCTCGATTCCGTGCCCCGGAGGCCGGGTACTCGACCGAGAACCGCATGCCTGTCGCGGGATATTCGACCAACCCGACCATGCCGGTTACCGGAGATCCGTACGCTTCCGGCACCGGCTACCACACCCAAACCCGGACTTCCACAACAGGATTCGCGCCCCAGGAAAACGCCGACCAGAGCCTGATCGCGACCCAGCGAAACCACTCGCGCCGGTCACCCATCCGCCGATTCCTGATACCGGCGGCTCTCGCCGTGGTCGTCGTTGCCGCTGTCGCAGCTGGAACGTTTTTCTTGTCCAGCGGCGGATCCGATTCCGGTGGTGGCGACAAGGTGACCGAAGCACGAAACGCCAATCCGCAATTCTCCGGAAAGACGGTCACCGCATTCAATTTCGGCAACTCGACGCTCTCTGTGGTGCTCAATCCCAGCGAGCAATCCAAGTTCCTGCAGAACCTCGGCTTTGTCTACAGCACCAAATACAAGGCCGTCGGCGATGAGAAGTCGCCCCGCGCACTGTCGGCCGCAAGTTATTCGGCGGAGGTCGATTCCGAGGTCGTGATCGTGCTGCGGACCGACAGCCAAGCCGGGAACGGTGGCCTGCGTGGGTTGCCCGGCAGCATCCTGTCCAGCAACGCGAAAATCGTTGTGATCGACGACCCCTCGACCGTACAGGCTTTCCAGGTATGGACCGGGCAGTCCCAGGACGCACTGGTCGACAAGATGGTTCCGTCGATCGCCAAGGTCGTCAAATAACACAGCGGACGTGGTCGACAGTCTTATCGAAGCGGGATCGGTCTTGTAGACGCGACACTGCGCTGTTCGGTAGGGTATTCGCAGCCAGCCCACTCGCCAGTTCAGTGGCCGCGAGCAGGGGGAAGGAGGGGATCGGTGTGCTGGTCGTGACCGAGACGATGACATTGCGGTCCAAGGCATCCGGGGGATCTGTGTGGCCCTCCGACCGTGATGATGCCCGGTCGACAAAGCTACAGCGCCCGTGTGACGCGATGGAACTGCCAGATTCTTCAGAACTGGATGGAACCGAACGGGCCGAGGACGCGTCCAACCATATGAACGAGGTCAACTCGCAGTCGGGATGTTGACCAGAACCAGAACCAGGAGCAGAAGCGATGACTTCACCAGGGAATTTCGTTGCGGATACCGAGGGTATCAATGCGAAGGCGAAGGAGTTCATGGAGCAGCACAACAGCCTGAACGCCGCGATCAGTCAGCTGAAGACCGACGAGGACAACGTCACGAACGGCGCCAACTGGCAGGGCGCGGCCCGCGACGCCTTCAATGCCTTCATGGAGCGGTACTACTTCCAGGCCTCCAAGATGAACGACCAGCTGATGCAGACCGCCGACAACCTCCTCAAGATGAGCAACCAGTTCTCGGATCAGACGCACGATTTCGCCTCGCAGATCCAGACACAGGTTTCCAGCCTCGACCTGCCCGCGGTCTAATTTCCAGAATCACGCCACAAAGGAGTCTGAATAATGAGCATGGACAAGCCGATCTCCGCTAATTTCGACGGCGTTGCGGACGGTGCCCGCCAGATCCTCAACCGCGCCGAGAACATTCGGAACGAGCTCGAGGCGTTCGAGAAGAAGGTCAAGGCATTCTTCGACACGCAGGGCGGTCAGGCCAAGGAGGCCTTCGAGCAGTACCAGACGACTTGGAACCAGCACGTCGTCCAGCTGAACACGACGCTGAGCGGTGCCGCGACGCTGATCGACAAGGGAAACTCCGAATTGCAGGGCACGGACACCGCCCTCGCCGGCCTCTTCTGAGTTCCCGATACGAACTATTCGTGGCCCCCGGCGGTTTGCCGGGGGCTCGAATTGTTTATGCGCCGAACGCGGTGCAATCGCACTGGGACAACACCGTTCAGGGATTGACCTGTAGCGAGGCTGCGAACTGCGCGCAGGGTTGTTTGATCGAGTCGGTGCCACCGAGGTACTGGCATCCGGTGCTGACCTGAAGTCCGTACTCGACCAGGACGTGCCAGCTCACCGTCGAGCCGTCGCCTGGCTGCTCGGTGTAGGCGAGCCCGGACTTACCGCCGAAGACCACGTCGCGCTTCAGATCGCTCAGCTTGCCGTTGGGCTGCTGCTTCATCTGAGTTTCGAGATTGGCGGCCACCTGCTCGTATCCGGTGCCAGGAGCGACCGGGGTCTGGATCAGTGTGATGCGGGCACGGGTGCCGTCCGACGGGACGAGGTCGACCCGCGATTTGGTGGGGTCGATGGCCTGCGTCAGGCGCCACCCGGACGGGATCTGAAAGCGTACGCGCCCAACGGTTTCCGATGCTGACTTCGAGGTCGTCGATGGTTGGGTGACCGGCGACTGCGCGGTCGTGGCTGGGGCCGCTGAGGTGCTCGCCGCCGAGACCGCAGGGGTATCGTCCGAGCCGCCGAATGCGAATACGGCACCGGCAGCCACGGCGGCGACCACCAGCACTCCGGCAATACCAGCGATCGCATAGGCCTTGGTATTTCGACCGGGCGGCTGCATGGCCGCGGCCCGCTGACGCAGCGGCTGCATCCACTCGGTGGTCGGCAATGGCGCGACTTCGGGCTGATATTCCGGTTCCTGCTGTGGTCCACGCACCAGATCCGCGCCCGCGATCGGGCGCACTTCGATCGCCTGCGTACAGACCTGTTGCACCGCCGAACGAATCAGGTCCAGCTTCGCCGGATCGGAAACTCCAACGGCCTGAACAAAATCGGCGGGCTGACCCGCGAGCACGCGATCGATGAGCTCGCACAGATCGTAGAAGCCACTCGACTCCGGCTCGATATCGGCGACCGCGAGATTCGGTTCGTGCTCACACGATTCGATTCGGATGCCCTGATGGCTGCGCACCACGGCGGTCACGGTGGTCGAGAGCGGGCCGCATTCCAAGACGACCGTGCGGCGGCTGCGGGCGGTACCGACATCGGCTATCACCGCGCGAATCGCCATGTCCTCGAACAGCACATCAGCGGCGAAGCGGCGGGCGGCCTCGGCGAATACCGCTCGCCGACGACCACCCCATTCGGTCGGACAGACGACGGTGAGCTGCGCACACGGAACCGGGACGCCGAGGTTGCGCATTACGGTGCCGACTACCGAGCCCATCGCCTCGGCGAGGCTCGGCACGCGCGGCAGCAAAGCGATCCGATCCGCCGCGACGTACTGGACGGCTGAGCTGACCTGTGTCGGCGGCGTAAGTGGCTCGCCGACAACGAGATCGCCGTTGCTGCCGAGCACCACCGAGGGCGGCACGTCCCAATGTGTGGCCGGACCGCGCGCCCATATTCGGGTGTCGGTCACCACCAGATCTACGTTCGACATCACTCGGCCGGCGGCATCCAGGCCAGTTGAATCAGGCCCTCACTGTTGCGCGTGACGTAGGTGCCACGCCCCGGCGGTTTGATACCGGGCCGGGTGGTGCCGAAGAGCACGCCCTCGTCCTTATTGCAGCTCATGACCAAAGCGGCCGAACCGAGATCCTTCATGCGCGCTACCGTCGCCTCGTACATGGCCCTGCTGGCACCACCGGAGCGCCGCGCGATGATCACGTGGAAACCGAGGTCACGCGCATGCGGCAGATGATCGACCAGTGCCGACACCGGATTGCCGCTGGAGGAGGCGACCAGGTCGTAATCATCGACGATGACGTAGAGCTCCGGGCCACGCCACCACGAGCGGTCGCGCAACTGCTGTGGCGTGACGTCGGGTCCCGGCGTCCGCTGCGCGACATAGGCGGCAAGATCGGTCATGTTCTGGGTGAACTGCGGTGCGGTGGAACCGTATCCGGCGAGGTATCCGTCGGGCACGAGTCCCAGCATTGTCCGTCGGTAGTCGCCGAGGATGAAACGCGCCTGATCCGGGGTATTCGACGCCGCAATGCTCTCGATGATCGTCCGGAGCAATGTCGTCTTACCGCTCTCGGTGTCACCGAGGACGATGAAGTGCGGGCTCTCGTTGAAGTCGAGATAGACCGGGGCCAGCTCGGATTCGTTGATACCGAGCGGAATTCGCATGCACTTGACTTCCGGATCGACCTGCGACGGCCAGTTGCCCGCGAGTTGCAGCAGCTGCTCGCGCGGCAGCATTTCCGGCAGCATCCTGGCCGCGGGCGCGGGGCGGCCCGGGGTCAGTCGGGCGATGGTCGCCACCGCATCGGCGACGGCCTGGCCGAGGTTGTCCTGATCCGCGCTTCCATCGATGCGCGGCAGACCGGTCAGCATGTGCAGGCACTCGGGCGTCATACCGCGTCCCGGACGGCCCTGCGGCACAAGCGAAGCGAACTTGCGGCCGAGGTCGGAGTCCATGGGGTCACCGAGGCGGAGCTCGATGCGGGTGCCGATCTGGTCTTTCAGAGCGGGACGGGCCTCGGCCCAGCGGGCGAGGGCGATGATCACGTGGACGCCGTAGGACAGGCCCTGCACCGCGAGGTTCATGATGGGCTGTTCGAGGGGGTCGAAATCCTGGCGGATGGAGCCGAAGCCGTCGATGACCAGGAAGACGTCGCCGAAGGGGTCCTCGTGCGCACCGGCTGCGCCCGGGCTGCTCGCCGGGTCCATGGCGCGGAGGCGGCGGAATTCGGTCATCGACTCGATGCCGAGTTGACGGAACCTCGCCTCGCGCTGGCGGACGATGGTGGTCATCTCGGCGATCGTGCGGCGGACCTTGTCCTCGTCGAGACGGCTGGCCACCGAACCCACGTGCGGCAGGCCTTCGAGGCTGGCCAGGGTGCCGCCACCGAAGTCGAGGCAGTAGAACTGCACCTGTTCGGCCGTATGGGTGAGCGACAGGGCCATGATCATGGTGCGCAGAGCAGTCGACTTACCCGACTGCGGTCCACCGACGACCGCGACATTGCCTCGCGAACCCGACAGGTCCACGACGAAGGGGTCGCGGCGCTGATCGTAGGGGCGGTCGACGATGCCCATGGGCGCGCGCAGGGTGGCGACGGCGGAGTACTCGCCGGTGAGCACACTGCGTGGGATGAGTTGGTCGAGGGTGGGGGCCTCTTCCAAGGGCGGGAGCCAGATCTCGTGGGCCGCGCGGCCGTGGCCGCGAATGCGGGAGGCCAGCATATTGAGGTTGGAGATCTGTTCGCCGTCCTCGGACTGCGGTTCGGGATCGTGCGTCGGCTCGGACGGCAGCGGGACCCGGTCGATGGTGCGGAAGTCGACGTGGGTGGCGGTGAAAGGGCGTGCCTTGATGTCGATTTCGCCGCCCGCGACACCGGCCTGGGTGACCTCGCGCTGGGAGCCGCCGCCGACGTAGGGGCCGGAGACGTAGGAGGCCTGGAAGCGCTGGATCTCACCGGAGTCGGACTTGAGGTAACCACCGCCGGGGACGCCGGGCAGGTTGTAGGCGTCGGGGACACCGAGGACCTGGCGGGATTCGTTGGCGGAGAAGGTCTTCAAACCGATGCGATAGGAGAGGTGGCTCTCCAGGCCCTTCAGCTTGCCTTCTTCGAGGCGCTGCGAGGCCAGCAGCAGGTGCACGTGCAGCGAGCGGCCGAGGCGGCCGATCATGACGAACAGTTCGGCGAAATCCGGGTGCTGGGTGAGCAATTCGGAGAACTCGTCGAGCACCACGAACAGTGCGGGCAGCGGGTCCAGATCGGCACCGGCGGCGCGCGCCTTCTCGTATTCGGAGACGTTGGCGAAGTTGCCCGCCTGGCGCAGCACTTCCTGGCGGCGGTTCATCTCACCGGCCAGGGCGTCGCGCATACGGTCGACGAGGTCGGCTTCCTCTTCGAGATTGGTGATGACGGCGGCAACGTGCGGTACGCCGTCCAAGCCCAGGAAGGTCGCACCACCCTTGAAGTCGACGAGCACCAGGTTCAGCTGGTCCGGCGAATGCGTGGCCAGCAAGCTGAGCACCAGGGTGCGCAGGAACTCCGATTTACCGGAACCCGTTGCGCCGATGCACAATCCGTGCGGGCCCATACCGCTTTCGGCGGCTTCCTTGATATCGAGTTCGATGGGCGCGCCGTCCGCGCCGACACCGAAGGGCACGCGCAGCCGCTCGCGGCCGTAGCGGGGACGCCAGGCGTGCTCGGGATTGAATGTGCCGATATCGCCGAGCTTCATCAGCTGGGTCCAGGTCGAGATCACTTCGGCGTCATCGTTTTCGACATCGCTGCTGCGCTGGGTCGCGGCGCGGTACGGCGCGAGTCGGCGCGCGACCTGCTGAGCCTGCTGCGGGCTGATCCGGTCGATGAGCGCGAAACGCTCCTGGTTGCCGGTGGCGCCGCGACCGACGCATTCACCGTTCTCGACAACCATCTTGATGCCGCGCGAAACCGCCAAACGTGGTGCGTAGCCACACAAGTCGATGATGGTCACGCCCTCGTAACCGGATTCGCGAAGTTGGTCTTCCTCGGCTTCGAGCAGACCGCCGTCGACGACGATGACGATGTGCACCAGGTTGGCGTTGGCGGGCTGGTTACGGGAGTAGCGAACGCGGTTGGCCAGCAACGGATGCAGGCCCGCGGTGGCCTCCCGGATCGAACCGTAGAACATGCGCTGGGTGCCGATGCCGTCCTGCGCGTCCGGATGCTGGGTGTGCGGCAGCCACTTGGTCCACTCCCATTCGCGGGCGGTGTCCGGGCCGCAGACGACGGCGATGAGCACCTGGTCCGGCGCCTGGAACATGCACAGCTGCAACAGCATTGCGCGGGTCATATCGCGGGCCTCGGCGCGGTCGCCGTCGAGTGCGATGGTCGCGAAACCCTTGACCGCGATCGCGGTCGGCAGATCCGGAACCGTGGAGTGCGCGCGCACGAAGCGACGCAGCGAAACCGCCGCGATCGGCTCCAATTCCTCGACCGGACCGGTCTCCGGCGCGACCAGGCGGGTGGCCAGGCGCTGCCCACCGGTGCCGATGCGGGCGTGGCAGAAGTCCTTGTCCCCGGCGCGGCGTTCCCACATGCGGGAAGTTCCGGCCAGCATCCAGATCAGGGCCGGTTCCGGATGGCTCCATTCGACGGAAGCGCGCTGCTGCGTGGCGGTCTGGTCGACGTCCTTGCGGACCTGATCGAGGTAGCGCAGGTAGTCCTTGCGGTCCTCGTTCGCCTCGGCCGCCTTCTGCCCCTTGCCGCCGCCCTGACCGGCGAACATGCCGACCATGGAGACGACCATCATCATCGGGAACATCATGCTCATAGGGTTCGACGTGATGCTGCCGCCCTGGGTGAACATCAGCGCCATCATGCCGACCATGCCGACGACCATCACGACCGGCATCAGCTTCGATACCAGGCTGCCCGGTGTCACCCTTGGGATTTCGGGCGGCGGCTGCAGCGTTACCTCGCCACCTGGTGAGCGCGGCATCTCGCGACGCGCGCGCCGCTGGAACCGGACGGTACTCATCGGACGAGCTCCCCCTCTTCGCAAGCTGCGCTTTTTCGGCCTCAGTGTAGAGGCCACAGCTGACATGTCGTACAGTTCGACCAGCATTCTGCTGCCCGAACGGTGGGTTCGCAAGCTTGGCCCCCTCGCGCACGGGACGCGGAAATACGAGGTAGAGACCGAGTTGGGGGAAGCTTGACGCACGCGCGACTTGACCACATCGACGAAGAATCCTCGCGCGGTATCGTCCGTGCGCCCGACCTTGCCCGGGTCACGATTCTCGCGAAGCACACCCAGGTGGATATGGCGATTCCGGTCGATGTGCCGGTCGCGCTGGTGATCCCGAGTGTCGTCGATATGGTCGCTCAACACAGCCGCACCAACGATTTCGACAATGAGGGCGAGCGCTTCGAGCCCGCCGAATGGGTGCTGGCCAGAATCGGCCATCCGCCCTTCTCCAATTCGCTGAGCCTCGGTGAGCACGGTGTGCGCGACGGCGAACTGCTGATGTTGGAGAGCGCCTCGCATACCGCGCCGACGCCGCTGTTCGACGACATCATGTACAACGTCGCGATCGCCGACGCCGATCACTACCGCAGTTGGACCCCGAAGGTCGCGCGGATCACCGGTTCGGTGCTCGCCGAGCTCACCATGATCGTCGGCTGCCTCGGTCTGCTGCTGTCCAAAGACGCACTGCCGGGCTGGGTCAGCGGTTCGCTCGCGTTGAGCGTGGCAATTCTGCTGGTGATCGCGGGCATGGTGCTCAGCAGGATGTACGGCGACTCCTCGACCGCGCTGGTGCTCGGCGGCTGCGCGCTGCCCGCCGCGTTCACCGCCGGAATGCTTTACGTGCCGGATGATTACGGCTGGGCGCATCTGCTGCTCGGTTCGGTTTTGGTCGGCGCGACGGCGATACTCGCGTGGCGCGTCACCGGCGTCGGACTCGCGCTGTTCATCGGCGCGGCCACGCTCGCGGTATACGCGGTACCTGCCGCGCTGGTCGGCGTGCTCACCGACCAGCCGCAGAAGGCCATCGGCGCCGTCGTCGCCGCGCTCGCACTCGCGGGTCTTTCACTCGCGCCGCGGGTTTCGATGCTGCTGGCCAAGCTGCCGCTGCCGCCGGTGCCATCCCCCGGCACCCCGATCGACCCGACCGAGGACGATCCGGACGATCACCGCGCGCTGCCGACCATGGATGCCCTGCGGGTGAAGTCGGAACGGGCCCGGATGTACCTGGCCGGACTCGTCTCGGCGACCACACTGCTCTCGGTGGCGGGTGCGTTGGCAGGCGCCGAGCCGGGTGCGGAGGATCCGTACTGGCCGGGTATCGCGCTGGCGCTGGTGACCGCGGTGGTGCTGATGTTCCGCAGCCGGACCTACGCGGGTGCCGAACAGGCCGTGGTGCTGATCGCGGGCGGCGCAGCGATCGTGCTGATCATGATGGTCGGCGTCGCCGTCGGCATGGAGCAGCCACTGGCCGTCTTCGGTGCGGCAATGGTGGTGCTGGTCGCCGCGCTGATTCTCGGCATCATCATTCCGAACCAGTCCGCGACACCGCCGATGCGCCGTGGCGTCGAATTGCTCGAGTACGCGTTCGTGGCCGCCGTGCTGCCGCTGGTCTTCTGGGTGGCCTCGCTCTACTCGCTCGTTCGCGGACTGTGAACAGGCAGATGCGCGTCGCGGCGGCAGCCGTGGCGTTGGGTCTGAGCGCGTCGCTGGGGCTGGGGGCCGGTGCTGCTTCCGCGGACCACCCGCCCGCAGTGAATCCGGGACTGCTGCCCGCGGGCGATCCGGCCGCACCACCCGAAAAGACCGAGCGCCCAGCGAATTCCGATTGCTCGAATACGGTGTCCGGCGGGGAGGGCGCGACTATTCCCACCGCGCAGCGCTCCCTCGATCTGGAAAAAGCGTGGCAGTTCTCCAAAGGTGAGGGCCAGACCGTCGCAGTCATCGATACCGGTGTCGCGCGGCATCCCCGGTTGCCGGGACTGATCGCCGGTGGCGACTTCGTGGCGAACTCGGGCGACGGCACCGAGGACTGCGACGGGCACGGCACCTTTGTCGCGGGCCTGATCGCCGCGTCGAAGATCGACGGTCAGGGATTCTCCGGTGTCGCGCCGGAAGCACGCATCATGACCATCCGGCAGACCAGCAAGATGTATCAGAAGGAAGGCCGGTCCAGGGAGCGCAATCCCGACGACCTGCCCGAGGGCTACGGCAATCTGGCCACCATGGCCTCGGCGATCCGGCGCGCGGCCGATGCGAACGTGAGCGTCATCAATATCTCCGAGGTGTGGTGCGGCTCGTCCAATGACGTCGACGGATCCATCGGCGCGGCAGTGCGATACGCGACACTGGAGAAAAACGTGGTCGTGGTCGTGGCGGCCGGAAACCAGGACGGCTCCTGCAAGACCGAACAGCAGATCATCGATCCGCTGAAACCGTCCGCCGATCCGTGGAGCAATGTCAGGGTCAATGTGAGCCCGGCACGCTGGGACGACTATGTGATCTCGGTGGGCTCGATCGATTCGAACGGCGCACCGTCGAAGTTCACGGTGCCCGGGCCATGGGTGAGT
Organism: Nocardia sp. NPDC006982; assembly: GCF_042869435.1. Taxonomy (NCBI): domain Bacteria; kingdom Bacillati; phylum Actinomycetota; class Actinomycetes; order Mycobacteriales; family Nocardiaceae; genus Nocardia; species Nocardia sp. NPDC006982. Next base: position 174,924 of record NZ_JBIAFV010000015.1, on the reverse strand, counting down.
GTGGCCGCGCCGGGCGAGAATATGGTTTCGCTCGACCCGCGCGGTGCCGGAACCGCGACCGGGACCGTGAATCAACAAGGGCAGCAACAGGCGATGAGCGGTACGAGCTTCGCGACGCCGCTGGTCTCCGGCGTGGTCGCGCTGGTACGGGCCCGCTTCCCAGACATGAGTGCATTGGATGTGGTCAAGCGGATGCAGGCCACCGCGCACGCGCCCGCCGAGGGGTGGAGTCCGTATATCGGCTACGGCGCGGTCGATCCGGTCGCGGCGCTGACCGATGAGGTGAGCAGCACGCCGCTGCCGCCCAAGCGGCCGAGCCCGGCCAAGAGCGCCCAGCTCGCGGTGCCGAAACCGGCACCGCCGCCGGATAACCGGGCCCGCAATGTCGCGCTGATCGGCACCGGGATCATCGGTGCCGCTTTGGTGCTCGGCTACCTCGCCTCGTTCCCCATCCGCCGCCGGTTCGGCGTCAAGTCGGACGATATGTAGCGTCTTCGTGGCAAACGGCGGTACATAGGGTGTCGCACACGATCGATACAGGTAGTTCCCATGCACGTAGCACAACACGACGGCGGGCAACCGAGCCGTAGACAAGCTTGGGAACGCACGACCGGCATCCCGATGCTGGTGCTCGCCGTGCTCTTCATCGGTGTCTATGCCTGGCATGTGCTCGATACCGGAGCGTCACCGCGACTCGATGCCTGGCTCGAACGGGTCGACATCATGATCTGGGCGGCCTTCGTCGCGGACTTCGGCATCCGGACCTGGCTGTCCACCAATCGCTGGCGATTCGTGCGGACGCATCCGCTGGAGCTGTTGATCGTGCTGCTGCCGCCGTTTCGTCCGGTGCGGTTGTTACGCGCGGCGCTGTTGGTGCTCGACCAACTCAACCGCAATCGGGTGACCCGGGCCCGGCTCGCGGTATTCGTCGGCACCAGTTCGGCACTCACGCTGGTCCTGTGCAGTCTGGCGTTCTTCGATGCCGAATACGGCGCACCCGACAGCAAGATCCACAACTTCGGCGACGCCCTGTGGTGGTCCATGGTGTCGGTGACCACGGTCGGCTACGGCGATGTGTATCCGGTGACCGTGCAGGGTCGCATGATCGCGCTGATCCTGATGACGCTCGGCATCGGCCTGATCAGCTTCGCCATCGGCACCACCACCAGCTGGGTGATGGACCAGCTGAAGTCCGTCGAGGTAACCGCCGACCGCACCGAAGTGGAGATCGCGATGCTGGCCGACGAAATCCGCGCGCTACGAAGCGAAGTCGCCGAGCTGCGCGCGGCCTCGAAATCCGATGACTGACTCAATTCGCCGAGGCGACAGGTGATTTCGACGGTGACGGGTCTGCGGCGACGCCGTCGTGGGCGACCATCGCATCCGCGCGGGACAGGCTCGGACCGGCTGCGAGCAGGCCGACGATGGGCCACGGCGCCGGTTCGGCCTTGGTGCCCGAATCCGTGTCCATGCCGAGTGCCTTTTCGGCGTCGGAATCCTTGATGCCGTAGCGGACACCGGTGTCGGCGATGTAGAACTTGCTGTCCTTGCGGCGGCTGTCGGGTTCGATGCCGGTGGTCTGGACGAAGGCGCCGGTGCCCGGCGGGATGTATACCGAGTCTGCGTTGGGGCCGGTACCGTCCGCTTGAGCCAACGGTACGAGTTTGGCTTTATCCGGAATCGGCAGGGCCACACCGGTGAGCACCGTCAGTTCGGCGCGATTGCCGCCGTCCTTGTTGTCCGCGGCGGCGGCCAGCGGCTTCCAGGACAGGCAGCTGACCGGCTGGTCCTTGTAGTCGACGATTGACGGCACGACCTGCGGATACATGCCGACCGGCAGTGCGTTCGACACCGGCGCGTAGGTCTTGTCGATCTGATCGACTACGTCGTTGCCGGACGTCGAGCGGTTCCGGTTGCGGATGATCTCGGCGGTCACCGGGGAGATCGGCTGCAGACCGTCTTGCAGCACAACGTATTCCGTATTGGGCTGCGCGGGCACGTGCACCACGTCGCCGATCCGGTGGTTGCCGATCGAGTAGCTCACCGAGCCGCCCGGATTATCGATCTTGGGCGGAATGATCGGCAGCACTTCGGGAATCGTATTGAGCAGGCCCTCACCGATCGGCCGGGCGGTAGCGCCGGTGATCTTCAATGCGTCGGTGACCGCGCGCTCCTTGAGGTCGACGCGGGCACGCTTGCCGTCGTAGACCAGATACGCCGACTCCTTGCCCTGCACCAGCAGCGCCCGGTCCTTACCCATGACCGAGGCCTTCTCGCCGAGCGAGAGACTCCCGGCGAGCACCGAGGTGGTGAGGTCCTTGCTGCCGTCCACCTTCATCTGGTCGCAGACGGTCCAGATCCGGCCCTTGCCGTCCTTGTCGAAATGCAGTGAGGACGGTGCGCCCGGAATGCCGATCAGCTGGCCCCGCGTTTTCTTGCCGATCTCGGATTCCTTGACGATGACGGCCTTTTCCGGCGATCCCGCGGCCAACCTGGCCGAGGCGAGGTTCAGCGTCGGATGCGCCACGTCGTTGATCATCACGTAGACGGCGCCGGATTCCTTGCCGATCAGGATCTTGTTACTGCCAACTTTGTCCTGCGGACGCAGCAGTGCGAGCACGCCGCAACCGGCCAGCACCACGATCGCCATGATCAATCCGGCCGCGTAGGCGCGGGACTGGGAGCGCATCGGGTCGTGCAGCATGCGCACGTCCCGGCGCACCAGCGCGTGTTCCATCCGGCGGACCAGGAAGCGGTAACCGCTCACCTGCCACCGTGTAGTGGGTTTTGAAGGCATGTTTCCCTCCCCGAACAATGCTCGCGTTCGCCGAACACAGTACAGTTCCCGAGGACTATTGTTCAGCTCGGCCGCTGCGATACGGCCGATACCGGGTACTTGGGGGACGACGATGGCCGAACAAGCCGGCGCGGGACCACGCCCGCTGCTCGGGCGCATCTCACTGCGGAATCTGTTGATCGCACAGGTGATCGGGCTCGTTGCCGGACTGCTCGCCCTGTTGGTCGGGCTCGGTGCCTGGCCCGCGCTGGGCGTCGCGGTGGCCGCCGGACTGCTGCCGCTGATCCCGATCGCCAAGCGCACCATCCTGGATTGGATCGCCACCTGGTGGCGCTACCTCACCCATGGCGATTACGAGCTCGGCGATACCGTCGACTTCCGCGGCCCGGACGGTCGCTCGCTCGGGCTGTACTGGGACGGCAGCCGGGTTGTCACCGTCGTCGAGGTACTGGCCCCCAAGGGCGGGCTGACCCGGATCGCTCGCACGACAGTGCACGCCTCGCATCTGCTGCCGCTGCCGGAATTGGCGAAATGCCTGAACCAGCACGACATTCTGCTCAGCGGTATCGACATCATCAGCCACGGTCACCGCAGCCGCTCCGGTACGCCCGCGGGCAAGATCTATGAATCGCTGCTGGGTCCGCTGCCCGCGACCGCACACCGGAATGTGTGGCTCGCCATCAGCTTCGACGCGATCGCGTGCCCGGAGGCCGCGGCCCGGCGCGGTGGCGGCAGTGAGGGTGCCTCACGCGCGGTAACCATTGCGACGCAACGCATTATGCGCACCCTGGAGGACGCCGACTGCAGCGCCCGCATCCTTACCGCACCCGAGATCCGCAAGGCGGTTCTGCAGGTCACGCAGGGCTTCGATCCGCGCACGCTGACTCATCGCTGGCGGTATGCCGAGGTCGGCAACAGCGTGAATATCGGTAGCGCGGTCGACCCGAAGCGGCTCGGCTCGGATCTGCTCTCGCAGCTGTGGGTCGCGCCGTCGCGCGGTACGACGGTCGCGGTGCGGCTGCGTCCCGGTAGTTCGGCCGAGTCGGTGAGCATCGGTGCGGCTTGGCGGCTGACCACGCGGGAGCTGCCGGAGCGCACGAAGCTCAAGGGTCTGATCTCGATGAACGGGCGGCAGCGCGATGGTCTGCTCGCGCATCTGCCGCTGGGCGTTCCGGATCTCGACGACGCGGTTCCGGTGACCGAGTATCCGATCGATGTGATCGATGCACTGCATCTGCCGTCGTCGGGTTGCGGTCAGCTGATCGGCTCCGATGACGAGGGGCAGGGTGTCGCGGTCCGTATTGTCGGTACCGGTATTTCGACGGTGTATGTGGCCGGTGAGTTGTATCTGGCTCAGCAGTTGGTGTTCCGCGCGTTGGCCGTCGGTGAACGCATCCTGATCCGAACCGACCGGACGCATGCCTGGGAGAACCTGGTGACGACCATCGGGAATCCGGAGCGGCTGCAGATCGCGGTGGAGACGCATCAATCCGATGCCGGGTTCACCGCGACGGTGGTCGACGGTGTGCTGGCACCCGCGCCGCACGCCGGTGTCACGACGATCTATGTGACCGGAGATCCGATGGGGTGGCCCGCGACTCGGCCGGACCTGTCGATCCACCAGCCGGGAGCCATCGGGAACCATGTGGTGCTGCGCACCGGGACTGCTCAGGTCGATCTGACGTTGGTGTCGATTCCGCGCGAGGCGACGTATATCGGGCATCCGCGCGGGCGGCGAGCCATGGCGGGAAGTCCGCAGTAGCCGCTTGTTTCGGTGCGCGGCATTGGAGCTGCGGTAGGTCCTGTGGGCGGGACCCACAGCCCAGCGTTCCAGGCTTTTTGGCGGGGCAGTGAAATGGTGGTAGTCAGCGGCGCGTCGAATTACCATTCGACTACGCTCGATGGGTTCCGCTCATGGATGGTCAGCCTGGGTAGGGGTCTGTGGTGCGGGCGGTGCGGAGAGTTCTCGCCCACCAAGCCAATTGGCGGATCAGGCGGTCGGCGGCGTCTATGGCGGCGCCGTCTTGGGTGTTGCCTGATTCGTCGAATCGCCTTTTGGCCTGGTGGAAGCTGACGGTTTCGCGGATGGAGACCATGTGGATTTCCGCGACTACCTGGCGGAGTTGTTCGACCGCGCGCAGGCCGCCGGAGAGACCGCCGTAGGAGACGAAGCCGATGGGTTTGGCGCGCCATTCGTGTTTCGCGTTGTCGAAGGCGGTTTTCAGGGACGCCGGGTAGCCGTGGTTGTACTCGGAGGTGACGGCGACGAAGGCGTCGGCGGCGGCCAAGCGCCGGCGATAGGCCTCGACCTCGGCCGTGAAGGTCAGGTCGGTCGGCAGTGGGGTGGTTAGGAGATCGATGACACCGGTGTCGAATTCGGGGGTCGCCCGGACCGTGCGCAGGAACCAGTCGGCGACCACCGGAGCGAATCGCTCCGGGCGCGTGCTGGCCACGATGACCTCTAGCCGTAGCGGAGTATCCACTGCGCGAGCCTAACTCGGTGTGCCGACGGTACGGTCGAGGCGGGTGCGGCGATCTCGATTCATTCGCGGGATCGGTCCGGGCGCGCGGCTCGGTGATTCCGCATGATCGACGGGGCAACCCGCTGCGACTCTGGAGGAAACGACATGATCCTGGTGACCGGCGCGACCGGCAATATCGGCACAGAACTGGTTGCGGCACTGAGCAATTCCGGCGCTGCCGTGCGCGCACTGGTCCGCGACCCAGCGCGGGCGCAGCTGCCCGCCGGTGTCGAGGCGGTGACAGGCGATCTGAACCAGCCGGAAAGCCTGACCGAAGCCCTGGACGGGGCCACAGGAATGTTTCTGCTGCCGGGCTACGCCGACACCCCCGACCTGCTCGCCCGCGCGAAGAAGGCGGGCGTCCAGCACATCGTGCTGCTTTCGGGTGGTTCGGCGGCGCTCGAGGATATGAACAATGCGGTCTCCGCGTATATGACGCAGGCCGAGCGGGACGTGCGCGAATCCGGCCTGGCATGGACCTTTCTGCGCCCGCGCTCCTTCATGTCGAATGCGCTGCGCTGGTTGCCGCAACTCGAACAGGGTGATGTGATCCGCGCCCAGTTCCCCGACGTGCCTGTCGCCGCAATCGATCCCGCCGATATCGCGGCGGTCGCGGCGGTCGCCCTGACCGGCGGCGGACTGGCCGGGCACGTCCTCGAGCTGACCGGCCCGCAGGCGCTCGTGCCCGCCGATCAGGTCGCGGTGCTCGCCGAAGCGCTCAACCGGCCACTTGTCTGCCAGGGCTTGACGAATGCGGAAACGCGGGCCGAACTCGAGGCCTCCATGCCGCAGCACTATGTCGACGCATTCTGGAGCTTCTTCGTCGACGGCACCCTCGACGAATCCCAGGTCTACCCCACCGTCGAGGAAGTGACCGGCCGAGAACCGCACACCTTTGTCCAGTGGGCCCACGCACACGCCGACGCCTTCGCTCCCCCGAAAGCGTGACCGATCGGCTCCGAGTCGGCCCCGGGGATCCCTCCCGGGGTTGCGCCGTTTCTGGTCGATGCGCGCACACGCCGCGTGGATGCGCTGATGCAGGGCCTCGGACCGGATTTCGTCGCGAACCTGACGCACAGAGCAGCCGGCTCAGGAGTCACATCGACGAACCGGGTCCGGCCTCCGGTTTCGCCAACTCGGAGTGGGTGGCAGGCGGGTTCATGTTCGGGCCGGCACGCTCGATTACTGGTTCCGGCCGGGGCGCGGACACCTTTGCGTTCGGCGCCGGAGCGTCGATGCGGGGTTCGGGACGCACGATCGGCGCAACGGGCCGCGGCTCCGGGTGCACCTGATGCTGGGGCGCGGACGGCGGCGGCGCGGCTCGCACGTGTAGTGGAGCGGGTTCCCGTTGAGGTGTGGTGGTCTCGACTGCGGGGGCGGCGAGTTCGGCGAGACCGTGGGCGGGTGCGATTCGGGCGGTGAAACCCAGTGTGCGCCTAGCTCGTTCGGGGTCGGCGGCGAGGTGGCGAGCATCGGCGAGGTGGTAGCGGCCGGTTACCACGGGGGCCGGGCCGCCGCGGGCTTTGGCCATGATCGACGCGACTTCCCACATGGTGATGGGGTGACCGGAGGCGATGTTGAGGGGGACGAAGCCGGGTGGGCGGCGGTCGACGGCGGCCACGGTGGCGGCCACGATGTCGTCGACGTGCACCACATCCCTGACCTGTCCGCCGTCCTCGTCGACCAACGGCGGGCGGCCCTGATCGAGTGCGGCGAGGAAGTTTCCGATGAATCCGGAGCGCGTCCCTTCGCCGTAGCCGTTGTGGTAGCGCAATGCCGTGACAGCCGCACCGGTGGCCAAACCCCAAGCGAGCGCGTAGTTTTCCTGCGCCAGCTTGCTGGCACCGTAGAAGCCGCGCGGACGCAGCGGTGCATCCTCGGTGACCGGCTCCCAGGTGAGCAACTCTCCGGTACGCGGCGCCAGGTGGTCGAACATGCCGCGATCCAGGTCGGCCCGCCGCCGCAATCCGGGATAGAACGGCCCGCTGTTCATCCCGCGATAGCGCCCCTCGCCGTACACCACGATGGATGACGCGAGCACCAGATGACGCACCTTCGCCCGACCCGCCACATCGAGCAGGACCGCCGTCCCGAGATCATTGTGCGCGGCGAACACCGCCGATTCCGGCCCGGAGGTAACGGCGGCGAGATGACAAACCGTATCGATACCGCGCAGCATCGGCTCGAGCGCGTCGGCATCGCGCACGTCTACTCGCGAAATACCATCCGGCACTTCCACATCCGGCCCGAGTAGATCGACCCCGACCACCTCGTGCCCGGCTGCGGCCAATGCCCGCCGCAACCGCGCCCCGACGAACCCGGCTGCCCCGGTGACCAGCACTCTCATCACATTCGCACCCCGCGTTCGGTTCCGGACCCAACCTGACTAGCTGCCCGAACTCACGGTAGTTCGAATGGCAGCGACACTCCTGCATGGACACGGCAACGTTCGCAGGTATCGGTTCCGGTGACCGCCGAAACCGAGCGCCGGATCAACTCCTTGAACGGCCCGAGGTTCTTCTTGAATTCGGCGAAGACGTCGACCGCGTGCACACCGTCACCCTCCTCCAGCCCCGCATCCAGGTCGGTCACCAAAGCGACTGCGGCATAGCACATTTCGAGTTCTCGGGCGAGCACGGCCTCAGGATGTCCGGTCATATTCACCAGTTCCCAACCCTGCGCGGCGAACCAGCGGCTCTCGGCACGGGTGGAGAAGCGCGGCCCCTGTACCACGACCATGGTGCCCGAGGATTTCATCGGTAGCGCATCCGTCGCGGATTTCGTTGCCGCGGAGCGCAGTTCGTCACAGTACGGGTCGGCGAAGGAGACGTGCACGCCGCCGCCGTCGAAGTAGGTCTGCGGACGGCCGGAGGTCCGGTCGACCAGCTGATCCGGCACCGCGACGGTCCCCGGCCCCCAGTCCGCGCGCAGGCTGCCGACCGCGCACGGCGCGAAGATCCGCCGCACCCCGATCGAGCGCAACGCCCACATATTGGCCTGGTACGGCAGCGTATGCGGCGCGAATTCGTGCTGTTTGCCGTGCCGGGGCAGGAAGGCCACCGGGCGACCCTCCACCTCGCCGACCGCGATCGGCGCGCTCGGCTTGCCGTAGGGCGTATCGACCTCGACGGTGGTCGCCTCGTTATCGAAGAAATCGTAGAAGCCACTACCGCCGATCACGGCGAGCGCGGGCCGAACATCCAAACTCATGCACCGATTCTCTCGCTCGCCCCCGATTCCCGACCAGACGGGTCCACATCCGGCCAACGCTCGGCAGCCTGCGCCACCTGCGCACCTCGACGGGTTCGGCGTGATCGCGGTCGCCGGGGTGCGGGCCAGCTTCTTTCTTTCCCCTGCCCTACCTGCAGGTCGGCGTGACGCTGATGATCCAATTCCTGGCCCCGATAGCGGTGATCGCCTGGAACTGGGCGGTGCGCGGGATCAGTCTGATCGGGCTCGGCTGGGCCGCGGTCTCGATCCGCACACCGGTGGCCGACGCGGCGCATAGCGGGGTAACCTGACAACACCCTCGCAGCACTGTACCCTAGGGGGGTATTAATTAGGCCGGTCAAGCCGGTGAGCAGCGAGGAGACAGTCGGTGACACCCACCCCGTCGCACAATGACACCGCGCCAGGCAGTGACTCGGCGGGTACCGCGCACGACCATTCCGGCCACGGCTACATCACCGCGAAGGACGACTACCTCAAGCGCCTGCGCCGGATCGAGGGCCAGGCCCGCGGCCTGCAGCGCATGGTCGAGGAAGAAAAGTACTGCATCGATATCCTCACCCAGGTCTCCGCGATGACGAAGGCACTGCAGGCCGTCGCGATGGGCCTGCTGGAGGACCACATCAGCCACTGCGTGGTGGACGCTGCGGTCGCGGGTGGTCCCGAGGCCGACGCCAAGATCAAAGAAGCCACCGACGCCATCGCTCGCCTGGTGCGTTCCTGACGCTCAACCGTGTCGCCGTCGGTACACCGCGGCCGCACCCGGATGCAGCGGGACGGCATCGGTTCCGATGAGCGAGCGGGTATCCAGGAACTGGGTGCCCGCTGCCTCGGCAGGCACCAACCGGTCCGCGCGGGAAACCAGCAGATCGACAATCGCCCCCGCCGCGGCATCGGACATGGTCGGGGCGGCGAGCAGTAGATTCGCGACGCCGACCGTGCGGACCGAACGACCACTGTCGTAGGCGTCGGCGGGAATTTCGACCAAATCGTAGAGGTGTCCGAAGCGCTCCCGCATCGGCGCGGCCAAATCACCGAGTTCCACCAGCCGCAACCGCTGCGGCACATCGAGCGCGTCGGTCGGCACGCCGCCCGCCCATAGCAGCGCGTCCAGCTCACCGGATTCCACACCCGCAACCGCATCTCGCAGCGGTCGATGCGAAATATCCACATCCGAAACGGGATTCACGCCCGCGGCCCACAGCAGCCGCTCCCCGGTCACCGCCGCACCGGATCCGGCGGCCCCTAGGTTGACCCGGGTCCCGCGCAGATCGGTGACCTGCTGAATCGGCCCTTCCGACCGCACGGCCAACTGCAGATAGTTTTCGTACACCCGACCGAGCGCCACCAAGGGAGCCCGCTCACTCTGCACCGAATCCGCAAGCGCCAGTGCGGCATCCACCTGCCCGTTCGCCAACATCCCCAGATTTTCCTGCGAACCGGTTGTCGTCACCGGTTCGATCCGAACCGTGCCTTCCTCCCGGGCCACCGCCGCGAGCAGTTCCGCGAATGCGTGATAGAAGCCACCGACCTCGCCCGAGGCCAGCCGCACCAGCTCCGGATCCGAACCACACCCGACCGCACCTGCTGCGACACCGAAGGCGGTGAGCGCCAGGAACTTCCGCCGCCGCATCATGACCGCACCGCCTGCGGCAGCCGAATCTGGATCGCGAGACCGTGCGGCTGCACGGGGAGCACGGACAAGGTGCCGCCGCGCGCTTGGGCTAGTGCCGTCGCAATCGGAAGCCCGAGGCCCGAGCCGCCGGACGACGCACCGGAGCCGCGGAAGAACCGGGTGGTCAGCTTGTCGATCTCGGCCGGTTCGACGCCGGTCCCATTGTCACGGACGGTCACCGTCACCCATCCGGGCTCGGCGTCGACCACGATGACGGTCTGCGTGCCCGGCCCGGCATAGCTGCGCGAATTGCTCAGCGGCACATCGAGAATCTGGGCGAGTACATCGGCGGAAACTGCGGCTTCGGCCTCGGCGACCTGCGGTTCCGCCCGCAATTCCTGCCCGGTGCTCTCGTAGGCGGAGTACCAGGCGTCGATCCGATCGGCAGCCACTTGCACTGCATCGCAATGGATTTCAGTATCGGATGGAGTGCGTGCGGCCTCGAAAGCAGCTGGGGTCTCGGCGACCGCCAAGCTGAGCAGGCCATCGAGCAGCGCGGTCAACCGTTCGACCTCGGCTCCCGCGCTACGGAAGGTCGCCACCGCACTTTCCGGAATCGCGGCTTCCAAAGAGTCGAGACGAATCGTCAAGGCGGCGAGCGGGTTTCGCATGGCATGCGCGGTATCCGCAACGAGCTGACGTTGCGCATCCGCCGAATCGGCGACCGCCAATGCCATGGCATCGAAGGATTCCGCCACCGCCCGCATTTCCGGCGGCCCGCCGTGGTGGCGGGCGATCGAGACGTGCGCGGCGGCCTCGGCACGCGGCTTCGGCAGGGTTGCGGTCAACTCGGCGACCGCCTGCGACAGCGCCGCCAGCGGGCGCAGCACCCAGCGCGCCAGGCTCAGCGCCAGCATGGTGAACACCACCATTGCCAGCACCGCGCCGACCGCGATCACCGCCCACGCGCGGGCGATATCGCGCCGGGCGCGGGCAGTGGATGCCTCGATCACCACCGCGCCGTTGACCTGCACTCCGGTGCCGACCGGACGGGCGATCAGCACCGTCGACGCACTCCACGGCGTCAGTCGATACACCGGCTGCGGCCGCTGGTTGCGGCGGGCGGCGGCAACAGCGTCCTCGACGGGATCGGCGGCCGCATCGACGCCCGCATTCACCGTCCGCGCACCACGCGCATCTACCACGAGCACGTTTTCCCCATAGAGATCGTGGTAGCGCCCGGCCTCGTCGGCCAGCGCCCGGCTGTCACCCTCGGCCACCGCCGCATCGGCGAGGCTGGCGAACCGGTCGGCATCGCCGGACCGATCGGCCACGAACTCCTGGGTGCGGCTGGTCGCGAAGGTCAGCGAGAGCGGTACCGCGAAGGCGAAGACGGCGATCGCCGCGAATACCGTCAGCGCGACGAGTAGTCGTCTGCGCATGCCGGGCTCCGCTCCTGCTAGGTCATTCGGGCCGGCACGATCACTGGCCCCAGCGGTAACCGTAGCCGCGAATCGTCGTTATCAGCCCAGGTCGGTCCAATTTCGCGCGTAGTCCGGTCATGTGCACATCCAGTGAGCGCGATACCGCGACGAACGCGTCACCCCAGATCCGATCCATCAACTGCTGGCGGCTGACCGCGGCACCGGGCCGCTCCACCAACGCCTCCACCAATTCGAATTCCTTCTGGGTCAATGCGATCGGCCGCCCGGCCACCTCGACCACCCGGGCCGCCAGATCGACCCGCACATCGCCGGTGACCACATCGGCACGCTCCGGCTGCGATCCGGCGGCAGCGCGCCGGACCACATTCTCCAGCCGGGCCATCAATTCCGCGATCCGCGGCGGTTTCACCAGATAGTCGTCGGCACCGCCGCGCAGTCCGCGCACGATCGAGCGTTCGTCGCTGCGCGCGGTCAGGATCAGCACCGGCACGGAACTCACCTCGCGCAGCTGGCGCAGCACCTGCAGACCGTCACCGTCGGGTAGTCCGAGATCCAGGATGACCGCGTCGTAGCCGCGGTGCGCGGTGAGCAGATCGGCGCCGCGGCGCTTGCGCTCGGCCTGATACCCGCGGGCGTTGAGCGCCTCTACCAGCGCGTCGCCTACGCCGTCATCGTCCTCGACCACCGCCAGCCGCACACGCCGATCCTCCCACAGCAATGGAGCGGCGTGTGCGGTCGGGCCGTCAGGGTCGAGCCGCCGCGAGGTCACGGTCCGGCCCGGTGGCCGAGGTATTCGCCTTGGTGAGCGAAACATCGTCCGTGGCAGCGGCATCGGCGTCGATGGCGGATCCGCTCGAGGTCTCCCGCATGAACCAGTAGGTCAGCAGCGAGATTCCGATGCATCCGGCGACGTACCAGAAGTACAGCGATTCATGGTTCGCCTGCTTCAGCGTCAGCGCGATGGTTTCGGCCGTACCGCCGAAGATCGCGACGGTCAGCGCGTACGGGAGGCCGACGCCGAGCGCGCGGATCTTGGTCGGGAACAGCTCGGCCTTCACGATGGCGTTGATCGAGGTGTAACCGGTGATGATGACCAGCGCGCCCATCATCAGCGCCCAGGCGGCGATCGGATTCTTGGTGTGCGCGATCACGGTCATGATCGGCACCGTCAGCAGAGTGCCCGCGACGCCGAAGAAAATCAGCAGCTTACGTCGTCCGACCCGGTCGGACAGTGCCCCGGCCAGCGGCTGCAGCACCACGAAGACCAGCAGTGCGATGAAGTTGATCCACGAGACCGTCGGCTTGGCGATGCCGGAGGTATTGATCATGAACTTCTGCATGTACGTGGTGTAGGTGTAGAACGCGACGGTCCCGCCGAGCGTCAGCCCGATCACCAGCAGGCATTCCCGCGGGTACTGCAGCAGCATCCGCAGCGAACCGCGCGCGGGCTGGTTTGCACCGGCGCTGCTTGCCGCCGGGTCGCGTTCGGCCTCGACCTCGGCCTCGAAGTGCTCGGATTCGTCCATGCTGCGTCGCAGCCACATCACGATCAGCGCGCCCGCCGCACCGATCACGAACGGAATGCGCCAGCCCCAGTTGTTCATCTGGGCGTTGTTCAGGAACTGCTGCAGGATGATCTGCACACCGAGCGCCACCAACTGTCCGGCGACCAGCGTGACGTACTGGAAGCTCGAATAGAACCCGCGCTTACCCGTCGAGGCCACCTCGGACAAATACGTTGCGCTGGTTGCGTATTCGCCACCCACCGAAAGACCCTGCAACAGCCGGGCCAGCAAAAGCAGTGCCGGCGCGGCGATTCCGATCGTCTGGTATCCAGGCGTCAGCGCGATCAGCAGCGAGCCCGCCGCCATCACCGTCACCGAGAGCGTGAGCGCCGAGCGGCGTCCGAACTTGTCGGCGTAGCGGCCGAGCAGCCAGCCACCGAGCGGCCGCATGAGGAAGCCGACCGCGAAAATCGCTGCGGTGGAAAGCAATTGCGCGGTCGAGTCACCCTTCGGGAAGAATGACTTCGCGAAATACACGCTGAATGCCGTGTAGACATACCAGTCGTACCACTCGACGAGATTGCCGATGGAACCACGCAATACATTCGCGACCACCCGGCGCTCGCCGACAGGCTGTGTCGTAGTCACAAGATCTCCTTCTTCGACGCGGCCTTGCGTCGGTCGGAGACCAGTGTGTGCGCAGTCACAGCGCCGATGGAAGCGGACGGCGCCCTTTCTAACGCTGTCTTAGGACGAATGCTGTCTTTCGCGGCGGAAATCGCGATCGGCCGGAACTCAGCCGATCGCCACCGCGGGGCTATTTCGCGAGCAGCGGTGCGAGGGTGCGCAGAGTGGCGGCTTCGTCGGCGAGGACTTGGATGACGACGTGGTCGGCGCCTGCGTTCAGGTGGGTGGAGAGGCGATCGACGATCGAGTTCGCGTCGCCGTGAGCTACCAGGGCGTCGATGAGGCGATCGCTGCCGGGTTTGGTCACATCGTCGTCGGTGAAGCCGAGGCGGCGCAGGTTGCTGACGTAGTTCTGGAGGTCGAGATAGAACTCGACGCGCGGACGGGCGGTGATGCGGGAGCGGACCGGATCTTCGTCGAGGACGACCTTGTGTTCGGTGGCCAGCAGCACGCCCTCACCGAGTTCGGCGCGGGCGCGGGCGGTGTGTTCCGGGGTGACGAGGTAGGGCAGCGCACCCGCGGACCGTTGCGCCGCGAGCCGCAGCACGCGCGGGCCGAGGGCGGCGAGGGCACGGCGCTCCTTCGGTACGCCCGCGGCATCCAGTTCGTCGAAGTATTCGCTCAGCGCGTCGTAGGGCTTGCGGTATTCGCCCTGGTGTTCGGGGTGGCCCGCACCGAGGCCGAGCAGGAACCGACCGGGGAAGCGCGCTTCGATCCGGTGGAACGACTCCGCGACCTGCTTCGCGGGCGCCGTCCAGATGTTCACGATGCTGGTGGCGATGGTGATCGACTCGGTCGCCTCGAGCAGCGACTCGATCACCGGTAGTTCGGCGGGCGGGGACCCGCCGAGCCATAGCGTGCCGTAGCCGAGTCCTTCCAAGTCCTGTGCGTCCTGCGGGGTGAACGCCCCGTAGTAGCGCCATACACCGAACCGTCCGAGATCTGCGATCGCCATGTTCCGAGCCAACCGCGCTGTCACGGTTCCTATTCCGACCTCGAAATCGGGTTAGCACTCTCTATCGCAGAGTGCTAACTTGGATGGTGCACAGCTTTCGGCGCTTGCCGCCGTGGCAGGCGTCGCCGCTAGTGAAATGGAGGTGATTGCTGTGCTCCGGTTCGATCCATTCCATGACATCGACACCGTTGCCCGCCAGCTGCTCGGTGAATCCATGGGGACATCACGCGCGCCACGATTCATGCCGATGGATCTGTTCAAGGCAGGCGATCATTACGTACTCAACGCCGACCTGCCCGGTGTGGACCCCGGCTCGGTGGATGTGAGCGTCGACAACGGCACACTCACCCTGCGCGCGCAGCGCAGCCTGCCGAGTGACGAAGGCGTCCAATGGATCGCGTCCGAGCGCTTCGCCGGCACCTATATGCGCCAGCTCAGCCTCGGCGACAATGTCGATGCCGACAAGATCAGCGCGACCTATAACAACGGCGTCCTCTCGGTGACGATTCCGATCGCCGAAAAGGCCAAGCCGCGCCGTATCGAAATCTCCGGCTCCAGCCAGCCACGGACGATCGAGGCAAGTTCGTCCAGCTGATCGGGTGGGTCATGCTCCCGCACCGCCGCGCCCGCAGATTCGCGGTGCGGGAGCGCGCCAGCTCAGTCGCCGCAGCAGCCTTCGGTTGGGACAGTACGCATTTCACGGGTTTCGGCATTGCGCGCGGCGAGGTCGGCATCGTCCGGATAGTCGACGGCAATGAGACTCAGACCGTGCGCGGGCGCCACGGTGACCGAGCTGGAGCGCTCGGTTTCGTTGAGTAGCGCGGCGACCCAGCCGGGCGTGCGACGCCCCTCCCCCACCGCGAGCACCGCGCCCACGAGGCTGCGCACCATGGACCAGCAGAACGCATCCGCGCTGACATAGGCGGTGAGCAGGTCACCCTCTCGCTCCCAGTCGAAGCGCTGGAGTTCACGGACGGTGGTCGCACCATCGCGTCGGCGGCAGAATGCGGCAAAGTTGTGCAGGCCCAACAACTTTCGCGACGCCTCGCGCATGGCTTCGAGATCGACGTCGTGGCGACAGGCGACAACGCTGCGCGCCTGCAGCGGCTCGGCACCATATGGCGCGGTAGACAGCCGATACGCATAGTGGCGGCGGATCGCCGAGAAACGCGCGTCGAATTCGGGCGGGACGACGCGAATATCCTTGATCCGCACATCTTTCGGCAGGAACCGCGCCATGCGATGGATCAGCTTGGCCGCATCCGGTTCGGTGCCGATATCGAAATGCGCGACCTGCCCCTCGGCGTGTACACCGGCATCGGTGCGGCCCGCGACGGTCAATTGGATCGGCTCGCGGAACACTTTGCTCAGCGATTCCTCGAGTACACCCTGCACGGTGCGCAGACCCGGTTGCCGTGCCCAGCCGATGAAATCCGTACCGTCGTAAGAGATGTCGAGCCGGACGCGCAACACCTTCGTCCCGCCATCCAG
Source organism: Nocardia sp. NPDC006982 (assembly GCF_042869435.1). NCBI lineage: Bacteria > Bacillati > Actinomycetota > Actinomycetes > Mycobacteriales > Nocardiaceae > Nocardia > Nocardia sp. NPDC006982. Next base: position 158,679 of record NZ_JBIAFV010000015.1, on the reverse strand, counting down.
CCCGAATCCGCTATCGGGGCGCACCTCGTCACCTCGACGAAGGACGGGTTCCGCCGCTGGCGCCCCGCCCGCACCGGGGCGATGGGGCGCGGCGCTACGGGTCGCGAACGAACCGGTCGAATCCTGCACGGTCACGGTCATCTCCTGCGATCCCCTTCGGACACGAATGAGCCCGCCGACCCACGGAGGGTGCGGCGGGCTCCTTCGAAGACTTCCAACGCGAGCGTCAGGCGTCCTTCTTGTCCTCAGCGGCCTCGTCGGCAGCGGGAGCCTCGGCCTCAGCGGTCTCGGCGACGGCCTCTTCGGCCTTCTCCTCGACCACGGTCTCGGCGACGGGCGCCTCGGCCTTCTTGGACGCGGCAACGCGACGGGCGCGGTCGGCCTCGTTGGTCACGGTCTTCTCCCGGACCAGCTCGATGACCGCCATCGGCGCATTGTCACCCTTGCGGGGCAGCGTCTTGGTGATGCGGGTGTAGCCACCCTCGCGGCCCTCGAACGACGGGCCGATCGAGGCGAAGAGCTCGTGGACGACATCCTTGTTGCGGATGACCTTGAGCACCTCGCGACGGTCGGCCAGGGTGCCGGCCTTCGCCTTGGTGACCAGCTTCTCGGCGTAGGGGCGCAGCGCCTTGGCCTTGGCCTCGGTGGTCGTGATACGACCGTGCTCGAACAGCGCCGTGGCCAGATTGGCGAAGATCGCCTTCTGGTGCGACGCCGACCCGCCGAAGCGGGCACCCTTCTTGGGCTTGGGCATTGTTTGTTCTCCTGTGTCTTATTGCGGCGCTCCCGGCGCCCTGCGTGGTTACGCTCCGCTACCGCCTCCGGGCGCGTCGCTCACGCCGCGGGTGCGAGGCCGGCTCCGGGGTGCCTACCCCAGCGGCCTAGAGCTGTTCGGTCTCGGCGTAGTCCTGCTCGCCGCCATCGGTGTCACTGAACGTGCCGCTGTCGCTCCACGTTCCGGTGCTCGCGTCGTAACCCACCACGGACGAAGGATCGAACGAGGCCGGGCTGTCCTTCAGCGAGAGGCCGAGCGCATGCAGCTTGACCTTGACCTCGTCGATGGACTTCTGGCCGAAGTTGCGGATGTCCAGCAGATCCGATTCGGTGCGGGCGACGAGCTCGCCGACCGTGTGCACGCCCTCGCGCTTGAGGCAGTTGTAGGACCGGACGGTGAGGTCCAGATCCTCGATCGGCAGACCGAACGAGGCGATGTGATCCGCCTCGGCCGGCGAAGGGCCGATCTCGATGCCTTCGGCTTCGACATTGAGCTCACGGGCCAGGCCGAACAGCTCGACCAGGGTCTTGCCCGCCGAAGCGAGCGCGTCCCGGGCGGTGATGGAGTTCTTGGTCTCCACGTCCAGGATCAGACGGTCGAAGTCGGTGCGCTGCTCGACACGGGTGGCCTCCACCTTGTAGGTCACCTTGAGCACCGGCGAGTAGATCGAATCCACCGGGATCCGGCCGATTTCCGCGCCGGACGCCTTGTTCTGCACCGCCGGGACGTAACCGCGACCGCGCTCGACAACGAGCTCGATCTCCAGCTTGCCCTTGTCGTTCAGGGTGGCGATGTGCATATCCGGGTTGTGCACGACGACACCAGCAGGCGGCACGATGTCACCGGCGGTGACGGTGCCCGGGCCCTGCTTGCGCACGTACATCGTGACCGGCTCGTCCTCCTCCGAGGACACGACCAGACCCTTGAGGTTCAGGATGATGTCGGTGACATCCTCCTTCACACCGGGAACGGTGGTGAACTCGTGCAGGACGCCGTCGATGCGGATGCTGGTAACCGCGGCCCCCGGAATCGAGGACAGCAGGGTACGCCGCAGCGAGTTGCCGAGGGTGTAACCGAAGCCCGGCTCGAGCGGTTCGATGGTGAACTTCGAGCGGTTTTCGGCGACGACCTCTTCGGTCAGCGTCGGACGCTGTGAAATCAGCATTAGGATCATCCTCCTGTACGGGCGCCCACTATTTGACGCCCACGTCTTGGGGGTTGTGCGCGATCGCCTCGGTGAAGACGATCGCGCACCAGCAGCGAAAGCTGTTTACTTCGAGTAGTACTCGACGATCAGCTGTTCCTGCAGCGGCACATCGATCTGGGCGCGCTCGGGGAGCTGGTGCACCAGGATCCGCAGCCGGCCCGGGAGCACCTGCAGCCAGCCCGGAACCGGGCGGTCGCCGACGGTCTCGCGCGCGACCTGGAACGGCAGCGTGCCGAGCGACTTCTCCTTGACATCGATGATGTCGTACTGGGTCACCTGGAAGCTGGGGACGTTCACGGCCCGGTTGTTCACCAGGAAGTGACCGTGGCTGACCAGCTGGCGAGCCTGCCGACGGGTGCGCGCCAGACCGGCGCGGTACACGACGTTGTCGAGCCGGGTCTCGAGCAGACGGAGCAGGTTGTCACCGGTCTTGCCCTTGAGGCGGTTGGCCTCTTCGTAGTACCGGCGGAACTGCTTCTCCATGACGCCGTAGGAGAAGCGCGCCTTCTGCTTCTCCTGCAGCTGGAGCAGGTACTCGCTCTCCTTGATCCGCGCGCGGCCGTGCTGGCCCGGCGGGTAGGGACGACGCTCGAACGCCTGGTCGCCTCCGACGAGGTCGACCCGCAGACGACGCGACTTGCGGGTGATAGGGCCTGTGTAACGAGCCATTTTTCGTTATTCCTTTCCCGCTAGACGCGACGCCGCTTGGGCGGACGGCAGCCGTTGTGCGGCTGCGGGGTGACATCGGAGATCGTGCCGACTTCCAGGCCTGCGGCCTGCAGCGAACGGATCGCGGTCTCGCGACCCGAACCCGGGCCCTTGACGAACACATCGACCTTCTTGACGCCGTTCTCCTGCGCCTTGCGGGCAGCGTTCTCGGCGGCGAGCTGCGCGGCGAACGGGGTCGACTTGCGCGAACCCTTGAAGCCGACGTGGCCCGAGGACGCCCACGAGATGACGTTGCCGGACGGGTCGGTGATCGACACGATCGTGTTGTTGAACGTGCTCTTGATGTGCGCGTGGCCGTGCGGGACGTTCTTCTTTTCCCGGCGACGCGACTTCTGGGTCTTCTTGGGGCCGGAGGCCCGACTCTTCGGAGGCATCCTTTATCCCCTACTTCTTCTTGCCTGCGACGGTGCGCTTCGGGCCCTTGCGGGTGCGCGCGTTGGTCTTGGTGCGCTGGCCACGCACGGGCAGGCCACGACGGTGGCGCAGACCCTGGTAGCAGCCGATCTCGATCTTGCGTCGAATGTCGGCCTGCACCTCGCGGCGCAGGTCACCCTCGACCTTGAGGGCCGAACCCTCGATGTAGTCACGCAGCTGCGTGACCTGCTCGTCGCTGAGATCCTTCGAGCGCAGGTCCGGGCTGACGCCCGTCGCCTCGAGGATCTCCTTGGCGCGAGTACGGCCGATGCCGAAAATATAGGTCAGCGCGATCTCCATGCGCTTTTCGCGCGGAAGATCAACGCCCATGAGACGTGCCATGTGGCAGGTTCCTTAATCGTTGCGGAGGTCTGCTCCCTGTCCGTCCCCTCGTCTTGGTGGGGCCCCGGCCTCCGGTCCGGGGGTAGGCGGGCACTGTGTGTGCCCGCTGGCGCTGGGAGGTCTTCTTTTAGTTGGCCAAGCCGATCAGTGATCGGTGCCCGGCTGGTGCTGCGAACTCAGCCCTGACGCTGCTTGTGGCGCAGGTTCTCGCAGATCACCATGACCCGACCGTGACGGCGGATCACCTTGCACTTCTCGCAGATCTTCTTGACGCTCGGCTGAACCTTCACGTCCGTCCAATCTTGTTCGGTTCACACGGGTGTGAACACAGTTTTTCCCCAGCCGACGACTGGGGAAGTCTCTGTGGTGAGCCTTGCGGCTCGATGGTCACGCCTTCCGGCGCGATCACTTGTAGCGGTAAACGATGCGTCCGCGCGACAGGTCGTAGGGCGAGAGCTCGACGACCACACGGTCCTCGGGAAGGATGCGAATGTAGTGCTGCCGCATCTTTCCGCTGATGTGCGCGAGAACCTTGTGTCCGTTCTCGAGCTCGATCCGGAACATCGCATTGGGCAGCGGCTCGACAACTCGACCCTCGACCTCGATGGCCCCGTCTTTCTTCGCCATGTCCTCCGCGATCCCGGTTTACACTCAAACCTGGTTTGTTTGCCTTGTATCTGCTTCCATGTACCCATCGGTGGTCCGATCAGCGGCATGCAAACAGTCGGCGCGTAGGTGCACCGCCGACCAAGCTTACCGGTTTAATTGCGGGCAGGCCAATTCGCCCTGGTCACAGCGAGCGGGACCGGCTATTGTTCCGCTTTTGGCGCGCGCGAGGCGTGCGCAGACCCGCAGTTGCCAGCGTAGTCGTGCGGCCGGAGCAGCGTTGGAGTCGTGGTCGTCACGCAGCGGCCACCGTCGATGGCGAGACCGGAAGTCGGTGCTGCTCTGCTTGTTGTCGAATGCCCACCGGCTTTCCAGCAGGACCGTCTTATCCGGCACGGTGCCCCTCTTCTTTATCTGGCACAGTCCCCCGTTCGGCATCGGCATCGCGGTTCGTCGCCATCCACCGCCGAGCGAGGGCAGGGCACTGCGTCGTGACGCCGAGCCGGAGCATGGCGATGCTTCGTGAATTGGTCGCACCGGATGCGGTCGCGAACGCGTTCGCGACTCTGTGGGGAGCGTTGGCGAAGACGTTTGCTCGGCTGGATATAGAGGCCGCCCTCGCCGGAAAGTAGAGACCCGCCGGAGATCAGGATCGAGGCCGGATGCTGGTGACGAAGCAGACGCGCGGCAATCTGCCATGCGGAGTGCGCCGGTCATACGACACAGCACATCTCGGCCTACCTATCGAGAGGCGCATGGGGTCCAACAGATCCCGCGATAGGGCGTTCGAAAACCGGTCATCCGGCCCACTCCCCACCCGTGATGAGACAGAGTCGTCGCGTAAACTGACCACAGCCCAGGAATAAAGGTCGAGCAGATCAAGGGGGACGTGTGAGCCGTAATAACGACGGCCTCCCCATGCTGCCCCCGTGGCTTTCCGAGAGCGATGTCACCGGCGGCTACGAAGCACCCGTACAGAACCTGCCACACGACGACCTCATCGATGAAGCGCCTTCGCGGCGTGGACGTTCCAAGCGCGCGCCGGAGACCGAGCGTCCCGAAGCCGCGCGCCGGGACAAGCGCCGATTCGGCCGTCGCAAGGGTAAGGACGAGCAGCCCGAGGAACAGGGCCAGCGCCCGGGTTCGGCGGGGCGCGAATTGTCCGGTCCCGGTTTCGAACTACACAGCGGACCGGGTGGTTTCCAGGGCCCGAACGCCTTTCGTGGACCCGAACCTCAGCGCGGCCCTGAGGTGGGGGACCCGCACCGCCAGGGTCCACCGCAGCACGATTCCGGTCCACTTGCGCGCCCGGATGGGCCGGGCCAGAGCGCGCCGCGCTCGGAAAACGGTTGGCAGGGCAGCAATCAGCTGCCGACCCGCCACCCCGGCCAGCCCTCCGCCGGTTTCGACCCGCTCGGCAGCAGGCCGCCGACGCCACCGCCGCAACCGCTGGTGCACCCTTCCGGTCCGCAGCAGCCCGCTGCCGATTACCAGCAGGCGGGCAGTACTCGAACGCCTCCGGCCCAGCGGCCGGGTGCGGACCAACCGGTTGCCGCAGAGCCGTCCGCGTCCGTCGAGGAAACGGTGCGCTACCAGTCGTCGCGCCCCGACCTGCCGCCCCCGCCGAACCAGGCCGCCGCACAACCGTATTCGCCTGCCGCACCGCCGCAGCCGCCGACGAGCGAGCGGCCGGGGACCGGCGACTTCGACGCCCCACCCGCATGGCTCGATACGCCCCGCACCGAGCAGGGCCAACCGGCGGTTGGCACGGGCCCGCATACCCCCGCAGCCTCGGCACCCGTTCATCCCGGGCCGACTTCCGTGCCCGAAAACCGCTCGGAAAACGGCCAACTCACGCCGCCCACACAGGTCGGCGCACCGCCCGCATCGACCTCGGGCGGCACCGACGCACCGTCCGCACGGATCGACGAACCGCACGCGCGTGGAATCGACGGCCCGTCCTCGCAGCACTCACACGAGTTCGACGGCCCGCCTTCGCGACTCGAAGAACCGAACCCACATGGCTCTCATGGCGTCGACGGACCGCCCACCCGACACGATGAACCGCGGCCGCACGACCCGCGCGGAGTCGACAGTCCGCCTTCGCGACTCGACGAGTCACGGCCGGGCTCTCGAACGGACAGCTCGGGCCCGGAACTCGATGAATCGCGCCGGGCCGGCTCGCACGGGGACAATGGCTCGGCGCAGCAGTTGGACGAGGCGCGTCCGGCGGATTCGCAAGGTGACGATGGTCCGCCGCCTTGGCTTGCGCCACAGCGGCTGTCGGAGGATCAGACCGCTGACGAGCAAAGTGCGCGGAGCGGGCAGCGGCCTGAGTTGCCGCCGCCACCAGGGGAATTCGAGGTACAGCCGACGGCCGCCTCCGGTAGACCCGCGGACGCTGGTATGGCACGTGGTTCCGGCTCGGCAGCCGGGGCGGCGACGGATGAACGGGGTGCGCTAAGCCGTACGGATCAGGATGATTCGGCGCGAGCGCTCGCTGCAGAGCAGACCGCGCAAGACGCAGCGGGTTCCGCCGAGGGCGATCGCGCCGAATCCTCTGGTGCGACACCGATATTCGATTCCGCGACGGTCGATCCGACCAGGCGGTCGGGTGGCTCCCCGCGGGTGCCAAGCACCGCATCCTCGGAGTACGGCCCCGCACCGCGCGGCGCCCAGGATTCGGCCGCGGGCACCGGCCACCCCGCAGGCGGATCGCCCTCGGGCACAACATCGTCCGCGAGCGGCGGTGCACCGCACGACTACAGCCAGTACGGCCAGGCGACGCAAACCGCCAACGACGATCCGGTCTCCGCGCCGGCAGCCGGCTCGGGAGCAGCACCTCAGACTCCGGGCCAGTTCCTTCGCCCGGCATCCGCACCACAGGCACCCGGTGGCGGGTTCCACCAGCCGCCCTTCGCGCCGCAGGGAGCTGATTCCCAAGGGCCTACCGGTACCGGAGATTCGGAATCCGGTCGGCCGCAACGTGATAGCGGGTCGGCGCCCGAATGGTCCACTGGCCCCGATCCGGCGGGTTCGGAGTTCGTGGGACCGGGGGCGGCACCGCAGGCACCGAGCGAGGAGCTCGGACGCCCGGGCTCGACACCGCAGGGAACCGCGGCCGAATCCCGGCGGCCGACCGGGACGGCAGAACAGTCTGGATCCGGTGCGGCGCAACGAGGACGCGAGTTGGCCGCGCCTGGTTGGGCTGCGCACCCCGTCCCCGACACGACGGGCACACCGACGTCCGTCGTTGGACGGCACCGGTTGCCATCGGAAATCGACGCAGCTGCCGACGCGGACGATGAGGCCGCGGGGGCGACCGACACCGCTGGCGATCAGCAGGTTCCGACGAGCGAGCAGTCGACACCGGATGGGTCGGGCGACCGAGGAAGTCTTGCCGGAGCGGAGCAATCCGCAGTAGCCGAAGGGCAGAGCGGCGACCGCAGTTCCCCCGGGGACGCACAGCCCGCGTCAGGACAAGCACCGGGCACCGGGCAGCCGAATAGTCAGTGGCACAACGGAACTGGATACGCCCAGCCGCCCGCCGGGCAGTCATCTGTCGGCGATCAGGCCAGCCCACCATGGCAGAACGGACCTGGGCCCACCGGACAAGCATCCATCGGCGACCCGGCCGCCCCATGGCAGAACGGACCCGGGTACGCGAACCCATCCACCGGCCGAGCACCCGGCGGCGACCAAGCACCGTGGCAGAGCGGCCCCATGGGGCAAGTACCCGGCGGTGATCGCGCACCGTGGCAAGGCGGCCCGACGCCCACAGGGCAAGCACCCGATAGCGACCATGCGCCATGGCAAGGCGGACACGGACCAGCGGGTCAAGGGTCTGGCGATCAGTGGCAGGGCGGCCCGGTACCCCCGGGGCAGGTGCCCGGCAGCGACCAGGCACAGTCGCAGAGCGGACCCATCGGGCGCACACCCAGCAGCGCTCAAATGCCATGGCAGAGTGGACCCACGCCGACGGGCCAAGCACCCGGCAGCGATCAGGTCGCACCGTGGCAGGGCGGACCCGGGTACGCGCAACCGCACATCGGACAGGCGCCGGTCGGCGATCAAGTCGGCCCACCCTGGCAGAGCGGACCCACGTGGCAAGGCCCCGGAGGCGAACACGCACCGTGGCAAGGCGGACTCACACCAACCGACCAAGCATCTGGCAGCGACCAAGCACCACGGCCGAGCGGACCCGGGTACGCGCAACCGTCCACCGGACAGGCACCGGTCAGCGGTCAGGTCGGACCACCTTGGCAGAACGGACCTGGGTCTACGGGGCAGCCCCCCGACGGCGACCGGGCACCGTGGCAGAGCGAGCCCACCGGGCAGGCGCCAGGCGGCGATCACTCGATGTGGCAAGGCGGACTCACACCCACCGGCCAAGCATCTGGCGACCATGCGCCATGGCAAGGCGGACCCGCACCCACGGGGCAGGCACCGGGCAGCAACCAAACACAGCAAAGCGAACTCGGACCGACAGGCGGCCAGGCCCCTGGCGGCGACCAGGCACCGTGGCAAGGCGCGTCCGGCCCCATGGGCCAAGCGCACGGCGGCGATCACGCACCACGGCAAGGCGGCCCCGCGTATGGGCAGCCGCCGATCGGGCGGGCGCCTGAGGGTGAGCAGTGGCAGAATCCGGCGGCGCGGGGCTTCGGGCAGCAGTCGCCGGGTGAGCAGCCTGCTGACCAATGGCAGCACGGGCATGGGCCGATGGGACAGCAAGCGCCCGTTGGGGATCCGCAGGCCGGGTACGGCCGACCACCGGCCGGACCGCAGGGGATGCCGCCCGGGTACCAGCAGGGTGGTCAGTATCAGCCGCAGCATCCGCATGGGCCGCAGCCTTCGCTCGATGACGTGCCGTTGCGGCGTGCGAAGAAGTCGCCGAGTGGTGGGTGGCGCAAGGCCGTGCACCATGTTTCCGGTGGCGCGATCAATCCCGGTTTGTCCGCGGAGGAGTTGCGGCTGCAGGAGTTGGTGGCGCGGATCCGGCAGCCGGTGCGCGGTGACTATCGGATCGCGGTGCTCTCGCTCAAGGGTGGTGTCGGAAAGACCACCACGACAATGGGTCTCGGGTCGATCTTCGCCTCCATCCGTGGTGACCGGGTGATCGCGGTCGATGCCAATCCTGACTTCGGCACGCTGTCGCAGCGGGTGCCGCTGCAGACCCGTTCGACCGTGCGCGATCTCTTGCTGGATCCCGCGATCCAGCGCTATTCGGATGTGCGCAGGCATACCTCGCAGGGCACCAGCCGACTGGAAGTGCTTGCCAGCGAACGGGATCCGGCGGCGTCGGAGGCGTTCAACGACGAGGAGTACCGCGCGGTCGCGCGCATCCTGCAGCGGTTCTACAACATCATCCTGACCGACTGCGGTACCGGACTGATGCATTCGGCGATGGGCGGCGTGCTCGACCTCGCGCATTCGCTCGTGCTGATCTCCTCGGCCGCGATCGATGGCGCGCGCAGTGCGGCGGCGACGCTCGACTGGTTGTCCCTGCACGGCCACGATCATCTGGTCCGCAATGCGGTCGTGGTGATCAACCTGCCGCGTGAGGGTTCCCCCAATGTCGGCATCCAGCAGCTGCGCGAATACTTCCTGTCGCGCTGCCGCGCGGTGCACATCATCCCGTACGACTCGCACCTGTCCGAAGGCGCCGAGATCGATCTGCACCGCCTGCACAAGACCACCAAACGCGCCTACGTCGAACTCGCCGCTACGGTCGCAGACGAATTCGGCATTGATCACCGCCGCTACAGTGTTTGATTTGCCGCGCCTGCGGCGCGGCGTGTTCGCGGCCCCTGGTGTGCGGTGGCCTCGCATTCGCTCGTCCAAGCGCAAGAGACTGATGACGGACTGCGTCCGGCAGCGTTCGATGGGCGCAGCTGACCCTTTCGAGCGACCTGCAAGCAGTCGCTAGCGGCGCCGTCGAGACTCGCGACTTCGTGGCATGCGCTTAGACGACTCGGCTGTGTTCGATAGCCGCGCCTGCGGCGCGGACGCGAGACGGGCCGCGAACTCCTCGCTCGTAAGACTCGCTCCGTCGTGGTCATCGATGCCGTAATCATGCGCGTCTCACCAAGACAACCGGGACGCGCGTACCTCCGCGATCGAGCGCCCGCGACGTCGGCGGAACAGTCCGCGAAGTGTGCCCGCGTTCAGGTAGCCGACCTTGACGGCTATCGCGTCGATGGTCAGGGTCGTGGTGCGCAGCAGTTGGGTGGCGCGTTCCAACCGGACCTCGTGCACGAAATCCCGTGGCGACATTCCGATTTCGGCTTGGGTGGCGCGCTGTAGCGTGCGTTCGGTGACGCCGAGTAGATGCGCCGCGTCGGCGATGCGGAACTGGTCGGCGACGTGGTCGCGCACCCAGCGCTCGAATGCGGCGACCAGGGAGTCGTTGCGGGCGATCACCTCGGGAATCGCGGAGTCGCTCTGCATGCGGCGATCGCCGACCACCAGATATCGGGCGGTCAGCTCGGCCAGGGTCGGACTCTGCGCGGCGATCAGCGCCAGCGCGAGGTCGATATGCGATAGCGAGGCCGCCGCGGTGGTGAGCCGATCGGCCCGGCACAGGATTCGACTCTCGTCCAGGTCGATGCGCGGATATCGGCGCCGAAAGGCCGGGCCGAGCCACCAACTCGTCGTCGCCACCACACCGTCCAGCACACCTGCCTCGGCCAAGTAGAAGGTGCCGGTACAGGCCGCGGCGAGGTGCGCGCCGGATTCGTAGGCCCGCGTCATCAGTTGCAGCACCGGCCGATTCGCGGGTGCGGAGACCACGCCGATCAGCCCATCCGCATCCAGGACGCGCGTTGCGGGGACGACGATCAGACCGACATCGTCGGGCAGTTCGGTTATCGGCGTCGTCTGCGCGCGGAACCCGTGCGCCGTAAGCACTTGTTCGCCATCGGCGACGATGTGCACCCGCCATGGATCGGGAGCCGTATCCAGTTCCTCGCGTAGTCCGTTTGCGGTCGCGAAGGTCTCCAGTACGGCGGTGAGTCCGAGGTCGGCGACGCCGTCCTGCACGAAGACCGCAACATCCATGTCGCAAACAGTACTGAATATGTCGTTTCCGACACTCGGAACTGGGGAATAAGCGGCTTACTGTTCCTACTACTTACCCGGCCTGCCCTGCGGAGTTCATATGACGATCGTCGAAACCACCGGTATCCACCACATCCGCCTGACCGTGACCGATATCGACCGCTCCAAGGCGTTCTATCGCGACGTGCTCGGTTTCGAGATCGCGTTGGAGTCGCCGGGTCGTCCCGAGGATCCGCAGGTCCGCACCGATCCGGCCCAGTTCTACGGCGGCGTCGTATTCCAAACGAACGGAATGCTGTTCGGACTACGCCCGGTGGCCGAACCGACCGACAAATTCGATTCCGAACGAGTCGGATTGGACCATCTCAGCTTCACTGTGCCCTCGGTCGACGATCTGACCCGTACCGCCGCCCGTTTGGCCGAGGCCGGAATCGAACACGGCGAGGTCACGCCGCTGGACGGGCTCGGCATCGCGATCCTGTCCTTCAGCGATCCCGACGGCATCCACCTCGAGCTCACCGCACCGCTGTGAACGCGCCGGCGCACTGTAGTAATCCGACATTCCGTCGGCCTCCGACGCTGGTGCGCACGAATGTCGGCTCCGCATTGCCGAGCACCAGCGAACTACTGTGCGCACTGAGCGGAAAACAGGTCCGCGGACATGTCTGCCGATGGTCGCGGGATCTGGTCCGGTTGCATCGCATAAGACGCGAGCATCCCCGGTGCGCTGCCGTAATCGACTGTCTCCGATTGGAATTGGTAGCCAACATCAATACCTGGGCAACCGAGCACCTGACGCTACGCACCGCCGACCGGCACGACGCTGAACTCGGCGACATCATCGATCGCATCGCGGCCACGGCCGACCGCGCCTTCCACCTGCTGATGACCGACGATCTGACCGGCGAACATATGCACGTGGCATGGACGCGACTGGCCGAATTGTCGATCGCCTACGGCGATTTGGTTCGGGAGGCCGAGGACGGGCGCTGGTGCCTGTCACCCAACACCAGACACCGGTGAGCCGACCACCACGAATCGGCAAGGGGCCGTGGCTACCCGGCGGGAATCCACGGCCCCTCGTCAACCCGGGTCGTCACCACTCCGGGAGTCGCCGCCGTCCCGCGAGTACATCGCGCACCAAATCGTCGTAGGCGTCGGCCAATTCGGCCAGATGATGCCACGCGACGTGTAGCTGTTCGTCGTGGGCGTCAAGGGTCATCAACGCGTGGTGGGCACGCACCGAGGACTCCGCGATCCGGTCGATGACCGAGCCGACGGTTTCGGTGTGTAGCGTCGCGCCGAGCCGGTGCTGCGGCACGCTGCGCGCCACCCAATCATCGATAGCCATGACCAATTCGATTCTGCGACGCTCGATTTCGAGGATCGTCGCCGGATCGGTCGATACCGATCCGCCACGACCGACGAGTCGCTTCTCATGCAGAATCGCCAGATCACGGGCGAACCAGAGCAGCGGACCACCGACAACTCGGTGACCGCGACACGCCCGAACAAGTAGATCCGACGTGGGAAGTAGTCCGGGAGTCAAGGACTGCACCGTCGAATCGACACACCTCGGTGTGCCGGGAAGAGCCATCACAACCGTTGATGAATCCGAACCTGCCACGTTGCCTCGCCGTCATCGCCGCACAACACCTGGATCAGGACGTTCATTACAATAAACCTCTGAAGGCACCTGTCAAGCGTTACCCGGCCGTAGGGTGTGACGAAGAGTACACTTCGTTACCTGCACGACTGACCGAGGAGCAAGATGGCGGACGGTCCGACGTATCTCCGGATCGCAGACCTCCTCCGTGAGGAGATCCGCGCAGGCAAGTGGAATCCGGGAGATCGGTTGCCCAGCCATACCGAGCTGGCCGATCATATGCAGGTTTCGATCACTACCGCGCGCAACGCTATTCAGGTGTTGGTCACCGAGAATTTGGTCTACACCGCTACTTCCCGTGGAACCATCGTCCGAAACCAAGAAGTCCTGGAATCGGTTGTCACCGACCATATTCGTCCGGATCGTCCGCAATCGGCCCACGATATCTTCGAGGAGATCGCGCGCGCCGCACATCGCGAACCGACCAAGGAGTTCAGCGCGAAGATGGAACCCGCGAGTCCGGAGGTGGCGCACTGGCTGGGCGTGCCGGAGGATTCCTGGGTGCTGGCCAGGACAGTCGTCCAGTTCTTGGACAACGAGCCGTGGTCGTGGGAGGTCAGCTTCTATCCACGGGACTTGGCGGAGGCGACCGGTATCGACTCGCCGCACGATATTCCGGAGGGCACGACACGCCGACTGGCCGACCGCGGCCACGGCGAGACCGCGCACCGCGACACGCTCGTCGCCCGTCCGGCCAGTGCGGAAGAGGCGATCGTGCTCGGCGTCGCGACCGGCACCATTCTGCTGGACCATCTACGCATCGGCGCCAACCACGAGCGCGTCACCAGGGCCACCCGGCATCGGTCGATCGCCACCCGCAACCGGCTGGCCTATGAACTCGGCGACGACCAGGGCAGCAACGTCATCCGACACACGCTCGGCATCTCCTACCGGCCGGGGATCGCGTTGCCATGAAAAACGTTCCGCCATGAATACGGTGCAGTCATGAAAATCATCCGCCGGGCGACTCTGAGTGATCTCGGCACCATCTGTCGACTCCGGATCCAGCGCACCGCGTGGCTCACCGCCCGCGGCTCCGATCAGTGGACCGTCGCGGGCCGCGGCCTGCCCATCGAGATCTTCGCGCAGGCGGTCGGCGAAGCGCTGGACGCGGGCGAAACCTGGATTGCCGAGGTGACAGGGGAACCGGCCGGAACGATCACCGTCAACGACCGCTCGGATCCGGGACTGTGGTCGCCATGGGAGCTGGCCGACGCGGTGATCGTCCATTACATGATCGTCGACGTCCGCTTCGCCGGCCACCGCGTCGGCCACCGGCTATTGGCCCACGCCGCATCACTTGCGCGCCAACGACAACGCCATTGGGTCCGACTGGACGCCTGGACCACCAATACCGATCTGCACGACTACTACCGCAGGGAAGGCTTCCACCTGGCCAGGATCGCGGGCCCGGCCGCCTCGGGACCGTCCCGTGCACTGTTCCAACGCCGCTCCGACAGCTGGGCCTTCGAGCCGATCACGCCGGTACTGACCCATGTGCCGCTGCCTGCGGCGGCGCAGCCGGCGCCGGAGGCTCACAGCGGCGGCAGATAGGCGATCTGCACCATCTCCTGACCGCGGTTGCGCGACACCAGGATGCCGCGCCCGGGCGGCAGCTTCATCGGACGGACATCACCGATCAGCTTGCCCTCGTCCTTGGGGCCGCTCATGATCAGCGCGTCGACGGAGAGGTTCTTCATACCGCCGAGCACGTTGTCGTAGAGCGCGCGCGAAACGCCGCCGGTGCGTCGGGTGACGACCACGTGCAGACCGATATCGCGGGCCTGCGGCAGGTACTCCAGCAGTGGCAGCAGTGGATTGATGCCCGCGGTGATCATGTCGTAATCGTCGATCAGCAGATAGATTTCAGGTCCGGTCCACCAGCTGCGCTCGCGCAGCTGCTGCGGGGTGATGTCGGAGCCCGGTATGCGCTTGGACATGTAGCGGGCGAGTTCGTTGACCATTGGTCCGCAGGTCTGCGATGAGGTGGAGTAGCCGCCGAGATGGGCCTCGTCGACGACGCCGAGCAGGCTGCGGCGGTAGTCGATCAGGATGATCTTGGCCTGCTCCGGTGTCGCGTTCTCGGTAATGCCCATGGCGATATTGCGCAGCAGTGTCGTCTTGCCGCATTCGACATCGGCGAAGGCCATGAAGTGCGGCTCCTGGCCGAAATCCAGGACGAACGGGTCCAATTCGTTCTCACCGAGCCCGACCAGCACCTTGGTCGGGCCGAGTTCGACCTCGTGTTTGCGCGCGATCGCGAGGACCTCGTCGCGACCGATCTGCAATGGCAGCATGCGCACCTCGGGGGCGCGTCGGCCCGGATAGAGCTGCTGCATCTGGTCTCTGGCTTGGGCGGCGCCTTCGGCCAGGGTCTGCGGATCGGAATCGGAATCGAGCCGGGGCAACGCGATCAGCATATGCAGTTCATCGGGCGTGAGGCCGCGACCGGGACGACCGACCGGCACCAGAGCGGCGGTACGCCTACCCATTTCGGAGTCCGTCGGGTCGCCGAGCCGCAGTTCGATGCGGGTGCCGATCTGATCCTTCACATTGGGCCGGATCTCGCCCCAGCGCGCGGCGCCGATGATCAGGTGGATGCCGTACGAAAGACCCTGTGCCGCAATCGCAGTGATCTGCGGCTCGACGGCGTCGAACTCCTCGCGCATGGCCGCCCAGCCGTCGACGACCAGGAAGACATCGCCGAATTGATCCGCGGCCAGCGGATCGTTGGGATCGGCCGCGGTCCCGTTGATGAGCCGGGCCTCCATCTGGGAGTACTTGCGGCGCCGGAACTCCACCATGGATTCGATGCCGAGTTCGGCGAAGCGCTCCTCGCGCTGGCGCATCAGCGTGGTCAATTCGGCAACGGTGCGGCGCACCCGATCGCCGTCCAGCCGGCCCGCGACCGAACCGACATGCGGCAGACCGGACAGACCGGCGAGGCTGCCGCCACCGAAATCGAGGCAGTAGAACTGGACCTGCTCGGGGCTGTGCGTCGCCGCGGCGGCCATCACGATCGTGCGGATGGTGGTCGACTTACCCGACTGCGGACCGCCGACGACCGCGACATTGCCTTGGGCGCCGGCCAATTGGATGGTCAGCACATCACGGCGCTGTTCGTAGGGTTTGTCGATGATGCCGATCGGCATCCACAGCTGGCCGTGCCGGTTGACCGGGGAGCGCCAATCCGGATCGGGCAGCAGCATATCCACCGTCGGCGATTCGTCCAGCGGCGGCAACCACACCTCGTGCGCCGGACGGCCGTGTCCGGTAAGGCGTTTCACGACGACCTCGAGCAGCGTCTCCGGAACGCCGCCACCCAGCGGTTCCTGTTCCGGCTCGGCACCCGGAGGCGGCGGCAGATCGGGCAGTTCCATCCGCACCGGTTCGGGCCGCTCCTTGGCCTCGACCGGTCCGGCGGTGAACACCGTCGGCGACTGACCGCCGACCACCCGGCCGTCCACCTGTCGGCTGCCGCTCGGTGACACATACGGCCCGGACACATAGGTCGCGTTGAACCGCAACGGATCGTCGGCATCGCTCTTGAGATAGCCGGAGCCGGGAATACCGGGCAGGTGGTAGGCGTCGGTGATGCCGAGTACGGCGCGGGATTCGTTGGCGGAGAATGTGCGCAGACCGATTCGGTAGGACAGGTGCGAGTCCAGTCCGCGCAGCTTGTTCTCCTCGAGTCGCTGCGAGGCCAGCAGCAGATGGACGTGCAGCGAGCGCCCGAGGCGGCCGATCATCACGAACAGATCCGCGAAATCCGGCTTCTGCGAGAGCAATTCGGAGAACTCGTCGACGATGACGAACAGCGCGGGCAGTGGGTCGAGTGCGACGCCCGCCGCGCGCGCCTTCTCGTAGTCGGTGACATTGGCGAAATTGCCTGCGGCGCGCAGCAATTCCTGGCGGCGGTTCATCTCACCGGCCAGTGCGTCCTTCATGCGGTCCACCATCGAGAGTTCTTCCTCGAGGTTGGTGATGACCGCGGCGACGTGTGGCAGCGAGTCGAGGCCGAGGAAGGTCGCGCCGCCCTTGAAGTCGACGAGCACCAGGTTCAGCGCGTCCGGCGAGTGTGTGGTCACCATGGAAAGCACCAGCGTGCGCAGGAATTCGGATTTACCCGAACCCGTTGCGCCGATGCACAATCCGTGCGGACCCATTCCGCTCTCGGCGGATTCCTTGATATCGATTTCGACCGGGGTGCCGTCCGGGGTGACGCCGATCGGCACCCGCAGCCGCTCACGCGCGGTGCGCGGACGCCAAACCCGCGACGGTTCGATCTGCGCCGCGTCCGGAATCTTCAGCAGCGCCATCAGTCCCGGGTCGGTCCTGGTGTCGTCGCCGAGGCTGACGATCTGTGCGGCCGTCGCGATACGGAACCGGGCCAGGCTACGGGCGAAGGATGCGGATTCGGCCGCGCTCACCTCGTCGGCGGTGGCGAATTTCTCTGTTCCCGCAGCACTTTTCGCACTCACCGCACCGTCCCCGACGACCAATTGCAGACCGCGTCGCGCGGCCAAGCCGTTTTCGGGAGCGGTCAGATCGAGCACAGTGACCGAATCCAGACCGGATTCGCTGATCAGGCGCTCGGTGCCGTTGACGTAGCCGTCATCGATGATGACCACCAGATGCAAACGGCCCTGTGTCGGTTGCGGATTGCGCATGAAGCGACCGCGTTCGAGCAGTTCGGAGGCGAGTGCGGTTTCGAGTTCGGCCAGCGAGCCGTACATCATTCTGGCCGAGCCCATGCCGTCGCGGACGGTCGGATGTTGCAGGTGCGGCAGCCATTTCGCCCATTCCCAGGCCGGACCGTCCGGATCGGCGCAGACGACGGCGACCGCGACGTGGTCGGGTCCGTGAAATGCGGTGAGCTCCATCAGCATCGCGCGCGCCAGCATCCTGGCTTCCTCGGCATTGCCACCGATATTGATGGCCGGGAAAGCGCGCAGCGACACGGCGGTCGGCAGCTGGTGCACCACCGAATGCGTTCGTACGAAACGGCGCAACGCCACGGTGGAGACCGGCTCCAGATCCTCCAGCGGTCCGGTTTCCGGACGCGCCAACTTGGTCGCCAGCCGGTGGCTGCCCACCCCGACCCGCACATGTCCGAAGTCCGGATCGTTCGGCCTGCGCTCCCACATCCGGCGGGTGCCGACCACCGACGGCAGATCGATCGGTTCCGGATGACTCCAGATCAGCGATTCCAGCTGCTTATTGCCGGTGCGGCGGACGTCCTTGCGCATCTGGTCCAGGTAGCGGAAGTAGTCCTTGCGCTCCTCGTTGAGTTCGCCCGCCCCCTTGGGGCCGTTGCCCCGCAAGCCGAGCATCATGCCTCCCATCGACATGAGCATCATCATCGGGAACATCATCATGAACGGGTTGGCGAGCAGGTTGCGACCCATCATCACCATCATCGCGATCATGCCGACGACGGCGACCACCATGATCACCGGCATCAACTTCATGATCAGTGGTCCAGGCAGGGCCCGCTCGATCTCCGGCGGTGAATTCAACGCCACCTCACCGCCCGGTGCGCGTGGCGGGGCGATGCGGGGGCGGCGCACGAAACCTTCGGTAGCCATGGGTCCCTCTACTGCTCTGTTACTTCGGACTCGAGATCGACGGAACCACGAGCGCGCCGGAACGGAATCGACAGTGCCGCACCGAGTCCCAGCACGATAAGACAGGCAATCGAGCCGATGATCGCGATACGGCGCGGCAGCGGATCGGGTCCCGCGGGATGTACCGGCGCCGCCATCACACGTGGGATATCGGCGCCGACGCTCACCGGCTTATCTGGTAGTTGCGCGGTCAGCGCGGCCAGCGGATCGATCAGGCCGTGGCCGACCCGATCGTCGCGGCCCGGGCCGGGCGCCTGTGCGGTGCGGGTAATTCGATCGATCACCTGTCCGGCAGTGAGTTCCGGGAATCGGGACCGGACCAGTGCGGCCAGTCCGGCGACATAGGGCGCGGCGAAACTGGTGCCCTGGATGGTTCCGGTGCCCTCCTGGGTGACCGCGCCGTTGACCAGTCCGGTGCCGCCCGGCTTATTGTCGAGCGAGACGATATTGCGCCCGATGGCGGCGGCGCCGACCCACGGCCCGTGTAACGACAGCGCCGAAGGCGAGCCGTTCGGATCGATGGAAGCCACGGTCAGGACGTAGGGCTGGAACCACGCGGGACTCGCGACGGTCTGCACGCTGTCCCAGCCGTCACCGTCGTTCTGCTTCTCGCAGGCACCGCCGTTCTCCACATTGCCCGCTGCGGCGACTACCACCACGTTGTGGTCGTAGGCGTACTTCACCGCGGCACCGAGCGGAACGTCAGCGGTGTCGGTTCCGGCTGCGCTGCACGAGACTTCGGAAATATTGATAACGGTGGCACCCATATCGACGGCGCGCACCACCGAGGCGGCCAAGGCGAGCACACTGCCGTAACCGGAGCGCACCATGGCATCCGGCGGCTGGTCGCCGCCCGCGCGATCCTTGCGCTCGTAGTGCGTGCTCAACTGGCGGATGGTGAGGATCTCGGCATCGGGCGCGACACCGACGAAGGCATCGTCCGGGCTTGGGCGCGCGGCGATGATGCCCGCGACGAGGGTGCCGTGGCCGTCACAGTCGACAGTGCCGTCGGAGTCCGAGACATAGTCGCCGCCGGCTTGCAGTGCGGGCAGTCGCGGATGCCGATTCACGCCGGTGTCGATGACCGCAACCTTTTGTCCCGCACCGCGACTGAATTGCCAAGCGGCCGGCAGGCCGAGTACACGCTGCGGCAGTGGCGGCTCCGCGGGCGAACCACCGATGAGCGACAGTTCGGCGCAGACGACCTTCTGCTCCGTCGGCTCCAACGGCGCGGGCCGACCGCTGAGCGCCTGCGCGGGTCCCAGCGCACCCGGGTCGATCCTCGGTGGTGGGACGGCACCGGCCGGAACGGACCAACCGAGCACGGATGCACCGAGAACCGCTGCGGCGCAGACGATTCCGGTACCGCGCCGCCAGCCGGGCTTACTCGCCCGAGCAGTCATATGTTCCTGGCCATCGAATACACTCCCATGATCCACAGCACCAGCGGGATCACCGCGACGATCAGCAGATATTCGACGATCTCCATGGCTCGGCGGGTCACCGGCGTCACCTCGAGGTGCGGACCGATCACACCGAACACCAGCACCCCCGCCGCGACGGCCAGCAGCAGCACACCCGCGAGCAGCAGCAGATCCGAATCGCCGAGGGCCAGTCCGGTGATCAGGCCGATGACGATGACGCAGCCACCCGCGATCAGCGCACCGGCCTGCACCAGATCGGCGAAGGAACGGCCGCGCAGACTGATGATCACCGCGGCGATGATGGCGAGCGTAATCCCTTGCCAGCGTGCGGATCCCAGCGGATCGGCGGCGCCGAGCGCACCGACGACCGCGGCAATGGCGCAGGCGATGAGCATGCCGGTCTGGTACTGGTTGGCAGCCCTGGCCCGCTCACCGAGTCCGGCGGCCGAGGGCAATGCGGTCGCGCCGATCGCGCCGATGCCCTCGATGGTCGGGCGCGGTTCATGATCGGCCGGATCGATCGCGCCGCCCGCGGTCGGCACCGGTGGGATCGGCAGCCGGGCCAGCACCGCGGCCAGCCGCGGCACCGCGGAGATCAGTGTGATGGCCACCACCAGGATGGCGGCGGAGATCTTGGGCAGGTCGGAATCCCAGATCATCCGCACCAGTGCGGCGATTCCGCCGAACAGCGCGACGGTCACCGCGGACGCGGCGAGCGCGGCACCGGTCGCCGTGGCGCGATAGATCACAGCCGCGGCCACCAGCGTGACAGAACAGCCGAGCAGCAGATGCGGACTGCCGAGATCGCCTGGCACGAATAGTGCTGCGCCGCCGAAGAACAACAGCAGCGCACACAGTGACAACCAGGTGGCCGTCAATTGGTCCGCGTACTTACGCGCCGCGATGCCCGCGGCAACGGCAGCGATGATGGCGACACCGGTCGCGAGGAAGGGCGCGGCCAGACCATCTCCGTGCGCACGCCCAGCGGCGAGCAGCAGCAGCGCGAGCAGCACCGCCGACACCGCGGCGACCAGACCGGTCCAGCGGGCCGCGGTGGGCGACCAGCCGCGGAAATCGACACTGGTGAGCCGGGATACGGCATCGATGACATCGTCGAAGAGCGCGGGCGATTCCTTCGCGGTGACCGAGCGCAGCACCAGCAGTTCGCCGTCGAACACCTCGGCCTCGGTGAGGCTGCGGCTCGGTGCGATGGCGTCTCGGCCCAGCCGGGCCAGCGTCCAGTGTTCGGTGTGCAGTGGGGTGCCGCCGTCGTCGCTCTCCACCACATCGGGATTGCGCGATTCGATCAGGGCGACGAGATCACCGATAAATGTGGCGATCGGCACGGTCGCCGGAAGCCCGACATCGAGCTGGGTATTTCCCCCGATGACGGAGACTCGGCACAGTTCGGGTTCGGCGGCGCGGGTGCCACTGCTCAACGGTTCGGTCAATTGCGCACCGATCCCAGCTCTTTACGGAACGATCCAAACACTTGCGCCCGGTTTCCTACCTGTCGAACCAACTCTACGACTCGGATCCACTCTCGCACGAACGTTCCCCCGTCGCATGTGGTCGTCGCACACTTTGCAACCTATCGGTAGCAAAACATAATGTATCGGACGAGCCGATCCGACGCGATCGCTAAGCTGGTCGGAAGATGTACGCGGACAATCACGCAACAAAATAGATAGCTCCAACCAACACTTCGGGGTTTGACAGCAATGACCGGCAACCGCCAAGCACAACGGGCCTTCGACGCCGGAATCCTGTCGCTGGGCCTGACCATCGATGGACAGGAATCGGCTCGCGATCTCGAGTACGCGAAACTCGCGTTTCAGCGTGCCACCGAGTGGGATCCGACGATGTGCGACGCCTGGCTGGGCCGGGCCGCGGCGGGTGAGGTCACCACCGAGGTGCTCTACAACCTGTACAAGAACAGTGGGACAACACTTTTCCGCGAGCAACGCCGGTTGGGGCTGGCGCCGCGGGCATTGGCCGGACGCTTCCTGGCCGGGCTGTACATCGACTACCCGCTGGCCGGCTACACCGAAATCTGGCTGGCCCAAGCGGCGCAGTTGATTTCCGAGAAGGAGTACGACGAGGCCGAACGGGTGCTCGACGAACTCGCCACCCATCGCGCCTCGATGCTCTCGGATACCGATCGGGAGATCGACGACCGGATCTGCGCGTATATCCGTGGCGTACTGCACTTCAACACCCAGCGCTGGCCCGATGTGATGGCCGTGCTCGCCGGATCCGCCGAATGGGACGACCCGTATCTGGCTGCGGGCGCACACGTGATGGTCGGCTCGGCATGCGCCCAGCTCGGTCTGTTCGGCGAGGCAATCCGGCGCATGGAACAGGCCGAGGCGGGCCCGATCCCGGCGGCCAGGACCACCGCCATGTTCTGCCGCGGACTGTGCCTGCGCGAGACCGGTAAAGAGACCGAGGCGCAGGCCCTTTTCGAGAAGGTGTATTCGCAGGCACCGGATTTCGCCGCCAATACCGCAGCCATGCGCGATCGCACCTACCGGCTCACGGTGACCACCAAGGAGTCGATCGACGCGCGCACCGACCGCTGGGATCCGGCCTCGGCACCGTCGGTGGAGGCGATGCAGACCGCCGACGCCGAGGACCGCGCCAAGAAGATCCTGGCCGACGCGCGCGCCGAACTGGATTCCCAGATCGGCCTCGAATCGGTGAAAACGCAGGTCGCGAAGTTGCAGGCGACCGCGCAGCTGGCCAAGATCCGGGCCGAGAAGGGTATGGCCAGCATGGCCCGCGGCAACCACTTGGCCTTCACCGGTCCGCCCGGCACCGGTAAGACCACCATCGCCCGTGTAGTGGCCAAAATCTATTGCGGCGTCGGTCTTCTCAAGACCGATAAGGTCGTCGAGGCCAAGCGTGTGGACTTCGTCAGCCAGAATCTCGGCGGCACCGCGATCAAGACCGACAAGCTGATCGATACCGCGATGGACGGTGTGCTGTTCATCGACGAGGCATACACGCTGATCCAGACCGGTTTGCAGGGCGGTGACGCGTTCGGCCGCGAGGCGGTGGATACATTGCTGGCCAGGATGGAAAACGACCGCGACCGGCTGGTGGTGATCATCGCGGGCTACGACGGCGAGATCGACCGGCTGCTCGCCGCGAACGACGGTCTGGCTTCACGTTTCGCCAAACGCTTGCAGTTCCCGTCTTACACTCCGACCGAACTCGGGCAGATCGGCAGCCTGATCGCTCGCTCGCGCGATTCCGAGTTGTCCGAGGGGGCAATGGAACTGCTGATCGAGGCCTGTGGGCGGCTGTACGAGACCGAGCGCGTCGACCAGAGCGGGCAGCCGCGTCGGGGCATCGATCTCGCGGGCAACGGTCGATTCGTGCGCAATATCATCGAATCCGCCGAGGAGGAACGCGAATTCCGCCTGGCCAATGACGAATCGCTGGATCTGAGCGCGGTGGACGAGACGGTGCTCATGCGCATCGAAGCGCCGGACATGCAGGCCGCGCTCACCGGTGTGCTGGCTTCGCTCGGCGTCTGAAGATTCAGTTTCCGACGGGCAAGATATCGTGCTTGACCAGCGCATCGTTCTTCGACAGCGTCGGTCCCGGCACCAGCTGACCGATGATCGACCAGGGGGCCAGGCGCGGTTCGCTGCCGAGTCCGAGTACCTGGGCGGTGGCGATATCCGGGATGCCGTAGCGGATTCCGTTGTCCGCCACATAGAACAGGCCACCGCGCCGCAAACTGCCCGGCTCCGTTCCGGTTACCTGCACGAACTCCCCCGAAGCCGGTGGGATGTAGGCGGAATCGACCCGATCGCCGGTGCCGTCGGAGGTGGCCAAACTCACCGGTTCAGCCGAGGCCGGCAGCGGCAGACGGTTGCCCGCGAGCAGGGTGATAGTGGCTCGGTCGGTGGGGCTTTCGGTCGCGTCGTTGGCGGGTTCGGGGCCCTTTGCCCAGCTCAGGCAGGTGACCGGAGCGTCCTCGGCGGAGACGATCTTCGGGGTGGTCGCCGGGAAGTGGTCGAGGGAAAGCTGGTGTAGCACCGGCATATTGGTCAGCACGTCCGGTGGTTCGGCCTTGATCTCGCGCATGCCCTGGGAATTCGCCGTGCGGATGACCTGCGCGGCGAAATCGGTGACCGGCTGCACACCGTCGGCGAGCACCACATACAGCTGGGACTGATCGGTGCGGCCGGTGCCGCCGACCGCGATGACCCCGCCGATCGGCACATCGGAAAGCTTTGCCGGACCGGGCTGTCCGGCCTTCGGAATATCCGGTACGGCCAGGGGCGGAACTGCGATGGCGGCATCCAGCAGGCCGGTGCCGACCGGCCGCGGCTTGTGCCCGGCCAGGTTCAGCGCCCGTGCCAGCACCGAGTTGCCGGGATCGACTTCCGCCCGCTTGCCGTCGTAGATCAGATACGACTTATCGGCCCGCCGCACCAGCAATGCATCCGATGGGCCGAGAGCCCGAACGCGTTCGTCCAGTTGGGGTTTGCCCGCGAAGACCGCGGTTTCCACGCCGGTCGCCGCGGCCGCGCTACCGGTGATCGAGAGTTGCACCGTTTCGCACAGCGACCAGTCCGAGCGGCCGCCCTGCGTCGAACCGGGCAGTGCCGCGGGTGCACCGGGGATACCGAGCATCGGACCGCGTGGCATCGACGAAAGCTTCGAATCCTTCACCGATTTCGGCGATTCGCTGCTACCGCTGATCAGCCGGGCCGAGGCCAGGTTGAGCACCGGGTGCAGGCGTTTGTCGTCCTTCTTGTCCTCGGATTCGGCCACCACCACATACAGCGCGCCGCTGTCCTTGCCGATCACGATGTTCGCGTCGCCGATCGCGCCCTGCGGCCGCAGGAAGGCCAGGATGGCCGCGCCTGCCACCACGAGCAGGCCGAGGGTGGCGCCGACGAGCATCGAACGCAGCTGAGATCGCATGGGGTCGTGCAGCATCCGCACATCGCGTCGGACCAGTGCGTGATCGAGCCGGCGCAGCAGAAAACGGTAGCCGTTGACCTGGGCCTTGGTGGTCAGCTGAGCCGGCACATGGTCTCCATCGAACTACGGGAAGGACAGGATAATTACAGTATCGTTCGGTGCCGCGGTGTCAATCCAGCAACAATTGGGCAAACTATTTCCCATCCGCGCGCACTGGTGTGGCGCGGTACTGTTATCGCAATACTGGTCTGATTATCGGGGACGGGGCTGTGAACAAACGCGATACCGACTCCGGAGCGAACGCGCGTGAATTAACCGGAAACGAAAACTCCGTGAACGCGACGCACACAACGTTACGCGATCCGGAATTCTGGCTGCTGCGTCAAATGCCTTTGCGACACATGATTCCGCTCGCGCTGATTGCCGCGATCGCGGCCTGGATCGCAACGGCGCTACATGCGCCGACGGTCGCCGTCATCGCGGTCGCCGCGATCGTTCTCATTGCCGGCGCGGTACCGGTGCGTCGGCGCGAGCCACGCAATATCGTCGGCATGCTGGCGCGCACGATCGCTTTTCGCTGGCGGCGGACCCGGCCCGGCCCCGCCGATGCCGGCCAGGCCGCCTTCGATGTGCCGCTGCCCGAGGGCGGCAGTTACGGCGTCCGCTGGGACGGCAATCTGCTGCTCACCATGCTGCGCATCGATCCGCCGCCGGATGCGCTGACGCTGCTGCGGCGGGGTTCGCTGTCCACCGACCAGGTGCTTCCGCTCACCGAAATCGGCCGCTGCCTCAGTCAATTCGATATCAACCTGGCCTCGATCGATGTGATCAGCACCGGTGCGCGGACCGCGGGCGGCGGCCCGGTGGCCCAGCTCTACGACCGCATCCTCGGCCCACTGCCCGCCATCGCGCATCGCACGGTCTGGCTGGTGCTGCGGCTGGATCCGCTCGCCAATGCCGAGGCCGTGGACAACCGCGGCGGCGGCGGCGCGGGTGCGCTGCGAACCGCGATCATCGCGACCCGCCGGGTGGCCAATCGACTCGCAGGCCGTGACATCTCGGTATCGGTGCTCACCGCGGGCGAGATGAACAGTGCGGTGCGCCAACTCACCCGTGGTATCGCACTGGACGGATTCGTCGAAACCCCGAAATCGCTGGTGCACCAGGGCCTGTACCTCACCAGCTATGAGATCGGCCCGGAGTTGATCGGGTCGCGCGGCTTCGCCGATATCTGGGCCACCCCGAGCCTGACCACCACGGTCACCGTGCGACTGCGCCCCGGTGCACAGCGGCCCGGCGAAGGTCGCGAAACCGGTTCCCCGCCGATCAGGCTCGGCGCGCTGGTCCGCTTCGACACCGCGGCCGAACCGGTCGAGCCGCCCGTGCCCGGCCTGCGCAACCTGCCGGGTGAGCAATTCCGCGCGCTGCTGGATTGCCTGCCCGCCCGCACTGCTCGACGCGACGGTGACAGCGCGGGTGACTACCGCGGACCGCTCGCCGCGCTCGACGGCATCGTCGTGCCGACCGCCGGTTGCGGTCAGCTGATCGGCGCCGATAATGCGGGGCAGGGCATCGCGGTACCGCTGATCGGTGACGGCACCAGACATCTCGAGGTGATCGGCCGATTGGATCTGGCCCAGCAGGTAATCCTGCGGGCCATCGCCCTCGGCGCGCACACCGTCGTGCACACGGACCGGCCCGAGGCCTGGCAGTCCATGGTCGCCAATGTCGCTGCGCCGCATTCGCTCTCGCTGGCACCGCGGTTCGCCGGTGCCGGGCATCACGTCGTCCCGCCGCAGCCCGGCGGGCCCATACCCGCCGCGACGGTCGTGGTCTTCGACGGCATCGCCCCCACCGCGCTGACCGGTGGCGCGACCATCGTGCACGTTCGCGCGCCCGAGCAGCCCGACGGGCAGTTCGATGCCGATATCGTTCTGGTGCAGGATATTTCGGCTCCCAACCTGATCACGGTGCGGACCTCGACGGCCAGCGCGACGGTCAATATGGTCACCACTCCGGACGAGATGTGGTACATCGGCGAATCCCTCGCCGCGGCACGGTAATCGAACGAGTACGGCCGGTCCGGAAGCGTGACGCTCCGGACCGGCCGTGTAGTGCTGGTGTTTCAGGCCCCGAAGCCGTCACCGATCTTGCTGTCGGTGCCGAGCGCGCGGTGCAGCGAGTTCTCCACCGCGGCGGCCACATTGTTGAGCGAGGTGAGCGTGTCACCGTACTGGGAGTGCCAGGCGTCGTAGACCCGCTTGAAGTCGGCGTGGGCCACGTTGCCCTCCCACGCCACCTTGAGCACGCCGCCCGCGTCCTCCATATCGCTGCCGTACTTGACCAGGTCGCCGTGCAGGGTGACCAGATCGTTGAACAGAGCCGTCATCGGACCCTTGGCATATGTCATAGTCATGGTGATTACCTCCGAATCGAAGACTGAATAGTGTGTCGGCCCAAGCGATTACAGGCTGATGTGCTCGAAACCTTCGCGGTTCTCCTGCTCCATCTGGATGTACTGCTGGGTACCGTGACCGACCTGCTCGGTAATGGCGTTGAGCTTCTTGTGCAGCTCCTGGGAGGCCTGAGCCCAGTTGGTCGAGGCCGCGACGAACGCCGCCTTCGCATCGCCTTCCCAGTGCGTCGCCGCGGCGACCTCGTCATCGATCTTCTTCAGCGTGCGCTGCATGTTGTCGACCGCGGCGGCCATGAACTCCTCGGCCTTCTTCGCGGTCGCCTCGTCTACGTGTACACCTTCACCACTCATCGTGGACACCCTCTCGTGTAGTGATTCCAATGCCCGGAAACGATGTCGGGTGACATCGCCGGAAGGTCGGCGGCTGACTTACTGCGCGCCCCCAGGGTCTACTGCGGAAGCCACCTTCCCCCGGGCAGTGATTCGATCAAGGCCGAAACCGCTTGCGCGATACGGTGATCGGTGCCCGGTGTCACCGTGGACCAGACCTGCTGATCCGCAGCAATCCCGGGCGCGGCCACAATGCGACCGCGTCCGGTGTCATAGACCGCGACCGCACCGGGCGGCCGGGTGGTCCTACCGTCGAGATGGGCGTAGGCCACGATCTCGGCGAAGGCATGGCAAGAGGCGAAGGCCAGCCCATAGGCGGTGGCGTCACGATCAGCGACGCCTAGTGCGTAGACAGCGTCCGCATAGTCTTCGGAGCTCTGTGCCGCGGCGAGTCGCTCGCTCAATTCACTGGACAGCGCGCTGAAGTTGGTCACCTCCGCCGGAGTTCCGGCTCCGAGCGCCTCGAGCAGCGGGCGCACCAGCGCCGCACCCGACCCGTCCGCCCAGACGGTCCGCACGTCGAAGGTGTCGCCGGTGCGCACCGCGATGGCATGCTGTTCGCCGCGGCGGGCCAGGCAGATCCGGGTCACGGCCGGCGTTGCGTCAGGCCCGGTCGCATAGATGCGGGCGACCAGCTCGCGATCGGGCTGGGCCAGCGTGAACATGGCATCGGCCAGTTCGGAGTCGACATCGCCCTCGGCGTCGAGCACGCCCGCGCCGACCAGTTCGGTTACCGCGCGCCGCTGCGCCTCGGCCCATGCATCGAACAAATCCTGTTGTGGCCCAACGGAAAGCACCAGCGGCAAGGTCTGGACACCGAGTCGCTCGGCGACCGCGAGCAGGCCGTCATTGGTCATGGTCGTCATTCGGCACCTCGCGATGCCGTCTGGCCGGTGACCGCAGGTGCTTCCGGAGCGCCGAGTACCGCCGGGGCTGCGGCGATACCGAGATCGGCACCGATGGCGTCGCCGGTTACTGCGGCTGCGCGGGGTGCGTATTCCTCTTCCTCGGCTCCGCCGCCCGCCGCCGTCGCGCCGGGAACCATCGGCAGCGCACTGGAACTCGCCGTGGAGGTCGGAACCGGTTGCGGTGTGGTCACTTCCACCGGCGCAGGCGCTTCGGTGAAGACCGGTGCCCGATACGGCTGCGACTTCGTGAGCGTCGGGACCGCACCGATTCCGCCCGGCATGAACATCCCGGGCGTGATCGCGGGCATTGCCGAAGTCGCGGCCGCCGTCGGCGCGCTCGTTTCCTCGGCCGCCAGTGCGGCGGGCGAGGCGATTACCGGTGGATCCTGCTGAATCCACGGTGTCGCAAGCGGTTCGGTCACCGCCTCATAGGTCTGCATCACCCGCGCGGCCGCCGCCTTCGCCATATCGGCGTCGGTGTCGGCCTGGGCGGCCACCGCCTTGATCGGTGCGCCGAGCGCGCCGCCGATCGATTCGAGCATCCGCTGCACCGCCTGGATGGCCTCGATCTCGGCGGTATGCGGCATGGTCAGCCGGGCCAGTTCATAAGCGGCGGCTTGGGTTTCGGCGCGCACCGCATTATTGCCTGCGGCCGTCGCGGCGTCTGCGAGCCAATCGCGCAACCGCGAAATCCGGTCCAGCACCGGGCCACTCGTCGTGGATTGCCACGCACCGCGCATCGACGCGACGATCAGTTCGTATTCGGCCACCGCGGTACCGAATCCGGCGGCCAGCCGGGTCCACGCGGCACCGGCCTCGGCCATCGGTGCCGCGCCGGGACCGGTGGACAGTTCACGCGCCAGCCGGTCCGGCTCGCGCGCGCCCCAGACCACACCGGTGAAACCAGGCTGCGGTGGTTCGATCATGGTGGCTCCGTGTCGTATTCGCTGTGGTGTCAGGCCGCGCCGGGGACGCCGAAGTCGGCGACACTGTCGTTCTCGGCGCGACCGAACTGTGCGGCCTGCGCGCGCAGCGTCGCCGCCAGCTTGCGCAATTCCACGATTCCGGCGGTCGCGCTCTGGCCGTAGGAGGCCGCGACATCGTTCATCGTCTGCGCCGCGCGCCCCGAAACCTCGTCGACGCCGGCCGGGGGCACCGTCAATGCGGGCGAGCCCTCGCGCAGTTCCGCTTCCAGTCGGGCCGCGAGCCCGTCGAGCCGGGTGGCCGCGTCCCGGGCCGCTGCCGGATCGAACATCACTCCATCGAAATCCGTACCGCCGCTTGCCATCGCAACCTCCTGAATCAACGAACGCTTAGAGGGTGAGTTCCTTATCGGGTGGTGGCTCCGAGATCTGTTCGGTCGCGCCGACCACCGGCAGCGAGACCCCCTCGATCGGTCCGACGACCTCTTCGCCGTGTTCGGCATTGACCAGGAAACCGGGCATATCGCCGCCCGCATCCCCCGCCCCGCGCGCACCTGCCGCGCCCGCCGCGCCGTAGGGCATCATGCCCGGGCTGCCCGGCGCACCGCTGACGCCACGTACCGCGGCAGCGGGTTCCACTGCCGCGGACCCGGTTCCGGTGGCATTGAAGCCGGGCATACCGCTGAGTCCGGCGGTGCGGGGTCCGCTCCACGGGCTCAGTGGTGTCGATATCGGGGCCGCGCCGATACCGCCCACACCGCCGCCACCACCGCCTGCGCCACCGCCCGACGCGCCGTGCTCGGCCTTCTCCGTAGCTTCGCGCTGCTCCTTCGCGATGGCGTCGGCCTGCATTTTCTGAGCCTGCGTCGCGTTCTGCGTCGTCACCTGGGTGAGCGTCTGCGCGCCGGTCTGCGCCATGGTCATCAGCGGGGTGAGCAGCTGCATCACCTGCTGCATCGAGTCGACGCCCTTGGGGGCGTGGGTGACCTCGACCTTCTTGCCCACGGCGGTCATATTCGCCGAATGCGCGGTCATTTCGACCCGGGTTTTGGTCACCACCGCGATGCCCTCGGTGATCGCCTCCACGGTGGCCGCCGCGATAAACGCTTGTCCGCCACCGGTTGCCAGCCACGGCGTCGCCGCGGCGACGGTGGCCATGTACTTGGCGATGACCGACGCCATCAGCGCGCCGCCGGTCGCCACCGAGGTCGCGCCACCGGCGAGCGACGCCTTCTCCTGCGCGCTCTGCGTGGCGAGTTCCGCGCCGTTCGCCGCGGCCTGTCCGGACTTGTTCGCGGCCTGCATCGCGGCCAGGCCCTGCCACAGCGACATGACGGTCTGCAATGCCTGGGTGCCGAGCTGGATCGCGGTCTGCGCGGCCTGCGCGGTGTCGGAGAGCACCTTGGTCGGGTCGGGTCCGCCGCCCGCGGGCGCGCCGAGATTTCCGGTGCCGAACCCGCTCGCCATATCGGTGAGCGGCCTGGCCAGTGCGGCCAGATCGATGACCGGCAGCGGCGGCAATTCGGGCAGTGGTGGCAGCCCGGAGATTTCCGGAAGTGGGCCGAGGCCCATATCCTTCAGGATGTCGTTGACCGGTCGATCGATCAGCGGCGCAAGGGCACTGCCGCGCAGTAGATCTACGATCGACGGGTCGAGCGGCGCAGTCATTGCTAGACGCCGGCAGCGCCGAATTCGGTGCCGGATGCCGCCTCGGCCGCCTCATAGGCAGCAGCGCCCTGATGCGCGGTCAGCGCGGTACCCGCGTGCACACCGGCCAGTTCGAACATCGAACTCACGTGATTGGACTGCGCGTAGGCGAACGCCATCAGAAAGTCCTGGCCGATCAAGCCGAATACCGGCGCGGCCGCCGCCACGGTTGCCACCTGGTCGAACGCACCGGCAGTCGCGACACCGGTGGCCATGGCCACTGCCGAGTCCCCGTACGCGCGAATCGCATCAGGCGTTGCCACGAGTTCGCTCATCGTGATCCCCCATCCCGTAATGGAATTGACCGACTCTTCATCGAACCTATCAATCGAACTGCAATGCCCGAAAGCAAATTTGCACAAACTCAAGGTTCTTGACAAAAGTTCTACGGGGACAGCGTGAACGTCGGGTGTCTACTCGGCAACTTCCTCGTTGAAGGCAGTGACCAATTCGCTACGTCGCTCGAATGCCTGCCGCACTGCGGCGGCCGCTGTCGCTACCAGCGTCAACTCGAATTCCGCCGGTGTCATCCGCGAAACAGCCTGGGAGAACTGCAGATCCAGCAATGCTCCGTTACCGTCGACCTCGACGGTGATCGAACCGTCCTGCGCGGTCTCCCGCCCGCGCACCCCGGCCATATCGTCGGTCAGATCCCGGATCCGATACAACCGCCGCTGCACCCCGGCCATCAGTTCGTCCATGGTCTCGTACACGATGAAAACTCCTCTCGGACAACGGGGAACTACACCTGACGCAACCAACTGTCCGGCTCGGTCTCGTACTCCTGCTCTTCAGCTAATTCCTGGCGCGCAACATCTTCGGCGGTCGGCAACCCGCTCAGCGCCAACATCTGCGCGGGCACTCCCGCCGCTGCCAACTCCGCCCTACGCGCCATCCCGGCCCGATTGGCCGCTTGCCTGCACAGCCGCAACACCTCGGCCGCCAATGCCTGCGGATCGCGCTTCAACTCGGTCGCTTCGACCGAAATACCAAGTGGCAGACCCTGTTCCGTTGTCCGCACCGAGATCGCGCCGCTGCGCGAGGTCGCGGTCCATTCGGGAATACCCGGTTGTGTTTCGGCCATAACGGCCACCTTTCAGACTCGCTCGTCCTTGATCGCACGGACCACCTCGGCAACTCGCGTATTGATCATCGCGGTGAGGTTTTTCGCATCGATGGCACGCGCCACCGGCGGATTCTGGTCGTCGATCGCATAGCGGCCGTCGTCGCGAATGTCGCGCCACTGCAGCCGATGTCGAGTGATGCCGCGCGGGCCGAAACGCGACCACCCCTGGATCACATCGATCGTCCCGGAACAGGAGGTCGGTAGTGCCAAGAATTCCGCGGAGCGATCGGCGATCGTATCCTCGAAGGAATCGTGCACCACCGATCGGCCGAGCGAGTAATCCAGGCCGTCGCCCTCGTCCTGGGTGGACAGCACCACGGTGGCCCGGCGTCCCGGCTCGACCTCCGGCAGCGCTCGCACGATGGCACCGGCGAGATCGACCGCATCGCATTCGGTGATCGTGAAACCACCGGAATGCCAGTATGTTTCGCCGGACAGCTCGGAGAAGACATAGCCGCGGTCGCCCCGGCGGACACCGTGCAGCCGAACCGGCACGTCCGGCTGCCACGGTTCGGCCGGGTCGTAGCCTTCGGCGACGATGCGCAGATCCGGGAAGGCCAGCACGTCCAGCACTTCGTCGAACGACCGGTCTCCGGAGTGCCGCAGCCGCGCCAGCGCATCCTGTTGTTCCCGGACATAATCCTCGTTCACCCAGGTGCGACAGGTGTAGACGAATGGTTCCGGCAGGTAGTCCTGCTTCAACGCCTCCCACTGGACGATGAATTCCAGGTCGGTGAACTTCCAGGTGCGATTCATTGCTCGACAACGGGTTTGACGACGACCGGCGCGTCGCCGAGCGCCTCTTCGATGTGCTCGACCGAATCCAGATACGCGGCCCGCTTGTGTTCCTTGTTCTGCCCACCGGCACCGTGGCCCGCGGGTCCCATGCCACCGGGTGAACCCGGCTGGCCGGTGCTCGCGATGCCCGCGCGGCTCGCCGTCGCGGCCGCGGCCATCTCGGCAGCCGCCGCCCGCGGGAACAGCTTCGAATTCTGCAGGCTATTGGGTGAAAGATTGGCTCCGGCACCGCTACCCGCACCGCCGCCTGCGCCACCGCCCTTGCCCGCGCCACTACCGCCGCCCGCTTTGAGCGCGTCCTTGCCCAGCCCGGACAGGGCGGACGGCAGACCGGCGAGACCTGCTGATTGCATATCCTTGGCCGCCGCGGCCTGCGCCTGCTGGGCCGCCGCCTGTGCGGCCTGGTCCATTGCCTGCTTCACACCATCCAGGCCCTGCTGCGCGGACTGACTGGCTTGCTGGGCCGCTTGCTGCGCGGCCTGCTGGGCTGCCTGCTGCTGCGCGGCCTGCTGCTGCGCGGCATCGCGCTGTGCGGCTTCTCGCTCGGCCTGCTGACGCTGCTGTTCGGCCTGCTGGCGTTGCTCGGCCGCGGTCTTCTCGGCCTGCTGGGTTGCCCTGCGCTGTTCGGCGAGCGCCTGCTGAGCTGCCTGCGATTGGGCGGCCGAGGTCCCACCCTTCCCGGTGCCGCTCCCGCCGGTGCCGCCACCGGGTCCGGTCTGCTGGGTCTGCTGGGTCTGATTGGGCGACGGCGACGGCGCGGTCGGCTGCACCACCGGACTCACCGGCTGAACCATGAGTGGAATCGCATTGCTGGATGCCGCGAGTCCGGGTACATACCAGTCGTTGAAGATCCGCCTGGCCTTGTCGACTTCCTCACGCGCGTACTGGGTCCCGACCGTTTCCGGCGTGATATTGGGAGTATTCGCCTGCACCGCCCATAGCCAGCCCGAGGTGTTGAGCAGATTGCTGGCGACCAAACGCATGCCGTCGACCATGTTCTGCACACCGGACACATAGGCCTGAACCGCGCCGCCTGCTTTCACGGCGGCGTCACTGTTCCAGTCATCCGAGGTCTGCATCGCGGTCATCTGGTTGCCCAGGTTCGCGGCAGGCCCGGTCACGTGCTCGGCCATATCGCTCCAGATGCCGGAGGCGTCGGAGGTGTGCCCCATCCCGTTGATCAACGATTGGTGCCAGGAGTAGGCGGTCGGGTAATCCAGGACACTGGCCGGCTCCGGACGAACCGGTTCGGTATCGCGTCCGTCCTTCTCGTTGGCATATTGCTTCAGGTCGGCCGGTGGTCCGCCGTATTTATCGGTTCGGCCGGTCTTCCCGCCCCAATCCGGAATCTTGGTGGTGCCTTCGGCGGGCAGACTCCAACTGCCGTGGCGTTCGGCGGAGCGGGTATTCCTGAGCCGATCGAATCCGGAGGTATTGGCCTCCTCGGCGGCGGTGTACAACTTGCCCGCGGTAATGAACTGCTGTGCCAGGTCCTGGAGAATGGTCTTGTGGCTCTTGGCCCGGTCGTTCAGATCGCGGCCCGTGCGCTGGAACTTTCCCTGCAGCGCGATGCCGGAGGGGAGATTCCCGAACCCATCGACCTTCTCGACGAAGTGTGTCCAACCCTCGATGGTGTCGAAGACGTCGTACAGGTCGATGGCGTACTTGGCCAGGGTTTGCAGACTCTTCTGCTTGACCGTCAGATGCTGTGAGTCCTTGCCGATATCGTCCCCGGAGAGTTGCCACGGATTGGGCTTGTCATCTGTCGGCGCCATTGGTCAACTCCTGTCCCGCTCGGTGCTGCCTCGACGCGCGGTGTGCGCCCCCTCGCGTCGCCCCTAATCCGCGCACATATGACACCGATCATCCCATGAGCTGCGTGAACGGTCGGTGACCTCATCGTGAATCATGCTGGCGCTCATGGGCCCTCCGGCTTTTCGTTCGGTGCGGCAGCGTCAGATTCACAATCGGATCGGGCCGCGGCCGCGCCACATCGCTCGGCAGATCCGATTCGAAGAGTTCGAACCACCGTGTTCGCGTGCCATCGCTGTGCAGCTGGAAACCCCAGATCTCGGACTTTTCGCCGAGCAGCTCGATGAGCCGCCCCGATTCGGTCGGTGCAATCGGCTGGTCTCGCACGGGCAGGTCACGGCTCTGCTGGGACACCTCGACCAGCTCGCGGCGCTCGCCCGGCGCACCGACCATCCGGCGCTGCACCGTCGGGTCGCCCGTTGCGGTCCGTGTCATCGCCTCGACCAGCGGATCGGCTCGCGTCTCGAACTAATTCCATGCCGTTCACGCAGGTCAGTGGCGATGAGGTCGGCCAACGCATCGATCGGGACGGTCCGGCCCCGCTGCCCGATCCGTTCCAGTTCGCGCAATCCGGTCCGGAAATCCTGATCCACATCGGGTAGACGGTGAGTTCGACTGTCGTCCGCCATCGAATCCCTCCTAGCTCACCCCGGCACCCCTACACCCAGCTCGGACTTCGACGTCAGTGGCCTCACCTCGGGCTATAGCACAATTCGATCATCGCATGTACGTCTGCCGTCCAAAAGGTGAATTCCCACCGCATGAACTCGATTCGGCCGCGGCGCAAGCAACTCGGCCGCCGACAGCTGACGCGTCGCGGCTTCGATGTCGCCGTCGCGACCGAAGATGTCCACCAACAGCTCTCGGCTGACCTCCCCGCGCTCTGCGGCAGTCAGCAAGCGCGCCACCGCGGTTCGTGTTCGGGTGCCCGGATCTCCCGACAGTAACCGGGCCACCGTCTCGATCACGGTGTGCGACTGCCAGATTTCCGGCATCGCCACACCGCACTGCTGCACCGAAGGCGATTCCCCGCAGTACCACCGCTGACCGTCCCACCAGAAGCAGAACGAGAGCAAGCCGACGGCCGCGCGCGGGCTCAGCACCGCATTGGTCACCCAATCCGGTGCTCCCGCATAGAGATTCGGCAGGTCGATGCCGCCGTTATAGGCCGCGTTCAATGCCGGTGCGTCCCACACTCCGCCCGATAGCACGGCGCGGCCGCCCGGCACGGCGTACAGCGTGGAGCCGCTGCTGCCGGTCCCGCCGCTTTCGAACCAGCCGTTCGACGGCACGACCCGCGGTCCGCGATCGGACGAAACGGCAACGTGCGCGGCCGAAATCATCGCCCAGCGGGCCCACAACTGCGGAAACGACGGAAGTTCCGAATCCACCGGCCGCGCGGTCACCCCGTGCGCCCGGTCGACGAGCGCGGCGGCCACGGCGCGGCGCGGGCGGCGACACTGCCGGTCACGGTGACTCATGTAGGCCGCCAACCACACCGGCAGTCGCGGCCGCGGATACGCCGCCACATCGGCGCGATACGCCTCCGGGCGGAAGAGCTGGTCGGCCGGGAACGGCTCGTCGCCGTAGTCGTAATCGACCTCGACATAACCATATGCGTTGGCCCGCAACAACAGTCGCCACCACGGCTCGGTGCCGGACGCGGCGATCTCGGCACGGTACTGGCGGACCAGCGCGACTACCGACTCCGGCACTTCCAGGCGTACCGGCCGATGCTCGCCGGTGAACTCGACGCGCGCCGACTCGACGGTCACGGTCAATGCGAATACCGCGTTCAGACGCTGCCAACCGCGTGGGCCGAGTTCCCCCAACTCGCTCGCGATGCGCGAAACCAACGTGTCGGTGTATCGGCCGTGGTCGGCGACGACGGTATCCGTCGCCCGATCACCACCCGTCACGGAATCGCTACGCGATGCTCGAGTCATTGTTCTCGTTCCTGTTCCAACACAATCGATTCACCGATCGCGCGCTGTTGTTTCGATTGCTGGGCAAGTAGTCGCCATCGATGTCTTTTCGATAGTGGCACGCGGATCGGCGCCCGCATCGCGTTACCGATGGTGACTAACTAAAGAGACTGTTAAGAATTCGTTCCGGCCTCCAACCAGGGCATCTGCGACTTCGACGGCCGAATTATCAAAAGCTGAATTAGTTTCGGACTTTTTCCTGAGAGCGATTCCACCGCACAGCTACTAAATTCGGCTGCCGTGTTCGCGGTCGGCTTGCTGATGCGCCCGATCGGCGACCGGATGCTCGGCCGCTACGCCGACCGCTTCGGCCGCCGCGCCGCACTGAACCTCTCGGTGACCGTGATGGCCGCGGTTTCGCTGCTGATCGCGGCCACGCCCGGATGTCAGACGATCGGCATCGCCGCACCGGTGCTGCCGGTGCTGGAACGGCTGCTGCGTGGACTCTCACTCGGCGGCGAATACGCAACCAGCGCAACGTATTTGTCCGAGGTGGCTTCGCCGGGTAAGCGCGGATTCTGCTGGCGCATTCCGTTCCTGATCGGCGCGGGCGGTGCGCTGCTGATCATGTGGTTGCGGCGCAGCATGGATGAATCCGAGCAATTTCAGGCCGAATCCGATCATCAGGCGCGCGGATTGCTTCGGGTACTGCTGCGATACCCGCGCGAGTGTCTGATTGTTTGCGGACTCGACCCGGATTCGGGCGCTCGGTGTCGGCCTGCGTACGCGCTGACCGTCGCGATCTTCGGCGGCACCGCGGAGACCATCGTGCTGGCGCTGAAGAAAGCGAACCACGAATCGCTGTACTTCAGGTACGTCGCGATCTGTATCGCGATCTCGTTGACGATCTACTCCTTCATGCGGGAGACCTCGAAGGACTCCGCGATCGAGGCGCAAGCCGATGCCAATGCCGAGGTCGCCGTGCGTTGAGCATGGCTATCCGCAAAACGGCTGCGCGTCGAACCTTCGTTTTGCAAGGATCGGCGCGTGCGGCTTGTACTGGTGGAAGACGATGACGGAGTCGGGGAAGCGCTGCAGGCCGCGCTCACCGCTCGGGGCTACCTCGTCGACCGCAAGCGGCGCGGCGCGGACCTACTACGCACCCACCGCGACTACGACGCAGTGATCCTCGATCTCGGACTACCGGATATGGACGGGTTGGAGGTATTGCGACGGCTGCGTGAAGTCAGCACGGTCCCCGTCCTGATTCTCACCGCCCGGGCCAGTGAGCGCACCGTGGTGCTCGCGCTGCGCTCCGGCGCGGATGACTACCTGGTGAAACCGCCGCGCATCGCGGAGCTGGTCGCGCGGCTGGAGACGGTCACCCGTCGCGTCGTTGTCAACTCCTCACCGGTGGAAGCGGTTGTCTCCCAAGATGTTCGGGTGGATCTGATAGCTCGGCAGGTCGAGGTGGCCGGGGTGCCGATTATGCTGACTCACAAGGAGTTCCAGCTGGTTCGGATCCTGGCGGAACGACCCGACACCGCAGTCAGCAGGCAAGAGCTGATGGACCGCATCTGGGGCGACTCGTCGGCCTCGGTATCGCGGGCACTGGATGTGCATATGGCGGGATTGCGCGCGAAGCTCGACCGGCCCGGTTTGATCACCACCATCCGCGGCTTCGGCTATAGCTGGCGCACCGACCGATCCTAGGCCTGCACCGAACCGTGCCGCTGCTGGAAGCGCTGCTCGAACTCCGCGGCATAGACCGAAGGCGCCACCGATGACGAAGATTGTTCCAGCACACCGTCATCGGCGACATAGAAGATCGCGCGCCCGATCGAGATCTCACCGCGTTCGGTCGGCACGTACACCATCCAGCCGACGCTGATCCGGTCTGCACGCAGATTTTTCAGCGGATAGCCGGTGGTGTCCATATTCTGATCCAGAATGAACTGGCGGACCTGGGCCATCGCGGCGTCCCGCGAGATCGGCTCCGGCAAGGTGATCGTCACACCGGCCAGCGTGAGCTGATAGAGGGCGCTGTCGATATCGAAGGTGCCGTCGTCACCGAAGACCTCGACGAGCGTATCCCGGGTCACCACACCGATTTCCGCCGCCGACACCAGATTCGCCACCGCCGCGCGCTGCCCATCGCTCGGCTGCTCCGCGAGCAACCCCGCGACCACGCCTGCCACCGTATCGGAGGTCCAGATGCCGGGCACCGCTTCGCTGAGCCGGTCCGCGGTCGGCGACTCGCCGCGATACCACCGACCGCCGTCCCACCAATAGCAGAACGACAACAGCCCGCTGGCCGCGCGCGGATTCAACACCGGATTGGCGACCCACTCCGGGGCGCCCGCATACAGTGCGGGCATCGGCGTCGCGCCGTTGTAGACGGCATCGAGTTCGGGCGCATTCCATACGCCACCGGACAGCACCGCGCGACCACCCGGCAGGGCATACAGGGTCGACCCGCTGCGTTTCGAACCTTCGAACCAGCCGAGAGCAGGCAAAACCCTTGGTCCCCACTGAGATCCGGCGGCCACGAAAGCAGCCGCGATAATCGCCCAGCGGGCCGACAGCACCGGGAAGGCCGGGAAGTCCCGCTCGGACAGCACCGGGCGCACGCCGGTCTCCCGGTCCGCCCTGGCCTGCGCGGCCGCGGCGGCCGCCGGGCGCGATTGCCGGTCACCGTGGCCGATATAGGCCGCGAGCCAAACCGGCAGCCGGTCGCGCGGATACGCCTGCAAATCCGCGAGATAGACCTCGGGAAGGAATAGGTGATCGTCCGGGAAGGGCTCGTCACCGTAGTCGTAATCGACCTCGATCTCGCCGGTGCTCGCCAACTCGATCAACAGCCGCCACCAGGGGCCATCGCTCAATTGAGCGGAAAGATGCCGCTGTTCGCGGACCAGTTCGACCACCTCATCGGCAGGCTGGACCCGCGCCTCGCGCTGCTCGTCATCGGCGAAGGTCACCAACCCGATTTCGGTACTCGTGGTGATCGCGAAGACGGCCTCCAGGCGCCGCCAGCCCGGTGGGCCACCGGCGGCGAGCGCGCGGGCGATCCGGCGCATGAGCTGTTTGGCTTGCTCGGCGACGTCTACCGGTTCGTCGAGGGTGAAGCCGATATCGGGGGCGTCCTCGTCTTCTTCCTCGGTTGGGTTGGCGTCGGCCGCGTCGAAGGCCTTCATGAACTCGGCCATGAACTCCGCGTCGCCATCCGGTACCGCCGCGCGCTGCTCGTGATTCGGGGTCGGCTCTTCATTCGACTTGTCGCCGCGTGCTTCGCCATCAGGTGTGGTCACGTCGCCGCAATCTCCCTCATCTGCGCACCGCGCATAGGAACGCACGCACAATGCCCGAGCTTATTACCGTTCCCATCCTGGCACAGCGCCGAGATACGCGATTCACGAAAGCTCGGGGCTTAACCCTCCCTGAAGGAAGAGCGCCCGACCCGACTCACTGCGTCAGGCCGCCTCGTTAGTCGATGGGGTAGTTGTTACGCGGTGGGCTGGGTGAATTCGCCGTCTTGCATACCTGCGGTGAAGACATCCAGTTCGCGGACCGCACGGGTGTCGTTCCAGGGCTCTAACAGGCGCCGCGTTTCGGCGTACTTCTCGCGCACTCTCGGCGAGGTGTTCGTGCGTGAAAGTGCTACCGCTTGTTTCGCGGCGGCCACAGATCGGTCGAGATCGAGGGGCGCGGCGATTCGGGAGAGGCGTAGCAGCGTCAAAGCTCGGTGGCGTGTCGCGTTTTCGGGGATGAACTGCAGCGATTCGTCAACCGACTCTGCAGCGCTGCGGCGATCACCCGTCGCTTCCAGAACGGAGCCTGTGACATCGCTGGTCACCCAGCCCGCCATCCAATACGCGTACGAATCTTCAGGCGTTGTCTCCGTAATGTGTTCTCCAGAAACGGCTTCCAACTGTCGGCGGGCTTCTTGTCGCCGATTGGCATGCGCGAACGCCTGTGCAGATCGCAGCGCACGGTAGTTACGAGCCGGTTGGACCCGCCGAAATACCGGCCATTACTTTCCGTCGGGATGGCCGACGGTGGCGAGGGCGGTGGTCCAGTCGGCGACGATGGCGTCCTGGGCGTCGGTCAGGGCCACCTTGCCCGAGCAGATCAGCGAATGCAGTTGGTTCTCGACGGTATCCTTCGGGTTGTTGGGTCCGGCGCCGGGCTTGTGGTCGGGGGAAGGCGGCTCCACCCACAGGTTGCGCGGGTCGTTGGGGTCGCCGCCGAGTTCCAGCGAGACCAGGTGGTCGTATTCGGCGTCGTGCAGCGAACCGGTGTACCCGTAGGACTTGGCGTTGGCGTCCTTTTCCCGGTTGGTGATGTTGGCCGGCGGGCGGATCGAGGATGTGTAGCCGCTGGCGCAAATGGTGCTGCCCAAGGTGTCGGCGGTGACCTTGGGGTTGGTCGCGCCCGGGGTGCACGCCGGATCCGGTAACGGCTGACCGCTGGCGGACTTACCGAAATGGCAACTGCCCTCGGCCGGTTGCGGCTGCACCGTATAGGTTCCCGACGGGCCCGGACCGACCGGCACCCGTGCGGCCTCGTGTGCGGCGGGCGGATGCGGCACGGCCTGGGATATCGGTTTCGAATTCTGGTGTGAGCAACCGGCTGTCAACAGCGGCACGGACATCAATGACACCAGCAGGAGCTTGCGCGTATTCATGACTTCCTTCGGCAGACCTTCATCTGTACCCAATTGTGCGGTACTGCAGCCGAATTAGCTGGCCGACCTGCACGGATACCTGCTCGAGCAGCTGGGACACTCACCAGCGGCGATTGCGCCGGACCTGGTACGGATGCGCAAGCAGTTCCCGAAACTTTCGCGGTTGCAGGATGCGGTGCGCCATGGATCAGCGGGTGAAGATTTGGGTGCGGCGGGTGGGGGTGGCACAGACGTCGTGGATCAGGCGGCCCAGGTCGAGTTCGGGTGGGAGCGAGCGGTACAGGAGTTGGCAGACCACGGTGCCGGAGGCGGTCACGGCGAAGCGGGTTCGGCGGTTCTCTACGGGTTCCCATTCGATCGCGACAAGGGGGGTGTCGAGGTTGATGGTGTTGTCGCCGATGCGTAGGGCGAGGCCGGAGGGGTCGCGGTAGAAAACGACCGGTGTGTCGCCAAGATCGCCGTATACGCCGAGTTGCGGGCCGATTCCGCCGCCGACGGCTTGGAGTGCGCCGGTTTCCGGGTCGAAGTGTGCGGGCACGCCGAAACCGGAGAAGGGTTGAACGAAAAGGGTTGTGCTGTTGCCGTTCTGGGATGGGCGGTTGCGATGGCCGTTGGAACCTTGACGGTTTCGGGTGGGCGGTGGTGCGCCGATGGGCGGCGGTGTGATCGGTGGAGTTGATTGAGTTGTCGGGTCTTGTTGCGGTGCAATGGGATTGATCGGCTCGCGGAATGCGTCGAGCCAGCCGGGAGATTGTGGGGCAACGGAGTGGTGCTGGCCGGGTGGCTCCGAAGGCACGGGTGCACCCGGGCCGTACGGGGGTTCCGACGGGCGGCCTGATGACGGTGGGTGTACCCGGTCGTGCGGGGGCGTTGTCGGGTCATGGGGTGGGAACGTCAGGGGTTGCGGGGGTTCGGGCGTCGTCGGTGGCACCGGAGGCTCCGGCGTGGTCGGCGGCACCGGCGTGGTCGGCGGCACCGGCGGTTCCAGCATCGTCGGTGGGCAAGGCGGAACCGGAGGCACTGGAGGGGTAGGTGGAACCGGTGGTGTAGGTGGAAGCGGTGGCTCCGGGGGGACCGGGGGTTTGGGCGGCTTCGGCTCATGCGGTGGCACAGGCGGTTTCGGCGGCACCGGAGGCTTCGGCTCATACGGCGACACAGGCGGTTTCGGCGGCACCGGAGGCTTCGGCGGGTGCGGCGACACAGGCGGCTGCGGCGACACCGGAGGCTTCGGCGGGTGCGGCGACACAGGCGGCTGCGGCGACACCGGA
The DNA here is from genome assembly GCF_042869435.1 of Nocardia sp. NPDC006982. NCBI lineage: Bacteria > Bacillati > Actinomycetota > Actinomycetes > Mycobacteriales > Nocardiaceae > Nocardia > Nocardia sp. NPDC006982. The sequence continues at coordinate 115,929 of NZ_JBIAFV010000015.1, read as the reverse complement.
GGCTTCGGCTCATACGGCGACACAGGCGGTTTCGGCGGCACCGGAGGCTTCGGCGGGTGCGGCGGCGTTGGTGGGTGTGGTGCCTTCGGGGGTTCCGGCGGGTACTTCGGCAGCGGCCACGTCGGATCGAACGGTGCCCGGCTCGGCGGATCGGGCATCTCGTACTCGTGGTTCAGCCTCGGCGGATGCGGGATATGGGAGCGCAGCACCGAGCCGGGCAGCGGCGACGGCTCCGAATCACCCGAATCCGACCGCCCCTCCGGCGGCTCCTGCCCGCCACCCCGATTCGACCGAGCCCCACCATCACCCGAACCCCCGTCACGTCCACGACTCCCGCCCTCCCCGGCCGACTCCCCATCGCCCGCGCGACCACGCGAGGCACCGCCGGACGACGCCCCCTCACCCGCACGCCCGTGCCGCGCCTGCCCCGCAGACAACTCCCCGTCACCTGCCTGCTCGGGACGCGTTGCCCCTTCAGACGACTCATCATCCGCACGGCCACGACCCGCCGCACCGTCGGACGACTCTTCCACGCCGGCACGATCACCAAGCGTCACCTCCTCGTCCGATCCACCGTCACCGCCACGACGCGCTGCGCCGTCGGGGGACTCGTCACTCGCAGAATCACGACGACCCGCATCCTCGGGCAGATCCTGGCCATGCTGCGCGCCCGGATCCGTGGCCGACTGATCGTCTGTGCCCCGCAGCTCACCGGGTTCCGAACCTTCGCGAACCGGCGGCACCTCGGGCGCGGACGATTCGCCATCGCGATCACCATGGGCCGTGGCTTCAGACGAGTCGGCGCGATCGCGGCTGTCTGCGGTGTCCGGCAGACCATGACCGTACTGCGGGCCCGGATCGGTGGTCGAGCTCTCGTCTGTGGTCAGCGGCTGTGTCGGCTCCGAATCTTCGCGAACCGCAGGCACTTCCGTTGTCGGCGGTGGCGCGGTGGCCTCGGAGGGCGAAGGTCGTGTTTCGGCCGGTGCTGGTTGTGGGAGTTCGTTGATTGGGGTCGGGGGGAGAGCGAGGGGGGCGTCGGGGTTCGGGAGTGCGGGTGGGGGAAGTTGGGGTTGGTGGTCTACTCGGGGTGGGGCGTAGGGGATTTTGGTGCGCCAGTCGGTGCGGGGTGGGCGGTTGGCGTTCCAGTCGAAGCCGATGCGGATGGCGTGTTGGTTGGCGTCGTGCCAGGCGGCGATCGGATTGTGCCGCAGGTAGTTCGATTCGGCGAGGGCGTCCTGCAGGAGCAGGATGTCTTGTGGCAGTGGGGTGCCCGCGATCAGGCGGTTCCATGCCTCGGCGACATCGGCGACGGCGTCGAGTGGGCGGCGACGGAGGATGCCGTCGTTCGGGTCGTGCACCAGATGCGGATCGCGCATGAGGTGGTTCTTGATCCGCTCGATCTCGGCGTGGGTGAAGGCGGGAGTCGAGCTGTCGAGTCGGTCGGCGACCAACCTGGTCAATTCGGCGCGGTCGGCACCCAGGTTGCCGAGCTGATCGCAAAGATTGTCGACCAATCGTCTTGCGTCACCCGGCTGTTCGCCCCGCAGCTGGCCGGTGAGCGCGTCGACGATCGGGTCGAGGTCGCCGGAGCTGTCGAGTCTGCGGGCGATCTGATCGACGATCTCCGCGGCCCGCACGGCACGTGCCGCACCTTCCGCATCCGGATGCGCGGCGAGGTGATCGACGATGCTGTCGATATCGCTGTCGTCGGCGCGGAACCGCTGGTATTCGGTGTCGGCCCAGTCCTGCACGCGCGCCCACGCCGCCTCCTGATCCCGTTGGCGCTGTTTGTATTCCTCCGACAACTCGCCGCGATCGGGCACCCGATCCTGCGGATCCCATTCACGCGCCATCGGCTGCACATCGGCCGCGCGCGGACGGAAGTAGGGATGTCCCTTGAATCCCGGACTGATACGGCCCGGATGGTCCTTATCGCTGCACCAGGTGAATCCGGACAGCTTCGCCGATTCGAGGATGATGCGCATGGTGTTGTAGAACACGCCCGCCATCGGCGGCTCGAAGGTTGGCACACCCGGATCGAGTGGGTCCATCCCGGGGATCCGCGGCAGTAGTTCCTCATCGATCGCACCGGGTGGCGGATCCAGGAACGGGTCGACAATGGACGACTGGAACGGATCGACCGCCCAACCACTGACGCCCTCCGGAAGTACGCGCGGCTCGAATGCCTTTGGCACCCTGGGACCTTGGCGGTTGGTCGTCCAGTCCGGGCGGGTCGGATTTACCGGATGCCAGTCACCATTGGCGTCCTGCCACCGGGTGAGATGGATGCCGGGCGAGCCTTCGCGCCAGCCCGCGGTGAGATAGTCGCGAAGCGGTGGTGCGAGTTCCTCGATGCGCACCGGCATCTCGCGCTCGGCGACGATCACGCGATATTCGATTCGCGTCTCAGGTCTTGTCATCGCCTGTGCCACTGCGGAATTACGTCGGATCGCATCGGCGAGTGCCGCATCGTGGCCCGCGCGCGGATGCTCCAATGTGCCGCGCGGGGCCACCACGATGATCCGCGGATGTTCGCCCTCGACGAGGCCGACGCGATCCGTGATCGGCCTAGCGCCCTCGGCGGCGAAGACGTCGCGACACGCTCCCGCCAGTTCGGCCATCAGATCCTGGATGCGGCCGATCCTGTTGTCCGCCTGGTTGACTCGGTCGGCGGCCGCACGCAGCAGTCGCAGTTGCCTGGTGTTCTCCTCGGTCGGCGCGAGACGGTTCGCCGCATCGCGCAGGGTCTGGTCGATCTCCGCGGGGCCCAATGCGTCTCGGTTCACGCCGAGGCGGTCTGCCAGGTCGTCGCACATCCCGCGCCATGGCTTACTGGCGAGCACTTCGGTGGCCCGTTCGGCACCGAGCCGGTCGAGCTCGGCGCGTGTTTCTGCCGACAGCGGCTGGTGTGCAATGACATCCGCGCCCTCGAGTGCGGCAATCCGCCGATCCAGTTCGGCGAGGGCGGAATCGGCTTCGTTGAAGCGCTCCGCCGCGTCTTGCAGCTTGAAGATGTTGTTCTCGCGCTGGGTGCGTTCGGCCGAGCCCACCAATTCCGGTTCCGGCCTCGATGTTTCGTCGCCGGTGCCCGCAATGTCCCTGGTGCCGACCATATCGCCGCTGAGCTGCCGCAGCGTCGGCTCCAGGTTGTCCTGGTTCAGGGCGTGATCGGGATCGCGAATATCGAAGCGTTCGGCGCGGTCATTGCGCTTGGCCCGCCAGAACTCGCATTCGGCCGCCATTGCGGCACGTTCCCGCACCAATGCGGCGTGCACGGCCTCCGGTGTTCCGGACAGTTCGAGCGTCGCGATCGCCTCGTCGAGCCGCGCCACTTCGGCATCGGCACGGTTGAATTCGTCGGCCGCGCGCTCGAGTGCGTCGATCCGCGCATGCCGCTCGGCCTGCTCATGAACCAGCATGGTCTGGTTGCGCAGCTCTTCGAGGGTCGTCTCCAGCGGCAGGCCAGGCCGCAGCCCCTGCTCGACATCGACCGGTAGTCCTTCGGCACGAAGCCGGCGGAGATCGCGCAATTCCTCGCGATCGGCGACCGCCACGGCACGTTCCGCACGCAACCGCTCGAGTTCGGCTCGGACCTCGTGGGTCAGAGCGTCCGGATGCGGCGCAGTGTCGGGCGCGGTTCCAGGGTCCGGCTCCGAACCGTCAGCGTCTCGTGGTTCGAGCGTGGAGCGCGTGGGATCCGAATCGGCCGCGCCGGTGGTCCGTGTTTCCGGCGAAGGTCGCGTCGGATCCGAGCTGTCTGCAGCGGCGTCCCGTGTCTCGGGCGCAGATCGCGTCGGATCCAAACCACCCGCATCAGTGCCCCGTGTTTCGGGCGCGGATCGCCTTGGATCCGAACCATTCGCATCGGCCCGGGTCTTGGGCGCTGACCGTGTCGGATCCGAACCGTCCGCAGTAGGCCCCTGCGCCCTGGATCGCGTCGGATCCGAACCATGGGTATCCGCGCGAAGTGTTTCCGGCGATGACTGCGTCGGATCCGACTGTGCCGCAGCGCGTTCCGGCGGCGCTGCGGAACCCGAGCCCGGTTTCTCCGGCGGACCTGTCGGGCGAGCCGGTACCGCTTCTTCGTCGGGCGGGCGGATCGGGGTGACGGTGACGACTCCGGATTCGTCGACCACGACGTGCAGATAGTCGACCTGGACGCCCTGATCGGTCAGCTGTCGGCGGAGCTCGGCGGGCATGACCTGCTCGGGTGCCGACGACGGCGACGCGACAACCACGCGCTGCCCATCAGGTGCGATCCCGACGCCCTCGGCGACCATATGCGCCTGTTCCCCGGCCAGCACGTCGCGAGACGCGAGCACGGCGGCGCGCTGCCGGGCCACGTTCTCCTCGCCCATCGCGTGGATGTAGCGGCGCAGCTCGGCCTGATATGCACTGGCCGCATCCCTGACCTGGGCGGCACGTTGCTCGGCGGCCCGGAGATCCGCGAAATGCTGCACCATCTCGTGGCTCGGGACGTTTTCACGATCCCGTATCGCGGCAGCCTGATCCTCTGCCTCGCCCACCAAATCGTTGACGGCACGCTGTATTTCGTGCGGACTCAAACCGTCAGGGTTGACTCCGAGCCGCCTCGCACCTTCGGCGATGCCCGGTTCCATGGCCTGGCGGGCAGCCGCAGTCTCCGCAATCCGCACGGCCAAACCAGGCAGCGCATCACGCAATTCCGGTGTGACAGGCTCGTGTATCCGCGAGGGCCCATCCTGCGGCCAACCGCCCGAACCCGAATCCCCCGGTTCCGGTTGCCCTGGACTTGGCGGCTCCTGCGGCGGATGCTGGGATCCCCCATCACCACCGGCCTCCGGCGCACCCGCTCCCTCCTGCCCACCGAGTGGCCAAACCCGCACGTCCCCGGGCTCACCACCGCGCCGCCCGCTCGCCTCCTCCGACGCCGAATCCCGCCGTGATGCCGACGACTCCTCGCCGACACCCAAGGCCGAATCACCTGGTCGCCCAGTAAACGACCCCTCATCCGCTGCCGAGGCGGAATCCTGCCTCCCCGCTGACGATTCACCGTCCACCGGCAACGCCGAATCACCGGACTGCCCCGCGTGCTGTTCCTGGGCCGCCGCCGGACCCGAATCGGGCTGGCCGCGCTCCAGAGCACGACCACTCGCGTCGGAGTTATCCCCCTCCAGCACTGTCGCATTCAACCAACGGTTGAACTCGTCGAACCTGCGTTGATTCGCCGCCAAAGCCTGTTCGTGCCAGGCATCGATCCGCTGCTGCAACTCATCCAGCCCGGCCCGGGCACGCTGGCGAAGCTCGTCGATCCTGCGCAGTAGATCGCTCTGCTCGGCGCCATCGTCCGGTAGCGGCCGCTCAGCCAGTGCCCGGAGGGCTTCTTCATGCCTCCGCTGGTTGGCCGCCAGCGCCTCCGCATGCCACGTATCGATTCGCCGCTGCAACTCATCGAAGCCAGCGGCGGTGCGTTGGCGGATCTCTTCGATCTCACGCACCGGATCACTTTGCCGTGCAACAGGATCCGCAGCTAGCGGGTCAGAACTCGTCGGCGGACCGGGATCAGCCAAGGCACGCATGGCCTCGTCGAAGCGACGCCCGTTCTCTGCCAACGCCTCCGCATGCCATGCATCGATCCACTGCTGTAGCTCATCGAATCCTGCCTCGGCACGCTGCCACGTTTCCTCGATCCGCCGCACCGGATCAGAGCCGACCACATCCGGATGTCGCGAAGTCGCAGAATCAGGTTGCTCGACACCGTCCGAGAGCGACGCTTCCCGCACCGGAGTCGATGAATTGTCGCGCCACACCGGCGGCTCCGGCGCACTCAGCGAGTTGATGGCCTCCTCATAGCGGCGCTCGTTTTCCCGCAACGCTTCCGCATGCCAGGCGTCGATGCGGCGCTGCAACTCATCGAAACCGGCCTCGGCGCGCTGACGGGTCCGCTCGATTCCTTGCACCGGGTCGGTGGGTTCGTCCGGAGATGCCGGGGTCGGGGGATCTTGGGGTGGACGTCGTGAACCACCCTCACCAGTCGCTTCGGGCGAGGTATCAGTACCCGAATCACCGTGCCGTGTACGCCCATCCACCGAATCATGATGGTTCGCTTCAGTTTCCGCGATGTCGTTGGCGACCGCACGGCTCAGTTCCTCGTTCAGCCGCGTCAGTTCTGCATCGGCCTGGTCCAATCGGCGTGGGGCGGCCTGTTGTGCGTCCGCGTGTTCCAGGCTCGGGTCGGCCATAGCCTCGTCGAGGGCGGTGCGCGCGTCTTCGCGGGCGACGAAAGTAGCCGCCCATTCGTTCGCGATGCGCCCGATTTCCGCCTGTCGAGCGGCCGCATCGGCATCACGCCCCGGCGCAGCGCCTTCCGGTTGAACCTCCGGCACGGATTCCGGCTCCGCACCGGGTCGCGTACTTCCAGCGGAGCTCGGCGGATCCGGCGGGTTGGCACCCAACTGCGGCACATCCGGCGGCGGTGGCAGCTCGGGCCCGGCGTGCTGGTCGGGCGGCGACCAGGACGGATCAGGCGCGACGATGTCGACGGCGTAGGGAATGCCCGCACGCCAGTCGGTGAGCGGCGGGCGGTCCGCGTCCCAGTGGAAGCCGAGGCCGATGGCGTGGGTGTTGGCGGCGCGCCAGGTGGCACCGGGATTGGCGCGCAGGAAGTCGGATTCGGCGCGCGCATCCTGCAGCAGGACCAAGTCTTGGGGCAGCGGTTCGCCGGCCATCAACCGGTTCCATGCCTCGGCGACATCGGCAAGGCGGTCCATCGGGCGACGGACATACGCGCCATTGGGATCGCTGTAGTCGCGCACCAGATGCTCATCGACCATCAGGTGGTTCTTGATCTGCTCTATCTCGGCGCGCGTGAAATCCGGTACGTCGTGGCGCATGTGCTTGGCCAGGATCTGGGCAATGGCGTCCGGATCCGCGCCCGCGCGCAGGAGTTCGCGAATATCGGCGATGGTGTCGCGCACCGCATCCGGATCATCGACCGTGAATCGATTCGCCAAATCGTCTGCGACACGGTAATTTTCGTCCTGCATCCGCAACAACTGCGCATCGACATCGCGGGTCGGATCGATACCGCGATCGGCGGTAACCAGCCTGTCCTGCACGGTCCCGACCACATCCCGTGCCGCGGCCACCTGCTGGGCGCGGCGGTGGGCGTCGAGCCCGTCCATGATCCGATCGATATCACTGTCATCGGCGCGGAACCGCTCGTACTCGGCATCGGCCCAGTCCTGCACGCGACGCCAGTTCGCGACATCGCGGTCCCATTCCCGTTGCAGCCCTTCGGAAATATCCACCCGATCCGCGGGATTGCCGTGTTCGGCCGGATCCCACGGCCGATGCATGGGCTGAATATTGCGCTCCGGTCCCGCGAACCACTCATAGTTGCGGAAGACGGTGCCGAACGGCGGAATCTTCTGCAGCCACGGCCGGGCCTGCACCCACTCACCGATCTCCGGATGCGCCTGGATCCAGGCCTTCACCGCCGGATGCTTCGGCGTCTGCGCGGCCATCAGAATCAGCCGGGTGATGTTGTAAGCGTCGCCGCCCCAATGCTGTTCGAAGATCGGTGTCCCCGGCGGCACGGACGACGTGTCGTAGCGTGACGGCGCCTGCGGCATATTGACCGGCAGCGTGCTCTCCGCGATCTCACCCGGCGGCACATGATCGGTCGGCAGGGTGATGTCGTTGACGACATCCTCCATGGCCCAGCCGCTGACACCGTCCGGTGGGTCCTTGGGCGTGAACTTCTTAGGCACGGTCCCGGCATCGCGATTGCCGACCCAATCCGGGCGGGTCGGATCGACATGGTGCACAGTGCCTTCAGCGTCGACCCACGACGTCATATCCATGCGTCTGCCGTTGTGCCAGCCGGTGCTCAGTCGTCGGATCTCGGGTGGCGGCATTCGCAGCGTCCGGGTACTGCCCTCGCGATCCGCGAGCACCTGGCGGTATTCCACGCGGGCTTCCGGACGCACCATCGCCCGGGCGACCGCGGGATCGCGACGCAGCGCATCGGCGAGGGCTCGATCGTGATCCGCACGCGGCGACGCCGGATCAGGGCGCGGACCGTACACGATGATGCGGGGCCGCTCGCCCTCCACGATGCCGACCCGGTCGGTGATTATCCGGCCGCCCTCGGCCTCGACCTGCTGCCGCCATACGCCCGCGGCTCCGGCCATCTCGTCCTGGAGTCGGCCGATCCGATTGTGCGCCTGGTTGACATCGTCGGCGGCCTCGAAGAGTCCGTCGATCTCACGATGGCGAGCCTCCGACTCATCCGGAGACATCGTGCCATCGACCACCTCCTCTTCCACATCGAATCGCAGGTTGTCGATCGTTCTGCGCAGCCGATCCGGTTGCAGCGCAGCCTCATCCGGATTGCCCGACTCATCGACGACACCGAGCCGGACGGCCAGATCGTCGCGCATGGCCCGCCGGGGCTTGATCTGCCGGAGTTCCTCCGCCCGCTCCCGTGCCATCCGATCGATCTCGGCAGCACCCTCCTCCGACGGCGGGCGGTGCCGCGCGACGCCCTGGTCCTCCAACTCGGACAGCCGCTGATCCACACGGCGGACCTGATCGTCGAGGGATTCGAAGTCCTCGGTCGCCGCAATGAGTTTGCGCAGCGCCTCTTCGCGCCGTCCCTGCTCACCGGGCTCGACCGGGCTGCGCACCTGCCGGTTCGCCTCCTCGAGACCCCCGAGGACATCGACGACATCGGTCCGTGCGTGGGCATGCAGTGCTTGAATCGCCTCGTCGCGCGCATCCGGGTCGCCGCGCACCCATTCGGTCGAATCGTCCAGACCCAAATTGACGGCGCGCTCATTGGCCTTGGCGCGGACGAACTCGCGCTCGCGCACCAGATCTCGTCGCTCCTGCAGCAGCCGGTCGTACTCGTCGACCAGTCCGATACGTGCCGCGAGCTCGCCGACCTCGGCATCCACCCGTGCGAATTCCGGTGCGAGCCGCTCCAATTCGGCTACAACGGCACGATCGGCATCCGAAAGCAGTCGCCGCCCCACGAATTCGGCAACGGTCGCCCGAATTCGGCGCGGCGTCCACGCATCCGCATCCTCCTGTGCCGGAAGTCGATCGGCCAGCTCAGCGATCCGGGCCGCCAGCGCATCCCGCCGCGCGACCGCATCCGCATGTGCCCGCACCGCCTCCTCATGCTCCGGTCCGGTCCGGGCTTCGGCCCCTGGCTCCGAGTTCCCGGCTGTTTCCGTGTCATCCCGCCGGTTATCCGCGCTGCTCTGTTCACCATCCTGGTTCCGACCCGATGGTTGCTCCGGCGCGGACGTCGGCGGGGCAGGTAAGTCATCGCGCCGGTTATCCGCGCCGCGCTCTTCATCACCCTGGTTTCCACCCGACGGTTCCTCCGGCTCGGACGTCGGCGCGGCAGGCGGGTCAGCGCGCCGGTTATCCGCGCCGCGCTCTTCATCACCCTGGTTCCCGCCCGACGATTCCTCCGGCTCGGACGTCGGCGCGGCAGGCGGGTCAGCGGGCGGCTTCTTCGAGCCACCAGCAGATTCCGCGACCGGTTCGGTGCCCTCATCCGGACCCGCCTCTTCCGGACGAACCGGCTCCACACCATCTGAATCGTCGTCGAAACGAACCAGTACAGGCTCCTCGGCGCGCGACGGCTCGGACGGCTCCGGGATCGGTTTCGCACCAGAAGCCGGACTGTCCGACGGATCGTGTCGCGGTCCCGATGGCGATGCCGTCGGCTCAGGACCATCCTCATCCGACCGCGGCGGTTCCTCGGAAGCCCCCTCGAGACGCCGCACCATCTCATCGAGTTCGTTTACCAACGCTCGATACTCGGCGTCTTCATCCTGATGATGGACCGAATCCTCGCCATCCGCCGAATCACGGGTCGACGCCTCATCTACAGGTGGCTCGGAATCAGCCGAATCCGGTTCCTGACGCACAGGCTCCAGACCGTTCGAAGCCTCGTCAGCGCCAGCCGGATCAGGCTGCTTCCCCGCCTCGGCGCGGGGCGGCTCGGATGGTGGCTCCGAAATATGGTGCGGGACATCGCCGGATCCGCCGGGCCACAGTTCGACCGGCACGGACGGATGTTCGGCCGGGTTGGCCGACGACTTCGGTTCTCCCCCATCGGTATTCGTATCACGAGCGCCGTTCGCCTCATCCGGGACGGGGATCGGCTTCGCGCCGGAGGCGGGGCTGTCCGGTGGGTCGTGCGGCGGGGCGGGCGGTGTGGCTGCGGGATCGGGGCCGTCCTCATCCGGTCTTTCATCCAACTGTCGGAATTCGTCGGCCGCCTGCTCGAGTCGATTCGCCACCTCATCGAGGTGATCCATCAACTCCTGATGCTCGGCCTCGGCCTGCTCATCGCGACGCCGGAATTCCTCCTCGGCAGCAGCCTGCTCACGCGCCAATGCTGCTTCGATCCGCGACGGCGGATCGGCCTCTGGCGCAGCGGTTTGCGGGTCATCGAGATCTCCGAACCGCTCCTCGAGCCGACGGGACAGCTCGTCCAGATGATCCATCAACTCCTGATGCTCGGCCTCAGCTTCCTCATCACGACGCCGAAACTCCGCTTCCGCGGCGGCCGACTCACGCGCCAACGCGTCATCGATCCGGGACCGTGGATCCGCCGAATCTTGCTCCGTTGCAGTATCTTCCGGCTCGTCGGCAATTTCCTCCAGCCGACGCGCCACCTCATCGAGGCGATCCATCAACTCCTTGTGCTTGGCCTCGGCCTCCTCATCACGACGCCGGAACTCCTCCTCGGCAGCAGCCGACTCACGCGCCAACGCAGCGTCGATACGCGACCGTGGATCCGCCGAATCCTCGCCCCCACCCATCTTGGCGACCCACTCATCGAGTTCCGCATGCATGCGCGCGTTCCACCCGGCCTGTTCGGCATCCATCTGCCGCTTCCAGTCCGATCGAGAATCCGGCTCGGACGCCGCGTCCGACTCGCCGCCCCCGGGCCTGACTGGCGGATCGCCCACACCACCCGATCCAGACTCCTGCTGGACACCAGGTTCAGACTCATCGCCCCCAGACCGGACAGCGGGATCGACCGCACCGCTCGACCCCGGGCCGACGGGCTTGGGCCCGGGTCCGCGCTCGTCCGGCCCACCCAACCCGCGGGGCGCACCAGCCAACTCACTCGGAGCGTCATAGAACTCATCGAGGAGCGCCGCGAGATTTCTGATCTGTTCGGCGCGAGTCTGGATCTCCGCGCGCATGCGGCCGAGTTCCGCGGTCAGTTCGCTCGGACTGAGCCCCTCGTGCTTCTCGATCTTTCCATCGCGGTAGGCCTCGTACACCTTGCGGAAGGTCGCATCGTCGGCACCCGCGATATCGACACCGACGAGCCGGGCCCAGTCGCGATTCGGTTCGGGCCGCCCCCGCCCCTCGGCGGATGCGCCGTCGGTGCGGCCCGGATGTCCCGCGAGCACACTTCCGAGATCGAGCGGATCACCGGATTGCATTGCCTCAGTGAGGAGTTCACGCAACGCCTGCACGCATGCCAGTTCGTGGACAGGCGGCTCGCCGGCGGCCCGCGGATCGGCGGACAGGTCGCCCCGCGGCACATCGGAGTACGGATCGACATCGATCAGCGCGCGCATATATTCGGTGAGCGCGTCCACCACCTGATCGTGCTTACCGTCACCTTCGAGGCCCGCGATCACCTTGCGCAGCTTCGCCGGATCGAGTCCGTTCGCGTCCAGTCCGCGCAGGATCTCACCGTCATCGGCGATCCGAATCTTGGGCGGCTGCAACGATTCCGGGCCGGCCAGGCCGAGCTGTGCGGCCAAGCGATCACGTGCGGCATTGACCGTTCCCAGATCGATATCGCGCAGTTGCTTGGCGTAATCGGCCAGATCCTTGAATTGCTGTTCGCGGCGCGCACTGCGCCATTCCGGATCGGCCAGCGCCTCGGCAACCCGCCGAGGCGTGAGCTCTGACTCCGGAATATCGAGCCGGTGCGCGAGTTGGCCACGCGCATCGCCGATATCGTTGAAGTTCTCGATCTCGTTCATCGTGCGCGCGAAGTCGGCCAGCGCCTCGACCTGACCGGCGCGCAGAGCATTGGCCAGCTTCAGTTCCGCGATGGTCTGCGCCAGCCGATCGGGATGCAGCGCCTCCGGTCCGAGGCCGAGTTCGTTTGCCAGATCGACGATTTCGGCGACCATCTCGGCCCGAGTGCGCGGCGGCGCATCGCTTTCGTGGCCGGGCGAATGGCTCGTCGGCTCCTCGACGGGTGCCTGCACGGCGCGCCACTGACCGTCGTTGTCGCGCACCATCGTGACGACCAGCTCGCGGCCATCGATCGTCTCCCGATGGTGGTACACCTCGGGTGTTTCGACCGGATCCAGATGAATCTGGCCCACGCGATCCGTGCGCGCGTTCCGGTAATCGAGTTCGACCTCACCACGATTGAGCGCATCGGCCAGGGACGGATCATCGGCGAGCGCCCTGGCCAGCGCATCCGCCCGGTCCAGCGGCCCATTGATCACCACCAGCCGGTCCGGCGCGCCCTCCTCGACAGGCACCCGAGCGACCTGATCGCCGTGGATCTCCCCGACCGGCTCCTGCTCTCCGGCACGCAGATGAGGTTCGGCGGCATCGGCGAATTCGGCGACCCTGGCGGCGCGCGCGTCGTTCTCGGCCCACAGCCTGCGCAAAGTGGCATCGAGATTCCGCGGGTTCACATCGTTGAGGTTCAAGCCGAACATCTGCGCCCACGTGGACGCCTCGTCGCGAAGTTGGTCGCGGCGCAGGGCATGCTCGAAGTACACCCTGGGCCCCTGGTCGCGGCCCAGTTCCTGGCCATCCCCGATATCGCCCCATTCGCGCAGCGGGTCGGCGCCATTGCCGACGGGCCGGAAGTTCTGCAGACCGGGATCGCCGCCGAAGGCTCTGATCAGCTCCTTGAGGAAGCGGCCCATCGGATTGTCGTCGAAGATGCTGACCTGATCGGCCAGCGGCACCGGACGGCCCGCCGCATCGGGCGCGCCCAATTCGGGGCCGGACTCACTGGTCGGTTCGTCCTCCTCGTAGTAGTCCTCGTCCTCATCGAGCCGCCGCGCATCGGGATCCTCGATCTCCCCCGCCACCGGCTGTCGACCGTGCAGCTCGGGCGCCGAGTCACCCAGCAGGTCGGCATCGACGTACGGACGCGTGACCTCCTCGTTGAAGCGATCGGCCGCCTCCGCGAGGCCCGCGATCGCGGCCGCCTCACGCATCGTCCGGTATTCCTGCTCATCGAGCACCCGGCGAATGGTCTCCGGACTTTCGTCGGCCAGGTCGAAACCGAGCCGGTGTGCCTTATCGGTGAGTGATTCGTCTTCCGGTGGCGGACCGTCGAGTTCGGTGGTCGGCTCCGGATGCGTCGGCTCGTGCTCGAGTGCCCTGGCCTCCTCGTCGGAGATCAGACCGAAGTTCTCCAGGTCATCGATGATCCGCTGTCGCTGTTCCGGATCGGCGACGGCCAGTGCCTCTTCCAGCACCGCCCGCGCCTCTTCCGGCGCGATGGCCTCGACCTCGAGCAGTTCGGTGACGGTCTGGCGCACCAGATCCGGATCGGCATCGCTGACCCAGAACCGGTATTCCTCGCCATCGGGTGTGCGCGGCACGACGAAATCGCCTGCCACATCCCGAATTCGACTAGAGAGCCTGTTCAGGATCGGCAGATGCTCCCGGTTGCGCCAGGCGGTCCAGCCCTCCTTGGCGATTCGGGCCATATTGAGGCCCCCGCCTTCACTCTCCGGGGCCGGTCGAGCGACGGTTTCGTGCCCCGGTGTCGCCTGCGGCGGATGTGGCGTATTCGGATGCGATTCGAACAGGTCCGGCGTATGCTCGACGCCGTCCTTCAGCGCGTTCTGCCCGCGGCGGTCCTCACCCGAACCCGACGGGTACTTCGGGTAGTCGCCCACGTAACCACGCACGCGCACCTTCTCCCGAATCCGCTCCCACGCTCGGCGCAGCGGCGACTTCTTCTCGGGTGGCTCGGAATCTGCTGGGCGAGCGGGTGTTCCGGATTCTTCGGAAGCTTCGACTCGCCAGTGCCCCTGGTCGTCGGGCCGCACCTGTAGCGGCACCTCTTCGCCGTTGGCATCGATGACGACGCGGCGCGGCTCGTCCGGATTCGCCGGAGCGAACGGCCGTCCCGCCGCCTCCTCGGATCCGTTGCCGGAGTTCGCATTTCGTGAGTGATCCGGATCGTCGGGCATCCCGGCGGGGACGGGAGGCTTGGACGGCGGCTTCTTACCGCCCCCACCGGCCTCGGCGGGCCGCTCGACCTCTTGCCGCGCCCCCGGATCATCGACGCGCAGCACTCGTGTCTCGCCTTGCGCGCCGATCCGCAACTCGCGTACGACAGTGCCGTGTTCGGCGCGCAACTCCGCGAGCTGCGGATGTCGAGCGGCAGCATCGTCCAGCACGCGAACCGGATCACCGTCGCCCCAGCCGACCACGAACACGCGCGCCGGCTCATCCGGCACCACACCGACCCGATCGGTGACCGGAATCGCGCCGGCCCGCAACAGCGCATCGCGCTGCAGTGCGATCGCAATCGCCTCGTCGAGCCGTGCGACCCGCTCCTCGGCCCGCGCGATGTGTTCCGGATCGCCTGCGGCCCTTGCCTCGTCGCGCTCGCGCACCGCCGCCGCATTCTCGGCCGCCAACCGATCCAGCACGTCTTGTCGCTGCTGCTGGGCCTGTCGCCGCTCTGCGCCGTCATCCGGATGTGCCGGTGGGAACTCCGGTGCGTCGAACGAATCGTCTTCGGGCCGTGGACGATCGATCGGTCGTGGCGCGGAATCGCCCTGGTCGGAGGGATTTCCGAACGACAGTCGGTCGGTAATTCTGCGCAGCAGGCCCTTCGGCGCACTGTGGTCGTGCAGATCGGCCGAACCGTCGAGCAGGATTCGGGTTATCCGCTCCCCGAGCCGCCCGGTATCGGTATCGGACATGCCCTGGAACTGTCTGGCCAGCACATCGCCCGCACTGCCATCTCCGGTGGGCGGCGCCACCCGCCAGCCGCCATTGCCATCGGACTGCAGTACGACCGGGAAATCCCACGCCCGCGTCTTAACCTCGGTTCGAGTGAACTGCGGCCAGCGACGTTCCCGACCCGCCGCATCAGCTGATTCCGGCATGGCCACCTGTCGCGTCAGCAGACGACGCGCCACCTCCGCCGGATGCGGCTCGCCGATCGACGGATCCGCTTCGGCCAATTCGTAACCGCGGGCCATGAAGTCCAGACGCAGTCTGCCTTCGAGGTTCGGGGACGCATTTTCCCTGGTATCGAAGGCATCCGGGCCGAGCTGGCGCACCCAGGCATCGAACCCGAGATCCGTGTGTCCGGCGGCGCGGTAGCGCAGGTAGTGCGCGAGTAGTTCGGTGGCCGCCTCGTCTTCGCTCGGGCGACGGTAGGGACCCTCGGCAGCGTCGGCGTCGATGAACCGGGCATCGTGCAAACCATCGGAACCCGGCCCCACTTGCAGATATTCGATCCGTTGCGTGCCGTCCCACAGCACACTGGTGTATTCCGGATGCGTCGCGGCCAGTTCGCGCAGCGCGTCCATGTGCTGACCCTCGGGTGCCACCACAACCAGACGTCCGCGTCCCACGGGCTGGTGACCCGGAAATTGGGCGACCCGTTCGGTGCGCCGGGCGCCACCCGGATCCCGCGCCAGCTCGTCGTCGAGGGCGCGACGTACCCGGTCCGCGGCTTCCTCGGAACTCATCTGGCGCGGCGGCGCATCCTGATCGGCCGGACGCCCGCTTTCGGGCTCGGACGTATCCGTCCACGGGCGATAGTCGTCGACGTTGTCGCCGGCGTGCCGAGCGACATCGAACGCGACCTCGGCGGGTTCCAGACCGACCTTGTCGATGTACTTGCGCAGCGCTTCGCGACCGGCTTCGTAACCCGCCCGCTCCGGCCGGATCGCCGGATCATTCGAGCGAGCCGCGGCCCGCTCCGCACGCTGATAGGCGCGATCGTAGGCGTCGACATAGGCGCGTTCGGCCGGACCGACCGGCACGAAACGACCCGAATCACGCAGCAGCCGAAGGGATTCGATCTCCACCGCGTATTGACGGCTGCGCTGATCCCGGATCGCCGGGGTGTCGGTGTGGCGCGTCGACGGCCCCTCGCCGGGTGCACGGGTGATTCCACGCGCGCTGTCCCACTGCGCCCGATAGAACGCGGCGAGGTCATTACCGTCGACGCGCGGCCCCAACTCCACCAACCGACTTCGCACTTCACGGGCGGCGGCATGGTGTGCGGCCGCATCGATCATGCTGTCCGCTACCTCACGGTTGTCGCGGTAGGCCCGCAAGGCTTGCTGCTCCGCCCGTTTGAAGGCGTCCTCATATGCCTTGGACAGCAACGTTTCCGGAGCCGGTGATGCTTCCGTCCCGAACTGCCGCCACCGGTCGAATTCGAAGGCTCTGGCCTGCGCCACCGCCTCCCGATCCAACATCAGATCGACGTATTCGTCACGCCCGAGCGTGAATCGCTCGAGCGGACCGTCGCCGAGCTGTTCGGCCAGATATGCCGCCCGAATCGCTTCCGCCGCATGCTGGGACGGTGCATCGGTCAGGCCGAGCAGCACGGTATTCGAGGCCGGGTCGTATCCGGCATCGACGCCGCGCTGCTGTCTGCCGTCGTAGCGGCTGGAATCCACGTCGAGGCCGAAGCGGATCTCGACCCCGTGTCTGGCCAGTACCTCGGTCGCCCACCGTCCGAGTTCGTTGCCCCTGAGGATGCGCTGCAGCCGGTCCGACGCCACCTGCGCGGTGTCCACTATCGACTGGTCTGGCAATGCCGCGGCGGGTTCGTCCGGCGTTCGCGGTGCCACCAAGTGGTCGACCTCCGCGCGCACATCCGCTGCGGCCGCGTCGACCCAGGCGGCGCGCAGATCCACCGGCTCCCGGCGCACCTGGACGGCCCCGGAATCGTCGACGCTGACCCGGACCCGTTCCGCGACGGCATCGCCGTAGCGGATGGCGCGATGCAGGTCGCTGCCTCGATCCGCCGCCGCGCGCGATATCGCGGCATGGTCACCGCGAGCATCGACCACGATCACTCGCAGTGGTTCACCCGGCAGCACCGCGACGCGGTCGCTGACCCAATGCTGCTCGGGGACTTCCGGACTGAGCACGTCCCGACCGACTCGTGCCGCGATCTCATCGAGCAGATGGTTACGCCGCGCCTGCACCTCGGTATGTCGACGGGTCGCCTCGACCAGCGCTCGCACCTGCGCGGGGCGCTCGGAATTCAGTGCGCCCACCGGCCGGATTCTGTCGTCCGCCACCGCCTGTCGGCCGCGCTCGAAAAGCTCCCGGTCGCCGCGGTGGGTTTCGGGGTCGAAGGCGCCGAACCGCCGGACCGCACGATCCCAATCGCCCTCGACCGCACGCAGTTCCCGGGTGAGCGCCGCATATTCGCGGACCAAGCGCTGTAGTTCCCGTGCCGATTCCGGGGAAGTCGGCTCGTGCATTCCATCCGGATGCTGATGGGCATCCCAGGTACCGCCGTGGATATCCCGCAGACTCGCGCCCTCGCTCGGATACAGCGGCGAGTCGAACAGATCGCCGGACAGCAGCGCCTCGATGCCCGCCTCACGGCCGATTCGGCGCAGTTCGTGCTCGCCCAGGCCCGGATCCGCCGCGGCCACGGCCGCGTCGCGGGCAGTCAGATACTGCTCGTGCAAGGCACGGGTGTAGGCCGAATCCGCAACATCGTGTGTGGTCGGGGCCGGTTCCGGATATCCGGCCGCACCCAGCTCACGGCGCAACTCGGCCTGCCTGCCGAGCACCTCCGCTTCCGTGCGCAGCTGTGCGTCGACATAATCCGCGCGATCGGTGGCGCGGATACGGGCCGGATCCACCTCGACCCGACCGGACAGCACGGCGTCCGCGAGTACCGCCGCACGTACCAGCGCCTCCGCCTGGGCGGGCTGGCTGCGGTCATCGGTGTCGACGGACACGTCCATGGTCCGGCCGTTGAACGAATCCGGCCGGCCACCTTCGAAGCGCACCGCAGCACCGGCGGCCCGAAGTGCATCGGCCGCCTCGCGTCCGGTTTCGCTGCGCCCCAGCAGTTCCCACACCGGACCACCGGTCATATCTCGCGGCCGGACCTGCCAGACCCCGGCGTCCGGTTCGGGATTGTCGCCGGTCGGCCGGAACTCGGGCGAATCCGCGCCGTCGCCCGGCGCTTCGGGCCGGACCGAGGTCTCCGGCCTGCTGAAATACGCGACGACCTTCTCGTGCGCGCCCGGCCGACCGCGCATCGCATCGTGATCGAAGCTCACCTCGGTGAAGCCGAGTTCGACGGCCAGTTTTCCGGTGAAGGTGTTGCGCGCCGCCTCCTCCGGAGTCAGGTACAGCTCCTGCATACCGGCATTGAAGGTGTCGAGGTTGTCCCGGACCCGGTCGTCGGCGTTCCATTCGGCACGGATCTCGGTCACCTTATGTCCGAGCTCACGCATCATGTCTCGGAACATTTCGCGCCCGGTCGGCGTGCCGTCACCGACACGCACCGTTGCGCGCAGTACGCCATCGGCGTCGACCCAGCCGTGGATGCCGTGCTGGTTGTCGCCGCCGTACCGGTTGGTGTAGGCGTTCGGGCGCTCGTCGAAATCCGCGTCGTGCCTGCTCGAGTCCTCCGGCCGCACTGCGGTATCGCCGTGGGACGGCAGATCGGAGGCGTGCGCACGGATTTCGGCTAGGCGCGCCATCACTGTGTCGTGCCAGTGGCCGCGACCGTGCATGTCGAACTCCGGTCGCAACGCGGCCACGCGTTCGGTGATCGCGTCGATCACCGTGCGCGACAGATGGTGGTCGATGACCTCGATGCTGTCGCCATTGCGCCGCAGGAAGTGTTCGGCGAACGGGCTCAATGCATTTCGCGCGGCGTCGCTCTCCTCGAACCCACGACTGTGGTCGATGCCGAGCACCTCACCCTGTGGGCCGATCATCCAGCCCTGTCCGTCGCGGTCCGGAATCCGGATCAGCGCGTCCAGCAGGCCGAGCGCACGACCCGCGACGGTATCGGCGTAACCGAGCTCGTGCACATCGATGAACTGCGGATGCCGTTCGGCCGCAACACGTCCCGCCAACTTCTCCATGTACACGACATTGGATTTGGCGTGGAACACCTCGGGCACATTCGCGCCGATAGTACGGCCGAGCAGCGACGCCAACCGCTCGGCGACGGCGTGGCGCGGATTCATGACGGTCTTGCGGATCAATTCGGTGCCATCGTTGAAGGTGACAAGCTCCACCTTCCTGGCGGCATGCACCGAGGAACCCTCGCTGAGCACCGTGACCGAACGCTCACCGGAAGCGATGGCGGAGCGGACGATATCGTCGAACGAGCGGATGCCGTGCGCGTCATCCCAAGCGTGGCCGTAGAACTCGGCATGGGTTTCGGTCGAATGCTCGAGACGATGCCGAGCCACCTCGGGGCGGATGGCGTCCAGGCCCGTATCATTGGCGATTCGATCGAGTTCTGGTGCGGACGCTTGCGGATTCTCTTCGTGCGCTCGGGCTCGGGCTTCGTCGTAAGCTGCGGTGTAGGCACGCTCCAGCGGAGTTTCCACGAGATCATGTCCGGCCGCCCTGAGTTGTTTCGCCGCAACGATTTCCAGCGCGTGCGCACGGGCTTCCTCGTCGAGCATGCGCGTGATGTATTCCTCGCGCGGCAGGCGCATGCGTTCCTGCGCACCGCCGGGAGTCTCACGGGTATGTGCCAATTCGACGTGGATGGCGCCGTGTACCAGCGCGGCCATCTGTGCCGGATCGGAGGCGCCGACATCCAGGGCGAGGGTGCGGCGGCTCGGGTAGTAGCGGTCGTCGGCGCCGGACTCGTGCACGATATCGACGTCGTGGCGGGTGAGCACCTCGTCGGCCCAGCGGCCGACTTCGGTCTCCCGCAACTGTTCTCGAATCCGGGCGATACGTTCCTGGGCCGCCTGACCCGCACGGTCCGGTGGCGTGAGATCGGTGGCGCGATCGAATTGGTTGGGTGACGGCTCGTCGATGGACTCGACCCTGATGCGGCCGGCCTGGTCGGCGTCGACGTTCAGGTGCTCGCGCACGACCTCGGGCCGGTCGAGCAGTTCGCGGATTTCGGGGTGCTGCTGGGCATCGCACAGGACGCGCTGGTGGTCATCGGTGCCCGACGCGATGACCAGCCGGTCGGGCTCTCCGGGGATATGCACGATGTGTTCGTTGAGCATCCGCGCATTCGGGTTCTCACGTACGTGTTGGGTGAGCACCTCTTCGATCGCCGCATTCGCCACCTGGTCGGCGCGGTGGTCATAGGTCGCCTGGGCATGCTGACGCTGGTCGGCCAGGTCGGCGAGGATGCGTAACTCGTGTTGTTCGGTACGCAGTTCGGCCTGCCGCTCGGGCGGAACATCAGGTCCGGCAAGTTCATTCGTGATGCGCTGCAGGCGGTCGGTGATCTGGCGTTGCAGCGGCTGTCCAGCGAGGGTGGGATCGAGGCCGAGGGCGGTCGCGCGCTCGGCGAGTTCTTCCGAGGTGTTGCGCAGGTCGCGGAAGGCCGACTCGCGGTCCAGCGCCGCGGTACGCAGGCTTACGGCGATATCCGCAGGGGTGTCGTGCATGCGCGCGCCCGACGGGAGTTCGGCACTGGCCGCATGCACGCGATCCCAGGCGTCGCCGTAGTAATCGGTATAGTTCTTGCCGTTTTGCCACTCGTGGGTTGCGATTTCCTGGCGTAGCGCGTCGACGGCAACCTCATGTGCGGCCTCGCGGGTCTCGGCCGGGGTAAGCGACGAATCGCTTGCCGACAGATCGGCGGCGGCGCGGTCATAGGCGGCGGTGTAGGTTTCCTCGAGCGGGTGCACGGCGATGTCGTGGCCGAGATCCCGGAATTCCTGGGCCAATTGGAAGCGGCGGCCCGTTGCCGCAGCCTCTTCGTCGACCATGGTGCGCACGAATTCGTCGCGTGCCATCCCCCGGACATCACCGGTTCGGCCCTGGACGTACCGTTCGGCGTGCACGGATTCGTGAGCCAGGGTGAGCGCCTGCTGGACATGATCGGCACCCGAGGTGAAGGCGACCGCGGTCAATTCGCGTCGCCGGAATTCACCGGCTCGGCCGTCACCCGCGGACGGCTCGAATCCGTCGCGAACGGGACTGTTGTCGAAGCTCGCCGCGATCCGCCGCCCGGTCTCGGTCTGGCGCAACAGTTCACGGACCTGATCGGGCTGCGCATCCAGCGAGCGGCCGATGCGGGCCCCGGGATCGGTCGCAAGTGGATGCTCGGAGCCGAGCTGGTGCAACGGATTTCCGGCCGAGTCGAAGGCGATGGCGTACGTGCCACGGAGTTCGCGCGGCACCGTCGGCGGGAAGCCCTCCACTCGGCCCGCCCCCGGATCGCGCACCACGATCCCGCCGTTCTCGTGCACCAGCACATACGCGTGCGCGCCGACGTTGTACCTGTCGACCGCACCGCTGTATTCATCGACAACCAGCGCCGAAGACCCCTCCGGCATGGAAAGCAACAGCCGCGCGATCTCGGCATGACCCTCATACGAACGCAACTGCCCACCCGCCGCCGTCTGCACCTCCGCGGCCGTCATCCCGTCCAGCCCGATCACCCGCTCCGGCAACCTGATCGCCGAACTCCCGGTGAGCGCCTTGATCAACCGCAGCGACAACTCCGCGCACCGACCACGATTCCGCACCGCAATCCGAGGCTCATCGCCCCCTTGCCGCTGCTGAACATCCGCCCCCTCGCGTGACCTATCCGCAGGCGCATCCCCCGCGGTCCGCGGCGTATGCGGCTCGGCCACCGGCTGCGGCACGAAAGCCGCTGCAGGATCAAGAGATTCAGCCCGCTGCCGCGCCGCCTCCCGCCGCACCTCGACCTCCTCCCGCCGCGCCGAATCATCGGCACGATGCGACTTGGCAGGCTCGGCATCCACCCCCCGATGCGCCCCGTCCTCCCGCGCCGTCGGATCCGCCGCATGCCGGACCTCGGAAGGTTCGGAACGCACCGGAGTGTCGTCACCCGAGCGCGCAATACCGTCGTCACCGGAGTGCGCAATGCCCTCGTCTCCCTCATTGCCGGGACGCACTGCATCATCACCGTCGGGGCGAACCACGTCATCACCTTCGTGCCGCGGAGCGCTATCACCATCGCGCAGCGCGGCGCGGTCGCCGTCGGACCGTACGGCACCTTCCCCGTGAGGTCGCGCAACGTCGCCGCCGTCAGGCCGCACCGCACTGTCACCCTCGGGCCCTACGCGCTCAGCATCTTCAGGCCGCGCGGCGGCGTCAGCCTGGGGACGCACGGCACCGTCGCGCCCGTGGCCATCACCCTCGGGGCGGTCGGCACCGTCACCGTCGGCCCGCGTGGCACCGTCACCGTCAGGCCGCGCGGCACCGTCGCTCGCCGACGGAACACCGCCGTCGCGGTCAGGCTGCACCGGACTCTCACCCTCCGACCGCAGCACATTGGCGCTGTCGGGCTGCACCGGACTCTCACCCTCCGACCGCAGCACATTGGTGCTGTCGGGCTGCACCGCGCTGTGGCTGTCCGGACGTGCCGCGCCGTCATCGTCGGGGTGCATGGCACTGTCGCTGACAGGGGGCACGGCACCGTCACTATCGGACCGCCCGGCGGTATCCCCATTGGGCCGCAACGCACCGGCACTGTCTGGGTGTGCGACGGGTTCACTGGCAGGGGGCTCGGCACCGGCACTGTCGGAGCGCCCAACGGTATCCGCATTGGGCTGCACGGCGCCGGCACTGTCCGGGGGTGCAGCGGTGTCGCTGTTGGGGCGGACGGTGGCATTGCTGTCGGGGTGGGTCTCGGCGTGGATGGGGGCTGGTGCTGCCTGTGGGCCTGCTATGGGTTCGGTGGTGGGGTGGTTGGGTGTGGATTGGGCTGCGCCCGCACGGATTTCGGGTGTGGTGCGGCGGGATTCGGATTCGGAGGACGTGTCGCTGGTGCCGTTACGGAATCGGTCCGGGCCGGGGCGGCCGTCGGTGGTGGTGCGCCCATCGGCGGTGGATGGGGTTGCGGAACGTGGGTCTGTGGTGCGGGGTTCGACGGTCGGTTGTGGGCGGGTCTGTTCGCCGCGGGAGGTTTCGGCGTTGGCGGTTGCGCCAGGGCGCATGTCGGTGGTTGAGGTTGTGCGCGGTGTGGATGGTGTTGCGCCGGTGCGTGCGTCGGGTGCGGCGTGGGTTGGCGCGGGCCCGGAATGTGTAGGAGCAGTGCCGGTTTGGAGTGGGGTCGACGCTGCGGCGGCGCCTGCATGCGCGGCCGCGTTGTCGCCGGAGATGCGCGAACCATCGGCGTTCGTGTTCGAAGTGTGTTCCGGGCCCGCAGGGGTCAGGGAGGCCCGGGTACCGGCATCGAGGCGGCTCTGCCCCTCGCGCGCCGACGCTCCCGCGTGATCGGCCGACCCCGCACGGTCGCCGACACGGTTGGACTCGGCATTCGAATTCGCCTGTACCGCAGAGTGATCTGAATGAGTTGCGGCTTCTCCTGCGGACCGGACGGCACCCTCCGATCCGGTTCCCCCCTCCGAATTCCGGGTGCTCGACTGGTCGACTCCACCATCCGTCGTTCCATCGCCGATGCGCTGCGTGTCTGCGGAACCATCCGCGTCGGCGCGTACAGTCGAGGAACTGTCATCCCCCGCACGCGCGGTCGCACCATCGTCACCGGCACGCGCAGTAGAACTATCGTCCCCAGCACGCGCGGTCGCGCCATCATCGCCCGCGCGCACGGTCGAACCGTCATCACCAGCACGCGCGGTCGAACCGTCATCACCAGCACGCGCGGTCGCACCATCGTCACCGGCACGCACGGTCGCACCGTCATCACCAGCTCGCGCCGCGCCATCATCGCCCGCGCGCACGGTCGCACCATCATCACCAGCACGCGCCGCGCCATCATCGCCCGCGCGCACGGTCGCACCGTCATCGCCAGCCCGCGCTACCGCACCATCGTCACCGGCACGCGCAGTAGAACTATCGTCACCAGGACGCGCAGTCGCACCGTCATCACCCGCACGCGCGACCGCACCGTCATCACCAGCACGCGCAGTCGCACCGTCATCACCCGCGTGGGCGGTCGCACCATCATCACCAGCACGCGCCACCGCACCATCGTCACCGGCACGCGCAGTAGAACCATCACCGGAGGCCCCCGCCTTCGACATACCGTCATCAGCACTGTGGGCCTGCGCCGAATCATCGCTCGCACCATGACTATTCGACGAACCATCAGCCCCCGACCCGTCGTCCACGGCATGCGCTGTCGAACCATCCGCCGTACCGTCCCCACCGCCACGACCGGCGACAGGCTCCCCCGTATGCCCCGCATTCGGCGCACCTTCGCCGGTCTGCCCGGTTCCCGAACCAGCGCCCGCACGCCCACCGGCATCGGCACCAACCGGCCCGGCATCGGGGCGAAAACCAATGCGGGACAGGTCATCCGGGTTGACCCGCGTACCGCTCGGCCGGTACCAATCCGGATGCCGATTGTGATAGAACTGCTCGGCCGCCGCTCGATTCGCACCGGACATCGCGCCGTTCGAGGCTCCCGCCGTCAACATGCGCAGGTCGAATTCGGTCTTCTTCAGACCGTCGACGGCCTTGTCCCAGCCACCTTCGGGTCCGGACTTCGCCCAGGTGAACGCGAACTGCGCGCCGACGCTGCCGCCGAATCCGGCGATGGCACCCACTGTGCCCGCCGTCGCACCGGTGAGCAGTCCACGCAGCCAGGCCTTCATCTCGGTCTCGGCGAACTTCTCGCCGAGACGCTCGCCGATCGGGCTCGCGACACCGGCGCCAACCCCGGAACTGATCGCGGTGATGGCGACCTGCTCCCAGTTGACCTCTTTGCGATGTCCCGAATTCACCTGGTACTGCTGAATTCCCCAGTCCTGGACGGTGCCGAGGGCCGTGTCGATGGCAATGTGGCGGACCAGGAAATTCGCCAGTCGACGCCCGAGGAATTTGGCCACGATCTCGACGATCTTGTCCATGATCCGCTTGGCGATTATCCGGATGGCCACCCGTGTTCCGGCAATCGCCAGCGCCTCCTCTGCGGGCGCGGTCGGCGGAAAGATCCATGCGATCGCGATCTCGGCCGCAAGCAGCGCGAGGGAGGTGATCAGCATGAGCTGGCCGTATTCGATTTCGGTGCCGACGCTGGTCGCCGAATCGGCCAGCTTCTCGAAATCGCGGGCCAGCATCTCGAGTGATTGCGGACCTTCGAGATAACTGTCGAAGTTGGCGATGATCGCCTCGATGCCGTCGCCGTCCTGATATGCCTTCAGCGACGCGGTTTTCGCATCACGGATATCGGGCAGAATGTCGCGCAGTCCGGCGGCCGCTGCGCGCCAGTCATCGGCCAAACCCCACATGCCGTCGGGATCGCCCGCAGGCCAGTCGGATCCGGCGACCCATTCCAGCCATTTGAGATAACCCGGCAGCTCAGCCATCTGCGCTCACCCTCGGTCACCAGCTGGAATCGGTGACTCCGCGGTCCGTGGCCGATTGACGCGAGACGACCTCGACATTGCTGAATTCCATCGGCGCGCCGTCATTGTCGGAAACCGTTTGGCGCTCTTCGGAATTCGGTGGCGCAAGCGAGACCTTCGGCGCCTTCGGCATTTCGGAGCTCAGGTCGGGCATGCCCTCGATCAGATCCGATAGTTTGGGCAGTCGCGCACGACGGTCGTGCAGGGGCGTCATCAGCTCCTGTGCCTTGCGCATCACCTCGGCGGTCGCCTTCTGCGCCGCCTCGGTCACCGCCTTCGCGATCTCGCCGTAGCTCAATTCGTCTATGCCGGAACCGAATTTGGTTTCGATAATGGTGCCGTCGGCATTCACGGTGACCGTGATCCGCTTGCGCACGGTAGCGCTCGCGGTCAGTTCGGCACGCTGCTGCTGCACCTGCGCGATCGCCCGAAACTGTTGCTGGACTTCATCGAGCACCGCCGCCATCTCGGCCTTGGCGAATTCGTTCGTCATGGGCTACAACTCACCGGAAGCCGTCGCCGTTGGACTGGTCCATCCGCCGAAGTTCCTTGGCGGTCTTGGTCTGACCGGTGTAGAAGTTGTCGAAATTCGTCGCCGTGGTCTTGATATTCCCGGTCATCTGCTCGCGCGCGACCTTGTATCCGTCGGGGCCCTCGGCGAACTGGTGCCCCAGTTTGTCGTTCCCCCACGGCGCACCGCGGCCGGCGAGTGCGGCATCCAACGTGCTCAGCACGCCGTTCACTCGATCCCGAACGGCGCTGGTCCGCTCCGCGGCCTTCTCGAACAGATCCGCGTCGTGCCTCAACTTGTCCGACATCGCGTACTCCTCGAGCTCCAGCGGTCACCCGCACCCATCACCATCGGATCCTCTGATTCGACGATGACAGCGCTTGGCGACTCACCAGTAGCTCGAACATGAACGGCAAGTGCCGCGCCAGTTACAGCGCCCACCGACCGCGGTTCGCGGTCACTTCGGCTTGCGGAACCTGCCCATGATGCCGTCGACAATGCGCAGCACACCGCGCACCGCCATCGGGAAGAAGGCCGCCTTCATGAACTCGAAGTAGCTCGGGTTGTACCGCGCGACATACGAAATGGCCGGATCAACGGATTCGACCTGGTGCCACCAGAACATCGGGATGTAGAGGATGTCGCCGGTCTCGAGAACCACGTCGTAGTAGGACGCGTCCTGCAGCTTCTCGAAGCTGTTCACATCCGGGTCGAACTCGTCGGGGAGTCCGGTGTAGGGGTCGGAAACCTTCAACGGAATCCGGCCGTACACATTGCGGTACTCATTCGGCGGAAACAGCCGGACCCGCTTGCGGCCGTGCAGCTGAATCAGCAGGCCGTGCCATGGATCATTGTGCAGCGGAGTCAGATTGCCCTGCTGGCCGATCCACACGCTGCTCGCCGCCGGGCTCTGCTGCCGAGTGCCGACGCGCGCGGGCAGCTGATCGGCGAGCGGTTGCGGGTCCGCGGCGGCACGCGAGTAGTAGTTCTTGCCCGGCTTCGGCTCGTCGAAAACCGCTGCCATGACATCGCGGTATTCGAGTACCTCGACCGGCGACGTCTCCTGTGTGAACACGTTGGTCGCACTGGTCAGCGCGGCGACCTTCTGGTCGCCGTATTTCTCGCGCAGCGCTTCCGGCTGAAAATCCTCGAATACCGGCCAAGTTGTTGCGACACCGCGGAATACGACCGGAGTCTGTTTATCGAAGACGGCCTCGAGTTGGAACTCCCGATCGGGTACGACCAGCCCTTGCTGCCCACCCGTCGACCGATTCAGTACATCGCGAACACTTCGCCCGGCCCACAGTACGAAACTGGCTAGGAAAATAGGAGCCAGCGTGACCGGCCTCTCATCGTAACCCTTAGTCATATCCCCGTGTCTTCTAAAAGAATTGGTGCACTGCTTTGACTTTCGGTTGCTCGAAGCAACCATCACCGCGCCGTGATCCCGACCCTATCGACATCCTCGAGTCTACCGCCCCGAACCGTGCCCACTGCTGGGAAGATTGGGACGCAACTCACGGCCCGAGCAGTCGGACCTCCCACGGACGGCAACAGCCGGTGCCGGCCGGAACGCCTAGGGTCGAGGAGACGCCGATTTCAGGAGATGTCGTGGCCGACTTGCCTTCGGACCCATTGATTTCGCTGGTGACGGCGGCGGCGGAACATATGGGGTATTCGTGCCGGGCAACTGAACCCGACGAGGTGCAGTTGATGGGCCCGCGTGGGGATGGACCACATTTTCTGTGGCTTGACAACTTGCGGCGCAGGCTGAATGAGAAGCCATTCGATCAGTGGCCCGCGCTCATCGCGGATCATGTCGAAACGTTCCTGGCGCAAGTGGATCTGGATTACACCGATCCGCTCGATACCGACGAATTCACAACAGTGCGTGGATTTCTCAAGACACGGTTCGCGTCGTCGGACACCATCGCCGGTATCGACATTGTCGGGCACTACCTCGCGCCGGGCATCATCCAGGTGGTGGTGATCGAGCAACTCCGCACCGCCGAGGTCGTCACTTCCGACCAGCTCGCCCACTGGCGGATCGACACCACCGAGCTCTTCGAACTGGCCGAGGCGAACACTCGTGGCGCCGACCGCCTGGCGATCGAATGGCGGAACTACAACGATGCGCATTTCGCCATTCTGAGCGGGTCGGAGTCCGCGAGTGCCCACTCGAAATGGCTCGGCGACTATCCGGTAATCGGAACGTACGGAGCACTTTTCGTCATCTCGCACGAGGGCAACGTCTTCGCGCATCCCATTGTCGGGCCCAATGCGCTGACGGCGATGATTCTGCTGGGCAGGGTCGCCGCCAACACCTACCGCAGCGAACCGCAGCCGATCAGCCCGGCGGTCTACTGGTGGCGGGACGGGGAAATCGGCCTGGCCGCCATCACCGAGATCGATCCCGATCGCAACGTCGAGGTGCGCCCGACCCCCGAATTCGAGGCATTACTGACCAGCCTGGCGGTGACCTGTGAGTTCGCGGTAGTGCCCGCCGACGCGGTCGATACCGCGCTCGACGCGATGGAGCAGTACCAGCAGATGTGCACCGTCCCGGACGGCAGTGCGACTCCACCCGCCGTCGACGACCTCATCGCTGAGATCGACCGCAACGGCGGCGCAGTCGGATTCGTCGCCGCCGTGGCTGATTCGCGCGGAGCGGTATTGCGCACCTGGGGACCGAACCGGGGCAGGCACCTGCTGGCCGTACTGAAACTCACCAAGGACCGCGACCTCGCCGTGCTGGACGTCGAGACGGGCCACCTCTACGACCCCCGCGGCCACATCGATGTCCGCGTGACCGTCGGTGACGGCCGATCACTGCCCTACCTCACCCCCGCGCTGCTCGAGGACTTCGTGGTCGCCGCCGCCGACCCGGACGACCCGTTCCTGGTCGTCGCACGCGCGGACGAGACCTACATCCGAACGCGCCGCCACGAATGGGTCTACGAAATCGAGCACCGGGCCGGATCCGCGTCGGAACACTTTCGCGTATACACCTTGCGGCACAAAGTCGTTCGCGATGTCATCTGGGCGTGGGCCGGTGGCGACCCGTCCTGGACGGTCGCGGTGCACTGGCGGCGGGTCGATCCCACATCGCCCGGTATCGAGGCGGCATCCGGGCTGGAAATCCTGCAGGACGAACTGTCGTCCGCCGGTCCCGGCCTCACGCCCGACGCACTCGCCCTCCTCGATACCTTTCTGGCAGTTCGTGATACGCCGATCCCATCGATGGATCCGGCTCCGACCGACGCCCTTGCGATCGACCCGGCGATCTTGCGCGACCTGACGTCATCACACACCGAAGAGGCACGCCCGCTTGCCGAAGCCGAGACGCCGGACGACCCGGACGAGACCTGAGGGCAGCCGGCGCACCCGCGATCACCCGGGTGCGAGGATCGAAGCATGCGAGTACTGGTGCAGCGCGTATCCGCCGCGCAAGTGACCGTCGACGGACAGACCGTTGGCCGGATCGAACCGAATCCGCAGGGCCTGGTCACCCTGGTCGGAGTGACGCATGAGGACACGGAATCCACCGCGAAGGCATTGGCTGACAAAGTGTGGCGGTTGCGAATCCTGGAGGGGGAACGCGCGGCCGCGGATCTGGATGCGCCCATTCTCGTGGTCAGCCAGTTCACCCTGTACGCCGATACCGCCAAGGGGCGGCGGCCGTCCTGGTCCGCCGCCGCACCCGGCCCCGTCGCCGAACCGCTGGTCGAGACCTTCGCGCAAGCACTGCGCGAGCTCGGCGCAACCGTCGCCACCGGGCGGTTCGGCGCGCATATGCACGTCGAACTCGTCAATGACGGTCCCGTGACACTGCTGCTGGAGGGCTGAGCACAACCGCCCGAGCGCAACCACCCCTGACAACTTCGTGCACCGCGGTTTGCTCGGCTACACTCACGAACCACGCGGAACAGCCATGGCGTACGCGAGCGCGGTTGCCATGGCTGTCAACAGGTCGATCGCGGCGGCACCGGTCGCCGGTTGATTGCCTGCTCATTCCGGCCATTTCTATGGCAAACTCGGTCGAGCAGAATGCGGCCGCTCGACGACCGTGACGCGGAAGGTGAAGCGGGAGTTGAGGTCGCGATGGATCTGAGTGCACTCGAGCGTCGGGTAGCCGAGGATCGCCGGGCAGCGATCGACCGGACGGTCGAGAACGAATTGCGTCTGGCCTCGTCGCTGTGCGACCTCGCAAAAGGCCTGGTCGCGACCAAGAACGGCCCCGGCAGGGACCGGACGGCGGAGGCCTTGGCGCCATCGCAGGAGTCCGTCGGCATCCGGCTGCACTGGCTGGCCGCCGGGCGCGTGACCGCCGAGTTCGCGGGCGAAGTCCAGGATGCGCTACGTGTCTTCGAGCAGGCGACCCGGCACATCGGCCATCGGGAACTAGCGGCGAGCACCATCCGCAACGCCTGCCATACCTATCGCCAAGTGTCGCGGACGCATCCGCAGGTGGCCGCGGTCTGCGCGGACGGGCTCTCGAAATGCGGTGTCTGGTTGTGCCGCCTCGACCCGAAGGCCGCCGTCGCCGCCAGCGAGGACGCCGTGCGCATCCGCAGCGCGCTGTTCGCGGCGAATCCGGATCAGTCCGGAAAATATCTCGCCAGCCTGAACATGCTGCTGCGCACGCTGATGGTCGGCCGCCAGCGCAAACAGGCCGTGGCGATGTACCGCGAGCGGTATGCCGCGCTGACCTCACCTGAGATGACGGCACGGCTGCGCGAAACCCGGATCGAGGACATCGATCTCACCAACAAGACCTTCACCGCGCTCACCAAACTCGAAGCCCGGACCTTGCAGCGCGCGGGACATCTGACGCAGCAGCAGATTCTGTACCAAACCTCCGGCGATCTCGCCACGATCGAGGAGATCAACTGGAAGCTCGCTTTGGTCGGCTTGAAGCCGCTGGCCGCGGGAGCACTACCCGATCCCCCGTCCCGGCCGGTGGAAATCGGTGCGACCTTCGGCGCATTGAGTGTCCGCTGCAGCGCACGCGACGCCGTCGCCCAGGTTCGCGCCGCGATCATCGCGGCCTACGCCACCGACAACGCACGCCAGGTCGATCGCTCGGCCGTGCGCGGCGCACACGAAACCCACTGGCATACCTTCGATCCCGAACTGAACTCGACAGAATCCCTCGGCGATGACGTAGTGCTGATCGAACAGCCATACGGCGGTTCGGTTGTCGTCATGAGCCTGAACTGGGAGATCGCCCCGGTTGGCAAACATCCACTGGCACAGCATCTTTCCGCGCGTTGGCCGGTGATCAGCGTTACCGCGAACGAGAAGATGTCCTACGAGCTGTGCCGCTACGAGGACGGTGTGGCCACCCAATACGCCGCACTCGGCCGCCCGAGCGGACAGGCCCCACTCGATACCCCATTGGCACCCCTGGACTTCGCGGCCCTGGCCGACTACGGCGCGGATTACGCGTCCGAAACCCAGGTCCGCGCCGCGTTCGGCAACACAGACATGTTCGCGAAACTCACCCACCTGCCCGCCAGCGGCATTCGGCAAGCGGCCCTGGCCATTCCGCTCGCGGACTACGGCGACAACGTCCTGTTCTTCCGCAAGTCGAGCGCGGGCTGACGAACCACCCCGGCTCCTTGTGCATATCGAGATGGGCCACCCCAGATCCCGGTGCCGACAGATCTAAGCGATGAGCTGTCGGCGCAGGGCGGACAGGTCGACGAATGCGAACCTGATAGCGGAGTCGCCGCAGCCGTAGGGCAGCACCAGGGTGTTCCGGTGGACGAGCGCGCCGCACGAGTACACGACGTTGGGAACGTAGCCGTCGCGTTCGTCTTCGTTCGGGGTCAGCAGCGGCTCGCGGAGTGCGCCGATGAGTCGAGTCGGGTCGTCGAGATCGAGCAGGATCGCGCCGATGCCGTACGTGCGCATCGGACCGACGCCGTGGGTCAACACCAGCCAGCCGTCCGATGTCTCGATCGGTGGACCGCAGTTGCCGAGTTGGATCAGCTCCCAGGGTTGGGTCGGTCGATAGACGGTGACCGGCGCACGCCACACACGGGTGTCGGACGAACCGACCACACTGATGTTTTCCCGGTCCCACCGCGAGAGCATCAGGTAGCGGTCGCCGACGCGGCGCGGAAACAGTGCCATCCCTTTGTCTTCGGCACCGGACCCGGCCAGCCGAGTGCTGACGAACGTGCCGAAATCGTCGGTGCGCAACAGCCGTGGCGCGATGTGGGCGCCGTCGAAGGCGGTGTAGGTGCCGTAGTAGGCGACCGTCCCATCCGTCTCGGCGAACCGGGTCAGCCTCACGTCCTCGATGCCGCGGCTCTCGTCGGGGCTCTCCGGAAATAGCACCCGCCCCGATAGCGGACGATCAGCGGGGAAGTTCACGGTGTAGTTGCCTGCCGCCGAGGCAGCGGCCCGGCCGGTGTCCAGGAAGGGCGACGGCTTGTCGAGGCGGACCGAATCATGTTGTGCGACTGTGCCGGTCCGGAATTCGATGCTCGAAAGGTGCCCTTCGCCGAGTGCGCGCACGCTCATGACGAACCGCAGTTCGCCCGCCGCCAGGCCGGATTGGTCCGGGTGCGCGACGATCGACGGATTGAACAGCGCCGCGGCTTCGACCGCGTACTCCTGGGTGAAGTACGCGCCGATGAGCTGTCTGCGCGCGGGCGTAAGTGTTCCCCGCCGTGGCAGCAGATGTTCGACGAGCGCCGCGTGTGTGGCGAACGTCGCGTCGATATCGCGGTGGCGGTCGCCGAACCGACGGCGCACGGCAGCCAGGCCGGCCAGCATATCCGCATCGGTGAGTGCGAGCACCCGGTCGATGATGGCCTCGGCGCGTGAAATCCCCTGTCCGAGAATCTCTTGGCCGGGCAGAAATAGCCTGGCCGAGACTCTGCGGGCATCCGGCAGCAGCACCACGGTACTGCGCCGGACGAGATCGGCGGGACCGGCGGAGTTGGCCACTACCCGGCAAGCGTGAGTCGGCGCGCCTGTTGCTGCGTGGAGATCAGCGCGAGCGTCGACTCGGCGCCCTGGTTCTCGTTTCGGCCGGTGTGCTCGAGTCCGTCGCAGCAGCCGCCGCTGACCGGGTCGATGAGGGGAGTGTCGACGTCGTTCGTGCCGCGGAACCACGCCTCACACAGCAATACCGCTTCCTTCCAGTGCTGGTCGCGGGTGTCGTCGTAGGCGCGGGCGCAGGCGTCCGCCAGCGTCGCGACCTCGATGGGCTGCTGGTCGAAGCCGGGCCGGGTTTCGCCGGTCGCCCAGCCGTCGACCGGGGTGACCGATAAATGGTCACCCGAGGTCTCGATCTCGAGTAGCCAGCGCAGCATCGCGAGTCCATCGGCATAGACGCGGCCCTGTCCTGGCAGCAGCGTGCCGACCGCGAGCAGCGCTTCGGCCAGCACCGCGTTGGCATAGTGCAATCGCGGCTCGGGCCAGCGCCAGTCGAGACGGCGGGTCGGCGGGCCGATCCGGGCGGCGGCGGCCGCCAGCAGT
The DNA here is from genome assembly GCF_042869435.1 of Nocardia sp. NPDC006982. Lineage (NCBI taxonomy): Bacteria > Bacillati > Actinomycetota > Actinomycetes > Mycobacteriales > Nocardiaceae > Nocardia > Nocardia sp. NPDC006982. Next base: position 82,407 of record NZ_JBIAFV010000015.1, on the reverse strand, counting down.
TCACGCGCTTGCGTGTTTCCCGGCTGGACACGCAGCACCTCGGCGGCGCCGAGTGCGGCGAAGGCCATTGCCCGGGGAAATGGGGACCGCCGGTGCGCCCCGATGGTGAAGTGCGCCAACGCGACCTGCGCCAGATCGGGTTTGCGGGCGACGACGGAGCCGAGTGCCCACAGGGCGCGGCCCCAGTGATCTTCGAGGCTCGGTTCGTCCTGCCAACTCCGGTCCGTGCCCCGTCGATTGTGGCAGCTTCCGTCCTCGTTCAGCGCCGCTACGATGAAGTCCAGATATACGCCGGTGTTGTCGAGTAGTTGTTCGGTCGGCTCCGGCTCACGGACGGCCACCACCAGTGCGCGCGCGACATCGTCTACGCAGTAACCATTTTCGATGCGGGGCGTGGTGAACTTCGCGTGTTCGAAGATGCCGCACTCGTCGCTGAGTCGGTAGAGGTGCGCGTAGGAGATGCTGATGGTATTCATGCTGTAGCCAGCCTCATATCGGTTCGCAGCGTTTCCGCGGCCAGGTCACGGTACTTTCGGCCTACCGAAGTCCAAAGCAGTTCGGGGGCGATGCGTTTCGCTTCGGCGCCCATTCTCGCCGCGAGGCCCGGTTCGGTGATCACGCGGCGCAGCGCGGCGGCGATATCGGTCGGTGATTCTCGATCGACCAGCAGGCCCGCGCCGCTCGAGAGCAGTTCTTCGGCATGCGGGAAGGCGGTCGATATCACCGGTTTGCCCGCCGCGACCGCCTCGATCAGCACGCCGGATGTCACCTGCTCACGCGAATCGTAGGGCAGCAGAACGACATCGGCCTGCCTGATGAGCCGGTACAGCTCGAGGTTGGACAGGTAGCGGGCGTCGAAGTGCACGGCGTTGGCAACGCCGCGGCGCTGCGCGCGCTCGACGAGGCCGGTGCGATAGGACTCACCGTGGCGCGCATGCACTCTCGGATGTGTCTGTCCCACCACGCGGTACTGTGCTGCCGGGCGCAAGTCGGCGATGTGGACCATCGCGTCGATGCCCCATTCGATGCCTTTCCCCTCGCCGAGCAGTCCCCAGGTCAGGATTACCGGCGTCCGGGAGATCGGCTGGTGTTGGTCGCCGGACTGTCCGCAGCGATTGTCGGCGGCACCGTGCGGAATCACCCGGACCTTGGCCGGATCGACGGCGTAGTGGTCGATGAGTCGTCGGCGAGCCGTGTTCGTCATGGTGACGACGGCCGCGCAATTGCAAGCGAGCTGCTCGAGGATCATCCGCTGCTGCGGTGTCGGGGTGACCAGCACCGTATGCAGCACGGCGATGGCCGGAACCCGAAGGGCCCGAACGATTTCGAGAATATCGACGCCGTCGCGCCCACTATAGATGCCATATTCGTGCTGGATGATCGCAATATCGAAGCGGTTGAGCGCGATGGCCGCGGCGGCGGCACCGCGGTGGTCGCTGCGCTCCCACTGATGTGCCACCTCGGGGGGCGGTGTCGGATCCGGACTGTCGACCACGGCAACGACGCCTACGGTCGGGCGGCGCCCGAAATCGACCGGTACGTAATCGATTTCGCCGGGCGCGGTCAACGCATCGACGAGTGCGCCGGTGAAGGTCGCCAGCCCGCACTGGGTCGGTGAATAGGTACTCAGAACGCCATAGGACCGAGCCGACACTACGCCAGCCTTTCTGCTTCGAGGCAGCGCCGACGGTGCCGCTGTCTGCAGCCACTCAATTGGCTGATCGTGTTGCGCTGAAGCGCTTGAGAATCCGCTCCGGGAAAAGAACACGAAGGGATCGGCAACCAGGTCCCGATCATAACACTCGGATCGGCGAAAATTAGTGTGATATGATCGCCGCATCATGTTCGCCCACATCTGGGCGGCTCTCGGCGGTATTGCCGCCAGTAATCGAGGACTTTATGAGAATCGGCGTTATCGCGTCGGTCGCACACCGTACACCTCCGAAAAACTATGGCCCGTGGGAGCAAATCGCTTCGACGCTGGCCGAGGGGTTCGTCACGCGTGGGCACGATGTCACACTGTTCGCAACGGCGGACTCCGAGACCTCGGCACGGCTGGTCTCCGCCGTTCCGTCGGGATACGAGGAGACGGCCGATGCGGATGCGAAAGTCTATGAAGCACTGCATAATTCGGCGGCATTCGCGCGGGCCGGGGAATTCGACATACTCGCCAACCATTTCGACTTCATGCCGCTGACCTACAGCAGTCTGGTGTCCACACCGATGGTGACGACGATTCACGGCTTCTCTTCACCGAAAATCGTTCCGGTTTATCGGGAATTCAGTGACATCGCCCACTATGTGGCGGTCACCGATGCCGATCGCGACCCGGATCTGCGCTATTCTGCGACGATTCATCACGGTATCGATCTCGCCCAGTTCACATTTCGGCCGGAGCACGGCGAATATCTGCTCTTTCTGGGCAGAATTCATCCGGATAAAGGGACGCACCTGGCGATCGAGGTGGCACGTCAGGCCGGACTGCCGTTGATCATCGCGGGCGTGATCCAAGACCAGGAATACTTCCGCTCGGCGATCGAACCGCATCTCACCGGCACCGATGTGACCTACCTCGGTCCGGTCGGTCCGGCAGAGCGGGACGCACTACTCGGGGGTGCCCGTGCACTACTGCATTTGATCGGTTTCGCCGAGCCGTTCGGTCTGTCGGTCGTCGAAGCCATGGCCACCGGGACACCGGTCATCGCAACACCATTGGGTTCGATGCCGGAGATCATCCGCCACGGTCGCACCGGATTCCTCGTCGCCGATGTGGCGGGTGCGGTCGCGGCGGTATCGGACCTCGGGCGACTCGACCGTGCCGCCTGCCGGGACGATGTCTTCGAACGGTTCACCGCTGATCGCATGATCGATGCCTATCTAGCGCTATTCGAGCGGATCGTACGAGATTCCGGACATCGCACCGAATCGGCCGAGCCGGTACCGCAACAGGCCATCGGCTCGCCCGGACTGTTCTCGCACGCCGGACTGTAATCGACAGGGCCCCAGCGTTATCGGGTCCCAGACGGGGTGTCGATTTGGTGCGGCGTTTCGGTTCGCGACGCCAACCGCATCCGACTGTTCGCTTGATCGGGCGGGGTATCGGCGGGGATGACCAGCAGGGCCAGATGAGCGCCGCCTGCGCCTACCAGATGCATGACATCGTCTGGTTGGGCAGCGCCTGGTCCGTGCAGTCGGATGCCGTCGTCATGGTCGATGCGGCGTTGCGCGAGGCTGACCGCGTTCCAGCCGAAACCGATTCGCACGGTCGCGCCGAGGCGTGGGGTCAGGACGTTGATCAGATCGTGCAATTCGGCGGTGAGATTGGCCGTCCACGGCCACCATGCGCCGTCGACATGCCCCGAGCCGGTGCCGCTTCCGCGCAGTAGCAGGCGTGGCGTGCGGGTAGGTGTCCGGAACGGTTGCAGGTTACGTAGGGGCGGGCCGATGTTCCCGGTCATGTCCCGGTGATTGGTTATCGGGCGGTGCGCCCTGATGTGAGTCATGATCTTGTCTCGATTCCACTGGCGGCCAGGGTCGCCGGTTCGGGGGTGACGGCGGCCATCAGGGCCGCATGCGCGGTGTCCTCGGCAGTGGCCGACGGGATTACGCGGAGCACGATCAAGCCGCTGTCGCGGCCGAAGACGAACATCGTGTTCCACCGCTCGAAGCGATAGGGATCGAGCCGGACCGCGCGGTTGTCGACGGTCATTTGCTGGGGTACGCGTGACCAGCACGCGGGGTCATAGACGACGCGCCAGACCGGACCGAGCCCCACCGATAGGACCGCCAGCAAATCTGGCAGTTCGGCGGTGAGTTCGTCGGATCGGGGCCACCAGGCGCCATCGATATATCCATCGCGGTCGGCCTTCGGCTTCAGTCTCAATCGCGGCGTGTATTCCGGCGGGACGCGATGTCGAGCGGCCGGTGAGCGGATCTTTTTCGGTGCCATGATGGTGCTCCTGTTTCGGCTGTGGTGCCCGCCGATTGATGGGCGTCGCGGGTATGCGCGACGGTGCCCGCGTGCCGTCTGGACGGTCAGTAGAAGTGGCGGCGACCGCGGATGGGGTGGCCGCTGGTGCCCGCGAGCGTGAGCACCAATCCGATGACGACGACAATGACTGGTTCTTCCAGTAGACGCCGATTATGCCGTAATGTCAACGCCGTAGGTCTACGATAATGACCTACAGTGGAGATCCTGGGAACTGGAGAATGCTTCGAAATGACCGAACCACCGACCGATCACACGAACTCCCGATCCGGGCGGCCAACAGGCCGGGGCGACGGTCCGGTGACCAGGGCGACGGTGCTGCACGCGGCACTCGAGATCGTCGATCGGGACGGGATCGACGGACTCTCGATGCGGCGGCTGGCCGACGCAGTGGGCCGGGATCCGATGGTGGTCTACCGGCATGTGGCCAATAAGGCCGCGGTGCTCGACGGCGTCGCCGAGGTCATCTTCGCGCAATTGTCGGTCGATGCCTCCGACGCGGACTGGGCCGCTCAATTGCGAGTGGTCGCACGCGATTTCCGAAGCTTGGCGCTGGCCCATCCGAAGGCGGTACCGCTGCTGGTGACCCGGCCGTTGGCGACACCGTTGGGGCTGCGTCCACAGGCAGTGGTCCGCCCGCTCGAAGATATCCTCGCGCTGCTCACCGGTGCCGGGTTTTCCGGTGCGGATGCCCTCCACATCTACCGTGCGCTGTTCGGCTTTCTCTACGGTCACGTACTCAACGAATTGCAGGAGATCGTGGAGCGTCCCGAGGAAACCGACGAGGTGCTGCGCCTCGGGCTGCATCGGCTGCCCATCGCGGAGTTCCCGCTGCTGCGCGAGCTCGCTCCGGCGCTCGCGGCCTATGACGGTGCCACCGAACTCGAACGAGGTCTCGATATTCTGCTCACCGGACTCGCGGCGACGCTGCCGGGCAAAGGGTGATGATCGTTTGCCACTCAGGCCCCCGCTCCGCCTTCGGAGTCCCAACGTTGCTGTGCCACAACCATTTCCGCTTCGGCGGGGGTAACCACCACTAGCGTGAGCTCAGCACCGCTTACCCCGAGAACAACGAGCGTATGCCGGTCCTTGTGCCGGTAACCGTCGAGCCGCACCAGTCGCCCGCCACTGGCGAGTTTCCGTGGCGCTACGGCCCATTCGTCGAGGTGATAGATCACTCGATGGATCGGGCCGAGTCGGGTCGCGACCGCGGTGAGCAGATCCGGCAGTTCGGCCACGAGGTCATTGCCGCGCGGACGCCACACGCCGTCGACCGAACCGGCTGCGTCCGTTGTGAATTCGAGTTCCTGTCGCAGCCGACGGGAATTCGGTGGGTGTCTACCCGAGTCGATTCGGGTCAGTTGGTGCGTCATGGTCGACGCTCCCCTCTCGGCCGCGTGGCGGCCGGGTCATGGTGGCGGTGAGGCCGGTGAGCAGAATGTCCAGGCCCTGTTCGAGTTCGACGACGCCGTCGTAGGCAGCCAGGTCGGTGGCGAGACCGCGTAGCAGCGGGAATTCGCCGATCGGCAGGCGGTGCAAGCCCAGGCGCAGCAGGTCGGTTGCCTCTTCGGGGCGTTCGACGAGTTCCTGTCGTTCATTGAGGATGTGGCCGTAGAGAAAGCCGAACAGCGCACGGTAGATGTGCAGCGCATCGGTGCTGCTGAATTCGGCACCGGTGAGCAGCGCGAGGATGTCCTCCAGCGGACGCAGCGTGCCTACTGGTCGGAGCCCGAGCGGGGTGGCCAGCGGGTGGGTGACCAGCAGCGGAACAACATTCGGGTGGTCGACCGCGAGACGGCGGAAGTCGCGCGCGATGCTGCGCAGCTGGTGGCGCCAGTCGTGATCGGTGGTGTCGACGGTCAACTGCTCGAGCACGATCTCGGCGACTCCGTCGAGGAGCGCCGCCTTATTCGCGGCGTGCCGGTAGAGCACCATGGGGTCCCGGCCGAGGGCTGCGCCGAGGCGTCGCATCGATAGCCGGTCGATGCTGTCGCGGTCGATGATCTCGAGCGCGGCCGCCAGCATGGCGGCCCTGGTCAATGGAGTATTCCCGGCGTTGGCGCGGTGCGCGCTTCCTGCCGGATTCTTGGGGGAACCGATGGGTCCTTCCCTGATTCCGTTCATCTGATTCAGCGCCTCTCGATGAAACCGCAAACTGTTAACGATGTAAGCCTACGCCGTAGACACGCGGCGTAGATAGGGCATAAGCTGTGGATATACCGGATCGCGCAGCGGCTGGTCGGGCGGTTTCGGCTGTCAACCACCGATGCCGCGCATCCGGGGACAGGAATATTCCGATGACGATCGAAGACAAGGTCGCGCAGCAGGTTCGGGCAGTCCGCACAAGCTTGCGGAAACTGCTCGCCAAACCGGACGAAGACAGTCGGCGTCGGACCGACATCGGCGGCAAGCGCCCCAACGACGTGGTCGAACGGATCTCGAAATCGCTGCGGAACGCATTCAAACGCTGACCCGATCGGGGACATGAGGAATGGCAATCACACAGGTCGCGGTCTACGCGCATCTGACCGCGGCCGATATCGAGGCACTCGGAGACGAGCTCGATGCGATTCGCCGCGATATTACCGATCAGCGCGGTGCGCGGGATGCGGCCTACATCCGCCGCACGATCGCCTTCCAGCGGACACTCGACGCCGGGTCGCGGCTGATGATCGGTCTCAGTCGCAAGCGGACCGGTTGGATACTCGGGACTGCCGGATTGGCGATGGCGAAGAGCATCGAGAATATGGAGATCGGCCACAACGTCTGCCACGGCCAATGGGATTGGATGAACGACCCGGAAATCCATTCCAGCACTTGGCAATGGGATATGGCGGGTCTGTCGTCGCAGTGGCGGTATTCGCACAACTATCGCCATCACGTCTTCACGAACGTGCTCGGCATGGACGAGGACATCGGATTCGGTGTCATACGCGTGACCCGCGACGACCGTTGGCACCCGGGGAATCTGCTGCAGCCGTTGCTGAATCTATTGCTGGCGGCCACCTTCGAGTGGGGTATCGCGCTGCACGGCCTCGACTCCGAACACCTCCGAGCGGTGACCCCGGCCCAGAAGGCGATGCAGACCAGAGCGCTCCTCGGCAAGATCGCCCGGCAAACCGGCAAGGACTATCTGCTGTTCCCCGCATTCAGCGGGCGGCGCTGGCGGCGCACCTTGGCCGCGAACACCAGCGCCAATATCCTGCGCAACCTATGGGCCTATCTGGTGATCTTCTGCGGGCATTTCCCGGACGGCGCAGAGAAATTCGCGCCGACCGTCCTGGAACACGAGACCAAACCGGAGTGGTATCTGCGCCAGATGCTCGGCACCGCGAATTTCGACGCGGGCCCGATACTGGCCTTCCTCAGCGGCAACCTCTGCTACCAGATCGAACACCACCTGTTCCCCGACCTGCCGAGCAACCGGTACGCCGAGATCGCCCTGCGCGTGCGGGCACTATGCGACAAATACGACCTGCCGTACACCACCGGTCCATTACTGCACCAATATCTGCTGACGCTACGCACCATCCACAAACTGGCACTGCCCGACAGCCTCCTGATCGCCACCTCCGACGACGCACCCGAAACCGCATCCGAACACAAGTTCGCGGGCATCGATTCGTCCGTGGCCCTCGACGCTGATCGCACTCCGGGACGTCGCGGGTTGCGCACGGCGTTGCGCCGACTAGCGAGCAATCGTGCATTCGTCCGCTAACTACTACCTCCCACGTTATCGAACACGAAAACGCCTATCCGGCAATGGATCTCGTCGGCACGTGCCGTGACTCATGGTCATCCGCGCAGTAAATAACCTGCGTCAGCGCGGGCGGGCGCGGTAACGTCGTCGCGTGTGGGACTTCGGGCAATCCGCTGACGGAACAACGAATCCGGCCCAACTCCGCGCCGAGCGTGCCGCCTCATTCGGCGCACATGCCGCAGCGTATGCCGAGCATCGCCCTGACTATCCCACCACGGCCATTCGATGGGCGCTGGAGCCGATCGCGACACCCGCACCGGTCGTTCTCGATCTGGGCGCAGGCACCGGCAAACTCACCGAGGGGCTGCTTGCCATCTGCGCGGAAGTAATCGCCGTCGAACCCGATGCCGCGATGCGCGCCGAACTGGCCCGCCGCTTTCCCGAGGTGATCGCGTCGGCCGGTGCGGCAGAGTCGATTCCATTGGCCGACGGCTCGGTGGATGCGGTACTCGCCGGGCAGGCATTCCACTGGTTCGACAAGGAGCGGGCATTTCCCGAGATCGCACGGGTACTGCGTGCGGGCGGAGTCTTCGCCGCGCTGTGGAATGAGGATGACCTCGACGTCGAATGGGTTGCGGAGTTGCACAAGGTAACTCGGACGTCCGCGTCCCTCCCATCGCAGGAACAGCTGCCCGCGCGACTGCCCGCACATCCGTCGTTCGAAAACTTCGAGCGGGCCGACTTTCCCCACCGCCAGCGCCGCACCGCCGAATCCCTCACCGCGACAATTGGAACCCATTCGCACACGCTGGTCATCCCCACACAGGCACGCAACGAGTTGCTCGCACGAATCTCCGACTACCTGCGCGGCAGGCCCGAGACAGCGGCCGGCGAATTCGACTTCCCCATCCACACCGACGTCATCCGCACCGTACGCCGCCCGGTCGATATCCGAACACCGCAGTCGAATTGAGCCGCGCAGCGGTCTAGCGGAAGTCGCTACCTACTCGGTGCGCCACGCACCCCGCAGCACCGCCCCTGAGCTGTACGGAGACCCGTGTCGCCGCCTCTGATGCGCCCATCGAACGATCACTGTTCGTCGCAGAACTACGCAATCCCACAAGGGAATTCGAGTAGCTATCTACTCGGGTGAGCACCCCTCCCCGGGCCATACGCTTCTCCCATCGTTGAGGTTCAGCACGAATCGGAGGAGAAATCATCGCCATTGTGGTTTGCGGTCGATCCCCTGAATGACCCCGGGTTGCGGTAAGGACGCATGAGCGCGGGTGCAAGGAACGACGACACCGATCCAGCGTGAGCTGGGTAATGTCAGGGCAGGCAGCGGACGCATTGTGTCCGAAGCCGTTGCGTACCAGACATTTACGACCTGCGGGCGTCGGTGCGGCTCGGCTCCTCGCCGCGCGACGTCACCGAACTCGGAGACAGATCAGGGTGACCAACCACGCACACGACATAATGTTTGGCCAGGTCGGCAACACAGTCGAGCTACAGACTCAGGTGTAGTCGTAGCGCCCGATCGAGTTCGGCCACAAGAGTTTCGGGCAGTCGACCCAATGTGCGCCCGACTCTTTCGACCGATACTGAACGTACCTGTTCAGCCTGAGCCTTCGAAGAAACCCGCAAGCCTGGAACATCCTCCAATAAGACTTGGAACGGAAAAACCTTCTCTGTGTTACTGGTAACCGGGACAACCGTGACAACACCCCGGCCGAGTTGTGCAGCGCGACGATTCGCACCGTCGTTACTCACGACAATCGCGGGACGAAGTTTGCTGACCTCATTCCCCCGAACCGGATCGAAATCTACGAGCACGACATCGCCACGGCGCATCACATCAACCCGTCGTCGGCAGTCGCCGACCAGGCAGCTTCCTCACCGGCTGCGTCCCACTCATCCCATGCCTCTTCGTAGGCATCTTCGAGAGCACGACTACGAAGCAGCGCGATCGCCTTGTGAACGGCGGCCGACCGCCCTGGCAAGCCGGACCGACACACTTCAGCGTCGAGCGCCGCTACATCCTCGTCCGACAGGCTCACACTAAGCTTCATACCCATAATGCTACCAGGGTAGGAATAGTTGGGATACCGCTCTCTTACTCCGGACGAACCGTAAGAATCCGCGGCCCATCCTCGGTAACCGCAACCGAATGTTCCCAGTGCGCGGCCCGACTACCGTCCAGCGTCACCACGGTCCAGTCATCGTCGAGCACCTTCGTCTGCGTAGTGCCCAACGTCAGCATCGGCTCGATCGCGAGCACCGATCCGACCACGAGTTTCGGCCCCTTACCGGGCGCACCCTCGTTGGCCAGGAACGGATCCATATGCATCTCCCGGCCGATGGCGTGCCCACCGTAACCGTCGACGATACCGTAGGACCGGCCGTGCTCCTTTTCGGCCGCGCGCGTACCCATTTCGATGGCATGCGAGACGTCGGTCAGCCGGTTGCCGGGCAGCATGGCCGCGATACCCGCCTCCATCGACATCTTGGTGGCCTCGCTGAGCAGCTCATCGGCCTCGATGATCGTGCCAACACCGAAGGTCCAGGCCGAATCACCGTGCCAGCCTTCGAGAATCGCGCCACAGTCGATCGAGACCAGATCACCTTCGGTCAGAATCTCGGACGAGGTCGGAATCCCGTGCACCACACGGTCGTTCACCGATGCGCAGATCGAACCCGGAAAGCCGTGATAACCCTTGAACGACGGCACGGCGCCCGCATCGCGGATCACCTGCTCGGCGATCTCGTCCAACTCCAGGGTGGAAACACCGGGCTTGGCCGCCGCGCGCACCGCGACGAGTGCGCGGCCGACAATCGCACCGGCCGCTGCCATCGCATCCAGTTCACCTGCCGTCCGGAACGGCACAACCTTCTTCTTGCGGTTGAAGACCATCCGGCCTCAGTGTCCCAGGGCGTGCAGCGCGCGTGCGTTGACCTCGTCGATCTCGCCGACACCGTCGACCGAGACGACCAGACCGTCGTAATGCTCCAGCAGCGGCTCGGTCTCCTCGCGGTACACCCGGAGCCGGTTGCGGATCACGTCCTCGTTGTCGTCGTTGCGACCGCGCGCCATCATCCGGCCGACCACGGTCTCCTCGGGCACGACGAAGCACAGCACCGCGTCGAGCTTCTTGTCCATATCCGCGAGGATCTTCTCCAGCGCGTCGGCCTGATCGACCGTGCGCGGGTAGCCGTCCAACACAAAGCCGTTCGCGGCATCCGGCTCGGCGACCCGAGCCTCGACCATGCGGTTCGTCACATCGCTCGGTACCAGATCGCCTGCGTCGATGTACTTCTGCGCCTCCCGGCCCAGCGGCGTCTGAGCGGAGATATTCGTGCGGAACAGGTCCCCGGTGGAGATGTGCGGGACGCCCAGTTTGTCCGACAGTAGGTCGGCCTGGGTGCCCTTGCCGGCTCCCGGCGGTCCGAGCAGTACAAGTCTCACTTGAGGAACCCTTCGTAATTTCGATTCATCAGCTGGCTTTCGATCTGCTTCACGGTGTCCAAGCCGACGCTCACCATGATCAGCACCGAGGTGCCACCGAACGGAAGGTTCTGGGTGCCACCGGATGCGCCGATATCGAGGAAAAGGTTTGGCAGGACGGCCACGAGACCGAGGTAGATCGAGCCGGGGAGGGTAATGCGGCTCAATACGAAATTGAGGTAGTCGGCGGTGGGCCTACCGGGGCGATACCCGGGGATGAAGCCGCCGAACTTCTTCATCTCGTCCGCGCGTTCCTCCGGGTTGAAGGTGATCGCGACATAGAAGTAGGTGAAGAACACGATCAAACTGAAGTAGATCGCGATGTATGCGGGGTTGCCCGGGTTCACCAGGTATTTCTGGATGATCTCCTGCCACCAACTCCTATCGGTGGCGGTCTTCGAGGAGGTCAGCTGCGCGACCAGGTTCGGCAGGTACAACAGTGAGGACGCGAAGATCACCGGAATAACACCGGCCTGATTGACCTTCAGCGGCAGATAGGTCGAGGAACCGCCGTACATCTTGCGGCCGACCACACGCTTGGCGTACTGCACCGGAATTCGGCGCTGGCCCTGCTCGACGAAGATGACCGCGGTGACGATCGCGAACGCGGCCACACAGACCAGACCGAAGACCAGTCCACCGCGGTTCTGCAGAATGTTGTTGCCCTCGTTCGGGATACGTGCGGCGATACCGCCGAAGATGAGCAGTGACATGCCGTTGCCGATACCGCGCTCGGTGATCTGCTCGCCGAACCACATGACCAGTGCGGCACCGGCGGTCATCACAAGCACGATGATCACCATGCCGAAGATGCTGGTGTCGGCCAGGATGTCCTTCTGGCAGCCCTGCAGCAGCTGACCGCGGGCCGCGAGCGCGACCAGACCGGTGGCCTGCAGGATCGCCAGCGCGATCGAGAGGTAGCGGGTGTACTGCGTCATCTTGTTCTGGCCCGTTTGGCCTTCTTTACGCAGTTCTTCGAAGCGCGGGATGACGACAGTGAGCAGCTGGATAATGATGCTCGCGGTGATGTAGGGCATGATGCCGATCGCGAAGACCGACAACTGCAGCAGCGCCCCACCGGAGAACAGGTTGATCAGCTGATAGATACCGGCGGAATCACCGCCGGAGACCAGGTCGATGCATTCCTGCACGCTCTTGTAATCGACACCGGGGGACGGCAGCGAAGCACCCAAGCGGTACAGCGCGATCAACCCCAGCGTGAAGAGAATCTTCCGCCGTAAGTCCGGAGTCCGGAAGGCCGATACGAAGGCGGAAAGCACAGATCCTCCTGGCGAACGACATGGTCATGCCACGGATATAGAAAACCCATGACGAGGCTTGGCAGACAACAATTGAACTCTAACAGTGGCACCGGACGAGCTCTTCACTCGTCCGGTGCCACTATCTGCAGAGTACCGTCAGCCCAGCTCGGTGACAGTGCCACCGGCCGCGGTGATCTTCTCCTTGGCGGCGCCGGTCACCTTGTCGACGGTCACCTGGACCGCGACGCCGATCTCGCCATCGCCGAGAACCTTGACCAGCTGGTTCTTGCGAACCGCGCCGGCTGCCACCAGCTCCGCCTTGCCGATCGCGCCGCCCTCGGGGAACAGCTTGGCGATCGCGCCGACATTCACGACCTGGTATTCCGTGCGGAACCGGTTCGTGAAGCCCTTGAGCTTGGGCAGCCGCATGTGAATCGGCATCTGCCCACCCTCGAAGGCGGCCGGGACGTTCTTGCGAGCCTTGGTGCCCTTGGTACCGCGGCCCGCGGTCTTGCCCTTGGAGCCCTCACCGCGACCCACACGGGTCTTCTCGGTCTTGGCGCCAGGAGCCGGACGCAGGTGATGCAACTTGATGGTCATGTCAGACCTCCTCAACTGTTACGAGGTGGCGCACGACGTTGATCAGCCCACGGTTCGCAGGGTTGTCCTCACGAACCACGGTCTGGCGGATCTTGCGCAGGCCGAGCGTACGAAGGCTCTCCCGCTGGTTCGCCTTGGCGCCGATCGACGACTTGATCTGGGTCACCTTGAGATCTGCCATAACTACCGACCTCCCGCTGCCTGAGCGCGTGCGCGCAGCATGCCCGCAGGGGCAACATCCTCGAGGGGCAGACCACGACGGGCCGCGACCTCTTCCGGACGCTGCAGCATCTTGAGCGCCGCAACCGTCGCGTGCACGACGTTGATGGCGTTGTCGCTACCGAGCGACTTCGCCAGAATGTCATGGATACCAGCGCATTCCAGCACCGCGCGCGCCGCACCACCGGCGATCACACCGGTACCGGGCGAGGCCGGACGCAGCATGACCACACCGGCCGCCGCCTCACCCTGCACCGGGTGGGTGATGGTCGAGCCGATCATCGGAACGCGGAAGAAGCCCTTGCGAGCCTCCTCGACACCCTTCTGGATGGCCGCGGGAACTTCCTTGGCCTTGCCGTAGCCGACGCCGACCAGACCGTTGCCGTCACCGACGATCACCAGGGCGGTGAAGCTGAAGCGACGACCACCCTTCACGACCTTGGAGACGCGGTTGATCGCGACGACGCGCTCGAGCTGGTTCTTGTCGGCCTGCTGGTCACGACGGTCACCACCGCCACGACGATCGCGGCCACCGCCGCGGCCGTCACGGCTGTCGCCGCCACCGGCGGCACCATTCTGCTGTCCGGCGGGTCCGTTGCCGCCGTCACGCCTCTGACGTCCCGGCATCAGACGTTCCTTCCGTAAATGTTTGCAGTCATCAGAACTTCAACCCACCTTCGCGAGCGGCATCGGCGAGCGCCGCGATGCGGCCGTGGTAGTCGTGGCCACCACGGTCGAACACGACGGCCTCGATGCCCGCGGCCTTGGCACGCTCGGCGATCAGCTGACCGACCTTCTTGCCCTTGGCCGACTTGTCGCCGTCCAGTGCGCGCACATCGGCCTCGATCGAGGACGCGGCGGCAATGGTCTTGCCGATCGAGTCGTCGATGAGCTGTGCGTGCAGGTGACGCGAGGAGCGGTTGACCACCAGACGCGGACGCTCGGTGGTGCCGACGACCTTCTTGCGCAGACGGAAGTGACGGCGGGTCTTCGACAGACGACGCGTCGTCGACACGTCCTTGCCACGCGGAATGCGCTTGGCCTTCTGATTTTCGGTTTGCGCCATGATCACTTACCCGTCTTTCCGACCTTGCGGCGAACGACCTCGCCGGCGTAGCGGATGCCCTTGCCCTTGTAAGGATCGGGCTTACGCAGTCCGTGGATGACAGCGGAGATCTGACCGACCTTCTGCTTGTCGATTCCGGACACGGAGAACTTGGTGGGCGATTCCACCGCGAAGGTGATGCCCTCCGGGGCCTCGATCGGCACCGGGTGCGAGTAGCCGAGGGCGAACTCCAGGTTGGAGCCCTTGGCCGCGACACGGTAACCGACGCCGAAGATTTCCATCTTCTTCTCGTAGCCCTTGGTCACGCCCTCGATCATGTTCGAGACCAGGGTGCGGGTCAGGCCGTGCAGCGAGCGGTTCTGGCGCTGGTCGTCCGGGCGGGCAACCTCGAGCTGGCCGTCCTCACCCTTGGTGACGGTGATCGGCTCGGCGACGAGGTGGGTCAGGGTGCCCTTGGGCCCCTTCACCGACACGCTCTGGCCGTCGATGGCGACTTCGACACCGGCAGGAATGGCGATGGGCTTCTTACCAATACGCGACATTTGTCCTACCTCCCTTACCAGACGTAGGCGAGGACTTCGCCGCCCACGCCCTGCTTGGCCGCCTGACGATCGGTGAGCAGACCGGTCGACGTGGAGATGATCGCCACGCCGAGGCCGCCGAGGACCTTGGGCAGATTGGTGGACTTCGCGTACACACGCAGACCCGGCTTCGACACGCGCCGCAGGCCCTGCAGGCTGCGCTCACGGCTGGGGCCGTACTTGAGGTCGACGACGAGGGTCTTGCCCACGGTCGCGTCCTCGGTCCGGTAGTCGGCGATGTAGCCCTCGCGCTTGAGGATCTCGGCGATATTCGCCTTGAGCTTCGAGTGCGGAGCCTTCACCTGATCGTGGTACGCCGAGTTGGCGTTGCGCAGACGTGTCAGGAAGTCTGCGATCGGATCAGTCATGGTCATGGTTCGACCTTGACACCTTTCTCGCTGCGGTTCCCATGCAACACCGGCACACCAATAGGCGTGCCAGCCGTGGGCCTACAGCAATTCGGCGGTCCGGCCGACATTTGCCGACCGGATTGAGTTCTCATATGAGCTCTCGGTGCGAGGGCCGTCCACACGTCGATGCAACAGCGCATCTAGGACATGCGGACACAGAGGTGCCCGAGCAACCGCTCTAGTGTAGGCAAGGTCGCTACCAGGACAAAATCCGGGTCCGGCCCCTTACACTCACCGCGTGCAGGATTGTCTCGCGACCGCGTTCGTGGGTCGCGAAGCCGAACTGGCGAGTCTGGCGGCACTCGGTCAGCGGGCGGCCGCCGGTCACGGGTGCGTCGTTTGGATCGAGGGCGAGCCGGGGATCGGCAAATCGGCGCTGCTGGAAGCGGCGCGAATTCCATTTGCGGCCGCGGGTCTGCACATCCGTGTCGGTGCAGCCGAGGAGTTGCGGCAGGGTGTGCCGTTCGCCGGTGTGCGCTCCTGGCTGGACGACATGGGCACGACCTCCCCGATCGACGCGTTGCGCAGCGGAGATCGCGTGGGCGATGTGGCGGCAACCCATGAACTCGCCATCGCCGAGGCGATTCTGGACCAGATCGATACCTGGTGCGCGGCGGGCCCGATCGCCCTGGTCATGGACGATGTGCACTGGGCGGATCGTTCGAGCCTGGCGCTGTTGCACCGGCTCTGCACCCTCGTCGACGAGCTGCCGCTGCTGCTGGTGCTCGCGGCCCGGCCACGTCCGCACGATCCGGACTTCGCCGCACTATCGGCCGAACTGGTGGCACGACAGGCACCGGTGCTGCGGCTCGGCGCTCTGCCCGACCCGGATGCCGCGGAACTGGTGCGTCATCTGGTCGGTGCCGAACCGGGTCCTCGGTTGTTGGAAAAGGTGGCCGAGGCCGGTGGGAATCCGCTGCACGTCACGGAATTGGTGGCCGCTCTGGTGCGTGACGGGGCGATCAGGGTGATCGCCGACACTGCCGATCCGGCGGGCGCTGCTGGCGCGAACCCGTCCGCGTCGTTGGCCGAGGCGATTACACAGCGGCTGGATTTCCTGTCTCGTCCGACGCGGGATGTGCTGCCGATGGCCGCGGCCCTCGGTCCGACCATTGATGTCGCGGACCTGGCGGTGGTGTTGAAGATCCCAATTCTGGATGCCTGGAGCGCCGTCACCGAGGCGCTGGACGGCGGGCTGCTCGTCCGCGTCGACTCCGAGTTGGTGTTTCGGCACGATCTGATCCGGCACGCGCTGGCGGATCGGCTACCTGCTTCGCTGCGGTCGGATCTGCTCCGGCAGGCCGGACAGGCGCTCCAGTCGACCGATGCGCCGATTGAGCGGGTTGCCTATTACTTGTCGGTCGCGGATCGCGAATTGGATGCGACCAGTCTGAATTGGCTGGTCGATGTCGCCGACAAGCTGATCGTTCGCGCGCCCGAGCTGGCAAAACGATTGTTGAGCCGCGTCGCCACCGCACCGGATCTCGACGCTGGAATGCGTTCGGTACTGATCCGACTGAGAATTCACGCCCTGCTCTGGGATGGAAACACCACCGAGGCCGAATCGGTGGTGCGTGAGGCACTGCTCACACAGCCGGACATCGAACTTCACTGGCTGCTCGCCCAGATCTATCAAGCCCAGGCCCGGCTGACCGATGCCGTCGCACTGGCCGAGGAGGTGCTGTCCACCGGGGAACTCGACGACGAGGACGCCGCACGTTTTCTCGGCATGTCCGGACTCGGCAATTTCTTTCTCGAGCGGTTCGCCGCGGCCGAGCGGGCCGGTCGGCAAGCCGCGGTACTCGGCGAGAGCGCCGGGAACCCGCTGGCCACCGGATACGGGCTCACGGCGGTGGGGGCGGTGCGCTACACCCAGGGCAGGCTCGACGAAGCGCTGGACCTGAGCGCGCGCATCCCGGCCCTCTTCGAAGACGGAACCGGACCCGACCAATTCGATCCGTACGCCCTCTACGCCCACTGCCTGATCGAACTCGACCGGCTGAGCGACGCCGAGGAGGTTTTGCAGACAGCCATCGGGCGCAACCGCCGCTTCCGCGGTGTCTATCTGTCCTCGAACCTGGTGGCCAAGGCGCGGATGTATCTGGTGGGCGGGCGCTGGGACGACGCGCTGGCCGAATGCACGGCGAGTATGCAAACCCCCGATGTACTCGGTTACGCGACAGTCGCGCATACCGTCGCCGCGCTCATCGGAATTCGCCGCGGCACCTTCCTGCCGGATCCCGACGGCCTGCCCGCACCCGACGCTCGCCTGGGCAATATCGGCTACGCGCATTTCCATCCATGGGTCAAGGCACTGACACACGAAGCCCGCGGCCGCCCCGACCTGGCACTGGAACTACTCGTCGACACGCACAAGCGCCTTTCCGACGGATTGGCCTCAGCCACACTGCATTACATCTACCCGGACATCGCGCGCTTGGCCGCGGAAATCGGCGACGCGCACGCGGCCCGAGCGGTAGCCACGAGCGCGGATCTGCTGCTCACGCGACAGTCGACCGCATCGCGCACCGGAACCGCCCTGCTGTGCCGCGGCCTCGCCGACTCCGATCCCGACGCCCTCCTCGCGGCCGCCCACGCCTTCCAACGATCCGGCCGCCCATTGTTCGAAGCCCAAGCACACGAAAACGCCGCCGTCCTACTCGCCGCAGCAGAGCGCGGACCCGAGTCCCGCAACGCACTGGACGCGGCGGTCGAACTGTATTCCGCTCTCGGCGCATCCTGGGATTCCGCCCGCGCGGTAGCCCGGGTGCGCCCCTATGGAATCCGCCGCGGCGTCCGCGGCCCCCGCAACCGCCCCAAATCCGGCTGGGCCGCCCTCACCGACACCGAACGCAAGGTCGCCACCCAAGTCGCCGAGGGCCTGTCCAACGCGGATATCGCCGCCCAAATGTTCTTGTCCCGCAGGACAATCCAATCCCACGTATCGAATATCCTCGCGAAACTCGATCTCCACTCGCGCCGGGAAATCACCACACCGCAGGCTCACTGAACCCCGGCTCGAAAGCCCACTCCCGCATACTTTCGAAGGCGTCGCAGAGCAAATGACCACCTCGCACAGCGCACAAGCTATGCGAGGGTGATACCCGTTCTGCGGGAACGTCATTGGCTGCGCGGCGCCGCCAACCGGTCTGCGGGAGACCACCGCAACCAGGGCAAATAGTCGCCCTGCCCGGCTAGCATTGCACCATGTCGAGTCCGCAGATCGAGCGTCCCGACCTCCCGGAGTACATGACCTGGGAGGAGCTGGAGCAGCTGCCCGAAGAGATCGCGGAGCAGATCGAACTCTGGAACGGGCGCGTCGTGTGGCTCCGACGCGGGCCTGCCGAGCACCAAGCTTTCACCTTCGCGTTGACAAGCGCGCTCAAAAGCAGCGCCCGCAAGGCCATGACCGAACAGCCGCAACAGTGCTGGCGTGTGGACTTCGAGACGAATGTGTTCTTCGGCGACGCCGGAAAGTCCGATTTCGTCACACCGGACTTCCTCGCCTATCGCTGCCTCGACAAGCCCTACCAGGACATCCGCGCAGCGGACGTGGTGCTCGTCGGTGAAGTCCTGTCACCCTCCAATTCCCAGACCGATATGGAGGAGAAGAAGGCGAAGTACGCCCAAGCCGACATCCCCTGGTATTGGGAAATCGCACTCGCCCGGGAAAAGAGCGAAATCGCCTACGTCCACGCCTACGCCCTCGCAACCGAGGTCGACCACCTCCCCGCCGGCGTTCGGGCCTTGTACCCCGCGAACTACATCCTGACCGGCAAGTGGTCGCCCAACGATTCCGCCGCTATCACAATCAACTTCCCATTCCCCATCACCATCCCCTGGTCCGAACTCGAATTCTGAACCGCGGCAAGCGAATCGACACCCCTGGAAACCGGATGGGCGGGTACTGAAACGCGCAAGGGCACGGCCTCCGCTGGAGGCCGTGCCCTTGTTCAGTTTCGTGCGGGTGCGCTCACAGTGAGCGCAAGCTCACCAGGAGCTCTTGTGCACGCCCGGGAGTTCACCGCGGTGCGCCATTTCGCGCAGGCACACGCGGCACAGGCCGAACTTGCGGTAGACGGCGTGGGGACGGCCGCAGCGCTGGCAGCGGGTGTAAGCCCGGACCGCGAACTTCGGCTTGGCGTTGGCCTTGTTGACCAGTGCTTTCTTAGCCATGTGCTCAGTTCTCCTTGAACGGGAAGCCGAGGTGCTTGAGCAGGGCACGGCCTTCTTCGTTGTTGGTCGCGGTGGTCACCACGGTGATGTCCATACCGCGCGGGCGGTCGATGGAGTCCACATCGATCTCATGGAACATCGACTGCTCGCTCAGGCCGAACGTGTAGTTGCCGTTGCCGTCGAACTGCTTCGGCGACAGACCGCGGAAGTCGCGGATACGGGGCAGCGCGATGGAGACCAAGCGGTCCAGGAACTCCCACATGCGGTCGCCGCGCAGGGTGACCTTCGCGCCGATCGGCATGCCCTCACGCAGCTTGAACTGCGCGATCGACTTGGTGGCCTTGCGGATCTCGGGCTTCTGACCGGTGATCAGTTCCAGGTCCCGGACCGCGCCGTTGATGAGCTTGGCGTCGCGCGCGGCGTCACCGACACCCATGTTCACGACGACCTTGACCACGCCCGGGATCTGCATCACGTTGGCGTAGTTGAACTCGCTGTTCAGCGCGTCCTTGATCTCGGCACGGTAGCGCGCCTTCAGACGCGGCTGAGTCTTCTCAGAGGTGGTCATGTCAGATGTCCTTCCCGTTCTTACGGGAGATCCGGACCCGCTTGCCGCTCTCCTCGTCCGCCCGGTAGCCGACGCGGGTCGGCTTGCCGTCGGAGTCGACGACCATCACGTTGGACACGTGGATCGGAGCTTCCTGGGTCACGATGCCGCCCGAGGAGGCACCACGCTGGTTGGTGGAGTTGGCAACGTGCTTCTTGATCCGGTTCACGCCCTCGACCAGGACCCGGTTCTCCTTCGGGTAGGCCTGGATGACCTTGCCCTTGGCGCCCTTGTCCTTACCCGAGATGACGAGCACCGTGTCGCCCTTGTGCACCTTCATGTCAGAGCACCTCCGGAGCCAGCGAAACGATCTTCATGAACTTCTTCTCGCGCAGCTCGCGGCCGACCGGGCCGAAGATACGAGTGCCACGCGGGTCGTTGTCCGCCTTGATCAGCACGGCCGCGTTCTCGTCGAACTTGATGTATGAACCGTCCGGGCGACGACGCTCCTTGACGGTGCGCACGACGACGGCCTTGACGACCTCGCCCTTCTTGACGTTGCCACCGGGGACAGCGTCCTTGACGGTGGCGACGATGATGTCGCCGATGCCGGCATAGCGACGCGACGAACCACCGAGAACGCGGATGCAGAGGATTTCCTTCGCACCCGTGTTGTCGGCGACGCGCAGTCGCGACTCCTGCTGAATCACTTCAGCCTCCTTGACCTGGATGTATACGCACGCCGGATTGCCGACCCGACGGGCATGGTCGTGTCACCATCCGAACGCGCGCCTGCCAGCGGTTTTCTCGATCGGATGGATCAACCACTGGGGGTTCGCGGCCGGATTGCGGGCACAGCTCCCGCAGGCAACCGGTTCAGTGTAGGGGAATCCCCAGGTCGGTCCCAAATCGGGCCTGCGCGGGCGCAGCCTGAACTTCCGCTGTGAAACCCGCGTGGATCAGTGCTCTCGGGCCGTCCCGTTACTACCCTCGGAACAAGCAAGATCACCGGATGAGCTGCACATTCCATATCGTCGCTGAATAGGGGGTTTCGTTGAGTTCGTCTGCGCGTCCCACCCGGGTCGGTCGTCGCACCCTTTTGATCGCACTCGGTGTGATTCCAGCCACTACCGCGCTGGTCTCCTGCTCGCGGGAGCAGTCGGTGCGGCTCACCGGTGTCGATATGCGGGGCGAAGACCCGGCGATTCGGCCACAGGACGATCTGTTCCGGTACGTCAACGGAGCCTGGCTGCGCGATTTTCAGCTGCCGCCGGATAAGCCGTCCTTCACCACCTTCGACGAGGTCGGCGACCGAGTGGAACAGCAGCTGCGCGAGATCATCGACGGTATCCACGAGCCCAAGGCCGGGACCGCCGAGCAGCAGATCCGCGATCTCTACGACGCGCGGGTCGATCTGGCCGAAATCGAGCGGCTCGGCGTGGCCCCGCTGGCGGATCTGTTCGCGGCGATCGACGGCGCGACGACCAAACCGGATCTGGCCAAGGTGATGGGCGGGCTGCCGATCGGCGGGCTCATCGGCTTGTCCGTCGGGGTCGATCAGAAGAATTCGGCCGAATACGTCGCCGGCATCTCCCAGTCCGGTATCGACTCGAATATGGGCGAGCAGTATTACCGCAAACCCGAATACGCCGAGCAGCGCGCCGCGTATCAGACCTATCTGCAACGCGTCGCCGCGGGCGCGGGCTTTCCCGATCCGGCAGGTACCGCCCAGCGGGTATTCGAACTCGAAACCAAGATCGCCACCGGCTTCTGGGACGATGTTCGGCTGCGCAATCCCGATGCCGTCTACAACCCGATGAGCTGGACCCAACTGACCGCGCTCGCACCGCAATTCGATTGGGAGCCATGGCTGGCGGGCAATACCGACCGGCCGCGTGCACTGTTCGATCGCGTGGTGGTCGGCCAGCCGTCCTTCGTGTCGACGGCCGGAAAGCTCTGGGCCGAGGTCGATATCGCGGCCTGGCGGGAGTATCTGCGCATGGCGGTGGTCAAACAGTTCGCATCGCTGCTGCCCAAGGCCATTGCCGATGCCGAATTCGATTTCGTCGGCAAGGTGCTGCAAGGGTTGCAGGAGCGTCCGGAGCTGTGGAAGGACGGGATCGCGACCCTCAATGCGAACCTGAGCCAGCCGCTCGGGAAACTCTATGTGGACAAACACTTTCCGCCCACGGCCAAAGAGCGCGCCTTGGCGATGGTCGCCGACCTCATATCCGCCTACCGGGCCGACTTCACCGATTCGACCTGGATGTCGCCGCCGACCAGACAGGCCGCCATCGCGAAGCTCGACAAGATCGTCACGAAGATCGGCTATCCGGACAACTGGATCGACTACTCGGGATTGACGATCGCACGCGGCAAATTGATCGAATCCGTCCGCGCCGCACAGCGTTTCGAGACCAAGCGCGGTTTCGCGCACCTGGGCACCCCGGTCGACAAATCCGAATGGCAAATGCCACCGCAGATGGTGAATGCCCAGTACAACCCGAATGCGAATTCGATCTCGTTTCCGGCCGCCATTCTGCAGCCGCCGTTCTTCGACTCCGATGCCGCGACCGCGGTCAATTACGGCGCGATCGGGGCGGTCATCGGTCATGAGATCGGACATGGCTTCGACGATCAGGGTTCGCGCTACGACGGTGACGGCAATCTGCGCGACTGGTGGACGCCCGAGGACCGGACCGCATTCGAGGCCAAGACCAAGCAGCTCATCGATCAGTACAACGCGCTGGTCCCGACCGGTCTCGACCCGAGCAAGCACGTCGACGGCGCGCTCACGGTCGGAGAGAATCTCGCGGATCTGCGCGGTCTCGGTATCGCCGTGGCCGCCCTCGGCATCGCCGATAAACGCGACGGCAAGGGCGACCCGGACAACCGCGCGCTGTTCCTGTCCTGGGCCCGGATCTGGCGGGAGAAATCGACGAAGCAGCACATGGAACTGCGACTGGCCATGGATCCGCACGCGCCCAACGAGTTCC
Organism: Nocardia sp. NPDC006982; assembly: GCF_042869435.1. NCBI lineage: Bacteria > Bacillati > Actinomycetota > Actinomycetes > Mycobacteriales > Nocardiaceae > Nocardia > Nocardia sp. NPDC006982. The sequence goes on along the minus strand of NZ_JBIAFV010000015.1, from coordinate 59,360 downwards.
GCTGCAACCAGGTGGTCCGCAATATCGACGAGTTCTACACCACCTTCGCCGTCGAACCGAGCGACAAGCTGTACCTGGCCCGGGACCAGCGGGTCTCGCTTTGATCCGACGGGCTGGCAACGCCGGAGACAGGTAGCCTCGGGCCAGCACTATCGCGCCTGACGAGGATGCGGCCGGGACCGCATCGGGAGAGGAAATCCTCGTGACATCAACCGGTCGTCTCGGTCAGCTGGACCGTCGTGCCTTCCTGATCGCGCTCGGGGTGGTGCCCGCGGCCGTCGCTCTGGCCTCCTGCACCAAGGATGAGCATCAGGTGCAGCTCACCGGGGTCGATATGGGCGGCGCGGACGAGGCGATCCGGCCGCAGGACGATCTGTATCGGCATGTCAACGGCAAGTGGCTGCGGGAGTACCAGCTGCCGCCGGACAAGGCCGCGGTCGGCGCGATCAGCGATGCGAGCGATCGGACGCTGGATCAGCTGCGCGAGATCATCGAGGGCATCAAGGATCCGAAACCGGGTTCGGAGGCGCAGCAGATTCGCGATCTCTACGATGCGCGCCTCGATGAGGCCGCCTTCGAAACGCTCGGCATGTCACCGCTGACCGATCTGTTCGCCAAGATCGATGGCGCGGCGACCAAACCGGATCTGGCCAAGGTGATGGCCGAGCTGCCGATCGCCGGGCTGATCGGTATCGGAGTCGGCATCGACCGCAAGGACTCCAATTCCTATATCCCCACCATCAGCCAGTCGGGCATCACGCTGAGCGAGCAGTACTACCGCAAGCCGGAATACGCCAAACAGCTCGCGGGCTACAAGACCTACCTCGAGAAGATGTCCGCGGGCGCTGGGTTCGCCGATCCGGCGGGGATCGCGCAGCGCATCGTCGATCTGGAGACCAAGATCGCGGCGGCGCATTGGGACAGCGTGCGCAATCGCAATACCGATGCCACCTACAACGTGATGGGCTGGCACGATCTGGTCGCGCTCGGACCGCAATTCGATTGGGATCCGTGGATGGCGGGCAATACCGATCGGCCGCGCTCGCTGTTCGACAAGATCGTGGTGGCGCAGCCGTCGTTCGTGACTGCGGCCGCGCAACTGTGGGCCGATACCGATATCGCACTGTGGCGAGAGTATCTGCGGGCCAATGTGGTCGCGGAGTTCGCTCGATTCCTGCCGAAGGCGATCCGCGACGCGCGGTTCGATTTCGTCGGCAAGGTGCTCAGCGGACTCGAGGAGCGGCCGGAGACCTGGAAGTCCGGCGTCGGCGTCGTCGACGACAATCTCGGTGACCAACTCGGCAAACTGTATGTGGACAAGCACTTTCCGCCGGCCGCCAAGGATCGGGCCAAGGAGATGGTGGCCGACCTCATGGCCGCCTATCGGGAGAACTTCACCAATTCGACCTGGATGTCCAAGCCGACCAGGGACGCCTCGATCGTCAAGCTGGACAAGATCGAGGCCAGGATCGGATATCCGGATAAGTGGGACGACTACTCCGCGCTGAAGATCACCCGGGGCAAGCTGATCGAATCCCTGCGCGCCGTCAATGCTTTCGATTCCAAGAAGGCGTTCAACCGGCTCGGCACTCCGGTCGACAAGTCCGAATGGGGTATGTCGCCGCAGACCGTCAATGCCTACTACTCACCCACCAGCAACCAGATCACCTTCCCCGCCGCTTATCTGCAGCCGCCGTTCTTCGACAAGGACGCGACGACCGCGGTCAATTACGGTGCGGTCGGCGCGACGATCGGTCACGAGATCGGCCACGGCTTCGACGATCAGGGCCGTAAATACGACGCCAGCGGTAATCGCAGCGATTGGTGGACACCCGAGGACCTGGCCGCATTCGAGGCCAAGACCAAACAGCTGATCGATCAATTCGACGTGCTGGTCCCCGAGGGCCTGGATCCCAAATACCACGTCGACGGCGCACTCACGGTCGGTGAAAACCTGGCCGATCTGCGCGGCCTGCAAATCGCCGTCGAGGCCTACCGCATCGCCGCCAAGCGCGACGGCATCGAGCCCGACTACCAGCAGATGTTTTTCTCCTACGCCCGCAGCTGGCGCGAAAAGCAGACCGAGGAATCGACCATCAGCCTGCTCCAGGACGTCCACGCCCCCAACGAATTCCGCTGCAACCAGATCGTCCGCAATATCGCCCAGTTCTACAACACCTTCGCCGTCAAGGAAGGCGACAAACTCTTCCTCCCCGAAAACCAGCGCATCACCCTCTGAGCCGGAGGCCGACCTTCCTCGTTATCGGACCAGGTCCGCGAAGCTGATATCGCCCAGCACCACGCGCTCCAGTCGTACGAATCCGTCGCGATGCAACCGGTGCAGGCGGTATTCGGCGGCGTGGGCGTCGAGCCGGAACTCGCGGACCTCTTCGATGTCGTACTTGGTGTCGAGTGCGACGACAAGGTAGAGCGGGATGCCCGCGCGGGCGTACTGCACCTTCTTGTCGAGCAGATCCTCGGCGGCGGTGGATGGCGAGGAGACCTCGATGACGATCAGGGCATCACCGGCCTCCGGTTTCGCACCCCGCTCCGGAAGACACCGATAGACCGTGACATCCGGCCGCCGGAACGTGAATTTAGGTACTCGCCAGAGCACTACGTCGATATCGGTCTCGACTCGAATACACGGTTCGGTACTCGGCAACTGCTCCATGGCACCGGCCAGCCTGCGCGCCACGCGATTGTGCTCGGGTACCGGCGATTCACAGACGATCACATGCCCGTGTACGACCTCGATCTCGCGTGCTGTCGCCTCGGGCAGTTGACGGTTATTGCTCCTCGGTCATCTCGTGCGGCAGATGGCCGTCGATCGTCATGACGGAAGCCTACCCATTCGCCATGGCGAGAGAGCCCATGTCCGCGGCAGCTGATCGACCGGCGATCTACTTCGCCGACGACGCCGTTGCGGGGCGTCGGATGGATGTGAAATAAGCCCGGCTGCTGTGCCGGGCTTACTCATACGAAGCGCTTCGAGGGGAATGGCTTGCGCTGCCGAGCTTCTGGAGTCAGAAGGCGCTGCCGGTGGAGGGCATGGGGAAATAGCCGGGCCAGCCCGGGGAGCCGAACCAGCCGCCATAGCCGCCGCCCCAGCCACCGTAGCCGCCCCAGCCGCCATAGCCGCCACGACCCCAGCCACCACGACCCCAACCGCCATGGCCCCAACCCCCGTGGCCGTGGATATCGTCGGCCTGATCGACCTGCACGATCGCCGGACCCTGCGCGTCGGTCGTATCGGCGAGCGCGGGGCCCGCGACCGCGGCGATCGGGGCCAGGGCAAGGGCGGAGGTGATGGCGATGCGGGCGACCATGGGGCGGACGCGTCCGGCGGAACTCTTTTGATTCATCGGAACTAACCTCAATTCGGTATGCGTCAGTCGTGCGAAGACCCGCGTGCTCACGGGTTCGACGTCGATGCCTCCCGGACGAGAGGATCATTTATTGACGTCATTTAACGTACCGCTATATAGCGGCACGTTCAATAGGTTCGCAATAGATGACATGACAGCAACCGGCAAGCCCGGATGATGCGACGATCAATGTAGGTTAGGCTGACCTTTGCTGTTGCGGCTCGAAGGGAGCCGAGTCGGGGAATTCCTCGATGAAGGAGAGGGTGTCGATGGAGTCTGCGCGGACGTCTCGTGGCTGGAAGCGGGCGGCGGTTGCCGTGCTGGCCGGTGCGCTGACCCTGGGTATCGCCGCCTGTGGGTCGTCGAGCGACGACGCGGGGTCCGACGGTGGCGCACCCGTGACCGTCAACCACGCACGCGGCACGACAACGGTGCAGGGCACCCCGAAAAAGATTGTCACACTGGGGAATCAGTGGCTGGATTCGACGCTGGCGCTCGGCGTGACCCCGGTCGGCTACGTCGACAATGTCGCCTCGATATCCAAGAGCACCCCGGCATGGGAGCCGAAGTCGCTCGAATCGGCGAAGGCCTTGAATACCACCGGCAATATCGCCGAGCAGGTCGCGGCGCTGGAGCCGGATCTCATTCTGGTGGACGGATTCCTGGCCGACCAGAAGACCTATGACGAGCTGTCCAAGGTCGCCCCGACGCTGCCCGCACTCACCTCCTCGTCGATCCAGCCCTGGCAGAACCTGGTGACCACGCTCGGCAAAGTACTGCACAAAGAAGACGACGCGACGCGCGTGATCGCCGATGTGGACAAGAAGGTGGAGTTCATCGGCCAGGCCAATCCGGGTCTGAAGGGCAAGACCTTCGCGAGCACCTGGTTGGCCAGCCCGGCCCAGCTGATGGTGCTGACCGATCCGAACGACGGGTCCAGCAAGATCTTCTCCCAGCTCGGACTGAGCATTCCGAAGAACCTCGCCGATCAGCCGTCGAATCAGGGCAGGCTGGCGCTGTCCCCGGAGCGGGTCGACGAGCTCACCGCCGATCTGCTGCTCGCGGGCTACTCCCCCGGTATGGACGAAAAGTACCGGCAGCTCCCCGGATACGCCGATCTGCCCGCGGTGAAAAAGGGTTCGGTGGTCTTCCTCACGGTGCAGGAAATCAGCGCCGTCAACCAGCCGACCGCACTGTCGGTGCCCTACCTGTTGAACAAGCTGGAGCCCGCCTTCGCCAACGCGGCGAAATAGGTTCAGCGCGCCGAAGATTCGAGGGCCGCACGCACCAGCGCGCGAGCCTTCGGCCATTCCGCGGCCAGAGCGAGCAGGTACCTGAGTTCATCGGTCCGGTCGCGCAGGTCGACCGGAGTGGCGCGACCGGAGGCCGTCGCGGGCGACCCACCAGCAGCTTTGGCCTGTACGGCCTGCGCGATACACCGCGTGTATTCGCGAATATCGGTGTGCGCCTCGATATCCGGTGCGTACGGCCGCAATTGCACTAGGGCGTCGCGGATTTCGACCGTCATCCGATACAGCCGTGATGTGGAACCACTACTCGGCCGAGCCAGCACCACCTCGGGTACGGCATCGGTGAGCGCCCGCCACAGCGGACGCAGTCGGCGACAGCAGCGCCCGGCCCGATCCAACTCCGCCCGAATCAGCAACGCATTCCACAGCGGGATTCCGATCAGGCCCGCGAGCAGGACCAATGTCGCGTATGTTCCGATCGCCCAGATCAGCCCCTGCTCATCGGGGCGAGTGCCGGTGGCCATCCGCACGAGCGAGACCACCGTGGCGCACGCGGCATACCCGGCGACGAGCAGCAGTGCACCGTAGGTCAGTCGTTCCTTCGCCGTGATCCCACCGGCGCGCAACTCCCGGACGCAGGCCCGCGTCATCAGCATGCCGGACAAGGCCGTCGGCACCGCGGTAAGCGACCAGACGGTGAGCCCCCAATCTCGCTGCGGTGCCACCACTATGCCGACCAGCACGACACCTCCGGCCGCCACGGCGATCCCGTCATAGGTGCGCTGCCGCCGCACCGCGGTCCGGGTGTCCACGCCGTCGAGCAAGCGGGCGAATCCGAAGACATTCGCCACAGTCAGCGCGCCGAAGATCGTGAACAGATCGAGGGCGAGATGAGCCCGACCGAGCCGACCGACGCAGATAAAGACGAGCAGACCGACCAGATCCCAGGCCAGTGCGCGATTGATGAGCCGGTCGCTGAGGGTCTCCTCGACCAGGAACCACCGGCCGATGGTGATCGCCGCGACGAATCCGACGATCACCACCACGGGCGCGACCGGCAGCGAGTTCATGGCCCAGACAGTAGAGTCCGAGCGCGGCACGCACCAGCCGTAGCTCAGCGCGCGGCGACGAGTTCGTCGGCCTCGGCGAGTTCGGCCAGTTCCTCCTCGACGTACTTATCGCCCGCGAAGTACGAGGCCACGGCGGCCAGGAACATCATCAGGGCGGCCGAGACGAACACCACGATCAGACCCGAGTGGAACGGTCCGGTGAGCAGATGCGGGAAGAACTCCTGACCGGTGAGGGTGTCCGCATTGACGCCCGGCTTGGCCAATTCGCCGCTGGGGCCGAGCAATTCCTGGATCGGGTTGTAACCCAGGAAGGCGGCGAACAAGCTCGCGACGGGCGGCAGATCGGCGAGTTGGGACGCGGCGCCCGCGGATACGCCCTGGGCGCGCAGACCACTGTCGAGTGCCGAGGGCAGGCTCGCGGCGAGGCCGACGACCATGAGCGAGAAGAAGATTCCCATCGACAGCGCGTTGCCGCCATTCAACAGGGTGCCGCGCATACCGGAGGCCGCACCGCGCTGGGACGCGGGCACGCTCGACATGATGGCGGCGGTGTTCGGTGAGAAGAACAGTCCGCAACCGATACCGTTGAGCAGCACGATCGCGGCGAACACCCAGTAGTTGAAATCGACCGGGATGACGAGCAGCAGCAAGAAGGTGAGCCCGGCCAGTGTCGCGCCGCCGGTGGTGAACCGGCGCGATCCGTAGCGATCCGACAGCCAACCCGAAACCGGTCCGGCGACAAGGAATCCCACGGTCAGCGGCAAGAGATAGATGCCAGCCCACAGCGGCGTCGATTCGTAGTCGTAGCCGTGCAGCGGCAACCAGATGCCCTGCAGCCAGATGATCAGCATGAACTGCATGCCACCGCGGCCGATCGACACCATCAGATTGGCGAAATTGCCGAGGCCGAACGCACGGTTACGGAACAGCGACAGATGGAACATCGGCTCGGCGACCTTGGTCTCCACCACGCAGAACGCCGTGAGCAGGGCGATGCCGCCGAACACCGCACCGAGCACCCAGGGGTTGGACCAGCCGGTGGGATGTCCGCCATGCGGCTGGATGCCGTAGGTGATGCCGGTGAGCAGTGCGGTCAGGCCGAGGCCGAAGGTGATGGTGCCCGCCCAGTCGACCTTGCCCTTGGTGCGCATGCCGACCTCATGCAGCGAGCGATAGGACCAGATCGAACCGATCACGGCGATCGGCACGCTGACCCAGAACACCGCGCGCCAATCCCATTCCGAGAGCACGCCGCCGATGATCAGCCCGAGGAAGGAGCCCCCGACCGCGGCGACCATATTGATGCCGAGCGCGGTACCACGCTGTTTGGCCGGGAAGGCGTCGGTGAGGATGGCCGTCGAATTGGCCGTCAGCATGGCGCCGCCGATGCCCTGCAGCACACGCCAGACGATGATCCACATCGCGCCCGAACCACCATGGAACGGATCGAAGGACAGCGCGACCGAGGTCACCGCGAAGACCGCGAAGCCGAGGTTGTAGACCCGGACGCGGCCGAAGATATCGCCGAGCCGCCCGAACATCACCACGAGCACCGCGGTGACGAGCAGATAGCCCATCAGCATCCACAGCAGATAGCCGACATTGCCCGCTTCCAGCGGATTCAGTCCGATGCCTCGGAAGATCGCGGGCAGCGAGATCAGCACGATCGAGGCGTTGACCGCGCTGAGCAGCACACCGAGAGTGGTGTTGGTCAGGACGATCCACTTGTAATGCGGGTGGTCCCGGTCGTAGCGCAGGCGACGACGAATGGTCTGGACATCACCCAGATCGAGATCGGCGGATGGAATCGTCACGGCAGCCCCTTGCGTATCGTTACCTCAGAAAACTATATAGTTAGCCGATGTAACTATCAAGCTGGGCCCCACTCAGTGGACCGCTCAGCCCTCCGCAGCCTTGCGGTAACCGCGTACCGCGAAAGCGCCGAAGACCAGGGCGAGCCCAACGGACCAGGCGATTGTCTGCAGCAGCGGGGTGGCGATGGGGCCGCCGATCGTGCAGCCGCGCATTGCCTCGATGGCGCAACTCATCGGCTGGACGCGCACCACCGGCTGCAACCAACCCGGGTAGTTCTCCACGGGTACGAATCCGGAATTGAAGAACATTCCGAGCAGCACGAGTGCCGAGAACAATTGCACGACCTTGTCGCCCGCCTTGCTGACGCCGACGGTGATCACCATGGTGGCGAAGCCGGGAATCAGCAGCACCGGAACGGCGAGCGCACCGAGCACGCCCAACCAGCCCTGCTCGAAGCGCAATCCGAGCGCGACGCCGAGGACGACCACGATGATCGTCGCGATCAGCGTGCGTCCGCATTCGGCGAGCAGCCTGCCGATCAGTCCGGCCGCGCGGTGCACCGGCAGCACCCAAAAGCGCCGCAGCAGACCGCTTTCCCGTTCCGCGTAGAGCGAAAGGCCCGTCCCCATGGCACCGTACATCGCGCCGGTGACCGCGATCATCGGGACGAAACCGTAGATGGTGTCCACGCCGGAGGATGCGCTGAGGAATTTGTGGAGCACCAGTTGGTACATCAACAGCAGCAGGACCGGCACGATCACGGTCGAGGTCAGCACCTCCTGTTCGCGCGGCCAGCGTCGCAGCAGTCGGCCCGTTTCGACGAAGCTCTGGTCGATCAGTGTTTTCACGGCCGTCGCCCTCCCACCCAGACCGAGATCGCGGTGAACGCCACGATCAGACCGAGAATCCAGGCCACCGCAACGGCGACGGCCGAGGTGTATTCGCCATCGGCGAGATCGCGCAGGGCCGCAGCGGCCTGGGAAACCGGCTGATTGCGAACGAAGGGCTGGATCCAACCCGGAAAACCTTCGGCCGAAACGAAACCCGTGGACATCATGATGAGCAGCAGTTGCGGTGCCAGCAGTGCGGACGCGCCGACTTCCGGCTTACCCGTGGCGACGCCGAGTGTGTCGGCACCGATGACCAGTGCGACGGCGAAGGCCAGGGACAATGCGATGAAGACGAGAGCCGCTGCCGCACTGTGGAATCGGAATCCGAAGGCCGTGCCGATGACCAGCGCTCCGGCGAGTCCGGCCAGCGCGCGAGCCAGATTCGCGGACATCCGTGCGGCCAGCGGCACCCACGATTTGACCGGCATGGACCGCATGCGAGTCCCCATGCCGCTGAAGGTGTCTCGGGCGGCACGGTCGGCCGCCGACATGGCGGTGAAGAACATGCCCTGCAGCACGATCACCGGCAGCAGGTACTGGGCGTAGTCCGCACCGGTCTGCTCCATCGACTTGCGCAGCGGGACATAGAAACAGACGAAGAAGATCATCGGCGCGACGAAACCGAAGGGCAGATCACCCTCGCGGACCGCAGCGCGCACGGTGCGACCGCTCAGCGCGGTCCACTGCATTCCGGCCGGAATGGTGACTGATTCGGTCATGCGGTCGCCAACCCGGGCTCGTCGGTGGTGAGCTTGATGAAGACCTCGTCGAGTGACGGTCTGCGCAGGGCGATATCGATGAGTTCGATACCGGCCTCGGTAATGCGGCGCAGCGCCTCGGCCAGCGTGGCGGCACCGTCGGGAGCGGGGAGCGACACCCGGTCCTCGGATTCGGCGACGGTCACCGTGCCGAGTCCGTCCAGTGCGGTGACCACGGCGGGCACGTCACCCGCGTCGACCGGTACGACCTCGCAGTGGCTCGAACCCGAGCGGGCCTTGAGTTCGTCCGCGGTGCCCTCGGCGATGACGCGGCCCTTATCGATGACGATGATGTTGTCGCTCAACGCATCCGCCTCTTCGAGGTACTGCGTGGTGAGCAGGATCGTCACCCCCTGTTCTTTCAGCGAACGCACCAGCGACCAAACGCCCTGTCTGCTCACCGGATCCAGGCCGGTGGTGGGTTCGTCCAGGAAGACGACCTTGGGCGGGCGCACCAGCCCGCAGGCGATATCGATGCGTCTGCGCATACCGCCGGAGTAGCCGCCGACGCGACGATCGGCCGCCTCGGTGAGATCGAACTGTTCGAGCAGTTCGGTGGCGCGGACCTTGGCCTGTTTCGGACGCAGACCCATCAGGCGGCCGAACAGGACGAGGTTCTCCCGGCCGGTCAGCACCTCGTCCAGGGCGGCGTACTGGCCGGTGAGCATGATGGATGCCCGCACATCGGCGGCCTCGCGCACGACGTCGTATCCCGCGACCAGGGCGCGGCCCGCATCGGGCTTGGTGAGCGTGGACAGAATGGAGACCGTGGTGGTCTTGCCCGCGCCGTTCGGGCCGAGTACGCCCAGCACACTCCCGGCCGGCGCCGAGAAACTCAGGCCGCGCACGGCGTGGACGTCGCCGAAGGACTTGCGGACGTCCTCGACCACGATGGCGTTTTCGATCGCGTTCATCGTTCTCCCGGAGTTGCGCTTGGTATGGCGGCGGCGACTGCGGTGATGCAGCGCTGCCAGATGGTGGCGAAACGGTCGATCTCGGTGGTGTCGAAAAGTGCGTCACTCCAGCGGAACAGGGTGGCCAGCTGGGGCCCGTCGGCGCCGGGGTAGACGGCGACGACGAGGTCGAGTGCGTAGCGCAGCGGCATCTCCGGTTCGGGTGCGACCGGAAGCCGTTGGTGCAGAGTGAGGTCGGTGATCGGGGTCCACGGACCCGATGCGCCTGCGGTGAGGTCCATGCGGCCCAGGTAGTCGAGCATTACCTGGGGATCGGCGTGCGGCTCGGTATCGCCGTAGCGCAGCAAGCCGTAGTCCAAGCCCTTGTTCGGAACGCTGTCAAGCTGTGCTGCAACAGCTTTCAGCAAGCCAGCGGCTTCGGCCGAATCGGATTCGGCGCGGGTGATATCGAGTGTCCAGCCCGTGCCGACGCGCAATGGGTACACGGTGGTGAACCAGCCGACCGTCCGCGATGTGTCGACGTTGCCGACGGCGGCGTCTGCACGGCCGTGGCCTTCGAGGGCGACCAGTGCGCCGGTGGAGCCGTCCTGGTTGCGTTCGAGTCGCCAGGTGGTGAGCGCGATTGCCAGTGCGGTGAGCAGCAATTCGCGCATGCCGAGGTCGCTGCCGAGGTCGTCGAGGATGCGGCGGGTGGTGTCGGTCGGCATGAACGACGGCGTGAGGCGGTAGGCGGACCAGGTGTCGCGGGTCGGATCCGGGTGGCGCAGGCCGAGTTCCGGATCGGGGCCGGTCAGCTGGTCCGACCAGAAGTCGCGTTGGGCCGATACTTCCGGTGCGGTGCTGCGCTTGTCGAGCAGTTCGGCCCAGCTGCGGTAACTAATCAATTCTGATGCGACAGTGGGGGTTTGCCCCTCCGCGATTTGCGACCATGCGTCGGCCAGATCCGCGAGGATGATGTGCCAGGAGACGGGATCAACCGCGAGGTGATGGATCGACAGCAGCAACACATCGCGGCCCGCGAAGCGGACGGCCTGAATCATGGTGCCGGTCTTCGGATCGATGCGATCGATCGCCGCTCGTGCATGCTTCTCGAGTGCGGTACCGAAGTCACCGGATTCCCGAACCTCGTGCAGGATATCGGCGGCGCGCACGCTGCCCGGCGCTCTGGTTTCGAACCTGTTTCGGGTCCTCGACAGCCGGCCGCGCAGCATGTCGTGACCATCGAGTAGTGCCTGTAGCACCGCTTCCAACTGGGCCCGATCAACCTCGGCGGGCAGCGATACCAGCGTCGAGAGTGCGAGCCTGCGGAAGCCGCCGTACTCGCACATCCAGGACATGATCGGCGTCGGGAGTACCTCGCCGATCTCGGTCGGGCTGTTCTCCTGTTGTGCCGCACGGGAATCGATGGCGGTGGCCAGATCGCGGACGGTGGGGTTGGTCATGACCATGGCCGGGCTGACCGAGAGTCCCGCGCGTCGCACCGCGTTCACCAGGGAGATGGCGACAATGCTGTCCATGCCGAGTTCGATGAAGTCGTCATCGATGCCGGGGGTACCGCCCAGCGCCTCGGCGAGCGCGCGGCACAAGGTCCGCTCGGTATCGGTGCTCGGCAGGGTGCGTTGGGCGGAGCCCTGTAGGGCCTGCAGCGCCAGCGCGTTCAGCGCTCGGACATCGAGCTTTCCGTTGCGGGTGACCGGCAGCTCGGGCAGCGCAATGACCCGCGCCGGAACCATATACGCAGGCAGGCGCTCCGCGAGGCGGGCACGCAAGGTGGCCGAATCAGTACTGACCGCGAAGGCGACAAGACTCTGGCCGCTCGGCCGCTGCACGACCAACACAGCGCCCGCACGAACCTGCGGCAGCTGCAGCAAAGCCGTTTCGATATCACCGATTTCGATTCGGTAGCCGCGAATCTTGACCTGGTCGTCGGCTCGGCCGAGATAGGCGAGATCGCCATTCGGCAACTGCCGCACCAGATCACCGGTGCGATACATGCGAGCGCCGGATCGGAAGGGGTCGGCGATAAAGCGATCCGCGGTGCCGGCGGCCTTACCGATATAGCCGCGGGCCACCTGAGCGCCGGACAAGTACAGCTCACCGACGACACCGCGCGGCACCGGCCGCAGCATGGCATCGAAGACGTAAGCGGACATGCGATCCACCGGTCCGCCGATGGTGGGCTGGGCATTGCCCGGCTCGTTGCGACCGGTATTCACCGTCGCGACCACCGCCTCGACCGTGGTCTCGGTGGGGCCGTAGCAGTTGTAGACCGCGGTACCCGGCAGCGCGCGCAACTGCTCCCACATGGGCGCACCGATGGCCTCGCCACCGAGGGCGAGCACGGTCAGTCGCTCACCGTCCACCAGACCGGCGGCCGAGAGCTGGGTGAACATGGACGGCGAGGTGTCGATCATGTCGATCTGGTGGCCGACGATGCCGTCGACGAGGCCCTGCGCATCGCGCATTTCGGTCTCGTCGAACAGGTGGACGGCGTGGCCGTCGAACAAGCCGATCATCGGCTGCCAGGAGGCGTCGAAGCTCAGCGACCAGGCGTGTGCGATGCGCAGCCGGCGGCCGAGCCGGGCCACCGCCGGGCGGTATACGCGGTCGCGGTGGTCGGTGAAGTAGCTGTTCAGAGCGGCGTGGGTGCCGATTACGCCCTTGGGTTCGCCGGTCGAGCCGGAGGTGAAGATGAGATAGGCGGCTGTCTGCGGGGCGACCGGGCGGTAGGGCGGGATGGGGTGGTTCGCGATTCGCTCGGCGACGGCGGAATCATCGAGTACCAGGATCGAGTGTGTGGTCTCGCCGAGCAGGTTTGCGGACTCCCCAATTGCCAGAATGAGTTTCGGATCCGCTTGGCGCAGTATGGATTCGATGCGGGCAGCGGGAGCCGAGAGGTCGACCGGCACATAGGCTCCGCCAGCTTCCAGTACGGCGAGGATCGAGATGATGGATCGAGCCGATCGCGGTAGCGCGAGCGCGACAACGGTTTCCGGGCCGACACCATTGGTGGTCAGCTCATTCGCCAGTTGCCCAGCAGCTGCACGCAATTCACGGTAGGTGTAGCGATCCGAACCCGTGCTCAGTGCGATCGCATCCGGGGTGTGGGCGACCTGGTTCAGGAAGAGCTCGTAAGCCGTGCCATTCGCGCAGACGTCCTTCTCGGCAACGATGACTTTCTCATCGGCCAGCAGGACGTCCAGTGCATCGGGGCTCGAATCGCCATGATCGGGCAGCTGACGCAGCACCGACAGGATCCGCCGGCCGATATCGCCGACCGGGAAGTGCGGCAGGGCTTCGGCAATCGCCTCGAGCATGACGACGAGCGTGCCGTCGTTCAGATGAGACACCACCGAAAGCGGGTAGTGCACCAGACTTTCCATGGCCACCGGCAGGAAGCGGGCGCCGCTCGCGGTGACGATCGGATCGGTGGCCGCGCCGATGGGTGCGTTCTCGAAGACGAACAGCACGTCGAACAGCGCACCGTGCCCCGCCGCGCGCTGAATGGTCGACAGGCTCACATATCCCGCATCCCGCATGGCCGCCGATTCACGCTGCAGCTGTGCACATTGCTGGGCGACGGTGCTGGTCCGGTCGATGATGACGCGCGCGGGCACGGTATTGATGAACAGCCCGATCATCGTCTCGACGCCGGACAGCGCATCCGGACGGCCGGAAATGGTCGTGCCGAAGACGACATCGCGTCGACCGGTGAGCCTGCCGAGGACGACAGCCAAGGCATACTGCACAACGGTATTGACGGTCAGGCCGTTCGCCCGTGCCCAGTGCACCAGCCGCGCGGTTTCGGCATTGTCCAAGCTGAATCGGCTGCGGCGCGGAATCGCCGCGCCGACTTCGGTTGCCGTACCGGCGGCCAGCATGAGCGGACCGCTCAGCGGCGCGAGGTATTCGGTCCAGCTGCGGGTGATGGCGGCGGTGTCCTGCGCGGCGAGCCAGCCGATGTAGTCGCGGTACGGCCGGGCCGGTGGCAGCGAATCCGTCTGTCCCCCGGCGTCGTACACCGCGATCAGCTCGCGGAAGAACACCGCGACCGCCCACCCGTCCATCAGGATGTGATGCGCGGTCACGATCATTCTGTGCCTACCCACCCCGCCGACTCCGCAAGCTCCGTCGGCTGCCATCCCCCGGTGCCGTTCGTCGGCCAGCGTGACCAGGGTAATCCGCAGAGCCGGACCGCGAGAGAGGTCGAACCGCTGCTGCCGGTCGGCCTCGGCGATGGCATCGAATTCCGCGGGTAGCGCGGAGATTTCGAACCAGGGCAGATCCACCCAGGTCGGCACGATCTGCACCGGCTTGGGTAGATCCTTATCCCAGAACGCTGCCCGCAGATTGGCGTGCCGCTCCAGGATCGCCTCGGCGCTGCGACGCAGCATCGGCACGTCGATCGGACCGCCGATATCGATGACGAACTGCATCGTGTACAGGTCGACCCCGTCGGCGGCCAGCCGCGCCAACGAGAACAGTCCCTCCTGCAGTGGGCTGAGCGCGAGCACATCCTCGATTTCCGCCGGGACGCTCCGGTCCACACTCATCGCAACGCCTTTCGGCCCATGGACATCGCATCGCCCTTCGTCGGGTCCGCCGCTCGGAAGAAATCGCCCCTCATTGCGACTGCTTCCATGCCGCACCCAATGCGGCCAGCGCGTCCGAGCCGAGGCCGGACACGCTCATCGCGGCGTGCTGGTGGTTATCGGTCGGCTCCGCGGGCTCGGCCTGCACGCCACCGTTACCGAAGGTGTCGCCGATGGTCGTAGTCACCCCGGTTGCTAACGCTTCGTCCACTGCGGCCGCGAGTTCGGCGATGGTGAGGTGCTCGAATACCAGCTGCGGAGACAGCGGGAGGCCGAGCTCATTGGCGCGGGCCGACCACTGGATGGAGATCACGCTGTCGCCGCCGAGTGCGAAGAAGCCGTCATCGGCGGTGACATCCTCGATCTCGAGCAGTTCCTCGAGGATCGCAATGAGCTGCTGTTCGGTCTCGGTGTGCTCGACATCGGAAGATGCTGTGCCCGTGCTGGTTTCACCGGAACTATCGGTCCGGAACGCGAGCCGCCCCGCGGTATCCCAGCGCGCCCGCTGCGTCGTGCGGAACAACCGGGCTCCCGGCAGGTGCGGGTCGTCGATGAACGCGACTGCCGAATCCTCGACGTACCCCTGAGCGAGCCCGACACCACCGACATACACATCGCCGTCTACGCCGGGCGCGACCGGTCGCAGGGCTGCATCCAGCACCAACAGCCGAGCCCCTGGAATGGGTCGCGCGCGTCCGCTGCCATCGACCGCACCGCGTGCCACCGCACCCGCGTACTCCGGAATCCGGAAGTCGAAGGTGGCGACCGAACCGGCCGCGAACGCGGGCAGCAGGTGGGGAAGCGCTGCGGGCCAATCGGTTCCGACGA
Source organism: Nocardia sp. NPDC006982 (assembly GCF_042869435.1). Lineage (NCBI taxonomy): Bacteria > Bacillati > Actinomycetota > Actinomycetes > Mycobacteriales > Nocardiaceae > Nocardia > Nocardia sp. NPDC006982. Next base: position 43,875 of record NZ_JBIAFV010000015.1, on the reverse strand, counting down.
CCTCCCAGCTGCGCACCGACGGCAGCATGGAGACACCGGTCTGCACGAACCGCGACAGCGTGACCGGCTCGGCGACCACATGGGTGACCGAATGCGCACCGATCAACTCGACGAGCGCGACCGGATCTTCGCGTTGCTGTTCGGTGGTGAGGATCAGCGTCGCTCCATCGGCGAGCGCGGCCAGCAACTCGACTTCGATCTCCGATTCCGTCCAGGGTGCGGCGACGAGTCGCACATCCGCCGAACCCGTGGCCCGGTCCAGCGATTCGCCGCGGAGATCGGCGGCAATGGCGCGTCGATCGGCCACCGCGGCCGCCAGCGCCTCCCAGTCGAAGACAATGTGCGAAACCGCGATGGTCCCACCGGTATTCGCAACCGCATCCAATGCGGCTAGCCTGCGCACCACCCCGGCCGCCGAAGCACCATCGGGCACTTGCGCCGAGCCCCCGCCATCGAGCTGTTCGAACAGCTCGCCATAGGTGAGCGTCTCGGTACCGCAGCGCAGGGCGATCCGATCGGTCGGCACCCCGCGGCCACGCCGGATCAACTCGGCAATGCCCGGCGTCCAGGAGAGCTCCACACCGGTGGCCCATTCACCGAGGACCCGTTGCCGCTCGGCGGCGGGCATGATGTCGAGCTCACCCACCGTGCTGTCGGGGGCTTCGGCGAAGGCCGTCAGTACGCGAAGCATGCGCTGCGCGAACAACTCTCCGGTCGCAGGCTCGTACAGATCGGTATTGACGATGACGCTGGCATCGAAGCCGCCGTCGGAGCCCGCGAAGAAATTGATGCTGAGGTCCAACAGCGAGGTGTCGAAATCCAATGGCAATACCGTCAGCGCGGTGTGCGCGTCCAAGCCCTGACCCGCAGTGTCCCAGTCCTCTTCGCGGAAGTGCATCATGGCCTGGAACAGCGGATTCCTGGACCGGGATCGCGCCGGATTCAGCGAGTCGACCACGCGTTCTATCGGGATGTCCTGATTGCTGTACGCGCCGAGCGCGGTGTCGCGGGAGCGCTCCAGCACGGTCCGCAGCGTCGGATCGCCGGACAGGTCATTGCGCAGCACCACCATATTGGCGAGCAGTCCGACCAACTCGGCGGCGGCCGGATCGACCCGGCCCGCGATCGGCGTGCCGAGCGGAATATCCACACCCGCACCCAGTTTGTGTAGCAGGGTCGCGACCGCGGCCTGGTAGAGCATGAATTCACTGCCGCCGCTCGCCTCGGCCAGGGCCTCGAGCTTGCCGCGCAATGCGGCGGGCACCGCGAACGGCACCACATGTCCGTTCTTGCCGAGAATGGCGGGACGCGGGCGATCCAAGGCGACATTGATCTCGTCCGGCAGACCGGCGAGTGTGTCGCGCCAATAATCCACCTGGGTGCCGAGCGTCTCGACCACCTCGCGCTGCCACAGCGCATAGTCGGCGTACTGCACGTCCAGGGGCGTCCAGTCCGGATCAGCGCCTGCGGTGCGTGCACGGTAGGCGGTGGCGAGGTCGTCCAGAATCGTCCGGAACGACCAGTGATCCGCCACCAGATGATGTACGAGCAGCGAGAGTACGTGGGTCTTGTTGTCCAGCACGAAGATTCGCGGTCGGATCAGCAGCTCGGCATCAACGGCGAAGCAATGCCCACCGGCCGCGGCGAGTTCCGCACGCAGCTTCTCCGGATCGTCCAGCTCCGTCACCGGCACATCGATCGGCCCGGCGGGCAGCACCAATTGATACGGCACGCCACCGTTCTCGGGGAAGACGGTGCGCAGCACCTCGTGCCGGGCAACGACATCGCCGAGCGCGGCGGTCAGCGCATCGAGATCCAGCGGACCGTCCACCCGCACCGCGAATGGAATGTTGCCGATTGCACTCGGCCCCTCCAGCCTGCGCTGGAACCACAACGCGAGCTGCGAATAGGACAGCGGAATATGCTCGGGCCGTTCCCGTTTCAGCAAGGCGGGCACGGCAGCGCAGGCCGGTGCCGGCGTGGCTTCGATGAGCGCGGCAAGTCCCGCGACAGTCGGGGTGTCGAAGGGTGCCCGCACATCGATCTCGACGCCGAATTCGGTGCGAATCCGCACGACCAGGCGGGTGGCCAGCAGCGAATGCCCGCCTAGTTCGAAGAAGGAATCGTCCGCGCCGATCTGCTCGCGGCCGAAGATCTGCGCGAACAGGCCCGCGAGCCGGATTTCGGTGGCGGTGCTCGGCTCCCGATAGCGGCGTGTGGTGGCGCGTTCCGGATCCGGCAGCGCGCGACGGTCGAGTTTGCCGTGCACGGTCAACGGGATCTCGTCGATCACCGCAAAGGCACTGGGCACCATGTACTCCGGCAACGTCGCTGCGGCGTGCCTGCGCACCTCGTCGATATCGAGCGTCGGCTCCGAAAGATCACTGTCCGCAACTACATACGCGGCCAGCATCGCACCGACGGCCGCGTCCTCGACCGCGATGACGACACAGTGGCCGACACCCGGACAGGACGCGATGGCCGCCTCGACCTCGCCGAGTTCGATCCGGAAGCCACGCACCTTGACCTGCTCATCGGCCCGGCCGACGAATTCGATCTCACCATTGGCATTGCGTCGCGCGAGATCGCCGGTCCGATACAGCCGAGCGCCCGGCGCGAACGGATCGGCGACGAACCGATCTGCCGTCAGCCCGCGCCGATTCAGGTAGCCGCGCGCCAATTGCGCTCCACCCAAATAGATCTCACCGACCACACCCGATGGCACCAACTGCAGCGCCTCGTCGAGCAGATACACCGTGACGTTCTGATTCGGCACACCGATCGGCACGATCCGCGTGCCCTGCGGGCCTTCCACATTCATGTGCGTCGCACACACGACCGCCTCGGTCGGACCGTAGTGATTGCGCAGTTCGGCATCGAAGACGCCGGCGAACTTATCGGCCACCTCCCCGGGCAGCGCCTCACCTCCCACCGGAACATGCCGCAGCGCACGCCATTCGCTCACCTCCGGCAGCAGCAGGAAGGTGCTCAACATCGACGGCACCATATGCAGCACAGTGACCCCGCAGCGGGTGATCAACTCGGCGACATACGGAATATCGCGGAAGGCATCCGGCTTCGGGATGACCAGCCGGGCGCCGAGCGTCAGCGTCACGAAGATATCGAGCAGGGAGGCATCGAAGCTCACCGAGGAGGACTGCAGCAGCCGGTCCTCGGCGGTCATACTCCATTCCGCGACGAAGCCCGCGAGATGTTCGGCGATCGCGGCATGGGACACCGGCACGCCCTTGGGCTTTCCGGTGGAACCGGAGGTGTAGATGACGTACGCCAGATGGCCGGGCAGCAGCGGCCGCACCCGGTCCGTGTCGACAGGATCGGTTTCCGGAAGCTCGACGGCCGCGGCCTCGGCGGCGGCCAGTTCGGCCCGCCCGAGCACCAGCCGGGGCGCGGCATCCTCGACCAGGTAGTCGATGCGATCGTCCGGGTAGGCCGGATCGATGGGCAAGTAGGCCGCACCGGATTTGAGCACACCCAGCACCGCGACGACGAACTCCACCGAATTCGACAGCCGCAACCCGACGATGTCCTCGGTGCCCAGTCCACGCCCGATCAACCAGTGCGCCAAACGATTGGCACGGCGATTCAGTTCGACATAGCTGAGTTCGGTGTCGCGTTCGGCGGGGGCGACGATGGCGAGCGCGTCGGGCGTTGCGGCGACCTGGTTTTCGAAGAGCGCGACCATGGTGGTCGCTTCGGCCTCGACAACCGGGCCGTGTGACAGTTCGAGAATCGCGGCACGATCCGCCGCGCCGAGCATATCGATATCACCGAGCCTGCGATCGGGATTCGCGAGCGCGCTGTCCAGCAGCTGCACATAATGGCCGAGCAGCTGTTCCACCAGGGCACGGTCCAGATCGGCGATCCGGTACTCGGCCTCCAGATAGGCGCCATCGGCTTCGGTGACTACGGTCAGCCCCAGCGGAACCTGCGCCACAGCGCTACCGAGATCCAACAGCGTCGCCTCGACACCCACGAGATCGAAGCCCTGTGCGCTCCTGCGGACCCCGAAGCCGAGTCGGACCAGCTGCTCCAAACCGTTCCGGCCGCCGACGCGATCCGGATTCGCCTCGCGCACAACGCGATCGATGCCGACATTCTGGTGTGCGAAGGCGCCGACACAGGTGTCGCGAATGGTTTCGGTGAAGCGAGCGAAGGTGTCCTCGGGGCCGATGGTGGCACGCAGCAGCAGCGTATTGCCGAAGTAGCCGATCAATGATTCGGCGGCGGCATCACGGCGCACGGTCACCGGGACCGATACCAGGAAATCCGTTGCCGCGGTGTAGCGATGGATCACCGCGTCATAGGCGGCCAGCCACACCATGAACGGGGTGGCGCCGTGCGCACGCGCGAAGGCCTCGACCCGGCCGACGAGTTCAGCGGGCAGCGGCAAGGTGCACCGATCGGACTGCTTGGCCGCAACTGTGGCGACCGTGGCCGGACCAGGAAGTTCCAGGGATTCCGGCAGTGGGCGCAGGGTTGCGCGCCAGTAGTCGATATCGGCGCTGTCGTTGTCGGCGGCGATATCACCGAAGACTGCGACGTCGACGAATTGCGCACGGTCGTCCTGGACGGACTCGGCGCGGTAGGCGGCATTGAGTTCGGTGAAGAAGACGGCCCACGAGTCGTCGTCCCAGCTGATGTGATGCGCGACCAGCAGCAGGGCGAATTCATCGGCACCGATGCGCACAAGGCTGACGCGCAACGGCGACTCGGTCGCGAGATCGAACGGTCGGCCGAATTCCCGGCGGGCCAGCACTGCCAGCCTGCGCAACCGGCCGGATTCCGGCAGATCGGTCAGATCGTGTGCCTGCCAGGACAGTTCGAGATCGACATGGACGATCTGGTACGGCTCGCCGTTCTCGTCGAGCCCGTAGGTGGTGCGCAGGATGTCGTGGCCGTTTACAACGGCCGCTACTGCGTCACGCAGCCGCGCCTCGTCGAGCGCACCCGTCAGCCGGTAGGCCACACAAATATTGAGGGTCGTGTCCTCCGGATCGCGGGTCTGCAGAAACCACATGCGCCGCTGCCCGGCCGAAAGCGGGTGACGCTCACCGGGTTTCGATCTGCGAAGCGGCGCATTTCCGGAAGTCGGTGCGGTTAGGCCACTTTCGGCCAAACGCTGACGCAGCAGCGCCTTGCGGCGGTCCAGCACGCTCGCTGGCTCGTTGTTCGACATCGTCAATCCCTCGCCTAGACGTTGCTGTCGGCCATCAGGCGCACGACGTCGTCCAACGACGCGCCGCCCAGAATGGCCGCCACCGGAAGATCGCGGTTCAGTTCCGCCTGCACCCGCTTGCGGAAGTCCAACGCCTGCAGCGAATCCAGTCCGAGGGCCACCAGCGGCACCGAGCTGTCGATGGCGTCGAGCCCGTCGGCGCCCATCACCTTGCCCAGTTCGATGCGGACCTGGTCGGACAGTGAACCGGCGGACGGCACGACCGCCTCCGGTACGATCACGACGGCGGCGGGCTCGGCCTGCGGCGGGGCCGGTTCCACTCGAGTGAGCACATCTGCGAGCAGCGGACCCCAGCCGACCGCCGAGATGATGTCGTTCAACTGCGACCAATCGGCCGCCATCACAATGCGATTGCCGGGCCGTCCGATTTCGGCGTGCTCGGTGAAACCGACGGCGAGAGCGTCGCGCGGGTCCATGGACTGGCCGCCGGCAGCGGCGATCCGGTCCACGCCGACCGCATGCAGCGGCCCTTCGAGATCCCAGATACCCCATTGCATCGCAACGGCATTCGTCCCCGCTGCCCGCAAGCGCGTGGCCAGCACATCGAGCATGCGGTTGACGGTGGCGTAGAGAATCTGCCCGCGACCACCGAAGGTGGCCGCCGCGGACGAGCAGATGACGATCCGCGCATCCGCGGCCAGCGGCAGCAGCCGCAGCAGATGGTCGGTGCCGATGATCTTCGATGCCGCCATCTCGAACAGCTTCTCGGCGGTCACATCGGCCAGTTCGGCGCGCACATAGTTCACCGCGGCGTGCACCAGCATGGTCGCCGGTGTATCGGCCAGTGTGACGGCGAGCTCACGCACACTGGCTTCGTCGCTGACATCGCAAGCGACAACCGCGACCTCGGCGGTGCCGATCTGTCGGACGACCCGCAAACGGCCTGCGACGGAATCGGTTTCGCCGGACCGGCTGAGCAGCGTGATCCGCCGCGCACCACGACCGGCGAAGTACTCGGCGAACTTCAGTCCGAGCGTGCCGGTCCCGCCGACGATAACGACGTGCTCGAGCTCCGCATCATCCGGAGCTCCGGCCGACGGTTCGATTTCCACCTCGAGCCGCTTGGCATAGAGCCCGCTCGCGCGCAGCGCCAGCTGCGGTTCGTCCTTGGCGTGCAGTGCGCGCACGATCTTGGCCGCCTGCCCTGCGTCGGCGGCGTCGAGGTCGAGGTGCCGGAAGGCGGTGCCGATATTTTCCAGTCCGATGCAGCGGAAGCCGGCGGAGACCGCGCCGTGGAACAGATGCGGTGCCGGATCGTCGGCGACCGCTGCTTCGCCGCCGACGGTCACCAGCCAGCAGTCGGTGACCGTGGCGTCGAGCGCGGGCAGCCAGCGGGCGTCATAGAACCGTGCCAGTTCCGCGACCGCGGCGGGTCCGTCCAGATCCGGCAACCGCGGCAGCAGCACGACGATCGAGTCGTAGTCGGCAGTGTCGGCGGGCTGTTCGGGATCGTAAACGGTCGCGCCACCACCGTGGTTGTCGGCGGCGGTGCACAGCGCCGCCGCGAGTTCGGCGCACCGTCCGGTGTGGTCGACGACCAGCATTATGCGCGGCGAAACCAGCGAACGACGCTCGAGCCGTACCCAGCGCTCCGCCAGCCGGGTCGCAGTGTGCTCGGGGGCCACCGGCGCGGGCGTCTCGGCCCGGTAGGGAGCCCACAGTCGCTGTGGATTCAGCACGGTATTGGGGAAGTCTCGCAGCGGCAAACGCGCTGTGTCCGAATCGGATTCGACACGCAGTGCGTCCCACCGGTAATTCAGGTCGTGCACCGCAACCGTCGCCAGATTGCGGGTGAACTCGCCGAGGCCCGCCGCAGTGCGCAGCGAGGTGCCGATCACCCGGAATTCCGGTAGCGGCCGGGCGGGGTCCGGACGCACAGTGCTCAGGTTCTCCTGAATGGCCAACTGCAGCATCGGATGTTCCGACATCTCTACGAAGGTGTCGACGTCGGCGGTGGCCGCCGTGATCGCCCGATCGAACCGCACCCGGTTGCGCAGATTCCAATACCAGTACTGGTCGTGTCGCAGGTCGGGCGTGATAGGGGTGCCGAGTGTCGCACCGTAGCAAGGGATTTCGGTCGCGATGAAGTTCGGCCCGCTCATTTCCTCGCCGAGCGCCGCTTCCAGTCCCTCCCGGTACTCGCTGACCACCGAAGTGTGCGCCGGATACGCGACGCGGATCTCCCTGGCGAACTGACCGCGCGCGGTCGCGGTCGCCACCATATCGACGATGGTCTCGCGGTCACCCGAAATGGCCAGGATATGTGCCGAATTGACCACCGAGAGCTCGGCCCAGCCGGAGTGCCTTGCCAGCAGCGCCTCACACTGGTCGCGGTCCATGCCCAGCACCGCCATCGAATAGCCGCGCGGTGAAAGCTGATCGACGGCCAGGGCCCGATGCGTCACCGCGAGCACCGAATCCCGCAGCGTCATGACGCCGGAGACCGCACCGGCGGCCAGCTCGCCCTGACTGTGTCCGATGGTCGCGGCGGGCTCGACACCTGCCGCGCGCCACATGGCGGCGAAGGCGTACATCTGGAACATCAACGCAGGCTGGAGTACCCGCACGTGATCCTCGAACTGTCCCTCGTTGCCGAGCAGATAGTGCAGCGGCTCGCGGTGCCCGAAGCGCACCTCGAAGATCTCGGTGCAATCATCGACCGCGCGACGGAACGTCGGGGAGATCTCGTAGAAGAGTTTGCCCATGCCCGGCCGCTGACTGCCTTGTCCGGGGAAAACGAATCCGATGCCGCGCGCGGTGGCGACGCCATCGGTCACCACGACCGCGGGATGCTCGGCGCCCGCGACGATCGCGCGTAAGGCATCGAGCAGTCCGTCGCGGTTGTCGACCATCGCGAGCGCCCGACGGCGGCGCGCGAGCCGGGTGCGAAACAGCATGTCCGCCACGCGATCCGGGGTCACACCGGGATGCCGCTCCAAATATCCCAGGATGGCGGCCGCCTCGCCGCGCAGTCCGTCGGCCGTATCGGAGGAAAGCAGTACGGGGACGGTGCCGTCCGGTAGTCGGTAATCAGGCATCGATATCCTCCAGCACGGGCATGGCCACGATCGCGTGCGCATTGGTGCCGGCGACGCCGAACGAGGAGACGGCGCCGCAGCGGACGCCGTCGATCGGGTCCCAGGGTTCGAGTTTCGTGGCCAGCCGCAGGCTGGTGGCGTCCCAATCCACCTCGGTGGTCGGGTTGTCCGCGTAGAGGCTCGGCGCGATCTGACCGTTCGCGCCGCTCAGCAGCACCTTGATCAGGCCGAGCACCCCCGAGGCGGCCTGCGCGTGACCCATATTCGACTTCACCGAGCCCAGTCGCGGACCGTCGGTGCCGCGGTCGACGCCACCGTAGGACTGCGCGAGGGCGGTGAGTTCGAGCGGGTCGCCGACCGGCGTTCCAGTGCCGTGCCCCTCGATCAGGCCGATATCGTCCGGTCGGATTTCGGCCGCCGCCAAGGTCTTCTCGATCAGTCGCTGCTGTGCCGTCGCGCTGGGCACCGCGAGCGGTGCGCCCTTGCCGTTGTGATTGACCCGGGTGGCGAGCACGCGGCCATAGATCCGATGGCCGAGTTCGCGTGCGCGCGACTCGCGTTCCACGACGACCACACCGGCGCCCTCACCCCACAGCGTGCCGGTCGCGTCGGCGGCATAGGAGCGACAGTGGCCGTCGACGGCGAGTGCGTTGTTCTTGGAGAACTCGAAAAACGCCGCGGGCGAGCCCATGACACAAACGCCACCGGCCAGCGCCCAGTCACATTCACCGGCACGCACGGCATTGGCAGCCAGGTGCAATGCGGTCAGCGCCGATGCGCACGCGGTGTCAGTGGTCAGCGACGGCCCGATCAGTCCGAGACTGTGCGAAATCCGACCCGCCACCGCGCCGAGAGCGGTCCCGGTGGCCCGGTATCCGGAGTACTCGGTGACAGCACCGGACTGCGGCCCGTATTCATTGATGGACGCACCCATGAAACAACCGACGTCAGCGCCGTCCAGCGCGCCCGGATTGATGCCCGCATTCTCCAGCGCCCGCCAGGCCACCCGCAGCGCGACCCGCTGCTGCGGATCCATCGAAATGGCTTCGCGCGGGGTGATGCCGAAGAACATTGGATCGAATTCGGTTGCCTCCGACAGGAACCCACCGGCATCGGCGACCCGGCTCCAGCCTTCGGCGCGGTGCAGCGCGAGCAACTCCTCGATCGGCCATTCCCGATTGCGCGGGAACGGTCCGATGAGTTCGCGCCCTTCAGCCAGCGCCGACCAGAAGTCGGGCAGCGTCTCGATGCCGCCCGGCGCTTCGACGGCCATACCGGAGATGACGATCGGATCCATTTCGGTGCTCATCCGACGCGATCCAGTTCCGGTGCGAGCAGTTCCGCGATACCGGCGGCATTGTCGTTCAGGTAGAAATGCCCGCCGTCGAAGATGGTGACGTCGATTTCCTGTGCGCTGTGATTGGACCAGCCGTACAGCTCACGCGGCGTGATGAAGGTGTCCTCGGCACCGCCGAGCACGTGAATCTTGGCCTGCACCTGGACATCCACCCGGCAGGTATAGGAATCGAAAGCACGGTAGTCGGCCTTCACCACCGGCAGCGCCATCCGCATGAGCTCGCGGCTGCCGAGCACATCGGCGCCGGTGCCCTCCAGCGCGCCGAGGTGGTCGAGGATCTGCTCGTCCTCGGTCGGATGCGGCGGCAAGTCGGCGGCCCGGCCCGGCGAAACCGCGGCGGACGGGGCGAGCAGACGCACCTCGAGTCCGGCCGCCTCGGCAATGCGCACCAGTTCGAAGGCCACCATCGCGCCCATGCTGTGGCCGAAGACCGTCAGCGGCAGGCCGCGATTGTGTTCGGAGGTCCGGAATTCCGCGAACGCACCGGCGGCCAGTTCGGGCAGCGTGGCGAGCGCCGCCTCGCGGGCCCGGTCCTGACGGCCCGGGTACTGGAAGATCAGCACATCGAAGTGTTCGCTGAGCACCTTCGAGAACGCGCGATAGGTCGACGCGCCGCTACCCGCGTGCGGGCAGATCAACAATGGCGGGCGTGCTGTGCCGTTTCGAGCGACCTGCGAGCAGTCGCTGGCGGTGGAGCGGGGCTGGTGGAATTGCCGGATCCATCCGAGATTTGCTGGCATTTCTTGACTCCTGCGCTTCCGCCGGACCTCCCGGCGCAATAGTCGCGCCAGGCAGCGTCATTCGATCGGCGGCGTACAACACCCCCGGCACGCTGCACTGTCTGGTTACTTCTGAACGGTCGTCCGATATTAGCGTAGCCTACCCTAACAAGTCTACTGGCGGGCCCGCTCCCCTGGTGCCGCCTCACTGGTCGGTGAGATAACCACCGCGCGTGAAGAATTCCGCGGCCGAATGTTCGCTACCGTCCGTGGTGCGAATCCGGGTGAGCACCAAGCCGCGATTGCGCCCGCGATGCGCCTCCGCACCACACACCACCGCGCCTCCGCCCTCCTGCACGATCACCCGACCGGGCGTGCCGCCGTAGCGCGCCTCGGAGACGACCGCCTCGAGCACCTCGATCCGCTCACCGCGGTAGTAGGTGAACGCGCGCGGATACGGCTCGGACAGCGCGCGCACGAAACGCTCCAGATCGACGGCGGACCAGGTCCAGTCGATGCGGCTGTCCCGCTCGGAACGCTTATGAAAGTAGGTCCGCTCGGATTTGCGCTGCGGCTTCCATTGCGCGGTACCGGATTCCAGGGCGTGCAGCGCTTCCTGCAACGCGCCGGGGATGAGTTCCATACCGCGCAACACCAATTCGGTGCCGGTATCAGTGGGTCCGATGGGCAATGAGCGTTGAACCAGGATGTCGCCGGTGTCCAGCCCCTTGTCCATCCGATGCACGGTCAGGCCCGTCTCGGACTCACCGCTGATCAGCGCCCACAGCACCGGGGAGAAGCCGGTGAACTTGGGCAGCAGCGAATCGTGCAGATTCAGGGTGCCGTGCGGGGGCAGATTGTAGAGCTCGGCGGGCATCCAGGTATACCAACTGTTCACCACGATGACGTCCGGTTCGGCCCGCTTCACCAGGTCGATGGTTTCGGCATCGGCCCGTTCGGTCAGATGCACCGGGATGGCGTGCTCGCGGGCGAGGTCCTCGACCGAATCCGACCAGATCCCCTTGTAGGAATCCGCACTGGCCGGATGGGTGACCGCGAGCACGACGTCGTGCTCCGAATCGATCAGTGCCTGCAGGGTTTTCCGGCCCCAGGTCTGGAACCCGAACGAGACGATGCGCATGAAAACCTCACGTAGATGTATTGGGGATATCCGGACCGAATCAGCCCAGCCGGGCGGCCGCACCCCGCCGCGCACCGACGACCTGACGCGTCGGGGCGGTACGCAGGACCCGATCCGAAAGTTCGCCGAGGCAGCTGAGATTCGGGAACCCGGGCCCCTGTGCGATGGCGGCCATATTCGGCAGATAGAGCTTCGCGTCCAGTCCGGAGACCGCCAGGTCGTAGCCGATCGAGGCCTCCAGCCTGGGCTGGGTCAGCGGGCCGCCGACGGCGAGTTCCAGCAGGTCGGCGGCATCGGAATCGAAGAGCTCCAGGAACCACAGCGGCTGCCCGCCGGTCGCGTCGACCACCAAGTCGAAGTTCTGCACCAGATCCGGGCGACGGTCGTTGCGCAGCGTCACCGCCACGCCGTCACCCTGTTCGGCGACCCGCACGACCCGACCCTGCAGGTGATGCACGCGGTTGTCGCCGATGACGCTCTCCTGCACGCGAACCGAGAACACACCGCGGTCGGTGCGCCGGATGACATCGCGGCGCTCGTCCATGCTCAGCGCGTTCCACTTGGTCGGATCGCTGAAAAGCGCGTTCTCGAAATAGCTTTCGCCGCGGGTGTAGATGGTGGCCTTGGGTGTGATCACCGAGATGGTCAGCATGTCGTGGCGAACCAGCTCGTCCAGCGCCGAACCCGCTGTTTCGCCGCCGCCGATCACCGCGACGCGCGAGGAGACCGGCAACGCGCGTTTGCCCGCCAGATCCCAGAATTCGGAAATGCTGAGCACCCTGGGGTGTTCGGCCAAGGCCCGACCGCTGTGGCCAGGACCGGTGATCATCAGTGCGTCCGTGTCGATCTGGGTGCTCACACCGTCGGCGTCGGTCACCGAAACCAGCCAGCCGTCGGCCGCCGCCGCGACCGAATCCACTGTCCCCAGGACCAATTCGAGATCTATCGCGCGGGCCACCCACTGCAGATATTTAGCCCAGACGTGATGGTGCGGGCTCGGCCGGCCGCGGTCGATCCATTCGGCGTAGGTGCCGTGCTCGACCAGGAAGGAGGTCCAACTGTAGGCCATCATCGCCTCGTCGATGGCCCGGTTGTGCCCGCGCGCCCAAGTCGAGTGGTACGGGAATCCGATGTCCTTTTCCGGACTGGTACCGAGCCGGTGCTGTCCGTCGGTCCAACCGCCGCTCGGCAGCCAATTACCGCCGACGGCGTGCGCCTCGACGACGATCACGCGCGGGGCCGCGAGCCCCAATTTCCGCAGGACGTGCGCTTTTGCCGCCACCGCAAGGGCTTTCGGCCCGGCGCCGACCACCAATAGTGTGTCCACGGTTCTCCTGCGTTCGATCTGGTGCGGTAGCCAGGGTCACCTAACTTCCAGCTTTTAGCTTTGCATAGGCTTACCTTATATTGCACTGTAGTGCCAGTCCTCGGACCGACACCTCCCGGCAAACGAACGATTGGATGATCCGATGCTCAGCACCAGAAATAGGCCGGTGGCGCGCCTTGTCACCGCGGCGTTCTCGCTCACCGCAGCCGCCGTTATCGGCGCATTCGGCACCGTCGCCACCGTGGCCCCGGCCACCGCCGCACCCATCGGCGCGCCGATGCGGACCGCCGCCCCCGGCCTCGGCGAGCTGAAGGCAAAGCTGCAACTAGTGCTGAACACCGGCGCTTCGCGCTCCGCCCGCGCGGCCGAACTCGAGGCGGGCGAGGCCGGTCTCAGCCTGGTCGACCAGGTCGGCAGCGTCATGGCCTCGGCCCCGCCGAGCTTCCGCTGGGACGTCCTCGGCCCGGTCAATGTCTCCGGCGATCTGCTCACCGCCCAGCTGACCACCGCCATCGACGGCTGGGATCCCTGGTACTTCGACCTGTCCTGGAAGCAGATCGACGGCACCTGGAAGCTGACCCGCGAGGCCGAATGCACCATCGCGAGCGTCGCGATGCTGCCCTGCAACCTGTAATCGCCTGCGACACAAGCAAGCTGGCTCCGAGGCAGACCACCGCCTCGGGGCCACACCGCCATTCGGAGTAGTTTCACCGGACACCCACGACATCAAAGTGTGTTTAGGCTAACCTTAGCTACATGGGTAGAGGTTTCGAAGGGTTGATGCTGAAGGCGTGGCGCGCCGAGGATTACCGGCTCACGGTGACCTCGAGCGAGTACGTCAGCGACAAGTACATGCGGCTCGGATTCGACGCGGGTGGACTGCTCGCCGATCATCCGGTGCATCCGACGCAGTGGGTGCGGCTGTGGATTCCGAACGGTGAGCGCGAGCATCAGCGGGGCTACACGCTGGTCGATCCCGATCCGGACGGGAACAAATTCTCGATCGAATTCGCCGTGCACCACGGGCCCGCCTCGATGTGGGCGCAAAAGGCGGCCGTCGGCGACCAGATCGATGTATCGGTGCTCGGCTCGGATTTCCAACTGCCCGACCCACTCCCGAGCGAGTTCGTCATCTTCGGCGATACCGCGTCGCTGCCCGCCATCAATTCCCTGCTCGACGCGATCGGCGATGTGCCCGCCCGGGTCTGGCTGGAATGGCAATACGAATCCGACACCGGCCTCCCGGTCCGGAATAAGCCGCACCACCAGGTGAAATGGGTGCAGCGGATCGACAACGGCCGACTACTGCGCGAGCAGGCCAACGAAATGCAGTGCCCGAAGGACGCTTTCGCCTGGGTCGCGTGCGACGGCCACACCACACGCTCGATCGTCAAGGCGCTCAAGACCACCCACGAGCTGCCGAAAACCGCCATCAAATCCCGCGCATACTGGAAATAACCCCTCGGCCCGCACCAAGCCGTGCCGATTCGCCGAGCGTAGTCAAATGGTCGTTCCTGATCCCCGCGCCGGCCACCTTTCGACTCCCCTCGGCAGCGATAAGGTGCGCAGCATGCGGGCGGAGGGCGGGTCATACTTCGGGATGAGCTGGGTGCGACTTTGTGGCGACGTGTCGGCACCGGGCGATGCGGGATGCTGATGGTCGAATGGCTTCCGGATGTCGGTGGCACAGAAGCGAGCGGGCAATGTCGGTCATTGATGCAGTTGTATCCGCCGCCGCCATCCTTTTCGTGATGGCCGCGGCGGTATTTCCCAGGCGGGTCGCCTATGCGCTGCCAGTTGCGTTGCCGCTGTTGGTATTCGGCTGCCTGATCCAGTTCGTGCTGGAAGATTTCTACTGGCAGATGGTGCCGTGCTATCTGGCGATCGTGGCCGCGACAGTGCTCGTCGTCAGCCGATTGCGCCGGTCCGCGGTCACCGAGCAGACTCGTAAGCGTCGAGTTCTCGCCGTCCTCGCACCGGTGGCCGTCGGCCTGCTCGCCGTGCTCGCGATTCTGCCGTGGAGCATTCCGCCCGTCCCGACCCTGCCCGAGCCGACCGGCCGATACCGCATCGGCTCGGAGATCTTTCGCTGGATCGATGAGCAGCGACCGGAGACGGCCACCGATTCCACCGCCGATCGGCGCAATGTCATTGTGCAGGCGTGGTATCCGACCGACCTCGAGTCGGCGCGGCAGTGGGTCTATATCGACGGGCAGGACCGGCTGCCGAGCCGGGTGACGCAGATTCCCGGCTTCATCATGCACAACTACGGACGCATCGATACCCACGCCGACGCCGACGTGCCGATCAGCGCGGAACGCGCACGCTGGCCGGTGGTGCTGTTCTCACCGGGATACGGCGCGCCGCGCGCGTTCTATACCGGGCTCGTATCCGATCTCGCCAGCCGTGGCTTTGTCGTACTCGCCATCGACCATCCGTACGAGGTGGCGGTCACCGAACTCGCGAACGGCAGCGTCGCGACGGCGACCGATGACTTTCCCGAGAACGACGCCGACGGCGAACGGTATATGACCGAACATCTCCAAGTCCGTAGGGACGACCTGCGTTTCGTCCTCGATCAACTGGACCGGCCCGACGCCATCGGCGCACTCTCGGGTCGCCTCGATACCGATCGCATTGCGGCGATCGGACACTCGTTCGGCGGCGCGAGTGCGGTCGCCGCGGCGGCCGACGAGCCCCGGATCAAGGCGGTGGCGAATATCGACGGCACCCTGTACGGAGATCTGCCCGCCCTGAAACAGCCATTCCTGTTGCTGGAGAGCGATCACTCGGAAACCGGTCATTCCGCGCAGTACCTGGACCGCAACCGCGACCTCATCCAGCATCTCCATGCGATCGGATTCCGCTACGAAATCGCCGAGGCCAACCATTTCGCCTTCACGGACGTGCCGCTATTCCTCGCCGCGCCCGTGCGATTCGCCGTCGCCCAATTCATCGGCGGTGAGCGCGGACCGGTGGATACGCAACATGCGGCCAACGATATTTTGGTCGCATTTCTCCAGGATGGGGACATCCAGGCAGCAGCGACCGGTCACCCGAATATCCACGGCGGTCGGGTCCCTTAGACCGGTGTGGGCTCCAACCGCCATCCGGTGGTCCGCGACCGCTCGTTCCAGAAGTCGGCGTACCGGCCGTCGAGCGCCAAAAGTTCGGCGTGCGTACCACGTTCGATGATCCGGCCACCGTCGAGGAACAGGATCTGATCGGCATGCGCGATGGTGGCCAGCGGATGGGTGACGACGATTACCGTTTTATCCCTGGTGAGTTCGTGCATCCCGCGCACCACGACCGCCTCGCTGTGTGGATCCAGCGCACTGGTCGCCTCGTCGAGCAGCACGATCGGCGCATCCTCGAGCAGCGCGCGGGCAATCGAAACCCGTTGCCGCTCACCACCGGACAGTGTCGCACCGCCCTCGCCGACCGCGGTGTCGTAGCCGTCGGGCAGCCGTTCGACGATTTCGTCCACCCTGGCCGCCTCGGCCGCGCGCCGCCGGGTGATCGCCGAGCGCTGCCGCGTCAGGGCAGTGTCGAGCGCCCGATTGCCCGGTCCCACCGCACCGAAGGCGCGCAGCACCGGCTGCGCCTGTGCGAATTCGACCACCCGCGAATCGGCTTCGGCCGCCGTCTCGTGCAGCCGCGCATCGGAGCGGGTATAAGCGCGCGGTTATGGTGCCCGGCCGCAGCTCGAGGTCGATCTCGCGCAGCACTTGGTAATCCGCGCGATATCCGAAGCTCACGCCCTCGAACCGCACCACACCCGCGGCCACCGGATCGGGAGCCGATACGGAATCGGCACCCATCTTCACACAAGATCGGCCGAGAGGGTAGGTTATCTAATGGTCGTTCCAACCGAGGTCGCGCCCGATCACCTCGAACAACTTGTCGTTCCACGGGCGATAGAACTCGCGCAGCCGGGCCACCGAACCCTCGTCGGGCTCCGGGACTTCGAGCGGATTGCGGTTCAAGACGTGATGACGGACCGGCTCCACGGCGGTCAGTCCGAGGAATTCGTGGATGCCGCACACCGTCTTCGAGATATCAGCGAAGAAGTCCTCGGCGGTGACGATGTAGACGTTGTCCTTGTCGAACGCTTCGAGCCAGCGGGCCACCGCATTGACGTAGACGCCGGTGCCGAGCACCGGCATGGAGGGCAGCGTGGTCGGTGGCGGCGGCGCGGGGAACATCTCCAGCGCGTACCCGATGTAGTCGGCAAAGGTGTGGCCGTACGGCACGGCGCGCAGACCGTCCTTATTACTGAGGAACAGATCCCACTTGTAGTGCGAGTAGGCGCGATCCACCGGATCGCGCAACATCATCACGATCTTGGCGTCGGGGCGGGCCGCACTGTAGTTGTCGATCAACGGAAGATCGTGCAGCAGTGGGTCGAAATGGCCCGCGAGCGCCTGGCCGGTACATCGCATCACCTCGGCCTTCTGCCGCTCCGTCGGGAAGAACGGACCCCACATGTGCGGACAGCCGTGCCCGATCTCCTTGGTGAGCGGCGCCAGGATGCTCGGATGCTGCATGAGGTAGCTGGCCAGGTCGGTGGTACCGCACTTCAGCGCGCCGACGCACGCGAAATCCGGCAGAACGCGCGGCCCACCGAAACGCCGCAACCACAGCCGGATCGGTGGCACTCTGCCGAAATAATGCGGCAGCGTCAGATAGCGAATTCCTAGCTGCGCTGTGCGCAGCGGATGCCCGAGATAGCTCTCCCGGTTGTAGCGGTGCAGTTGCCATTCTTCGAATACCGCAAGCCCTTTCGTGTATCTATCGGAGGCAAACTCTTGTGCGCTCGACGGCGCCACCCCTGTCGGCATTGGAATATCCCCTCGCACAATGATCTTCGCCGCATCGTGCGCGGCGATCTACTTTCCGAACCAACCGCTAGGAATGGTTCGTCGGACTACTGACAAGCAATTCGAGGAAACATCCGTTGTTACCTCCTGCCATCGATCCCGCTGCCCGTCGGGAATCGATTCGCGGATCACGTTAGCGCCGAGTTCATCCCGGCGTTACCGAAATCCCGGCTGTCGATACACAAGCGACCATGCAGCCCATCTGGGCAACTTCACAAGACCCGCCGACAAGGGGATGCGCGGCCACATGCTGGCCGCCGCTGCTCACCCGGCCGAAATCCCGCACAGGGCAGGACACTTGCCCAAGAGTTCGATGTGCAACCCGCACAGTGAGATCTCTCCTCCGACAACGACTTCCACGCCGAGGCACGAGCGGTGGCGAGAGGCCACCGATCGGCTACTGCGGAAACCCGCACCTGCTCGATACCGAATGACCGGTTCTCTCATCGCACTTGGGCAACACATCTTCGACGTGCTGGGGAAGCTTGTGTGAACGGCGCACCATCCCAGCAACTTTCGTGCGCGAGCATTACTAGCTTATGCAGCTACACAGATTGCGACTGCGGTTGGAGATGTGAAAATGTTTGTCACGACAATTATTTCGAATATCGGCGATTGCCGCCGTGATCCCGGCACCTTGACCGAGCGACAGGCGCACCGAGCGATGCAGGTGCATCTGAATTGCAGTGTCGACAGCTGCAAGGTCCGCCGCCGCGCCCGACAGACACTGGTCGAGTCCCGGCGAATGGTGCTGGACGAACGCGCCGAGCCGTAATCGTCCATGGCGTAACTGCGGCGCCCGGAATCGACTACGCCGTCTGAGCGTTGGCACAATCATGAGTGCAGCATCGCGCAGTGATTCGATGAGGGGTGGCGGTCGGGCGACGGGCGGGCCCACCACCGAATCCGATCGCTCCGCCACGCCCGTCGTCGACACCGGCACCGCATTCGGTGCCAGGGTCGCCGGCCGCCTGGAACGCGAGAATGTCATCTGGCTGACCACCGTCGGCCGCAGCGGAACACCACAGCCGAATCCGGTGTGGTTTCAATGGCGCGACGGTGAATTCCTGATCTTCAGCCAGGCCGATAAGCCGAAGTTGCGAAATATCGCCCGCAATTCTCGGGTGTCGCTGCATCTCAACAGCACCGCGAGCGGTGGCGACGTGGTGATTCTCACCGGTACCGCGCGAATCGACGAAGCCGGGGCGACACCGGCGGAAGTCGCCGCGTTCACCGAGAAATACGCCGAGGGACTCGCGTCGCTGTCGATGACCGAGGAACAGTTCCACGCCGACTATTCGGTCACGGTGCGCATCACCCCGGATCGACTGCGCGGATTCTGAGCCCGACCCGGCCGTGAGCTGGGGATTCGTGGCCGACTAAGGTCGTCGGTAATGAGAAGGAGGCAGCAGCCGCCGTTGCCCAAGCGGCACGGCCTGGATCCGGCCCGGCTCCGCCTACCGGAGCAGGGCGATTGGGCGACCATTCGCGACCATCTGGTGGATCGGCTGCCTCGTGTTCCCGCCGCGCGCATCGATGAGTTGCTGGATGCGGGCGGGATCGTCGATCTATCCGGTCCGATCGCACCGGACGCGCCGTATGTGCCCGGGAGCGCGGTCTGGTTCCATCGCGACCTACCCGATGAGGCCGAAGTTCCATTCGAAATCCCGATCGTCTACCGCGACGACGATCTGCTCGTGGTGGACAAGCCGCACTTCCTGGCGACGATTCCGCGCGGCCAGCACATCCTGCAGACGGCGTTGGTCCGGCTACGTCGCGAACTCGACCTACCCGATCTCATTCCGGCGCACCGGCTCGATCGCGTCACGGCGGGGCTGGTGCTCTTCGTGATCAATCCGGCCCGACGCGGGGCCTATCAGACGATGTTCCACAAGCGCACGGTGCGCAAGGAGTACGAGGCCATCGCCCCCTTCGATCCGGAGCTGACGCTGCCGCGCACGGTGCGCAGCCGGATCATCAAGGAGAAGCAGGTGCTCGCCGCGCAGGAGGTGGCGGGGGAGCCCAATGCGGAGACCTGGATCGAATTGCTCGAGCAGCGCGACGGCCTCGGCCGCTACCGACTGCGGCCGCTGACCGGGCGCACCCATCAACTGCGGTTACATATGAACGGACTCGGCATTCCGATCCTCGGCGACGACTTCTATCCGGTCCTCACCGACAAATCTGTGCACGACTTCACTCGGCCCCTGCAATTGCTGGCCACATCACTCGAATTCATCGACCCGGTCAGCGGCGCACCGCGCCGGTTCGACAGTGCTCGGACGCTGCAGGCATGGGCGGATCCGCAGGGTTGGCGGGGTCGGCATTAACGCCGACAGAGCGTAGCGCGAAACAAGGTAGGACCATGTTGATGACACAACCCCCCGAAGCCGAACCCGTCGCGCCAGTTGCGGGCATCCGTAGACTGGGCCCGATGCTTCAACAGGACCTCGACGATGCGGCACCGCCCCTCCACAAACTGCACGCCTATCTCGACGTGGCCGTTGTGGTGATCGTCCTGGCCTGCACGAATCTGATCGCCCACTTCACCACCGCGTGGGCGAGCATCCTCACCGTTCCGATCGCCGCCGTGGTGCTGCTCGGCCTCATGCGGCGACGCGGGCTCGGCTGGTCCGAACTCGGACTCGCACCGCGGCACTGGCGACGCAGCACGCTCTGGGCGCTCGGTGCGGTCGGCTTAGTGCTCGCCGTGGTCGCGATCGGGGCGCTGCTGCCGATCACCCGGCCGTTCTTCCTCGCCGACCGCTACGCCACCATTTCCGGCGCGCTCATCGCATCGATGATCGTCATCCCGCTGCAGACCGCGATTCCGGAAGAGCTGGCCTTCCGCGGTGTTTTGCACGGCACGCTCGACCGCGTCTACGGCGTCCGCGGTGTCTTCGCGGCGGGCTCGCTGCTGTTCGGCCTCTGGCATATCGCCTCCTCCATCGGCCTGACCACCAGCAACCGCGGCCTGACCGGCGTCATCGGCGGCGGCCCGGCCGGTCAGATCATCGGCATCCTGCTCGCCGTCCTCGCCACCGCCGCCGCGGGCGTCGTCTTCACCTGGCTGCGCCGCCGCAGCGGCAGCCTCCTGGCGCCCATCGCCCTGCACTGGTCGATAAACGGCGCAGGCGCATTGGCCGCCGCCATCGTCTGGCACACCACCCTCACCTGACCCGAATTCCGCGCAAGCCGAGGAGCTTGCGATTCGCGCATTTGTTCGAGTTTTCGGGGTGCGCAGCATTGACCTCGGGCGGGTAGCGGTTTAATCTCGGTGCGATCACACATATGTTCGAGCATGTAGGTCTGCGTCGGTATGACACCTGCTCCTGGGAAGGCTCGCGATGCGCGACAAACAGTCGACCGGTAGGTCCGAGATCGCCGCATTGGCCGAGCGGGTCGCGAACGCGCGGGGGCGGCTGCCGCTGCAGGATGACGCGGCGCTGGTACAGGCATTATCGGATGACGAGATCGATGCGGAACGCGAACTCGCGCAATGGGTTCGGGCGCAGCGGCGGGGCCAGCGGAAACGGGCTGTCCAGGATGAACTCACGGCGGAGAAGCGCAACCGGCGAACCATGTCCGCCATCCAGCGCGCCGATGACGCGGACGCCCGCTGGCATCGGCGCGCACTGGCGGCGCGGCGGCGGGTCTCGAATCAGGATGCGCGCCTAGCCCAGTTGTACCGGCGGGCCGAATGGTCCTCGCGTGCATTGATCGCCGTCGTGGTGCTCGGCATGGTGTGGGCCGGGGTGAATGTGCAGCACAACCTGGTGCCCAGCGGGAATATGGCAGATCCCCTGTACTGGTTGAGCTATGGGATCGAGGCGATGATCTCGATCCCGATCATCACCATCATGGTGGCCGCGACGACTGCCGCCCGCTGGGGCCGCGAACTCGACCGCGGCAAGGTCGTCTTCTTCGAAACCGCCTTGCTCGGAACGACCATCGCGCTCAACGCGGGCCCGCACCTGGCCGCCGGATCCTTCGGTCAGGCCGCCGAATACGCGATCGCACCGGTCATGGTCGGTGTCGTGATCTGGTTGCACGCCTGGGTTTCCGCGCGATACGCCCTGCTCATCGACGGTGTCCCGATGGTCGAGGACGAACCCGACCTGCCGCCCCGGCATCGAGTCACCACCGAACGTGGCGCACCCATCGATACGTTCCGTGCCGATGAACCCACCGACCGTCGAGAACTGCTCGCCGCCAGGGGTTTCGATCCCCTGCTCGACCAAACCGGTGTCCGCTTCCCGGTCGATATGGATCCCCATGTCGCCGATGCAGCGATGCGTGCCGCCCAACCCGACGCGGTTCCCGTCTCGCGCCTCGATTGCACGGAAACGCTCGTCTATCACGCGCAGAGCACCCGCTCGACGAACGGCCGTCTCACCCAACAGCTCCCGAGCGACGACTACCGCGCTGGTCACGCGGTGCGTGCGACGGATCCGATCCATGACACCGCGCGGCCCTACACCGACGCCAACGGAACATTGCCGGCCCATACGTCGGCGGGCGCCGCGAACAGCCTCGGCGAGAACACATTTCACGCTTCGGACGTCGATCAGCGCACTACACCAGATACCGCTGCGAACGCCGAGCGCGCAGCTCACGCCACTGCGCGCGGCAAGTCCGCGACGGCACCGATGAATGTTCGGGACACGACTATTGCCGGGTTCGAGCCTCGGGACGCGCCAAGGACGGGTGCCGATCAGCGCGCGACCTTCGCCGACACAGACTTCGCGCCACAAGCGGCAGCGCCGAGCGCCGCCGGCACCCGCGACGAGCACACGGCCGTTGCCGCGAACGGATTCGCCCCACAGACCGCCGATGAGCGCGCGACTTTCGCCGCCGCAGGTTTCGAGCCCCGGACAGCTGGAGCGAATGCGGCAGGCACCCGCGACGCGCACACGACTGCTGCCGCAACCGGTCTCGATCCGCAGACCGCGCTGGCGCCGACTGCCGACGAGCGCACAACTTTCGCCGGCATAGGCTCAGCTCCCCGGACGGCTACACCGAGTGCCGGCACCCGCGACGAGCACACGTCTATTGCCGCAGCAGGACTCGATCCCCGGACCGCGGCGACTGCTACCGATGAGCACACGACTGTTGCCGCCAACGTCCGTACCGCGTCCGCGACTCCCTACGAGCACACAGCTTCCAATACCAGCGGCCTCGAGCCCCATACAGCACCTGCGGCCGCCGATCGTGGGGCTTTGCCTGCCACAGGCGACGCAGCTGTTCCTGCTACCGATATCGACCTCCGGACTGCAACGGCGGCCGACGCCGGCACTCCGGACGAGCGCACGGCCTCCGCAACTGCAGGCCTCGAGCCCGATGCCACGACCAGGGCGTCCGGTCGCGACGAACGTTCCGATCGCAATGCGAGCGCGACTTCTGTTGTCGGAGAAGCGGAACCGCAGCGGGCTGCAGCACACCCCGCAGCACAGTCGCAGCTGAGCATCTTCGATACGGCGAATGTCGAATCCGTCGCGCAGACCAGTGCGGACACCGGGGACCGTGCACAGGCCGACACCGATCGCGCCACGGTGTCCCGCACCGCAACCGCTGCGGGCACGGGCACGGGCACGGGCACGGGCACACCAGGTGACGCTCCCCGCCCTGCGAAGTCCAGCACTCGCACCGAAACCCCCACACGCACAAGCACACCCACCGAACCTCAGCGTGCTGCCCGAGGTTCCGCCACACCGACCCCGGCCGAACGAATCACACGAGCAGTGGAGGATCACCGCACTTCGAGCGCCGACAAGTCTGCAACCGATCACGAGGATCAGACCGCAGCATCCGAGGCCGAGGTCAAGCAACTCGTTTCGGATGAGGCACCTCGCCGCACCACCAGCGAGGTGATCAGCGAAGTCGTGCAATCACTTTCGGCCGAGGACCTGCTGACCGAGAACCTCGGCTCCGAGAGCGACGATATCGAGGTGTGGTCGGTCGCCCGCGCAATCGCGGGCCGCGGCCTCTCGGTCATCCCCGTAGAACAACTCGCCGAAATCCTCATGCTCGCCGACCAATCCTGGACCCCAACCAGCATCGGCGCCGAAGTCGGCCTCTCCCGCACCGCCATCGCCCAGGTCCTGGAATTCGCCCGCCGGGTCCGCCGCCCCTACGCAATCAGCAGCTAACCAGACCTCGCCGCAGCAACCGACAGCAGCACCGACAGGGAGACATTCGGTGCTCCCCACACACGAATACCGCACCGCTACGACCGTCAGCAACGCAGCGGGAGCAGCAGCGAAGGGGAGGCAGCAGCGCGGCGGCAGCAGTAGCAGTGACAACAACAGCCCGAAAGCGACAGCGGCAGTAACGACAGCAGCGGCAGCGGCAACGCTGACAGCGGCGGCGGCATCAGCGACAGCCCGAAAGCGGCGACAGCCCGAAAGGCGGCGATAACGGCAGCAGCGGCAGTGACAGCCTGAAAGCGGCAGCGACAGGGCGGCATTCGGTGCTCCCCACACGAATACCGCGCCGACGCGACCGTCAGCAACGCGTGGCAGCAGCAGCGCGGCGGCCAGCAGCGACAGCCCGCAGCGGCGGCAGCCCGAAAGCGACAGCGGCAGCAGCAACGCTGCACCAGCAGCGGCGGCAGCGCGGCGGCCAACAGCAGCGACAGCGGCAACGGCAGCAGCAGCAACGAGGGCGGCGAGCAGCAGCGCTGTGTCAGCAACAGCGCAGCGGCGACAGCAACGCGGCAACGGCAGCGCAGCAGTAAGCTGACCGGCAGCCGCGGCAGCCCGACAGCTGCGACGGCAGCGGCAGCAACGGCCCGACGGCGGCAACGCAGCGGCAGCAGCAGCGAACGGGTGGCAGCAGCGCGGCGGCCAGCAGCAGCGACAGCGGCAACGGCAACAACGCTGACCGGCAGCGGCAGCGGCGGCAGCAGCGGCAGCCCGACGGGCGTAGCAGCAACGCAGCCGCTGTGCAACCAGCGGCAGCAGCAACGCTGCACCAGCGGCGGCGTCAGCAGCGACAGCGCGGCGACCAGCAGCGGCGCATCAGCACCGTCAGCACGGCGTTCGGTGATCCCTGCTCACGCATACTTACTGAATACCTCACATAGGTTGCGCCGTATGCGAGGTAGTCACTGGCTATGCGGCAACGAGCGTTGAGGACGACGAGAAAGGCCGTCCGACTTGGATATCCGAGTCGGACGGCACTGTTCACTCAGCGGCTGGACTTGTCTGCGTTCCCAGGATCGACCTGTTGCCGCTGCCTGCTCGGCCTTTAGTTGTAGAACGTATCCGAGTACGCGTACGGATCCGAGCGCGCATCCTGCGACTTCCCCTCGGATACACCCGAATCGCGATCCCCATGCCCCGGCCACCAGGCACGGTGCCCGATCAGCGCGGTCACCGCCGGGGTGAAGAACATCGCCATGACGAATGCGGCGATCGCGATGCCCACCGAAATCGCAAAGCCCATCTGTGACAGCACATTGTTGCCCGCCAACATCATCGAGGCGAAGGTGCCCGCCAGGATCACACCGGCTGCGGCGACGGTCGGACCGGTATGCTGAACCGCAAGGGCAGCAGCCTGTTTCGGCTCGTTTCCGGCTCGCGCCTCCTCACGCAAGCGAGCGACCATCAGAATGTTGTAGTCGGTGCCGAGTGCCACCACGAACAGGTACATGATCACCGGCAGGGTGAAGATCAGTCCGGAATTGCCCTGGAAGTGCTGGAAAACCAGTACCGCGGCACCGAGCGTCGCGGCGAAGCCCAGGAAGACCGAGGCCATCAGGTACCACGGCGCCACCAGACTGCGCAGCAGCAGCGCGAGCACGATCATGATGAGGATCGCCGCCACCGGGAACACGATCTTGTAGTCGTGCACCATCGCGTCCTGGAAGTCGACGTACACCGACGAGATGCCACCCACCACAGCGGTAGTGCCCGCGGGTGCCGCCGAATGCACGGCGTCGCGCAGCGGATCACGCACCGTATCGAGCGCGGCATCCGATTCGGGCGCACCATTGAGGGTCACCTGGAAGTCGGCGGCCAGTCGGTCACTCGATACCATCGGCGTCCCGACCTGACTCACACCCGGTACCGCGGCGAGGACGGCACGGTAGGCGGTGAGCTGGTCATTGTCGAGCGGTGCGCCGTTGTCCGAATGCAACAGCACCTCGGACGGTTGGGTCGACCCGGCGGGCATCCCCTTGAGCAATTCCTTGTTGTAGACCGTCGATTCGGAGGAATCCGAGGTCGAGCCCGAGCTCAGATCGAACGTCGGATGGAAGCCGAACGCCAGCACGCCAAGGGCCACCAGCAGCCCACCGGACACCGCCGCGAACGCACCGGGCCGCCGCCCCATCGCCGCGCCGATCGCACCGAAGCGCGCACCCTTCGGCTCCTGCTGCCACGCCTTCGACGGCCAGAACACCTTGGTGCCCAACAGCGAAACCACGGCGGGCACCAGCGTGAGACCGGCCAGCAGCGCCACCGCGACGGCGATCGCCAGCGCGGGACCGAGCGCACGGAACATACCGAGCGTCGAGAGGGTCAGCGCCATGAATGCGATGATCACCGCACCGGCCGCCGAGGTGATCGCCTCGCCGACCTTGGTGACCGCACGGACCATCGCGGTTTTCGGATCCTCGCCGGCCCGCAGTCGCTCCCGGTACCGGAACATCAGGAACAGGATGTAGTCGGTGCCGACACCGAAAAGCACAACCAGCAGAATGGAATTCACCGAACTGTCGACCTTCAGATCGAAGGCCTTGCTGACCATCGCGATCAGACCGCCGACGGTGCCGGAGACCGCGCCGATCACGACAATCGGCAGCAGCGCGATCACCGGACTGCGGAAGATGATCAGCAGCAACACCAGAATCAGCACGACTGTCGCGATGCCGATAATGGCCATACCCTTTTCACCGGACTCCGTCTGGTCCAGCATCTGCGCCGCCTGACCGGTGACGCCCGCCTTCAGATCCGAACCCTGCACCTGATCGCGCAATGCGTCGCGCAGTTTCTTGACCGCATCGCTCTGCGTCGTATCGCCCGCATTGGTCACCTTCGTCATCTGCACGGCGGCGATCTGCACCAACCGGTTCTCCGAGGCCGGAACGGCCTGGATACCGATGACGTCCTTTATTCTCTGGTCGTCGAGCTTCGACGCGATCGCCGTCACGCTCGCCGAATCGGCCTCGGACAGCGGTGCGCCGTCCGCGCGGACGAAGACGAGCAGCGCCGCGGGCGCCTGCTGTTGCGGAAATGCCTGCTGTTGCAATTGCATTGCCTGAATCGACTCGTAATGCGATGGCAGGAATTCGGATTGGTCGGTGGTCGATTTCAGTTGCGGCGCCGTGGCCACCACCGCGATCACGATGAACAGCCAGAGACCGATCACCTTCCACGGGTTGTGCACAACGATCGCGCCAAGTCGAGCGAACATGTGGGAGAGGTCCTTTCGAGGTCCGAACGAGCGGACCGGTCTCAGATGTCGAGTTCGTCGATCTTCGGACTCGTCGCGGTGCCGACGAGTTCGCGGTAGATGCGTGCCGGAATCCGCCCGGCGAGTTCCTCGACCGAGTCGACGATGTCCACCGTGTAGTCGCCCCAGGTGTGGTCGTCGACGTCGAAGATCTCGCGCCAGTTCTTCAGATCCTTGGTCCAGTTCGTCAGCGCGAAGTCCATCCAGTCGGCCCGCTGCCGATGCACTACGTATTTGCCCTTGCGGCTCAGGTAGACCCGGATCACCTCGATTCCCGATTTGGTGAATTCCCTTGTCTCACCGAGCTTTCGCCCGACGAAGCGCTGTCTGCGCAGGCCGCCGGGACCGACTTTAAGCAGTACATCGCGCATATCCGATGCGTCCTTGTCGATATTGATCGTGGTCACGTCCGAAGCAGTGCCGTTCGGTGCGCTCGAATCCGGTGTCATGATTCCCCGTCTCATAAATAGATATGCAAAAAAGCATGGGTTCGACGCCAGCGGACCCGATTCGGTCCGCTGCGGTGAGTCGATCTGCTGTTTCCGGTCGCCTCGAGCCCGCTCCTCGGCGTCCGTCGGGAATCACTATAAGTAGATGTATACGTATAACGCAAGACCTGCGTCGAGCGAGTTCAGCGCGCCCCGGCAGGCAGCTCCTCCCGGTCGACCCGACGCACCACCTTGACCAGCAGCAACAGCCCGATACCGAGTCCGAGCCCGAGTGCCGCGGCCGCCGCGAAGCCCGCCGGGAATCCGCCCGCGTCGATCGCGACGCCGCAGAGGGAACTGCCGATGCCGTTGCCGAGCGTCATCGCGGCGCCGTGCCAGCCGATCGCCTCGCCGCGCCCGCCCTCCGGAACAATGCGACTCAACTGATCCACGGATGCGACAAGCGTTGGCGCACAAAGTGCTCCGGCAATGAGCCCGGTCACCCCGAGCGATAGCGGACCGACGGCGAAGCACATCGGAATGGTGACGGCGCCGAGCCCGGCGAGCAGCACATACGTCGAAATGGATCGGTGCAATGCGCCGTAGACGAGCCCGCCGACCAGCGAACCGAAACCCCAGACCGCCATGACCACGCCGAGCCACCGCTGCGCGCCGAACTCGCGAATGGCGGATACGAATGTCAATTCCGAACCCGCGAGCACCGCGATCGCCACACACGCGCCGATGCACAGCGCGACGAACTCGACCCGGAACCATTCGGACCGCGGCACCGTCGCGGCACCGGCCTTGTCATCCGAGCGCAGCGGCGGATTACGCACCCACACAAAGACTCCCGCCAACACCAGCGCCATCTGCATCCCGAACAGGGTGAGCGTCGTCGACCATGCCGTCGCGGCGGCGACGCCGAGCACCGGTCCGACCATGAACGCCATCTCCACCGACACCGATTCCAACGCCAGCGCCGGTTGGCGGCTCTGCTCGGTGGTCGCCGCGATTACCGCCTGCCGCACCACCGTGAAAATCGGAATATCGAAAAGTCCGGCGACCGCCGCGAGCACCAACAGCGCCGGATACCCCACAAACGGCGCGATCGACCAACACAGCGCCCCGACCACAATCGACGGCAGAATCGTGCGCCGCAACCCGAACCGATCCAGCATCCGCCCCCGCCACGGCCCACTCGCCGCAACGCACAGCGTCACAACCGAACTCAACGCCCCGGCCTGCCCATACGACCCGTGCAACGTCTGCACCACATGCAATGCGAGCAATACCGACCCGGCGAAAAACGGAATGCGAACCATCACACCCAGCAGCAGCACATCGCGCACCGCCGAATCCGCAAGCACCTCCCGATAGGCCCGCACCCGACCGAGCATCGCACGCCCGCTCACCGCCACGCCACCGATTAATCCCATGATCCGAGCTCCGGCGCGTGCGCGGAGACCATGCGACAAGCGGCCCTCGAACTATTCGGCAAGTCGCTTCAACCGAAGTACTGATCAACGGTCGAGAAATCCGCACAGCGAGTGAATCTTCCCGCCCCGGATATCGATCGAGCATCCGCTCGAGGCTAGTTCGGCGTCGATCACTGTGGCGCGGGCTCACCGTGTTCGAGGTAGGCGGTGCGGCTCGCGGCACGCGCGATGTGCGCTTGGCGTAGTCGGCGGGCGAGTCGCGGGATGAGATAGTTATCGAGTTTCGACAATGGTACCCAGGCCCACTGGTCGAGTTCGGTCTCCTGGAGGGTGATGGCTTGCTCATCGGATCCGAGGTCGCCGCAATCGAAAACATAGAGAATTTTGTCGCCATCAGTTTCGGTCGGCGCCCAATCGTGAACAAGCAATTGCTTTGGTGCACGGTCGATTCCGAGTTCTTCGCGAATCTCGCGATGACAGGCCGCGCCTGGCGACTCCCCCGGCTCGACATAACCGCCGGGTATATCCCAACCACTGCCGTAAGTCTTGTGCACCAACAAAACCTCGTCGCCGCGCACGAAAAGCCCGCCCGCCGCTAGCCGTGCGCGCGCAAAATGATTGTCCTCGTTGGTCATTGGTTACCTCACGACGTGCATTCGTTGGGCCAAGGCTTGCAAGACGAACGAAGGACTGCCGTGCGCGTTGCGCATCCAGGTGAGTACGAGTTGCCGGCTGAGGTAATGATGGCGAACCTGTTCCGGGGCCGCCTGCTCGGCGTCGAGCAGAGCCGATACCGAATCCTGCTGGCGGCCAGCCAGATTGAACGCGCGAGCAAGCTCGAGTTGATGCCGAATCCGGCGCTCCACCGGGAGGGCGGAGGTATCCAGCCCGGGACCCAACCGAAGCGCGATCTGCACATCACCGAGTTCCATTGCGGTGTTGACCCGATGGATCGCGACATTGGTGGGCCCGAACGCTGTCCACAGGCAGTTCCGATCGCCACCCAGTTTCCGCGCAGCCACATCCGCCTCGGCCAGAAACTCCTGCACAGTGTCACGGCGATTGCTCCGGGCGGCGGCCATCGAGCCGACGAGCAGCAGCGTTCCGTACACCGACAACATGTCGTCGCGACCCTCGTGCAGGTACGGCTGCAAGTAGGCCGCTCCGGCTTCGACCAGATCGACAGCGGGTTGCACACGGCCCGTAGACATCACCGTGAAGGCGACCGATCGCATCAGGGAACCGACAATCGCGAGATCATCGGTTCGCTGAGCCGCCGCGAGACCTCGTTCCGCGGCGTTCCAAGCCAAATCGGTTTCGCCGAGCTTGGTCAACACCGAGGCCGCCACTTGATAGCACAGCGCCAACAGCCGGTACCCGGATTCGTCTTCCGCTCGCTGGGCCACCGCCAGCGCGGCAGACAACAGGCCGGGCAATCGGCCCGCCACAAATCCGAACCTGGCCCCCTGATAGGCATCGAAAACACCACGCAGCTCCCGTTCGAGCGCGGGGAGTTGAAACGACTCCGGATCACGAGCGGGCGGCACCGGCGCAGGCATCAAATGGCTGTAGTCCATCAATGCGGCCCGGAGCGCGGGGATGGTCGAACTCCCGCTGTCGGTGGTCCATTCCAACAGACTCGGATCACCGATCAGGTCTCCCAGCGAAACATCCAGTGCGTCTGCGAGTAGGCGGATCACCGACAAGCGGTCCAGCGGAATCCGATTGTTCTCGACCTTGCTCATCCAATCGTCTGTCCGCCCGACAAGACCGGCTAGCACGTCTTGGGACATACCGCGACGCCGTCGGTACCAAGACACCCGCTCACCGATGGTGAGGTTCTGGGTCATTCCGCGCACAACACAATCTTCCGACTCGGCTGGGCAACAATCCCGGAAAGATATTCCGGGCATACATCTGATCCGGCCTCAGGCTACTTGCAAACCAAACGACATCAGTGCTGAACGGGACAAAGGCCACCGTGGACACCGAGGAACTCGAGAGCGTCGTCGATTGGGCGGACTACTACCGCCAACAGTTTCATCTCCCCGCCGAGGAACGCGGTGGTTACGTGATGCTGCCGGTGACGAACCATCTGGGCATTATCCACATGCCGAAGCTATTGGCCGAAAAAGTCCGAAATTCCTTGCTACAGAACGGAACTCCCGGCCCGGTGCTGGCGCGGCAGATCCGCTGGACCTTCGTCGCGGCCGTGGACTACTCCCCGGGTAATCAAGTCCTGGAACTGTTGGCACGCAAAAACATTTGTGTGCCCGTCGTCGGCAGCGCGCTGATGATACCGACGGGCCTCGGGCGGTGGACCCGCGAAGGGGCGCACTGGATCAATCCGCCGGATCGCGATCAATTGCTGCCAATACTGTCGACCGTCATCAGCACAACGCTGGCATCGTTATTCGATCGAAACGATAGACCGGCTCCGCCGCAGACCGGGTGAATAATCCGAACCGCCGGGCAAATATGAAAAAGGCCCGCTTCCCAAATGGGAAGCGGGCCTTTGCTTTACCGCCGGAAAAGGGGTTACTTGGCCTTCTCCAGGACCTCGACCAACCGCCAGTGCTTGGTGGCCGACAGCGGGCGGGTCTCCATCAGCTGGACGCGGTCGCCGACACCGGCGATCTCGTTCTCGTCATGCGCCTTCACCTTGGTGGTGGAGCGGATGATCTTGCCGTAGAGCTTGTGCCGCGTGCGGTCTTCCAGCTCGACGACGATGGTCTTGTTCATCTTGTCCGAGACCACGTAGCCGATGCGAACCTTGCGGGTACCGCGCTTGACCTCGGGGGTCACGTTCTCTTCACTCATGCCGCATCTCCCTTGCCAGCGGGTGCCGAGGCCAGGCCGAGCTCGCGCTCACGCATGACCGTGTAGATGCGCGCGATCTCGTGACGCACGACGCGCAGGCGACGGTTGTTGTCCAACTGACCCGTCGCCATCTGGAAGCGCAGATTGAACAGCTCTTCCTTCGACTCGCGCAGGCGGGCGACGAGCTCCTCTTCGTTGAGCTCGCGGAGCTCTGCGGCCGGTGTACCGGTAGCCATCAGAACTGCTCCTCCCTGGTCACGATCCTGCACTTCATGGGGAGCTTGTGCATCGCGCGGCGCAGGGCCTCGCGAGCGATCTCCTCGTTGGGGTAACTCATTTCGAACATCACGCGTCCGGGCTTGACGTTCGCGATCCACCACTCCGGCGAACCCTTACCGGAACCCATGCGGGTTTCGGCCGGCTTCTTGGTGAGCGGGCGATCCGGGTAGATGTTGATCCAGATCTTGCCGCCACGCTTGATGTGGCGGGTCATCGCGATACGCGCGGACTCGATCTGCCGGTTGGTGACGTAGGCGGGCTCGAGAGCCTGGATGCCGAATTCACCGAACGCGACCGAAGTGCCGCCCTTGGCCATGCCGCTGCGGCTCGGGTGATGCTGCTTCCGGTGCTTGACCTTCCGTGGCATCAACATGCGTCAGCCCTCCTGTGTTTCTGCCGGGGCGTCGGCAACCGCGGTAGCGGCGCCTGCACGCCCGGCCTCGGTGCTGGTCGCGGTGGTGCCTGCGGAACCGGACCGACGCGGGCGGCTCGGCCGCTCCCGGCGCTCACGGCGGTCACCAGCGGCGGGCGCGGCCGCGGCCGTGACCTCACGCTTGCCACCGACGATGTCGCCCTTGTAGATCCAGACCTTCACGCCGATGCGACCGAAGGTGGTCTTGGCCTCGTAGAGGCCGTAGTCGATGTCCGCGCGCAGCGTGTGCAGCGGGACGCGACCCTCGCGGTAGAACTCCGAGCGCGACATTTCGGCGCCACCGAGGCGGCCCGAGCACTGCACCCGGATGCCCTTGACGTTCGGCGACCGCATGGCCGACTGGATGGCCTTGCGCATCGCGCGACGGAACGCCACACGGTTGGACAGCTGCTCGGCGACACCCTGGGCAACGAGCTGCGCATCCGACTCGGGGTTCTTGACCTCGAGGATGTTCAGCTGCACCTGCTTCTTGGTGAGCTTCTCCAGCTCGGCGCGAATGCGATCGGCCTCGGCGCCGCGGCGACCGATGACGATGCCGGGACGCGCGGTGTGGATGTCGACGCGAACCCGGTCACGGGTGCGCTCGATCTCCACCTTGGAGATGCCCGCCCGCTCCATGCCGGTGGCGAGGAGCTTGCGGATGGCGACGTCTTCCTTCACGTAGTCCGCGTACTGCTTGTCCGCGTACCAACGCGACTTCCAGTCGGTGGTGATACCGAGGCGGAAGCCATGGGGATTGATCTTCTGTCCCATTTACTTTGCCCCTCCCTTCCGGCGGCTGCGAGCAGCACCGGCGGTGGGCACGCTCTCGACCTCGATGGTGATGTGGCTGGTGCGCTTGCGGATCCGGAACGCGCGGCCCTGGGCCCGCGGCTGGAAACGCTTCATGGTCGCGCCCTCGTCGACGTAGGCGGTCGAGATGACCAGCGTGGCCGGGTTCAGGCCGAGGTTGTTCTCGGCGTTGGCCGCGGCGCTGGCGACGACCTTCGCGACCGGCTCGCTCGCGGCCTGCGGCGCGAACTTCAGGATCGCGAGGGCGTCCTCGACCCGCTTGCCGCGGACCAGGTCCACGACACGGCGAGCCTTCATCGGGGTGACGCGAACGTGCTTCGCCGTCGCCCGGGCAGTCGGGTTCTGAACCGTCGCTGTGTTTGATTCGCTCATCGCCGCTTGCTCTTCCGGTCTTCCTTGACGTGGCTCTTGAACGTCCTGGTGGGCGCGAACTCACCCAGCTTGTGGCCGACCATGGACTCCGAGACGAACACCGGCACGTGCTTGCGGCCGTCGTGGACGGCGAAGGTGTGACCGATGAAATCGGGGATGATGGTCGAACGACGGGACCAGGTCTTGATGACCTGCTTGCTGCCCTTTTCGTTCTGAACGTCCACCTTCGCGAGGAGGTGGTCGTCGACGAACGGGCCCTTCTTGAGGCTGCGTGGCATTTCTTACCTCCTCCTTCAGCGCTTCTTGCCGGTCTTGCGACGGCGGACGATGAGCTTGTCGCTCGGACGGTTGGGCTTGCGGGTGCGGCCTTCCGGCTGACCCCACGGCGAGACAGGGTGGCGACCACCGGAGGTCTTGCCTTCACCACCACCATGCGGGTGGTCGACCGGGTTCATGACGACACCACGGACCGTGGGGCGGCGACCCTTCCAGCGCATACGGCCGGCCTTACCCCAGTTGATGTTCGACTGTTCGGCGTTGCCGACCTCGCCGACGGTGGCGCGGCAGCGCACGTCGACGCGACGGATCTCACCGGAGGGCATACGCAGCGTGGCGTAGGGCCCTTCCTTACCGAGCAGCTGGATGCTCATGCCAGCGGCACGGGCCATCTTGGCGCCACCGCCAGGACGCAGCTCCACGTTGTGGATCGTGGTACCGGTCGGGATGTTGCGCAGCGGCAGGTTGTTACCCGGCTTGATGTCGGCGGTCGGGCCGGACTCGATCGGGGTGCCCTGCACCACGCCCTTGGGGGCGATGATGTAGCGCTTCTCGCCGTCCACATAGTGCAGCAGCGCGATGTTGGCGGTGCGGTTCGGGTCGTACTCGATGTGCGCGACCTTGGCCGGGATGCCGTCCTTGTCCATGCGACGGAAGTCGATCAGACGGTAGGCACGCTTGTGGCCGCCACCGCGGTGACGGGTGGTGATGCGACCGTGAGCGTTGCGGCCACCCTTGCTGTGCAGCGGACGGATCAGCGACTTCTCGGGGGTCGACCGAGTGATCTCAGCGAAGTCCGAGACGCTGGAGCCACGACGGCCCGGCGTAGTCGGCTTGTACTTACGGATTGCCATGAGTTCTTCTCTGCTTTCTGGATTCCCAGGCGCTTACGCGACCGGGCCTCCGAAGATCTCGATGGGCTTGCTGTCGGCCGAGATGGTCACGAGCGCGCGCTTGGTGTCCTTGCGCTTGCCGTAACCGAAGCGGGTCCGCTTGCGCTTGCCCTGACGGTTGGCGGTGTTGACGCTGGTCACCTTCACACCGAAGACCTTCTCGACGGCGATCTTGATCTGCGTCTTGTTGGAATCCGGGTGCACGATGAAGGTGTAGGTACCTTCCTCGATCAGTCCGTAGGACTTCTCCGAGATGACCGGCGCCAGCAGAATGTCGCGGGGGTCGGCGATCGTGGTCACTTGCTCTCCTCCTGTGCGGATTCGGCGGGGCCGTGCACGAAGGCGTTCAAGGCCTCGACGCTGAACACCACTTCGTCGCTCTCGAGCACGTCGTAGGTGTTGAGCTGATCCGGCGCGATCGGGTGCACGAACTCCAGGTTCTGCACGCTCTTCCAGCCCGCGATGTCCTCGCGTCCGAGGACGAGCAGGAACTTCTTCCGGTCCGACAGCTCGGACAGGAACGACTTCGCGGTCTTGGTCGACGGGGTCTGACCCGAGACCAGTTCGGTGATCACGTGGATGCGCTCGTTGCGCGCACGATCCGAGAGGGCGCCACGCAGCGCGGCGCGGATCATCTTCTTGGGGGTGCGCTGGCTGTAGTCACGCGGCTGCGGACCGTGCACGGTGCCACCACCGGCGAACTGCGGCGCGCGGGTCGAACCCTGACGGGCGCGACCGGTGCCCTTCTGGCGGTACGGCTTCTTGCCACCACCGGAGACCTCGCCGCGCGTCTTCGTCGCGTGCGTGCCCTGGCGTGCGGCAGCGAGCTGCGCGACGACGACCTGGTGCATCAGCGAGATGTTCGCGGTGGCATCGAAGATCTCCGCGGGGAGCTCGACGGTGCCGTTGGTCTTGCCGCCGAGTTCCTTGACCGGGAGGGTCAGGTTGGTCTTCTTCTCGACGCTGGTCATGCGTGCGCACCACCCTTCACTGCGCTCTTGACGGTCACGACGCTGCCCTTGCGACCCGGGATCGCGCCCTTGATCAGCAGCAGGCCGTTCTCGGCGTCGACCTTGTGCACCGACAGGTTCTGCGTGGTCACGCGGTCGTTACCCATGCGACCCGACATGCGCATGCCCTTGAACACGCGGCCGGGGGTGGCGCAACCACCGATGGAACCGGGGCGACGGTGCACTGCCTGGGCACCGTGCGAAGCGCCCTGACCACGGAAGCCGTGGCGCTTCATGGTGCCTGCGAAGCCCTTGCCCTTGCTGGTGCCGGTGACGTCGACGTAGGCGCCCTCTTCGAAGACATCGGCGTTGATCTCCTGGCCGACCTCGAAGGTGGAGGCGTCCGCGACGCGGATCTCGGCGACGTGGCGGCGCGGGGTGACACCGGCCTTGGCGAACTGACCGGAAACCGGCTTGTTCACCTTGCGCGGGTCGATGGCGCCGAAAGCGACCTGGAGGGCGCTGTAGCCGTCGCGCTCCACGGTGCGGATCTGGGTAACGACGTTCGGTCCGGCCTTGATGACGGTCACGGGGACGACACGGTTCTTGTCGTCGAACACCTGGGTCATACCGAGCTTGGTGCCCAGGATGCCGGCCGCCGGCCTGTTCTTGTTGTCAGTCATATCTCGAGTCCCCGTCACTGAATGTTGACGTCGACGCTGGCCGGCAGGTCGATGCGCATAAGGGCATCAACCGTCTTCGGCGTCGGGTCGAGGATGTCGATCAGCCGCTTGTGCGTCCGCATCTCGAAGTGCTCGCGCGAGTCCTTGTACTTGTGCGGCGAACGGATGACGCAGTACACGTTCTTTTCGGTCGGCAACGGCACCGGCCCGACCACACGGGCCCCGGTGCGGGTCACCGTCTCCACGATCTTGCGCGCGGACGCGTCGATCGCTTCGTGGTCATAGGCCTTGAGCCTGATGCGGATCTTCTGTCCCGCCACGCTAAGTGTCCTTTTCTCCGCTTATCGTTCGTGGTCCGGAAGCCGGCTTCCGTACCACCTTCAATTGCACAGCCCGAACACACGAAGACGTCTCAGTGAGACCGCGACCGGGCACGCCCGATCATTCGCCGCTGTTCATCTGTCATGGTTCTCCGGTCCACGCGGTCGGGCGTGTCGCCCATCCGCTCATTCCTCGGCCCCGGTCGAAAACTTCACCTGGCCTGGAACGTTTGTCCCGGACGTACCCACGCTGGATGTCCAGCGAGGTACACGATTGGGTGTTGCTCGCCTCGCCACCCGCCACAACCGCCGAACGGCATGACCCGGTGCAAGGCAACCCGAACAGTATGCCCGACCGCGTTGGCGACTTCAAATCCGCCCCCTGCCAACGCTTCGCCAGCAGGTCAGGGTGCGAATCCCGGGCGCGCCCGACCACTACCGCGCACTAACTTACTTCTGAGTAAGATAGAGCTATGACGAAA
This sequence comes from Nocardia sp. NPDC006982, assembly GCF_042869435.1. Lineage (NCBI taxonomy): Bacteria > Bacillati > Actinomycetota > Actinomycetes > Mycobacteriales > Nocardiaceae > Nocardia > Nocardia sp. NPDC006982. The sequence goes on along the minus strand of NZ_JBIAFV010000015.1, from coordinate 6,533 downwards.
CCGACCGCGACTCATCGGATCTGGAACAAGCTGCCGGACAACCGGCTGGGGCACACCCTGTTCTCGCTCGGCATGGTGGCCCGGGTGCCCTACTTCGGGACGGTGCTGCCGAGCGTCGTGCGGCTGGAGCCCGGACTGTGCGAGGTGACCTCGCCGAAGTGGTTCGGCATCCACAACCACCTGGGCACCTTCCACGCGATCGCGGCCTGCAACCTGGCCGAGGTGGCCATGGGCATGCTGAGCGAGGCCACGGTGCCCGATACGCACCGCTGGATTCCCAAGGCCATGAATGTGCAGTACCTGGCCAAGGCCGAGACCGGTCTGCGCGCGGTGGCGAAGCTGGCCGAGGTGCCCGACTTCACCCGGATCACCGAGGGGCAGGAGCTGACCGTTCCGGTGTCCATCTACGACAAGCACGGCCTCGAGGTCGTGCACGCCGACATCACCACCTGGATCACCCCCAAGTAGGTGGGCGCGCCAGGGTATCGAGGCAGCGAGGGCAGTACATCCACCACGCGACCTGCAGGCCGCCTGAAGCGGGTGCAGGTCACACGCGAGATGTGCGGTTCGCCGCATCGACCGGTAGCGGTGTTGCGGGCGAACGGACGGAGCGGTTTGAATGCGAAGCATGGGTGACAGGGCGGTCCGGGAATTCGACCTCTGCGTGGTCGGGCTCGGACCGACCGGCCGAGCGCTGGCGCATCGGGCCATGCGGGCCGGGTTCCACGTGGCCGCCGTCGATCCGCGGCCGCAGCGGCTCTGGCCGCCGACGTTCTCCTGCTGGATCGATGAACTGCCGGAGTGGTTGCCGTCGAGCGCGATTGCTGCACGTATTCCGAAGCCGACGGTCTGGACAAAGGCCGAGCATCGGATCGACCGCCCCTACTGCGTGCTGTCGAAAACCGGACTGCGCGATGCACTGCCGCTCGACGACGTCACCGTTGTAACCGGGCGGGCAACTCGTGTCGAGGCCCATGAGGTGGAGCTCGCGGACGGCACGATCCTCAGGGCCGCAGCGGTTTTCGATACCCGCGGGCTGCCGACACTCGGACAGCGCCGCGCGGCAAGTGCACACGGCATCTTCGTCGATGCCGAAACCGCCGCGCCCATGGTGACCGAGGGCGAGGGCCTGCTGCTCGATTGGCGTCCGGAGAACGGCGCGGGACCGGATGAGCCGCCGTCGTTCCTCTATGCCGTCCCGCTCGGTGACGGCACGGTGATCTTCGAGGAGACCAGCCTCGGCCTGCGCGGCGGTATGCCGCAGCACGAGTTGCGCAGACGCACCCTGAACCGCCTTGCCGCACACGGCATTCGGCTCACCGGCGACGAGCCGACCGAGGCCGCGCACTACCCACTGGACCAGCCACCGCCGAAAAAGGCGACCGCCCAAGCGATTCCGTTCGGCTCCCGCGGCGGCATGATGCATCCCTGCACCGGCTACAGCGTCGCCGAATCGCTGGCCCTGGTCGACACCGCCGTCGCCGCCCTTCAGCAAGGCCACGACCCCATCGCCGAACTCTGGCCGTGGCAGGCCCGGCTGGTGTACTGGATGCGCATGCGCGGCCTCTGGGGCATGGGCCGCTTGACCACCGAACAGTCCATCGCCATGTTCGACGCGTTCTTCAACGCATCGCCGCGCGGCCAGCGCGCCCTGCTCTCCGCCCACGACGATTACACCGTCCTCGGCGCCGTCCTCGTCAACACCGTCGCTCGCACCTGGCCGTTCCGCTGGCGCTACGACCTGGTCGGCTGGACGAATCGAAACCGCTGGGTCGGTTTCGATTTCGCCGCAGCCGAACGCGAAGAGGGCCGGATCGGCTGACGAAGGTCAGGCGCCGGTTTCGGCGGCGCGCTGGTAGCCGCGGATCGCCGGATACGCGAACACGACGATGAGCCCGAGAACCCAGGCGACGGTCTTCAACAGGGGGTCGGCGACGGCGCCGCCGTAGGACAGCCCCTTCATCGCATCGATGGCGCAGCTCATCGGCTGATTCGCGACAACGTCCTGCAACCAGGTCGGATAGGCGATCACCGGCACGAACCCGGAATTGAAGAACATCAGCAGGGTATTGACGATGCCGATGATGCTGACCAGCATGACGCCCTCGGTAATGGTCGCCAGCGCCGTGACCAGCACCGCGAAGCCGACACCGAACAGCACCGGAATGCCGACCAACGCGATGGCCGCCAACGGACCCTGCCCGAAGCGGAAGCCGAGGGTGAAGCCGACCGTGATCACGAACAGCGTGGTGACCAGCACGCGGACCGCCTCGGCGAGCAGCCTGCCGGTCAGTCCGGCCGCCCGGTGTACCGGCATGGTCCAGAACCGACCGAGCAGTCCGGTGAACTTCTCACCCTTGAAGCCGAGTGCGCTGACCACCGCACCGGACATCGCCGCGACCAACGTGATCAGCGCGACCTGTCCGTAGATACTCGGCTTACCGGTGGCCGCGGTGATCGAATTGCCGAGCACGACGCGGAACATGAAAAGCGTCAGCGCCGGATAGATCAGCGTCTGGATGGTGGTCGCGGGATCGCGCGCCCACACCAGCAGCAGCCGCTTGCACTGGATCAGACTGTGCGTGATCCAGGTCGACAGCGCGCGTTCGGATGGCGTGGCCACCCGCGGCAGCGGGTCGAATCCGTCCACCTCGATGCGCTCCAAGGTCTCGACAGAACTCATGACCGCCTCACACTCGCCCAGATCGCCAACGGAGTAAAGACGATCGCCATACCGCCCAGCCAGGTCAGCGGCACCCACAGCACATCCCAGGTCACGCCGCTGTGGGCCATATCGCGCAGCGCGAAGGAGAACTGGGAGATCGGCTGATTGCGCACGAACGGCCGGATCCACATCGGAAAACTACGTTCCGGGACGAATCCGCAGGAGAGCATGCCGAAGATCAAGGTGGGCAGCGTCAATGCCTGACTCAGCGATTCCGGGCTCTTGGTCAGACTGCCGAGCGCATCCGCACCGAGTGCGAGCACGGTACCGACCGCGATCGAGAACACGCAGAACAGCACGGCCTGACCGGGTCCGGCGACGAACCGGAAGCCGATCATGTAGCCGAAGATGATCGCCGCGGTGAGCGCGGTCAGCGAACGCACCAGGCCCGCGCCGATCCGCGCGCTCAACGGCACCAGCATGCCGATCGGCATCGTCTGCAGTCGCGTGCTCAGACCGGTCAGCGCCTCGTATGCGGACAGCTGCGCATTCGACATCATCGTGAACGCCATGGTCTGCAGCACGATGATCGGCATGACGAACTGGGCGTAATCGATGCCCTGGAACTTCATGACATAGCGCAGCGGCAGATAGAAGCCGAGCGTGAACACCAGCGGGGTGATCATCGCGACGATCAGTTCGCCCTTGACGGCCATGGTCCGCACAATGCGTCCGGACAGCGCCCGCCACTGCGCGAAGTAAGAGAGCCTGGCGGCGGGCAGCTCGGCGAAGAGCAGTGCCGAATCGGCCCGCTCGACGGTGGTGGAACTCACTAGTGGCCGCCCGAATGGCCGGTGATGGAGAGGAAGACATCGTCGAGCGAGGGCCTGCGCAGCGCGATGTCGGCCAACTGGATCCCGGCGGCGTCGAGCCTGCGCAACGCCTCCGATAGCGTGCCCGCGCCGTCGGGTGCGGGAATCGAGATCCGGTCGCCGCCATCGACGTCGGCGAGTACGGCGGCGGGCACCAGATCACCGAGTGCGTTGGCGGCCTTGCCGAGCTGACCCGGATCCAGCGGCACCACCTCGCAGTAGCTGCCGCCGGTCTTCGCCTTGAGCTCGTCGGCTGTGCCCTCGGCGATCACCGTGCCCTTATCGATGACGATGATGTTGTCGCTGAGCACATCGGCTTCCTCGAGGTACTGCGTGGTGAGCAGCACCGTGATGCCCTGATTCTTCAGCGCGGTCACCAGATCCCACACGCCCTGCCTGCTGCGCGGATCCAGACCGGTGGTCGGCTCGTCGAGGAAGACCACCTCGGGGCGCACCACCAGTCCGCAGGCGATATCGACCCGACGACGCATACCGCCGGAATAGTGGCGCACCGCGCGACGGCCCGCGTGCACCAGGTCGAATTCCTCGAGCAGGGTGTCGGCGCGCTTGCGGGCGGCCGATTTGCCCAGGCCCATCAGCCTGCCGAACAATTCCAGGTTCTCCCGGCCGGAGAGGTTCTCGTCGAGCGCGGCGTACTGGCCGGTCATCATGATCGAGCGGCGCACACCCGCCGGATCCTTCAGCACATCGTGGCCGGCGACCACGGCGGTGCCGGAATCCGGGCGCAGCAGGGTCGACAGCACTTTGACCATGGTGGTCTTGCCCGCGCCGTTGGGCCCGAGGATGCCGAGCACGCTCGCCCGCTCGGCTGTGAAGCTGATGCCCTGCAGCGCGTGCACATCGCCGAATGACTTCCGGACATCCGCAACCGCGACCGCGACGTCACCACCACCGTCGATGGGTGGTGGCTCGCTGGTATGCGAATCCGCTTGGTTCAAGCTCGGCATCAACTCTCCACTGTGTCTGATCGGCGGCGTTCGCGGGCCGGGGCGGCGACCCGGGTCGCCGAGAGCGCGGGCAATGAATACGTCCCGGTTGGTGATCCCTGCCGCCAAGCGTGATGTTACCGGCAGAGGCATCCGCGCATGGCCGACCGCGTCATACCCAGCGGCCCGCGACCTAACTGTGTCCTTACTCACATTTCTTCCGGCCGATCCACTCGACCCGAGAACGTCGCTGGTGGCGGCCCTCGAGGGGCAGCGTAGGGGCGGTAGCGACACCTTGTCCGGTCGTCGCGGCGACCATAGTCTGCTAGACGGGGAAAACGCACTAACTCGTTTGCTGCAGCGCTGTTTCGCCAAAGCGTTCAGCGGCTGCGGCGGATCGACCTGCGAGAGGTGACCATGGCCGAGACCGCGCAGCCGAGACTGGCAGCGCATACGGGAGGATCGGGCCGACCGAACGTGCTGACGTCCTATGACCCGCGCACCGGCGAGATCGTCGGCAACTATGCCGTGATGGGCGCGGGCGAAATCAACCGCACGGTGCGCGCCGCACGCTCCGCCGAAAAATGGTGGGCGGAACTGGGATTCAACGCCCGCAAACGCTGGCTACTGGACTGGAAACGCACTATCGCCAGGCGCGCAGGCGAATTGGTGGAAATCCTGTGCGAGGAAACCGGAAAACCACAGGCGGACGCGGTAACCGAGGTGATGCTCGCCGTCGAGAATCTGGATTGGGCGGCCCGCAATGCCGCGCGCGTGCTGGATCGGCGCAAGCTCGGCTCCACCTGGCTGACCCGCAACCAGCACGCGTCGGTCGGCTATCTGCCGCTCGGCGTGGTCGGGGTGCTCGGACCGTGGAACAACCCGGTGTTCACCCCGATGGGCTCGATCGCCTACGCGATGGCCGCGGGCAATGCCGTGGTGTTCAAACCCGATGAGCTGACCACCGGCGTCGGGGTCTGGCTGGCCGACAGCTGGACCAAGCTCGCGCCGAATCAGCCTGTGCTGCAAGTCATTACCGGCGATCACGCCACCACCGCGTCGCTGTGCCGCGCCAAGGTGGACAAGATCGCCTATGCCGGTTCGGATGCGGGCGCGCGCGAGGTGATCACGCTGTGCGCGCAGACGTTGACGCCGGTGGTGGTCGAGCGGAACGGCAAGGGCACCATGGTGGTTCACGTCGACGCCAAACTCGACGAGGCCGCCGAAGCCGCGGTGTTCGGCGCGATGGCCAATGCGGGTCAGAACTCCACCGGCATTCAGCGGGCCTACGTCGCCAACTCCGTCTACGACCGATTCCTGGAACTGGTGATCGAGCAGGCGCGGCGGCTGCGGCCCGGCGCGGACAAGCGCGCGTCCTACGGTCCGATGATTCTGGAATCGCAGGTCGACGTGGTGCGCAAACAGGTGCGCGATGCACTGGCCAGAGGCGGGCGCGCAGTGGTCGGCGGACTGGATTCGATTCGCGATCCCTATATCGAACCGATCGTCTTGGCCGAGGTGCCGGAGGAGAGCGTCGCGATCACCGGCGAGGGCATCGGGCCGCTGCTGATCGTCAACAGGGTCGCGAATATGGACGAGGCGGCACAGCGGATCAATGCGGTGGGCAATGGTGTCGCGGTGTCGGTCTTCACCCGGGATGTGCACGGTATCGAATCCTTCGCCGAGCAACTGCGGGTCGGCGTTGTGACCATCAATTCTTCGAGCACCTACGCCGGGATTCCGGCGCTGCCGTTCGGCGGGGTCGGCGAATACGGGCAGGGACACCATCACGGCGATCAGGGACTGCGCGAGTTCAGCCGGACGCTGGCGATCGCGCGCAAGCGGTATCGCGCGGCAGTGAACCTGTCCACCTTCGACCGGCACCCACGGCATCTGCGCACGGCCAAGGCCATCTTCCGCATGCGCCACGGCGGTGTTTGATTTGCTGTGTCTAATTGGCCGCGCCTTCGGCGCGGCGTGTTCGCGGCCCCCTGGTGTCTCGCGTCCGAGCCGTCGAGACTCGCGCCTGCGGCGCATGCGCTTCGACGA